>DASZPB010000087.1:0-3853 GCA_035550475.1 Bryobacteraceae bacterium | reverse complement strand
AGAGCCATTGCGCTTCCGTTCATCGCGTCGAGCCTGCTGGCCGCCGCCGATCCTCCGCGCGCCTTTGAACTCGCCGACGTCCACTCCTCAGACCCCAACAGCGCCTGGGCTATCTCCGCCATACGGGATCCCCAGTTGGAGACGCGGCATGGCGACCTTCGCGGCGGCCGCTATCAAATCTACTCGGCTACGCTCGTCGACCTGATCAGCGCTGCCTGGAAAATCGATCCGGCCAAACTGCTGGGTGGCCCCGGGTGGCTCGACACGGCTCGCTTCGATGTGATTGCGAAGGTACCCGCGGACACTACTCCTGCATCCATTCCAGCCATGCTGCAGGCGCTCCTCACGGAGCGCTTTCACCTTCAAATGCATCCCGAGACGCACCCGTTCCCGGAATTCGTGCTGACCGCGGGCCCGCGCCGCCTGATGAAAGCGAACGAGGGCGGCGGCGACCCCGGCTGCAAGCAGACTTCGACAGGGGGCGATCACGCAATCACCTGCACGAATATTTCGATGGCTCAGTTTACCCAGACGCTGCCAGGATTCGCCGGCGATTATCTGTGGGCGAATCCCGTGCTCGATCAAACGCAGCTCAGCGGGTCATTTGACTTTTCCCTGCGCTGGTCGCGCCAGCGGAATTTCGTCACCGGAGGAAACGGCGGCGTGCCTCTCACCGAAGCGTTCGAAAAGCAGCTGGGATTGAATCTGGCGCTGCGCGACGTACCGGAGCCGGTCCTGATTGTCGATCGCGTGGATCGCGACCCGGCGCCGAATACGCCCGCGGTGGCAACGCTGCTGCTGGAAATACCTCTTGCGTTCGATGTCGCGACCATCAAGCCTACGCCGCCTGATGTCACGCAAAGAGGTGTTCGCTTTTATCCCGGCGGCCGCATGGGGATTCAGGGGCTGACGCTGAAATCCCTCATCAAATACGCCTGGGATTTCGAGGATCTCGATGCCATAGACAATGACGATCTGCTCAGCGGCGCTCCCAAATTCTCGGAGTCCGTGCGCTACGATGTGGACGCGCGCGCTCCGGCGGCAGGTCCGGCCGATTGGGAATCTCTCCGGCTCATGTTGCGGGCTCTGCTCGCCGAGCGGTTCGGTCTGGTGACGCATGTCGAGCAGCGAAGCATCACCGTTCTGGAACTCGTCGCCGTGAAACCCCGACTGCAGCGCGCGGATGTTCGCAACCGCTCGGGCTGCCGGAATATTCCGGTGCAACCGCAGTCAGACGTGGCGGCCGTACCCGTTTTCTCCGTACGTTGCCGCAACACCACGATGGCCCAGCTCGCGCAAAAGCTCCAGGCATTTGCCGGGCAATACGTCACTCACCCTCCAATCGATGCGACAGGTCTGACGGGCGGTTTCGACTTCACGATGAGCTGGAGCCCCGCGCATCTGGTCGATCAATCGGGGAGCGATCCCAATGGCAGCATCTCGCTCGTTGAGGCTCTCGATAAGGAACTGGGTCTCAGACTGAAAACCGCGGAGCACGTGATGCCGGTAGTGGTGATCGATCGTCTGAACCCGGCTCCAACCTCAAACTGATATGGAGCGACCCTGTCAAGTCCGAAATATTCAGTGGTTTTGCTTTAAATAAAGCTCTTCATCTTCAATCCTTTTTTTGTTGCAGAAGACCGTCGAGTGTTCCCGCCGGAGCCGCCCATCGCGGGATATTGCTGCCGGAACGGCGCGGAGCGGTCCAGGGCGCGCCGCTTTTTGGCGCGGCGTAGCGAACCCTTGACCGTGAGCACCGTTCCGGCATTTCCCCGATTCCCGATGGGCGGCGCAGAAGGGAACACGTTCCCGCTGGTGAGCCCGGAGCCCTCTTTGCGAAGCGCAGAGTGGATAACACCCAGGAAGCTGGCGCGACGATTGATCACACTGATATACGCGGGTCGAAACCGCATGGACATGATCCGTCGGGAGCTGCCTCGGACTGATAACGCGGGTTGGGTCCAGAGACCGTACCGCACAATTTTCGTCGAGGGTTCTCCTTTTCGTGTGCCCCCGGCCGTTGTCCACTCTGCTCTCCGCAAAGAGGGCTCCATCTTAAACTGCCATCGTCAATCCGTATTGCGATTCTGTTTTTACCGCTATGGCCCACATGAAGCCGAGTAATTCTCGCGCCAGCGCCGTCACGATCTGTCCTTTGTGTTTGCCGCGCAGCATCATCGCCGTGTACCGCTTGTGCAGACGCTGCTGCGCTTTCCATGCGATTGACCGCGCCTCTTCACTCAGCGCCAGCGATTTCTGCCTCCTCAGCACTCGCCCCTGTACATTGGGCCGGTGCTGATAGGTCCAGGCCGATTCCACCAGTACCCGCCGCAAATGCCCGTTGCCGGCTTTGGTGATGGCGCCGCGCCGGATGCGGTTGCCGCTGGAATATTCGCGTGGCGCCAGTCCGCTGTAGCCCATCAACTGCCGCGGATTCGGAAAGCGCGTCAGACTCCCCAGTTCACACACCACTGTGGCGGCTGTTATCTGCGCCACGCCACGCAATGCCTGCAGCGCTTCGATGACGCTGCGTATCTCAGCCGGCGCTTTCGCCACTGCTTCGTCAATGGCTTTCTCCAGCTTCACAATTCGTTCCCCAACGTGCTCGACTTCATGCAGATAATGCTCAACCGTGGTTTCCAGAGCAGCTTCCGGAAAATGCACATGGATTCGAATCCAGTTCAGATATTTCTGTGTCCAGGGTGTGCCTGCCTTCTGCGGACGTTTGCCGTGGCGCAGCAGAAACTTCCCCAGCCGATGGCGATGGCGAAGCTGATCCTTCTTCGCCGCTTCGCGGGCCCGCACCAGATCGCGCAACGCTTCGTGTGCCGCATCCGGAACCCAGACCGCGGTGAGTTCACCGGCGCGATAGCAGCGAGCCAGCTTTTCGGCGTCCCGGCGGTCAGTTTTCACGCGGTCGCCGGCCTTCTGTGGAATCAGCGACGGCGCGATCACTTCGCATGCCACGCCCAGTTGCGTGAGTTGCCAGTAAAGGACGTAACCGGTGGGACCTGCTTCGTAACAACATCTCAGCTTTTCCAGCGGCCCGAGTTTGCCGATAATCTTCCGGACCGATTCGGGCGTATTGGGAAAGTTGCCCAGGCTGCGAACTTCTCCGTCGGGCTCAGCCACTGCTGCCGTAATCGTCTCGGCGTGGACATCCAGGCCGATAAAGAGTAATTTAGTCATGTGCGACCAACTCCTTTCGTATGCGGCTCTGCGCCGCTGGATTCACCTCCTCGCAGCGTAACCCGCGCTACCTGCGATCGGTGGTTGGTCGCTCCATCTTGACTGATCATCATGGAATCCTCCGCCGCACCACTTCCGCCCGCCGCGTTCTACATTCTGTTCGCCCTCGCCGGCGGCGCGAAACACGGCTACGCCATCATGCAGGAAGCGCGCGAAATCTCGGATAACGCGTTCGACCTCGGCCCCGCCACCCTCTACACCACCATCCAGCGCCTTCTCGATTCCGGCTGGATCGAGGAAGTCAAAGGCCCCGCGGGCAGTGACAGCCGCCGCCGCTACTACAGCCTGACCAGGGAAGGGAACTCCACCTTTCAGGCGGAAGTCGAAAGAATGGAGGCCATCGTGAAAAAATCGAAAGCTCTGCGTCTTCGCCCTTTGAGGTCCTCATCATGAACGCACGAATTTACGGCCTTCTGCTCCATCTCTATCCCGCCGAACTCCGCGAAGATTTCGGTCCCGAGATGATGCAGGTCTTCCTCGATGACATGGAAGACAGTCGCCGGCGCCACGGATTTTCCGGCGCCGCGCGCGTCTGGTGGCATTCCCTGAAGGAACTCGGTCAAGTTGCGCTTCCCGCCGCCGCGCGGACACCGAAGTGGATGAT
>DASZPB010000086.1:0-24772 GCA_035550475.1 Bryobacteraceae bacterium | reverse complement strand
AGCACCTGGAGGTTAGTCAGACTGACGTTGCCGCGCTGTACCGGCAGGCTATGTTTGATGCGCACGTACTGCTCTTCGGTAATCTCCATGCTACAAACATTTTACTACCTAATTGTTTTATTAGTGTGAACACGCCCTAGTTGGAAAGCAAGCAGGAGGTCTTCATTCAATGGCAGGACAAGGTCCCGAGCGTAGAGAAATTCTTCGAATTCTCAGCCTCGCTTCGGCCGCGGCCGAGTTTCCGGGCTTGACGAAATGGGCATTCGCATTCGATGATCCACCGAAGAATGGACTGGCCCAAGGCCCAAAGAAAACGTACAAACCGCAATTCTTCACCACGGAAGAATATGAGACTGCGGAAATCCTCTGTGACCTCATCATCCCAAGCGATGAAACTCCAGGAGCGCGTGAGGCGGGTGTCAGTGAGTTCATCGATCTGATGGCATCCCGGGATGCGGAGATTCAACCGAAATTCCGGTCCGGTATTTCCTGGCTCGATGCGCGCTCGCAGGCATCGCGGCAAAAGCCGTTCCGTGCGGTGAGCAAAGAAGAGCAAACCGGCATTCTTGAGCACCTGGCATATCGCGAGAAGCATCGTCCGGGCGAAGAGCAAGGCCGGGCCTTCTTCAATTTGATTCGCGAATACACGCTGATGGGTTTCTACACATCGCGCATCGGTTTCGCGGAACTCGACAATCCGAGTCTCCGGCAGTTTTATGAAAAGGACCCCTTGGGGTGCACGCATGTCAACGACCGCGAGCACAAGCACCTCAGCCCTATCCGCCAGTGAAGGAAGAACATCATGGCGAAGGTTTACGACGTGATTGTAGTGGGCACAGGCGCCGGCGGTAGTACGGTCATGAAAACCTTGTGCGAAGCCGGCCTCAACGTGGTCGCGCTGAATTCAGGACCTCGCGTGATTCCTTCCATGCACTATGGGAATCACCGGCGCCGGTTTGAATTGCAGTATCGCGGCTTTGGGGACCCGAAGACCAAGAACCAGAGGCACGGAGGCTGCGACTCGGAAATTACCACCGATCTGTTTGAGCACGAGATTCGCTACACCGTAGCGCCCGGCGGCCAGTGGGTTTGGACGCGATGCAAGGGCACCGGCGGCAAGGCCAATTTCTGGGGGCGTAGCTCGGCTCGCTTTGGGGATATCGATTTCAAAGGGGCCAGCCGTGACGGACACGACGTCGATTGGCCGATCACCTCCGAAGAAATTTCGCCGTACTACAGCCGGATCGAGCGAATGGTCGGCGTATCGAGCACGGTTCAGAATCGCCCCAGTAATCCTGATGGCGATTACCTGCCGGCCTTTGGCCACCGGTGCATGGATTGGATCGTGAAGTCCGCCTGCGATGAAATCGGAGTGCCCTACCTGCCGGATCGCATTGCACAGTTGACGGTGGACCACAACGGCCATCCGGCCTGCCACTATTGCGGAGGATGCCGAACCGGATGCGATTCGGGATCGTTCTTTTCTCCCACGTGGTATTTCATTCCGGCTGCCGAGAAGACGGGCAAGCTCGAGTTGCGCACAGACGCGCACGTGAAAAACGTGATTGTCCGCGAGGACGGCCAAGCCGCCGGCGTTTCGTACATTGACCGCGCGACTAGGAAGGAAGTCGAAGTCTACGCGAAAGTCGTGGTGTTGGCGGGGTCCTGCTGCGAAACCGCGAAGATCATGCTGAATTCGAAGTCGCGCCACTGGCCCACCGGGATCGCGAATTCCAGCGGCCAACTGGGGCGCAACCTGGTGGATCATCTTTACGCCTCGGCGGCGCACGGTATTCTTCCGCGGTTGGCTGGCCAGCCCAGCCGGCCTGATAATGCTTCAAGTTCCACCGTCTGCTGGATGCCGCGTTGGCAGAACCTCAAGAATCCGTTCGAAGAGGAGTTCATTCGCGGCTATTCGGTTTACGTGGGTGGAGGATGCCAGGAGTATCCCAGCTACGCGAGCCACTTTGAAGGCTTCGGTTCGGAATACAAGCGCAAGATTCGCAAGTACTATCCCACGCCAGTGAGTTTTGGCATTCAGGCTCCTTCACTGGTGAGCGAAAAGAACTACATCGATATCGATCCGGTGGTGAAAGACATCTTCGGCATTCCGGTAGCGCGGTTCCATTATCAATGGGGACCTAATGAGCTCAAGATGTGGGAACATGCCAAAGAGGTCTGCGCGGATATCCTGCGCCGGGCGGATGGCGAGAATTGGGGAGCTGGCGCGAAGCCCCAACCTCCGGGCCACAGTCTGCATGAGACCGGCCCCTGCCGGTTCGGGAACGATCCCAAGAAATTCGTGACGAATCGCTGGAGCGCTTGTCACGACGTTCCGAATCTTTACGTCGCGGACGCCAGTATGTTCCCGACTCCCACGGACAAGACGACGACCATTTCGATTCTGGCATTCGCCTTGCGCTCTTGCGACCACATCATCGAAGGCTTTCGCCAAGGCTCGTTCGGCTAATTCGTCCCGGTATCGGAGCGTCGGCCGCCTCAGATGATTCGTTACGGCTTGGCCTTTGCCGGCAAAGCGAACGCCACGTACGTGGCGGCGGAGGGCACGGGGCCCAAATGCGATTTACCCCCGCCGGCCGCGATCACTACGTACTGCCGGCCGTCAATTTCATATGTGGCGGGTGTCGCATTGCCTCCGGCTGGAAGCTTCGCCTCCCATACGACCTTGCCGCTGGCCTTATCAAAAGCGCGGAACTTCTGATCATGATTCGAAGCTCCAATGAAGATTAGCCCGCCCGCAGTCACCAGCGGCCCGCCGTAGTTGTCGCTACCCGTGACGGGAAGGCCCTGTTTCATCAACTCCGGGAATTCGCCGAGAGGCACCTGCCAGACGAGCTTCCCCGTGTCCATATTGATGGCGTTCAGCGTTCCCCAAGGCGTCTTCATCGGCGGATAGCCATCGGGATCGAAAACGCGGATGGGAGCGCCACGCATGTATTTCAAGCGTGGGACCGTCTGGCGCGGTGCTGCAACAGCCACTCCGCGTCCATACAGGACAAATTCCGCTATGGAATGAATCGCCGGATCGCCCAGTTGCGCAAAGGCGGGCATGAGCGCACCCCCGCTCTTGATGACCGCGCTGATTTCTATTTCCGACATCTTGCGATTGATTTGCGTGAGAGCCGGATAGTGCGGCGGATCGCCGGCAAAGTTCTGCCCGTGGCAGGTGGCGCAGTGGTCCATGTAGAGGGTGCGGCCTGTCACGAGGCCTTCGCGCTTCGGACGTTCAATAAGCCGGATCACTGAGACCATGGAATCCGAGTTGACGTAAAAGAGATGAGTCGCCGGATCGAACGCTCCGCCGCCCCATTCACCTCCGCCATCCAGACCCGGAAACACGATGGTGCCCTGCAAACTGGGCGGAATGAATTGCCCGCCGTGGCGGTACTTCTTCAATTCATCCAGCACATATTGGTGAGCTCGCGGTGTCCGGTCCGTAACAATATCTTCGGTGAAGGCCTGCGGCGCGAATGGCTCGGGAAGAACAGGGAACGGCTGAGTTGGTGAGGTCTGCTCCCCGTCTATATCCGACGATGGGACTTTGCGGTATTCGATCGGGAATAACGACTTTCCCGTGTCGCGATCGAACACAAACATCGTGGACGATTTCGTCGTGATTGCCACCGCATCGATCAGCCGGTTCCCCCTCTTCACTGTGATTAGCGCCGGCGGTGCCGGGAAATCGCGATCCCAGATATCGTGTTTCACCGCCTGGAAATACCAAGCCAGCTTTCCAGTGTCGGCATGAAGAGCAATCAGGCAGTTGGCGAACAGATCGTCACCATGACGGTCGGCTCCGTAAGGATCAGCCGCGGCGGAACCGGTAGGAATGAAAAGCATTCCACGCTGTTCGTCGAGGGTCATACCACCCCAATCGTTGGCCCCGCCACTGGTCTTCCAGGCGTCTTTCGGCCAGGTGTCGTAGCCAAATTCACCCGGATGCGGAATGGTGTGGAAGGTCCAGCGCACCTTGCCGGTTCGAACGTCGAACGCGCGAATGTCTCCGGGAGCCGACGGCAGATCTTCCGGCACCGTGCTGCCCAGAATGAAAAGGTCCTTATAAACGCGCCCGGGACTGGTGGAAGTGATGGACACCGTATCCGGATCACGGCCTAGGCCCTGGCGAAGATCCACGTGGCCCTCATCACCGAATGAGGGAATCGCCTTGCCTGTCTTTGCATTCACAGCCCACAGATTATTCCGCGCTACCGTGAAGATCCGCTGATCGCTACCGGAGGACCAGTACGCGACACCGCGATTATCCGCTTTCAGTCCGCGGCCCCGGCTAGTAGATTCGGTAGGATCAAAAGTCCACAGCATTTTACCCGTCGCAGCGTTGAGCGCAATGACGCGCAGCGTAGGCGTGGTCGCGTAGAGGACATTGTCAACGATGATCGGATTGCATTCCATCTCGGAACCCTGCGATGCATCGCCGGCGTCGTAACGCCACGCTTCGGTGAGATGCTGAACGTTGTCGCGATTGATCTGGGTGAGCGCGGAGTAGTGCACATTATCCGGCGTTCCGCCGTATGCCTTCCAATCGCGATAGGTGGTGCGAGTGCCGGTGCGGGTAGACTCTTGCGCCGGAAGCCGTATAGCCATGTAGCAAAGAATGAGCCCCGCCAGGGCGGCCGCAGTTCGCAAAAAGGTTTTCAGAGCTTTTCTCCTCTCGCCAGCCGTGGAAGTGAGCGGGTTCCGCAACCAGTGCTGCCCCGCGCTTCGCATTTCAATATCTGACATTTGGCGTCCGCATTCAAGAGCGGCAGGTTAACGGCTATGGCCGCTTCTATGGCTCCTGGGTCTCGTCAATTCCGTGAACATATAAAAACGGCGCAAACTGTACGGATGGGTCCGGCGGTCGGAGAGCCGAACCCGTAGTGCCGGTGACATCGGCCAGGTTGTCAAGTGTCACGTCGAAGACCCAGGAATCGTCTCGCGCCCCGGATGTTTCGCGCCAGTGACGGAGCAGTTCATAGCGCGCGGGCTTTTCGGCGGAGAGTTGACGAATTCCCGTGGCGTAGATGTCGAGGATCGGTGCCCCGCACGAAATCACTCTTCCCGAACCGATTTTGTGTTCCACCACGGCCGCGCCCCCACCCGCATAGCGGGCGGCAACGTCTCCGCACGGAAGGGGCGTCAGTATATGGCCCGCGCGATACGGGTCCACGCGGAATTCCTTACCGCTTTGGCGCACGGTGATACTCTCCAAGCTGGAGCGCGTCGCTCCCGATTCGACGCTGGTGAGCCGAATCAACTCGTCATTAGCAACGCCGTTTTCGTCGTAAGAAAACGATTCCGCATCCCCGATCACCACGGTCAATCCAGCGGCGGCGGCGTCGTGCAATCGGCGGACCACGGCGCGATGCTCATAAAGAGCACGCGGAACCAGCAGCAGGCGCAGTCCGGAGAGAGGCGCATCGCTGGTGCGCAGTTCGGCACTCGAAACGAAGCGAGGAAAGATGCCGGCTCGCGCTGTTTCCACATAAGCGGAAAACACATCAGGCCATCCTCCGGCCGCACAAGACGGAATCGAAACCAGGATGCCGGTCTCTGATGCCGGTGGTTGGAAAACTCGTCGCCGCCCGAGAATCTTGGAGGCGTCCAGATGCGTCTGCCATCGCTCTTTGGGGCGCGTGCTGGAGTCCGGATTCGTCATACAAGGGCCGGCGTATCCATTCGGGTCAAGCTGGTCGCCGTAGAAATCCTTAATCCAGAGATAGAACCCGCCCGCGCCGCTCTGGATCGCCTGGCTATACCAGTAGCGTGTAGTTTCGGGAGTCGGAATGATTCGCGGGCCCGCAGCCACCTGATTGGTTCGCACGCTGATCATAGGCGCGCGGTGCGTCAGGTCCGCGGAGACCTTGGTCCCGTAGCCAACCCAATACCGATATCCGATCTCGTCGTCAAACAAGGCCGTGCGGAGATTGAAGCCGGGGACATCGTACGCCTGACCCCACAGTGTATAGTCGGGCTCGGTATCGAATTCCAGGTTGCCGACAATCTCGCCGCGGACATGACGGCGCAAGACCGTGTTCTGCAGCAACGCCAACTCGCTATAGCGCCGCCGCACATATTCCCAGAAGCGGATTCTTCGTGAAACGGAATGCGGCTCATGAGAGGCTTCGGCAAGCGGCAGATCGAAGCCATACTCCTGCCGAAAATCGTCGTTCACTTCCTCGTAGTTGCGCCGGGCGTGTTCCAGGAACAAATCCAGCGGCTGCACATCCACACCAATCAGCGAGACCCAGACATTGTCGGGGTCATCCACCAAATCGATCCCGACCGCTTCGCCCAACCGCTTGCAGCAATCGCGCATGTACACTACCTGCGCTTCCCATACCGGCTCAAACGCAGCCAATTGCTTTTTAGTGAATGGCATCTGAACTCCATACGCGGAGGCTTCAAACACCAGTCGCAGCCCGTATTTCCGAGCGAGCATGGCGCTCTCGTATTTGCCGTTCCCGGGACCGTCCGAGAAGATCACCTCGTGCTCGCGCAGCATGCTTCCGATGCGGTCAGGAGCGTAGATGACACCGCGCTCAAAGCCGCCCAGGCGGATGGCGTAAGGCCGGTCGAGCGCGCATTCCGGATGGGCGCCGGGGCTTCTGACGGGCGCGCTCCCCGCGTCCCATGTATGAAACTTGCCGAACGGCGTGTCCAGGCGAGGCACGCGGCGGTAGCCGGTAATGTCGTAGTTGTAGGTATGGATTCCGCGGGCGGCGCCAACCACATTGAGGCCCTCCACGGCAAGTTGATCAATGACTTCGTCGGTAAGGATCATAGAAAAACGAATTCCAATTCACGGTTTCAGAAGTCTTGGCGGCGGCTCCGCGCTTCATGGATCGGGGCTTGTTTCGCTTCCCGGTCTAACTTTACGAATATGTCTCGCGCCTGCCGAAACTGCCCCAGCACGTGCTCTTTTTCTTTGTCCGATCGCCAGCCCGGATCTTTCGCCGCCAGCGCTGTGAGCTTGTCGATCCAGCGTATGAAGTACTCGGCCGATTGACTGTCGCGGACGGGCTGATTTCCAACGCTCACATACACGGGGTTGGTAGTAGCCATCGGAAAATTGTCCTCCACCGGACTCTCGGGCTTGTCTGCGAAGGCTTGAAGCGTGAACCATCCGCTGTGTTCCACCGCCACCGATTTGCTGAATTCGGCGCGGCGGCGATCGCCCGTCAGAGAAATCTCTTCCACGACTTTGCCGTTGTAAACAAGCTGCAAGTGGTCGAGCGGCACAATTGATTCCATCAGTGCGTGTACGCGAACCTGCCCGGGGGCGTTGAGTTTCAAATCATCGCCCGGCATTTGGTCATTGATTCGCAGATCCAGCAGTGGCCCATTGGTGACGAAGCCGCGTCCTTTGAGCATGGCCGCCATGTAGTGCGGCCATGTGAGCGTCTGCCCGTCCAGCAGGAAATAGCCGCGTACCGCTCCCACCAAGCGCCCCCGATGGAGATTCGAGATCGAATCTTCTCCGCCGGTAACCGGCACTTTGAAGCCGAAATTCAGCGCATGATGCCACGGAATGAGCGCGACCTTGTTCGCGGCCGACCACAGTTCCAAATAGGAGAAGGCGTGCAGGGCAAGATCCACCGGAAAGCCCTTCGCAGAACCGAGATCGCCATCCAGCGGATCGCCCGGCGTATTCCACGGATGCACGTAGGCGCCGATACCGCCCTGTTTCTTTGCGTCCAGAAAGATATCCGTATTGGACGGATAGAGGCTCTCGACCGCGGTTCCTTCATAGCCGGTGAGAAAGGGAGAGATCAGATGATCCGTGAGATTGAATAGCGAGATGTGCCCAAGAAACGGCGGCCGGTATTCTTCGCCGCTCACCATAATGCGATCCGCGGTTGAAACCGGATTGACCTTTCCATCCGGCAGGAAATATTGGTAGTCGAGAATCCGGTTATCTTTGTTCGCGATATCGTGGCCGATCACGTCCGCATCTTCGGCGTCATTCATGAAGTAGAGGTTTTCCGGAGTATTGTGCAGGTTCCCGCCATAGTTCATGTGGACGTGATTGCTGCCCGAATGCCAGCCGCGGCCCTTCCAATTGCGCACGCGCCGCAGTGTCAGACGAACGTGCTGCGTCGCGCCGGCCCGGACCTGCACGGTCTGCCCCGCCGGATCGTATTCGAATCCCTTGATCGCTTCGACCGAGTATGGTCCAGGCGGCACTTCGCTGGTATAGCGGCCGTGCGTGTGGAACAGGTGCTTGTTCAGCGTAGAGACGCGCTCATAAGAATCCGAAGGCGTGTAGGGCTTGCCGTCAGAGGCCTGCGCGTAGATGCGGGCGGCCGTTGGTTTGCCTGTGGCGGCATCGATTACTTCCACCTCCACTTTTCCCATCGGGCGGCTCCACTCGAGTTTCTCCAGCTTCACTAGAATTTGCTTTCCACCCCAGCTCTTCAAGAGCTTCAATTGCGGGAGTCCTTCCTGGTTGGAGATGTAGGCGATCCATTCTCCGTCGGGTGACCAGCGAGGTTGAAAGCTGTCGTAGTCTCCGAAGGTCATTTTGTACGGATCGCCTCCGCCGGCCGGCAGCACGAACAGATTGTTGTACTGTCCGCCAACATGGGAGCTGTAAATGATTCGCTTCCCATCCGGAGACCAGTTCGGACGGCTGCGGTAGAGCGTCTCCTCTTGATAAATATTGTGCGCGAGGCCTCGGTTCATCACGTCCGGTTCCACCGGAGCTCGCCAGAGAGCGCCGGAGCCAAGCGGAATGCCTCGATTGGAAACGAAGATCAACTCTCTCCCGTCTGGCGACCATGCAGGCGCGATGTGCTCGTCGTAGTCGCCGAAGTAGAGCCGGTCGTGTCCGAAACGATGATCGGTAGTCACTGCAATGACGTTCCCTTTTTGACCGTTATCGATTTGCATCACGCGAATGTTGAAGTAGCCATCCGGCTCTGTGGTCACCCAGGCGAGGCGTTTGCCGTCTGGCGACCAGGCAGGGTCAACGTTCAGGAAATTGCCGCTGGTCAGCGGTACGGTGCGGCCCGTGCGAAGATCGCGAAGCACGAGGTTGATCGACTGAGAAAAATCCTCAGCCGTATAAACCATCCAGCGGCCATCGGGCGACCACTCAGGCGAGGAGAGGTACTCCTTGGCATACGCGATTTCCCGCGCGGTCGATTCACCAACCCGAATCGTCCAGATGGAGCCATCCATCGCGAACGCCAGTGATTTTCCATCGGGCGACCAGGAGGGCCACCACGGTGTGCTGCTACCCGCCGGCGGCAGGTAGTAGTTGTACATGTAGGTGAAGCCAGTCTTGGAACTCGGATAAATCGCCTGAACGTATTCGTCGTGTGTGGCCTGTGCGGAAAGCTGCGCCGCGCAGAGCACAGCCGCGAATATCCATGCGAATTGCGAACCAGAGCGGGGGAACGACATGACCGCTGTTACTTAATGGCGATCATATCCATCTCGACCACGCGGCCGGGGTCGAGAGAAGCGACTGTGACGGCGGTCCGGCACGGCGCGTTTTCACCGCTGAAGACTTTCTGATACTCGGCGTCCATTTCCGGCTTCAACTTTTCGTCGGTGATGTAGACATTCACCTTCACCACGTCGGACATTTTCAATCCGAGTTCGGCGTATGCTTTCTGGAACTTCTCCAGCGTGACGCGAGTCTGCGCCGCCATTCCCGGGGGAACGCTGCCATCCGGCATACGCGCGGCGATGCCCGAGCTGTAATAAGTACTGCCGACCTGAATGAACTTGCCGTAAGCCGTCTGGTGGACGGAGACATTCTTCTTGTCCGTCTTGGCCACAGCGGCCGCGAGCGCGGCCAACAGCAGGATCAAAGCGATTGTGAGAACACGCTTCATGAGAGTCTCCTATCGTTTTCTTTGCTTTGAGAATTCGTTTTCCCACGGCCGAATCATTGCGCCAGCACCCCGGCGAACTTCACGCAGGCCGGTCCCGGCGCATCGGCTCTTTCGCCGGTCAGCTTCAGCCGGCCGCTTGCCGGGTCGATTCGGAAAACCACTACGCTGCCCGAACCTTCGTTCGCAGCCAGCAGGAATTCCCCGGTGGGATCAATGGCGAAGATTCTGGGCGTTTTTCCCTCGGTCTTCGCGTTCTGTATGAGCGTCAGTTTGCCGGAGCCGGGCTGCACGGCAAAAACGGCGATGGTGTCATTTCCGCGGTTCGAGCCGTAAACGAACTTTCCGGACGGGTGAACCTGCACGTCCGCCGCATAGCTGGTTCCCGAGAATCCGGCCGGCAGCATAGAGATGGTCTGGATCTCATGCAACACTCCGCCCTTTGCGTCGTAACGGAACACCGTCAGGTTCGAAGCGATCTCCTCGACGGCATAGGCAAACTGGCCGGAAGTATGAAATGCGAAATGGCGCGGGCCCGAGCCCGGAGTCACTTTGGTGAACGGCGGATTGTTGGGAGCAAGCGCGCCACCATCCAAGTGATAAACGAACAACTGGTCCGTTCCCAGGTCAGCAGCAATCGCATAGCGGTCATCCGGCGAGGCATTGAACGAGTGTGCGTGCGGTCCGGCCTGGCGCTCATGGTTTGCGCTCGATCCCTGGTGCTGCGAGAATCCGCTTGCTTCACCCAGCCGGCCGTCGGGCTTCACGGGATACGCTGCCACGCTGCCGCTTTCATAGTTGGCATCCAACACGTACTTCCCGGTATGACTAACCGCGACGAAGCAGGTGTTTGTGCCGCGGGAAGAAACCGTGTTGAGAAGCTTCAGGTTTCCGGTCTTACGATCAATCTCATAACTGCTCACACCGCCGATAGAATCCGGCATATTGACCACGGCATAGAGAAAACGGCCGTTGGGATGGACTGAGAAATAGGTGGGGTTCGTAGCCTCGGCCGCCAAACCGATGCGTTGCAGCTTGCCCGTTTTGGTATCGAAGCGAAAGGCATACATGCCCTTGTTACCGGTCCGATTGAACCCGCCGGTATAAACCAGATACTGCGTAGCGCTGGAATTTGCAGAAAACATGGCGGCCACGCTGAGGAGGCAGGCGACGCGCCATGCCCAAACCCAATTTCCCGCGATATCGGCACGAATTCGCAACAGTAGATCCATCAGGGCAGTCATTCTGATATATAATACATCACATTCCCGGCGCCACAGCCTGGTTTTTGGCAAGGAGGATCGAAGCTACATTCGCCGGGTCGGCAAGTCCTGCAACTTTCCGCTCATCTGGTAGAGAGTGACGAGCGCGTGATCCAGAATGCGCTCGCCCGCGCCCAATTCCACCCAAGTCTCGAGGCCGTCGGCTCCGTATCCGCCTTCCGCCGCGGCACGAATCGTCGGGAAGTAGCCGAGGTAACCGTCCGTAAACCCGACCATCCAGGAATTCGCGATCGGGGATTCAGCGGCAAGCCTCATCTGGAAAGCGAGGAACGGCTCGCCCGGCATGGTGACCCAGGCCCAGAGATCGCCGATCGCGATCACGTTCACACGGGCGGTGAGCACTCTGGCGAAGCCATCGAGGAAGATCTCAGCCAGCGGCCGGAAGTCCGAATCGAGGCTTCTCATGAAGCGATCGAAGTCCCAGCGATTGACGAACGTAAAATCGCACGTGTTGCATTGGATCCGCAGTGGGCCGCAATTGGCCGTCTGAATGGAACGCGCCACACGCGCCGCCTCTTCCCCGATCGAGCGGCCAATGGCGAGTCTTTCGCTCTCTCCGCTTTTTCCCCCGAGAGGCTCCATCAGATTGATGTCGCCCGGAGCGCCCTGAATAAAGAACGCAAGTGGAGATCCCGGCGCCTGTTCCTCGATGGTCTGGAGCATCGCGCCCGGCCAATCGGCGGAGTACATCAGGTTTTGCGCGCCGAGCGTCACGGGATGGCACGAATGATGAACCAGGACCGCCAACGGATTTCCGTCCGCGGTATCGAGACGCGCCACGCGGACGCTGGTGTCGATGGGCAGGTTGCGGAACTTCGGACTGTCTCTGGCGATCATCTGCACTGAGCCATCCGGGCGAAGAAAGCGGCGGTTGTTGCCGATCCACGATCTGCCTGTGGCAAATCCGATGCGAACCGGCGTGGCAGAAGCATTCGCTTCCAGCACCGCGTCGCGGATCTCGTCCAGCGCCTGCTGCGCCCATTTTTCAGCGGGCGCGGATTGGAATTGGCGAAGCCGTACGTCCGGCCCCGCATGTGAATGGCTGGCAGTGAAGAGGACCGCGTCAAATCCGGCGTCGGCCTGCAATTCGTTGCGCAGAGGCTCGAGCATACTGATGTCGAATGTGCGCCCGAGATCGAGTGTCACCAGCGCCACACTGCCTTGCTCAGCTCGCAGGACCAGAGCGCGCGCATATAAACAATCGAGCGCTCCCGTCGCTGGCGCGTTACGGCCGGCGAAGCCCCACAGCGGCAGTCGCGCGGTTACCGGTGGCGTAATGTCGCGGCGGGCAACGCCCGCGCGCAGAGAAGAGATACTCATACGACCGCGGAAGACTCCGTAGGGACCGCAATTTTTTCGACGCGGCCCACCAGAATCCAAAGCGCACCGATGCTCAACAGCGGCATGATGCCCGCGCCGAGAAAGACCGGAACGTAGGAATAGTGGTCGACGATGATTCCGGTCACCAGCGTCAGAATCATGTTCAATATGCCCTCGCCGATGCCGCTCATCCCCGTGACTCGCGCCAGCGTCGACTCCGGGAAGACATCGGCAATAATGGCAATCAGACTACAACTGCCGAAATTGAGGCCAAAAATCGCCATCGCCACCAGGGCGACGGAGACGTGAAGAGCGGGCACTACCGGCACGAAGACCGTGATGGCTGCCAACAGACAACCAAACGTGAAGCAGAATTTCCGGGACGCATTCACCGTGCTGCCCCTGCGGATAAGCCAGCCGCTGACCAGGCCGCCGATCATATTTCCGCTGCCGCCCAGCAGGAAGGAGAGGCTGGCGAGCGTGGCCATCGCCGTCATGCTCATGCCGCGCCCGCGCACCAGGTATAGGGGTAGCCAATACCAATAGAACTGCGAAACCGGCCCTCCGAAACCGCGCATCAGAATCACGCCCCAAGTCTGCCGCAGGCGGAGCAGATCCCGCACTCCGGGCGCCTTGCCCTGGTCGCTGCCAGCCGCTTGGCGCGCCATGATTTCCATTTCAGGCCGGTAGACCTTGAACCATGGCACGAGCCACAACAGACCGAGGATACTCGGAAGAAAGAAGGCTGCGTGCCAGCCAAAACGTTCGAGGATGAAGACTACCAGCGGCGGAGCAATTACCGAACCCAGCAGGCTTCCGCTATCCATAATAGCCAGCGCGAAAGCGCACTGGCGGGCCGGCATCAGACCGCCGATGATCTTCACCGACGAGGAATAATTGCCGCATTCGAAGAGCCCCATGATGAACCGGAGCGAAGAGAAGCTGCCGATGGATCGCGCAAAGGCGTGCAGCATGTTAGCGATAGACCAGCCGGTCAGAATGCCGGGCAGGGCCAGTCGCGCGCCTAACCAATCCACTACCATGCCGATCGGCAACTGGCCAATGGTCATGCCGCACATGAAGGCGAAAACGATGTAGGAATACTGCTCGTTGGAGAGGTGCAACTCCGTGCGGAGGGCGGGTGCCACATTCGCCAGGACCAGGCGATCGATGAAGTTCAGCGTCATGCTGCCGAACAGCATGAATGTGATTGCCCAGGCCCGGGGCGAGGCTTTCCAATCCGAGGATCTTGCTGCGGCAGAGGTCCGAATGGCGCTGCTATGCATAGGGCTGAGGTCCAGGGTAGAGCGGAAACTGCGCGCACCTATCGTATCATGGTATCTGATATTTTAATTGAGTCCAGGCCCTGCGAAGCCCTATTGCAGCATGCGGGAGCCGTCGATCGCATCGCGGTTGTGAGGGTCAAGCGCCAAGGCTTTCCGGAATTCGGCGATTGCTTCTTCCCGCTTGCCCTGCTTCGCATAAAGAAATCCTAATGACGAATGAGCCGAGGAGGATTGAGGATTCAGCTTGATGGCTTCCGTATACTCCGTGAGTGCCGCCGCCGTATCGCCGGCGTGAAACGCCAGCGTGCCGAGCGCTTCGCGCGCGCTGGCATTGCGCGGCTCGAGTGAGACCGCTTTCTCCAGATCCATCCGCGCCTTTGCTAAGTCGCCCATTGCACCGTGAACAGCGCCGCGATTGAGCCACGCGTCGAAGTCGTTGGCGTCGATCGCAATCGCGCGATCGAAAGACGCCAGCGAATCCTGCAGCTTACCGAGGCGTGCCTGCGCCAGTCCACGTGCTGTGTAGGCTTGCGAATACCATGGCTGCAAACCAACTACAGCGTTCAACTCCTCGATAGCGTCGCTAAATTTTCCGAGATTGGAGAGCGAAACGGAGAGATCGTAGTGCGCGAGTGCATTTTCCGGATTCACTGCGAGCGCCGCTTTGAAATGCTGAATCGAGCGCTCATTTTGCCCCAGGCGCTGTAAGGCAAGGCCCGCCTCGATCTGCGCGCTTACCAGTGCGGGATCAGTGAATGCGATCTGCTCAAGCTCCGTGGCCGCCTGTTGAACCTGGCCATGGCCTTCGGCGACAAGAGCATCTTGAAAGCGCCGGAACAACGCCATGCGATCTTTCGGGTCGGCTCCCGCGGTGGGTGGGAACGTGTCCCTTCGCGAATTGGCGCCGCCACTCAAGTAGCCCAGGCTTTGGAGTTTCCGCGAAACTTCCGCACTCACCTGCTGGCTTCGCGTCGTGTGCGGCATGGCCGACATGAGTCCCGTCAATTGACCTCTCAGTCGAGTTAGTTGATCCGGCTTTCTGCTTGCCAGGTTGTGCAGTTCCCGCGCATCGGTGACGGCATAAAGCTCCGGACGCGGCGCCTGGATGTAGTCCGATTGATCGTCGCGGTGCGCATAGAGCGGAGACGAGTGAAAGTGCAGGTATGGATAGAGCGTTTCGGAGAAAGCAGCCACTGCCGGCAACGGGTGTCCCGACATTTCCGGCAACAAGCTCCGCCCCTGAAACGAAGACGGCACGGGAACTCCCGCGATCCCGGAAAGGGTAGGGGCAATATCGATGAGTCGTGCCGTAGTCTTCACGCGGCTTCCTGCGCGCTGTCCCGCCGGCAGATGAATGATCAAAGGAACCTGCGTCGTGCTGCGATAAAGGAAGAAGCCGTGGTTTCGCTCGCCGTGATCGCCTAGACCCTCGCCATGGTCAGCAGTCACGATCAAAGCTGTGCGGTCCTGTAAGCCACCCTGCTCCAATTTCTGGCGCAGCTTGCCGATGAGGCTATCCACGTAAGCCAGTTCGCCATCGTAGATTCTTCCCGTAAATCGCGACCGCCAGGAAGCAGGCAGCGAATAGGGTCCGTGCAGATCGTAGAAGTGCACGAACAGCAGAAAGGGCTGCTGGCCGTGCGCCTGTAGCCACTGCTCCGCCGCGGCTTCCACGCGGTCGCCGCGAATCTGGACATCGCCGGGATCGGACCCTTCGTAGCGATGCAGGTCGAAGTCGCCCCAGTAGCTGTCGAATCCGCGGGCCAACCCGAAACGGCGATCCAGAACGAACGCCGACACGAAGGCCGCCGTTTGATAGCCGCGCCGGTGGAATTGTTCGGCTAGAGTCGGTATGGATGCCGCGAGCGCCTCGCCGTTGTCGCGAACGCCATTGGTTGCCGGATAGGTGCTGGTCAGCATCGAGGTATGCGCCGGCAGTGTCAGCGGGACGGGAGTATAAACATGTTCGAACAGCACACCCTCCCGAGCCAGGCGATCGAGATTTGGGGTGGACGCTTTCGTGTAGCCGGTGCAACCGAGGCGGTCGTACCGAAGCGTGTCGATAGAAATCAGAACGATGTTCGGACGGTCCGGTGCTTTCTGTCCGAAAGCCGAAAAACCGAGGAGAAGAACGAAAGAGGCCGAAAGCCAGCGCACAACTCGAATTGTCACACGCGCCTTGATCCGCGTCCATGCCGCTGTTCCGCGGGGTAACTCCATCAGAAGTTCTGCCGAAAGCACTGCGAGGCTTCCTGAAGATTGAAAGATAGAATATCATATATCAGTAGCAACGAAGGAACCATCTTTCCAGGCGCCAGCGAAAGGAATCGAATCCGTCACTGATGTGGAACGCATTGCTGCTGTCGGTCATCACCGCCGCTTACTACCTTCTGCTTCGCCGGATGAGCGCGGACGTTTCGCCATTCCTTCTGGGCACGATGTTCCGCGTGGTATGCCTGCTGCTTTTCAGCATCAGCTTTGCGGTTCGCGGGCATGGCCGGCTGCTCATCTCGAAGGAAGTTCGCCGGTTGCTTCCGTGGCTGCTGCTCATCGCCGCATGCAATTTCATCATTGAAGGCGCGACGATTGTGGGGCTCGGTCTGACCACGGCCCTGAATGCCGCCCTGCTGGCGCGAATCGACATTGTGTTTGCGATCGGCATCGGCATGACATTCTTCCACGAACGGCCGCATAAAGCCGACCTGTTTGGAATTGCCCTGCTTGCCGCGGGCTGCTTCGCGGTTCTGAATGTTCATCTGGGGGGCATTTCGGGCCATGCCGTGGGAGATTTGCTGGTGGTCCTCGCCGGATTTCTCATCGCCACCAATGCCTTTGTGATCCGATACAAGCTCGGAGCACTGCACAAGGACGTGATTGCGTTTCACAACGTTCTGTATTCCACGATTCCATTTGCTCTCGCCTGCCTCTGGGAAACGAGGGTGTTTGTGGTGACGCCCGCGACCGTGTCATTCATTCTGATTCTCGGAGCAGTCGTATTCGGATCTTATATGAGCTACTATGCGGCATTGCGTGCGATGCCGGTCTGGCGGATCCGGGCACTGCTGCTCACCGTGCCCGCCCTGGTTCTTTTTGGCGGCGCTTTCTTTCTGCGGGACCCGGTCACGATCGGCCAGATACGAGGGGCTGCCCTGGTAGTTGCGGGCGAGCTGATTCTTCTGGTCTCGGCGATGAGAAACGCAAGAGCCCAGGCAGCGCTGCCTGGAGAACCGCGGGATCAGCGAGCGGATGTGTTACCACCTCAGGAGACAGCGGCCGGAGATTTTTGATTCGGAGATTACTAATCAAATGACGCAGAAATCGCTTTCCGGAGTGCTGTCGGCTCTGGTCACTCCTTTGAATGGCGAGGGCGAGATCGATGAAGCCGCGATCGCGCGCCTGGTTCAGCACATTCGTGCAGGCGGAGTGAAAGGTGTGTGCCCCGTAGGATCAACCGGCGAAGGTCCCCACCTTTCGGCGGCACAGCGGTTGCAGGTGGTGAAGGCCGTGCGCAGGGAAGCGGGATCGGATTTACCCGTGATCCCTGGAGTGGCAGCCACGGCATTCGAGGACGCGCGGCGGCAGGTGGACGACTATGCCAAGGCCGGCGCGGACGCCGTGCTGGTCACACCGCCGTTCTACTATCTGCTTCCGCAATCCGCCGTGCGGGATTTCTTCCTCTCGCTGGCCGATGCGTCGCCGCTCCCGGTGCTGCTCTATAACATCCCACACTTGACCAAGGTGGCGATTGCTCCGGAGACAGTAGCTGAATTGGCAAGGCACGCGAAGATCGCCGGCATGAAGGACAGCAGCCGCGACTTCGAATACTTCCAAAACATTGCGGCCTTCGGACTGCCGGAATTCAGCCTGTTGACCGGGAGCGATACAATGCTGCTTGCGTCCCTTCTCGCAGGGGGACACGGCACGATTGCGGCCAGCACGAACTTGGCGCCGTGGTTGAGCGTGTCGCTGATGGACGCCGTTCGTGCCGGTGATTTGGAAACGGCCCGCCGCCTTCAGTTCCGCCTGCTCCACATCGTACAGTTGTGCCGGAGAGGCAGTTTCCCCGCCGGCTGGAAAGCCGCCCTCGAACTGGCTGGCTTGTGCAGCGCGCGGACAGTGCCACCCACGCCGCCGCTATCGCGGGAGCTGACGCAGCAACTCTTCGGCGACCTTAAACAAAGCGGCCTGGAACTGGCTGCCGCAAGCTAGCGCGAAAGCCGGAGCGTCATTTCGGGCGTGCTGCGGCTTTAACTTCAGCCGGCAGGAACGGAAACAAGCGGCGAATTTCCTGCTCGTTTGGCTGATGTCCGTACTCGCAAACTTCAAATGCTTCGCAGCGTTTCACCGATTCGCCGGCGGCGCCGTACCACTTGCGTAACGCTTCACGAACGGTGGAATTGGGCCGGGTATTGAACCATATCCCGGCCAGCCATTCGCGGCGCGCGGCGGGTTGATCCGGCGGAGTCACCGGCTTCCCGCTTGAACGCGAGAGCATGAACGGCATCCACTCATACATCTGGGAAACATGCGCATCCAGGCTGGCCAGCTTCTTTTCAAAGACATCATCAACGGCAATCACGATATCAGGGCGAATCGGGTTCGGCCGCTGAAAGCCATCCTCAAAGTACAGGAATACGGGATTATGATCTAGCGCCACCGACGCCGATGCAAAGAACGGAACCGTCACCATGTATGCCGAATCCTGCACCAGCATCGACGTGTAGCGGTGATCCGGATGATAGTCATTGGGCCGGTGCGTGATCACAACGTCGGCCTTCCAATCGCGGATCCGGCGGACCACGTCGCGCCGGGTTTCAATCGTCGGCGCCAGTTCCCCGCCGTGATTTTCAAGTACTTCATATTCATCGATGCCCAGGCGGCGCCGGGATTCTTCCGCTTCCTCGCGGCGGCGCTGCTGAAGCGATCCGCCTGCGTTGGCGGGATGGCCATTGTCGCCGCCCGTCATCGAGAGGAACTTTACCGGACATCCGGCTGCCGCCCACTTGGCTGCGGTGCCGCCCGCCTTCAACTCGCAATCGTCGGGATGCGCCCCGATCATGATGATGCGAAGGGCTTGATTGGATTCAGACATATATGTAGATATCGAGTATAGGATTTCGGTGGTTTTTTTGTGCCTGCGGTTGCTCGGGTCGCGGACACTGAGATATTATATATCTCGCGGAGGCCTGGGACAATCTATATGCAGCTTTTTATCGACACTGCCGACATCGCCGAGATTCGAGAGGCCGCGAGTTGGGGAATCCTCGACGGCGTGACTACGAATCCGACCCACATCGCCAAAACAGGGCGCGTTTTCGAGGAGGTCCTTCACGAGATATTCTCCATCGTGGACGGCCCAATCAGCGTCGAGACGGTGAGTTTGGATGCTGAAGGCATTGTGGCGGAGGGACGCGCCATTGCGGCGTTTCATCGCAATGCTGTGGTAAAGGTCCCTGTGATGATTGAGGGCCTCAAGGCAGTGAAACAACTTTCCTCCGAAGGGATTCGCACCAACGTCACTCTTTGCTTCAGCGCTCAGCAGGCTTACTTGGCGGCGAAGGCGGGGGCGACTTACATCAGCCCATTCATCCACCGCAAGGAGCTCGCGGGCGAAGACGGGATGCAACTGATCCGCGATATTCGTACCGTCTACGACCTTTATCACTATGGGACGAAGATTCTGGCGGCGAGTATCCGGACTTCCCGGGAAGTCTTGGATTGCTTGCGCTGCGGAGCCGACGTTGCGACCATGCCTCTCGACATGTTGCGGTCGCTCTACATGCATTCCATGACCGATGCCGGCTTGAAGATGTTTCTCGATGATTGGCGGAAGGTGCCGCCGCCGCGTCTTTTTGCGGATGCTCATTCTTCCCGGGCGGTTGAAGTGGCTGGCCGCTAAGCGCCAGCCACTTGCCGCCCTTCGATTTACGGGTTGTACTTTCCTGCCAAATAATCCACGATGCTGCCGCGGTCACCGGCACTCACCGGCGCGCCCCAGTTCGTCATTTTGTCGACTTCCTTCTCCCACTGCGCGCGGGTAAGATGCTGTTGCTCCATCATGTGTGCATCGTGACAGACGAAGCACGCCCGCCGATAGTTTTCCGGCGCGTCTACACGCAGGGCCACCCGCGGCGCTCCGTTCCACAAGTAGCCGCCGGGGTTCCACTCCTGTTCGAGCGGCTGCACTTTGTCAGCGGTTCGCGCGCGCGCGATGATCGTGTAGTCACCCAGGGAGGAAGGTGTCCACGACTGCTCCCATAGCCGCCATGAGTAACGGCCCAGGTCTTTGCCGAGAGTCGCGGGCTTCCAGCTCTTTCCGTTGTCGGTGGAGACATCCACGCCGGTGATGGGTGAGCCATTCGACCAGGCCGCGCCGCTGATCTTCGCCGATGCGGTTGTCAGAGTACCGGGCAACGGCGTGACGATTACAGACTTCAATGCCAGATCGGTCACCGATACCATTTCTGAGGCAGGCACGGCCGTGCCAGGCTCCACGTGATGCGTGGGGTGGCGATAGCCGGTCTTCATCCAGAAGCCCGGATATTCGTGGTCCAATACTTCGATGTGATACAGCCACTTGATCCACGAATCACCGGCCCAGCCCGGCGCGATTACACGTAGAGGGAATCCGTGCAAAAAGGGCAGCGGCTCGCCGTTCATTTCGTACGCCAGCAGCGTATCGGGATGCAAGGCCTTCTTGACGGTGATGGTACGCCGCACGTCATCCATTTTTCCGAGTGGAGTATCCATGCCGTCGCACAGCACTTCAGTTGCGGAACTCTTTAAGCCCGCCCTTTCGAGGACGTCCTTCAGCCGAACGCCGGCCCAGCGCCCGTTGCCGGCTCCGCCGTAGCTCCATTGCGCGCCGGGAACGCGCGGCTTATAAAAGCTGCGGCCATTACCGGCGCATTCGAGCACACCGACCAGCTCCACTCGTGGAAGTTTCTTGATGTCGGCCATGGTCAACGTGAGAGGCTTGTTCACGACACCATCCACCTTCAAAGTCCAGGTGTCCAGATTCACCTTCGGCGGCGTGTAGGTGTGGCAGCGAACGAAGAAGTGTTCAATTGGAGTGACCGCATCCTTGAAACCATTGAGAGGCATTTCCAGGTCCGTGGGCGAGGGCGACCTCACAATCATGAACGTCGGATCTGTGTCCGCTGCGCGTACGAATCGGGAGCCCAAACCCGCCAGGGCCATCCCAAACATTTGACGTCTTGTCAGATTTTTCAAAGGGTTCTCCTGTATGCTCTTCTTGCTTCCAGCCGGGTTCGTTCAAGCATCAAACCTCACGCTTGCGGACCAATTCGGCCAAGTGCTCCGCGTTGCGCATGGACAACGCAAGAATCGTGAGAGTCGGGTTTTCGGTAGAGCAGGTCACGTGAAGCGATCCGTCGCCCAACAGCAGGTTCGGCACGTCGTGGCACTGCCCCCAGCGGTTCGTGACGAAGCGCTTGGGATCGTTACCCATCCGGCACGTACCCTGCTCATGAATCTGGCCTCCGGGAATCGAAGGCGAAACCTGCCAGCCGGTGACCACAGCGCCGGCGGCCTCCATAATCTTGATTCCGGTTTCAACCATGTCCTTGACCATGGCCTGTTCGTTCTCACCGAAGGTCATTTGAATCCGGGCCGCGGGAATTCCCCAAGCGTCTTTCACTTCAGGGTCCAGGTCGACATAGTTGTCGCGGCTTTGTAGTCCCTCGCCCGAGGCGCTCACACCCGCGCCCGTACCGTACCAGGTGCGTACGCTCTTCTTGTAGCCCGAGCCGAATATCTCTGACCCGCGCGCACCCCCACCACCCATTCCGAATCCGCCACTAAGGCTGGTCATATAACGCCGGAGGAACTTCTTGCTGCGAGTCTTTTCGTCAACGTTCATGAAGGGAGCGATCAACATTCCGGTGCCCCATCCATCCTCATTGGTCACCGGACGGTTCCGCAGATTCTCGAAGTATCCGCTCACCCCGGCGGTGACGTTTTCCACCAGATTTTTGCCGACCTCTCCGCTGGAGTTTGCCAACCCTTGCGCGAAGCGGCTGGATTTCGAATTCAGCAGGATCCGCGCCGTCTCAATCGCGCTCGCGCATACAACTACGATGCGGCCCAGAGCCTCAGCTTCGCGGAATGTATAACGGTCCACGTAGGCGATGCCTCGAGCGCGGCCTTCGTTGTCCACCAACACTTCCCGCACAATCGAGTTCAACTGAAGAGTCAGCTTGCCCGTGGCCATGGCCGGCGGCAGGAGAACGCCGATCGTGGTGAACTTCGACCCCGGGTCACAGCCGTGAGAACATCGCCCGCAGAAGTGACACTTCGGCCGTCCGTTGTAGTTCCGCGTGATCGCGCCCTTCGGCGTCATGAAGGCGTACAGACCGAGTTTTTCGTGCGCCCCTCTCGCCAGTTCGGCCTCTGGGCAGGTTGGCGAAATGGTGGGAAGCCAATCACCGGTGGGACAGTGCTCGCTTTTCGTATCGGGCCCGGAAACACCGATCAGTCGCTCGGTCTTGCTGTACCAGGGCGCCATCTCCTGGTAGGTCATCGGCCAATCGACGTCGTAACCGTCATAACTTGAAGGCTGCCACTCGACCGGACCCCACCTGCTCGTATTGGCCGCCCAGCAATTTGTCTTACCGCCGAGGGCTCGCACGCGCACCCAGCGGTAGGGCTTGTTCTCCGGGAAGGTGTACTTCCAGTCGCGGCGTTTGGCCCAGAAGTGGTCGTTGTAGTAACTGTTGTGGGCGCTGCCGTCAAACAGTGTGACGTTCTCATGGTCGCCTCGGCCCACGGTATGCATCGTGGTAGGCAGGCGGACCGTGTATGCCTCATCCTGCTGAAATTCGTTTCGGTAGGGTAGCTCCCAGGGCCACTGATGGTGACGGATGTCGCGATCAATCTGGTGGCTGCCCGCATCTACGAGCAGTACTTCGGCGCCGGCCTCAGTGAGCACCTTGGCATACATTCCGCCGCCGGCCCCAGAGCCGATCACAATCGCATCGTAGACTTTTGGCATCCTTGGTCTCCCATTAGGAAGCGATAGTATATCACATATCACCTCGGAGACCAGGCAAGGAACGGGCTGCCGGGCGCGATCAGAAAGCCGCGGCGCCGGCTTCAGCCACGGAATGGTCCTGTTCGCCGGATCCGCCGCTGACGCCGATCGCGCCGACGACGTGGTCATCACGCTTCAGCGGGATTCCGCCGGCAAAAATCATGATCTTGCCGTTGTTCGATACATGGATTCCAAAAAACTGATCGCCCGATTGCGAATGCTGCGCCAGGTCTTTGGTGCTGATATCGAACGCGCGTGCGGTAAAGGCCTTTTTAATGGAAATATCAATGCTGCCGATCCAGGCGTTATCCATCCGGACGTGCGCCACCAGATTCCCGCCCGCATCCGCGACGGCGATGTTCATCGGCTGTCCAATTTCTTTTGCTTTCTTCTCAGCGGCGGCTATCACCCGCCGTGCGTCGTCTAAGGAAACCCCGAGATACTCTTTTGCCATTTGCGCTTCTCCTCTCCAGTAAATGAACCCGACGTAACGATTCGAGCGAATGCGGGCCGATCAGTAAGTTGCGCCCAACATAGTTCCGACAACTTATGCCGCCAGACTCCGATGGGCATCAATTACATACTTGCGGGCGGCGCCCCGGTCGAAGTCCTTATATCCATTTGGCGCCTGTTCCAAGGGGATTACCGTCACATTGACGGCTTTTGCCGGCTTAATCCGCTCGTGCAGAATGGCCTGCATAAGTTGGCGATGGTATTTCATCACCGGGCACTGGCCGGTTGTGAAGGTGTGAGACCGCGCCCAACCCAGGCCGATCCGAATCCCAAGGCGGCCGATCTTGGCGTTCTCGTCTACACCGCCCGGGTCGTCAGTAACATACAGGCCGGGAATACCGATGCCGCCGCCCGCGCGCGTAAGTTCCATCAGCGAATTGAGCACAGTTGCCGGCCGCTCCACTTTGCTCTCTGACCCGTGGCCTCGCGCTTCGAACCCCACGCAGTCCACGCCGCAATCCACCTCCGGAACGCCCAGGATCTTCTCGATTTGATCGGCCAGCGAGGCTTTTTCTGCCAGATCTACTGTCTCGCATCCGAAGCTGCGCGCCTGCGCCAGGCGCTCAGGAATCATGTCGCCCACAATGACGACCGCCGCTCCCAGTAGTTGGCAGGCTGCGGCACAGGCCAAGCCCACCGGACCGGCGCCGGCCACATAAACCGTCGAGCCGGGTCCGACACCTGCGGTAACAGCTCCGTGATAACCCGTGGGAAGAATGTCCGATAGCAATGCCAGATCTCTGATCTTCTCCATGGCCTGGGCTTTATCCGGAAATTTAAGGAGATTGAAATCGGCATAAGGGCACATCACATAGTCCGCCTGTCCGCCAATCCAACCGCCCATATCTACATAGCCATATGCCGCGCCCGGCCGGGCAGGGTTCACGGTCAGGCAGATTCCGGTTTTGCCTTCTTTGCAATTACGGCATCGGCCGCAAGCAATATTAAAAGGAACGGAGACCAGATCGCCTACTTTGATGAATTCAACGTCGCGGCCTACTTCGATCACCTCGCCGGTAATCTCGTGACCGAGGATGAGTCCCTTGGGAGCTGTCGTGCGGCCGCGGACCATGTGCTGGTCGCTTCCGCAAATGTTAGTGGCGACTGTTCTCACAATCACACCGTGCTCGCATTTTCGTGTTCCCAGTGCGAGCTTCGGGAAGTCGATCGACTGCACTTCAACGTTTCCCGGCCCCATGTATGCCACGCCTCGATTGGATGCCATGTGATTTACCTCTCTTTTCTGGGCTGTTTGCGCGCCTTCGGGCGCCTCGCATTCGGTCGGCAGTATAACACGCGATATACCGATCGGGAGCTCCCCGAATTGGGTCATCTAAAATGTCACCCAAGGAGTCCTGGTTGGGCCAAATGAAAAAGTAACCGAGAGCGAAGCGGGCTAAGGACTGTCGGCGGTATGCCGAACGGTCGTTCATGGACATGCGCTCCCGGGAGCAATAT
>DASZPB010000085.1:0-7238 GCA_035550475.1 Bryobacteraceae bacterium | reverse complement strand
GACGATAACTCCTGTCCACTCTCTGAAAACAAAGCCAAAGAAAGGAAGTCGGCCGCTGCGCGGCCTCCTCATTTTCCTATCCCTTCTCCCTACGGTCGAACGGAACCCATTTCATGCTCATTCTTCGATTGGAAAATGCTAGGGTATCAGCACGACGTTGCGCGTCAACGGTTTAATGGGATCGCTGCGCTGGTGGTTCGAAGGTATTGTGCGCGCCATGGGCCGGAAGGCCTGCGACCCAACGGAGGGGGCCTGTGAGTATGACCCAAAGAAGAACCCTTTTCATGGCCTCTGTCCGGTTTGCTGGCTATTCGGAACGACCGGTTGGGCGCGACGGTTCCGTCTGACCGGCACCGGATTGCACGCAAGTGACTGGTGCATAATGGCGGCCCCCGAAGTTGCCCGCCTCCACGAGAACTGGCTTCGGCGTGTCTACAAGCCCGGCAGCAAGGTTCTTTGGGGTGATGTTCTGAAACTCCAGTTCACTCGCCATTTTCCTGGAAACAAAGCGACGGAGGCTACGGATCTGGACAGCATCTTTTGTGGCCTCGTCAACGCAATCTCGCGCTTCGGAGCTCTCGCGGCTAAGGCGCAAAACGGATTTGGGGTTGTTGGATGGCGCGAAACTCCGCAGTTCGATCGAACTGCTTTAAGTCACTTCGTCAACGCGTTCCCTGAGGACGGCGAGAGCGGCGGAATGTTCAACATCGGAGAAACGACATTCTTTGAATTCACTGTACCGAACGCGGGGCGATACGCAACCCCTACACCCGAGATGAAGATACCCCGCTCCGCGAACCCCGACTATCTTAGCCGCGTACTGCCAATCGCGTACGACATTCGCTACAAGAGTAGCACCAGACAATTTCGAACGGGCGCCGGCAGAGACCGCGGCATACGCCCGGCGCTGAAGATCGTATTGGGCCGCCAGGCTGAAGAAGTCGTGGGTACGAGCGCTCGAACCAACAACCGTTCTGCGAGCCGCGTGTTTGTTAGCCACTTGTACCGCCTCACTCCGCGCGATCCGTATCGGTTCAGATCGTGGATTCATGTGCCGCCGGGCTTAGTGCGTCAGCGGCCGGCGGTCACGGTCGCAATTCAGAACGTCGTCACCGAAATGTTTCCAGACAGCAGTTGCAAGCTCTATACATGGGTCGACTTCCAGAAGGAGGTCCTGTGATCGACCATTACGCCGCTTTCCCTCTTTACACGCGCGAACAGGCGCTGGCTCTGAAGACTGAATCCATAGATCCTGTCACGCTGATCGATCTGCTGGCACAGACCACGGCGAGTGAGGATACGAAAGTTCTCGGCCAGGAAACCTATGCCCGATTGCTGAAGACAGCGGCTTACCGGAAGCGCATCGAAAACGCCGCGGCGATGATTGACGCCCTTGGGATTGGCACGCCGGCACGAATCGACTTGAATATCCTTCCGCCGTTGTCGTTCTTCCTGCGGGCGGATTTTGCTCTGGAGACTCCTTATCTGAGCCGTGACGACCGCGTTTTTTCAGTGACTGAGAATCCAGTGCGCAAGGACTGGGTCTTCGGTGTACCGCTCATTGCCGGCACGACATGGAAGGGCGCATTGCGGAACGCATGCTTGTTGGAAGCTCGCGGCGCAGTGAACCGGCTCTTCGGGCCAGAGCCGCCGAGAGACGCCACTGACGAAGAGGCGCGCGCTTCGCTGCACGAGGGTAGGATTTGCACTTTCACTTCATTCTTCAGTCAGATTGCGATGGAGATCGTCAATCCGCACGACCGCGTGCGCCGGATTGGCAAGAACCCGATTCGCATCGAGTGTGTGCCGAAGGGAGCGCGGAGCCGCCTGGCGCTGTTGTATCTGGCGGTCCCGCGCGATAACGATTCGCGAAGCCTCAGCCCGGCGGAATTTCGGAAGCAGGTCGCGGACGATCTGATTGCGCTTGCGCGCTCGGTTTGCGGAGCAATTCGCGATTACGGCGTTTCGGCCAAGAAGAGCAGCGGCTATGGCGCCGTTGCGGACGCGCTCGTCGGCGAGCGCGGAATCATTGAGGTTGGACGGTTGGAAGGAGGTCCAGCCAGATTCGCGAAATTCTCTGAACTCGTTGGAGAGGCACAGAAATTAGCGGCACGAATTCAGGAGAGCGCATGACAATGCCCGCATACGACCTGGACCTGCTTCGCCAAAACTGCAACCAGATTCTGAAGGCGGAACTCGGCGCGTTTTTGCATAACATTGGTAAGTTCGGGGAGGAGTTTCTGTGCGTACAACTCGCTAACGCGGGCAATACAGATCCTGCCATCACCCGCTACCGCGGCAAGTTTGAATTTCAAAACATCGTTGGAATCAAATACGGACATCAGTCCGACCGCTATCAGCCGAAGCCGGAAACAACCGTTTTTCTGACCGGCACAGCACAGAGTTGGCTCAAAGGTACGAGCATTCAGCTTCCTGCCCCTTTTGACGACCGAGTCGATTACTGCCTAGGCGATTTCATCGAGTACCAAAACTATGATTTCTACCGCCCTCCGGCCGACAGTAAACGGCGGCCAGGCAGATGGGCCATCACTTCACGGCTTACGGAGTTGCTATGGGCTTCACATGCGGCCTCGGCAATCGACAAGGAGGGAGCCGGTGACCAAGGGACGCAGTCTACACTTCCAGTTCATGTCGCCACTGTGTTCGGACATGAGTACCCGATCGATACCGCCGTGCTCAAGGCTGCAAGAGAAAAGCTTCTAGCCACCGTCCAAAACGGCAACCGAAACGACTACCTGACACAGGCCCGGACGCTCATGGTCGGAGCTCTTGCAGAGACCCGGAGACCCTTAAATGACATCACCTTGTGGGATGTCTCCTCAGCCGTCGCTGCGTTTTTCAAGGCAGCGCTGGCGAAGATGTTGCTCGAAGGCAAATGGACGCCTCCTTATACCTATGATGCCAGCAATAACCGGAACCCGAACCTGAAGTGGCGAATTCTCCGAATCGCACTGGACGGACCGGCCTTCTATCAGCACGTTGCCAAATTACCCGATCTGCTGGCGCGAAAGGAAATTATCGATCACAGCCTCGACGAAGTGAAAAGGCTCCTCGAAGAGGAATGCCCGATCGCGAATGAGGTTTATCGCGATGAATTCGGTTCCGCATTTGTGGTACCGGATCTCGAGGGGGAGGACGATCAGGGCAGCGCGATTCAAGGTCTGCTCGCCGAGGCGATTCGAAATGCTTTCCGCAAGCCACTTGCCTGCGTACGTCAGGAGCGGGCGGATGCCTCCCGAAACGTGAAACTGGAAGTCACACCAGCGCTTTCGGTGAGCCCCGCAGACCCCGAGGGCCTCGGCCTAGCCGGCGAATTGGCCAAGGGCGTTCCGCGCGTTACCGCTAAGCCGGAAACGGTGCGCCGGTGGTGGCAAGCTGCGGAGGGCGCGGATGTTTGCACGGTTTGCGGCGTCAGGCCGCAGGGGCATCCCCGGTGTCGAACATCGCGCAAGGCCCAACAACGGCGTGTGTGCGTACCATGCGAAGAACTCCGCGACGATCGATGTGAAGACTGGCTCGCGAAGCTGGAAACCACCATCTGGCTGGACGAAGTCGCGGACGTGAACGGCCGTGTCGCCCTAATCGTCGGGCGCTTCGGTATCGACAAGTGGCTGGAGCGCGGCGGGTATATTGAAACCTCCCTGGTCGTCAACCCTAATCCCGTCCAGTTCAAACAATTGACCTTTGCGCGCCTCCGGCGAATCTGGGATACAACAGCCCGATTCTGGGAGGAGATCGAAGGCAAGGTCCTCCAAGAGCTTGTTCCAGCTTTGGGCGTCCGCTGGAGAATTAAGGTGCAGCCCGGTCCGGGGAGTGACGATACGCCGGCGCGGACGCATGCGTATCAACTCGAAATCCGCGACATTGGGCGGCTCGCTGTCGCTTGTGCGGACCAAAGCAGCTGGATGTTCATCACCGCGGAAAATTTGGCGCGCCTAGCGAAGTACCACAAGACTTCCTTGAGTGAGCTGATGGAGCGGATTCAGCACAAGCAATGCACCATCCTGGAAGACAAATACAACGATAAGGCTGGCTACACCAGGGCGACACGGATCGCGGATGGATCTGTCACGGCGGTCGAGGCGGACCCGACCCCGTACCGCGCCGTCGTCAAGATCTTCGCCGACCCTCGCAGCTTCATGATGCTGGTTCCTGCACAGGGCGCTGACAAGATACTCGATGCGATCAAAAGTAAATACGAAACCGAGATGGCGCGCGTGCGAAGCCGACTCCCAATAGCTGTTGGCATGGTGTTCGGTGAAGCGCATACACCTCTTGCCACGGTGCTGGATGCAGGCCGCCGAATGATGATGGCCCTGCCTGCCACGGAGAAGGTGTGGAAACTTTCTGCCGCATCGCTCGATAACTGCAGTCGTCGCTTGCAGTTCACTAATGAGGCCGCCTGGGAGATCCCAAGGTATATGGCCGATGGGACTACCGAAGATCGCTGGTATACATATTTCCTTCCGGATAACTCCGGACAGGCCATTCACGTCGGCGACTTAAAAGCTGGCGACCGATTCAAGGTGACGCCCAGCCGTTTCGATTTCCAGTTCTTGGACTGTGCTGCAACGCGCTTCGAACTCGACTATAGTGAGGCGGGCAGGAAGCTGAGATCTCCGCGACCCTACCTGCTAGAGGAGTCTGATGATCTCGTGCGCGTTTGGCTACTACTCCGAACAGGTCTGGCAACTTCACAGATAAAGGCGCTACAGGCCGATATCGGCGCCAAGCGCCGGCGGTGGAACGGCAACGCCCGCGCGGCGTTGGAAGCGTTCGTGCGCGACACAGTCGCGACGGCGGACTGGAAACCGCAACGGAAGCCCAGCCGCGAAGAGCTTGATTTCCTCACGAAAGCTGGAACTACCGCGCTGCTGGAAGATGCAGCCGAATTGTATATGGGACTCCTGAAGCGCAAGACGGAAGTGGAAGGTGACAATGAGTAACGCACAGGCTGTGCCAGTTTACGAACAACGCCGGTTTGTCTTCCTGACGTTGGACCCGATTCATGTAGGAACGGGTGGATTTCGGCTCGGGCGCGTGGATATGCCGGTCGCGAGGGAACCCGGAACCAATCTGCCGAAGATCCCAGGTACAACGCTCGCCGGTGCCGCCCGCACGTATGCCGCAATGCAGTACGGAAAGCTCGACGCCGCCGGGCAACACAGAAAGCTGAGCGAAGACAGCAAGAAAGATTGCCCGATCATTTATACCTTCGGCACAACCCGTGGTTCCGGCGGACAGGCTGGACGCGTTAGTATCTCCGATGCGCGACTCTTGCTCTTTCCCGTGCGGTCGATGGCCGGTCCTGTGTGGGCGAGCACTGCTGAACTGCTGAGTGAGGCGGGCCTCTCAGTTTCGAATCAACCGCCTGGGGATGAGCGTCCCGCTGCCACATTCTCCGTGGATCGGACCATCAATCTTTCTTGGCTTCTTTTTGACAAGCCAATCTCGACCAACATTTCCGGTGGCGACCTCACCACAAAGGCCGCTTTCACCGCCGTCAAAGATCGTATCGTCCTTCTCACGCCCCGTATGTTCGAACAGGTTGTCAACAGCAACCTGGAGGTCCGCACGTCAGTAAGCATTGATCCTGAAACAGGCGCTGCCGAAGACAAGGCGCTGTTCACGTATGAAGCAATACCTCGCGGCGCGTGGCTGTGGTGCGATGTGATTGAGGATGATTATAAGCCTGACTTTCCAGTGACAAGCACCAAATACAACGGCGGTGGTCCAATGGGCGTTTCTTGGAGTCGCCCCTTCGACGTGGTTTCTTCTGGCCTTCGGCTAATCGAGTATTTGGGTGTTGGCGGCATGGGCACACGCGGGTTCGGCAGGCTACGCGTGATCAATGAGGGCGCTTCGGGAGGACAGAATGACTCCGCTAGATCTTGATCTAGGGGCAGCAAAGACGGCGCAAGCAATCATTAAGGACGTCGAGCCCACAAAGAAGGCCGCCAAAGCCGCCGAAGACCTGATCACCAAAACGCTTACGGTAATTCAGGAGAATGGACCGTATGCCGCCATTGTGTTTCTGTGTGCGAACACGAACGGCGGGGAGAAAGATCTGGCTTCCTCTGTGCGAGCCAATCTGCTCGATTTCGCCGAGCAGCTCGGTGCCACCGGCCTAGCTAAATCCGGCGATTTCCGCAAGATCCTCGATTCCGTTATCAAGAACGTCTGCTCGGATCTGGACATGCTGCTGCTTGTAAAGCAGGCTTGGGAGCAGGTACTGATTTACGCGCGGCATTCAGCAAAAAGCCTGAAGGCACAGGTTGGAGCATAGCCTATGTGGACAGCGCATCAGGTAGTGTTCGAACTTCTCTCCCCGCTTCATATCGGTTATAGGCGGATCGGAAATCTAGCCGCGACACGGCGCTACGTGCCAGGGCGGGCGATTTGGGGCGCGCTAACAGCTCGCATTACGCGCGATGCTGGAGGCCATGACTATGCGGACTTTGGGAGGCGAGTCCAAGAGAAATTAGCGTGGACCTACTTTTTCGTCTCTGCCACTCCGGACTATGTGCCACTTTGGCCCTGGGACGGGAACACCCATGAATTCGAGTGGCTCCACCTCGGCAGTCGGGCGAGCACGGCCCTTGAGGATGGTCACGGCGCAGAAGAAGGTGCTTTGCACGAAGTCGAGTACATCGCGCCGCGCACCCGATCCGGCGAGCGTGTCTATCTGACCGGGTACCTGTTTGAAAGGAAGGGATCGACGCTCGATTGGCGAGGTGCATTTAATCGCTTCCAGATCGGGGGCGAGCGATCATACGGATGGGGACGGGTTCGTCCCTTCTCTATCACGCCAACGCCGGGGGCATTGTTCGGCATTTATCCCGCCTACACGAATGCTGAGAGGCCTATTATCGAGGTCTTTGGCGGCCAAGCGCTTGCGGCACACGCACTGGCCTCGGATTCCGATGATCACCCCGGCGCAATCGAACCCTTGGTCGGTCGCGAGACGAACCCGGCGAAGGCAGCATTTGGAGTCCTACCTTCGGTAGCGGCTGTTTGCTGGGCTCCGGGAACAAGAATAGCTCAAAACCAGAGGTATCGCATCACCGCACATGGAATTGTCGGCGCAAAGTGAGAAGATCCCCTTGTAGCAAAGTAGAACGTTCCCCTTTCCTGATTAGGGCAAGAACCTGGAGAGGTGGACGACGCGATCTTGCTGAATGGAAGGGACCGAGACCGATTGAAGGTGCTGCACCAGG
>DASZPB010000084.1:0-35012 GCA_035550475.1 Bryobacteraceae bacterium | reverse complement strand
CTGCATTCCAGAGAGCTGAACCGTCAAATCGAGAGTATAAAAGTAACGCCATCCAGCGATTCCTCTGACTTCGAAGACGCGGCTCAAACCATTGGCGGCCGGATCCGCACGGCGACAAGTCCGCGTAGCCCCGGCCGCCGCGACGCCCTCTACAAAACCTCCGCCTAGCTGAAGTGTATCCACACACCGTCGCCGAAGTACCGTGCGCCCGGAAGTCCGACTGCTTCGTTCCCGAAGCAAACGCGCCGGCCTGAACTGCGGAAACCTCGGGCCACACGCAACGTTACGCCGCCCTAACAACCGAGCCCCAACTACGCAGACGCCGCCGCTCGAGACCTGCGGACGGAAAACCGGCGCAAACAGATATCCGCTAAAAACTAAAAACAAGCCTTCGCAAAAAAAGGGACGCCCAATCGCTCTGGACGTCCCCTGACCTACAATTCGGGTCTTTACTGGAGCTTGTTAAAAGGAGAAATGTGGCCCGGATTCATGAATAATAACGACGGCGGCCGCGTTGCCGCCGCCAGCATCCCACGATGCTCGGCCGGCGCACCTTGCGTGCGAAATTCATGCTGGAGCATTCGGATTGCGATGCGATTTCCCGCGGTTCTAACGATTTTGCCGCTAACAATCAGTTGCAAAGGCGCCACATTATGCAGCAGCACGGGCCACGTCAACGAAAGTTCAATATTGAGGCCCGGTGGCAACGGCCGGTCGGTCTCAAATAGAATGCCGCCGCTGCTTACGTTGACTGTCCGCCCGCTGCCGGAATCGAGCACGCGCCGCCGCCGAATCAGTTTCCAGCGCACTTCCAGATCTACTTCATAGCGGCGGTCGCGGCGGCGGTTGCCGGAAATCGTGTCGATCTCTTTTAATTGGTCAGCCCAATTCATGTGCAAAATGGCCTTCGCTCGTTAAATCGTTGGTTAAATCGTTCCCGTTAGCTTTCGACTTCCCCATTATCCGGGCGCGATCCAAGTAACGAAAGTAATACAGGTACTTGGCCAGTACTCCCGGTTCTAATCCTTTTCCCGGCTCTTGTCCGGCTTGGGACCGCCCCGGAAGCACCACGGAACGCCACCTCGCGCGGCCGGCCAAGCCCCTGTTATGCTCAAAGGAAGTACAGGAGTTCCAAACATCGTGAGTGGAATCCGCCTTTGCAGCATTCTTCTCCTGACGCCTCTGCTCATACCGGCGCAGGATCTTCAGCAGTTTGAAAAGAAAGTCACTGAGTTTACGCTCCCTAACGGTTTGCACTTTATCGTGGTGGAGCGGCACGAAGCGCCCGTAGTCTCGTTTCATACCTACGTGAACGCCGGCTCAGTGGACGATCCTTCCGGCGAGACCGGCATTGCTCACATGTTCGAGCATCTGGCGTTCAAGGGCACCGAAACGATCGGTACCACGAACTGGCCTGCGGAAAAGAAGGCCATGGATGCCGTCGAAGCAGCGTACGACCGTCTGGAAGCCGAACGGAACAAAGGGCCGAAGGCGGATCCGGCGCGGATCAAAGACCTCGAAGCACAACTCAAAGAAGCGATCGATAAGTCGCAGAGCTATATCGTGCCGAACGAGTATACGCGCGTGATTGATGAGAACGGCGCAGTCGGCCTGAATGCGCAGACTTCGCTCGATTCCACGCAGTATTACTACAGCCTGCCTTCGAATCGCATCGAGTTATGGTTCCTGCTGGAATCGCAGCGTTTCTTGCGCCCCGTGTTCCGCGAGTTCTATAAAGAGCGCGACGTCGTGATGGAAGAGAACCGGATGCGAGTGGAATCGAGCCCGCAGGGCAAGTTGATTCAGACCTTTCTCGGTACGGCCTTCATGGCGCATCCGTATCACAATCCGCCGGGCGGCTGGCCGAGTGATATTGAAAACCTGCGCCGGGCGGACGCGTGGAAGTTTTTCAACGAATACTACGTGCCGGCGAACATTACGATCGCGATTGTCGGAGACGTGAATCCGGCCGAGGCCAAGCGCTTGGCGGAGCGCTATTTCGGCCCGATTCCGAAACGCCCCCTGCCTCCTCTTCTGCATACCGTCGAGCCTCCGCAGGATGGGCCCAAGACGGCTGAAGTGATTTCACCCAGCCAGCCGCTGGTGCTCATCGGCTACAAGCGCCCCGATCAAAACGACAAAGACGACCCGGTGTTCGACATCATCTCTATGATTTTGTCGAGCGGCCGCACTGGTTTGCTTTACAAAGATCTGGTTAGCGAAAAAAGGCTGGCGCTGGCCGCGGAGGCCGAAGATACGTTCCCCGATGGCCGCTATCCGAACTTATTCGTCTTCTACCTGGTTCCTTCGCTGGGCCACAGTGCCGACGAGGTGGAGAAGGCGCTCGATAATCTCCTCGACCAATTCAAAGCGGAGAAGGTGGATGAGGAAACTCTGAAGCGTGTCAAAACTAAGGCGCGCGCCGCGGTCATTCGGCGTCTCGACAGCAACGCCGGACTGGCATCTCTGCTAACCGCTTATTCCGCCGCTTATGGCGATTGGCGCAAACTCTTCACCTCTCTCGACGACATCAACAAAGTAACGGCGGATGATGTGCAGCGCGTGGCTCGCGAGTACTTTGTTCCGCGATCGCGGACAATGGCGTATACCGTGGCGCCTCCCAAGGCACCGCAGCCGGCCGCTCATCCGGCAGGAGGCCGCTAATGAAGAAGATTCTTTCGCTGTTCGCCCTGGCGGCTGTCGCGGCATTCGCGCAGGCAACGCCGCCGCGCACTACCCACAACGTGCCGGCTACTCCCTCCCGAACCGGCGCTGCGCGAGTGGCGTCGCTTCCCTCTTATAAAGAACTGAAGTATCCGCCGCTGAAGCCCATCCAGATCCCGCCGGTCGAGACGGCCACCCTGCCGAACGGCATGAAGCTTTATCTGCTGGAGGATCACGAGCTGCCCGTGGTCAACGGCACGGCTCTGATCCGGACCGGCAACCTGTTCGATCCAGCGGATAAGGTGGGCCTCGCCACAATGACTGGCATGGTGATGCGGACCGGCGGCACGAAAGCCAAAACCGGCGATCAGCTCGATCAGGAATTGGAAGACGTAGCGGCCAGCGTCGAAAGCAACATCGGTGAGAGCAACGGCTCGGTTTCTTTTTCCGCTTTGAAGGAGAATACCGATGAAGTGCTGGGCGTCTTCCACGACGTGTTGACCAGCCCCGAATTCCGGCAAGGCAAAATTGATCTCGCGAAAACGCAGCTCAGCAGCAGCATCGCGCGGCGCAATGACGATGCCCATGGCATTTCGCGGCGCGAGTTCACCAACATCGTCTATGGCAAGGACACGCCCTACGGATGGGATATCCAATACGCCACGCTCGACCGCATTACACGCGCCGACCTGGTGAACTTCTATCAACGGTATTTCTTCCCGGCAAACGTCATGCTGGCCGTGTGGGGTGACTTCGACTCGGCCGCCATGAAGAGCAAAATTGAACAGCTCTTTGCTGATTGGACTGTCAAACAGCCGCCGGTGCCGCCATTCCCCAAAGTTCAAACCACGGCCGCGCCGGGCACCTACCTGGCGGTGAAGCAGGATGTGACGCAGACGTTTTTCGCGATGGGACACTTGGGCGGCGAACTGCGCGATAAGGATTATCCGGCGCTCGAAGTGATGTCGGATATTCTTGGCGGCGGCTTTGAGAGCCGGCTGTTCAAGAGAATCCGCTCGCGCATGGGCGATGCGTACGATATCGGCGCGAACTGGGGCGCCAATTACGATCATCCTGGTCTGTTCGAGATCGCCGGCAGCACGAAGTCGCCTTCCACCGTCAGCACTATTCAGGCGGTCGAGGAGGAAGTGAACCGCATCCGCACGACCGAAGTCAGCGATGAGGAACTGCACACCGCCAAGGAGACGGCGCTCAACAGTCTGGTGTTCGCGTTTGATACTAAGGCCAAAACGTTGCGCCGAATGCTCACCTATGAATACTTCGGATATCCGAAGGATTTCATCCAGCAGTATCAGAAAGCGCTTTCGCAGGTGACTCGCGCCGACGTGTTGCGTGTGGCTAAGGAATACATCGACCCGTCGCGATTTACGATCGTGGCCGTGGGCAATCCGGAGCAGTTCGGGCAGAAACTGGAAACGCTCGGCAGCCCGGTCAAGCCCATCGATCTGACAATTCCCGAACCCAAAGCGACTACGGCGAAGGCCGATCCGGCCAGCATGGCGAAAGGCAAACGACTGCTGGCGCGCGTGCAGCAGGCGGTCGGCGGCGCCGATAAACTTGCCGCGGTCAAAGACTACACGGAATCCGCCGATTTCCAGCTCGATGCTGGAGCCGGCGGCATGCACGTGAAGGAGACGGACCGCTGGATTGCGCCGACACGCTTCCGCCAGGAAACCGAATTGCCCACCGGCAAGCTCATCGCCTACTCGGATGGTAAGACCGGTTGGATTGCGACCCCGCAGGGCAGCGGCGCGTTGGCGGGACCGCAATTGAAGCAAGTGCAGGGCGATCTGTTCCGTCTGTATTACCGGCTGCTGTTGAGCGACCGGATTCCCGGACGCACGGTGAACCTGGTAGACGACAACACGATCGAGATCAGCGATCCTTCGGGTGACCATGCACGCCTTGTGGTAGATCCAAAGACGAATCTGCCGCAGCGCATCGAGTATGGGGCCGTGCATGTTGCCGGTCCGCCGATCCAGGTGGTAGACGCATACTCGGACTTCCGCCCCGTGGATGGCGTGCAGGTGCCGTTCAAGCTGGTGATTACTCAAGGCGGCCACAAGTTCGCCGACATCACCGTAACCGATTACAAAGTGAACTCCGGATTGCAGGTGCAGGATCTGGAAAAAAAGCCATGAGGCAAAGTTTTTCACTCATACTGGCGTTGTGTCTGGCGGCCGGCGCGGCTTCGGCGGAAACCATGGCCGAGCGCGGCAAACGCGTGGTGAATGAGGCCTTGCAGGCTTTGGGTGGCGACGCCTTCTTGCACATGGAAGACCGCGTCGAAACCGGCCGGGCCTACTCCTTTTATCGCGAGGAACTTTCGGGACTCTCCATTGCCAAAGTCTATACGCGCTATCTGACCCCGCCCTCGCCCCCTGTTTCGGGACGGTTGTACGTGCGCGAGCGCGAAGTGTTCGGCAAAGATGCCTCCGACGCTGTATTATTCGATGAGAACGGGGCTTGGGAGATCACTTTCCACGGCGCGCGTCCGCTAACCGACGAACGCTATGCGCAGTACCAGGACAGCACCCTACGCAACATCTTCTACATCCTTCGCCAACGGCTGAATGAGCCGGGTATGCTGTTCTATTCGCGCGGTTCCGATATTTATCTCAATCAGCGAGTGGAAATCGTAGACATCACGGACGCCGATAACCGCACGGTTACCGTCTACTTCAGCCAGGCGAACAAGCTTCCACTGCGCCAGGTTTATAAGCGCCGTAATGAACAGTTTAAGGATTGGGACCAGGAAGTGACGCTCTATGCGAAGTATCGCGATGTCGGCGGCGGTGTGAAGTGGCCCTTCGACGTGCGGCGCGAGCGCAACGGCGAGAAGACGTTTGAGATGTATTCGGATTCAGTGGAGATCAACCGCGATCTGACTGACGACCTGTTCACCTTGCCGGGCAACGTGAAGGTTCTGCCGAAACAGAAATAGCCGCTACCGCCCCGTCCGGCTCGCCGGTCCAACCAGCCATGCCACCACAAAAGCAATTACGAGAGGCAGGACGTACTTCTGTAGCACTGGCGCAATAACGTCGCTGAAAAACATCAACGCCACGTCCCACTTGTTCAGCTTGCGCCGCTGAATGATCGAGTAGCACTCCCTCAAGTCACGGTACATCTGGCGGAGCACACCCACGCTCGGATCATAGTAGTTCGGCAAAGTCTTGTATAGGCCTAACTGTACTGACTCAATAGGCCCGAAATCGAAATAGCTGCCACGGCTTCTTAATCCCCGAAGCCGGGCTGTGCAACCAATGCATCGGCCTGGTGCGCGGCGTCGATCACCGCTTGCGCGATTTCCTGCTCGCGCTCGGGCGACATGCGCACCAGCGGCGTTGAGACACTGAGCGAAGCCAGCACGCGCTGGTTCGGAAAACGGATGGGCGCCGCAATGCAGACTCCGCCTAGCACCGTCTCTTCGCGGTCCACGGCGTAACCATCGCGGCGGATCTGCTCGAACTGCTCCATCAGCGCGTAGCGATCCACAATCGTCTTCTCGGTCCTGCGGTAAAGACCGTAGCACTCCAGAATCCGGTCAATCAGTTCCCGCTCCTGAAATGCGGTGATCACCTTGCCGAGCGAACTGCAATGCGGCGGCAGCACGCGGCCGGCTTTATTGATCATTCGGATTTCATGAAACGTCTCGACCGTGTCGATGGCGTGGATGTGGTCCCCGAATAAATATGCCAGGCTGGAGGTCTCGTCGAAGCGGCTGGCAAGACCGCTCAGGATCGGCCGCACGGCGGTCTTGAGCCGTTCCGCGCTTTCATGCTGTTTGCCCACCAGCAGGCGCGGCGCCAGCCGATACGCACCGTCGGCATTCTGAATCAGATAGCCGCAGCTCTCCAGAGTCAACAAAATGCGGAAGATCGAGGATTCGGGAAAGCCGATGATGGCGCCCAGTTCCTTCAGATTCAATTCCGGTTTCGCATCCGTAAAGCATTCCAATACATCGAGCGCGCGGCGGATCGCCCGCAGATGATACTGCTCGCCCGCGCCGTTCCGGGTTCCCGATTCGGCCTTTCCCGCTTTCGGACGACGCCGGCGCGGAACCGATGCGGCTGCGGCTGGTTGTTTGATCGGTTGGTCAGTCTTCAACTTGACTCACAACTTTCGGATGGCCTGGAGAATTTCCACCCAGCGACTATAAGTGTATTCCGCCCGCCGCGCGGCTGCAAGTTGCTGGTTTTCTGAGGCCGGACACCGCAGGTCCCCCACAGCGCCTTGCCTCGTAAGCCCGTTCATGAACGCAGCAGGCTATGTGATGGCAATAATGGCTATTAATTTTTGATTGTTACTTGACAGAGCTTGTGTCGGATGCTACCTTCGGTCCGAACCGAGCCCCGATCATGCGGATCAACTCACGAACTACAAGTATTCTTCTTCTGCTGCTGGCCGGAACGCTGGCCGGTGCACAGGAGTCCCACGTCGAGCGCTGGGGCATATATGAAGTCAAACTGGATGGACCCAAGACCGGGAACCCCTTCCTCGACGTTAAGCTGAGCGCCAGCTTTCAATACGAGCACCGCGCCGTTCAGGTGGATGGCTTCTATGACGGCGATGGCGTTTATCGCATCCGCTTCATGCCTGATGAACTCGGCCAGTGGACGTATCGCACGTCAAGCAACGTCGCAGCGCTCGACGGAAAGACGGGCAGCTTCACTGTGACCGCTCCTTCGGCCGGTAATCACGGCCCCGTGCGCGTGCGCTACGTCTCGCATTTCGCTTACGAAGACGGCACGCCTTACGTACCGATCGGGACCACGTGCTATGCCTGGATTCATCAGGGCGACAAGCTCGAAGAAGAGACGCTAGCTACGTTGAGCAAGTCGCCGTTCAACAAAATCCGCATGCTGGTGTTTCCCAAGAGCTACGTCTACAACACCAACGAACCGGTTTACTATCCGTTCCCGCGCAATGCTAAAGGTGAAAACGATTACACGCACTTCAATCCCGAATTTTTCCGTCACCTGGAGAAGCGTGTTCACGACTTGCAGGAGCTCGGCATTGAAGCCGACCTGATTCTGTTCCATCCCTACGACCGCTGGGGCTACTCGCACATGCCGCCGGAGGTGGATGACCGCTACTTGCATTACATCGTGGCGCGGCTCGCGGCATATCGCAACGTCTGGTGGTCCATGGCGAACGAGTATGACTTCCTCAAGGCGAAGACCATGGCCGATTGGGATCGCTTCTTCCGTATCGTTCAGGAGAGCGACCCTTATCAGCACCTGCGCTCCATTCATAATGGTTCGGTCTTATACGACCACTCCAAGCCCTGGGTCACACATGTGAGCATTCAGAGCTCGGATCTCATGAAAGCGCGCGAACTGGTGGCGACGTACCGCAAGCCGGTAATCTTCGACGAGTGCAAGTACGAAGGCAACATCCCCCGGCGCTGGGGCAATCTTTCGGCGCAGGAAATGGTGCATCGCTTCTGGCTCGCTACCGTGTCCGGCGCGTACGCAGGGCACGGCGAGACGTACCTCGATCCGAATGATGTGCTCTGGTGGTCGAAGGGCGGCGTGCTGCACGGGCAGAGTCCGGCGCGTCTGGCATTTCTGCGCAAGATCCTGGCGGAAGCGCCGCGCGAGGGCCTGAATAACGTCTCCACTTACTACCTGGGCGCAGGCCAGCCGGGCCGTTACTATCTGTTCTATTTCGATGTGAATCAACCCGCGGAATACGAGTTCGAACTCGCTCCGGGAGTGAAGTATCACGCCGACATCATTGATCCCTGGGAGATGACGATTACGCCGGTTTCGGGCACGTTCGAAGGAAAGTTCACCATGAAACTGCCCGGGAAGCCCTACATGGCCGTTCGGTTTGAGAAGATCGATTAAGGGACCTACCACGGCATGAATCGCCGCAAATTCATCGGTTGCGCAACGCTGGGATTGGCGCAAAATGCGCTCGTTCGCGGTGCGGCGCGGCCGGCATTGGTGCTTGATGCTGATTCGTTCAGGCATCACGTGGACTTCTTCAACGGGATGGTGCCGGAAGAAGTCGTCAACTACATTCCCAATTCGGGGGCATGGAAGTGGATGGCGGAAAATATTCCGCGGTTCACATGTCCCGACTCTGATGTCGAGCAAATCTACTATTACCGCTGGTGGGTTTTCCGCAAGCACATCAAGAAGACGCCGGTGGGCTTCATCGTCACCGAGTTTCTGAAACCGGTGAAGCACGCTGGCGAATACAACTCGCTCAGTTGCGCGTTCGGGCATCACCTGGGCGAGGGCCAATGGCTGCATGATGGGCAATACATGCGCGAGTACGCTTCGTTCTGGCTGCGCACCGGCCCGAATGGGGGACTACGCACGAACTTCCATCAGTTCAGCGGATGGGCTTCGGCGGCTCTGTACTCCAAGAACGCGGTGGATGGCGATCGCGAATTTCTGGTCTCTTGCCTCGACCCGCTGATTGCGGATTACCGCGCGTGGGAAACTGAGCGGCTTACGCCCGATGGTCTTTTCTGGCAGCGCGACGTATCGGACGGCATGGAGGAATCAATCAGCGGCGGGCGCAGGGTGAAGAACCGCCGGCCCAGCATCAATAGCTACATGTATGGCAATGCGCAGGCGCTGGCATCGATCGCCCGGTTGGCTGGGCGGGAGCCGGTGGCGGCCGAGTACCGTGAAAAGGCTGCCAAACTCAAACAGCTCGTGGAAGACCGGTTGTGGAATGCGGACGCGCGCTTTTTCGAGACGCGCCTCGAATCCGGGCCGCTTGCCGATGTGCGCGAAGAGATTGGCTTCACGCCCTGGTACTTCGATCTACCGGGTGAAGGAAAAGGCTACGAAGCGGCATGGAAGCAGCTCATGGACCCGAAGGGATTCTATGCTCCGTACGGTCCAACGACCGCCGAACAGCGCAGCCCCGGTTTCAAGATCGCCACGGCCGGCGACGATTGCCAGTGGAATGGCCCGAGTTGGCCGTTCTCTACCACCATTACGCTGAAGGCTTTGGCCAACGTGCTCCACGGCGGCAGTCAGAAGGCAACCAATAAGGAAGACTACTGGAAGACCTTCCTCATTTACACCAAGAGCCAGCACCGCAAGCTCGACAACGGCCAGGTGATCCCTTGGATCGATGAAAACCTGAACCCGTTCACGGGCGAATGGTGGGCGCGGGCTTTAAAGATCAAGAAGGGAACTTTCTACGGGCGCGGCAATCACTACAATCACTCCGGTTATTGCGATCTGGTGATCAGCGGGGTCGTCGGCCTGCGCCCGCGCGCGGACAATGTGGTGGAAGTAGAACCGCTGTTGCCTGCAGGCACCTGGGACTGGCTGTGCCTCGACAACGTCCTCTACCACGGCCGGATTCTCACGATCCTCTGGGACAAGACCGGCAAGAAGTTCAACCGCGGCCAGGGGCTTATTCTATTTGCCGACGGCAAGCAACTCGCCCGCTCCTCCAGCTTCTCGCGCCTCAGTGCCCGGCTGTAAGAAACGAAGCTGCGGCGAAGTAACTCTCAGTTGGAGTAACCTCAAGACTTGGCTCATCTGTTAATCGTTGATGACGACGCCAATACTCTGGCGTCTCTTGCCCGTGCCTTCCGGCTTGCGGGCCATGCAGCCACGGTGTGCGACAACGCCGCCCGAGCGCTCGAGCTCATCAAGTCGCAGCCGTTCGATATGATGCTCTCTGACGTGGTGATGCCGGTGAAAGATGGCCTCTCGCTGTTGGAGGATGTGCGGGCACTCGGCGTGACGCTGCCCGTGGTCATGATTTCCGGGCAGGCGAATATTGAAATGGCAGTGCGCGCCACGCGCCTGGGTGCGGTGGATTTTCTCGAAAAGCCGCTCTCCACCGACAAGCTCCTGCTCACGGTTGAAAACGTTCTCAAACTGAAGCGCCTGGAAGAAGAGAATCGCGACCTGCGGCAGCGCGTGGGCCGGCACGAAATCGTGCACACGGGTGAGGCCATGCGGCGCGTCATGGCGCAAGTGGACCGCGTGGCGGCGAGTGAATCGCGCGTGTGCATCCTGGGCGAAACCGGCACGGGCAAGGAACTGATCGCGCGCGCGCTGCATGACCGTAGCCCGCGCAAGCAAGGCCCGTTCGTGACGCTGAACTGCGCGGCCGTGCCGGGTGAGCTGATTGAATCCGAGCTATTCGGGCATGAGAAGGGGTCGTTTACGGGCGCGGCGGCGAGGCATATCGGCAAGTTCGAACAGGCCAACGGCGGCACGCTGTTTCTGGACGAAATCGGCGACATGCCGCTGGTGATGCAGGCCAAGCTGCTGCGCGTTCTGGAGGAAAACCAAGTGGAGCGAGTGGGCGGCGACCGCTCGATTCCCGTGGATGTACGCGTGATTATGGCCACGCACCGCAACCTTGATGATTTGGTTAAGAAAGGAACGTTCCGCCAGGATCTGTACCATCGCGTCTACGTGTTTCCGTTGCAATTGCCGCCGCTGCGCGAGCGTGCCGGCGACATTCCGGCACTGGTGAATCATTTCGCAGCGCGCGTCGCGGAGCAGAACGGCTGGAAGCCGAGGCAGTTCACCGCCGATGCTCTACACGAATTGCAGCGCTACACCTGGCCGGGCAATGTGCGCGAATTACGAAATGTGGTGGAACGATTGCTGCTGCTGGCCGATGGCGCGGTGGACGCGGCTACTGTTCGGATGGCGCTGCCCTCCGGGGCGGCGGGCAATACGAGTACAGGCGACGGAGCGCCGCCGCAGTTTACCGGCACGCTTTCGGAGCGGGTAGACGCCTTTGAGCGCGAGACAATTCTGGCAGAGCTCAAGCGACATGGCCAGCGCATGACGGATACAGCGCGCGCGCTCGGTCTGGAGCGGAGCCACTTATACAAAAAGTGCCAGGCGCTCGGGATTGATTTGCGGGCGCTGCGCAAGGGTGAAGAGACCGGGAAAGAAGCATAGGTGCCGGCCCGGCCGCGATCGGTTCTTCAGTTTTCTGTTGGCGTCTTATCGAGATGGTCGAAAACGAGAACGTCGATTGGCGCCTTGCCGGCTTCCAGCTTCAGGCCCAGTTGCTCTTGGACGGCCTGGAAGATCGTCATACCAGGTTGGCCGATCATTGCTGCATCCGTTGCGCTCTGATGCTCGGGCGTTGGCTGGCGCAAAATGCTGACCGGGCGTGCGTTCTGAGGCGTGAATTCCAAAGTAAAGTCGTATTCGTCCGTCAACCCCGTCTGGTCTAACACGGGTCTCCCGGTGAAAGGTAGGAGAAACACCGCTAACTCGGCAGTCGTCTCCTTTCGTGCCACCATTCGAAATTGACCTTCTGCAGTTACCCAAGCGGCGGTGCCCTTTTCGCCTGGGTCCAGCTTTGGAAAGCCCTCCGGTGCAGGCGATGAGAAACTTGCGGCCGGTAGAGTCCCTGACTTCCTTAGTATTGGGCCCGCCTTGCCTTTCACGAGGTTATAAACCGGTAGTACTCTTTGCTCATGATGGAGTGCGAGATGGAAGCGTTCGATAAGAAGCCTCTGAAGCATTCCTTCGAGTTGGCCTTTGCTCGTAGCCTTGGGAACCTTTGCAGCCAAATCGAACCGCTCAGACTTTACCCATTCCGGAGCAACCATCTGATCTTCTCGAACGCCATACGCGCGCTGGAGAATGAACCGAAGTGGGGTGTTCGTCCACCGAAGGAGCCCGGGGTCTTTCGTCCCAGGGCCTCCGGTTATCTCCGAGAGCAAACTGCGTTCCGGAGGCCGGGGAGCGGCCGGCCGAATTGAAACAACTTCGAACGATGGCAAACTATCCGGGCTCTGGCCTAATGCAACGATGCTCGTGAACACCAGCGAAGCTGCGGCCAATAACAAACGGCTCAGTGAGGGCACTGGACAGACCTCCAAGATCGCAGCCGCGTGACCATGGTTGAGTGACAAAGCAGCACCACCTTCCAGGCTAGGCCTGGATGTGGCATCCATCTGAATGCATTTCTAGAATACTTTGACGCCGAAGGAATGGCGTTCGGTTCCCGGCCGGACCAGATCCCACCCTCGCTACAATGGTTGCATGCTGCCAGCCGGGTTGAAGGAAGAGCTTGCCGCTCTCGTGGGGCCGCGAGGTTACCTGGATCGGCCGGAAGACCTCAGCCTTTACGAATACGACGGCAGCATCGATAAGCATCGCCCTGACCTGGTAGTTTTCCCGCGCAGCACCGAAGAAGTCTCGGCGATTGTGAAGCTGTCGCACGAATACCGCGTTCCGATTGTCGGACGCGGGTCCGGCACGGGGCTTTCGGGCGGCGCGATCCCGCGGGCGGGCGGCCTCGTGATCGGCTTCGCCCGCATGAACCGCATCCTTGAAATCGATTACGAAAACGAACGCGCCGTGGTGCAGCCCGGTGTGGTCAATCTCGACATCACTCTCGCTGTCCAGGCGCAGGGATTTTTTTATGCACCCGACCCTTCGAGCCAACGCGCCTGCACCATTGGCGGCAATGTCTCGGAGAACGCGGGCGGTCCGCACACGCTGGCTTACGGCGTTACCACGAACCACGTCCTGGGCCTCGAACTGGTCTTACTGGACGGCACCGTGGTCGAGACAGGCGGCAAGGAACTGGACCTTCCTGGCTACGATCTCACCGGCCTGCTGACAGGGTCGGAAGGCACCATGGTGCTGGTCACCAAGGTGATCGTGCGGATCATGCGCAAGCCGGAAACGGTCAAGACACTGCTGGCGATTTATGATTCGAGCGAAGATGCCGGGCGCAGTGTCGCCGAAATCACGGCCTGCGGCATCACGCCGGTGGCGGTCGAAATGCTGGATGGCGTGTTGCTGCGGATGGTCGAGGAGGCAACTCACGCAGGCTATCCCCTGGATGCAGGCGCTGTGCTGCTCATCGAACTCGAAGGACTCAGCGAAGCTGTGGAAGCCCAGACGGCGCAGGTGCGCGAGGCCTGTGGGATTTCGGGCGCGCGCGAATTTCGCATCGCGCGCACTGCCGAAGAGCGCGATTTGCTGTGGAAAGGCCGTAAGAACGCATTTGGAGCGGTGGGTCGCGTGAGCCCGACCTACTACGTGCAGGATGGCGTGGTGCCGCGGACCAAGATTGCCCCCACGCTCGCCTTCATCGGGGAAGCGTCGCGCAAATACGGGCTCACCATCAGCAACATCTTCCACGCCGGGGACGGCAATCTGCACCCGATCATTCTGTTTAATCCCCGCCGGCCAGGCGATCTGGAAAAGGCGCGAGCTTGCGGAGAAGAGATTCTCGGATACTGCATCAAGCAGGGCGGCACCATCACCGGTGAGCACGGCGTCGGCATGGAAAAGAACGAGATGATGCCCAAGCTCTTTCCGAAAGAGACGCTGGAAATGATCCGGCGCTTGAAAGAGTTGTTTGATCCGGAGAATCGCTTGAATCCCGGGAAAGTGCTGCCCACGGGCAAGGGCTGCCTCGAAATTCGCCAGCCTGCGCTCACCACCGGAGCGCCGGTCTACTAACGTTGCGACTGGAGTTGACAGAGATGTGCTTACGCCTTAGTGTTCGCCGGGTTGCGTGCCTGGTTGCCGCACTCGCTACGCTGCCGGTGCTGCATTTGTTTGCCGCGGACAAAACCGCGAGCAAGGAGAACGCAGCACACAATACAGACTGGGCCACCTACAACGGTTCGCCGGGGAACTCGCACTATTCTTCCCTCAAGCAAATCAACGTCAACAATGTCGCGCGTCTGAAGCCCGTGTGGAGCTTCGACACGCATGAAACCGGTGGGCTTGAGACTGAGCCGCTGATCGTGAGTGGTGTGGTCTATGCCTACACACCGCACCAGAAGGTGATTGCTCTTAATGCGACAACGGGCAAGCTGCTGTGGGCCTTTGATTCGGGCGTGGGCCTCAAAAAGCCAGACCGTGCTGTGGCCTACTGGACGGACGGCAAGGACAAAAGGATTCTTGCCGGAATCAGCCATTTTCTTTACGCGCTCAACGCGGAAACGGGCAAACCAATTCCAAGCTTCGGAAAAGAGGGACGAATCGATCTGCGTGAGAATTTAGGGCGAGATCCGGAGGGGCTTTCGGTTTCTGTGACCAGTCCCGGAGCGATTTACAAGGATCTCATCATTATGGGCGATGCAACGCCCGAATCGCTGCCGGCGCCTCCTGGAGACATTCGCGCGTACGATATACGTACGGGCAAGATGCGCTGGATCTTCCATACGATTCCCCACCCCGGTGAATACGGGTACGACACATGGCCAAAGGACGCGTGGAAGACAAGCGGCTCTGCAAACAACTGGTGCGGCATGGCCGTGGATACGGAGCGCGGGATCGTCTATGTACCCACGGGATCAGCCGCTACCGACTGGTATGGCGCGGATCGCGTGGGTGACGACCTGTTCGCCAACTCTCTGATTGCTCTCAATGCCGAGACAGGCAAGAGAATATGGCATTTCCAGGCTGTCCATCATGACCTTTGGGATCGGGACCTGCCCTCTCCACCTACGCTCGTGACCGTAGTGCGGAATCACAAGGAAGTACCGGCAGTCGCACAGACTTCGAAGATGGGCTACCTGTACCTGTTCAATCGCGTAGACGGAAGCCCGCTGTTTCCCATGGAAACGAAGAGGTATCCGGCAAGCACTGTTCCGGGCGAAGTAGCTGCTCCCGAGCAGACTCTGCCTACGCGGCCCGCACCGTTTGCGCGCCAGAGGATCACCGAAGATATGGTAACGAATAGGACGCCGGCATCTCACGAGTGGGCGCTGAACCGGCTGCGGAGTTTCATCAGTGAGGGGCAGTTTGTCCCGAACAGCGCCGGCAAGGATACTCTGATGTTTCCCGGCTGGGATGGAGGAGCCGAGTGGGGTGGTTCCGCCTTCGATCCGGACACTCATATCCTCTACCTCAATGCGAACGATGTGGGCCTGACAGAATCGCTGGTAAAGCACGAGCCCTCAGCGGGAGGAAGCTCCGTCTATCAGTCTCAATGCGCGGCGTGCCATGGTGCGAACCGTCAAGGCCAGCCACCGTCAGTGCCTTCCCTCGATAAACTCCAGGAGAAGTACACAGTTCGCCAGGTTGAAGATATTGTTCAGAGCGGCCGAGGACGGATGCCGGCATTCCCGGGAATGACGCCTGCGGACCGGCGCGCGGTTGCCTCATTTGTCATCAACGGCGGCAGCGGTGGCGAGCGGGAGGAGCCCACGAATGGGAAAGTCACGTACGACACCACCGGCTACCACAAGTTCCTTGACCCGGACGGCTATCCTGCCGTGAAAACGCCCTGGGGCACGTTGAACGCGATCAACCTCGATACCGGTGACTATGTGTGGAAGATTCCCTTCGGTGAATATCCCGAACTGGTCGCTAAGGGATTGGGAACCACTGGATCAGAGAACTACGGCGGACCGGTTGTGACCGCTGGGGGCGTTGTCTTCATAGCCGCCACCGTGATCGATAAGAAGATCCGTGCCTACGACAAGAAAACGGGCAAACTGTTATGGGAATACCTCCTCCCGTATCCCGCGAATGCGACACCGGCCGTTTACGAGATTGACGGACGCGAATACCTGATCATCGGCGCCGGAGGCGGGCGTGAACCGAAGCTGCCAACCGGTGGAGTGTACGTTGCGTTCGCTCTGCCCGAGTGAGGCTGCCACTCAGGCGTCGCGGTCGAGAAGCGTCATCAATCGGCTACGGTGCGGTAGCGCTCAACGGAGTCGTTGATAGGCCTCAATGACTTCGAACGGACGAGTACGTGCCTTCCGTCAGATCGAGCCGTTGTTTCAGCGGATCCGGTTGGGCGATGAGGCCATGTTCGGTGAAGTTGAATATCAGCTCCCGGTGTAGGTCGAAAGCGGCCCAGGCGGGACTGCCGGGAACGTCTGGCCGGCCGGTCTTTGCAAACGCGGTCCAGCGCGCATTGATCGCTTTGGCCATCGCTTCATCGGCCGCGGTTAATGCAGCGCCGTAGCGCGCCGCAACAGTATCGAAGACGAAGGGAACCTCCGACGCGTGAGTGGCGCCTGGCCACTGGCCGCGCATGCTTTTCGCAACGTACGAAAAGCGATACAGGAAAACGGTCTCTCCTTGCGCCGTCAGCGTGCGCGCAACATACCGGGCGGGTTCCACTTCGGCGCGGTCACTTGCCACACGCAGGCCGATGTCATGAACGCTGTTGCGATTGGTGGGGTCGTACAGTTGCTTCGCCCTGCCGCTCTGTGCGCCGAAAACCGCAAGCAGTTCCGCCACAGTATTGCCCTGGGGATAAGCCAAGTCGTTGTCATTTGCTCCGATGAGCAATGGTACCTTCATCTGGTGCCCGGCCTCGTAGGCAGCCTCGGTCCTTTTCACGACCAGTTTGCCGTCAATCATAGGACCGGGGTAGGTAGACGCTGTGGAGTGAGTTGTGCGCCGGGTGATGATGTTCAGGTCATCTACCACCGCTTCGGCGGGAAGCGCGCGCAATGCCTTCAGTGCCTTTGCATCGGTCCCGGTGATGTTCTTGCTCTTTGCAAACGCCAGGCCCACGGCTTCACCCGCGGGAGGCCCGCCTGGCTGCCGGTCGCGATCGCGTACGTACCGAGCCAATGGACCACTGCGTCCTCCTCCTGACTCAACGATTCCCTGCGCGAACAAGCTTCGAGCCATGGGCGAACTCATCAGGGTCAATACCGAAGAGCCGCCCGCGGATTCGCCGAAGATCGTAACCCGCGCGCGGTCGCCGCCAAAAGCAGCGATGTTGCGGTGGACCCATCGAAGGGCGGCAATCTGGTCCATGTACCCGTAATTGCCCAACAGGCCACCCGGTTGTTCAGCGGTGAGAGCGGGATGGGCAAAGAAGCCAAATCGCCCAAGGCGGTAATTGAACGTCACCAGGACTACACCGCGGCGGGCAAAGGCTGTTCCGTCGTAAACCGCGGGCGAGGCGCCTCCATTGAGCAATCCGCCTCCGTAGATCCAGACCATCACTGGAAGATGACCATCGCGCCTTCCAACGGGCGCCCAGACGTTCAGATAGAGGCAGTCTTCCGACGGCGTTGTCGTGCCGGCAGGTGCCGCCTCACTCGGAGCGGGCAGTTGCATGCAATCATGCTGCATGGCCGTAGCGGGACGGACTCCCTGCCATGGCGCCACCGGCTGCGGTGGCCGCCATCGGAGGTCACCGACGGGCGGTCTTGCAAATGGGACGCCCTTGTAGGCGTCGACTCCGGCGGTTCTGATTCCGCTAAGCTGTCCGGTGTCGATTGTGACGACAGGCGCAGGGGCAGCGGCCAGCATCCTCACGCTGAGATAGAGCACGAAACAAAAGCCAAGATCCCTCTTCACCGAGGTCCTCCTAAAATGGATTCTTCAAGGACCAAACTCCACTAGGTCTCCACAAGCAGGCGAATCTACGCCCGCCGCCGCATTTCCGCTCGTGCTTCGGCTTCCGCCGTTCGGGCACGCTCGGCTTCTCTCTTGTCGTGCAGCTTTTTCCCTTTGGCTACAGCGATTTCTACCTTGATCCGGCCATTTTTGAGATAAATCTTGGTCGGGATCAGTGCCAGGCCTTTTTCCCGGCTCTGCCCCAGCAACTTGTCGATTTCCCTTCGATGCAGCAGGAGCTTACGGTTTCTCACCGGCGGGTGGTTCTCCCGGTTCCCGTGGGAATATTGGCTAATGTGCGCGTTGATGAGCCACGCCTCGTTTTCGAGCACAGCGGCATAGGCGTCTTTGAGCTGGATCTTGCCGTCTTTAGCGGCCTTTACCTCGGTTCCGGTCAGGACCATGCCGGCTTCGAAGCGGTCCATGAGGAAATAGTTATGGCTCGCTTGGCGGTTATCGCTGAGGATTTTGATGGGTGCGTTCTTCTCGGCCAATTTTTTGTTCTCAACGCTCGGAAGCCTAACATCGTCAATGGCTTTAGATGACCGCGGACCGCGTAAGTGCACTCCATCTTAACATAGGCCTGCCGAAACGCCGGCTGAATGCAGGAACATGTCCTTTTTCAATCGCTTAGTCGCTGTTTTCCTGACCGCTATCCTGCTGGCGCCGGTTACGCCGATCGAGGCGAAAACAAAAAAGGGAGACCAGTATTTCACCCAGGGCCGCGCACTGGAGGCGAAAAAAGACTGGGACGGCGCCCTCGCGGCTTATCAGAAGGCGCTCTCCGAAGATCCCTCCGACCTTCTCTATCAGATGGCGACGGAGAAGACGCGCTTCCAAGCCTCGCAAATGCATGTGGACAAAGGCTTTAAGCAGCGGGCGCAAGGGCTGTTGGCGCAGGCGCTCAGCGAATTTCAGAAAGCTTATGCGCTCGACCCCGCATCCGCTGTGGCGGAGCAGGAAATCCGCAATACGCAGCAGATGATTGAGCGGGTGAAAAAGCAGGTGGAGCAGACCGGCAAGGAGCCTTCCGCCGAGGAGCGGGCGCTCACGCCGGCGCAGCAGGAGGAAAAGGAAACGGACGACAAGCTCTCCCGCATGCTTTCCGTTCCTGAGCTGAAGCCGATTAATCCGCAGCCCCTGAATCTCAAGATCAACAATCAGCCCCCCAAGGTTCTGTTCGAGACAGTAGCCAAGCTGGCAGGAATCAATGTTCTGTGGGACCCGGATTATGCGGTCGGCAAGAACCAGTCGGTAGATTTCATCAATACGCCACTTGAAGAAGCGCTGGATAATATCGCGCTGATCACCAAGTCTTTCTGGCAGCCGCTTTCTTCCAACACCATCTTCATCACGAATGACAATCCCACCAAGCGCCGCGATTACGAACAGCAGGTGATGAAGGTTTTCTACCTCTCGAACGTCAGTACGCAGCCGGAACTGAACGAAATGGTCAATGCCGTGCGAACGGTGGCGGATTGCTCGCGGATCTTCCCTTATAGCGCGCAGAACGCCATCATCGCCCGCTGCGAAGCGGACCGGATTGCGCTGGCGCAGAAGATCATCGACGATCTGGATAAACCGAAGGCCGAAGTGGTGGTGGATATCATCGTCATGGAAGCGAGCAAAGTTTACAGCCGGAAGATCACGACGGCGATTGCTTCCACTGGCCTGAACGTGCCGATTGCCTTCACGCCGCGCACCGGCTTGCAAATACCAATTACACCAACGACACCGAGCGCAACCGGCGACAACGGAGAAACGCCCACCACGCCCACGGAACCTTCCACGCCTTCAACGCCGTCAACTACGCCGGCCATTCCTTTGGCCAATCTGGGACATCTTTCGAGCGCGGATTACTCCGTCATTCTTCCTGACGCGCTGCTGCAGGCCATCATGAGCGACGCCGGAACCAAGGTACTGCAGGCTCCGGAGATTCGCTCCGTGGACAATGTCAAAGCTTCGATCAAGATCGGCGAACGTGAGCCGACCGCTACAGGCAGTTTCCAACCAGGCATTGGTGGAGTTGGCATCAATCCATTGGTGAACACGCAGTTCCAGTATCTCGATGTGGGCGTCAATGTGGAGATCACACCGCGCATCCATGAAGACGGGGATGTCTCTCTCCATGTGGATCTGGATATCTCGAGTGTTACCGGAACGGTCAACCTGGGCGGTATCGACCAGCCGATTATCGGCCAGCGCAAGGTGTCGCATGATATCCGCTTGAAGAACGGGGAGGTCAATCTGCTGGGTGGCCTCGTCAATCAACAGGAGAGCAAGACTGTTACGGGTATTCCCGGTCTTTCCAGTATCCCGATCATCCGGCGGCTGTTCACCGGCGAAAGCGTCGATCGCAACCGCGACGAGCTCATGATTGCATTGATCCCGCACATCGTGCGGCAGCCCACGATTACGGCCGACAATCTGCGCGGAGTGGCGAGCGGCACAACAAGCGCCATCAAAGTGAGCTATGCTCCCGCGCCGGTACCACCTGCGAAACCGGGAACGCCCGCCGCAGCGGCTCCGGCTGTGCAAGTGCCGCCAGCTACGGCTCCGGTGACACCGCCGGCTACGGCTCCGGCGACTGCCACGCCTCCGGCGACCGCGCCACCCGCGACTGCTCCGCCGGCAACAGCGCCTCCAGGGCCTCCCCCGCCGCCGCCGGCAACAGCGCCTCCGGCGACCGCGCCGACGACACCCATGGGGAACGCCCATGTCTATTTCCTGCCGGCGCAGGTCTCCACGACCGCCGGGTCCACGGTCAATGTGGCTTTGGTAGCTCAGAACGCGACGGATGTGATGTCCGCGCCGCTACAGGTGCAGTTTGATCCCAGAATTTTGCGGCTGAACGACGTAACGCTCGGCGATTTCATGAGCCGCGGTGGCCCGCCGGTGTTCACGAAGAACATCATGAATGACACGGGAACGGCGACCATTCAACTTTCGGCCGCACCGGGCACCCGGGGCGCATCAGGGTCGGGCATCGTTGTGACCCTGAACTTCCAGGCCGTTGCGGCAGGCGCGACGGCGGTATCCGTACCAAATATCGATTTTCGGAACTCGCAGGGCCAGACGGTCGCAACGGGGACCGCCCAGCTCAGCGTCAATGTGAAATAGAGGGATGCGCAGACGGAATCAAAGCGGTCTCACGCTGGTGGAACTGATCGTGGCGTTTACGATCATGCTGATTCTTACCACCATGGCTGTACCGCTGGCGCGCTCCAAAGTGCGCGCCGAGCGCGAGCGTGAACTGATCCGCGATTTGCGCGAAATGCGCGCCGCTATCGACCGCTACAAAGACTATTGCGATTCCGGCTATCTGGGACCCAAAGAGGTGGATACGGATTGCTACCCGAAAACTTTGGATGTGCTGGTGAAGGGCGTGAAGCTCTCCGGCCCCAACGACAAGAAGATCCCTTTCCTGCGCCGCATCCCGCGCGATCCGTTCACCGGCGATACCGAATGGGGCATGCATAGTACACAGGATGACCCGGACTCGAAGAGTTGGGGTGGGCAGAATGTTTTTGACGTCTATTCGAAGACGGACGCCAAGGCTCCGGATGGAACTCCCTACTCGACCTGGTAACGCGAAGACGCTGCGCGCCCGCATGCGCGGGTTCACGTTCGTCGAGATGATGGTCGTGATCACCATCATCGTCATCCTGGTGACGATGGCGATTCCGATCTATCAGAAGTCCATCCTGCGCGCCAAGGAAAGCGTGCTCAAGAACAACTTGTTCACGCTGCGGACCGTCATCGACAACTACACCTACGACAAGCAAAAAGCACCGCAATCACTGGACGATCTGGTGAGCGAGGGATACCTGCGTGAGGTTCCCATCGATCCCATGACGGGCTCCAACCAGACCTGGAAAGTGATCATGGAAGACACCAGCCAAAGCGTGGATCAAGACCAGCCGGGCATCTTCGACGTGAAGAGTGGATCGGATAAAATGAGTCTCGATGGAACGCCATATTCCGACTGGTAGCCGGGTCCTGGGCCTCGGCGTCATTGTCGGATGCCTGGTTAGCATTGCGTCTGCACAAACGCCGCCGCCATCGGGGCGTTGCCAGGTTTTCGCGGTGCCTACCGCGGTTCGCGCCGAGGGCCTAGCCGAAAGGCTGGGCGATTTGATTCTCCAATGTTCGGGTTCTAATCCGGGGGCGGTTCTCTCCGGGAACCTGACCATTTTTCTGCCGGTCAATATCACCAACCGGGTGGACGACGCCAATCAATCTCACGACGTCGTGCTCTCAGTCGATTACGGCAATGGGTTTGTGCCTACTGGCCAGGCCGGCCTGGTCAGCAATCAAAGCATCGCCTTCAATGGCTTGAATTTTACGGTGCCGGCATCGGGGGCGCTCAACATCAAAGTTTCCAACCTGCGCGGCGCGGTGAACCGGCTCGGCATGATCGCGCCACAACCAGTTACAGCGACATTCTCCTTCAGCAGCCCTGCATTTCTTCTTGTTAATCAGTCGCAACTGGTAGTGGCCTATCCGCAGCCTGGCCTCTTCGCCACGCTCTACAGCACCGGCATTACTTGCACGGGCTCGCCGCTGCCCGATGTCTATACGATGACGAGTCTGTTCACAGCCGGTACAGCTTTTGCATCGACGCGCCTTACCGAAGGCTTCGGTAGCGCCTTTGCGCCGAGGTCGCTCGGTGATGACTCCGGCACGCGGTTTTTGGTGAAGTATTCCGGCTTCCCGGCGAATGCGCATCTTTATATTCCGAATCTGGTGGCGGGCTCCGACGCGCAGACTCCTACTGCGGGAGGCGATCTCGGGCTGCCGCAGTCTGTGGGGCAGTACGTGCCCGGCAGCGGGACTCTGCTGCTGGTGCGGGTGCAGGGCGCCGATGGGACCGGGGCCGGCGGAAATCCGGTAGTTGCGCCGACGGGTTCGAGCGCCATCACCCTCGATTCAGTGAGCGAAGTGCCGCTGGTGAACGGTTCGGGATATGCCGTCTACGAAGTGGCCGATAGCAATCCAAGCTTACGGGAAAACGCGCAGTTTCCGACCTTCATCGGGCTGCAAAGCATAAGTGCGCCGGCGGTGGCACAGGAAACGGTTTCGCTGGCGCCTGTCTCGACCGTGACAACAGCTTCCGTTAACGACCCCGTGCCGCGCTATGCGGCAGTGGCGCCGGCGTCGGATTGCAGCGTGCTGGGTGACTGCCAGGCCGCCTATTTTCCGAAGCTGTTCGTACAGGCTCCGCCGATCCTGCTCACCGGCTTTGCCGGAGGCGCGATGGATAGCGCGCCTGGCTACATCCCCGTGCAAAACCTCGGCGGCGGCATCATGAACTGGACCGCCGCGGTCAATTACGTCACCGGCGCCGGTTGGATTCAATTGGACCAATCGAACAATCAGAACAATGGCGCCGTGCGCGTGTTTGCCCATCCGCAATCGCTCGGACCCGGCACATATCAGGCGAACGTCGTAATTGATGCAGGGCCGCTCGCCGGAAAGGTCACCATCCCGGTGACGCTGAAGGCGATCGGGCTGCCGAGCATCGCCGCCATTGTGAAGGTGGGGTCGGTAGTGAACGCGGCGACCTTTGCGGTGACTCCGCTGGTGCCCGGCTCACTCGGCACGGTGATGGGTTCAAACCTGGCGGGCAAGAATGTGTCCGCGACCTTCGACGGTATCACGGCCCCATTGCTGTACACCGGCGCAACGCAGATCAATCTCCAGGTGCCTCCCGATTTGGGAGCGAAGACTTCGGCCAGTCTGGTTGTGACGGTGGATGGTGTTTCGAGCACTCCGTACACGGTAGCGCTGGCGCCCGCGTGGCCCTCGATCTTCGATCACGGCGTGCGCAATCAGGACAACAGCGAGAACGGCGCGGGCAATGCGTCCGCAGCCGGGAGCATTCTCCAGATTTATCTCACGGGGATTCCGGCGCCGGCGAGTGTGAGCGTGCAGATAGGCAGCGCAAAAGACCTGGTCCCGGTTTATGCGGGTGTTGCTCCGGGTGAGACGGGCGTGCAGCAGGTGAATGTAGCGGTACCGGCGGGCTTGCCGTCGGGGAACAACCCACTCACTATCTGCGCAAATGCCGGCGGGCAGTCGTATTGCTCGAGCGGCGCTACGGTCGCGGTGCAGTAACGGTTGGAACTCGTCGATCGGTCTGAGAATATAAGCAGCAGGCGGCGTGCGTAGAAAGCCACGCCGCCTTCAACTCTTTCTAGCGCTTCACCCACAGGAGTGTTTCTCATTCGGAGGGATTGCTGCGCGCCTGTTACTCTGGTGTGGTACGGTATGCGGAATCGCGGGCGGAGTTCATCTCTCGTGAGGCCGCAGCCGCGGACTACAGCACTTCTTCCATGTTCCCGAAGTCTTGCATCCTGGCGAAGATTGCCACCGGTCTCTCCGTAGCGGCCTTGCTCATGAGCTCCGGCTGCGGCTATATCGGCGACCCGCTGCCGCCGCTCGCGAATATTCCGGGCCGCGTGGAAGACCTCTCGGTTTTGCAGCGCGGCGGGCGCATCGTCGCGCAGTTCACCTTGCCGCGGCTCACCACCGAAGGCGTCGTGATTAAGGGTCCACTGAAGGTTGACCTGCGCATCGGGCCGGGTGGCTCGCCCTTTCAGATCGACGAATGGGCGGCCACTGCCAAACAGATTCCGGAAGGCCAAATCGAGATCAGCAAGGCGCGATACGAAATTCCAGCGGCGGAATGGACCGGCAAGGAAGTGATCCTGGGCGTGCGCACGGTCGGAACAAATGGGAAGGAATCGGATTGGTCGAATCTGGTGACGGTCCCAGTGGTCGCGGCGCCGGAGCGGCCCGGCGATGTGCGCGCCGAAGCGACCGCGCAGGGGGTGCACCTCACGTGGCGCGCGCAGGGCAATGATTTCCGCGTCTACCGCAGGAGCGCTCCCGGCGAGAGATTTGCGGCGGTAGCCGACGTTCCGCAGCCTGACTGGACCGATGCGAATACCGAGTCCGGCAAAACCTACAACTATCAGGTACAGACCATCGTGAAGCTGGGTGACAACCGTGAAGCAGAAAGCGATCCTTCTGCCGTCGTCTCTGTTACTCCCCGCGATACGTTTCCTCCCGCGATTCCCTCTCACCTGCGGGCGGCGCCATCGATCCACTCGGTGGAATTGACTTGGGATCGCAATCTGGAGCCGGATCTGGCCGGCTATCGCGTGTACCGTTCCGTTGCCGGCGGACCTTTTCAGAAAATCGGCGACGTAAACGAGGTACCCACTTACTCCGACCGCGACGTCCAACCCGGCAAGACATATCGCTATACGGTAAGTGCCGTAGATCAGAGTGGCAATGAAAGCCCGCAATCGAGCCCGGTGGAAACCGCTTTACCGTGAAGTTACACCGCAGCTTGGTGGTGTTTTCAAGTGTTAGGAATTGCAGGGTTTCACTTGCATTTGAGAACTCACTTCGGGTATACTGAATTTTCAATGTCGTTTAGCTACGCCATTTCGTTTCGATTCCGGTTCTGGTATTTTTGCCAGGCGCGGTAAGAGTGGCGTTGGTTATAGGCATTCGGGAATTCAACTGAAGACCAACCCACTCGAAAGAGTGGGTTTTTTATTTATTTGGCTCTAAAACCGAGGAGTACATAATGATCATTTCTATGCGGCCCCACGCGACGAAGGAAGAAATTGAACACGTCTGCGAGCGCATCCGCGAATTTGGGTACAAGGTTCATTCGATCGAAGGCGAAGAGCGGGTGGTGATCGGGGTTGTGGGCGTGGGCGACGTGACGGCCTGCCTGGAATCGCTGGAAGCCACACCGGGAGTTGAGCGCGCCGTGCGCATCTCCGCTCCATTCAAGTTTGTCAGCAGGGAATTCAAGAAGGAGCACTCGGTGATTCGGATCAATGGGGTGGAAGTGGGGGGCGACGACTTCGTTGTAATGGCGGGCCCCTGCTCGGTGGAAAACGAGAAGCAGATCATGGAGACGGCCGAAGGTGTAGCTGCGGCGGGAGCGCGTGTGCTCCGCGGCGGCGCTTTCAAACCGCGCACTTCGCCTTACGATTTCCAGGGGCTCGAACTCGAAGGTCTGAAGCTCTTGCGCAAAGCCAAGGAAGCGACCGGCCTGGGCGTGATCACCGAAATCATGAGCGACCGCGACGTGGATCTGGTGGCCGAGTATGCCGATTGCATGCAGGTAGGCGCGCGCAACATGCAGAATTTTTCGCTGCTGAAGCTGCTCGGTTCCTGCGGCCGCCCGGTGCTGCTCAAGCGCGGCATGAGTTCCACTATCAAAGAGCTGCTAATGTCCGCCGAATACATTGTGGCGCACGGGAATCCGAATGTCATTCTATGCGAACGCGGCATTCGCACCTTCGAGACGGTGACGCGCAACACCTGCGACATCGCGGCCGTGCCGGTGCTGAATGAGCTGACACACCTGCCGGTGATCCTCGATCCGAGCCACGCCACGGGAAAACGCAGCCTGGTGCCGCCGGTTTCCCGTGCGGCGGTAGCGATCGGTGCTGACGGGCTGATCGTCGAAGTTCATCCCAATCCGGAGAAAGCGGTCAGCGATGGCGCACAATCCCTGCCGGTCGCGGATTTCCGTAAATTGATGAACGACCTGCAGCCCTACATTCGTCTGTGGAAGGAAATGCGGTTGGCCGCCACCGCAGCCGTGGCATGACGAATGTGTGACTGTGTGATACTGCTTTCGTGAACTCTAAACTGCGCGCGTGGGTTCTGATCCTGCTGGTGGCCGGCATCTGCGGCCTTTCCATCTGGGGTGTTGCCTGGTACCGGTCGCGCTCCTTTACTCCGCAAACTCTTCTGGAACGGCTGCCGGCAGGGGATGCCTTAATCGTGTACGTGGATTTCGACGCACTACGCCGCGATGGCATCCTGAAGCTGCTCAACGCGCCCGCAGTCGCGGAAGACCCGGAGTATGTAGACTTCGTGCGCAAGACCGAATTCGACTATAAGCAGGACCTGAATTCCGCGATGGTGGCGTTTCTGCCCACCGGCAAGTTCCTTCTACTCAAGGGACGATTCGATTGGAAGAGTCTGCGCGCGTATGTGACCGGACAAAGCGGCACGTGCTACAACTCATTGTGCCGCATGGCCGGCAGCACGCCCGACCGCCGCATTTCGTTCTTCCCGCTGCAATCCGGCCTGATGGCATTGGCTGTCAGTACGGACGATTCAGCGGCGTTGCAGATGCGGGACTCGCATCCCAAGCGGACAATGGAAATACCAGACGCACCGGTATGGCTTTCCGTTCCGCCTTCGGTTCTGCGAGCCGACAACAGCCTGCCCACCGGCACCCGCATGTTTGCGCGCAGCCTGGAAAGCGCGGAAATGCTGACTCTGTCGTTTGTGCCGGAAGGCACCCGGATTGCAGCCAAGCTGAACGTGCTCTGCCGCAATGACCAGGATGCGAGCGACCTGGCGGGGCAACTCTCCGCGACTACCAGCCTGTTGCGTGATTTGATCAGCCGCGAGCACGACAAACCGAATCCCGCTGATCTGAGCGGCGTGCTGACCTCGGGCTCATTCCGAAGCCAGGGCAAACGCGTATTTGGCTACTGGCCAATCGAGCGCTCGTTTCTCGAAAACATGCTCTCGGGCGGCGCGAGCTAAAACACCGCTACAATTCGGCACCGGCTCCATCACCGGATTCGGTCGCCGGATGCTATCATTCCACTCAACTGTGCAACCTGATGCTTCGGCTGCGGCCCGCGAAGTCGGGCCTATGCCCACCGATAGCGCCGCGCCCGTTTGGTTTCCGCTGCTATTGGTATTGTTCGCAGGCAGCGGATGTTCCGCGCTGATCTATGAAATCGTTTGGCTCCAGTTGCTGCAACTGGTGATCGGTTCCACGGCGGTTTCGCTCGGCGTGCTGCTGGCCACCTTCATGGGCGGTCTGTGCCTGGGCAGCCTGGCGCTGCCGAGGCTGGTTCCCGCGCATCATCATCCATTGCGCGTCTATGCGCTGCTCGAATTAGGCACAGGAGTGCTGGCACTCGCGGTGTGGCTCGCCGCGCCGCTGGTGGACCGCGTATACGTTACCGCCTTCGGCCACGGACTGCCTTCGATTCTGCTGCGAGCGGTGGTCGCGGCAGCCTGCCTGCTGCCGCCTACGTTGCTGATGGGCGCTTCCTTACCCGCGATTGCACGCTGGGTGGAGACGAGCCCGCGCGGCGTCGCCCGGCTGGGATTGCTCTATGGCGCGAATATCGCAGGCGCCGTTTTCGGTTGCCTGCTGGCAGGTTTCTATCTGCTGCGCGTTCACGACATGCTTTTTGCCACGCTGGTGGCGGCGGGTCTCAACGCGCTGGTGGCGTTGATCAGTGCCGCGCTGGCTACCCGCGCACGCGGCGCCGGCAAGCAGACGGCGTCCACCAGTGGAGCGTCGTCAGGCGTCTGGCGTGTGTACGGGGCCATTGCCCTCTCGGGCTTGTGTGCATTGGGCGCGGAAGTGGTATGGACGCGCCTGCTTTCCCTGATTCTCGGCGCTACGGTCTACACGTTTTCGATCATTCTGGCGGTGTTTCTGGTGGGCCTCGGAATTGGGAGCGCTGTGGGTGCTCTCCTCTGCCGTTCAACAATCTCACCGCGGGTGGCCCTCGGCTGGTGCCAATTCCTGTTGGTAGCCGCAGTCGCGTGGAGCGCCTACATGATCACGCGTTCTCTGCCGTATTGGCCTATCAACGCCGCGCTTTCCCAGAACCCCTGGTTGCTATTTCAACTTGATCTGCTGCGCTGCGCCTGGCCCATTTTTCCGGCAGCGTGCCTGTGGGGCGCCAGTTTTCCGTTGGCGCTGGCCGGCGCTGCCGCACCGGGGCAGGACCCGGGACGCCTGACGGGAACCATCTATGCCGCCAATACGCTGGGCGCGATTGCCGGGGCTCTGGGATTCAGCATGCTGCTCATCCCATGGCTCGGCACGCAGGCTTCCCAGCGCTTGCTGGTGATTCTTTCCGCGGCTGCGGCGTGGTTGATGTTTGCGCCCTGCCTCCGCCGTTTGCGCAGCGCGGCCGGCCTCGCCTGCGCCACGGCCGCGGCACTCCTGCTCGCGGCCGTTGTGCCCGATATTCCCGGAGCCGTGCTGGCGTATGGACGGGAACTGCCCAGTACGCAAAATCTCGGCAAGGTGCTTTACCGCGGCGAGGGCATGAACGCCTCGATCGCCATCACAGAACAGATCAACGGTTCGCGGTTTTTCCACATCAGCGGCAAGACGGAAGCCTCCAGTCAGCCCCAGGATATGCGCCTGCAGAACATGTTGGGGCACCTGCCGGCGCTCATCCACGCGAATCCGCGTTCCGTGCTGGTGGTGGGCTGCGGCGCCGGAGTCACTGCGGGCACGTTCGTGCTCTACCCGAGCGTCCAAAGCATCACGATCTGCGAAATCGAACGCCTGATTCCACCGGCCGTGGCACGCTACTTCGCAAAACAGAACCACAACGTTGTGCATGATCCGCGGACTCACGTAGTCTTTGACGATGCGCGTCACTTCACGCTCACCACGCCGCAGCGTTTCGACATTATTACGTCCGACCCCATTCATCCGTGGGTCAAGGGCATGGCGGCGCTTTATTCGAAGGAATATTTCGAATTGTGCCGCCGGCACCTGAATCCCGGGGGCATCGTGACCCAGTGGGTGCCGCTCTACGAAAGCGATCTGAGCACAGTGAAGAGCGAAATCGCCACTTTTTTCGACGTCTTTCCGAATGGCACCGTGTGGAGTAATGACATTGCGGGAGAAGGTTATGACCTCGTTTTGCTAGGCCAGGCGGAGCCGACGCACGTGGATGTCGATGCAGTGGACGCGCGCCTGGCGCGCGCCGATTACGAGCGCGTGTTGCAGGCGCTGCACGAAGTGGGATTCTCCTCCGCGGTAGGCTTGTTTTCCACGTACGCCGGGCAGGCTTCTGACCTGGACCGCTGGCTGACCGGCGCAGCGATCAACCGCGATCGCAATCTGCGCCTGCAATATCTCGCAGGCATGGGGCTGAACGTGAATCGAGCCTGGGATATTTACGATGACCTGCTGCGCTATCGCGAGTATCCGGAAGGAATGTTCACGACGGCGCCCGCCACCGGACAGGCGCTGCGCGCGGCCTTGCAGTACCGTGGCGAAGGGTTTTAGTGATCGCGGTTAAGTCCAACAAATCCGCTCGGATTAGCGAAGAAATGGGCCGGTTATAGGACTGAATTACCGCGAAAACAATTGAATGCGCCTGGGAGCCCTTGGTATATTGGATTACCCTGCCGGGCGGCAGGCGGAGGGGGTACTTCGAGGTGGCTTCCAAGGCGGATATTCCTATAGTGATCCTGTGCGGTGGCATGGGCATGAGGTTGAAAGAGGAAACGGAATTCCGGCCCAAACCGATGGTGGAAGTAGGGCACTATCCGATTCTCTGGCACATCATGAAGCTCTATGCGGACCACGGTTTTCACCGGTTTATCCTTTGCCTGGGTTTCCGCGGCGATGTCATTCGTAATTATTTCGCTACTTACCATTTGCAGACCTGCGACACAGAGGTCGTTCTGGGAGACACGCCCGGGCTTCGCATTTTGAGCCGCAATTCGGTGGAAAATTGGCGGATTACGCTGGCCGAAACCGGTAGAAAAACCCAGACCGGCGCCCGCATCAAACGCATCGAAAAGTACGTTGACACCGATGAGTTTATGGTGACGTACGGAGATGCCGTCACCGATCTGGATCTGGACCGGCTCTGGGAATTCCATAAGAATCACGGCGGTCTGGCGACGGTAACGGGCGTACATCCGCCGGCTCGTTTCGGCGAATTGGAAATCGATGGCGATCGCGTAGTCGATTTCGCCGAGAAGCCGCTTGGCAAGAATTGGATCAGCGGCGGCTTTTTCATATTCAAGAAAGAATACTTCAGCTACCTTTCGGCGGACGAGAACTGCGTGATGGAGGCCGAACCCATGATGCGCCTCGCCCAGGAAGGCCAGTTGCATGTCTACCAGCACCACGGTTTCTGGCAGTGCATGGATACGATGCGCGATTTGACTTATTTGCGTTCGTTTGAAGACGGCAAGGAACCCTGGTTCCAGAAGAAGAAGACACAATGGGCGTGAACGAGCACTCGTTTTGGCAGGACCGCAGCGTCTTCGTCACCGGCGCGACCGGCCTTTTGGGTTCCTGGCTGGTGACGGAACTGGTGGCGCAAGGCGCAAGCGTTGTCGCGCTGATCCGGGACCGGATTCCGTTTTCGCTGCTCTATGCCAATGGACTCAATCAAAAGATCGCTTCGGTGAGCGGCGATATCCAGGACTACATGCTGCTGGAGCGCACGCTGGCCGAGTACGAAGTCAGTGTGGTTTTCCACCTGGCAGCGCAGACGCAAGTGCTGGTGGCCAACCGGTCGCCGCTTTCGACCTTTGAGAGCAACATCCGGGGCACGTACCTGCTGCTCGAGGCATGCCGCAAACATCCGCTATTGAAGGCGGTGGTGGTCGCATCGAGCGATAAGGCTTATGGCTCGTCCGATCATCTGCCGTATGACGAAGAGACCCCGCTACGGGGACAATATCCGTATGACGCCTCGAAAAGCTGTGCGGATCTGATTTCGAACAGCTACGCGCGGAACTTCGACATGCCGGTCAGCGTCACGCGCTGCGGCAATCTGTATGGCGGCGGAGATTTGAACTTCGCGCGCATCGTCCCCGGCACCATCCGCTCGGTGCATCAGGGCAAAGCGCCGGTGATTCGCACGGATGGCACGTTGATTCGCGACTACTTCTATGTGCGCGATGCGGTGCTGGCCTACATGATGCTCGCCGAACGAACCGTGACCGGAAACCGGCGCGGCGATGCGTACAATTTTTCGAGTGGCACGCCGCTCTCGGTGCTCGAGATCACGGCCCAGATTCTGAAAGCCATGGGCAGAGAAGACCTGCGGCCGGTCGTGCTGGGCGAAAACCGCGGCGAGATCAAGGACCAGTGGCTAGGCACGGCGAAGGCCCGCCAGGAACTGGGTTGGGAGCCGCGATTCACGCTCCAGGAGGCTCTCAGCGAGACGATCGACTGGTATCGCGACTATTTCGCGAAGACAGAGGGAACCCTGGACCGCGCGGCCGTTGTGGCATGAGGCAAACGCTCGCTGGAAAAAATCCATGAGCAGTGCCGCTGAGGAACGCACTTCGATTTCTAATTCCTATTGGCAAGGCCGGAATGTGCTGGTCACCGGCGCTACCGGATTGTTGGGGGGGTGGCTGGCACCGGCGCTCATCGGGCGCGGCGCGAAGGTTACTGCTCTGGCCCGTCACGAAGCACCGCACAGCCTGCTCGCCCGAGGCGGTTGGCTGCCGCGAATTTCGAGTGTCTTCGGGTCAGTGTGCGATCGGGATCTGATCCGCGGCCTGCTGGCGGAGCGCTCTTTCGAGACCATCTTCCATTTGGGCGGACAGCCCCTGGTGGACGTCGCACGCAAAGACCCGGTGAGCACGCTCGAAACGAACGTTCGCGGCTGCTGGATTTTGCTGGATGCGGCGCGCGAGGCGGGCGTAGGCCAAATCGTGATGGCCTCTTCCGAGAAGGCCTATGGCGCGGGCTCCCGGATGCCCTATCGCGAAGATGCGCCGCTGCAAGGGCGGTATCCCTACGGCGTGTCGAAGAGCTGCGCCGATTTGATTGCCGGCATGTACGCCCACACCTACGGAGTACGCGTGGCGATCGCCCGCTGCGTCAATCTGTTCGGCGGCGGCGACAGGAATTTCAGCCGCCTGATCCCGGGCGTGATTCAAGCCACCTTGCGCAGCCAGAGTTTTCAAATCCGCGGTGACGGCAAATCCATTCGGGATTTTCTCTACGTGGAAGATGCCGTGGAAGCATACCTCACTCTGGCCGAGCATCTGGCAGAGGATGCGTCACTGGCCGGTGAAGCGTTCAATTTTTGCCAGGGCCTACACATGACCATGCTGGACCTCACGGAAAAAATCCTTGCCCTGATGGGCCGCCCGGAACTCCGCCCTGTAGTACAGAACATCGGCAAGCCGGACCACCTCTCGCAAGGCCTGGACGCGTCCAAGGCGCATCAGCGGCTGGGCTGGGAGGCGCGCATCGGGCTGGAGGAAGGGCTGCGGCGCACCATCGCGTGGTATCGGCAGCACATGCAAGAGGCCGTGGCAGTCGCGCCGGTCGGGGCCTGAGTGGCCGCGCCCTCGCCGAATCTAATTGGGCACTTTCGATAGAGGCAAGCGCACGAAGCGGATCTTCTGCCGCTTCCAGGTGTAGGTGATCAACAGATCACCATTCTTGGCCTGCACCATGGCGGGATAGGAGTATTCGCCGGGATCGGTCTCGAGCGCCTGAAACATCGTCCAGTGGTCGCCATCATGGCTGACGGCGAGGTTGAGCGGAGTGCGGCCGGTGGTGGTGTTATTGTAGACCAGCACGAAGCGGCCGTCGCGCAAATGGACGACGTCGATTCCGGAATTCGGATTAGGGAGATCCGTAGGATGCGCCGGAGTCCAGGTGAGACCAAGGTCATAGGAATCCGAAATGCAGATGCGGGCAATGTTCTTCGAGGACCGGGCGTAAAAGCGAAGGTGATTGCCACCCATGGAAATCACCGTCGGCTGGATAATGCCATATGTCTGGCCGGAGTCCGCGACTTCCTTCTGCTTATCCGCATCGAGCGGCACGGTGATAGGGCCGATGCGCTTCCAGGTCTTGCCGTCATCGGTGCTGCGTTCAATCCAGGCGGCCCAGGAATGATAGCTTTCGACCGAAGTTCCGCTGACGATCACTCCGTCCGCCAGAACCAGCGGCTTCGCGCGGATCGGGCCATACAGGCCCGCCGGCAGATGCTCAACGGGTGACCAGGTAACGCCTTCATCCTTGCTGTGGCGGCGGGCGGCGGTCCATTCGCTGGGGTGAGGCCCGAACTTGTAGTAGAACCACAAGAGGCCCTCGCCGTTATGGAAGAGCACCGGATTGTACGCGGCGATCTGCGGTTCACGCGCCAGTTCAGCGGGCGGCTGCCAGCCCGCGGACGTGCGCCGCGCGCTCCATATGGCGACATCGGGCCGGCCTTCGGCAGTGCCGCCGAACCATGCCGTCAGGATGCTGCCATCCTTCAACTCGACCACGGTGGAAGCGTGGCAGGATCGCGTAGGCATGGGGTCCGCTACGAATTCCGTTAACTGCGCAGGTGCTTGAAAAGCGAGCGCCAATAGCAAGATCCCAATACCAGCCGGTAGCTTCATTGTTTGGATCATCCCTTCCGGACGCCTTCAGGGAGAATCTGAGGCGAAGATATACACTAAAGGCCAGAGTCTAACAGATCATAACGCGGCCCTGCTGGCCAGACACCCGATCAGGGCCACCCGGGAACGCAGGGGATAGCTGATGCCGGACCATATCCGTACCGGTTAACTAAAAGTACTTGCATGGTACAGTTGGAACTATCTGAATTCAGCACGATCTTTCACTATAGACCTTGGAAATGAGAAGCACATGATCGTGACCATTCTGCTGCTGGCCGCGCTCTCTTTGATCTCCCCGACGCTGCGTGAGGGTGTGTCGCAGGTGTCAGGCCAGACTATCAAGTTTTTGAACGACGCCAGCCCCTATTCCTACATTGGTCTCGGCGTGTCTCTCCTGGGCGGCATTTTGTTCGCCCGGTACGCCGCGCAAACACCGCGCTCCGGATCCTGATCGTCTCCGGCTTTCCTGCACCCAATCGAGTCGAAATCCTGAGCCTGTCCTCGAAGGGCTTGCGGGGCCTGTCAAGTCATTTAATCCGGTAACCGAACGAGGGGCTCCTGTCAAGTCATTTAATCCGGTAACCGAACGAGGGGCTGTTGGGTCATTTGAAAAAGTAACCGAGAACGTGGCGGCTTTTCTCCTTTCGTAGAGTGGGATCGATGTCCTGGGGGAGTCGCGCTCCTTGGGGCTGATCCGAAGACCGCTGCGACGGGACTGGCTCCGAAGCAGGCGGCGCCAAGCCCCCAGTCAAACCGGGCCCGATGTGCCCGTTCTGGGGGTTTTGGTTTTTAGATGGCACATCTGCTTTGGTGAAGCTCCCGAGCAGC
>DASZPB010000083.1:0-2349 GCA_035550475.1 Bryobacteraceae bacterium | reverse complement strand
AAGCAGCCGTTCCACTCCAAACCACCATCCATGCTACGGCACGGATGGTGAGCCCGCTCCGGTATCTCCACTGGGAAGACGACAGTTTTTCCAAACAGCTCAGAGCTGGCCTCTGAGCCTCTGCATCCAACTGGCCTCGATCATTTCATACAAAGGCTGGACCTCGCGTCCGGCCTTTTTCTTTTTTTGACCCGGAAAGCGGCAGACGCGCTCTACCTCATCGCACAGAAGCCCGAAACGTAGGTGCCCCTGCGTTGCATACTGAAATGCTCAACGAACACATCAGGAGACTGATTGGCGAATCATGGAGTTTCAATCGTCTGATCGTAAGTGCAGCGCCACGAAAAAACCTCTGTTGTGGAGTGAGGCTTGAGTTCGGTGGGCGGCGCAGCCCGATATGCGAGGCCCGATCCGATCCAGACGCCATCCCGGCGAAAAACCCTCACGACAGTCTGCTCGGTGACGAAACTCTCGATAATGCTGAGCGCTGTGTTAACTGATTCGGCAATACTGATTCCCAGGAATGGACCTATATGCGTATGCCAATAATCGAAAGCAATCGTGATCTCTTTGCCGGCCGTGCTCAGGTGAAGTCGACGATCGGTTCCCTCTTGCGGGATGTCCACTTCCATATGTCGGGCATCGCTCTTCTCATCTCCGATGTCTATAGCCAGCGGCTCCCAGTCCGCGAATGCCAGGAACAGCGCTCGACCAAAAGCTTCTGATAGCTCGTCCATTTTGTCGTACGCTAACATACCCTCTATTCTGACGCGTTTGATTTCCACCAAATGGCGATCGGAATCATCCCGGAACGCTGAATGGGTTCACCTTGGAATCACCATCGATTTCGCCTGGATTCCGCACGTTACTGGAACGCCGCTAACCTTCGCCATATTGAAGTCAAGTCCTTCCGGCTTCTAGAGTTGTACTGCGCCGTGAACGACGTGGATCATACTGCCGGGCGGCCTCGCACGGGCTCTCACATCCCCGCTTTGGACGGCGTACGCGGCCTGGCTATTCTCCTGGTGATTGCGTTCCATGCGCGGATTGTTTTCACCAGTGCTTCGGCAATCCCATTCTTTGCGGTTCTGCTGCTCGGGCTCGGCTGGTCCGGCGTAGACCTGTTCTTCGTGTTGTCCGGCTTTCTGATCACCGGAATTCTTCTGGATACACGCGACTCACCGGACTATTTCAGGACCTTTTATCTGCGCCGCGTTCTGCGCATCTTCCCACTCTATTTCGCCTATCTCATCCTGGTCCTGGTTGTCCTCCGTTATGCGTGGTTGTGGCACGCGGGAACGGATCTCTGGAAGTCCGTCAATCCGTGGTGGTATGTCACTTACCTCATGAACTGGAAGGCCGCCCATGGATATTACGATTTATTCCTGGATAGCTTATGGAGCCTGGCGGTCGAGGAGCAGTTCTATCTCTTCTGGCCCGCCATTGTATGGCTCTGCCCGCGCCGCAAGCTGAAGTGGGTTTGCCTCGCCATGGCGATCGGGTCGCTCGCTACGCGGTGCGTTTTGAGCGCTGCCGGAACTCATCCCGAAGCCATCTACCGGCTGACGCCCTGCCGCCTCGACCCGCTGGCGGCCGGCGCGTTCTTGGCGGTGGCGCTACGTGATTTTCGCGGCTCGGTCGAACGATGGATACGGCCAGTGGCGGCGCTCAGCCTGTTCGCGTTCCTCGAGATCGGCCTAGTCATCCGCACTCCCATATGGATGTCGCCATCGATGAGAACCGCCGGTGCCTCGCTGGTGGCCGTCGGGTACGCGTGTCTCGTGTTCGGTGCGGCCATGGGGGGCGAAGGCGTCTCTCCTCTCGCGCGTCTGTTCTCCTGGCCGCTGCTGCGGCAATGCGGGAAATACAGCTACGCCATGTACATCCTGCACGCGATTCCTTACCAACTGACGGTCGGCTGGGTGGAAGCGCTGCCGCACTCGAATTTTCCGGCGGCAATGGTGGCGGTCATTCAGTACCTCTACGGCCCGGTGCTGGCGTGTGCGGCGTTCGCGATGGCGTGGACGTCCTGGCGCTTGCTGGAGCAGCCGTTCCTGCGCTTGAAGAGCCGCGTGCCGTATCGCGCCGCGCCTGTTGCGAGCCGGAAGGCGATTGCGGTGGCCGCCGGCGGGCGCGCCGTGTAGTTTCTCTCCGCGACTGATCCAAAAAATGTGGACGATCTGTGTCAACGCAAAGTAGACAGTTCCCCTAGTGTTCTGAGTCAGAGATTCGTTTGCAAAGTCTCTCGACCTTACCGAGGATGAGATCGGCGTCGGCAGTCCATACGAACGGCTTCGGATCAAGATTGCGTTGCTGGAGATAGGCGAGCATCGCCTGTTCGAGTTGGCG
>DASZPB010000082.1:0-83757 GCA_035550475.1 Bryobacteraceae bacterium | reverse complement strand
CTTCCTCAACTCCCGTTTTCATCTTGACTGACCTGCTGTTCCCGGCGGCTCGTGCACTTCCTGCCATCCGGAAAGACAGACGTTCGTCCGGTAGTTCGATTCATTGTAGTTCGGATTGCATTTGGGGTCGTAAAGTCGCCTGCCCCTGAAGGGCCGATCCTGCGTATATATCCATACCTGGTTCTGGTCCCACAGCACGATTTCATCCCGTGCATCCCCGGTCAGATTCAGAACATTCGCTGCGAGTTCGGGATGGCCGTCGTTCGGAAACATCACAACCCTTCGTAGATGGCCATCGATCATGCCGCCTTCCACCGAATTGCCCGAAAGCAGGACGAACTCCTGGCCGTCGCCTCGCCAGTTTACTGGGAGCATCGGACTGCCCGAATGAATGAGTTCCTCCTGAGCCAGGATATTTCCATCCCAATCAAATAGCGTGACGATCCCCGGATTCCTCCAAAAGTTGATCGAGATGTATTGCAGGCCGGGCACGTCCATTCGATACTTGCCAACGCTGGGGCTTTGGTTATGGCCGACGCGGACGTGCTTCAAGATGTTTCCGTGAATGTCGAACATGATGAACCCTTCATCGCTGCCGCTGGCGTAAACGCGCGGCGCCGCTGTCGGATCCGGGCTCAGATTGGCGATAACAACACCATCGGCATGGTCCTTAATATCCTTATCCCGGCTCCAGAGTTGATGGCCGGCGTGTTCCCACAAGGAATAACCGATCATGAATTCATCCCGCCCGTCATCATTGATGTCCCACGGAAACGGGTAATGCCCAGTTTGCCCCTCGCCATGCCAGAGGAGGTCTCCATGGTTGTTGAAGATCCAGAAGTTACGATAACGGTCCTTCACGAGAATTTCATGACGGGCCTTGTTGCCTGAAAGGTTCAAAAATGCGATGGAATCGCCGTTCACCAGATCGTAGGGGTGTTCTTTGGCCTCTGGCGCCTTGGGCATCCACACGGAGCGCTTCACTTTGCCCGTTGCCCCGTCCAGGATTTGCAACTGGAAGTCCTTTACCATAACGACTTCGTTTTTGCCATCGCCATCGACATCGTGTATCTGGAATGGCGTGTCATTTGTAAGTAATCCGTTGCGAGGGTCCGGGCGGCCGATTTGCCATATGACCTTGCCGTCCAGAGTGACGGCTGTCAGACAACTAATGGCATCAAAGGCATCCGCTCGCACGCGAGGGATATTTTGCGCGATCAGCATGTCGATCTTGCCGTCTCCGTCCAGATCGCCGAACCGTACGTTGCGTCCCGCGCCGAATCCCGGCGTCTGGAACTTCTTCCAGAGTTTCGGTTTGGGATTATTCTCCCGCAGCTTGTTCAATTCTGTGTCGCGCGCAGCAATCCGTCGGCCGATTTCAGCTTCCACCTCGGCGGATGCGCTTACGCGAAAATCTTCGAACCGAGCAGGGATGTTGGAAGCCACGCCAGCTTTGCCCCTTAAGATTTCGGAATTGTCCACCTGGAGCAGCAGCTTGCTGTCGACATATGCCCGAATCCGCGACCCACTGTTCTCTACCTTCACGCTGTAGTAATGTTGGGTATCGTAGGCGAATTTCGCCTCCCCGAGCGTTCGCCAATCGAAAACGCGAAATCCTTTGTCTAGTGGCATGTGGAGCATTAAAACTACTCTATTTCCGCCCGTCATTGCGAAAATATAGTAATGGCGATTGGTGTGGTAGCGAAATACAACTCCCGCTATGTCCGCCGTTGAAAGTGGCTTGATGCGCGCCTCCACGGTGTAGTCGGCCCACTCTGGGTCCCCAGTAACGAAGATCGGCGTCGTGAAATGCATGGCGCTCGGATCAAATTGTTGCTCCAGATAGGCTTTGCCGTTCTCGTCGCTCACCACCCAAGCGTCCAAGTGCGTAATAGCGTTCGCCCACGGTCCCAGCGGGATTCCCCGATTTGGTAGATAGTGATACTCCTGGATCGCCGCGTTGAGACTTCCGACCGGTTGTGTCAGCCAGCCTGCCGGAAAGTGTGAGAAGTCGTCTTCGAACAGAACGCCTGAGTGACCCGCCGAACTAGTCCACACTACCGCAATAAGTACAAGAGTCAAGTCCAACAATGCACGTCGACAGCCCATAAAATTGATATTTCCTTCCGGAACCAAATGGCCCTGGATCTCAGCCGGTCGTCAGAACTCGAACTTCAGCCCCAGTTGCATTCTCCTTGGATTATAGTTTGCGTTGGAAGTCTGAATACGTCCAAAATTGCTGTCGCTCAAGTCTGTAATTGGGTCACCCAGCACGGGATGGTTGAAGGGGTTGAATACTTCGAGACGGAATTGTATCCGGCTTCGCTCGCCAATAGATACGGCCTTCTGCAAAGTTGCGTCGAACGCGAAGAAGCTGGGGCCGCGGATCGCACCAATTGGGGAATTCCCGAATTGATATGTTGGGTGTGGCGCCTTTGGGTCGACAAGGTCAGGTTGGACGAAAGCGGACGTGTTAAACCACTGGTAGGCACTCTGCTGGCCAGCGGGAAGCGCCGCCCTTGCGACCTGATTGGGCCGGTTCGAGGTTGCTCCCGTCGGAGACTGGCCAGTACCGGTCGTGATGGTCAGATAGTCGCCGGACTGCCAGGTTCCAAGGCCGGAAATCATCCAACCCCCCAGCAGCGTCTGCCCGACTTTGCCCATCGAATCTCCCAATGCGTGTCCTTTTCCGATCGGGAGCTCATATACCCAATTCCAGTGGAACACGTTATTGGGTTGGCCGCTTGCCGCGCTGCCGCCCAACATGTTAGCTGCCACCGGACCCCAGTCGTATTTCGATAGGGGATTCGATACCGGATCGCTCGCATCGGCATAGGCGAAGAGGCGAGCGTACGAGTAGTTCGTATCGAAGAGAAATCCATGGGAGAAGCGTTTTTGGAACTCGATCTCTACCGAATTGAACTCGGATTGTCCATCGGCTGAACCATTATCCGCATTGATTCCGTACTGAATCCAGCGGCGGCTGGTTGGATCGTTAGCGGACCTCGAAAGACACTCCGTAGGACCCGCCACACATGCGTTCACTTTGACCCCACGAGTGAGATTCCGCCCAAGATTTCCAAGGTAGCTGGCTCGAATCTCTATGTCAGAGCCCAGGCTCTTCTCCAGAGTAAAGTTCCATTGATAATTCTTCTGCGTCGGATACGTATTGAGAGGACCACTAATTCCCGCAATCTGCGAGTTCGCTCCTGCCGAGTTGCCATTGGCGGTCGGATTTTCGAACGTGTAAAGGGAATTCACATCGACTCCCTGAGAGATCAGCAAGCTACGCGTTAGTTGGGCGCGATTGACGAACGGTGGCGTATTGATCATTCCGGTAAATTGGTTCAGTGTCACGTCCACGCTATAGATCCCGAAGCCTCCACGGATTGCAAAAGTCGGTGTGAGCCGATAGGCCGCGCCAAACCTCGGAACGAAATCCAGACGGTTTGGCTTGACGAGCGTATTCGGTACGCCTGCTTCCGCAGATGTCATGAATTGATCCTGGAAGGGCAGAAACGCCGGCTGGATCAAACTTTGCGACTGGTTGGGAATGACAATCTTTCCCGTTGCGAAGTCTACCGCGGAAGCTCTTTTATTCATCTCCTCGAAAAATCCGAGACTGTCATAGCGGATACCGAGGTTCAGCGTGAGCCGGGAATTTACCTTCCAGTCGTCTTGCAAATAGAAGTCGAAGTTCGTTTTCGACAAAAATCCGCCTGCAGGACCGATTGTGACATCAGTACTTGAGGGCAACCCTAGCAGATAGTCCGCAAAGGCGTCTCCCGTCGCCGAAGTGGTGGAACTAGCGTTGTTGTAGTCGGACTTGGTCTGAAACCTTCCATAGGGAGGAGATGCGACCTCGTTGGTTTTGTACCCTCGCGAAAAATCGAATCCTGCCTTCAGCACGTGGTTTCCAACCACTTTGCTCACCGTCGGCTCGAAAGTATACCCATAGTCGGCACTATAATTGAAGAGCTTTCGATCGAACAGATTCGACATGCTGAGCCCGTTGGAACCGATGGCTATCGCGGGCGGTCCGGCGAATGGAGGTTTTGGATCGATGTTCTGGATGGAAATTGGAAATAGATTGTCGCCTTCTGGACTTGGGTCAGCCTTGAAAGGCATGCTTCGGAAGGTAAATTCGAAGCCCATAAGCGTGGTCGGGTTCACCGTCCTGGTCCAATTCGCTACGGCAGCTTCCGTTCGTTCATGTTTTCCGCTGTAGCCATAGAAACCGGGGACCGAGCCACTGTAGGCAACGGCTTGATTGAGGCCCGCCACCGTGGTCCGGGCAAATAACCGATTCTGGTCGTTGAGGTTATAGTCGAAACGAAAGTCATATTTATCGGAATTATCAAATTCCGGTTTCGAATAGATCGCGTTGAAATCGGTTACTCGGCCAGCGGGAAGCGGCGCTTCTGGAATGAGTGAGAAAAGCCAAGCGGCAATCGGATCGATTCGGCTCGAGGGAATTACATTGTTCGGAAAGACTTGTCCCTTCGATAGGGGATCATAAAGGTGGACCGGGGCCGGAGCACCACTTGCGGTGGTTCGCTGCAACAGGTCACTAAGATCTCCGGTGCGCTCGTCCGCCGTGGGGTATCGGCCGTTAAGTACGCTATTCAGAGAATAGCGGAACCCGTCAAGTCCAGCCGTAAAGAACATCTTGTCCTTCTTGATAGGCCCACCTAGCGTTCCGCCAAACTGATGCCGAATGAATGACTCGCGGTTGGCCGCCTCCCACCTGCGTGCCCCCAAGCCCCCCGATGTGTAGAACTCAAATGCGCTGCCGTGCACCTCGTTCGTCCCAGATTTTGATGAAATGAGGACCTGTACCGGCTGCCCGTATTGTGCATCGCTCCCGTTGGTAACGAACTGCACCTCACTAATCGAGTTAACTCCGGGAATCGTCAGATCGGCCCGGCGGCCGATTCCTCCGATAGACGGCCACGATTCCGATTGCTGCGGATTTACCAGTGCGCCGTCGGACACCACGCCCATGGCGCTGCGGCCGCCAGCTTCGTATGTGCCACCCACGGTAGATTGCGTTCCATAAGGCACGCCCGCAGTCTGTCCGACAACCGAAGATACTTCGCGGACGATAAGTGGCAGATTTTCTAGTTGCGTCGCAAAGCGGGAATTGCCGACCGCCGAATTCTCCGTATTAATAACGGGCGCCGTGCCGGACACACGGACGCTCTCGGTTACCGCACCGATCTCAAGACGCAAATCGATCGCAGGAGCCGAATTGACGTTGATCTGAATACGGCTTCGGGTCACTGCTTTAAAGCCATCCCGGCGAACTTGCAAAGTATAGATGCCAGCGGGCAGAGGAGAAACTACGTAGAAGCCGTTGCTGTTTGTAGTTGCCCTGCGGACTTCCTCTGTCTGGCTATTCCGCGCTTGTACCTCAGCGTTAGCTATGGCCGAGCCACTAGGATCTGTGATGACTCCGGTGATTCTCCCGATGCCGGTTTGACCGAAAGCGGCGACTGCTCCCATGAAAAGAAGCAGCAGTGATCGATGTTTCAATAAATAGCTCATCCCCGACCTCACTAGATTCCGCAGAAGGAATTATCGTTTGCTTCCGTCTCAAGACGCAGGTTGTGCACCCGGAGCCGGCTGCAGCTTTTTCGATGGTCCGGATTCTAGCATCGGCAGTACTTGGATAATAGAAGATTCTTGGATTTTTTAGGACAATCCTGCGTTTCATGCAAGGAGTATCCCCGGCGCACAATCGAAAGATACTGTTCGGTAGCCCTTTGCGAGGCGGGACCATTTATCCCACGCTGTGCTAAGCCCCGAAGAAGCCGGAGAATTTTAACAATCCTGACTAGCCGAAACCGGACTATGGCATAATCGTCGCGTGCTGCTGAATGTAGTTTCAGATCATCTGTTTCAGCCTTTTCGAATTAACAAGGAGATCGATCAGCGGAAGCACTACCGGCTCGACCTTGATCCGCGGTTCCCGCTCGCGGTGAGACTTCTTTCGTTTTCCACGCTGGCTGACCCCCTGCGCTTCAATTGGCATGAGCGGCTTGAGATTTTCGTCGCTGCCGCTGGACGGGGATCGTTTAGGATGGGTGATCGGGTAATCAACTTCACCGCCGGCGATATTTTAGTTGTGGATAATCTGAAATTGCACGGCTTGGTAGATTATCAGGGCCCGCAGCGACTGGGCGTGGTGATCAACTTCATGCCGGAACTGGTGTGCGGCCCTGTTTCGCATCCCTGCGATGCCGTCTACCTGGTTCCCTTCTATTCTCGGCCGCCGGAATTCGATCCAATTGTACGTCCGAAGGATAGGGCCTTCACCGAAGTGCATGCAGCTCTTGGCAAGATGCTTCAGTGCTATTTTTCGGACTCGATGTTGTCGCCCGTGCGTCAAGCGGGTTGCAAGGCCCACTTGCTCGATGCGCTGTATCATCTCGCTGGCCATTTCGGCCCGGTAGATTCCAAAATGTCGGACTGGGATATCCGGCGGCGTCAATCCCTTCAGTTTGGCCGTCTGTACGAGCACTTGCGGGAGAACTACTCGGAGGCGATCAGTGTTAGCGAGGCGGCTGCCATGGTCGGGATGACCGAGTTCCGCTTCATGAAGTTCTTCAAGAAGGCCACTGGAATGACGTTCGTCACCTACCTCACGCACTTGCGCCTGTCCCAGGCCTACCGTCTCCTGATTGAGACCGACCTCTCCATCGCCGAGATCGCCGTCTCAGTCGGCTTTTCTGACCAAAGCTATTTCGATCGGCGGTTTCGCTCGGCGTACAACCAGCCTCCACGGGAAGTGCGCAACTCGGCAGTATTGTCCAAGTAGGCGAAAAATCCTGCTAGAACTCAATCAGAGCGCGTTATATACTCGCGTGCAGTTCTCAAAAGGACGAACCCGTGAAGAGAAAACTGGCTCTTATCCATACGGTCAATTGGTATGACAAATCCGTGCTCGAACCGTTCGGGCGCGAATTCGCCGAGCAGCATCCGGATGTCGAGATCATCAACATCATGGACGACTCGCTGTTGGCGGAATCGCTGCCGCATGGCTCGCCCACTCCGGCGGTGATCCGCAGAATGATTCTCTATGCGATGGCGGCCGAAAGCGCCGGAGCCGATGTGATCATGTGCTCCTGCACCACGATGGGTGAGGCCACCCGTATAGCGAGGCGGTTTATTTCGGTTCCGGTATTCAATATCGACGAACCGATGGCGCGGGAGGCGGTGGCTGCGGGCGAGCGCATCGGCATCATCGCAACGGTTCCCACCAGCGCGCCGGCGACGGAAACCCTGTTGATCGAGGAGGCCAATCGGGCCGGCAGGAGGATTCAGGTGGAGACCGCCGTCAACGAGCAGGCGTTTCGCCACCTGCTGGCTGGAGAGGTCGAAAAACATAACACGCTAGTCCGGCAGGAGATTGAATGCATGGCCCCCCGCGTGGATGTAATCGCTCTCGGGCAGATCAGCCTTTCCAAAATCCAGCACCAAGCCCGTGTACCCATCCTTCAAGTGGGCCGGTCGGGATTTGCGGAAGCCCGTCGGCTGCTCTCTGACGGAGCGCGTGCATGAGCGCCGTCTATGTCGATGAAGGTGCCGGCAGGTAACTGCGGTTCGCCGTATGACCATTCCACTGAAGGTGTTCCGGAACGGCTTCAAGCACTGCGCCGCGCGGCAAGGGGGCTCGCGGCACGGGGCCCCAGATACGCTGGGTGCGTTGTTGTGGCCCTTCGTCCGCTTGGGCTTTAACCGACTTCATGGCCGTGGCATTTCCAGATGAAACGGTCGCGCGTAATCCTCGTAGCCCTGCTTTTTCTCCTTTCCTGGATCACGTATCTGGACCGGGCTGCCATCTCGACGGCAAAGGAGTTGATGGCTGGCGATCTGGGCCTTTCCGACCAGACGATGGGGATTGTTTTTGGCTGTTTCGCGCTCGGCTATGCGGTTGCACAAGTGCCCGCAGGATGGTTCGCGGACCGCTTCGGGCCAAGAACGGCGCTTACGGCTGTAGTTGCCGGCTGGAGCCTGTTCACTGCGGTAACTGGTGCGGTCAGCCGGATCTCCATTTTGATCGTAGTGCGGTTCCTGTTCGGTATGGCCGAAGCGGGTGTCTTCCCGGGGGCCGCCCGCACCTTCTACAATTGGCTGCCATCCGATCAACACGGCAAGGCGAACGGCATCATCTTCTCGGGATCTCGGCTCGGCGCGGCTTTCTCATTCCCCATTTTGGCAGCCTTAATGGATCGGTTTGGTTGGCGTCTGGCATTTTTTGTACTGGGCTTTCCCGGCATCCTCTGGGCTGCTGCGTGGCTGTTCTGGTTCCGCGATCAGCCTCCGCAGCCAGTCGCTAAAAAAGCGACCGGGCAAGAGGAATTACACTTTGCAGAGGTATTCCGTTCGCGCCCCATGCTGCTTGCCATGGCACAGTACTTTGCCTCCAACTTCACTTTCTTTATATGCATTTCCTGGATGCACCCATATCTGATGTCGTGGTATCACCTCTCAAGTGAAGTTGCCGCGTGGTATTCCACGATTGTGCTATTGATCGGTGCAACAGCGCAATGGATCACGGGCTTTCTAGTGGATCGTCTGTACCGCTCCCGCTGTCGCGAGTTCTCACGAAGCGTTCCGGCGATCATCGGTTTTTTGATCGCCGCCGCCGGTTTGATCGCCATTGGATTCACCAGAGCGCCATGGGCTGGCGCTGCGTGCTTCGCGCTCGCAACCTTTGGAGTGGAGATGACGATCAGCCCGAGTTGGTCATTCTGCATCGATTTGGGCAAGAAGAAGTCGGGTTCCGTTTCGGGTGCCATGAATATGGTCGGCAACCTCGGATCCTTCGTCAGCGCAAGCCTGTTTCCACTGATGTACCAGTCTACTGGTGACGCTAAAAGTTACTTTCTATTAGCGGCCGCGCTCAATGTGGCAGCTGCAACAGTCTGGCTTGCAATGAGGGCTGGGCAAAAAGATCTTGCGATAGAGGAATCATGCAACGTCTGAACCGAATTCTACCCCTACTCTTGCTCAGCGCACTGACGGCCAATGCGGTACAGCGATTCCCCGGCGCACATTGGGAATCACGTGATCCTGGATCATTAGGTCTTAACGGTGTATGGCTAGACCGCTTGGCTGATTCGCTGGGAGGCCGCGGTTGTGTGATCAAAGACGGTTACATCGTGAAATCGTGGGGTTCCCAGTCCGAGATTGGCGATTGGTTGTCTTCCGCCAAGCCAGTGCTCAGCACGCTGCTTCTGTTTGCGATTCAGGAAGGAAAGGTTGCCAGTCCGGATGCACTCGTTCGGGATTTTGGCTGGAAGCTCTCGGCGAAAGACCAGACGATGACCTTTCGCAATCTTGCCGATATGACGAGCGGCTACGCACGCCCCGAGCCCCCCGGTGCTGCATTTGCATACAACGACTATGCCATTCAACTTTACCAAAAGACGCTTTTCGATCATGTTTTTCGCGAGCCGCCTGAAGTTGTCGCCAATGATCCCCGGCGATTGGGTGCACTGGGCCTGGAGGATGGTCTCCATTTCCGCCCGAAGGATCGCCGCATTTTCGCGTCGGTGCGTGACTTCGCCCGGATCGCGTGGTTTTGGCTGAATCGCGGCGACTGGAACGGCGTGCAGCGATTACCAGAGAGCTTCTTCCGCGAGTACCAGAAACCCGATGTATCTGCCAATCTGCCGTTCACGCGACCGGCCGAAACCAACGATTATCTGCAAGTCGGCAGTTATGGAGGAGGCTCCGACCAGCATCAGGACCGGGGGCCGGGCATTTACGGCTTCAATTGGTGGTTTAACGACATGGGGGGCAAGCTCTCATGGCCGGCCCTGCCCCGAGACGCATACGCCAGCCTCGGAGCCAAAGGCAACAACGCGTTCGTAATCCCGAGCCTCAACTTGGTCTTGGTTTCGGCGGTTGGCGATTGGTCGAACAATCACCCCGGAGAGCCCACCTCGCGCATGAATACCAATCTGCAACTTCTCATGCAAGCGGTAAAGGGAACTCCAGCCGGTAGCGTTTCGATTGAACAGTATCACTCCCATGATTTCTCTTTCTCTGCCCCTGTGGCGGGCAATCCGTTCGATGTGGAGTTTTCTGCGGACTTCATCGGGCCCAATGACGTGCGACTGCACGTGCCTGGATTCTACGACGGCGGTGGCGTCTGGAAGATTCGGTTCTCACCTACAGAGCGCGGCCAGTGGTCTATGCGCACGTCCTCTACCAGCAAAGCGCTTGACGGCAAGACGGAGGCGGGTATTTGGTGTAGCCGCAATCTTTCTTCCACCATTCACGGTGGTTTGCAAGTGGACCCCGCACATCCTCACCATTTCATTTACGAGGATGGCACCCGCTATTTCCTGCTGGGGTATGAGGCGGATTGGCTATGGGGAGCCGATATGCTCGATCCAAAGCGCACCCTCATGCGGCACTTGATCGATCAAATTGCATCGCGCGGCTTCAATCAGGTGCTTGTCAATGTATATGCCTACGATACGAGTTGGAGTCCCGGCCGCAAACATCAGTGGGATTGGGGTCCCGCTCCGGTGTTCCCGTGGGAAGGGACCAACGACAAGCCAGATCACTCGCGGCTGAATCCGAAGTTTTTCCAGATCTACGACGGCATGGTGCAAACCCTCCAGGAAAAGGGCATCGTCGCCCACATTATGCTGAAAGTCTACAACAAGAAAGTCAACTGGCCGCCGAAATACAGCAAGGACGAAGAACGCTACTTTCGGTATGTCGTGGCTCGTTATCAGGCGTTCTCAAATGTCGTTTGGGACTTTTCCAAAGAAGCACACAACGAAAAGGATTTCCACCTCCAGCAACACCTGATCGAACTCGTCCGACATACGGATGCCTACGAGCACCTGGTGACCGCGCATGACGACGATATGTTCTACTGGAATCCGGAGTTCAATAAGGATCTGGACTTCCGAACTGACCAGCAACATTCTTTCTGGCCGGAGATGATTGCGTTCGATCGGGCCGTCAGAAAGTACCCGGTAGTCAATGCAGAGTTCGGTTATGAGCGCGGAGTCGACTCATTCCCTACTTACCGGATTGCGGACGACTGGCAGGAACTGCTTCGTCGAGCGTACCTCATCTATTTTGCGGGCGGATATGGCGTTTATTATTACCACAACACCGCTTGGGATGTGGTCAAACCGGACCCCGAACCGCCCGGGACACAACGCTTCGAGCTATTGAAAGAGACCCTCTCCTCGCTGCCTTACTGGCGCATGGAACCCCACGATGAACTGGCTGTCGGAGGTCCGTGCCTCGCGCTTCCGGGAGAAGTGTATGCCTTCTACCTGGAAGGTCGCCAGATCACGATCAATCTTACCGGACTTGAAAAGTCTGAAAAGTCGAGCGCCGAGTGGATCAATACTTGGAACGGCTCGCGAGAGAAGGCTACAATCCACGGAGGTATATCGGGACTCCTGAAGAAGCCCGAAGCGTTCGGCGACGCACCCGCTGTGTTGATCGTACATGGACCGGAGGTCTCACAATGAAGTTAGTCTGGGTTGCTTTCCTGCTCGCATCAACGGGTCTGGCCGCGATTCCAATTGAACAGTACAACGTTCATGATTTTGTGTTCACTGCTGCGGCGCCTGGTAACCCATTCGACGTCGCACTCACCGGCGAATTCACGGGCCCTGGGGGCGTGCGTTTGCAGGTGCCCGGATTCTACGACGGCAACGAGCACTGGCGGATCCGGTTCTCGCCGACAATTCTCGGGTCATGGACGTTGCGCACCGTCTCCAGCCTGCCGGCCTTGAACCAACAGGCCGAGAACGATATTTCTTGTATACCGAACCGAAATCCCAATATTCATGGCGGCCTGGGCATCGATCCCGAATATCCTCATCACTTCATCTATGCCGACGGCACTCGCTATTTTCTACTGGGCTACGAAGCGGACTGGCTGTGGGGAGCTGACATGCTGGACCCCAAGCGCAAGGTCATGAACCGGCTCATCGAGCAACTGGCCTCCCACGGCTTCAATCACGTGATGGTAAATGTTTACGCCTACGATACTCGTTGGGCACCCGGAAAATCCTGCGAGTGGGACTACGGCCCACCGGCGGTCTTTCCTTGGCAGGGCACCAATCAGCAGCCTGACTTTTCCCGTCTGAATCCACGATTCTTTCAAATCTACGACGGCATGATGGAGGCGTTGCAAGATAAAGGGATCGTGGCTCACATTATGTTCAAGGTGTACAACAAGAAAGTTAACTGGCCTCCCAAGCATAGCCGCGATGAAGAACGTTACTTCCGTTATGTGGTAGCCCGCTATCAAGCGTTTTCCAATGTCGTGTGGGACTTCTCGAAAGAGAGTTATAACGAAAAGGACAACCTACTCCAATCGCATTTAACCGATCTCATTCGCTCGACTGACGCATACCACCGGCTAACTACGGCGCACGACGACGACGTTTACACTTGGGACCCAGATCTAAATCGCAACTTGGACTTCCGCACCGATCAACAACACAGCGACTGGGCTGAAATGATCGCGTTCGACCGCGCATTCCGCCAGTACCCAGTCCTCAATTCTGAATTCGGATACGAGAAAGGCGTAGAGGATTTGCCTACGCATGAGCATAGAGACCCGTGGGACGTCCAACTGCATCGCGCTTGGCTAGTATACATGGCCGGAGGTTATGGCGTGTACTACTACAACAATACGGCGTGGGACGTTGTCAAACCGGATCCGGAACCGCCCGGTATGATGCGATTTCAGCTTATCAAGGACTTACTGTCTAAGCTGCCGTACTGGAGAATGAAGCCCGCGAATTCTCTCGCCGTGGGTGGCTCCTGTCTGGCGCTGCCGGGAGAAGTGTATGTGTTCTATGTGCAGGGTTCAAAGCTCACAGTCAACCTTACTGGATTAAACGTTGGCAGCGGTATCAGCGCCTATTGGCACGATACCTGGACCGGTTATCGCGAGAAGGCATCTGCTATTCATGCACAAGTGTTACAGACCAGGAAGCCAGACAGCTTCGGCAGCGCTCCAGGCCTCTTGATCGTCCAACGTATACCCTGAAGTTTCTACTGTAAGTTGCGACTGTAACCTATAGGCTGGAATACGCTGACGGCTGCGTGGAACGGCAATAGGCTGTTACAGCCCGCGATGAAGGGCCCTCTCTATCCTCCACTGAACTCCTCCGTGCAGACTGGTATAGCTGATGGCGACGTTCGCATATCCAACTCGATGTCTCCCTCAGACCTTCATATCGACTTCTGCCGACCGTCCATGGCCGCGCACCACAAGCAGTGACACCGAGCAGGATTGTCCAAGTCTACGAGAGATCCTTCTATTTTTTTTGGAAGCGCCCGGAGTACCATGCGTAAACGGTTAACACAACCGGAAGAGGAAGATATGCGAACTATACCTATTTGGATCATTGGCTTGGCTCTTGTCCTGCAAGGCTCGCTACAAGCCCAGATAAACACCGGGACCATCGTCGGCCTCGTAACCGATCCACAGGGACTGATTATCGCTAAGGCGAACGTTTCGCTGCAGAATGCGCTCACTGGCGAAGTCCGCCATACTGTGTCGAACGAAACCGGCGCATTTTCGCTTCCGGGTTTAGAGCCGGGCGTTTATACGCTACGGATTGAATCGAAAGGATTTCAGAAATATCAGAAGCTTAATCTGACTCTTACGGCCGGAGATCGCCTCTCGGCAGGTACCATTGCTCTCGCCGTCGGCAGCACCACCGAAGCGGTAACAGTAAGCGCCGAAGGGGCGGCGGTGGAGACTGCCAGCTCGGAGAACTCCGGAGTGCTCGATTCGAGCCAACTGAATCGTCTTATGGTAAGAGGGCGAGATGTGATTTCCTTACTGAAACTGATGCCGGGAGTCAATCAAAGCTCGGATATCGAATCCCTCGCCAATGTATATGGAAGTCCGACACCCACCATCAACGGCCTGCGTAGCAACTTTAATACTGTGTCCGTGGACGGGCAGATCAGCAACGACGCGGATGCAACCAATACTCACGTATCTGCCGTCAGCATGGAGTCGATCGCCGAAGTCAAGGTAAATCTCAACAATTACCAGGCTGAGTATGGCCGGGCACCAGGAGCTCAGATCAGCATCATCACGAAATCCGGCACCAGGTCTTTCCACGGAAGCGCATCCTGGTTCGTCCGGAACGAAGCCTTCAACGCGAACAACTTCTTCAATAATCGGAATGCTGTTGTAAGGCCTCTCTACCGATATAATGATGTATCCGAAACAATCGGCGGGCCGATTTACATTCCAGGACACTTCAATACTGACAAAACCAAGCTCTTCTTTTTTTACGGTAGGGATGATTGGCGTAGTCAGCAACCGCAGGGTCTCAAGTATTCCACCATGCCGACCGCTTTAGAGCGTCAAGGGAATTTTTCACAAACCTTGGACTTGAATGGAAAGTTAATTCCGATCACCGACCCTACTACCAAGGCACCATTTCCTGGGAACGTGATTCCATCCAGTCAGATCAATCAGTATGGCCAAGCGATACTAAACCTATATCCTTTGCCTAATAATCTCGACCGCAGTATTACCGGTGGTAGTTACAACTACCAATTCCAGGACAACTGGGACCAGCCGAAATTTATGAACCAGCTCCGTTTAGATTACAACATGACCGCTAAGGACCGGGTCTGGTTTCGCTATCATAACTGGAATGCTGATACCCGCGGTTACAGTGCACCCGCGACTTTCGGCAACGCCTTTCCGTTGCTGCCATATCATTATAATTACGTGGAAGACAGCATCGCGTTCAACTACACGAGGATCATGAGCACCAGCATGGTCAACGAGTTCACGGGAACAGGACGAATGCTGGGGGAGCTAGGAACGACGGGAAGCGACTTTCCGCTCAACTCTGTCTTGCGATCCGACACGGGCTTAGCAGGGTTAGGCCAGCTGTATCCGGCTGCAAATCCGCTCGGAATCATCCCCGGATCTACCTTCGGCGGCGTTTCGAACGCGCCCAGCATCAACTACGACCACCGGTTCCCGATCAATGCCGGAGACCGTCGCTGGTCCCTCGCGGATAACCTCACTTGGACACAGGGGGCTCACATTGTCAAGATGGGATTCTATTTTGAGCGGAACTATTCCAATGAAGGATACCAGGGTTCAGGCAGGGGGTCGTTCGGCGGGGCGTTTAACTTCGGCGTCGATAGGAATAACCCGCTCGATTCCAACTACGCGTACTCGAATGCGATTCTTGGAAATTTTGATTCCTATTCTGAATCGAGTGCCAGAAACAAAGATGTAGGGATCAATTACGACGCCGCATGGTTTGTGCAGGACAGTTGGAAGGCAACGCGCCGGCTCACAGTCGACATTGGGCTGCGGATTTCCGTCGACCAGCCGTGGCAATTGATGAAGAACGAACGAGCTGCTTCCTGGTCCCTTGAAACCTACAACCCGGCGAATGCTCCTCAACTGTATCAGCCTGCTTTGAGTGACGGCAAGAGAGTCGCGCAAAATCCGGTCACCGGCGAGTTCGCGCCAACCGTGTTGATCGGCGCACTCGTACCCGGGACAGGCAATCCGTTCAACGGCATGGTAGCCTTTAACGTTCCTGGTTTTTCAAGCGGTAACTACCCAAATGGCTGGCGTACGATGCCGGGGCCGCAACTGCAGCCTCGTTTCGGCTTCGCATATGATCCATTCGGTGATGGCAAAACTGCTATTCGTGGCTCTTTTGCAGTGACCAAAGAGAGCATTTTCAACTCGGGTTATATCTTTGGTGACACTGTGACGAGTCCGCCCGTGGTGTTGATCCCAACAATGTATTACCAGAATATGGACAGCTATCTGGATGCTACGGGCTATCTATTTCCTCCGAGCTTCGTGCCAGCTTGGGAAAAGGATTATAAGCCGAGCTCAGCCTACAATTACACGTTCCAAATACAACGGAGTATCGGGTTTTCGACCGTGGTCACCGCTGGGTATGTGGGAAACACTGCGCGCCACCTCCTGGAAGTACGAAATTTAAATACACTACCGTATGGGGCCCGTTTTCTTCCGCAGAATCAAGATGCCACCAATCCTGGGAGGCCTTTGCCGGACTCCCTGCTGGCGCCCATACCAGGGTACGGGACCGTATCTCTAGCGGAAAACTCAGGCAGCTCGAACTATAATGCTTTGGAGGTGACGGCCAACCGGCGCTTTGCGAAAGGTTTTCAGTTTGGAGTGTCCTGGACATGGTCGAAAGCTATGGACCTAACGGACAGCGTGGGTAGCTTGCCAATGTTTAACAACGCACGTACTTGGCTATATGGCAAGGCGGGGTACGATCAGACCCAAGTGCTTAGCCTCAGCTATATGTGGGACTTACCGAAAGCAAGTAAGATTTTACCGAATGCTGTCACCCGATTCGCCTTGGATAACTGGGACTTGGCCGGCATCACCACCTTCGCTAGTGGAAGTCCTCTGGGTATCAGTTATAGCACTACCGACAACGCTGATATTACAGGCGGCGGCGACGGAGCACGCATCAACGTCACGGGAAATGCGAATTTACCCAGCGGCGACCGTAGCTTCTATAAGTGGTTCAACACGTCGGTATTCGCCAGGCCAGCCGTAGGCGACAGAGGCAATGCACCACGGGATGTGATTCGCGGGCCCGGCATCAACAATTGGGATTTGTCCCTATTCAAGTCGTTTCCGATTTGGTCAGAAGCCCGAACGCTGCAGTTGCGCTGCGAGATGTACAACGCCTTCAACCACACTCAGTACAGCGGCGTGAATACCGCAGCGCGTTTCGACCCCGCCGGCAATCAAGTCAACTCACAGTTGGGTGAAATTACCTCGACTCGCAATCCTAGAACTCTGCAGCTTGCGTTAACATTTCGGTTTTGAGGAGCACAGCCATGACTAGCCGACAATTGACGGCACGTTCGAGGCTCAGCCGCCGTGAAGTTGCCCTACTCTTGCTCGGTGCTGGGCTAGGTTTGGGGAAGCAGCGCAAATCTGTATTCCCAGGTAAGCACTGGGAGAGCCGGGAGCCGAAAGCGCTCGGTCTGGATGGGGCGCAATTAGATGTTCTTGCGCAGATGCTCGGCGGCCGTGGCTGTGTTGTGAAAGACGGCTACATGGTCAAGACTTGGGGAGATCAGTCGGAACAAGGCGACTTACTGTCTTCAGCGAAGCCTGTGCTGAGCACATTGCTTTTCTTTGCCATCAAGGAGCGTAGGGTGAAGAGTGTCCACACTCGAATTCGCGACTATGGATGGAACCTGATCCCGAAAGACCAGACGATGGAATTCTGGCACCTCGCTAATATGGTGAGCGGTTATGCGCGTCCGGAGCCACCCGGTGCAGCATGGTCGTATAACGATTACGCGATCATGCTTTACCAAAAAACGCTCTTCGACAAGGTGTTTCGGAAGGACCCAACCGCGGTCGCGATGCATACGAACCGGTTCGGTGCCCTAGAGCTCGAAGACGGCTTGGTATTCCGTGCCTCCGACCGGCGTATCTCGTCGTCTGTACGGGATTTTGCGCGCCTTGCCTGGTTTTGGCTATGCCAAGGCAATTGGCATGGCGAGCAGGTCCTCCAGCGAAGCTTCTTCGAGAAGTATCAACGCCCGCAAGTAGCACCCAATCTGCCCCACACTGTAAAGGCAGAGACGAACGACTACTTAGGTATCGGCACTTATGGCGGTGGGTCGGATCACTTCACGGACTATGGCCCCGGTATTTATGGTTTCAACTGGTGGTTCAACGCAACCGGCGCACTCCATCCAAAGTCCCGAACTTGGCCTGACGCACCAATAGATACCTTCATGAGTATCGGGGCGGGAGGGAACTGCTCGGTGATCATCCCCAGCCGCAACATCGTCCTCGCGTCCTTACGGGGAAATTGGGGCACGGTTGAAGCTGGCAATCCAGCGTGGCCGGCGAACCAGCACATTAGACGTTTAGTGGCTGCCGATAAAAGCTGATCTTTGGGATCTGGAGCACGCCTTCATTCGATCCGGCAGGATCGTTCAAATGTGAGGGTGATTCTTCCAGCCTTGGCGATTTGGCAAGGTGTAGTGTAAAAGCAAATTTATTGAGTTGTAAAGGAATCACATACGTGAACCGCCTTTGTTTATTGCTCATTGTCGTAATTGTGAGCCGGATTGCCCTTGGCGCCCCGGTGCGCCTTGTTTTCGATACAGACATGGGCAACGACATTGATGACGGAATCGCGCTCGCTATGCTTCATGCCTTTGAAAGTCGCGGCGAAGTGAAACTGCTCGCCATTACTGTGACAAAAGACAATCCAGAAGCCGCATCCTTTATCGACTTGGTGGATACGTTTTATGGGCACGGAAGCATTCCCGTCGGTGTAGTGAAGGGCGGAAAGACGCCGAACGCGAGCAAGATTCTCAGCGCCGCCGTTGAAAAGAAGACAGCCGCTGGTAGATTTGTGTACCCGCGCCACATTCAGGATGGCCGGGAAGCGCCTGATGCAACTGTTCTCCTCCGCCGTATTCTTAGCTCGGAACCAGACGATTCTGTGGTATTCGTGCAGGTTGGTTTCAGCACGAACCTGGCTCGCTTGCTGGATTCTGAGCCCGACGGCATCAGTCCGCTCTCTGGCAAGGAACTGGTGGCACGCAAGGCTCGTTTGTTGAGTATCATGGCCGGTCACTACCCAACCGGCGACCCGGAGTACAACGTCAAAACCGACCTGCCGGCTTCGCGAAAGGTGTTCGGCGAATGGCCGACGCCGATCATCGCCAGTGGGTGGGAGGTAGGCGCGACGATCCTCTATCCGGCCACGAGTATTGAGCGTGACTTCTCTTACGTCGAGAACCACCCTATCGTCGATGGGTATCGCGCGTACAAGAAGATGCCTTATGACCGTCCATGCTGGGATCCCACCGCCGTGCTTTATGCTGTTCGGCCCGACGGTGGCTATTTTTCTCTCTCCCAAGCTGGCCGCATCACGCTCGATTCCGAAGGCCGAACGAGGTTTACGCTCGATTCCACTGGCAAACACCGTTATCTCATCGTGAACGATATTCAGCGCGCGCGGGTGCGCGAAGTCGTGGTTGACTTGGCCAGTCAGCCTCCGAGCCAGCGTATCGTGGAGCATCATGAAAAAGTTGATCAATAATCCGGACGCTGTAGCATCTGAAACGCTGGATGGTCTGGCACTGGCGTACCCGCTGATATTGCGAAAGGTTGAGGGAGTACAGTCCGTAATTCGATGCGACGCTCCGGTGGCTGGAAAGGTTGCTGTTCTCACCGGTGGAGGCAGTGGTCACGAACCGCTGTTTGCCGGATATGTGGGTCGCGGTCTAGCCGATGGCAGCGTGGCCGGTAACATCTTTGCCTCGCCTCCCCCCGGCCCTATCGTCGCTACTGCGAAGGCTATTCACGCTGGGCGAGGGGTTTTATTCCTGTATGGCAACTACTCCGGGGATATTCTCAACTTCGACACGGCGGCTGAAGAACTGGCCGATGAAGGACTAGAGGTTGTCACGGTTCGCATTAGCGATGATGTAGCTTCTGCGCCTCCCGACAGTCGTGACAAGCGCCGTGGAATCGCCGGCGATATCTTTCTGGTCAAGGTCGCCTCTGCCGCGGCCGAGGAGTTTCTGGATTTGGCCGCGGTTGCCGCTGCGGCAGAGAAAGCCAACGAGAATACACGGAGCATGGCAGTTGCCTTGAGTTCTTGTATCATCCCGGCGTCAGGCAAACCAATTTTTGAAATATCGGAAAGTGAAATGGAGTTGGGCATGGGGGTCCACGGCGAGCCAGGAGTGCAGAGAAGATCGCTTATTTCGGCAAACGAAGTTGCCGACTTCCTGTTGCGTCACATTCTCGATGACCTTCCGGTACCGAGGGGAGAAGAAGTGGCGGTCCTGGTGAACGGCGCTGGAGCGACACCTCTTGGAGAACTATTCATCATATTCCGGCGCGTCAGTCATTTTCTGGAACGGGAGGGTATTCGTATTTTTCGTTCGTATGTTGGAAACTACGCAACCTCACTTGATATGGCAGGGTGTTCTGTTACGCTAATGCGGCTAGATGCGGATTTAAAGCGGTGGTTGTCTGCCCCATGCGAAGGGCCTGGACTGGTACAGGTATAGCGACCATGAGCAGATCGACAATCGATGGGCCAGGACTTCGGGATGCTCTCTCGTCGGCGGCTGAGAGATTTAAGCGGGAGGAACACCGTCTGAATGCTTTAGATGGCGCCACGGGTGATGGCGACCACGGCATAACGATGCGGATCGGATTTGAAGCCATCCGCGCCAGCCTAAGTACCCTTGATAGAAGGGAACTGGCGCCAAACGCAGTCCTTCGCCGAGCCGGCAAAGCCTTCATGGGTGCAACGGGAGGCGCTATCGGTGTTGTCTTCGGAAAGGCGCTGATCTCTGGTGGGAAATCCCTTGAACAAACTATGCAGATTGGACCCGCGGAGTTCATCGCCATACTCAAAGGCATGGAAGCGGAAGTGGCTTCAGTTGGCAGGGTAAAGCCGGGTGACAAAACGATATTGGATCCGATCCATATGGCCGCCGGAGTAATTCCGATGGCCGATCTGAAGGAAACAGTCAGGGCGGCATATTTGTCGGCGGAACAAACTGCCGCAGAGATGGCGAGATGGCCCTGTAAGGTAGGGCGTGCGAGCCGTCTGGGAGAACGTGCGATCGGCAATCCGGATCCTGGAGCTGTTTCCTTCAGTATATTTCTCGCGGCATTACTGGAATGGCTAGAAAAGGAACCGGTAAATGAACGCGGCGCGGATTTGGGAGTGAAACTGGGCGCAACGACATACGTATTCCGATATCTTTTGCAGGAGGCTTCAAAGGCCCCTGCGCCATCAGAATTAATTGTGATGGCCCGGAATGCGGGCCTCGATTGTTTGCAAGTCTGCGAGAATGCGCGCCCTTTAAATCTATCTTGTCGCGAGTGGGTCGCTCTTAAAAATCAGGCCGACGCATTGGACCTTGAGATCACCCTTGGATGCATGACGCTTGATGCTGCAATCGTCACCGGATATCTCGATCGGGTTGAGGCAATCGGAGGCTCTGTTCTCCGCATTGCATTGGAGCGACAGGGTTGTTCTGACATCTCGTTAGGGGACGTCAGAATATTTCTCGATCGCATTTTGCCTGAACTCCAATCCAGGGGTTTGCGGTTGGCAATCGAAAACCACTTCTATGTACCCTCTAGGGTGTTGGCGGAAGCTGTCTCCGATTATCCGGAAAATACAATCGGATTCTGCCTGGATGTGGCGAACTCCTTGCGTAAATTTGAAGATTTGGAAACAGTATTTAGCCTCCTCGGCAACCGAGCGTTCTGCTATCACGTCAAGGATTACCGCCTGGATGGCTCAGACGTCGGGTTCAGCATTACAGGTGCTCCTTTCGGCGAAGGAGAAATAGATCGCGCCAAGCTCTGGCAGAAGATATTCGAGCGCGAACACAATCCCCATATCTATCTCGAAATCTGGACGCCTTCGACAGGCAACTGGGAATGCGATGTATCGATGGACGCCAAATGGCTGGCTACCTCCATCGATAACCTGAGAAGAGATCTAGCACAATTTGTCGCCATACATTCATCGGTGCCGGGAAGAACTGCATTACAGTAACTGCCGGTTGAATCGCATTCAATTAATTGAGAAATCACAATGAATAATAAAGATAAAATCAAAAACTTTCATGTCGGCGTTCTCCAGAAGAACGAGCCATTCTTCCTGAGGGGTTCGGAGTCGCTCGGTTGGGGTATGAAGAATCGTTTTTCTAACATCTTCGACGCTCAATCGGGGAAGACCGTCATGCTGGCGATTGATCATGGCTATTTCCAGGGTCCAACGACCGGGTTGGAACGCATTGACGTGACCATATTGCCTCTGCTACCTTACGCCGATACTTTGATGCTGACCCGAGGCATTCTCCGTTCCTTAATCCCCCCGACGTTCACTCGGGGTGTCGTCTTACGGGCAAGCGGCGGACCGAGTATTCTCAAGGAACTCTCGAATGAGCAAATCGCGGTGGGCGTCGAGGATGCTCTTCGGCTGAATGTCAGCGCTCTGGCGGTGCAGGTGTTTATCGGCGCCGAGTATGAAAGCAAGAGCGTGCACAACATGACGCGCCTGGTGGATATCGGAAACCGTTTTGGAATACCCGTTCTAGCGGTAACCGCGGTTGGTAAAGAAATGGTTAGAGATGCGCGGTATATGCGCCTGGCCTGTAGGATCTGCGCGGAATTAGGTGCTAGTTATGTAAAGACTTACTATGTTCCGGAGGAGTTTGAGACTGTTACCGCATCCTGCCCGGTGCCCATTGTCATCGCAGGAGGCAAGAAGTTGCCCGAGCTGGCTGCGCTGCAAATGGCTCACAACGCAATTCAGCAGGGCGCCGTCGGGGTCGATATGGGCAGGAATATCTTCCAGGCCGAGTCTCCTGCAGGTATGATCCAGGCTGTCCGGAAAGTAGTGCACGAGGGTGAAACGGCAGAGGCGGCTTATGACTTCTACCGCTCAATGGAGGCGGAGGTCGTAGCTACGTAGGCCAAAGGGTATTTGGCCAATGCAGTTTCTAAGGGTGAGCTAAATGAAAAACCGATGGTCAGAAGCGGAAGCCGAGGAGTTTGTAGCTCGTTACGGCCAGTGCTGGGGCGCTGAAATGGCGCTCCGAGTTTATTCGAGCCGGTTGCTCGCAGCCGAGCAAGTCAGTTCGATACGAAGTGCCGGGAGCAGCTCTGTCAAGGGGACCTACACCACAATCTTTGATGAGACGCTGCCGGCGCTGTTCATCGCTCCGTCCGGCCAGCGGCCGAATATAGAACCCGAAGAATACGCTGCCGTTGACTTGCAGTACCTACGGAAACTGGGATGCCTCTCAAGTCTGGCAGACCATACCATGCGCCATGAACTGAACACGCACCGATTCGACTTTCGTGCATCGGAGCCCCCACCGAAAACTCTGTGCCATGCGCTCATTCCAAATAAGTTTGTCGATCACGTGTGTTCGGAAGCCATGCTTACATTAGCGCAGCAGCCAGATAGTGATGAGGCTGTGCGCCATACTTTTGGCGATGACGTGATTGTCCTTCCATATTACAGGTCGGTATTCGATCTTGCCAAGGCTACGGTGGAGGCATACGATGGGCATCCCAATGCACGTGCCATCATCTGGATGTTTTACGGCATCCTGACATGGGGGGACACAGCCGCTGAGGTATATTCCTCCGTGGCTGAGCTTGTCACTCGCGCTGAGGAGTACGTCGCGCAACAAGCCAAGCGCTCCCTGACCGTGCACTTTCAGTCGTCGATCGAGCTTGCCAAAGAGCGCGCAAAACAAGTTTGCCCTATCGTGCGAGGCGCGCTCGCGCAAGGCGTTCGAGGCCCCCGAGAACCGCTCGGCCGGACTATCGTGCGGCCCTTGATAGACGCTCCGATCCTTCAGTTATTGTCTTCGGAACGCGGTAAAGATTTGGCGTTCTCACCTCCGTTAGCGGGCAGCGATCTAGCAATATTAAAGCCTTTCCCTCTGTGGCTGGAATCGCCCGAATATGATGACTCGGAACGACTGCGAAATCAATTTCTAAAAGCTACAGCCGAGTTCGCTCAAGCCTATGAAGCATATTTCGCGCGGAATGCGTCAGCCCTCGGCGAGGACGTGCAAATCTTCGACCTCATGCCGCGCTTAGTATTCCTGCCAGGGATGGGAGTTCTTTGTATCGGTCCCGATGTCAATACTTCAACAGCCGTTTGTGATATCGTTCGCGGAGTTCTGAAGGTAAAGGCGGGCATCGCGGAGCCGGAGGGCTATAAGACAGTGCCCGAAATGGAACAGTTCCGAATGGAATATGGCCTATTCAGTCCTCGTAGGCAGAGTATCGCTCCCGGGCTGCTAGCCGGCAGAACTGCAATGGTTACGGGCGCAGCCGGAGCGATCGGAGCGGGCATCTGTGAATCTCTGATGAGACAGGGTTGTGCGGTGGCGCTTGCGGACCTGCCTGGTGAAGGCTTGACTACGCTGGTTGAGGAGTTCCGTAAGCAGTATCCGGACCTCGCAATGGAATTGCCGTTCGACGTTACAAACCCCGACGCCGTCTCTTGTGCTTTCGAAAAGATCATCCTGACTTGGGGAGGATTGGATCTTGTAGTTCTAAATGCGGGCATTGCACACGTATCTTCATTGGCCGACATGCAGTTAGGGGCATTTCAAAAGTTGGAACGCGTGAACATCGAAGGTACTCTCAATATTCTTTCTGAGTGCGCACGGCACTTTCGACTGCAGGGCTCCGGCGGCGATATCGTTTTGATTTCGACCAAAAACGTATTTGCCCCAGGCGCGAAATTTGGAGCCTACAGCGCCACAAAAGCCGCGGCTCACCAACTGGCCCGAATTGCCAGCTTGGAGTTCGCCGAATTGAAGGTACGAGTGAATATGGTTGCGCCCGATGCGGTATTTGGCCACGGTTCACGCCAATCGGGCCTTTGGGCTAGCGTGGGAGCTGACCGGGCGAGATCACTCGGCATGGAAGCTGAAGAACTCGAGGCTTACTATCAGAGTCGGAACCTTCTCAAAACGAAGATAACCGCCGCTGATGTAGGAAATGCCGTCCTCTATTTCGCTACCCAGCAAAGCCCAACCACAGGTGTCACGATTTCCGTCGATGGCGGTTTGCCTGCGGCGACGCCGCGATGACGAGTAGGTCCGGAACTCTTGGTGAGCCGTTGCCGACAACACCGTGAGATGTGACCTCGTCGCAGGCAACCAACGTGCTTCAGTCGACACATTAGTTCACGACCGTGACAGCGTATGCCGCATGGAACCGAGAATCTAGAAGAGGACAGCGGATGCATACTGCCAGGAAGGTTGTTGTGGTTGGCAGCGCCAACATGGACATGGTCATTGCGGTGGACAGGTTGCCGCGCGAAGGCGAAACAATCATAGGAACCGACCTACGCCTCTTTCCGGGAGGAAAGGGTGCCAATCAGGCCTGCGCCGCCGGGCGATTGGGGGGGCGTGTCAGTATGATTGGTCAAGTTGGCGGAGACGCGTTTGGCGTCATACTAGTAGACAATCTTTCAGCCGCCAATGTTGATGTTGCAGGCATTGGCAAATCGAACCAGCCCACAGGATGCGCATCTATTTACGTCATGCCTGACGGCGAGAACTCGATTGTCATCTCGCTTGGCGCGAACGCTACCCTGGACCCGGAAACCGCCTTAGCCCGGCTGGATGTCGATGAGGGCGACGTCATACTCTGCCAGCTCGAAACTCCACTGGACACCGTCGAATCAGTGCTGGCGCACGCGAAGGCTCGGAGGGCCGTCACGATCCTGGATCCGGCGCCTGCTTGTATGCTCCCAACGCGCGTTCTTCGGATGGTCGACTTCGTAACGCCGAACCAGACCGAAGCCGGTGCTCTGCTGGGCGACACGGAGTTCAAGATCGATAGCTTCGATCATGCCCGCGAAGCCGCTGTTCGTATTGTCGAACGGGGGGCGTCGGCCGTCGTGATGAAACTCGGCGAAATCGGCGCGTTGGTTTGGGACGGGCATGACACCATCGAAGCCAGAGCATTTAAAGTACAGACCGTCGACTCGACAGGCGCCGGCGACGCATTCAATGGTGCGCTCGCCGTGGCGCTGGCTGCCGGCAAACAGATTGGCGACGCTATGCTCTTCGCCAATGCAGCGGCGGCGATTTCCGTGACCAAGCTGGGAGCACAAGCATCGATGCCGTCGAGGTCCGAGGTTGACGAGTTCCTGTCTGCCTCTGGACGGCTCGCCGCCATCGATTAGGTCCGTGCCCAGTGGGAATCGCATATGTTCATCGTTCAGAGCCTTCCACTCGCAATCCTCTTTTGTGTTTTTACAATGCTTGGATGGGGATCATGGGCCAATACGCAAAAGCTCGCTGCGCGTGAACGCTGGCCCTTCGAGTTATACTACTGGGACTACGCGATCGGCGTGCTACTGTGCGGGGTCATGTTCGCTGCGACGCTCGGCAGTTTTGGGTCGCATGGAGTGTCTGCGATGGAGAACCTCGCGAACGCCTCACCTGCGGCCCTCTTTACGGCCATGGCAAGCGGTGCCATCTTCAACGTCTCGAATATACTACTGGTGGTTGCGATCGATATAGCGGGGATGGCAGTCGCATTTCCGGTTGGAGTCGGTCTTGCACTCGTGATCGGCACCGTCGTGAGCTATCGGCAGGCTCCTAAAGGCGATGTCCTGTTGCTCTCGACAGGCGTTGCGTTGGTCCTGCTCGCGATTCTTCTGTCAGCCGTTGCCAACCGTCGCATAGCGGGCGGAAAACCGGGCCTCTGTGGGCGCGGGCTCCTATTCGCCTTGCTGGCGGGCTGTTTAATGGGACTGTTCTATCCGCGACTCATCCAGGCAATTTCACCTGGATATCAAACCGGCAGTGTGAAACCAGACTATCTTACCCCGTACTCGGCCCTCTTATTCTTCGGAATCGGGCTCCTACTGAGCAACTTTGTGGTGAATACGATCTTCATGCGGATGGCCGGTGTAACCTATCGTGACTACACGGCAGGCAGCGCACGGCTACACATGCTCGGAATTCTCGGCGGAATAATCTGGATGGTGGCACTCGGCCTCAACGTAATCGCATCCGGAATAGCTGGCTCGGCTGTCTCCTACGCATTAGGGCAGGGCGCAACCTTGGTTGCGTCCATCTGGGGCGTATTCATCTGGAAGGAATTTCGTGATGCACCGGTCGGGATGTCCGCGCTGATTGCGATCATGTTCTGTGTTTACGCAACCGGGCTCATCCTGATCGGTGCGGCGACGCTCTGATTCCATTCGGGCCGAAATCGTCCGTGTTCCGTCTTGCCAGCCTTAGGTGCTGGACGATCGGCTGCCGCTGACATTGTTGCGGCCTTCAATTATGTTTTGGCTCTTGTCGGAACGCTCCGACGCTTGCCTCACCAATCGGTGAAATTAGAACACACGAATCATGACGAGATCGCCATTGACTGCGAACTGGAATGAGGCCCGTCTTCCCCGATGAGGCGTAGCCCACTCTGGAAGCCACGATCTTGTTCCTGGTGTTGTTCCGGTAATTCGAAAACAGATATACAGCATTGCCTGAGCCCAGTTCGCAGATTTTCGCGTACACGCTGTCATCAAGAACGACCTGCCCATCGTCAGTGATCGCACCGTCAATGTCGAAGATCACGGTGGTGTTTTGGATCCTACGTATGTCGAGCCCTTCGAGGTTCGGCCGATTTCGGACTCTATTCATGACTTCCCTTCTTTGCGATTGCCCCTCTCGCCGGTTGATTTTCCCACTCGCCCGGTCGTCTGTTCAGGAAGGTAATAAGCTTCTGAGAGCGCAGGACATCCGCGAAGCCACTGATCAAGATTGATCAGATGACTACGGTGCAGCGCGGCACGGAGCTTGTGATTCCTGAGCCCGCGACGCAAAATGATCCGAATCACCTCGTCAGCATCTTCCATCTCCAGACAGTTCCTGAAGGCGGCCTCATTTCCAATCCTGTCGCGCAATATGGTTCTGGTAACGTACCGCACACGATATTCGCGCGCCGCCGGGTCAAAGATCTTTGCCGCATTCAGAGATGGCATGAGCTCTCAGCCGTTAAGGTAAGCGTCCGGCGGCCGCCGTCTTGACTTTAGGCGGTCCGGAGCTTGGCGAGGCGTTCGTAACGAAAGCGATCCTAGATGTGACTCAGGAAGTAGCGGCCGCGAGACTCAGCGTTAAGGAACTCTGGGTACTGATCGTTGGGGAACTCGAAGTACCAGTAGACATCGCCGCTTCGGAAACGCAGGTATAGGATGTGGCTCTCGGCGTCATACGCCGCAGAGGGAAACATTTTCGATTCGAGCGGCTGCCATTCCATAACAGATCCATTGTGTCATTGCGTATGAGTAAGGTCGGCTCGCAAGTGCTTACTTCGGAAATACGTGGGCACTTACGCAGATGAGTCCGGCGACAGTTTCCACGGCAGCAGTTCGTGGATGCGACTCACAGGATGGTCCGCGATCCGTATGAGGACATCGCGCAGATAGGCTTCCGGATTGAGACCGTTCAGCTTGGCCGTTCCGATCAGGCTGTAGATCGAGGTGGCGCGCTCCCCGCCTAAATCGGAGTCGGCAAAGAAGTAATTCTTACGACCCAGGACCACCGCGCGCAGAGCACGCTCGGCGGCATTGTTGTCGATCTCCACGAGACCGTCGTCGCAGTAGCGCAACACTGCGGACCAACGCCCGAGCGCATAGGAGGGGACGGAAGCGACAGCCGACTTGTTTGACAGTTTGGCACGCACGGACATCAGCCACGCTCGCAGCGAGTCAAGCAGGGGCCAAGCGCGAGCCTGTCGGACCTGCCTACGCTCATCCGGTGCGCGGCTGCGGATCTCGTTCTCGATCGCGTACAGTGCGCCGATCCGTTTCAGGGCTTCCGCTGCAACCAGTGAAGCGTGCGCTTGGTGCAGATCGCAAAACTTTCGCCGCATGTGGGCCATGCATGCGGCTTCGCAGATGCCGCGGTTGTCTTCATAGAGGGCGTGGAAACCGGCGAATGCGTCTGCCTGCAGCGTGCCGCGGAAGTCTCGTAAGTGGCGCTGCGGATGCTCGCCCTTGCGATCGAGTGAGTAGGCAAACCAGACCGCAGGGGGGAGACGAATCGCCGGCGGGACGATTATCGCGGACGTAGGTCCACAGGCGCCCGGTCTTGGTTTTGCCAGTTCCAGGAGCCAGGACAGCACCGGCGTGTCGTCGGCGTACAGTTTGCGCGCGGCCAGCACGTACCGTCGCAAGGCACCGGCCAGCGGAGCCAGCAGTCCGCCAGCGTGGAACGATCCAGATCGAGCCCCGAGCGTTCGTAGATCTCCGCCTGGCGACAGAGCGGCAGATGATCCGCAAACTTCGAGATCAATACGTGTGCCAGCAGGCCAGGTCCCGCGAGTCCCCGATCGGTCGGGTGGCTCGGTGCGGGCGCTTGTATGATGTACGCGCAGCCAGCGCAGCTCAGCTTCGGTCGGACGATCCGGATTGCTTTGAATCGTGCTGGCACAAACTCGAGGATTTCCGATACGTCTTCACCAAGTTTGCGTAGCGTGCCGTCACGCTCCGGGCACGCTGCATGCTCGGGTGTGTGCGTTTCCGTCTCGCGGGGCAGATGATCCGGCAGCGGACGCCGTGCAGGCCTTTTTCGTGGCGGGCGGGCCGTCTGGGCTTGCTTGCCGTCATGCGGAAGGGCGCTTACGGTCTGGGCCGACTCCAGATCCTCAAGCTGCAGTTCCAACTGCTCAATCTGACGGTCGAGCTTCTCGCTTTTGCGCCCGAACTGCATCCGCCGCTGCTTCGGGCTGCGAGTCCGCACTCCGGTTCAGCCTGTTGGACAGTTAACTCTGCGTTACAAAATGCGTGGAAGTCTATCGCTCGGGTGCGCGCTTCTCTCGCGCACAACTCGACTCAGCAAAGTGGATTACCGGGCCATGGCGGCCACGTGCTGAGGGGTGCCGTATTTTTGAACACAGTGCTGATAGTGATCGGTGACGTAGATGTATCCGGCTTTATCCGCCGCAATGCCCAACGGAAAATGCCGGCTGTTGTCGTCCGGTCCCGCGGTGCGCCACAGGCGTTCAAAAACACTCGCCGGCCCGAACATCTGGACTCGGAGATTGTAGCGGTCACAGACCAGTAGCGCGCCATTAGCGGCTGTGGCTAAGCCGTGAGGTTCGCTGAAGTCGCCTCCCGCCGCCGTTGGAGCCTCGCTGTAGCCGCCGAAGCGGCGGACCAGATGGCCACTCGGTGTGAATATCGAAATGCGATGGTTTTGCCGATCGCTTAGCGCGATGTTGCCATTTTGCAATACGGTGAGTTCGTGAGGCATGTAAACACGAACTCCGATCGCCTCGGCGGAGCCCCAGGCGCCCTGGAACTTCAGGTTGGAGTCGAATTTTTGCACACGGTAGTTGAGCGTGTCCAATACATACAGAGTGTCACTGCTATCGACGGCCATACCGTATGGAAATTTGAACTCGCCATTTCCCGACCCGTAACGGCCTACCATGCCCTCGAACTTGCCTTCGGGCGAAAACTTCTGCACCCGCTCATTGTTCATGTCCGAAACATAAACACCGCCGTGCGAGTCAATGGCAATTCCAAAGGGATAGTTGAACTGGCCGGGCCCACTTCCCTGCACTCCCCACGTCAGAAGGAAGCGCCCGTTCGAGTCAAACTTTTCTACACGATGATTGTGCTGGTCGACTACGTACACGTTCGAGCTGCGATCCACCGCAACCATTGTGGGAAAACGGAACTCGCCCGGTTTGGAACCGAACGCTCCCCACTGTTTCACCAGGCTGTAGTCGGAGCTCGCAGCCAGCGCCGCCATCGGCAATAGCACCCACAGCAGGGCTTTCACTTTTCACCCCCCGTCCGATCGGCAGCGATCACGAACTGCTCATAGTACTTGCCGCCGATCTTCCCTTGGCGAATGGGTGGATTTCCGCCATTCTGACTCACATGCTGCGCCAGCGCCCGAGTGCTGAGTGGAACCTGCGCGGTCACATCTACGCCGACGTCGGGATCGAGCCGAACCCGTTCCAGATATTGCTGCCTCCCTTTCAGGGCCATCCACACCTGTCCCACGCGCGCACCTTCCGCGGACGCCCGGACGAAAGCTCGATAAGCCAGGTCGGCGGTCTCGCCGTGCTCCGGATTCTCTTCGCCCAGCAGCATCGTCAAGACGATATCGGGCTGATACTTTTTCATGAGCGCCGTCGCCAGTCCCAGCCCTTTGCCTTCAGGACCGTCGGTTACGATTCCGTTGCCAGGGGCATCGTAGAGTGACCACCGCGGATTGTCCATATAGATTTCCTGGCGTCCCAACCAGCAAAAGGTCTCGTTCAAATTCAGAAAGATGGGTTCGACCCCAAAAACGGCGGCCGCATGGCGCGTTTCTTCCTGGCGAATCTGTATGGTCTCCAGCCCGTCGCTGGGAAATGGCCCTCGGACTTTCTGAATGTTGAAGTAACCGCCGGGGTGCGAGGGATTGTAGGCGCCGAGCTCACAACCTGCGGTATTGTTCGTCGCAATCACGTACACGCCCTTCCAGCCTTCGCCCAACAGCTTCGCGAACGTGCCGCCGAAAGAGATCTCGAAATCGTCTGCGTGCGCCGCTATTCCCATCACGACGGGTTGGCGCCCTGGCCGCGGATGGTAAGCGGGCGGTGGCGCAGGCTGGGCAACAGGCGCTGGCGGTGCTGGCGTCCGCGCGTCTGCTACGGCATAGTAATCGCCCTTGCGCACCGGCTCGAAAACCTTACGGAATCGCTGATTCGCAATCCACCCCGTTTTTGCCTGCGGCACTCGGAACCACAGTTGGCCGAGACGGGCTCCTTTCCGGCGAGCCTCCTCCCAAGAGCGATACACCAAATCGGCTACGGTGTGGTTGGGAACGCTATCCTCTCCCATGCAATAGGTGATCGTGATCTCCGGATTGTGGGCCAGGATGAATTGCGAAACTGCTGCCTTGGCCTGCGGACGGCGGGTTGCCGTTGTAAGGTCGATGTGCAGGTTTAGTTCAGGCCCGCTCATTTCCGCATAGATGATCTGATATCCGCGAGCACGATAATCGTTCACTACGGGCGCGCCCAGGCGGCCGGCATCTCCAGGGCGAGCGCCCAGGATCAAGATTGTCTTGGATGGCTGCGCCTGACAAACGGCAAGCGCAAATAGAAGGGCCAGACAGGTCTTCATAGTCTCAATCGGACACGGCACTAGCGGGATGCTTTTTCCGCATGCAGTTTTCCGCTCCACAGAACATGCTTTCCAAGCCCTTGGGACACTTCGATGGTTTGCTTCTCAGGCACCGATCCATCCAGAGAGTGACGTGTTTCGTCGGAAAGATGGAGCGTCCAATGCGAGGGGTGCGACGCAAACCAGCCGCAGTAGTGGCTGTCATAATCCACTGCGAATTGCATCGTCTCGCCGGATGCTCCGCTGATGTTCGCGTGCAAATAGGCGGAATACTCGGTTCCATGCATATAACGGATGCCGCTGCCCAGGATGTCGAGCAGATGGGAAACCGAGGAATGGTCAAGCGCGAGATCGCGATCGTGGAAGCCAAGCCAGGTTGGAGCGTCAATGGTCCAGGGAATATCGGCTTCGACAATCGGCCGGTTATAACCCCAGGGCTTGCGGTAAGAAACCGGTTCAAGAGAGAGAACCATGTCGGGCCCCAGGTAGACAATCGAGTTCCCCGTGGCAATGCCGAAGCCCATGTGCGCCGCAATTACCGCTGTATTGTTGACTGAGCTCTTCGAATAAAGGCTCCCGCCCGCCCGAATCACCTGCGGGACGACACCGAAGTCTTCGCGAAGGTATTCGAGCGAACGGCTGATATGAAAGCGCTGGGTTGCGGCGGGAATTTCGTGCTTGCGGAGATTGTCGCCGAATTCGTTGTACCAGTCCAGACTGCCCACTCCGTCCATGGGCGCATCCCAGAATGGCCCGGGCGGCGAATCCAGGTCGGGGAGCATATGCGTCCAACCGTGGCTTTCCACCGTGAACACACCGGCGGCGAGGCCGTCGTCGATTCCGCGCTTGGTGGAGGCGTAGTCCTGAATGGTTTTTCCATCAATCTGATCCACCACGCGCTGCTTCCAGGGGCTCAGGATGCGGTGCGTCTTGCGGTCGACGAATCCCGTATTCACATTCAGGTCCATCACCGCGTGGTGCTTCTGGAGCGGCTCGATCAGGCCGGTTCGAATTTCCTCTTCGGTAGGCGTCTTATAGTGCCAATAGGGGAGGTACGTCTTATCGGAGGTTCCCCAATCATCGGTAAACAGGATCATCGCGCGGCCATATTCGGCGTACACCGCATAACCCTGCGCCCAGACGAGGCTCCGCTTCAGGAGATCACGAACCAGTTGGTTCTGAAACTCTGCGGGTGACCGCTGGACGCCTACCCAGACGATACGCCCGTGGCCGGGTCCTTCGCGCACGGTGAGAAATGGGATGGCGCCGCGAAATCCGATCGCTTTCGCTGTTTCCGGAACCACCTTGTATCCTTCATAGTCGTATTCCACTTTCGCCAGAAGTTCCTTTTCACGGCCTGCCAGAGCGCGCGTGATGAAGTGCGCCGGGTCCAGTCGCGCCTCATCATCCGCTTTGTAATCGCTAATGAAACGAACTCCCGCCAGGCGCGCGATGTCCCCGGTCTTGATGGTGTCACCCAGGATGAGGAAGTTGACGCCCTGCGCGTTTAAGTCCGCGAGCAGGCTCAGGTCCCGGCCATTCCCATCCGGAGCGTCCCAAATAATCGTGCCGTAACGCGATTGCCCATCGCGATCGAGCATGTGATAGCGGTCTGGAACCTGCTGATCGAGGCGCATGATGTCGAACGGCAGTCCCCAGCTTTTAAGCAGAGCAGCCGTCATCTGAAACTCGCTGGACCGGTCGATCAGGAAGCTGGCCGGATCTTCCCACTGATTCCCTACAACCAGCAGGAAACGATAGGGCACTGCCGCCGCGGCGGAGCAGGCTAAGACTAAAGCGAGAAGGATCGAACGCATATTACGCTCTTAAGAAGATTTTTCGTCGGTACATCCAATACAGCACCAGCCACCCCACCAGCAGCGGCCCGCCCGTCAGCAATAACGGTCCAAATGCGCCGGCGTTCGCAGCCAGAAGCTTCATAAATGGATTGGTGATGCGTGGCAGATTGACAAAGTGCGGACCGAGGTAAGCCGCCAGCGCGTTCATTCCGATCACTACCAGTGGCAGCGTCCAGCCGCGATACCCAAGCACGTCGATGATCCAATAGAAGACCAGGAACAGCAGGCACGCCCATCCAGCGGACATTAAGCCGTACGATGTGGTCCACAGCTTCATGATCACGGGAACAAACGGGCTGATTGCGAGCCCGGCCAGTACGCATCCCACGCCGGTAAGGCCGATGACGGTCGCGTTATATCGGGGCTTCTTCCCGGCCATCAACAATTCACCGAAGAGCAGGCCGAGAATGGTGGTCGAGATCGTCGGAATCGTGCTGAGCACCGTGCCCCAGCCTTCCGGAAGCGTACGGCCAAGCAGCGCCACATCCACCGAGGTCACCAGGTTGTGGTTCACCTCTAGTGTGCCGGCGGGTATGCCGGGAGCGGGCACGAAGGCGAGCAACAGCGCATAGCCAACAAGAATCAGAACCGCCGTCGCGATCTGCGTGCGCACGGAGCGCACCGAAAGGTACGATGCCGCGAGATAGACAATGGCGATTGGCTGGAGTGCGCTACTCAACTCAATCAGGTATGGGCCGCCGAGCGAAGTCGATTCCCGCAGTGAACCGAGTAGGAACAAAACAATCGCCCGCCTCCAGACGCGCTTCATGTTCCGTCTCCGCGTAAAGGAGAAAGGAATCGAGACACCGACCATCAGCATGAAGCTGGGCCAGATCAGGTCGTAGTATCGCAGGCCCACCCACGGCGTATGCGTCAGCTCATATTTCACAAAAGTGGAAACGAAGCCGAGACCCAGCCCGGCAATTGCCATGAGGAACGGCTTACCTCCCAGCAGCCAGAACATGGTAAAGCCGCGGAAAGCGTCGAGCGAAACCAGCCGCTGGCCGGCACCGGGGCGCGGCACATCGGAACCGGCGCCGGCGGAAACTGCCGGAGACGGAATGGCCGTCTTCACAGTCGACATAGGCTACCTCCCGGAAGCGGCGGCCGCGGACGGCACGCGCTTCTTCACTACGCTGATAGCCGCCAGCACGATTGCATTGTTGGCTGTCGGCTTTTCTTTGGTGTTGCGAAACCCGGTGGTGCCGTGCAGGCGCACCTCTTTCACCACCTTTCCGAAACGCGGGTTGACCCATTCATACGCGAACAGCGTCGAACTGCCTCGCTGGAGCACGTCGGCCGCGTAAGCGTAGCTCAGTTCTTTGGCATTGCCCTTGGCGACCACGTCAGATTGCGCGCCCCAGCCGAGCGGCAGGATGTTCCAGCCATATCGGATCGGCACGGTCTCCACAAAGCCATCGGCGTACACCACGTCATACCAGCCCAGCAGGTCGGCGGTGTCCGGGAAGTTGTGGATATAGCGATACGACATGTCATTGGCCGCCGGTTGCGTACAGGCTTGCACAAAAACGATGCTGGCCACATCGGCGCCTATCGGAATGGGCTTGCTCTCCAGCGGGAGAGATGTTTTCGATTCGCCTTCCACGCCCACAACTACCGGACGCTGCACGTTGAAGTGCCGGTTGCCCTCATCCACGCGGCCCGTCTCGACGTCGGGCAGGGTAAGGCCTTCCGGCACGGCCTCAGCCGCACCTGCGATGTCTACCGGTTGAAGCGGATCACCATTCTCGCTGGGCAGCGCTTTGCCGCTGAGATGCCTGCGCACTTCCGGCATCATGCTCTGCACGATCTTCGAAAGCTCCTGGTCCTGGGGCCAGTGAGTAGACCACATGAGATTGGCCGTGCCTAGAAAATCGAGCATCAGGTCCTTCCCGAAGACGTACTCGGTGGTAGCAGCCCATGCCGACGGAGCACCGCCGATGACTCCAGCCCGCGCGCTTCGCCGCGCGTAGTTCTGGATGTCGTACATGAAATTCCCGTGGATCTGCTGGAAACCGAAGTCGGAAAGTTTGATGTCGTTGGGCTCTCCCCGGCCATCGGCCGCCCGGGCATCCTGCCAGAACCAGTTGGAGACCAGAATGTCTTTAGGAATCAGGTCCTTCACCTGCTGCGGCGTCAACGCTCCCGGCATGTGATATTCCCAGCCCATCCGGCTCTTGGCCGGCTTGCGCCCCACGCCCCGCACGCTTTCCATCAAGTGGTCGCCGTAGAGCGACGTCCGAATGCCTTTCGCCGCCAGATAGTCGTGGATCTTGCGCACATCCTCAGCCCACAATTCTGTTGGGTCCTTGGTACGGCAGGGCTTGCAGAGTTCGACGGGAAAGAACATCTCGTCGTGGCCGATGTGTACCATCTTCGGTTTGAACACTTCGATGTATTCATCGAGAACGTCAAATAGCAGTTTGTAGACTTCGGGCTTGGTGGGGTCGTAAATATCCGGCCACTCCGCGCCTTCGATCGCGCTAAGATCCTTGTGCCGCGTTAACAGGTAGTAGCTGTGAGTAAAGGAAGGAATCTCCGGGATCACTTCGATGTGCTGGCTATTCGCGTAGCGCACCAGGTCTGCCACTTCATCCTTCTCAAGGATTTCGCCATCCGCCGTATCGTGATGGGCAGAATTCTGTTCGGTGTCGTGCGCGCCTCGCGGTTCGTAGCGCTGCGTGTAGTACAGGTCTTTCGCGAAGTCGATCCAGCCTGCGTTCAATTCTGGGTGGCGGTCCAGACGCATCGACGCGTTGACTTCCACAAATACCTTGTTGAACTTGTATAGCGCCATAAAGTCATGCAGGAAGCGGCGGAAGAACGCGATGTTCTCATGGCCCGGCAGATACAGCCGGATGCCGCGGAACGGCATGTGTGGCCAATCTTCGATTTCTACATTCTTAAATCCGACCTGGCCGTTCTCTTTGCTCACAAGCTGGCGAAGTGACTGTAATCCGTAAAACGCGCCGTCATCATCGTTGCCCGCGACTACCACCGCATCCGAGCCCGTGTGCAAAACGTACGCCTCCACTTTGGATGGAGGCGCTGTGAGACGGTGCTCCGCCAGATACTGCTTCACTAGCGTGTTGGAGGCTGCCCCCATGAGGATGAAGCGCCCTTCCGGCAGGGAGGCGCGGTTTTCAATTCGCAGGCCTACGCCATACCGGTCGCTCAACTCGGCGATCAGTTCACGCGCGAGCGAGGTATCCGCAGGCGTCGCATGTTCCGGCAGGAGGATGGGGACGGTTTCGTCAATCGCGAAGCGTCCGTCAGATACCGTCATCTTCTGCGGTTCGGGAAAAATCAGGGGCCGCCCCACTGCGGGAACAAGCCCTTCTGCTGCCAGAAGACATAGAAACACCCAGCGCAAAAGGAACCTCCTTAGAAGACGTGTATAACACCCGCTTTCGGCCGCTCCAACCGGGCGTCCCACAAATCGAGGTATGACATCCATTACGCTGGATGTCCCGGGCCGATCCGGATTCGCGACGCACGCCCAGGCCGCGCGCTTGGGTCTATCATCCGACAAACGAGCTCCGCAGACGTGGGCTGATTTGAATACGAGGGTTACATCTCAATGAAGACTCCTTTCCTTTTGCTCCTCGGTTTCCCGGTCGTGCTGGCCGCGCACAATGTTCTGCTGCCGCAGCCGCAGCAGGTGCGTTACGGAAGCGGACATTTGCCGGTACGCGGACTCTCGGTTGTTCTCGCGTCGGCCTCTACGCCTGAAGATGCCTTTACCGTCGCCCGTTTGTCGGCGGGGCTGGCGCGCTCGGGAGGCGGCGGAGGCACTCATACGATCCGCTTGACCCGCACCGGGGCGGTCGACGCCTTGCCGAAGGACAACGAGCAGCCCGGGCCCGGCTCGCGCGAGTCTTATCACCTGCGCATCAGCCCGAGTGGCGGCGAGGTGCGGGCGCGCAGCTCGGCCGGCTTATTCTACGCGGCTGAAACGATTCTGCAGTTGGTCGAAGGATCTGATTCCGATGCTTTCCTGCCCGAAGTCGAGATTGACGATTTCCCGTCGCTGGCGTACCGCGGAGTGATGTTCGATCTCAGTCATGGCCCTCTCCCTACCGAGGCCGAAATCAAGCGTCAAATCGATTTCCTCGCTCGCTGGAAAGGGAATCAGTACTATTTTTACTCCGAGCTTTCGATTGAATTGAAGGGTTATCCGCTGATTAATCCAGGCGGTCGATATAGCCAGGACCAGGTGCGGCGGATCATCGCTTATGCGCGCCAACGCCACGTGGACGTCGTGCCTTGCCTGGAGTTCTACGGCCACCTGCATGACCTGTTCCGCATCGAGCGGTACGCCAACCTGGCGGCCATGCCGCACGGCGGTGACTTGAATCCGCGGGATCCCGAGATGCAGCGGCTGGTGGCAGACTGGATCACTCAAATGACGGCGCTGTTCCCGAGCCCGTGGTTTCACATCGGCCTGGACGAGCCCTGGGAGCTGGAGCGCGCGGCGAGCGGAGCCGGTGGACTCGATCCGGCCAAGCTTTATCTCGACCATCTCACCCGCACCGCCGCGCTCGTCCGCAGCCATGGCAAACGGGTGCTGTTTTGGGCCGACGTAGCGAGCGGCGCGAATCTGTTCGAAAAATATCCGCAGCTTGCCGGGCAGTTGCCGGCAGGCACGCTTCCCGTGCCTTGGCGCTACCATGACGACCCGGACTACACGCGCATGCTTGAACCCTTCCGGCAGGCGCATGTACCACAGCTCATCGCCACCGGGATTTGGGGCTGGGACACCATCGTGCCGGATTTCCATGTCGCTTTCGCCAATATCGACGGCTACCTGAGAGATGGACGGCGCTTCGGCACGCTGGGCCTCATGAACACCAACTGGGCCGATGACGCACAGGTCCTCTACCGGAATACGCAGCCCGGTATCGCCTACGGTGCCAGTGCCGCTTGGCAGCGCGATCCGATGGATCGAAGCACCTTCTTTTCTAATTACAGCTCCATCCTGTACGGTCCCAAAGCGGGTCCCGGGATCGCGGCAGCCCTACAGGCTTTGGACGATGCACAGCAGGCGCTAGGCAACGCGGTAGGCGCCGAGGATATGTTCCGCCTTTGGGACGACCCCTTCGCACCTCCGGTGCTCAGCCGCGTCCGCGGCCACGTTCAGGATTTGCGTCAGGCGCGGCTGAAGGCGGAAGAAGCGCAGGAGCGTCTTCAGGACGCCGCGGACCGGTATCCGGACTCGCTGTCGAGCTTCCTGCTCGGAGCGCGGCTGCTCGACTATGCCGGCATGAAGTTCCTATATGCGGTCGAAATCGCGGACAACTACTCCAAGCTGACGCCGTCAGAGAGCAGTGCCGATCTTTCTTTCTGGTTGGGGCGCGAAGCCACCGACCGGAATCACAGCCGCATTGACGACCTCATGGATTTGATCAAGGAACTTCGCGATCTGTACCAGACCCAATGGGAGGCGGAATACACCACCTACCGCTTGGGGACCGCTTTGGGCCGGTTTGACGCGGAATTCGAATACTGGCGAAGGTTCCAAGCCAATATCTGGGAGATGCGGCGCACCCATCAGCAGGGGCAGCCGCTGCCCTCTCTCGATTCGCTGCGGCATTGAGCCACCGCACAAAGCATCACCGTCTGATAGGCTGGACGGGGCTTACGGCTGCGACGCGTGTGGCCGATGTTCGCACGAATTGGATGCATTTTGTGGAAGACTACCGCAACCCGAGCGCCCGCTTTGATCCGACTACTTTGCGTTGCCCGCGGTATATGACGAGCAGTTCGGAGGCTCTCCAGATGCCGTCGGTTAGTTTCTCTGACACCGACCAGTTCGACATTCGGGCTGATCACCTCTACGGTCCTCGATCCGCGGAATGTGGAGATGGCAGGGCGCCTGGTCTGGTAGCCGGCGGCAGCTCCAGTTTTGACTGGTGCAGCCTCGGACCAGTGGAAATCACGATGCGAGTCAGGTCATGAGCGATGCCGCCGATTCTTTTCTGCGGCTCCTGCGGGACGACGGGCTGGTCCATTCGCCTGGCGCGAAACTGACGCCCCTGCCTGGCGGCGTTTCGAGCGAGATCTACCGCGTAGATGGCGACGGCGACACGTTCGTAGTCAAACGCGCTCTCGCGAAACTGAAGGTACAAGACGACTGGGCCGCCGACGTCTCGCGAAACACCTATGAACGCCGGTACCTCGAGTACGCCGGGCGAGTCCTACCGGGATCCGTGCCGATGTTACGGAAGACTGATCCGGCGAGCCGCTACTTCGCGATGGAGTATTTCGGCCCCGAGTTTCGCAACTGGAAAGAGACGCTGCTCGCCGGTAGTTTCGATCCCACTCAGGCAGGCGCTGCGGGCCGTATTCTTGGCCGGATTCATCGATTATCGTTCGGCGATCCGCAGGCAGCCACGCTATTCAACAGCCTTCCCTGTTTCAAACAGCTCCGACTGGAGCCTTACCTTCTGACAACCGGCCGGCGGCATCCTGAATTGGAAGAGATATTTGTAGCTGAAGTGCAACGCCTCGCCGGCACCTCCGAATGTCTGGTGCATGGAGATTTCAGTCCGAAAAACCTGCTCTTCGGCGGCGATCGAATGGTGCTTCTGGATTGCGAAGCCGCATGGTACGGCGACCCGGCCTTCGACGTCTGTTTCCTGCTGAACCACCTTTTTCTGAAGTCGCTTTTTCATTCAAACGCCAAAGGACTCGCGCCCTTGGTCCGGACGTTCTGGGAGGAATACATGGCCGCTGCGTTTCACACCATCGAAGAACGCGTTCCCCGCTTGTTGTTGATGCTGCTGCTGGCCCGCATCGACGGCAAGTCTCCGGTAGAGTACTTGAAGGAGCCGCAGAAAGATTTTGTGCGCCGCTTCGTTCACGCTCAACTGCCCCGTCCACCGGTGTCTCTGTTCGCGCTTTCGGATGCCTGGTTCCGTGAAATGATGGAACCCGGCGGGAAACGATGAAGATTTCTTCGATTGCAGCCTGGCAAATTTTCGATTCGCGCGGAATCCCGACGCTCGAAGCGGAGGTGCTGCTCGAAAACGGCATTCTTGGCCGAGGCGCTGTTCCCTCCGGCGCGTCTACCGGACAATTCGAAGCAGTCGAGCTTCGTGACGGCGACCCCGAGCGCTTCCGCGGCAAATCCGTCTTCCAGGCCATCGCATTCATCGAAAGTGAAATCGCAACGTGCCTCAGCGGGTGGAACATCTTCGACCAGGCCGGTCTCGACCGTCGCCTGATCGATCTCGATGGAACATCCAATAAGCGCAGGCTGGGCGCCAATACCATCCTGGCGGTCTCGATGGCAGCGGCGCGGGCGGCTGCAGCGGCCCGGAACGTATCGCTCTACGTCTCGCTCAGTGACTCGCGCGGCGATCTGATTCCGCTGCCCGAGATTCAAATCGTCGGTGGAGGGATGCACGCCAACCGCCAATTGGACATTCAAGATTTCCTGTTTATTCCGCATGGCGCGCGAAGCTATGCCAAAGCGCTGGAAATGGCACACAACGTCTATCACTCCGCCGGCGACCTGCTGCGCGCACGCGGTCGCTACTGCGGCATCGCCGATGAGGGCGGTTATTGGCCGCAATTCGAGAGCAACGAAGCGGTCCTTCCATTTCTGGTCGAATCGATCGAGCGCGCCGGCTACGAGCCTGGGCGCGATGGATCGATTGCTCTCGATGTAGCCGCAAGCAATCTCTACGACGGCAGCGGCCGCTACGTATTTGATCTGGAGGGCCGGGAGTTGACGCGCGAGCAATTCGCGGATCTTCTAGCCGGTTGGTGCTCGCGCTACCCTATCGTTTCGATCGAGGATCCGATGGCCGATACCGATTGGGAAGGGTGGAGCATCATCTCGCGCACGCTCGACAATCGCCTTCAAATAATTGCCGACGATCTGGTGACCACCAATGTGGTGCGGATGCGGCAGGCGATCGATCAGAAAACCGCAAATGCCGTGCTGATTAAGCTAAATCAGATCGGCACAGTAACGGAGACCTTGGCCGCTGTAAAGCTCGCTCAGGAAGCAGGCTGGACGCCGGTAATCTCCGCGCGATCCGGTGAAACAGAGGACACTTTCATCGCGCACCTTGCGGTGGCAACCAACGCAGGCCAATTGAAAGTCGGTTCCTTTGCGCGCAGTGAGCGCATGGCCAAGTGGAATGATTTGATTCGAATCGAGCGCGAGCTCGGGCCGCGAGCCCGATATCTGGTGCGGGCTTTCCCGGTCACTTGATACGAAATCGCGCGCGCCGGTCAGCGGCGCAAAGAAACGGGCGTGCCCGCCGGTACAAGGACGGGCCGTAGAATCTCGTACAAGGCGCGTCCCACGGAGCCGCTCGGTGTCTGCACAGATAGCAGGCTCGAAAGTGTCGGCGCAAGGTCGTTGAGCTCGACATTCTGGTAGTACATTCCGGGCTGGATTCCAGTGCCCATGAAGATCAACGGAATATGAGTATCATAGGAGAATGGAGTGTCGTGCCCCGTATTGGTTGATGACCGTACCCAATAAGGATCAAGAATCACCTGCAAATCGGCGGACCGCGTCCAGTTGAAACTGCCGCTCAAAACGCGGCTGAGCTTGTCCTGCGGAACCTGCCCGCGCCGGAGCTGCTGGCGCGTGTACACGCGAAAGACGTGCGGAATGCGTTCCAGCGCGCCGGCCGCAACCTCCTGTACCTCGCCGGCGTTCAGGTACTTGCTTTCCATCAGCGTTTCGTTCAGGAAGATCGCTCCGTCAAAAGCCGCTACTGTCCACTTGCCGGGACCGTACTTCTGTTCCAGAGCAGTCTGCGCAGCCGAAAGGAGATCCGCATCCTTGAGACGGCCGCCCGGCATTCTCGCAGCCGCGGTGTTTTGCGGCATTTCTGCAACTCCGTGATCCGCGGTGAGAATCAGGAGGACATCTTTAAGCCCGACAACTTTATCCAGATGATCGAGCATCCGCCCCACCGTTTGATCCTCTTCCAGCACCAGGTCGTGTACTTTGGGGGAATCAGGCCCAGTCTGGTGGCCCACGGCATCGATGGAAGAAAAGCTGACCGTCAAAAGATCTGTCGTGCCGCGCTGCCCCAGTTTTTCGGCATCAATGGCGTGCTCCGCGAATTGCTCCACCACGTCGTTGCCGAACGGCGAATAATATAAGGCCTTCGCCAGCGGGCCGCCTGCCTGCTGCGGCATTCGCATGACATTGCCGAAGAACTTCCATTCGCGGCCTTCATACGCATCGAGCACGTGCGAATCCGTGAACGCCTTTACCCATAACGGCAGCGCCGGAAAATAGTACGTGCTGCTGACGAAGGTTCCGGTGGAAGTATCGAGCCAATAGGCTCCATCCGCCCGATGACCCGAAGGAAGGATTGCGGCCCGGTCCTTGATGGAGATACCAATTACGCGGCAACCTGGATCGACGCGCTTCATTTCATCGCCGACGGTGCTCACCAGCAGGCGTCGAGGGGACGACGCCTCTCCATCTGATCCACCTAACAAGCGCACCTCACTATCGGAAACACTGCTGACTGCCTTCCCGGTGGTGCGATCAAACCATTGATTGCCGACGATGCCGCTCAACGCGGGCGTGGCGCCGGTCAACATCGTGGAATGACCCACGGCGGTCACCGACGGATAATGGGCCAAATTGGCATTCGCGAAAACCGCCCCCTCGACGAGCATCCGGTGGAGACCACCCGTCAACTCCCGTTCGTAGCGCGTCAGGTAGTCGTAACGAAACTGATCAATCGCGATCAGAACCACCAGCTTCGGCTTGGCCGGAAATGGAGGATTCGCTTGGCTCGCCGCCGTGGCGAGCAACGCGAGAATCACGGTTGTAACAATGCTTCGGAGTCGCATAGGATTTCGATGATCAGCAGCGGTTAGTCAGTCGGCCCATACGTTTTTTGAAAGTGGTTCCCCTCGTTAGTCACGCGGAAGCTTCCATCCCTTTCGGCAGTGACCTCGATGGCGGACCCGTGGCAAGTCCCGTGCGGATTGGCGATGAACTTTTCCCCCGCGTTGCGGGCTCCGGCTGCAATCGAGTAATGCAACTGCCAAAGATCCTGAAAGCCCGGCGAACTGCGCAAAATATCGAAAACCGCGGGCGAGCCTCCTTTGGTCTCACTGTTATCCATCAAGGCGGCGCGCGGATGAACCGCATGAATCAACGTGGCCGAGTTCGAAGTGTCCTTACCGTGATGCGAAACCACCAGGAGGTCCGCCTGGCCGATCGGGTTAAGTGGACACATCAGATCCAGCTCCTGGTTCCACAGCAGGTCCCCCAGATCGAGCATGCGGAACTTGCCGAATTCGATCAAAACCCCGACGGATTGGGCGTTTTCGGTATGCTCGTCCGGCTTCCTGCTTTCGGTGCCGCACACTGGGTTTCGCGCACCTGCTCCCGGAAGCGGAGAGGTAATTCGCTGGCCGCCCGAAGTAATGACAGAAATATCGAGCCCGCGAATGGGAATTTTGTCCCCTGGATGCACGACTTTGCGCCGCGCTTCCGGAATCGCCTTTCGATAGGCCGACATAATCTCCGGCGATCCTTTGTAGTTTTCCGTGTCCTCTCCGTGGTCGAACACCGTCCGGATCGGCAGAAGCGCGGCCAAACCCGCCACTCCGCCGGCGTGGTCCCGATGGAAGTGAGTAATCAGCAGAGCGTCAATTGCAGTGATCCCGGCCGCATGGGCCGTTTCCTCGATCCGCCGGGCATCCCGTTCATCGTTCCAACCGGTATCGATCAGCAACACGTCGCCGGAAGGGGCCGCGACCAACGTAGCCTGTCCGCCCTCCACGTCCACAAAGTAAACGCGAAGAGGCTTGGCCCCGGCCGCCACGACTGCAAACAAGAAGAAGGCACACCAAAACCGGCACCGGGGTTTCATTCGGATCTCGTTCTCGCACCTTATTCTAGCGCCCGGGACCCAAGCCGGCGGGCGATCTCCCACAGTTGCATCCAGCTATGTGGACAACGGTCCGCGAATTGGCCGTGTAAGCCGTGACCGCTCGAATCGCAGGTTTTATGCTGTCTACGTCATGCGAACCTATCCAAAGTCGAATCGCATTCTGGAGCGCAATCGTCGCGTGATCCCCGGGGGGATGTTCTCCATCAATCGCGAAACCGAGCCCGGTATCGTCTTCACAAAAGGGGAGGGAGCGCTCCTCTGGGACGCGGATGGTAACCGCTACATCGATTATCACGGCGCTTTCGCGCCCTTTCTTCTGGGGCATAATCATCCGGAAGTCAACGCCGCCGTGGAACAAGTTCTGCGAAACGGTACCAGCCTGTTCGGAGTCAATACGACTACTCTCGAAGGCGACCTGGCCGAGCTGATTTGCGAAGCGGTTCCATTCGCAGACCAGGTTTGCGTGCTGAACACGGGTAGTGAAGCAACTTACCAGGCGATCCGCGCCGCTCGTGCCTATACGTCGCGGGATCATATCATCGTCATGCAGGGTGGTTATAACGGCTGGCATAACGACGTCGCTTGTAACCTGATGACGCCGATCGAAGAGATCGGCCCGCGCTATTCCCCCGGCGAATATCCGTTTGTGCCGATTGGAGCAGGCATTCCCGCGGCGCACCGCGAACTGGTTCACCCGATCAACTTCAATGACCTGGGTTCGGTGGAATATGTTGCCCGGCGCTATCCGGTTGCGGGTCTGATCGCGGAACCGATCCTGCAGAACATTGGCATCGTGAAGCCGCAGCCTGACTATCTGGCCGGCTTGCGTCGCTTGGCCGATCAGTATGGCTTCGTTCTTATATTCGACGAAGTGAAAACCGGCTTCCGGCATGGCCTGGGCGGGTATGCCGCGCTTGCCGGCGTCTCTCCTGATCTCGCAGTTTACGGCAAAGCAATCGCCAACGGATATCCGATCGCGGCTCTGGTGGGCCGCCGCGAGATCATGGAGCTATTCGGCCATCCGAATCACAGGCGGCGCGTCTTGCTGGCAGGCACTTACAACGGCCATCCTGTGCCTCTGGCTGCCGCCATTGCCACCATCCGGATCTTACGGGCCGGCGGAGGCGCAGTTTACCACCACCTCGACCAACTTGGGCAGCGTATCGAAGAGGCGTTCGCCGGAGTTGCCGCCGATTGTGCCATGCCTCTGACTCTCGTGCGGCAGGGCTCCGCCTTTTGCATCTACTTCATGGATCACGCGCCGGTGGACTGGCACGATATTGCCGCCCATCACGATTTTAATGCGGACGTGCGCATGCGCCGGTGGATGATCGAGCAGGGCGTGTTTCTCTTCCCGGTCGCTACCAAGCAGTGTTCAATATCAGCGGCGCACACCGAGTCGCTCATAGACGAGACGGTTTCGCATCTGCCCCAGGCACTCGCTCAGGCGGCCCAGGCTGTCGCGCTCTGAAAGGCGCGGGACGCCTTATTTGAGCCACTTCTCCAACCAGGCGAAGGCGTCTTCCTGCATCGGGACCGTGAAGCTATGGGGAACGTCGTAAGTTTCCGCCCGGAACCGCTCGGGCTGCCCTTCCTTCAAATAAACGTTGCGAATCTTAGCGGCCGCATCGGCCATGCCCTGGGCTGTGAACAGACGGTCGCGCCGGCAGTTTTGAACGAAGATGGCGCACCGCGGTGCGCCCAAGGTCGCCACATCCGGGTGATCGAGGACGGAATGCAAGCCATAAGCCAGGTACATGTCGGAATGCGTCGAGTACGGAATGTGGCCGATGGACGGAAGCGTGGACATCCAACCTGCAATGACGGCAGCGCGAATCCGGTCATCCATGCCGGCCATGTAGGTGGAACGGAAGCCTCCACCCGAAAGACCCACACAGCCGATCCGCTTGGGGTCCACGAACGGAAGAGACACCAGCACGTCCACACTGCGCCGGTCGTCGCGATGCACCAGGCCGATCCAGTTAATGCCGTCAAAGGCAAGCTGAGTAATTAAATCGGCAGTTCGATCGTCCAGGTACTTGTTAACGGCATCGACATACGCGGGCGACGGGGGATCGAAGCCCGCGGTTACTTTCAGGAATGCTGCCGGTGGATCACGATATTGCAGGCGCCGATCACCCCAGTAGAATGCATCAATCACCAGCACCACAAATCCCCCGCGCGCGAGTTCGCTCGCGTATGACCGTCCGCCGTAGTAGGTCTTCTTGTACGCCGTTAAGGATGCGTGCTCGTGGTCGACCTCCACAATCTTTTCTTTGCCGAAATAGAAATAGGCGCCGTGGTCGTGGAACGCCACTACGGCCGGGTATGGCGGCCTTCCGGAAGTGGGCACCAGCAGGAAGCCCGGAATGCGATAGTGAGCCGAACCCGCGAATGACACCACCCGCAGCTCATAGCCATTCCGCTTCTCAGTGCGCTCAACCCTCAAGTCAAGCGGGACCGGCTTCGGTTCATATGAGAGCGCTTTTTCCACCGCCTCGCGGCCGCGGCGGCGCCACGCCTCCAGGCTCAGACTGCCTTTGTGCGCGTAGTCGAAAGCATACCCGCGCTCCTTCTGAATCGACTCCATGATTGGGGTGAGGTTTCCAAGAAAGCCTTGCGGCGTCTCGATCGCCTGAGCCCAAAGCTGACCGGCCGTCAAAAATGCCGCCAAAACCAAGAGTGATCTTTTCATGGAAATAAAAGTAAGGGGCAGACAGCCATCGGCCGCCTGCCCCGGATGCAGTTGCAATTCCTTGCCGGCCGCCTAGAAGCGGTACCGGAAACCAAGCTCGACGTCGCGCGGAAGATTGATTTGCGTCACCGGCACGACGCCGAACAGCGAGGAAGTCGGCGAATTGTTAGGCGCGCCGAAGATCGGCGTGTTGGTGATGTTAAACGCCGAGACCTTGAATTGCAATTCGTGGCCTTCCCGGATTCGGAAATTCCGGATCACGGTCGCATCATACTGGGGCGCCGAGTATTGACGGATCGTAGGACTGCGCAGCTTCGTGGTGCGCAGCGTATCGGGCGGCTGCAGAACCCAGATGCTCGACGACGTATTGAACCAATGGTTCAGGCTCTGTCCGCTGGAGAGCTTCGGATCTCCGTTGATGTAATAGCCGCTCGGAAAACTGATCGGTATGCCGGCTTGCGCAATCATATTCCAATCAACCGACCACCCGCCGATGATGTGCGAAGCGAGTCCATGATTCAGCCATTTTTGATGGGGTCCGACCGGGAACTGATAGATCCCGCTGATGACCAGCCGCTGCGGAACGTCGTAGGTGCCGATCTCGCGCGAGGGCCGCGCATCCTGCGCATTGAGGAATGCGAGTTGCTCGATGGTCTTTGAGAGCGTATAGGACACCATCACGGAGAGTCCGTGCGACATCCGCTTCTCAACCCTCACCTGCAGAGAGTTGTACCAGTTCCGGCCCAGGCTTTGCGCCCCTTCGGTGATACTTGTGAACTGCGGAAACGGAGTCAGCAGGTTCCGCCGTTGGATGGTTGGCGCGGCGCCTTGCGGCACATTGGTTGGAAGAATCCCGTAAAACGGATTCGCGACAGCGGTCGAAAGGTATGCCGTACCCAGCGCCAGTTGATCGGGGGAAAGCGCGTTGATGTTCTTGCTGACCTGCAGATCGGAAGTCCTGCTGCCCACATAGGAGGCTTCCACCAGCAGACCGCGCATCACTTCGTATTGCAGCCCACCCGAAAACTGCCAGACATAGGGAACGCGGCGTGTCGGGTCATTGAACGAAATCGTGTCACCCAACCCGGTGGCCAGGCCGAGCGATGATCCCGTGGGCTGCAGCAGCCCACTCGGGAATGGATTCGAGAACGTTGCGAGCGGGAAGTAGTCGGCTGTCGAAGTCTGCGCCGTGGTCACCCTCGAGAATCCGAGCGATCCGCCGAACTCATAGGTGGGCAGGTAATAGCGGCCAATTCCGCCGCGGAAGACCAGCGGCTTATCGTTAAAGAACTGGTATGCCACGCCCGCGCGCGGCTGCCATGCGTTCTTCGTCGGGTTGAATGCGCCGTTCGGCTGGCCGTTGACTCCGGCAAACAGAAGACCGCCCACCAGGTTATATCCGGGCACGGTCAGAGGACTTTTCGCCGTAAAGTCAAACCCGCGGTTCTGCCGGTTGTAGCGTTCCTGCACCGGCATTTCTTCGTCCCAGCGCAGTCCGAGATTCACCGCCAGCCGGCGCGTGACTTTCCAGTCGTCCTGGAAGAACCCTACTGGATACTTCCACGTCAAGTAGGGAGCCGCGTTGATCGTCGCTTGCGCCGAGGCCATATCACCCAGCAGGAAGGAAGCAATGGCATTGCCGCTCGCGCTGTCGGTCACCTGCGGATTGGAGCTGGTCCAGGCCTGCGTGAAATTGTATTTGCCTTCCGAATTCTGAACGTTGACGTCGGCGTAACGAACTTCGCGGTACTCGCCGCCAAACTTGATCGAGTGCGATCCCACGACTTTCACCAGAGACGCTTGCGCGCTAATATTTTCGCTCGGCGAAAAGTCATTGTCCTCAACGCTCGTCGAAATGTAATTCGTAAAGCTGACTACCGGGTATTTGCCCGGGGTCTGCAACAAGCTGGTAACGGGAAGCCCGAGGTACGAAAGATTCTGGTAATTGTAGACGCTGCTGTAGACGTAGCGGCTGAATCCAATGCGCGCGCTCAGAATAGTCTGTGGATTGAGCGTGTCTACCATATCGATCATGCCGCCATCGTTGTTTCTGCCGGAATGCGTGTACTGCTTGGCATTGGTGTCCCAACTATAGGCGTTCTTCTTTCCGCCATCCCGGAAGTTGCGATCCCAGCGGCCAAAGATCCGGAGCCGATCATTGATGCTATGGTCAATGCGCGTGATGACGTTGTAGTAATCGGTTGCGGAATTCGCGTCGCCGGCAAACCAGTTATTGAGGTGGGTTACTGCGTCGCCTTCCTGGTTTGGCAGCGGGATGTCCTTCAGGATATTGAGAGCCACAGCGTTGAACCGGGCTGAAGGAATCTTGTTATTCGGGAATGCCTGCCGGATGTACTGGAGGTTGGAAAGCGAAACGCTTTTACTGGGATCGTAGGCCGGATTCGGCGCGACCGTGAGCGGGTCGTACATCGTGTAAGGCTTGCCATTCGCCTGGAACGTACTCGAGAAATCTCCGTTTCGTTGATCCGGCGTGGGCACCGATCCCAGGCCTGGCTGCGGCTGCACGTCCCGGTATTTCTCAAACGCCACCATGAAGAACGTTTTGTCCCGGCCGTGATAAAGCTTGGGCAGGAACACCGGACCGTCGAGCTCGAATCCGTACTGATCCTGCACACGGTTTGGCCGCGGCTGGCCGTTCGCATTATTGGCGAACGTATTCGCGGTCAATCCCGTACGCCGCAGATATTCATAAACGGCTCCGTGCGGCTGATTGGTGCCGGATTTAATGGAGAGATTGATGACGCCGCCGGACGTGCGCCCATACTGCGCATCATACGTGTTGGTCTGAACCTTGAATTCCTGCGTGGCTTCGGTCGGCGGAGCGTAGGCGAACTGCGGCTCGGCGGTGTAATAGGTGATGGCGTTGTCAGGTACGCCATCGATTTGAATTTCGTTCACACCTCGCTGTCCGCCGTTGATCGTGAAATCGAGCTGCGTGTCGAAAGGGCGAAAATACGTCTGCGTGCTGCCCGCGAACTGTACTCCCGTGGCCAAGCCGACAAATTGCAGCGGGTTGCGCCCATTCGACGGCAGGTCGTTGACGCGCATATTGTCGACCACCTGCCCGCGGCTCGAGGTTTCCGTCTCCACCAATGGCACTTCCGCCGTGACCGTCAGTTTTTCCGTTACCTGCCCAACCGGGATCACCGCATTCACTTCCAGACGGTCCGATACTCGCAATTCAATCGGGCTTTGCTCGAATGATTTAAATCCGGTCTGTTCCACCAGCAGCTTGTACTGTCCGGGCAGCAGATAAGGAATCACATAGAGCCCCTGGCCGTTCGCTTCCGATTTAGCGGTCAAGCCTGTCTGAAGATTGATGGCGGACACCTTTGCCCCCGGCACTGCTGCGCCGGACGAATCGGTAATCGTGCCCGTGAGGGTGGCTCGAGACTCCTGCGCACCCAGCGAAAACGCAACCGCCAGCAGCACGGCAGAACATAAAAGCAGGCTTCGCATACGTTAGACCTCCCAGCGATTCCAGCAGAGAATAGCATCGGATATGCTGGATTCCAACCAGGATGGGGCTGCGCGCGGACGGCTTGTCCAGAGAATTGGATGCTCCTTCCGGAAGTCCACCTGTCGCCGGCGGTTAACAATTCGCCTGGCGATACAATCCAGCCATGGACAGACGACAGTTTCTCGGAGCCGCTGCGGCGGCGCTGGGTGCGCGCACACTCGCCGCGCAAACGCGTGAATCAACCGCTGCCCATCCTGTGCTGATTGCTCCGACGCCGCCCATGGGCTGGATGAGTTGGAACCAGTTCGGCCCCGAAGTCAGTGATCAACTCGTATGCGGAATGGCGGACGCCATGGTCGCCTCGGGCATGCGGGCGGCCGGATACGAGTACCTGTGCATCGACGACCTCTGGCATGGCGGGCGCAATCGGGATGGTTATTTGTTTCCTGACCCGAAGCGCTTCCCACGCGGCATCAAGGCGGTTGCCGACTATGTGCACTCGAAAGGTTTGAAGCTCGGGATGTACACTGACGCCGCGGAAAAGACCTGCGGCAAACAACCGGGCAGCTTCGGCTACGAAGAAAAAGACGCGCAAACATTTGCAGACTGGGGCGTCGACTACCTCAAGGTGGACTACTGCTTTGCCCCGGAAGATCAGGAAACCGCCATCCGGCGCTACAGCACGATGATTCAGGCAATTCGTAAAACGGGCCGGCCGATCGTCTTCTCGGTATGTGAATGGGGCCCGCGCGATCCCTGGCTCTGGGCTCCAAAGATCGGCGCGCAGTTGTGGCGCACCGGATGGGATATCCGCGATATCTGGGACGGCGAGTACAATGACTATCACCTGGGCGTGACCAACATCATTGATCGCCAGGCGCCTCTAGCCGACTACGCCGGTCCCGGCCATTGGAATGACCCGGACATGTTGATCGTCGGCTTGAAAGGTCATGGGCGTTACACCTCCCCAAAGGGCTGGCCGCCGCCGAACGAGACGGAATATCGAAGCCATATGAGCCTGTGGTGCCTGATGGCCGCGCCGTTAATGGCAACATGCGATCTGCGAACGATGGATGCGGAAACGCGAGCGATCCTGACCGCTCCCGAAGTGCTTGCGATCAACCAGGACAGACTGGGCAAGCAGGCATGGCGGGCCATCAAAGACCGCGATCTGGAGGCTTGGAGAAAGCCACTCTCCGGCGGCGAATTCGCGCTCGGCCTGCTCAACCGCGCGCCGGATGCTCAGGAGATGAAGGTGAAATGGTCCGATATCGCGCTGCCTGGGATATGGAAAGTGCGCGACCTGTGGGAGAAAACCGATCTCGGCATCTTCCGCGACTCATTCACCACGAAGCTGGAAAGCCACCAGACACGAGTCTTACGGCTAAGCCGGGCGTAGGGGTGTGAACACCCAAGGCGTCAGACGAGATGCACTACAACGTATTGCATGAAGACCGACGTGTATAGTTGGCGTGTATCTCCCGACCTCAAGATAGGTTTGGAACGGGAAGCGCGCCGCCGGAAGATCTCCATGGCCGCTGCTCTTGACCTCGCGGCCCGCGAGTGGCTGGGCAAGAGCGGTGCCGCCGACGAAGAGGAAAAGGAACAAGTCCGGCTGAGAAGATCTGCCTCAAAGTTGCTGGGAGCGCTTGCCGGCGGCGATCCCCGGCGGTCTGAGAAAGCTTCGCAAACAATCCGGCAGCGGCCACAACGACGCTATGGCCGTTGACACGCTCGTCGATACGGGAGCGATTCTCGCCTTACTGGACAGAAACGACCGCTGGCATAAGATCTGTGCCGATGCATTCCATCAGCTCAGATTGCCTCTCCTCACTTCGGAAGCCGTGTTGACCCACTCTTCCATCTGGTGGACAAGAACCGTCATGAGAGAGAGATCAAGTGGAAGTTTATCCGTTCCGGCGCCCTCAGGCTGGCAGTGATCGAGGATTCGGAGCTGCCCGAAATCCAAACTCTGATGTCCCGCTATTGGGATCGGCCAATGGATTTTGCGGACGCGACTCTGGTCTATTTGGCCAGACGCGAAAGTCTCAGCACTGTTTTCACAGTTGATCATGCGGACTTCAACACATACCGGATAGAAGGCCGCAAGCGATTCCGGATCTGTCCATCCACTCGTCCCTAGCCGGCTTACGCTGCGTGCAGCGCCTTCAGCGTCAGACGGCGCACACCTTCGAGCGTTACACCGTAAACGAGGTGAGCAGCCAGGAATTGAAAATGTTGGGACACCGGTGTTTCCTTCGGCTTTTTCCCTAGCCCGAACGCCGGCACCGCGACTTCGTCGCCGAGCACCCATGCGGCGGCCCCATAGGCGGCGCCAAATCCCGACGTAGTGGTTTCGTGCTTTTGCGCCAGCCCACCGTAGAGAGCTCCAATGCCGGTTCCGTAGGCGTAATGAACCAGAGGTCCCGCCTTCTTCTTTTCTTCCTCGGAAAGTTCGTGGCCCAGCACAGCGGACGAGATGCCCTGCGCGGTTTTCACGGTGGCATCTTCGCCTTCGCCTTCGTGCGGCCCACTTTTTCCCAAAGCGTGCGAAAGCAAGGATTGGAATTTAGGCATGACCCACGATGCGGCCAATCCCCCAACGGCTCCCGCGATAAGCCCTTTAGAAACGCTGCGTTTTTTTGGTCGGAAGTACATGGAATGATCATTGCAACGGACGCGCCACTGTTCTATTGGAATCAAATACGCAATCGTGGATTGCGAGCGGCGCGGCATCCATCTGAACGATCGCCGTCACGAGCCGCCCGTTCAGTACAACAGGCAATACTTCTTCAGCGTCAACCCCAAATCATAAGCGAATGCGCGGATCGCATCGCGGTCGCGCTTTTCAGGGGGCTGCTCGCGCCAGAACCGGATCCGCGCGGTGGGCGGCACGTCCATCGGCACCATCTCAGATGCTTCGAGCAGGTTCGCTGCGTACTCCGCCGCGTCCAGTATCTGGTCTGTCGGCACTTGCGAGTGCGCGAACGTGCTCGGGTCATCTTTCAACGCCGCCTCAATCGCTTTCAGGGCTCGTTCGGCGTGGCCCTCGCGGTTCGGAACCGGTTTGATGATCGTTTTCAAATCGCGGTTTCTATAGAATCCCATCACGGCCGCGATAGTTGCCGGATCGCGAATCGTGCCGTCCGGATAGAACAAACCGTGAATTTCTCCCCAATACCCCTGGATGATCAGGTTGAACAAATACCAGCCGGTCTTGTGCTCTCCCGCAATCTGCAGCACCACGTCATAAGGATTGGCGCGAGCAATGCACCCGGTTTCTGTATTCAGGATGGGCTTGCCGAATTTCTTGGAAACCGCTTCCGCGGTGCGGTAGGCCGCTTCAATCGTGGACCGCAGTGGCGTGTAATCGTGAAAGCTGAGGACATCGACCAGGTCGGCGGAGTCCTCCAGTTGGTACGAATAGTTGTATCCAACCGTGGTTGCATTTACAGAGTCCAACTTCTTGACGTCGGATAAGTAGTAACGAAGAAACTCCGTGATTTCGGCTCCCCTCTGCTTCTTCTCATCGCCGGTCGCGCGTCCGTAATACGCATTGGTGAATGGCTCGTTCATGATGTCCCACATCAGCAGGCCCGGTTCATCCTTGATTGCTTCCACGATCGCTTTCACGTAGGCATCGCCTCGCGGGCGAAACGCGGGCTTCAGCGTATCGGGATTCAGGTTGTTGCCGTTCCACAGAATCGGCATAGTGGAGAAGCCCAACCGCTGCGAAGTGCGAATGTAGTTGCGGAGCCGGTTGATATAGCCTTCCGGATCTCTCTCGTAGGCCAGATAATTCAGCCAGATTCGCGTGCTGTTCAGGTTGACTCGTTTCGCATAACCAAGATCCCTTTCGAGGATAGCCTGGTCGCTATTCATCCCGTAATTGACGCCGCGGATAAAGCTATAGTCCTTCAGCGGTTTCTCTGCTCGGGCAGGCGCGATGGCCGCAATAAGCGCCATTCCCGCCAGGATGGCAAAACGTGTTTTCATACGGTTTCTCCAAGCTCCGAAGAGGTGCTCTGGTGATGAAGGTGTTTGCGGAATGTTCTCAAGCAGGGCTACTAACCGCTTCCATCGAAGGAGGCGTCGTAGAGCCCTCCTGCTCATTCCGTGAATCACAGAGCTTGCATTGTAATCGCTTACCGCAAGGCGCGCAAACGGTCAGATTGCGCGGGTGCTCCGTCATTCACCCGGGCAGATTGGAAACGCTTCCAAGAAAGGGTTGTGCTACGAGACGATTTCCTTATCGGGATTCACCAGAATCGCGGCTCTAACTAAGACGTACGGCATTGTGTTCGTTCCGGCCGTGCGTCGGCGCAAACCGGGCGTTGTCCGGGTCTGGACGAAGACATTTTGCAGGCCTGGGTAAGGGTTATGTTCGCGATCCTGCCCAGGCGCCGGACCTGCCCCATTGAATGATGTAAAGTTGCCCCAGCCAACAGGCTTTCGGCGATCAGAGACTCTCTGCGATTGTGGTTCGTTGTCGCGACTGCTGGAATTCCCCCTGCTGCTTACGAAGCAGATCCAGATCGAGTTCCTCGGCGAGGGACAGGTCTAGTACCTTCATCTGTAGACCCTCTTGCAACTCCTGCAGGCGGAGTTCGCGGCCATTTGAAAACCGCACTGCGTCGCGGTAAGTGTTGACCAACGCACTGATCTGAGTGAAGGTGACTTCCTCAATGGGACCTACCGCGAGTTCCCGCTGCCGGCCTACCGGAAGTCCCCTCAATTCCAGACGGGCACCCGGGGGAATGCAGATCGCGCAAACCTGGTCGGGCTTCGGATTGAAAAGTTCCTTCAGCGCCGCCCAGAATGTCCTGCTTGGGACCACGGGAGAATCCGAGCGCTGCAAGTCTGCTGCTGCGGCCAGTCCCAGAGATCCGGTCTGGAACCGGTATATCACCAGTTCCTCGCCTTCCTGAGCCAGCCGATTCGGTACACCCATCAGCGAATAGTCACACATTTTAATCAACTCCCTGGCAGTAGGTTGCTTCCCTGGCACTTCCTTGGCACAGTTCGCTACCTTGCTCGATGCAGAATTCGGCCGCTGCGTTTACTTTTTTGGTGCACTCTGAATGCGCGCCTCGAATGCGGCTCATCCTTCTTGCTGATCGCAACCCTTGTTCTCAAGCATGGGCTGCCGCGGGCACAACCGGTATCCGGCGCGCCCTACGCGCCGTGCGGATGATCAGTTTCTCCAGCTCTACCACGAGGAAGAAGACGAAGCCTCCGAGGAGGAGCCAGGGCCAGACCCAGCCCGGGATGGATTCGGTTTCGAAGAGTACTTGAAGCGGCGGCGCGTAGGTAAACAAGATCTGCAAGACTACTACGGCCCCGATGCCCAAAGGCAAGTACTTATTGCCGAGATGCGCCTTTAAAGAAAGTGACGAGTCCAGTCTGTAGCGGCTATTCAGGAGATAGAAGACCTGGCCAACAACGAGCGCGTTCACGGCTGCCGCACGAGCAAGGTCATCCGATGCGCCCTTCGACTTGATCCAGAAGAACGCCCATAATGTGAGCGCGAGCAACGCCAAACCCACAAAGATGACACGCCAAATTCCGAAGCCGTCGAGTATAGGACGATTGACTACACGAGGAGGCCGCTGCATAACATCGAGCTCATGGGGTTCGAAGGAGATGACCAGGCCGAGTGCGACCGAGGTCACCATGTTGACCCAGAGAATCTGGGGAGCCGTGATCGGCGCCGTAAAGCCCACAAGAATGGCCCCCATGATGACAAGAGCCTGGGCGACGTTTGTCGGCAGCATGAACAGCATGGCTTTCTCAATGTTGTTGTAAACCGTGCGGCCCTCTTTTACAGCAGCCGTGATCGAAGCGAAGTTGTCATCGGCCAGGACCATCTCGGCCGCCTCTTTGGTTACCTCAGTCCCTTTGATACCCATTGCGACCCCGATGTCCGCTTTCTTGAGTGCCGGCGCGTCGTTCACCCCATCGCCAGTCATCGCTACGATCTGCTTGTTCGCCTGCATCGCCTTCACGAGACGAAGTTTGTGTTCCGGACTCGCGCGGGCAAATACGTCCACATCGCGGACGCGTTCTTCGAGCGTGGCGGTATCCATTTCCTCGATTTCGGCGCCCGTGATTGCCGTCTTCCCGTCGCCGATATTCAGCATTTTTGCGATCGCCGCCGCCGTGATCTTGTGATCGCCGGTGATCATCGTGACTCGGATTCCGCCACCGTGGCACTCCTTCACAGCTTCTATGGCTTCCTCTCGCGGGGGATCAAGCAGCCCGATCAGACCGAGCAGAACCAGGTTCTTCGGGAGATCCGCGGGAACGAGGCTCCCAGATCTGACGTCCGGATTCTCAATCCATGCCAAGGCCAGTACGCGCTCACCCTGTGCCGCGAGCCGGTCAGAAGCATTCATAAAATGTTCGCGATCGATCGGCACTTGTGGCCCACCTTCAGTCTGCTGCCGATCGCAATGCTCCACGATGACTTCCGGAGCACCTTTTACCAAAAGCATCCCGGCGCCGGCAGCGTCCTTGTGGAGCGTGGCCATAAACTTGTGTTCCGATTCGAAAGGGATGGTGTCAGTTCGGGGATACGCAGCTTGTTCGTCTTGCCGTTCCAGGCCGATTTTGCCGGCGAACGGATAGAGCGCGCCCTCGGTCGGATCGCCCTCCATCTTCCATACTCCTTCCTTGTTTACTAACTCCGCATCATTGCAAAGCACGGAGACTCGACCCATGAGCTTCAAGACCGGATCATCCTTTCCCGCGGGATTTCCGTGTTTCAGGATTTGGCCTTCGGCTGCGTACCCTTGCCCTGTAATGCGATAAGCCGATTCGGCAGTCACGGCCGAAACTACCATCATCTCCATGAGCGTAAGGGTGCCCGTCTTATCGGAACAGATTCGGGATACCGAACCGAGAGTTTCCACAGCCGGAAGGAGACGAATAATAGCGTTGCGTTGTGCCATCCGCTGAACGCCGATCGCCAACGTGACAGTAATCAGCGCCGGCAAACCTTCGGGAATGACTGAGACGGCGATACTGACGACTGCTTGGAAGATCTCGACAAAAGGCATCTGCCGGACCCACCTGCCGTACAGGAATACGAGGACACTCACGAAGGCGATAGCTGCGGTGATCGTATATCCGAACTTCTTAATCTGACGCAGCAACGGCGTTTCAAGCGCGCTGAGGGACGCCATCATCTGGTTGATGCGTCCCAATTCTGTGTTCGTTCCGGTGGCGACCACGACCCCGCTGGCGCGTCCAGACGTGACCAGGGTACCGGAATATGCCATTCCCTCGCGGTCGCCGATGGCAGCCTTTTCCGAAACCGGGTTCGTCATTTTATCGATCGGCACTGATTCGCCCGTGAGGGCCGCCTCCTCAGTACGCAGATTCTTTACCTCGACCAAGCGCAAATCGGCCGGAATTCGATCGCCGGATTCGAGAAGCACGACATCGCCTGGCACCAACCCCTCCGCCTCGACCATGCGAGCCTCTCCGTCGCGCAAGGTTCTGGCCTCTGCAGACAACATGTGACGGATCGAATCAAGGGCCTTTTCCGCCTTACCTTCTTGAATGAATCCAAGCAATGCGTTGACGATCACTACGCCCAGAATGATCGCCGCATCCAGCCAGAGGCCGACCATCAGCTTGATGAAGCCGGCGGCCAGCAAAACATAGATCAGAATATTGTGGAACTGCGTGAGGAACCGTTTGAGCGGCCCCGCCTTGCGCCCTTCCGGCAGTTGGTTCGGTCCGTACTCCACGAGGCGGAGCGAGACCTCGCCGGTCTCAAGCCCAGTACGAATGTTGCTCTTGAGCAGCCTCAGCACCTCATCGGCAGTAATTGCGTGCCAGGCCGTCGAATCGCTTCGATATGTGGTGTTCACCAGGGCGTTCATCAGCGTGCTCCCTAGAAATGCCAGACGATCACACAGGGCAGCAGCACAAAGACGGTGCCATTAATGCTGGTGGTTGCGCAGGACCACGCAGCGATCACCACAAAGACGGCTCCACGCGAATTTGTGTTGCTCCCGCCTTCGATGATGAACTGGCCCGATCAAGCCGCATGCCGATTGCCTTTTCACTCATCGCCGTTCCGTGGAAACCTCTCTGCGGTATAAATCGCAATGCCCGCGGGGCCGACTACAAGCCGGGTGCAGAGCACGTTACCGCGCCGTTCCACCCGCAACCTCGGGAGAGCGTACCGGGGAGATTCCACGGGTTCGAGTCCTGACTCGGGTGTATATGAAAACAAGAGGAGAAGTTCATCTCCTTCTCTCCGCAGGCTGGGATTGAGCGTGCTGTGGAGTTCGTGCGCGTTGATTTCATCTGTGTTGAAAACCACCAGCATTTCGTGATCCGCCAATACACGCGACCACGAAATCAGCGTATGCAAGCGGCCTCCGAACCGAACCGGCGGCCCGAAGTGCACGCCGTCGCCGGAGATCTCATGAACGTACTGGCGGCCACGCCGCAGCGCAATCCACTCATGCCGCAGTTCGCACAGCTTAGAGACAGCCTGGAACAGCGGAGCATCTTCGTCGAAGAAGTGAACATCCTTTGAGCATTTCCCGCCAAAGCGCCCACCAAACATGTTTTCCCGTAGAACCTTGTCGCTCGGCGAGGGTTGGCTACCACTCTCGAACCCCTGCTCAGTGCCATAGTAAATGCAAGGAATGCCGGCTGTGGTCAGGTTGACGGCAAGCGCATTGAATATCAGCTTGCGATACTCAGCCATTCCGCAAAAACGCCGCTTCTCGTTCCCCTTGTGTATTTGGTCGTGGTCGTCAAACATCGTGACCACATGCTGGCCGAACCACGCGAAATCGCCGTGGTCGTCCAGTTCCGAGTTCCGGAATAAAGCGAAGTATTCGTTAGGTTCCGCAAGACCCTTGACCATCGATTGAAGCCGTCCGGGAATGTCTTCGATTCCGAGCGCGGCATCCAGGCCGGTTGTGTCCACCATCGACCATGCGTGGCCGCGCCCGCCAGTCACCTCGCCAGCAAGAAAGAAACGCTCCTTGCCGAGGCCCTGGGTGAACTCGTGAATTGCGGCACAGAATACACGCGTAGACTGCTGGCCCATGTGCTTCACCGCATCGATACGAAAACCGTCAATGTCGGCGTAGGCGATCCAGTACTCAAAACAGTGGATGAGGTGTTGTAGTGTTGGCGAGGGCGTTGGGTATTTCGCAGACCAGTCCACCGCCAGGTTGAGCTTCTTGAAATCGAAAAAGTCGCCTTCACTGAACTCCGAAGGGAAGTCAAAATTAGCGATCCTGCCTTTGCAGGTGAAACTGCCCGGCGTCTGCAACTCTCTGGGCCAGATCGCTCCATCGGGCCAAGCCGCGTCGAGCGCAGCCGGGTCTGGCGGATCAAACGGAAGCACGGGCTGACCTTCGCGGTTGCGGAATCCTTCGACTTTGTAAGGTTGTCCGTCCCACCTCGGATCGGGCAACCATTTGTCGTCTCCGACGCTCAATTGATATCGGGCATCCCGGTAGCCGAACACGTTCCCGGCGTGATTGAGGATTACGTCGAGGATGCAATAGATACCCTGCTCGTGCGCTGCGTCAACCAGGTCGCGTAGATCTTCGCGCGTGCCGAAGTGAGGGTCGACATCGAGGAAGTTCTGAATGCCATACCCGTGATACGTCGCTTCGAAAGGCGCCTGTTTGAAGACCGGACTGATCCAGATCGCCGTCACCCCCAGCCGGCGCAGGTATCCCAGCTTGGACTTCAGACCCTTCAGAGTTCCGCCCTGCCAGCCCGGCGCTTCGCTCAGCCACTGCCAATACGGTACGGACCCGACATCCCCGCTGGTCGCGAGAGGGGTTGTTCCCGTTGTGACGGGTTGATCCTGAGCGTCCCGGAAGCCACCCTTTTCATTGCCGTCCGAGAATCGATCGAGCATCAGGAAGTAGAGAATCTGATCTGCCCAACAATCGGGCGAAGGCGTGTACCGGCGTTGGATGAGAGACGCGAAATCGATCTCGGCAATACTCTTCGGTGCATTCGTTGTCATGAGCAGTCAGCTTCCCTCTATGCGCCAAATTTCTCCAGTCGTAATGCATGCGCCAGTAGTAATCCCATCAGATACTTTGATTCCATATTGCCGAGGGCGCCCTTCGCACAAGCGCTCTCTGTAAATGCCATCGACCCGTCTCTTCGACACGTAGACGATACGAGCAGCAAGGGAACGGGATGCCAACTATGAGACTTCAGCGCCGCTGGTGTACTGTGGTCACCGGTAACGGCAAGAACCGCGGGATCGAGACGCGTCAACGAGTCGATGCATCTGTCCAATGTTTCAATATGGTTTACTTTGGAAAGGAAGTTACCATCTTCGCCGCAACTATCCGTGTATTTATAGTGAATGAAGAAATAATCGTACTCGTTCCAATGTGTTTCCAGCGTTCGCAGTTGATCGGGAAAGGTATTGCCACAATCCAGGATCTCCATGCCAACCGTTCGAGCAAGTCCCTTATACATTGGATAAATCGCCAAAGCTGCGCTTCGAAGGTCATACAGCTCGTAAAAACTGGGGATCTTCGGCAGCATGGAGAAGCCGCGCAGCACAAGGGCATTTGCATCGGATTGCCCTCTCAAACGATCAAGCGCTTGATCAACAAAAGCATTCACGATATTTGCTGTTGCTTCGGCCTGTGGTGTGAGCGCTTTTGCAGGCTTTGGCTTTGCACCAACCGAACCGGGATCGGTGTTGGCGATACTTCCGTCGAGGTCGGCTCCCTTCACCCGCAATACGAATCGATGATCCTGGACCGCATACAATTCGATATTTGATCGTGGCACGCGAATATCACGAAGCAAGTCCAGTCGCTGCTCACAAGTCTCTGTCGGTATCCGTCCAGCCCGGCGGTCAACAATAGTCCCTTCGTCATCGACAGTACAGAAGTTGCCACGTGCGAACACATCGGTGGGCTCCGGGATGAGGCCGATCCCAAGAGCTTCTAATACTCCTCTGCCGATGTGGAACAAAATGGGATCCAATCCAAACAATCCGATGTGGGCTGGGCCGCTGCCGGGCGTGACGCCTGGCAACACGGGCGTCAGCATCCCCGTTGCACCTCGCGAAGCTAGCCGGTCAAGATTAGGGTGGCTCGCATACTCAAGTTCGGTCTTGTAGCCATACTCCTTGTGCGACATGCCGCCAAGGCCGTCGACGACGAGCACCACAATCTTGTTGTCATTCCGAATGGCCAAAGAAGAATAGAATTCGTGAAGTTGCATCACCAGCCCGGTATCGCTTCCGTCACCCCCGGTTCGACCAGCGCCGGCGGTAGTGCGCGGCCGTGGAATTGTTTGAGGCATTCCCTTTTCGACAGATTGGTGATTCACCTGTGCGCCGCGTTGATTTAGTTTTTCTCCCCCCAGGAGCCGCCGCGGGCAGCCGGTGCTTGGAGACCGATCATAGGTAAGACACCAGACTGACAGACTGCGCAAATCAAAAATAGAACGCCCGGTGGGCCTCCCCGGGCATCTGTCGTGTGTATGACTGGATATCGATAGCGCCCAGGACTGGTGATCTACCGCTCTCGGTTTCAGCCCAAAGGAGAAACTTAGCTATGTCATTGGTCTCACTGCGGCAAGTACTAGATGAGGCTGCCAACCGTGGCTACGGCCTTGGGGCGTTCAACGTCAACAACATGGAACAGATCCAGGCCATCATGGAAGCGGCGCGTGAAACCAGATCGCCCGTAATCATTCAGGCCAGTCGCGGGGGGCGCGCCTACGCGAATGACCGCTTCCTTTACCATCTCATGCAGGCCGCTACCGAAGTATATCCGGAGATACCGACCGTACTGCATCAAGATCATGGCAATAGCCCGGAGACGTGCAAGTCCGCCATCGACGCCGGTTTCACCAGCGTGATGATGGACGGATCCCTAATGGCCGACGGAAAAACTCCCTCGTCATTTGATTACAACGTGAAGATCACGCGTCAAGTAGTCGAGATGGCCCACGCACGCGGCGTGACGGTTGAAGGGGAAATCGGATGTCTGGGCGGCATCGAGGACGGGCATGGCGCAGGCCTCGATGGACTTGCGCATCTGACCGAGCCCGACGAGGCAGTGGAGTTCGTCCACCAGACGGGCGTAGACGCCCTCGCGATCGCCATCGGCACCAGCCACGGCGCTTATAAGTTTACCCAGGCGCCTACCGGCGAGACCCTGAAGATGGAGCGCCTGATTGAGATTCACAAAAGACTCCCTAAGGTTCATCTTGTGATGCACGGATCTTCGAGCGTACCGAAAGACCTGCAGGAGATCATCAACCGATACGGCGGAAAGTTGAAGCCAACCTGGGGTGTGCCCGTGAAGGAAATCCAGCTTGGCATCAAGAACGGTGTCCGCAAAATCAACGTGGATACCGACAACCGGTTGGCGATGACCGCCGCGATCCGCAAAGTGTTTGCGGAACATCCCGACGAGTTCGATCCCCGCAGCTACCTGAAGGTGGCACGGGAAGCGATGAAGAAACTGATCGTGCAACGCATGACCGAATTCGGCCAGGCAGGACACGCCGGAGACTACCAGCCGATCCCACTTTCGGAAATGGCGAAGCGCTACGCCAACGAAATCGTTGCGGTCTGAGTTCGCCCGGGCTTATCAGACGGCCAATTGCCAAAATGAGAGTTGTGATGGCGCTCCCCAAGAACAAGACCAAAATTGTCGCCACGATCGGACCCGCGTCGGAAACACCGGAAATGCTGGAACGTCTCATTCGCGCCGGTCTGAACGTCGCGCGGCTTAACTTTTCGCATGGCGACCTCGCCAGTCATGCGGAGCGGATCAAGTGCATCCGCTGCGCGGCGAAGGCAGCCGGCCGCCGTGTGGCGATCATGGCCGACCTGCCGGGCCCGAAGATGCGGATCGGCAAGATCGAACCAGAGCCGATTCAACTACATACCGGAGAGAACTTCATACTGACTGCAGAGGAGATCACCGGTAATCCGCAACGCGTGTCAGTGAGCTTCAAGGATTTGCCGAAAGTCGTAAAGCCCGGCGACCGGCTCTTCTTGAACGACGGTCTGGTGCAGTTGACGGTCGAGCACGTTTCGGGCAGCGACGTTCACTGCAAGGTGCTGGTCGGTGGTGAACTACGCTCTAAAAAGGGTTTGAATCTGCCTGGGATCGCTCTCGGTATCAGTGCCTTTACTCCCCAGGACCGCGTTTGTCTGGAATTTGCGTTGCAGCACGGAGTAGACGCCGTGAGCCAGTCGTTCGTGGAGACCGGCCGTGACATTGAAGCTGTGCGTGCAGCAGCCGAAGCTTTCGGCAAGCGGCCCTTCATCATCTCCAAAATCGAGCGGTTGGATGCCATCAGGAACTTCGATGAGATCTTGAACGCGACCGACGGCATCATGCTGGCGCGCGGAGACCTTGGCGTAGAAGTTCCGATTGAGGAAATGGCAATCCTGCAAAAACAGCTCATCGCGAGAACCCATATTGCCGGTAAGCCGCTCATCACTGCAACGCAAATGCTCGAGTCGATGGCAGCGAGCCGGCTGCCGACCCGGGCTGAGGCGACCGACGTTGCGAACGCGATCCTCGACGGAACTGACGCCGTAATGCTCTCCGCTGAGTCGGCGATCGGCAAATATCCGGAGGAGGCAGTGGCGATGTTGGCAAAGATTGCCGCCTACACGGAGTCCCAGCGTCCCCCGATACGCCTCGCGGAACTTCGCTCACGCCTGGGTCTCGGCGCACGGAACAGCATCGCCGATGCCATTACCTCGGTCGTGCAAACCGCTTTGGATTTCGTCCCCTGCGCGGCGGCCTTCGTTCCCACCCGAACGGGCACTACCGCCCGAATGATCTCCCGCTTAAACCCCTTGCAATGGATTGTCGCGCTAAGCCGCGACCCGGCTGTCTGCCAGGAACTGATTTTTTCCGGCGGTGTAGAGCCGGTTGAGTTGGTTGAGGACCCGAAGAACTGGCGCAATTTTGCCCAGACTTGGCTGCAGGAACATCAAGTACCTAGCCCTGTGGCCCTTCTGGTAGCGGGTCCCTCCACGCGGAACCCGGAGGCGAATTATCGCCTTGAGTTCCTCAAGATCGAGGACTTCCCCGCTTCACCCGATGGTTCGGCACAACCGTCGGGTCAAAGCAATTAGCCCAGTCAACTGGAAGTTTCACTTCTCCGGACTCCGCTTCTCTATTCACTGAAACCGATGCGGTTGCCCGGTCGCGGCGAGCACGGCGCTCCAGGCCGGCCCGTCCGGATCGAGCCGTTTTTCCTGGGTCGAGAGGAGTTTGATCGGTACATGAATGAAGCAATCATGCAATAACCCGATCACCAGGCCAGTCTTGCCGGCCATCGCGGCATGCACCGCATGACGCGCATACAGATCGCAGAGTACCGAGTCTTCGGCATTGGCGGGACTGCTCCGCACCATGTAACTCGGGTCAAAGTAGCGCATGACGAAAGGTGTTTTCCGTACGTTGAACCATGCTTCAATCTTTTCGCGTAAGAACAGACCAATGTCCATTAACCGGACGTTTCCGGAAGCATCGCGCTCATTGCCTTTGTTTCCCAACAGTTCCTGTCCTGCGCCTTCGGCGACCGCAACTACTCCGTACCCGTGGTTTAGAATCCGGCCTTCCAACGCGGCGAGGAAGCCGCATTCCCCTTCCAACCGGAACGGAACTTCGGGGACGAGCGTGAAGTTCACATCCTGGCTGGCTACCGTGGCCTCGGCAGTCAGAAATCCGGCGTGCCGTCCCATGAGCTTCACTAACGAGATCCCGTTCCGTACACCGCGCGCCTCAGTATGCGCGCGCTGTAACACCTTGACGGCCTCCTCAACGGCCGTGAGGAAACCGAAGGAGTGCGTGACAAATGGAATATCGAGGTCGATGGTCTTGGGGATTCCCACCACACATAGCGGGTAACCTTGCCGCTGGGCCTCCTCAAACAATGCTTCGGCCCCCCGCTGGGTGCCGTCACCGCCAATCGCGAAGAGGATGTTGACGCGGCGGCGGATCAGATTGTCCACCGCTCGGGCCCTGTCTACCGGACCACGCGAAGTGCCCAGAATAGTGCCGGCTTGCAAATGAATTCGATCCACCAACTCGTGCGAGAGGACGAGAGGTTCGGCGCCATGGTCCGGGTCCAACCCTTGATATCCCCAACGAAAACCGAGCACATCTTTTACGCCGTAGGCGTCATGCATTTCGAAAAACAGCGACCGGATTACATCGTTGAGTCCGGGGCAGAGTCCTCCGCAGGTCACAATGCCGGCGCGAGTTTCACTCGGATTGAAGAAGAGCTTCTGCCGGGCCCCTGCCAATTCAAAGAGGAGATCGTCTGCGGGGCGTGCGTCCACGGTACGAACGATTGTGGCTGGAACACGCTCCGAGTCGTCAACCCAGCGCTTGAGCGGCGATGGATGATGCGCGGGACCTAGAACAGCGATATTCATAGGGAGATTCCTCAATCACTTCGGGCCATCGACATTGATCCGGCCCGGCGCTCCTCGCTCGCCGCCGCGCGGGAACACCGGAACAGATGGTGCTTCCACGGTTCGAGTCCCACATACAAGCCCTGTTCGCTCATCTCAACGCCGTCGCAATCATAGACCGTGTCCGCCAGGCGATCGTGCAGCCGCCAGGCATTTCCTTGCAGATCGCCCCACGGCAAGTGGACCCGGCCTTGAGCCGGCGAGCCAGCCAGATTGACCACGACAATCGCCCGGTCCTCGCCCTGTTCCCAGCACCAGGCCACGAGATTCTCAAAGCTCGGGTTATCAGGCCACCCGGTACAACGGCACAGGCTCCAGTTACCGTCGTGGAATAAAGGATCGTCAATAACTCCCAGGAGTGTCTTATAGAAGCTCTCCAGTTCCTCGTTCGGGCGTTCTTCGGGACGCCGGCCCAGAAAGACCGGGGGTCGCGTTCTGCGTCCTTCAAACTGTCCTTCATGGAAGAGCCTCGCTCCCGGGAGAGTCGCCGCGGTAATCGCGACCGCCTCTTCCTTGCCGCATGAGAAGATTGCGGCGGCGCGCGGTTCATCGTGGTTCTCGATGAAGCGGACGAGCTTCGCCTGATAAGCGGAATCCGCGCCTAGATGAAGTCGAACGCTCTCCGGATCGCCGTGTTCCAGACGGTCATAAAGCTGTTTGTCGTAGCAGTAATCGAAGCCCAACTGCTGCAAGTCCCACTCGCGATCCCAGTACGCTTCAGCAATGAAGAGGAAATCCGGATAGCTCCTTCGCAGCGCGGGGATAAGCTCCGTCCAATACTCCACCTCAGGACGCTGTCCCGCCCGGGATCCCCACGTGCTTTCGAAGATCGCATTCAGAACTAGCATTGCCATATCGCAGCGGATACCGTCGCACTGTCCGGCGATGGCCAGCACGGTTTCGATGGCCGCGCGTCGCAGACCCGGGTTGAATGCGTTGAGCTGCAGCACGTCGGGCCACGCAGGAAAATAGGGATCCCGCCCACGGGCATATACCTGGCCTTCGATCGTGAGGAAGGCCGCAGGATTGTCGCGTGTATCCTCCGCGCATCCGCGAATGAAGTACTCCGGATGCTCGACAACCCACGGGTGGTCCGGCGCGACATGGTTCGGCACAAAATCCAGAATCAGCCGCATCCCACGACGCGCGAGCTCTCCTCGCGCAACGGCCAGGCCCTCGGCGCTGCCGAGATGGGGATCGACGACGTAGCGTCGAACTGAATATGCCGACCCCACGTTGTCCTCAGGACGAAAATCAGGCAGTGCGCGGTGAAAATCGTCCAGCAAGAACTGAGTTTGATTGGAGATCGCGATGCAGGCAGGACTGCGTTCCCAGACGCCCATCAGCCAGACCGCTTCGAAGCCGAATTTTGCGATAGCATCCCATTCGGCCGCCGGGACAGATCTCAGGTCGACGCGGTGTCCGACTTTCGTAGCAAGGGATGAGAGCCAGACCCATGTGTTGATCTGGTAGATCGCAGGATACCGTGGCCATTTTGACATGATGCTTTCCGACTCCTACTGGATGTTGACAGGTGGCTGCGGATCTATTTTTCTGAGATGGCGAGCGAAGCGCAGCACAAGCTATTTACCGGAGCCCGCCGGAACCGGAACACGAACTCGCCATCGGAGATCAACACATTAAATACGCCCTCGAGTTTGGTGGTGGCATCAGACCAAAGACGGATGGCACATCCGCCCGGTGCAATTGTCCCAAGTTCCAATAAAGGAAACTACCTGAACACCGGCTACCTTCATACAGAAAATGCGCAAGATCTTCATCTCTGACTACGACGGTACGATCACTGACAAAGACTTTTACTCGCTGCTGGCGGAACGCTATATCCCCGCCGATACCCCTGACTATTTCGCTCAGTACAGGGAAGGCCGGCTAACTCATTTCGAGGCCATGGCGGCGTACTTTGCGTTCGCGCCTACGGACGAACAACAGCTCGAAGATCTGCTCGCAGCCAGCCAGGCGGATCCGGACCTGGGCGCCTCAGCGGCGCTTTTGCAGCTTGCCGGCTGGCAACTTTGGGTAGTTTCCGCCGGCTCCTCCTGGTACGTCGAGCGCGTTCTCAGGCGAGCCGGTGTAGCCGCGCCTGTATACTCGAACCCGGGACGCCTGGAGAACGGGCGCGGGCTCGTATTAGAGAAGCTGGACCCTTCATCCCCATTTCATTCGGCATCAGTGGGCGTGGACAAATCGGCCGTCGTTCGGCACGCCCTCCGCATTGCGGACACTGTGGCATTCGCCGGCGACGGGCCACCTGACTTGCAGCCAGCCTTGCTCGTTCGTCCTGCGTTGCGTTTCGCGCGCGGATTCCTGGCCGATGCGCTTCGGCGGCGCGGAGAGGCATTTCGGCCGTTTTCACGGTGGAGTGACATTGCGAGCGAACTCGCATGAAGAATGCTCAGATCAGTGTGCCCTGGCTTGTGCGTATCAAGCCCGGCGCACTACAGCGCCTCGGCCTCTACCTGGCGCGCTCCTGCCTGAAACCCGTCGCTCTCTTTCACAGTGAAGGCCTGTTGCAGTCCATCCTGGATGTGGCGCTACAGAGCCTGCGGGATCACGGTATAGCTCCAGCTCTCTTCCACCAGGTGCGGGAGGCGAGCGTAGAAGAAGCAGTGCGCTTGCTGAGCGCAGTGCCATCTTCGTGTAAGGCATTGATCGGAGTCGGTGGCGGCAAGGCGCTCGACGTCGCGAAGTATACTGCTTCGCTCGCTGGACTGCCTTACTTCGCGGCGCCGACTTCTCTTTCGAACGACGGCTTCTGCTCACCACAGGCGAGTTTGACCTTGGAGGGCAAGCGCCGGTCGTTGCCTACAGGCCTTCCCGAAGCAGTTGTAGTCGATCTCGGCGTCTGTCAGAGCGCGCCGCTGGCGCTCTGGCACTCCGGAATTGGCGATTTATGCTCTAAGTTCACGGCCGTTTCGGATTGGAAACTCGCTTTTGACCGGCGGGGAGTTCCAGTAAACGATCTGGCTGCGTTAATGTCCGATGCCAGCGTCTTTCAGTTCATGGCTAATCCGGTGTCGGACGAACAGGGAATTCGGCTTCTCGCGACGGCCCTCATGTTGAACGGCGTTGCCATGGAGATCGCAGGGTCATCGCGGCCGGCAAGTGGTAGTGAGCATCTCATTTCTCACGCCCTTGATATGACCGGTGCGAGGCAGCGGCTCCACGGCCTTCAGACGGGGACAGCAGCCTATCTCGTCAGCAGCGTGCAACCCGGCAGTCACCACGAGAGAATCGGGGAGGTATTCGCGCGAACAGGCTTCTGGGAATCCGTGCGAAAGCAGCCCTTCTCGAAAGAGCAATGGAGGGTCGCTGTAGAACGGGCGCCTTCGGTGAAAGAGGATTTTTATACGATTCTCTCCGAAATAGCTGTTTGGCCGGAGTTCGCCAGGATGATCGCTCACGACCCAGCTCTTGTTGGATGCTTTGAGTGAGCCCGGCACATTAAATACATCCTCGCGCCACGGTCCTCATCAACCCTGTATCACGACTCCACCGCGAAAGAAACTATGATGCAGACAACGCAATCTCTCCGTCTAACATCGTGTAAGCTCTCACCGGGTTCGGGTGTCCGAACTGGCATGAGCGTCGCCGATCTCAGGCAATCATTCCTCGACAATCTCTTTTGCGACCTCGGGCGGGAACCGATGGCGGCAACGGCTAACGATATTTACACAGCCCTGGCGCTCACTGTCCGGGACCGTGTGCACAAGCAAGGCGTGCGGACCATGGAAGCACGCAGTGAGCAGGAGGCCCGCGTAGTAGCATATCTATCCGCGGAATTCCTGCCTGGCCCGCACCTTGCAAACAACCTCGTGAATCTCGGAATCGTCGAAGCAGCCCGGGAGGCTCTCTCGGACTTTGGTCTCGATCTCGATCAGGTAATTGAGCAGGAGGAGGAACCCGGTCTGGGCAATGGCGGGCTCGGAAGGCTCGCTTCTTGCTTTATGGATTCCCTCGCCTCCCTCGAAGTTCCCGCTGTCGGCTACGGCATTCGTTACGAGTTTGGCAAGTTTGAGCAAACCATCAAAGACGGATGGCAGGTGGAGGTCACCGATAAGTGGCTACGGTACGGCAATCCATGGGAGATCGTCCGGCCGGAAATCTACTACGAAGTGAAATTCGGTGGTCGCACCGAGGCGGCCACCGATGAACATGGGCGGTATCGAGTCCGCTGGATTCCCGATGTGGATGTCAAAGGCGAGGCCTATGACACGCCCATTCTGGGTTACCGGGTAGGTACGTGCAACAGACTTCGTCTTTGGAAGGCCGAAGCTGTAGAGTCATTTGATTTCAGCGCCTTCAACCACGGCGACTACTACCGCGCAGTCGCCGATAAGGTGGAGTCGGAGAACATCAGCAAGGTACTTTACCCGAACGACGAATTCATCCAAGGCAAGACGCTGCGCCTGCAACAACAGTACTTTTTCGTAAGCTGCTCACTACAAGACATGATCAGAATCCATCGCGGGCTGAATCGCCCGCTGGAGAAGTTCCACGAGAAATGGGCCGTGCAGCTTAACGATACGCACCCGGCCATTGCGATTGCCGAATTGATGCGCCTGCTCGTCGACGAGCACGAGATGGATTGGGACACAGCATGGAATGTTACCCGCAATACCTTCGCTTACACCAACCACACGCTCCTGCCGGAAGCCCTGGAAAAATGGCCGGTCGACCTGATTGGCCAGATCCTTCCTCGTCATCTGGAGATCATCTACGAAATCAATGCTCGTTTTCTCGATGAAGTGCGGGCGGCGTTTCCGGGCGACAACGACCGGCTTTCCCGCATGTCCCTGATCGATGAGACCGGCGAGCGTTTCGTGCGGATGGCTCACCTCGCGACTATCGGCAGCCATCGCGTCAACGGCGTGGCGGAGATGCATTCCGAACTGCTGAAGAAGACGGTGATGCATGACTTTGCTGAGTTGTGGCCCGAGAAGTTTTGCAATGTCACCAACGGCGTAACTCCCCGGCGCTTCGTGGCGGTGGGGAATCGTCCGCTCGCGGCTCTCATCACCGAGCGCATCGGCGAGCGGTGGTTGTTCGATCTTTATGAGCTTCGGAAGCTGGAGCCGCTAGCGGAAGATGATGCGTTTCAGCACCGTTGGCGCGAAGTAAAGCTTCGGGCGAAACGCGATCTCGCTGCGTTCCTGAAACTGCGAACCGGCGTGGATGTGAACCCCGAATCGCTCTTCGACATTCAGGTCAAGCGAATCCATGAATACAAGCGCCAACACCTCAAGGCCCTTTACATCCTTGCTCTTTACTTGCGCCTCAAGCGCGACCCGGAAGCATACGTCCCCCCGCGCACTTTCATTTTCAGTGGCAAGGCCGCGCCCAGTTATTTCATGGCCAAGCTCATTATCAAGCTCATCAGCGCCATCGCCGATGCAGTCAACAATGATGCAGCGGTGCGCAGCCGGCTTAGGGTTGTCTTCCTGCCGGACTTCAGCGTGAAAAGCGCCCAGCACATCTATCCGGCCGGGGACCTGTCCGAGCAAATCTCTGTGGCCGGAAAAGAGGCTAGCGGCACCGGCAACATGAAGTTTGCCCTCAACGGCGCTCTCACGATTGGCACCCTCGACGGAGCCAACGTGGAAATCCGCGAAGAGGTCGGGGCCGAGAATTTCTTCCTGTTCGGCATGAATGTCGAAGAGGTCTGGGAACTGAAACGCCGCGGATACCGGCCTCACGAAGTCTACGAGAAAAATGATTCCTTGCGGGAAATACTCGATTTCATCGGTTCGGGCGCTCTCACCAGTGGCGACTCCGGCCTCTTCCGCCCGCTCCTGGACCGCTTGCTTTACGAAGATCCATTTATGGTGCTGGCCGATTACCAGGCGTATGCGGACTGCCAGGAGCAAGTCACTGCTTTATGGTGCGATCAGCGGGCGTGGACACGCAAGGCAATCCTGAACGTGTCGCGCATGGGCAAGTTCTCATCCGATCGCTCCGTCCGTGATTATTGCGAGCGCGTATGGCGGGTAGAACCTGTGAAGGTGCCCTCGTGGAGCACGGTTCCACGAACGCTGGACGCTCGCGGGGATTAAACATAGGAGAAAACACGGTGACGAAGATCGGCATTAATGGCTTTGGCCGGATCGGGCGGTTGGTCTTGCGTGCGGCGGCGAATAATCCCGAGGCAAAAATCGTCGGCATCAACGATCCGTTCCTGGATGCGGAGTACATGGCATATATGCTGAAGTATGACTCCGTGCACGGGCGATTCAAGGGCACTGCAACGGCGAAGGACAACCAATTGCAGCCCATGCAGCAGCGCCGCGCGCAATTCGTCGTTAACCATCAGGCCATCGACGTTTATGCAGCGATGAAACCAGACGCGATTCCCTGGGCGGCGTGCGGCGCCGAGTATGTTGTGGAATCCACTGGGGCGTTTACCCAAGTCGAAAATGCAGGCGGCCATCTCGCGGCCGGTGCTCATAAGGTCGTCATCACCGCACCGTCAAAAGATGCTCCCATGTTTGTCATGGGAGTCAATCACAATGAGTACCGGAAAGAGATGACCGTGGTCTCGAATGCTTCTTGCACGACGAACTGCGTGGCTCCCCTGGCCAAAGTCGTACATGACAAGTTTGGAATTGTGGAGGGCCTCATGACAACCGTACATGCGATTACTGCTACACAGAAAACGGTTGACGGCCCCTCCAAAAAGGATTGGCGCGGCGGGCGAGCTGCCGCGGTAAACATCATTCCTTCGAGCACGGGAGCGGCCAAGGCCGTTGGCAAGGTAATCCCGGAACTCAACGGCAAGTTGACGGGAATGGCGTTCCGGGTGCCTACAACGAATGTCTCCGTGGTCGATTTGACCTGCCGGTTGGCGAAGCCCGCCAAATATGATGAAGTCAAAGCAGCTCTGAAGGCGGCCTCTGAAGGTCCTATGAAAGGTATCATCGGGTATACAGAGGATGAGGTTGTCTCGTCGGATTTTATCGGCGAACCGTGTACCTGTGTGTTCGACGCCAAAGCGGGCATTGCGCTGAACGATCACTTCGTGAAGCTGATTGCCTGGTACGACAACGAATGGGGATACTCGTGCAAGGTCCTGGACCTGATCATGCACATGGCGGCCGTTGACCATGGCTCCGCCAAAGCAGGCAAGCCGGTTGCGCCGCGCGAAACCGTGGAAGTGTGAAGCTTCTGATAAGATCCGCGGAGCCGCCGCGGCAAGACAGGCAAATTCGCTTCAATGCGATTAGGGCCGTTAACATTTAGGTAATAATCAGACCTGACAAGCCGGCCACGACGCCGTAGATCACAACGGCGATACCTGCTCGCTTGAGGATAAGACCCTCCTGATTGACCAGCCCCAGAATCGAGCACACAGCTACGATGTTGCTGATGGAAACAATGGTACCCATGGCCGCGCCTACGGATTGCAGGGCAAAGATCGAAGTGCGTTCGAAGCCGAGCGTGTGCGCAATCGAATCCTGGATACCGGCGAAGGTCAGGTTCGATACGGTGGCCGATCCAGAAAAGAAAGCCCCCAACGCCCCCAGCACGGGCGCGAAGAACGGCCAACTGCTTCCCATCACCGCTGCAAATTGCCGGCCGATGACCTTGGTCTGCGCCTGCTCGCCGCCTAGCGTCATCAATTGCACCATGATCAAAGCTCCCACAAGAGTGACACTGGGGCCGCTCAACCGTTTCGTCGTCTCCGCTACAACCTTTTTTAGCGCATGACGGTCAATTTTCAGAAGCGGCATCGAAAGAAACACCACTACGACGAAAGGGATCAAGGCAGGCACAAAAAGCGAGTTGTAACTCCAAACGCTGGGCGTGCCAAAGATGGAATCGAGTTTGAACACGAGGGCGCGGCTGACGCTAAACGTCCCGAGCGATCCCCAGTCCAACGTCAGCCTGGGGTACTCCGTATTCAGCCATTCTCGAAAGGGCAGGAAGGGTACCCTCGTGACAATCAGTATTGCGATCAGCATCAGATATGGAGTAAAAGCTCTTAACCGTTCATGGCGTTGGGACAACGGATCGATCTTTACTTCATTGCTTTTAGTGGACGCCAGTCCCACTTGACGCTTTGCCATGAGGGCCGAAAGGCAGAGGCCAATGGCGCCGCCGATCAGGGACGGAAACTCATAATTGAAACGGGACAAAACTACTGAGGGGACAACACAACTCAGAATGCTCAGATAAATATAGAACAGGTTCTGGCGGATCTCCGGCCATCCCACCACAAAACGCAGCGCAATGATAGGTACGAAGAGTGCCGCTACACTGTTTACCAAGGCGCTTTTCCAACTCACGGACAGAATCTCGGCCGGGCTCAGTTGCGCCTGGCTGAAGCCATACCACATTGGTGTTCCAACCGCGCCGAAAGTAACCGGAACCGAATTCATGACCAGTGTGAGAATAGCCACGCGCACCGGATCGAAGCCAAGGCCAACCAGCAGCGGAGCTGCAATTGCGGCGGGCGTTCCGAATCCACTGGAGCCTTCGATCATAAAGGAGAAGGCCCATCCGACGATCATCAGTTGAGCAACCGGATTCGCGCTCACTTCCTTCAGCCAGTCGTCGATGACCCGTTCCGCTCCCGAACGCAGCATCGTTTCCGACAGCAGGACTGCCCCCCAAATAATGGATATCGGCGTCAAGGCCGAAAGGGTCCCGTTCACAACCGTGGCGTTCACCAGGTTGGGGTCGAGCCGGGAGTGAACGAGGACAAGAAAGTAGACCATGGCAGCGGCGAAGGGGAGGCTTACATAGGAGGGCCAAGACCTTCTCTTCGTCATCACATAGATGAGGATGGCGATGGGCAGGACTGCCAGGAGAAAATCCATAGCGACAACCGATGCCAGTATTTAAGTCACTACGGAACCAGGAACGAATGATTTTTGACCGGCCAATGCCGAGATGTTGGCCGCGGTAGTGCAGGCGATTTCGGTCAGTGCTTCGCGTGTGAGAAAGGCCTGGTGTGACGTAATCAGCACGTTTGAAAAGGTGAGCAGCCGCGCGAGGTCATCATCGTGAAGTATCTCGCCGGAGAGATCCTCGAAAAAGATGCCTTCCTCTTCCTCATAGACGTCGAGCCCCACGCCTGCGAGACGGCCGGATTTCAGCGCGTTGATTAAGGCCTTCGTATCCACCAATGCTCCTCGACTTACATTAATGAGGATGCTGCCGGGCCTCATCAACTCGATGGTCTCCGCACGGATCGTGTATTTGGTCCCCGGGGTGAGCGGGGTGTGCAGCGAAATGACGTCACTGTTCTGCAACAGCACGGAAACATCCTGGGTGTATTCCACTCCGATATGCTTTGCCCATGCATGGTTCGGGAAAACATCATAGGCCAGCACTCTCATCCCAAAGCCACGAAGAATCTGGCCCGTAACTTGCCCGATCTTGCCGGTGCCCACGATACCGGCGGTCTTCCCGTGGAGATCGAAACCTACAAGTCCATTGAGGGAAAAATTCAGTTCGCGTACGCGGTTAAACGCGCGGTGGATCTTCCGGTTCAAAGCGAGCAAAAGCGCGACCGCGTGTTCCGCTACGGCATACGGCGAATAAACGGGGACTCGAGTGACGGTAAGATTTAGCGCCTTGGCGGTGTCGACATCCACATTATTGAACCCGGCACAGCGAAGCGCCACAAGTTCGACTCCTTGGCTTGCCAGCGCCTCGAGGCAGGGCCGGCTCAATTCGTCGTTGACAAACACACAAACGGCCCGAGCGTTTTTCGCCGAAGGGGCGGTCTCTCGTGTTAGACGGAACTCGAGAAATTGCCATTCGATCCCATGGTTGAATGACGCCCGCTCAAGTGCCTCCCGGTCGTAAGGTTTGGTATCAAAGACCGCCGCGGTGATCACAAAAGCCTGATGTCTGCCCCTCGCCGGAGACTTCTTTTTTTGGTTGTGGCATCCACTGAAGCGAAGCTGCCACCGGCACACTCACACAGCCGAAACCGCCTTAAGCACGAATTGGGGGGCTTAGATACTCGTTCGGCAGCGGCATATTTCGTTCCGGTGCTCTCGCTGTCGCATTCCGTGCCCTTGAGCGTGACCGCCGGCTTCTCAAGCCGGGCCGGACGAAAGCTCAACGCGAGGCCGTCGGCTGGTCGTGGCGAACTGACTGCAGTTCCCAGCCCAGCAGAGTCTCGCAGATCCCCCAGACCACCGCAGGTATGGCGATCACCAATGCCAGCCCAATTACTCCGCCACTCATCCTCCGCCATAAAAGTATCAAGCCGAGCAATACCGACGCGGCGCCGCTAAGCGCGAGCCACACGTCGCCAGGCAACTCTCTCCGCAGGCGGATCGCTTCAGAAATTCTGAGGACACCGGTGGATATTGCCCAGAGCCAGACCAAAAAAACGAAGGCCATTGCACCGGGCTGCGAAGTGCGCAAGGCCATGATGCCAGCCCAAAGTCCGATTGCGCCCTCTACTCCCAACAGCAGGCAGCCGCGCTGCCCGCGGCCACCGATAGCAGCGGCAACAGACAGAATGCCATGAACAATCGCATAGATTCCAAACAGCAAAACGACTGTAGTAAAAGTTAGACGCGGCCTTGCAAGCAGCCCCGATACCCCGAACGCCACCGCAACCAGTCCCCGCAGTAGCACGATCCATCCGCGCCCGCGGAATGTTCCGCTGTCATTCGTTAGAAAATACACCACTGTGGCCTCCTCTTTGGTAGATTGATGCGCCGTTCAGCTACGCAGATGTGTGAGTAGGTTACTCGCATGCTTCGTACGGAAGTGCTCACGCTATCGAAATAGAGGTCGCTAGTCGATGGCGAAGGCGCTTTGAGTGAGAGAATCTTCGGCGTCCGCTTGGCAATCTTCAACTATACTCGGGGCACCCTCCGTATTCGGTTCAACTCCGCATTCACAACGCCACCTGCAAGGACGACCATGCTGCTCAACCACACCCAAAGCAATGTAGCCATCATCGTAGCGATCACCCGTACCGCCAGACTAACGGCAACCTCCGCGTTCTCAATCGTGGGACTCTGCAGTCCCATGATTTCGATGTAGAATCGGAAACTGATAGCCACGAGCACCAGCGACACCATCCCCAATACGGCTCCTGGCAGACACTCCCACCAAGACGTTCTGGCGTTCGGCCCCATGCGATAGAGAAATGCAAGAAATGCGGTCGAAGTCGCGAAAACAGCCGGCCAACGCAGGAACGTCCACGCCGTCTCGAATGCCGCGCCAAATCCAAGCCAATCTGCAATCGCTTTTCCGCCTCCCAGGAAGGGTCCAACTACGACCATGCTTAGGATCAACGTCGCGACGACCGTGGCGCAAAAGGTGAACACAATACTCAGCCCCCACAGCGAAATTGTGCTTCGCCGTTCCCTCACACGGTATGCGACATCCAGTGTGTCAATCACCGAACGGAAGATGCGACTCGCGAGAATGATCGAAATGAGAAAACTCCCGACCGCGAGGCCTGCTCGCTCGCGGCCGAGCAACCCCTCTGCTAGCGGAACAATCACCTCATTGGTCGCTTCCCAGCTGAACACAACCTGAAGGCCACTGATAATCGAAAGCTGTGCCTGCTGCGCTACCTTGGGACCAACGAACCGCTCAAGAAATCCAAGGCCGGCACCGATCAGACCGGTAAGCGGAAATAGCGAAAGCAAAAGGTAATAAGTCAATTCGGCTGCGAGCCCCGTCACTCGCACGTCCACGAATCGTTTGAGGACGCGACTGGGTATGACACGAAGGTCTTCGCCGCATATGCGAATGGGCCACATCCAAATAACTCAAAGCGAGGACTTGCCAAACTCCTCGATGCTGGTCGCTTACTATCCAGTTCCGAGATGGACCTTTGTTTCCTGATTTGGCGCAGGGACAGGATCCAGGTCGGAACGAATGCCGTTCGCCGCCACGCTTTCGATGGAGGCGCGAAATCTCGGAAGGCTCTCAGGGTAACCCTGCCGCAGAAACGTCACCAGTTTCTCCCGTACCTCGCAGCGGAGATCCCATGCGATCGAAGCATCGGAAGCGCTCGCCAGAGCGCGAATTTCGAGCGTGTGTTCTTTGGCGTCCGTGACCTGCAGGACGTTCACCTTGCCGTCCCAGGACCTGGAGGCAGACAGAATCCGCGTGAGTTCTGCGCGCAGCGCATCAAGAGGTACGCTGTAATCCACGTAAAGAAAGACCGTGGCCAAAAGGTCAGACGTCGAACGAGTCCAATTCTGGAACGGTCGCTCGATGAAATACGTGATGGGTAGTACGAGACGGCGCAGGTCCCATATACGTACAACGACATAGGTGAGCGTAATTTCTTCAATACGCCCCCATTCATTCTCGACGATGACAACGTCGTCCACACGAATCGGCTGCGTGAGTGCGATTTGAAATCCAGCCAGCAGCGTGGCAATACTCCGCTGCGCCGCGAAGCCCACGATGATGCCCGCTATGCCCGCGGAAGCTAGAATACTGGCGCCAAACTGGCGGGCCGAATCGAAAACCATCAGCATGGACGCAAGCGTGAAGATTCCAATAATGACAACCGCGACCTTCTTGAGAACCATCACCTGGGTGTGGACCGCGCGAGCTTTCAGGTTGTCGCTGACATCTGTGCGGTATTGCCGGATGACCATTTCCGCTATCGCTTCAACGAACTGAAACAACAGGAACGCTATCACTCCAATCAGCAGGAGGCTGGCCCCTTTTCGAAACACTTGCTCCAACCCCGGCGAGGCAGGAAGCACCGGTACGGCAATCATAAAAGCCAGCAATGGCAGAGTGCGTCGGACGGCTTTGCCGGCGAGCGGCAGCATTACATCGTCCCAGGCTGTTTCCAGCCGTCTGGAGAGGGACGTCAGGAAGCTATTGATAGCCCCTCCGATCCGCAAAAGTAGCCAGAACAGGGCGGCCAGAAAACTCAACCCATAGCACCAGCTCAGCGCCACGCGAGCCGGTTCCGAAAATCTGGAGGTGACGCCTTGAAGCAGCAAATTCACAATGGCGTAGAGACCGTGAATCCAGATCACCAGCAGCAGCGCCGGCGCCACCTCGGCCAAGCCGACAGTCATCCAGTGCTGCGCCACGGAGGCATCGCCCGCCTCGTCCTGCCGGACTTTGCGGCGGATCCACCGGCGCAGACACACATGCGCCAGGAATACCAGCGCGAGCACAAGCGCGGTCAGACTCAGCGACGATTCCTGCAGTCTCCAAATTCCATCCATTTAAACGGCCTTCCCTGAGGCGTTGCTCCACGATGCGGTTCTCCACGGGAGAAGCCGGCAAACTCGTTCACTCGCGGCAACGTTCGGCTTGTATTGATTACTGATTAGAGAGTAGATGCGGACGACCGGTGTTTAGAAAACACCACGTCCGAGATTCCGATACGGGGTAGGACGGTGACAATGGTTCGCAGCAGCCATCCGCATGTGTTAAACCTAGCAATTTTTGCGTGAGACTGTCAAAGCTTAAGCAATCCATCAATATCTGGCAGCAACGCCGGCGATGACGCTTCGCTTGCCACCACCTCGCCGGTTGGCCGGAGCAAAGTCTGTGCCGAAGAAGATGTTATGATGGACCAACAGTATTAACGGATATTAATGATAAGAAAAAAGTGATCGCCGGGCGGAAATTCCGATTCAGCTCCTCACCTGTGTTCTCCCCTGTTCGCACTTGCTTTCACATTGGCGAACGATGGCCAGATCGGCTTTGGTGAACTTCCATTGCAAGGGTTTTGCGGTGGAATTCCTGATAGGGTTTGGAAATCAAGCAGGCATTCGGCGAGTTGGTCGAGGGTGGCGAGATCGTTAGGGTGGAAGTTTTTCACTGCACGATGAAGGCATCGATTTCCACGTAATTGAACCAACCGGCATGGATAGCGATGCCAATCGTTGTGTCAACAGCGGCCAGAGACCCGCGCGTGTTGAACGTCGAGAGTAGCGATATATACCCAGGCGCCACAGCCCTTATATAGTTATGATCGCGTCAGATTTCCCCGATTCACAAGAAGAAGTATCGTGAACAATGAACACGTGAAATCCCGGTTCTGGATCAGATAATGCTCGAGTACTTGGAGCGCCTGATGCTCGTCCTGGCGGTTGGCTCGGCAGTCGCCATTGCCGCCAAGCGGATTGCAGTGCCATATAACGTTGCTCTGGTCGTAGTTGGACTGATGCTCGTGCTGTTGAATGTTCTGCCCCAGACGCCGATGAATCCGGAGGTCGTGCTGATGGTATTCTTGCCCGTCCTAGTTTTCGAGTCGGCACTCTCCTCCGACAGCACGAGCATGCGTCAGGCCGTGCGGCCCATTCTGGCATTGGCAGTTCCCGGTGTTGCGGTGTCTCTGTTGGGAACCGCCGTCATCGCGACGTGGGCCATCGGGCTACCGTTCACTGTATCACTGTTGCTCGGAGCGGTGCTGTCCATTACGGATACGGTCAGTGTTCTACTGGCATTCCGCAGCGTCAGGGTGCCGCATCGCCTCGCTGCGATTATGGAAGGCGAGAGCCTGTTCAATGACGGGACTGCTCTCGTGCTGGTCAGCGTGGCGGCGAGCGTAGTGGTGAGCGGGCATGCGGAACTGCTTCAGACCACGCGCATGTTCCTTGTTGCGATTGGAGCGGGGGCACTGATTGGCGCGGCCTTCGGCATCATCGGTTCGCAGGTGATCCGGCGTGCGCCGGATGACTTGACGGCGATTCTGGCGTCGCTTGTGCTGGTTTTCGCTACCTCCCTGGCGACCGAGCAGGTGCACGGGTCGCCCGTGATTGCCGTCGTGGTGACCGGCGTTCTGCTGGGGCACGATATGCGGTCCAGGCTGGACGCGTCACGGATATTAGGGCTGCAGGGCTTCTGGGAAATTGCCGGCTTCATTCTAAACGTATGGTTGTTCCTGCTGGTCGGAATGCAATTACGCGCGGAATTGCTTCTTCAGGAGGCTCTTCCTATCGTGCTCGCCGTGATTGCCCTGCATATGGGGCGTGCGGTCGCCGTTTACGGCTGCTTTGGCGCGCTGCGGTTCTTCAAAGGCGACAAAGTTCCCTGGCGCTGGCAGCACGTCATGATCATCGGGAACGTGAAAGGCGCCCTGTCGATGGCAGCTGTGCTGGCCTTGCCAAAGAACATCCCCGACCGCGAGCGTCTCATTGCGATCGTATTCGGTGTGACGTTGGTCACGCTGGTCACTCAGGCGTTGCCATTTCGACGCCTCCTGACTTGGTTGAATGTGGGCGGCACAGCCATGGACCAGGCCGCCGACCGGTCCAAAGCGATCCTGATCGATGCGCGCCGTGCACAGGCCGAACTGGACGGCCTTCTGGCCTCGGGCCTGATCTCGCGGCGGGAGCACGCCCAGCGCTGGGCCGGGTTTCAGCGCGACATCATCGGTGCCGAGCGGATCTTGCACGGGCATCGGCAGAGTATGGCTCATGATCAAGTGGCTGAGCACGCGGTCTTATCTGCGCGTAAAGCCGCCATTCTTGATGCTGCGCGGCGCGGCCTGATCAGTCGACAAACTGCGGAGACGCACGTCGCAGCTCTGGATGAGCAATTCCTCCGTTCCATGGACAAGGAGCACTAAAGATAATGAAAATCGTCATGGTCGGCGGAGGTCGCGCCGGGCTCGCCGTTGCCATTCATCTGACTCAATCCGGCCATGCGGTGACCCTCGTCGACAGTGATTCTGCCGTCACCCGCCGCGCATCTGCTCAATACGGGATCGTGGCGCTTACCGGCGATGCTACTGTGGCTGCACTGCTTGAAGAGGCCGAGGTAGCCCAGAGCGACATGGTGGTCGCCATGCTGCGACGCGATGCTGACAATCTTGCCGTTGCTCTGCTTGCGCGCGCAGCCGGAGTGGTGCGTGTCATCGTGCGGATGCGGGACAATGCCTACCGCTCCGTCTACACCGCAACCGGAATTGAACGAGTGTTGTCGGAGACCGACCTCATCGTCGGATCGATTGCCACAGCCGTCGAGCACGACGCGATTCGCCACGCCATGCTGCTCGGCAACGGCGGTTCCGTCGCTTTCGAGTTGACCGTTCCGGCCATCAGCGCCGCGGTAGGAAAAACCATCGGCGAACTGGCATCCTCGCCGGACTTCCCAGCATCCTGCGTCTTCGCCGCCCTCTACCGCAGCGACGGCAGCGTTGAGGCCCCCCGCGGTTCTTCCACGATTCATCCCGGCATGACCGTCCTGCTCGTGTCGCGCACCGACGAGGTTGCTAGGAGTGTCGAACTCTTAATGCGCTGAAGACTGTTGCTGCTGATACCCGTTCGGCTGACTTCTGGCCAGTCGTCTGCCCGCGCGCTCCCCGCATCGTTGTTATGTAGCTGTTCAGGGCGCATGCACTGCCTCAGTGACGGACCGCATCAAGCGTTCACGGCGCCGGAAATCACACGCATATCCATATCTGGAAGCGCTGCTGACTCCGGAACCCGTGACTACGATCGGATCATCGCCAAGAGCATTTTGAATCGGCTGAAGGGCTTTGCAGGCATCAGGGTGATTTGCTGGCAGGAACACCGTCTCACGTGCCTCCGCTCTCCCGGAGACACATGGCGCACGTTGTCAGCACTGAGCTTGGGCTATCGGTGGACTCTCCGGACAGTTTCTGGGTCGATCCGCGACGAGAAAGGATCGTGGTGATTGCCGGGGGTCTTGGCCGCTCTTAATCGAGCCGTACCCGCTCGCCGACGTAATCGCAGTGAGATCGTTTCTCAACCAGGAGACCTGGCCAGGGTTCCACTCACCAATGCCAACCTGGAATCCATCCGTCGGAATGAAGGATCCATCGAGTTCGCCACGCTCGGCAGTGGAAACCATTTTGTTGAGATGCAGGCGGACGATGATGGGCGGCTTTAGCTCATGGTGCACACTGGGTCAAGGGCGCTCGGCCAGGCCATCCGGGATTGCCACCTTGCATGCGCTCAACCCGTAACCAGCCGGCTTCGCGCGTTCGATGCCAATCCGATGCAGGAATCGAATATCTTAGCGATGCTTCTTGGGCACGGCGCTTTGCGGACTCGTCCCGAAGAGCAATCGTAGAGCAGGTCGGTCAGGTGCTGGCAGGGAGCGTAGGAGCCCACATCTGCTGGAAGACGCTCATCGCGGCAGATCACAACCATGTCTCGCCGGAACGTCACGGCGGGCGGCGACGGGCTGGGCTTATTTGCCAAGCGCCTGGAGCGGGGCCGGTTCGTCTGGCCGAAGGCGGAAGACGGCAGAGTGGCGCTCACACGCGCGCAGTTATCCATGCTGCTGGAGGGCATCGATTGGCGTAGTCCGGTGCGAACCGCGACACCCGAGATAGCGGTGTTAGAAAACAAAAATCATAACCATTGTTTTAGACTTTGTCATAGCGGTGCAATGCCTATATGGCATAGTCGAGCTACGGTTGCTGCGCCCCCTCACGCGGCCTGATCTGAATGCTCTGGATCCAGATGCGTTGAAGGCGCTGGTCCTGGCACAACGCCAGAACCTGGTCGCGCAGCACGACACGCTGGTCTCGCACTAGTGTTCTGAGTCAGAGATTCGTTTGCAAAGTCTCTCGACCTTACCGAGGATGAGATCGGCGTCGGCAGTCCATACGAACGGCTTCGGATCAAGATTGCGTTGCTGGAGATAGGCGAGCATCGCCTGTTCGAGTTGGCG
>DASZPB010000081.1:0-9520 GCA_035550475.1 Bryobacteraceae bacterium | reverse complement strand
TTGAGATCGTTGTGCGTCAGCAGCAGCGCCAGAATTGCGCCGATGCCGGCCGAGGGTAGCGTCGAAAGAATCGTGATCGGGTGAATGTAGCTCTCGTATAAGACGCCGAGCACGATGTAGACGGTGATCAGCGCGGCGAGAATGAGCAGCGGTTCATTCGTGAGCGAATTCTGGAATGCCGCTGCCGTACCCTGGAAACTGGCCTGTATGCTTCCGGGGAATCCGATCTGCTGCTCCGCGTCGCGAATCACCCGCACGGCTTCGCCCAATGACACCCCAGGCGCAAGATTGAAGGAGAGCGTCACGGCCGGGAACTGTCCTTCGTGGTTAATCGCGAGCGGCGTGCTCGAAGGCTCGAAGTGAGTGAACGCGGCAAGCGGCACCTGCTTGTTGTCCGAAGACGTAACGTAAATGTTCTTGAGTGAATCCGGGTCCTGCTGGAACTGCGGCGCCACTTCGAGCACCACGTGATACTGATTGAGTTGGGTAAAGATAGTCGAGACCAGGCGCTGGCCGAAAGCGTCATACAGCGTGTCATCGATCTGTTGCGGCGTGATTCCGAAGCGCGCGGCCGTATCGCGGTCGATGGCCAGCATGGCCCGGAGCCCGCCCGATTGCTGGTCGCTGGCCACGTCGCGTAGTTCGGGCTGGGATTGCAGCTTTGCCAGCAGCCGCGGCGCCCACTGGGCAAGTTCGTCGGCATTCGCATCTTCCAGGCTGTACTGATACTGCGTGCGCGAAACGCGGTCTTCGATGGTCAAATCCTGCACCGGCTGCATGTAGAGTGTGATGCCGTCCACGGCCCGCAGCTTTTGCGAGAGCCGCTGAATAATTTCAGGCGCGCGCGCGGTGCGTTCGGAGAGCGGCTTCAGATTGATTTGCAAGCGCCCGCTGTTGAGCGTGGTATTGGTGCCGTCGATACCAATGAAAGACGAAAGGCTGTCTACGGCCGGGTCCTTCAGAATGATCTTGGCCAGTTCCTTTTGCCGCTGCTCCATGGCGGAGAATGAGACTGCCTCGCCTGCTTCGGAGACGCCCAGAATCACACCGGTATCCTGCACCGGAAAGAATCCCTTGGGGACATAGACGTACAGGAGAATCGTGCCGGCCAGTGTTGCCGCGGTGATCATCAGCGTGAGTGTCTGGTGCCGCAGAACCCATTGCAGGGTGGTTCCGTATCGCCGGATGACGTTGTCGAAGAATCGTTCGGACACACGATAGAAGCGGCCCTGCTGCGCGGCCGGACGGTGGCGCAGCAATAGCGCGCACATCATCGGCGTGAGCGTGAGAGAGACGAAGGCCGAAACCAGGATGGTCACCGCCAGCGTGATCGCGAACTCGCGAAACAACCGGCCCACGATGTCCCCCATGAAAAGCAGGGGAATGAGCACGGCAATCAGCGACACCGTAAGTGAAAGAATGGTGAAGCCAATCTGCTCGGAACCCTTGAGTGCCGCTTCGAGCGGCGTATCACCTTCCTCCAGGTATCGAGAGATGTTCTCGATCATGACGATGGCGTCATCCACAACGAATCCGGTAGAAATGGTAAGCGCCATCAAAGAAAGATTGTTCAGGCTGTAGCCGAGCAGATACATCACGCCAAACGTGCCCACCAGAGAGAGCGGCACGGCAATGCTTGGGATTACAGTGGCGGAGAGACTGCGCAGAAACAGAAAGATCACCATTACCACCAGTGCCACGGTGAGCATCAGTTCGAACTTTACGTCTTCGACTGAGGCTCGGATCGTGGTGGTGCGGTCCGTCAGCACCTGCACGTGGACAGTTTGCGGCAGAGACGCTTTGAGCTGCGGCAGCAGATGCTCGATGTTGTCTACGACGCTGATGATGTTGGCGCCCGGCTGGCGTTGGATGTTGAGAATCACCGCCGGGGTCAGATTCATCCATGCAGCCTGCCGGACGTTTTCGGCGCTATCGACGACCGTGGCCACATCCGAAAGCCGCACTGGCGAGCCGTTTTTGTAAGCCACGATGACGGAGCTGTAATCCTTGCTGCTGAGAAGCTGGTCATTGGCGCCGATCGTGAAATTCTCGCGCTGATTTTCGAGATTGCCCTTGGCCTGGTTGACATTTGCCTGAGAGAGCGCCGTGCGGATGTTCTCGAGGCTCAAGCCATAAGCCGCGAGGGCCGTCGGGTTCACCTGGACTCGCACCGCCGGGCGCTGGCCGCCGCTGATCGTCACCAGACCGACACCCGACGACTGCGAGATCTTCTGCGCGAGCATGGTGTCGGCCAAGTCCTCGACTTTGGAAAGAGGAACGCTGTCCGACGTCAATGCCAGGGTGAGAATCGGCGCGTCCGCCGGATTGCTCTTGCTATAGATGGGCGGGTTCGGCAGATCGGCCGGCAGATACGTGCCGCTAGCGTTGATGGCGGCCTGTACTTCCTGTTCGGCGATGTCGATGTTCAAATTGAGGCCGAATTGCAGAATGATGATGGAGCTGCCGAACGAACTCGTCGAAGTCATCTGCTTGAGGCCTGGCACTTCGCCGAACTGGCGCTCGAGTGGCGCGGTTACCGAAGAAGCCATTACTTGCGGGCTGGCGCCCGGGTAGAACGTGAGCACCTGGATGGTTGGGTAATCGACTTCGGGCAGCGCCGAAACGGGCAACTCGCGATATCCGACATATCCGGCAAGCAAAATGCCGGCCATCAGTAGCGAGGTCGCGACCGGGCGCAAGATGAACGGTCGCGAAGGACTCATGGAACCGGGCTCCCCGCGGCGCCGGTGTCTTCTTTCCTGGTGCTCTCCGGGCGCACGGTGACGCGCTTCCCGTTTTCGAGTTGGTCCTGGCCATCGGTCACCACCAGCTCGCCCGCCGCCAGACCGCTGGTCACTTCGACCTGATTGTCATTCGTAATGCCCTCGGTAATGGGCCGCTGCACCGCCGTGTGATCGGGCTGTATCACGTAGACATAAGTTCCTTCCGGACCGCGCTCCACCGCGGCTGTCGGAATGATAATGATGTTGCGCCTGGTGTCAAGCAGCAGGTGGCAGTTGACGAACTGATTTGGAAACAGGGCATGGTCGGAGTTATCGAATACGGCCTTCAGCTTCGAGGTTCCGGTAGTTGGATCAATCTGGTTGTCCACGGTGAGCAGCGTACCGGAGGCGATGCGGTTGCGGTCATCACGGTCATAGGCCTCCACCGGTAGCTTCGCACCGGCGCGCAGTTTGGCCAGCACGGGCGAAAGATTCTCGGAGGGAATCGTGAAGAGTACCGCGATCGGCTGCACTTGCACAATCACCGCAATGCCGGTGGTGTCGGCGGCATGGACGATGTTCCCCGGGTCTACCAGCCGCAGACCGATGCGGCCGCTGAGCGGCGCCGTAATTTTGCAGAAGCTCAATTGCAGCTTGGCGTTGTCAATTGCGGCCTGGTCGGCTGCGATTGTCCCCGAGTATTGACCTACCTGCGCAGCCTGTGTATCGAGTTGCTGCCGGGCGATGACCTTTGCGCTCCAGAGCGCCTGATCGCGCTGCAGGTTTACTTGGGCATCGTGAAGCTGCGCCTGGTCGCGCGCGAGCTGGCCTTCCGCCTGCTCCACTTGCACCTGGAACGTGCGTGGATCGATTTCCGCGAGCAGATCGCCTTTATTGACGAACTGTCCTTCCTTAAAATAAACGCCGATCAGCGGACCATCGACGCGGGTCTTTACGGTAACGGTATTGAAGGCCGTCACGGTACCGAGGCCGCGCAACAGAACGGGGATATTTCCCTTGTGAGCGGCTGTGGCAGCCACTGAAACAGCACGGTTCGCGGCGCGCTGGGCTTGCGCCTGCTGCGCGGCCTGCGCCTTGTGCGCTCCGGCCTGGTAGTAACGAAAAACGCCATATCCGATTCCGGCCAGGATGAGCAACCAGAGCCAGCCAGTGCTCCGGCGGCGCTTTGGCCTCGTCTGCTGTTCGGGTGGCGCAAAGTCCACTCCCCTCTGTTCGGCCATGCGATCGTTCCCGGTCGTCCTGTTGCATGTTGTACGCCAGTCCGAATCGGGACCCTATTGAAAAGACGTGCCGCTGGTTTGCTATGTTACGAATGCTACGGTGACTCAAGCGAGCTACTCGCGCTTTAGTATGTGAAACCATGTACACCGGAACAGCGGGGCGGCTTTTGCTATCCTCGCTAGTTACAAAGCCATGCGAATCCTATTACTGACTCTTGCCCTTTGTGTGATATCGGCGGCGGCTGAACGTCCGGAATGGGACAATCCGGCCATCGTTCACATTGGTACCGAGAAGCCCCACGCTACAATGATGGTGTACCCTTCTGTGGAACTTGCCCGAACGGGCGATCGCACGAAGTCGCCATGGTTCCGGCTGCTCAACGGCACGTGGAAATTTCACGGTTCGTTGCGCCCCGCTGAGCGCCCGCTCGACTTCTATCGAACCGATTTCGACGACAGCGCCTGGGGCACCATCCCGATTCCATCAAGCTGGCAGATGCATGGCTTCGATATTCCGATCTACACCAACTTCACGTATCCCTGGCCGCAGGACCCTAAGCAGCCGCCGCACGTGCCCTACGATTTCAACCCGGTGGGCAGCTATCGCCTGCGCTTCACCGTGCCGCCCTCGTGGAAAGGCCGTCCGGTGTATTTGCACTTCGATGGCGTCGATTCGGCTTTCTACGTTTGGGTGAATGGCAAGAAACTCGGATACAGCGAGGATAGCCGGACTCCCGCCGAGTTCGACATCACGTCTTCGCTGAAGCCGGGCAGCAACCTGCTGGCAGCGGAAGTCTACCGTTTTGGCGACGGCGCGTTTCTCGAAGATCAGGACATGTGGCGCATGAGCGGAATCTTCCGCGATGTGTACCTGTGGACCACCGCGAGCCGCCACGTCCGCGATTTTGAAGTGGATACGAACCTCGACAGCGCCTATCGCAATGCCGGCCTCGTAGTGAAAGCAGCGGTGAGAAACAGTTCCGCGCAATCTTCGCGCATCTCGCTAACAGCGTCGCTCTATGACGCTGCCGGTGTACTTGTGGGACGGCCTGCTACGACGGCGGCGCAGCCCGCGGCAGGCGGCGAATCCGACGTTGAGTTGACGCTGCCGGTAAACGGTCCGCATAAATGGTCTGCCGAGACGCCGTACTTATATAAGTTGTTACTCACTCTGAAGGACAGCGCAGGCAACATTCTCGAAGTCATTCCGCAGAATGTGGGTTTTCGCAAGGTCGAAATCCGCAACGGCCGCTTCCTCATTAATGGCAAGGCCATTTTGATCAAAGGTGTGAATCGCCACGAGCACAGTGAGGATACCGCCAAGTATGTGCCCGTCGAATCGATGATCAAAGACATCCGCCTGATGAAGCAGTTCAACATCAATGCCGTGCGCACGTCGCACTATCCCAATTCGCCTGTGTGGTACGACCTGTGCGACCGCTACGGCATCTATCTTGTGGATGAAGCCAACATCGAGTGCCACCATTACGGCCTGAACCCGCAGAACCTGCTCACGAATGACCCGGATTGGCAGACGGCTTACGTGGACCGCGTCAATCGCATGATGGAGCGCGACAAGAATCATGCGTCGGTGGTTATTTGGTCCCTGGGAAATGAATCGGGAGATGGACCAAACATAGCCGCCGCCTATCAGTGGGCAAAGCATCGCGACTCCTCGCGCCCGGTTCACTATGAAGGTTCGTCGCGGCATGGCGGGAGCAATACGGACATCAACTCGTTCATGTATCCACCGCCTGAGCGCATCAAGGAACTGGCGGCCGCACGGCCCGACATGCCGCTGATTTTGTGTGAGTACTCGCACTCCATGGGAAATTCTGATGGCGGCCTGAAAGAATACTGGGACATTTTTTATTCGGGGACGAACGCGCAAGGCGGCTTCGTCTGGGATTGGGTGGACCAAGGCATTCGTCTGCAAGTGCCCGCTGAATACCGCGTGAACACGCCGAAGGCCACGTTTCTAGCCTATGGCGGCTGGTGGGAAGACAAATCCGGCGTGCGCAATGACAATGACTTCAACAACAACGGCCTGGTTTCCGCCGACCGCATCCCGCATCCCGGCCTGTGGGCTCTCAAGTACGTCTACCGCTACCTTCATGCTTCACCAGTGGATCTCGCTTCGGGCCGCATCCGCGTGAAGAACTGGTTTGACTTCACGAATCCAAAAGACTTGGTGGATGGCACGTGGGAAGTGAAGGCGGGCGGCCGAACGCTGGCTACCGGCAAACTTCCCGTGCTCGATCTTCAGCCCGATGAAGAGAAAGAATACAAGCTGCCGCTGCCGAAGATCGAGGCGCAGCCTGGCGTGGAATATTGGCTGAATATCAGCTTCACATGGAAGCACGCGACGCCGTGGGCTCCGGCGGGTCACGAGATTTCCTGGGAACAGTTCGAGCTCCCCGCGCGCGCCGCCGCGCCGCGATTCGAGCCGCCGCAAACGGCCGCGCTCCATCTTACCGACACTGGTGACGAGGCAGATTTCTCCGGCAACGCATTTTCGCTTCGTTTCGATAAGAAAGCCGGCGTGATCACGCGCTACATATACCGAGGCACTACGCTGCTCGACCGCGGTCCGCTGCCGGATTTCTGGCGCACGCCTACGAACAACGATCGAGGCGCCTGGAAAGTGATTCGCGACCGCGCGCAAACCGACAAGGCTCTCGACATTTTTCTCTGGCGCGAAGCCGGTCCGCGCTGGGATGTGGGGGATGTCCGCGTCGAGCGGCTCAATCCCGACTCCGCGCGCGTGACGGTTTCCGCCGCGCTGCCGGTGGTGGGCGCGACCGAATCCATGGTCTACACGATTTACGGCACCGGCGATGTCATCGTGGAATCGAGCTATCATCCGGGCACGGAAAAGCTGTCGATGATGCCGCGCTTCGGAACCGAGCTAGTCGTGGCTGCCGGTTTGGAGAACATCGCCTGGTATGGCCGTGGACCTAAGGAAACGTACATCGACCGCAAGTTCGAACGCGTGGGCGTCTACCACAGCACGGTTGATGAGGAATGGGTGGACTACATGCGTCCGCAGGAGAACGGTAACAAGGTCGATGTCCGTTGGGTGAGCCTGACGAATCCGCAGGGCGTCGGCCTGCTGGCGATCGGAGCGCCCACTTTAAGTGTGGCCGCGCGGCATTATACGAAGGTTGACATGGAGCGCGCGGCGTACACCTTTCAGATGCGCCGCCATCCGGAAATCTATTTGAACCTGGATGGCCGCCAGATGGGCGCGGGCGGCATCGATAGCTGGACTCTCAACGCCTATCCCATGGAGCAATACCGCATCTCGAGCGCTGAGCCGCACACATTCCGCTATCGGCTGACGCCGATCGATGCCGCGCGAGACGCGGAATCTCTGGCGCGCGAGCAATTTTGAAAAGCATGCGTGGCGGTTCACAAACTCGCACGCGCGATTCCAAGCCGCGCCCCCCAAGCAAAATCTCCTAGGCATCCGCCCCCATGAAGGCCGCTATAAGCTCGCAAAAAGGTTCCGCTTCCATCGCAACTCGAAACACAAACCGGATCACTACACAACCGGCGCCGCCACCTTCACTCGTGCCGCCGCCTGGCACAACGTTTCCCAGTTGCGGTCGGGAATTGGTATGCCGCTCTTCCGCCGCTCGGCCTCGGTGCGCCATTCCGGATCGCCCGCGACCATCACTTCGTCATAGCCGGGCGCCGGCTCGGCGGATTTCACCACGCTGACGAGCTTCTCCATGCGCGCCGTAAACTCCTCCACCGGCATGAAGCGTGACACGTCGATCGCCAGGTACATCTGGCTCACGCGCAGCAGCTTCCCTCGATAACGGATGCCGCCCAGTTCGCTGGCCATCGCGCCGCCGCTCAACACCGAGCAGAGAATCTCCACCATCATCGCCAGGCCGCTGCCCTTATAGCCGCCGAGCGGCATCAGCATCCCTTTATATGCCTTCTGCGTGTCGACGGTCGGGTTGCCCTCGGAGTCGAATGCCCACCCCGCCGGAATCTCCGGCTGCTGATTGATGAATGCTTTGAAGATGCGTCCCGCCGCCACCGTCGTAGTAGCCATATCGAGCAGCCACGGTCCCGGCACCGCCATACAAATCGGATTCGTTCCCACGCGCCCCTGCTTCCCCTGCCAGGGCGGCACCACTGGCGACGCGTTGCACAACGCGATGCCGATATTTCCCGTGTCCCTCAGCTTCTGTGCCCACCAGGCCGCCGCGCCGAAATGGTTCGATTCGCGCGCGCTCACCAGGCCGAGCCCGTGCTCCCGCGCCAACCGCAGCGCGTGCCCGCAGCAGATATCGGCGATCCATTGGCCGATGCCGTTCTGCGCATCGTAAGCCATGCAGCCTCCGCTTTCGGAAACCACGCGGCCGTCGGTGTGCGGGTCCATTTCGCCGCTCAGCAATTGATCGACGTAGTAACCCACGAGTTGAATGCCATGCGTATCAACTCCCCGGAGATTCGAAGCCACCAAGGATGTGGCGACGATTTCAGCCTTCCGTTCCGGCACTCCAGCGGCAAGCATGATCTCCCGGGTAAACCGAGTCAGTGGATCAGCATGGATTGTGGGCATGAGTTTACAGCTTATCGCAGCGTCCGCCGGGCACGTGCGGTTTCCGTCGCGAACAGCGCTGTTCGAAATCGCACACGCCCGGCCCGCTGGGTACGAAAGTGAGCGGATTTCCGCTGCCCCGGCAGCGGACCATATCTGCGAGGACGCGGCACTATGAATGAGCACGAGCATCAACCCGAACTCACGGAACCAGAGATGAAAGAGGCTCAGCACCGGAGTTCGGCCACAGCCCGCGTCGTCCATGAGGCTGTGCGCCGCGAAGGCGAAGATGAGCTGAAGCGCACTTCCATGGCCCTGGCTTGGTCCGGATTGGCCGCTGGACTTTCCATGGGATTCTCTCTGATCCTGGAAGGCATCTTGCGGTCGCACCTGCCGGGAGGTCCAGCCATGACCCTCATCTCAAAGTTCGGCTACAGCGCGGGATTCGTCATCGTCATTCTGGGACGCCAGCAATTGTTTACCGAGAATACGCTGACCGCGGTTCTGCCGCTCCTCGATCAGCGCGACAAGGCGACGGCGCGTAATGTGGTGCGGCTCTGGGTTGTAGTGCTCATTGCCAATCTCGTAGGCGCGCTCGCCATTGCGAGTGTGATGGCGCGGACTGAGGTGTTCGCGCCGGAAGTACGGCAGGCCTTCGGCGCCATCGGAATGGAAGCTCTGCAGAACAGCTTCGGTCTGGCTTTCCTGCGCGGCATTTTCGCCGGATGGCTGCTGGCGCTACTGGTCTGGCTGTTGCCGTTTGCCGAGCACGCCCGCTTTTTCGTCATTATCGGAATCGCCTGGATGATCGGCGTGTGCAGTTTCACACACGTCGTAGCCGGCGCGGTAGAAGTATTTTTCGCCGCCGCCAGCGGCCTCGCGCCCTGGCACAATACCGCCGGCTACATTATTCCGGCGCTTTTAGGGAACATCGTGGGAGGAATTGCGCTGGTCTCCGCGCTCAATCATGCCCAGGTTGTTTCGTGAGTAATCTCTCT
>DASZPB010000080.1:0-38210 GCA_035550475.1 Bryobacteraceae bacterium | reverse complement strand
AATCCACAGGTCTGACCAATCTCCTTTACGAGGTCCAATGCCTCAAAACCATGAACAGCCTGTGACCTGTCTACTCCGGAAGTCGCCTCCCGGAGCTTACCGCCGATCGTCGGACGATAAGACATTCATCTCATCTCCTTTACTGAATCATCACTCATACCGGATACCGAACTGTATCAATAAAACGGCTCGGGCGATCCGCCGCTGGTGCCGGACTTCTCACTTCCGTTCCAGTTGACCGAGGCATTGTTGAGAACCAGCGGACCGCCGACGGCCGTTGTGATCTGCGCGTTCTTGAACGTGATGTCCTTGGCGTCCTGCAGGAGAAAGCCGCGGACACTCTGAATCTTGATGTTCGTGAAGGTGATGTCCCGAGCCGGTTGCTCGGGAATACCGAGGATGCGGCCTGCCAGGGGCGAGCGGGTGACGGTCAGATTCGTGATGTGGATGTCGTGGAAGTTCGGAATGTTCTGCGTCTGCCCGGGCTTGGCTTCGCGCGGACCTACGTCGGTAGGCGTATTCGCGTTGCCGTTGTAGAGCATGTTGATATCGAAAGGACGCCGGACGTTCTTCATGACGATATCGGAATAACGAATGTCGTGGACTTCGCCGCCATTGCCGCGATAGGACTTGATGCGCAGGCCGTTATCCGCGCCATCGAAGGTGCAGTGGCGTACGATGACGTGGCTGAGACCGGCGCGGGTGCCGCTGCCGATCGAGATGCCGTGGCCATGCAGGCAGGTGAGATTCTCGATGAGCACGTCTTTGGAGCCGCTTTGAATCGCGACGTCATCGTCGCCGGTATCGATTTCCGAATTGCGAATGACGATTCGCTCGCCGCCGGGATCGATGGCATCGGTGTTCGGCGCGTCACTCGGCGCGACGATGCGGACGTTTTGAATCGTGATGTCCTGGCCGCGCGGAACCAGGTGAAACATGGGTGAGTTGGTGAGCGTGACGCCATCCACCAGCAGGCGCTGGACGCCGCGAAGCACCACCAGCATAGGACGCCCGACGATGGCCCGGCCGGGCGGATAGCGGCGCGCCGCTTTATCGGACCACATCCAGAAGATGGCGCCTGAGCCATCGATGGTGCCGGACCCAGTGATGGAAAGGTCGGTCGTATTTTCCGGACAGGAGATCAGGGGCGCGACCCGGCTCCTGGCGAACGCGCGCTCGCCCGGGGGCTGCGGCGATGCCAGGGACGGGTCGGGGATGCCGTACTCCGCAAACGTCTCCGGAGCTTTAATGGTGGCGCCGGCATCCAAATGCAGGTCCATGTGACTTGTGAGAGTGAAGGGCAGAGTCTTGTAGATACCCGGCGGCACGATGAGATGCCCGCCGCCGGCTTTGGCGATAGCGGCCACTGCCTTCTGAAACGCTTCCGTGTTGAGGGTCTTGTTGTCGCCGACGCCGCCAAAATCGGTGAGATTGAATTTAGCGGTGGGAATCACCGGTAGAGCCGCGGTGATCTCTTCGTGAGCCGCGGTCTTGCTAGCTGTTCTGGATGCAGCCGGGGCAGGGCAGAGGTACGCCGAGGTGATCAGCGCCATGCCCAAGCAAAATGTCGATGCGTTCTGAATCATGTTTTCCCTAATCCGTTTCACTTGCCGCCGCGAGCCGGCGGGGTGCGAGCCCGGCGGCGCGGCAACCGCGGATTCATTTTATCGAGCCTGGTGTCGGGATAGTGAATTCGCCGCATCAGAACAACTGTGGGGCGACCTCCTTCAGGAACTGCCGCCAGACGATCCACGTATGCGCGCCAGGGACGCTGTAGAACTTGTATTTGACCTTAGCTTCCTCCAGGAATTTGGTGAACGCCTGCGATGAAGGAAACAGACTATCGTCGGTGCCGCAGCCAATCCAAAGCAGATGCAGCTTCCGGTTGGAACTCTGCGGATCAGCCGTTAACGAGGCAAACGCTTTCTGGAATTCCGGCGGCCGCACGGCGGCGCTGAATCCGGCCACATAGCTGAAAAGCTCCAAGTGATTCAAGCCGATTTCGAGCGACTCCAGACCGCCCATCGAGAGCCCCGCGATGGCGCGGTGGTCACGGTCGGAATAGACGCGATAGTTAGCGTCGATGAACGGAATGACGTCGCCCAGCAGATCGCTGCTGAATTCCGTGACCACGTCAGTGAAGCCGGTGCTCGGACGGCTTGCTCGTCGATTCTCGACACTCTGATCGCGACCGCCGCCATCAATGACTGTGTATTGCAGGGGGCTCGGGCGGATTGCACGCGGAGTTCCCGGCGGAGTGCCGTAGCCGAAAGGCATCACGACGACGAATGGTTTGATTTTGGAATCCGCCAGCAGGTTATCGAGTATGAGGTTGACGCGTCCGAGAGTGGTCCAGGCGCGCTCATCGGCGTTTGCGCCGTGCAGCAGGTAAAGCACGGGATATCGCGTGCTTCGGTTGCGATCATATCCGGGAGGCGTATAGACCGTGAGGCGGCGTGTCATCTTCAGCGATTTCGATTCGTACCAGTGCGTGCGGATTTCGCCGTGGGGAACCCGGTGCGCGTCGTAAAACGCAGGCCCGGCGCCCGGCACTTCGAGGATGCTCGCGATAGTACTGGCGGTCGAGCCCGTCTTCACATTCGGATTGCCGGGATCGATTGAGCGCACACCATCGATCGTGAAATTGTAGTTGTAGATCTCGGGGGCGAGCGGTCCTACGGTCACGCTCCAGACGCCATCAGCGTCCTTCTGGAGCGGCTTGCTGCCCTTCATGAATTCGCCGGTCAAGGTCACTTCAGTAGCGGCGGGAGCGCGAAGACGAAAAGTGACGGTGCGGTCTGGAGCGACCTCGGGAGAACGAACAGTTGCCGGTGGCCGGGCACCGGCAGGGCGCTGCGCCTGAACTGAAGGGATCAGGCAAACCAGAAGAGAGAAGATGGCGAAGCGCACTTTCATACTGAGTTCCTTTCGGTCATTTACTCTACCAAGTCAGCCGAAGTCCCATTTGGACGACCCGGGACAGGTTATCCACGGAGTTGATAGTGGCAAAGGCGGAACTGGTGGGCGATAAGCTGGGAGCCTTGAATACCGGGTGATTGAGGGCGTTGAATGCCTCGAAACGGAATTGCAGGTTGAGCCTCTCGTGAATGGGAAACATTTTGATGGCGGAGAGGTCGAGATTGTTCGGCCCGTCGGCGCGCAGGTTTCCAAAGGTCAGAGGAAACGTGCGGATGTTCTGCGACAGTTGTTCAGCGGACACTCGATTGAATCGAGTGATATCGAACGCCCTGTCGACCGCGCGGGGATTGAGCTGAATATCTCCGCCGTAATAGATCATGTTGCCCCAACTCAGCACCGGTCCGCTTTGGAGCTGGTAAATCCCGTTTAACGTCCAGCCTCCAATAAGGCCATTCAATAGTTTCGGCGCATTTGATGCCAGACTCTTGCCCTTGCCGAATGGCAGTTCGTAGTTGGCACTGACCACGACACGCTGGGGCCGGTCTTCGGCAGCCACGCGCTTGGTGAGTTGAATATCAGAACTGTTCAGCCGGCTGATGCGGGTGAGCATCTTTGAGTACTGGTAGTTAAACAATAGAGTCAGCCCGCGGGAGAATCGCTTTTCCATCCGCACGGAACCCATTTGGAAATAGGAGCTGCCCTCGTTCATGCCAGTTTCGGTGACGCTGGTGAACTGCGGATAGGCCGTGAGCAGTGATGCTACCGTGGTAGTGCTGCCGTTAAGCGTGGTGCCGGGCAGCAGGCCGGCGAACGGATTGTCCACGTGGGCGGACAGGCGATTGATCACTGCCTGGTCACGAACCGGGCTGGTGCTGAGGAATTGTGCAGGCGTATAGTCAAGGCTCACATTGTCGCTCAGATGCACGGCGTGATTGCCCTCATAGCCAACTTCAAGAGTAATCTTGCCGGGCAGTTCGTGCTGCACATTGAACGTCCAGCGCACAGAATACGGATTCAGCGGGTTCGGATTGGCGAAAGTCACGCTTTTGCCCATATAGGTACCGATGCCGAGCGCCGCGCCGACCGGTTGGCTGATGCCATCGGGGAACGGATTGTTCAAGGTGACGGCGGGTGTGAGATAGCCGTCGTTTGTCGCGACCAATGAGGTGCTCTGGCTGAAGCCCGGTTGGTTGATCCCCATCGTCCCCAGACCGAAAAAATAAATTCCAAATCCGCCCCTGATTACGGTCTTTTGACCTAAGGCTGCCGGCTTCCAGGCGAAGCCGAAGCGCGGGCTGAAGCTGTTCGCCTGAGTGTCATAGACGTGTCGGTTGCCTTGACCTGCAAACAGCAAGCCTCCGTTGACTCGAAACTGCGACGCAGGAATTTCGGGGATCGGGTTACCCGCATATGCGGCCAAGGCCGCTGCGCTGATGGGGCTGGGTGTAGTGAAATCAAATCCGTTTGTGGTGCGGTTGTAGCGTTCGGTGGTGGGCAAGTCGCGTTCATAGCGCATTCCCAAATTGAGGGTCAGGTCAGGCCGCGCGCGGAAGTCGTCCTGTAGGAAAAGCGCATAGTAGCCGGCCTGGTAGATACTGGAGCCGTTGACGTCGAAATCGCCTGAAGTAGGAAGACCCAGCAGGGCGCTCGCAAGGTCTTGGCCTACCGGCGCAGACGTAGAATTGTCCAGGGGGCCCACGGTCCAGTTGGTGCCGAAGGTGTAAGAACCGGAAGAATCACCGTAGCTATTCGATGAATTCCGGTACAACCGCAAATCGGCTCCGGTTTTGAGGCTGTGGTTGCCTACGATTTTGGTAAGCGTGGTAAAGATTTGATACGTCTCATTGGCGGATGCGCTTTGGCCAGCGCCGGCCAAGCCTGCGACCGTGGTGAAATTGATTCTGGGCAGCTTTTTCGAGGTTACGGCAGCGGCGAGCGACGCTGGAAAACCCAACTGCGCGATGTCGTATCCGGCGCTCCCCGCTGCCGTGTCCGTATAGTAACGGGTGTAGTTGCCGCGGGTATTGAGCACTGTCGTAGGCGAGATGGTCACGACATCATCGAATCCGCCACCCCAATTGGTGCGATGCGTGAAAGAATTGCTGGCGATGCTGTCAAATGAATCGAGATTGACAAGCCGAAGGTTGTTTCGATAATTGAACGAGATTTTGTGGCGAGCGCTCGTATTCCAATCGACGCGCGCCAGGTCATTGTAGAACTTGTTGATCTCGATTTCGTGAGATTGAAAATTGTTGACGCCGTCGGGATTGGTGAAACTGTTGGGAGCCGGGAAGTACTGTAGGAGCTTCTGTGTAATCGGATTGAGGCGGTTGCTGGGAATGATATTGTTCGGGAATGGCATGCGCTGGATGCGGGAGCCGGCCTTAACGCCCGTGAGCGGGTCGTAGATTTGATATTGATTGCCCGCCTTCAATAACTCCGAAAGATCGCCCGTTCGCTCGGCGGCGGTTGGCACGGTGTATAGGCTGGGCCGCGGCAGACCGTCGCGGACGCCTTCATACGCGAAGAAGAAAAACAGCTTGTTGCGGCCGTCGAACAGTTTTGGAATATAAACCGGCCCGCCGGAATTTGCTCCCCACTGGTTGTAGCGCGTCACGCTCTTTTTCTGGCCGTTGCGGTTCAGAAACCAAGCCGTCGCATCCAGCGTAGATGTCTGGTTGAATTCGTAGGCTGAGCCGTGTAGGCTGTTCGTTCCGCTCTTGGTCAGCACGTTGACGGTCCCGCCTCCGGTATGGCCATAGGCCGCGTCGGCCGAAAACGACTCGACTTTCAGCTCAGTGACCGCATCCATCGGAGGATTGTAGGCCACGGCCCCGCCGGCGCCTACATTCGGAGCCCCATCGAGCAGAAGTTCGTTAGTGCTGGCGGGAGCGCCGCCCATAGAGAAGGTCGATGATCCGCCGTTATCAAATGGGCGCACAAAGCGGGGGCTGGTATTCGGAATAATGCCCGCGGATAGTTGCGCCAGCACAAGCGGTGTCCGGCCATTGGCGGGCATATCCTCCATTTGCCGCGAGTTGATCACCTGCCCGGTCGAAGCCGTTGCCGTCTCCAACCCTGGAGCGTCAGCAACCACAGTAATCGTCTCGTTCACCTGACCGACTTCGAGCGCGATGTCCAACTGAATGCGCTGGTTTGTGCTCACCTGAATTCCGTTTCTCAGGTAGCTCTTGAATCCAGAAGCTTCGGCCGACAGATCATATCGTCCAGGGACCAGAAACGGTATGGTGTAGGCGCCATCCGAGCCGGACACCGTGTCATATTTCGCACCGGTTCCGGCGTTCGTACAAACGATCTTGACACCGGGTATCATCGCTTGTTGCGTATCAGTGACCCGTCCGCTGATGGTGCTTCGATATTCCTGGCCCATTGCCGGCACAACACACCCCAGCGCTAAGCACGCAGCCGTTACGGCGAAAGCTCGCAGTTGCATTGCAACTCCCCTTTTCCTGTTTCACCGGTGGCGCACCCGATTTATCAAATTTCCCAAACCAAACAAATTCAATTTTGTTTATCTTACCCGTTTGGCTCGATCATTCCCAACGTTTCGTTAGGTACTCTACCTGTTAAGAAAAGAAATACCGGCCATGCCTTCAGACAATTGCGCCTTGTGGGCGTGCGTGATCACGATGGAGTTGGTGACCGACTTCTCGCCTTTGGACGCGCCAGGCAGGACGCTCAGGGCAGAATGTTGTCCTTCCGAAACGACGCCGGACGATACGAAAACAACCGCCGGAAAGGTTTGTTGCACTCTCCAATTAAATCTGATTTAGAATCGAAGGAAATATGGCGACGCTGGGGTGAGGATGTTCGCGGGGCGCGGAGCGTTTGCTGCGTCCGCGAGGTCAGCCATAGGTCGAGCGAAAGGAACGAGTGGCATGTCGAAAGGGCTCTTCTTATCGATACTCCCTGCAATCCTGTTGTTTTCCTGTGATGTGGCGGTCTTCGGCCAGGCAGCAAGCAACCCGCCTTACCTGAATCCGGCCCTCAGCCCGGAGCAGCGGGCGGCGGACCTGGTTTCGCGCATGACGCTTGAGGAAAAGGTGCTGCAGATGCAGAATACGGCGCCGGCGATTCCTCGGCTGAAGATTCCTGCCTATGACTGGTGGAATGAGGCCCTGCATGGTGTGGCGCGGGCCGGCCAAGCCACGGTGTTTCCGCAAGCCATCGGCATGGCAGCGACGTGGGACACCGATCTGGTGCGCCGCGAGGGCGACGTGATTTCCACCGAGGCCCGGGCGAAGTATAACCAGGCTATCCGCGAGAACGACCACAGCCGATATCACGGCCTGACGTTCTGGTCGCCGAACATTAATATCTTCCGTGATCCGCGCTGGGGACGCGGGCAGGAGACGTATGGCGAAGATCCCTTTCTGACCGGACAGATTGCCGTGGCATTCATCAAGGGGATGCAGGGCACCGACCCGCACTACTTCAAAGTCATCGCCACGGCCAAACACTATGCCGTCCACAGTGGACCCGAACCGCTGCGGCATGAGTTCGACGCGCGGCCCAGTGAGCGCGACCTGGAAAATACGTACTTGCCGGCGTTCAAGGCCAGCATTATCCAGGGCAAGGCCGACTCGGTAATGTGCGCCTACAATGCCATCGACGGTGAGCCGGCCTGCGCCAACACCGACCTGCTGCAGAAGCATTTGCGCGGCGACTGGGGCTTCCAAGGTTATGTGGTCAGCGATTGCGGCGCCATCGGCGACATCTACCGCGGGCATAAATATAAGGCCACAGCAGCGGAAGCATCGGCGGTTGCGGTGAAAACGGGGACGGACCTGACTTGCGGGCAGGAATACCGCTCACTGGTGGATGCGGTGAAACAAGGCCTCATCACGGAAGCAGAGATCAACAAATCGCTCGAACGGTTATTTGTGGCGCGCTTCAGGCTGGGGATGTTCGACCCGCCGGACCGCGTACCGTTTTCGAAAATTCCGTACTCGGAAGTGGATTCGGCGGCGCACCGGCAGGTGGCGCTCGAAGCCGCGCGGAAATCGATCGTGCTGTTGAAGAACGACAACAACACGCTGCCGCTGAGTGCTTCGATGCGCAAGATCGCGGTGATCGGTCCATCGGCTGATGACCCGATTGCGCTGCTGGGCAACTACAACGGATTTTCTTCCAAAGAAATTCCGCCGCTCGAAGGAATTCAGAAGGAGTTCGCTGGCAAAGCTGAAGTGCGCTTCGCGCTGGGCAGCTCGTATACGGGGCAGACGCCGGTGATGATTTCTTCGAATGTGTTGACGCCGCCGGATGGGAAAGGCCATGGCCTGCTCGCGCAGTATTTCGCCAACGACAGTTTTCAGGGCCAGCCGAAGCTCGAGCGGGTGGAGGCGCGCCCCAACATGGAACCCGGCATGGTGGATTCAGCCCTGGCCGCGGCGTTCCCGCAGCATGAAGGATGGTCGGTTCGCTGGACGGGCACTCTGAGCGCGCCGGTAACGGGCAAGTACATTTTTTCCCCCTGGGGTGGCTTCAGCGCTTCGGCAATCCAAATCTTTCTCGACGACAAGGAGCTGACCGAGGTCGCGCCACCTTCGAATGTGCGGCTGGGCCGCGGCCGGCGTCCTGAAATGCCGGCAGTCCTGGAAGCTGGGCATGAATACAAATTACGAATTGAGTACAAGCCGCATGGGCCGGCCGGCAGCATTCAAGTTCTGTGGGCGCCGCCGGCTGAGCCGCTGCGCGCGCAGGCGATTGACCTGGTGAAACAATCCGATGTCGCGCTGGTGTTCGTTGGATTGAACCCGAGCCTGGAGGGCGAAGAAATGCCGGTTAGCATCCCGGGGTTCTCAGGCGGAGATCGCACCGATATCAAGCTGCCCGATGTGCAGCATCAATTGCTGGATGCCGCTATCGCGACTGGCAAGCCGGTCGTTGTGGTGTTGACCAGCGGCAGCGCTGTCGCGGTGGATGATGCGGCGCAGCGCGCGGCGGCGGTAATGGAAGCCTGGTACGACGGGGAAGAGACGGGAACCGCGATTGCGCAGACGCTCGATGGCACGAACAATCCCGCCGGCCGCCTGCCGGTGACATTCTACCGCGCTGTGGACCAGTTGCCGCCGTTTGACAACTACTCCATGGACGGCCGGACGTATCGCTACTTCAAGGGCGACCCGCTGTATGGTTTCGGATTCGGCCTGAGCTATTCGAAATTCGAGTACTCCCGGCTGCGGGCGCGGCGCAATGCGAAGGGCGCAACGGTTTCCGTGCGCGTGAAGAATGCTTCGGTGCGCGCGGGAGACGAAGTAGTGCAGCTCTATCTTTCGGGCGAAGGCACGGCAGGTGCGATCCGCGAGCTTCGCGGATTCAAGCGTATTCACCTGGTGCCTGGTGCGACTCGTGAGGTGCAGTTCGAACTCGGGCCGGATGATTTGCCGAAGAACAAAGTGACGGTCAGCGTCGGCGGGGGGCAGCCCGTGGGGGCCATCCCGCACGTAGAAGCTACTCTCTAAGCGGCGCTGCCGGGCCGGAGCGCCGGCGTTCAATGGGCGCGGAAATCCACCGGCCCGGCAGCAGACACCATCCTTATCCGAGATAGAGGACGTGGACGTAAGTCCCCAGCCTGGTGTTATAGGCCAGATACCAACCAGGATGGTCCGGGTCCTCGTAAATCACGATGGGGTCGGACGTCCAGTACCAATTGGCGACATATGGATAGTCGAATGGCGCGACGCTGAAATAAGCGCCGTTGAACCAGAATCGCGAGCGGTTTCCGCCTTGGATATGGAAGACGTGTCCGGGGCCGAAGCCGAGTGAAAAGTGGCCGTGTTGCCAAGGATGAGCGAGGTGGAATCGTGGGTCATTCGGCGCCTCGTCATGCCCGATCCAGTGGCCATCGCGGTCGACATGAGGCGCGTTAGGGTGCCCGGGCTGGTCATGAAAGTTCCGTGGGGCCTCGTGCTTTGCGGTAGCTGGCGGTGGGGTAGCGTGTTGGACATGTGCGGGCGGCCGCGAGGCTTGGGGGCCATGCGGCGGGACATAGCCGTGGCCTACCTCCTCATGTTGATCCTTATGTTGGTCTTGATGTTGATCGCGGCGATCATGATCTCGTTGTTGAGCATAAATGGGAATCAGCATAGCCAGCGAGATGGCGATTGCGAGACCCGTCCGTTTTTTCATGCATTCATCTCCCTTTTGGAACGTGTGCAACCATGCGGCCAAGGACATTTGAGAGTGTGCGGAGGAGACCGGAATGTCCATAACCGTGGCATTATGAGTAAAGCGGGTGAAAATTTCTCTTCAACCCGCAGCGGCCCCGGTTGGGTGTCAATTGAAACCAATCAGGGGCGTAAACCATCTAAATTATAGGAAACTCAGGCGGACTTCTGTCTGGGAAGGCGTTTCGTCTCGGGGAAGGTGAATCGCCTGTACTGGCGCAATGCATTGGCACATTATTAACTACCGCGACTACATTGACGGGCCCTTTGACAGCTACGATTCGGCCTTGCGGGAGGCATTTGTTCTAGGCAAAGAGACCCGGGTTGAACCACGGGTGCGCCGGCGCGCTAAAGAATTCTACGTGTACCGCGCGCCCTATGACCGTCAGGAGCACTGGCAGCCGGAGTATTGGATCTGCACGAGGGACGCGGCGATTGCACAGGGCGTCTCGGAGGAAATCTTCGCGCAGCCGCTGACAGAGAGTTGGCGGTCCTCCTAACGACCAGCTCTGAATCCATATTCAGGCCGCTAGCGTCTGTCCTACGGTCTGGATCAATTGATCCAGTGGAAATGGCTTTTGAAGGAGCGTGATATCAGGAGGCAACTCGATTCCTTCGGGAACAAATCCGCTCATGAACAAGATCCGGACCGACCTATCGAGGGCACGGACTCGATAAGCCAATTCCACGCCATTCATCCCCGGCATCTGAATATCCGTCAGCACAAGGTCAAACCGGGAATGGTACGTGGAATAGACCATCAGAGCTTCGACGCCGTTTACGGCAGAGAGCACCGTGTGGCCGTTCTGTTTTAGAACCATAGCCACCAGACGCAACAGATTCAGGTCATCGTCGACTACAAGAACGTTTGCCATTCGGCTACCGGTTCTTCGGCGGCCAGCGAAAATGTAGATCCAGGAAAATAATAGTTACTAAAGTTGCGGCGACCACCGACATTACTAAAGCAACGGATTCCCGAAGACTATTTGCTTCGATGACGTCCTCTGCGTCAGTCACGGCGTGGAGCCAGAGGACGATCGCCAGAAAAGCGTAGAACCACTTCTGATAAATCAGGCGTGCGACGAATTTCCTCATCGTGCCCTCGTCCACGGGTTCAAGCGCCCGGCCGGGCGGTCTCGAAAGTGAGCCGAGAACTGCGCGGCATCAGCCGCTCCAGAAGCTTGCCCGCTTATCTTTAGTATCCCGAACTTTGCCGCTATTGAGCATCTGAAAAAACCCATCAGCCGCAAGTCTCAGGTTAACCCCTGAATCGGTAGAGGTCCCGGCTGGTCAGTTCCGCGCCGAACGCTCGGGCATATGCAAAGAGCTGATGCTTGTGGTTAATGAGGTGTTCCAGGTTTCCCAGCAGGAGCGTCAGTAGGGTTTCACCCTTGGGCACGAAAACAGTGGGCAGGAAACGTGCGAGTGCCTGGTCGTCGAGCAGGCCGAAACCTTCCCGAATATGAGTTCGATAGACTTCAAGGCGGGCGCGAAAATCATCGATATCAGCGACGGCTGTTTTGGGGAGATCGCGCAGGCAGGAAAAATGGGAAAGACGGTCAGGGAATCCAGCGGCCAGCACGGCACAAACGCCCGACGCGCACTCGAGCAGGTGAGCCAAAAGCTGGCGTGAGGTCCAGTGGGAACCGTCGGGAACTTGGTCCAGACCAGCCGGCAACTTAGCGCCGAGATGACCGGCCAAGTCAATTTGTTCCTCGATTTTAGCCAGCAAAGAGTCACAAAGTGGTTGAGGCACGTTCCATTTTCACTCAGACGAGGCGCGATAGGCGGAGTTGTACATTTGAATGCGAATCAAAACTCTGTGATCGTGAGAGCCGCTACCTAGAGCTGGTCCTGATAATGCTCCAAAGCAACCCTCACCAGTTGCGTCCGCGATTTGACGTTGACCTTTTCGAACAGCAAGCGTAGTGACGCCTTTACCGCGCCTTCGGAGATCTGAAGTTTGGCTCCGATTTCACGGTTCGTGAGTCCAGCCAGGATGTGACGAAGCAGCGCGCGGTCACGCTCCGTCAATTTGGGAATGACGGGCGGCCGAGAGCGGTCCACCGAGCGGATCAGAGATGGAAGGTATTTTTCTTCCAGATATGGCTGTCCTGCTGCGACTTTGCGAATGGCTTCGCACAGTGCCTTGCCCGTATGGCGTTTGTGAACGATCCCGCTGACGCCGGCCTGCAGCAGGCGCACCGCTTCGGCGCCGCTGATTCCCGCTGTTACAACGAGGATCATTCCTTCAAAATCCTGTTTCCTTGCCGCCTCGACAAAGGAGAGCGCACGCTCCTCGCCCAGATCCACATCGATCAGCACCATATCCACCGAGCTTTGCAGCAGCGCCAGCGCTTCAGCCGAAGAGGAGCACTGGCCGACAACCTTGAGGTCCGGCTCTTTTTCGAGAATGCGCGCGAGACCTTCGCGCACCATTTCGTGATCTTCGACGAGGATCAGATGCAGAGATTTTTTATGACTCAGGACCGCCATGGTATCCCGGCTGCTCCAGCTCGACCACGAAACAGGACCCGCGCGGCTGGCGCTCAAAACTCAGCTCGCCATTATAACTTCGCACGATGAGGCGCGATAGATAGAGGCCGAGACCACTGCCCGCCGCAGCGCGTTGAAAAGGTTGAAAGAGGCCTTCGGGGTTGCGAATTCCGGGGCCGGAATCGTGGAACCTGACGAGCACCTTTTCGTCCCTGGCAGCAACGCTGATGCGAAGTTCCCGCAGCGGCTCTTCCTGAACCGCGCGATGGCTGTTCTGCGCCAGATTCAGGAATGCCTGCAAGAGGCCGTGAGGCTCGGCGCAGACGACGGGCAGGTCTTCGGGCAGGTGCCAGTGAACGGTCCCTTCGATCTCACGCCACGCAGGCTCTACGACAATACGCAGGTTGTCGAGCACCTCGCGCAAAGGAACGTGTTCGGTGAGCCCGGCACTCTCCGATTTCAATTCGTGGCACGCAATCGCCTCAAGGCCAGCGACGAGATTGTCGAGGCCGCGAAGGGCCTTGTCCTGCGAGATGCCGTAGCGCTCGCCCAGGTCGTCGCAGAGCATGCCCATGGCCTCGCACACGTTACGCACTTCATGCGCCATGGCCGCAACCACCAACTCATTGCCGGTGAGGAGTTGATCGAGGCCCCGCTCTTCGCGATCACGCATCTCGTCTGAGGAATCCACGGCGATCGCTGCGAGGCGCTTTCCTTCGAGCGTCGAGTATGCCGAAAACCAGATGTGAGCCAGAAAAATCTCGCCGTTCTCCCGGTAGCCCTGGCACTGCGTGGCGGTGCACAGTCCGATCGATTCATTGTGCTTGCGCAGGGCATCGCCGAGGAAGGGAAGATACCCGCCGATCGGCCGGCCTTGCAGAGTCTTGTCCGCGGATAAAAGGAAAAGCCGGTTCGCCGCGGCGTTGGCGGCTAGCACCCTGCCTGCGCCATCCACAGTAAAAATCGCGGCCGGGCTGCTTTCCGCCAGCACGCGCAGATATTCTTCGGCTTCGCTCCGCCGGGCTTGTTCGGTGTGCATTTCGGCGAGGTGCCGCGCCGTCTGTTGGTGATTTCGCACCAGAGCCGTCACAAATAAGCCGGATACCAGATAGGCGAGCGCCGCGAAAACAAAGCGGAGCGCGAGGTCGGCGGGCGTGCCTGGAACATCGAACCACGATCGCAAATAGGAGCAAGCCACGGCGAACAGCGCCGTTTCCCAGGGCTTCAGGACAACCGCACCCACCATCATGGGCAGGATGTAGACGGCAGCCAGCGAGATGTCGTGGCCGGTCACCCAGTCGGCTACAGTTGCTCCGGTTACGAGGGCGACCGTTGAAAGGAGGATCGTCGATTTCCGCGCTCGGAGCAATCGGGGTATCACTAGCTCAAAGATAAAGCGGCATCGTTTGGGCCGCAAGAATTTTCACGCTGCCGCGCTCGGTGCTCTCGCCGGAACTGGCGCGGCAGGGACATTGCACTGGTGGTCTATTCGCAAGAGTCAAAAGGCATTTGGCATCTCGTGCGCGGTGGCTTTCGAAAGAAAGGGTCGGTGTGCACCCGCGGTCTTTTTCGTTGGGACCGTGTGGCAGAGGCTTGCGGAAAGCTTGAGAATCGCGCGTATGGCGGGTGGGCGGCAGGCTATCGAAAGTTGCGCGGTATCCTTACTTTCCGCCGCATCAAAAGAATGAATTGGACCACGTTACCCGCGTCGCATAGACTAAGTTTTCTTCCCTTGCACCGCGTCGTGCGAGGCCCGCGGCGGCGCCGCGCAATCCCAAAATCCATCGCTGCAAGAAAGGGAAATAAGGCTGACGACTATGAACAAAAAGAACAATCGACCGTTGATTCGCGCGTTGCCCTGGGCGGGTTTGGGCCGCATCGTGAGCTGCGTGCTGCTCACTCTTTCCTGTAGCGCCATCGCGCTGGCGCAGAGCGCCAGCGTGGATGTGGCGAAGAGCCTGGACGACTTGAACAAGGCTGTCAAGAGCGCGCAGATGTCGGGTGATAACGCCTGGATGCTCACCAGCGCGGCGCTGGTGCTGATGATGACGGGCCCCGGCCTGGCGCTGTTTTACGGAGGACTGGTGCGCCGCAAGAACGTGCTGGGCACCATGATGCACAGCTTTATCCTGATGGCCACGGTCTCGATCCTGTGGGCGATCGTTGGGTACAGTCTATGTTTTGCCGAAGGGTCGCCATTCCTGGGAGACCTGCGATACGCGTTTCTCACCGGCGTGGGCGCCGCGCCCAACCCGGACTACGCGGGCACGATTCCGCAGCAGACGTACATGGTTTATCAGCTCATGTTCGCGATCATCACGCCTGCGCTGATCTCCGGCGCGTTCGCGGAACGCATGAAGTTTTCCGCCATGCTGCTGTTCATGACGTTGTGGTCGCTGGTCGTGTATTTTCCGATGGCGCATATGGTGTGGGGCAAGGGCGGCTTCCTGAACGGAACGCTGGGCGGCGTATTCCCTGCTTGGGATTTTGCCGGCGGCACAGTCGTGCATATTACCTCCGGCGTTTCGGCGCTCGTCTGCGCGCTCTATCTGGGTAAGCGCGAGGGTTATCCCAACGAATCGATGAGGCCGCATAGCGTGGTGCTGAGTGTCATCGGTGGGTGTCTGCTGTGGGTGGGCTGGTTCGGATTCAATGCGGGCAGCGCTGTCTCCGCGGGCGCGCTGGCATCGAGCGCCTTCATCGCGACGCATTTCGCGACGGCCGCGGCGGTCCTGGGGTGGATGGTGACGGAGTGGTTGATTGCCGGCAAGCCGAGCGTGCTCGGCGCAGTTTCGGGCGCGGTGGCGGGATTGGTTGCGATCACACCCGCTTCCGGATTCGTCAAGCCTATGCCGGCTATCCTGATCGGCTTGGTTGCGGGCGTGGTTTGCTATCTGATGGTAAGCAAGGTGAAAAAGCATTTCGGATACGATGATGCGCTCGATGCGTTTGGCGTTCACGGCATCGGCGGAACCCTGGGAGCCATCCTGACCGGCGTGTTTGCCACCAAGGAGGTCAACGATCTGCGCATGGGCAAAGCCATGGGGCTGATCGACGGGGACGCTGGCCAAGTGGTGAATCAACTGATCGCCGTAGCCATCGCCTGGGTGCTGGCTGTCGTCGGGACACTGATTATCCTGAAAATCTGCGACCTGGTATTCGGCGTGCGCGTGAGCAAGCAAGATGAGACCGAAGGCTTGGATCTCAGCATACACGGCGAGGAAGGATACAATTTCGAGGCCTGAGCGAGCGCGTCCTTGGAGAAAAAACGATGAAGAAGATTGAAGCGATCATCCAACCTCACAAGCTCGAAGAAGTGAGAGAGGCCCTCAAATCGATTGGGATCGACGGCATGTCGGTCTGGGAAGTGCGCGGGCACGGCCGGCAGAAGGGCCACAAAGAGGTCTACCGCGGGCAGGAATACCAGGTGGATCTGATTCCGAAAATCAAGCTGGAAATAGTGGTGCCGTCTTCGCGGCTTGAGGAGGTCACGAAAGCCCTGGCGTTCGCGGCGCGCAGCGGAAAAATCGGCGACGGCAAGATCTTCGTGTCCGATGTGGCGGAAGCGATCCGCATTCGCAACGATGAACGCGGTGATGCGGCGTTGTGAGCGGCATCGTCCATTGGCGCATTTGAGGCGGGCGCTCGCTCTGGACAAAGGGGCGAAGCACGGCGTGATGGTCTGAAACTCGGTCCGGTTCGAGCCGCTCGGCTCCGGCGGAGAGGCATATGCATCCGATATGGAGGAGCCATGCGTGTAGACGCGCAATTACCTGCAGCGGCTACTTCTTCGGCTTATAGTCGATGAACAATTCCGGAAACTGCTTCTTCAACTCGCTGATTTTGGGTAAGTCGCATACCTGAATGTACGGGTTGTCCGGATGATAGTAAGCGTAATCCTGGTGATAGTTTTCCGCCTTATAGAAAGCTTGTAGCGGCACCACCTGGGTGACAATTTTCCTGGGGAACACCTTCTCCTCGTCAAGCTGCGCAATATACGCTTTCGCGAGGCGCTCCTGCTCCGCATTTGCGTAGAAGATTACGGAGCGGTAGGAGGTGCCGACATCGGGACCTTGACGGTTCAATTCGGTGGGATCGTGCGCTACCGAAAAGAAGATCCGCAGTAACTGTCCGTAAGTGATGCGCGACGGGTCGTAAACCACCTGGACAGATTCGGCATGACCAGTGGTCTCCGTGACCACCTGATCGTAAGTAGCGGTTTTCGCCGAGCCGCCTGAATAGCCGGTGGTAGTGGCAATCACGCCCTTGACGCGCTGAAATACAGCTTGCACACCCCAGAAGCATCCGCCAGCGAAGACGGCGGTGTCCCGTCCCGGCTGCGAAGCAAGCGGCGCGTCGACAGTGGGCGGTGGAATCGGCGCTTTGTGCGCAGCGAACGCCGCCGTTGCCGCGATGAGTAACCCGGCCGCGAGCCGTGAACCGTTTGAAATCTTCATGAGAGATGCCTCGCTTTCATGGTACGCCTGAAAACGGGTATCCGGCGGGCTTGTTGAGAAACCGTCCGGCACGCACGGGCAGGGAATTACGGGTTTGGACACATTGCTGACAGTCCGTCGTCTCCGCGGTCTGCAGCGACTGCATTCTCTCGCACTCCCTCCTGCTGAGTTATGCTGGAAGGCTTACTGGGTGGACGATTCAAACGAATGACGGAGCCGATCGGTTCGGCCTGCGATCTCCGCGGAGCGGCTTTGCGGTCAGGCCGGATCAATCAAATACTCCGCTTGAATTTACTTGCATGACGTCGCCGGGAACCGTGAGTGCCCCAGATGCCGGATTGACCGGCGGGGCAACCCGGCAAGGCAAACAGGATAGACATGAAAACGAGAATTCATCTTGCGCCAATGCTCGGGCTGGCGATCACGCTGACCGGCGCCACGTTGACCATGGCCGCTTCGGCTCCTCCGCGGCCTCAGGGCCCGTGTGACATCTACGCCAGTTCCGGCGATCCTTGCGTGGCCGCCCATAGTACCACGCGCGCGCTGTATGCCTCCTATAATGGTCCGCTCTATCAGGTGCTGCGCCAGTCGGATGGCAAGACGTTGGACATCGGGGTGGTCCAGCCCGCCGCATCGCCGGTTCCCGATGCGGGTGGATATGCCAACGCGGCCGCGCAGGACGCATTCTGTGCCAACACGTACTGCTGGATCACCACCATCTACGACCAATCCGGCAAGCACAACGACCTCACCCAGCCGCCTCGCGGCGGATTCAGCGGCCCGGCTATGGGCGGGTTTAACAACCTGCCGGTCGCCGACATGGCGCCCATCACAATCATGGGCCATAAGGCTTACGGCGTTTTCATCGAGCCGGGCATGGGCCTCCGCCAGGACGACGCGAAGGGCACCGCGGTCGATGACCAGGCGGAGGGGCAATATTGGGTCCTTAACGGGCACCATTACAACTCCGGCTGCTGCTTCGATTACGGCAACGCTGAGACCGACAGCCGCGACGATGGCAACGGAACCATGGAGACTGCCTACTATGGTGATGCCACGGGTTGGTATCACGGGAACCCGCCCGGGCCGTGGATTATGACCGACCAGGAGAACAATCTGGTGGGTTGCGTCAATCCGGATGGGTCGAAGCTCTGCAAGAGTCTGCCGAACATCACCTGGCGATTCGTCACTGCGATCGCCAAGGGCGAACCGCACCACTGGACCTCGATGGGCGGTGACGCGCAACGCGGCGCTCTATCGGTGATGTTCGATGGACCACGCGTCAATGCCAGTTATGACCCGATGCGCAAGCAAGGAGCCATCCTCCTGGGCAATGGCGGCGACAACAGCAACGGTTCACAGGGCACGTTCTATGAAGGAGCGATGACGGCCGGAGGCACGTTCCCCACAGACGCCACCGACCAGCTTGTGCAGGCGAACGTGGTGGCTGCGCGGTATGACGTACCGCGGCTGAGTCTGGCGCCGGCTTCGGCTACTGCCGCGCCGGCGGGACTCCAGACGTTCTCGCCTGGCTCCTCGCAGGAAACTACCGTGACGTTTACGAACACCATGGGAGCGCCCGCGACGGGAGTCGAGTTGAGCATTTCCGTGCCCAACAAGCAGTGGACCTCTTTCGTTCCGGGCTCCAGGAAAACGTCGGTGACGATCGCACAGCCAGTCGCGCCGGGGGCGAGCGTGAGCGCGGCGTTCAAGGTCACTTCGGGCGCCGCCGCTTTCAATGGCGATCTCGTAGCCAACGCCCGGTGGACGAACCAGACGACTGGCCAGAAGCAATCCGAGACAATGGCCGAGAAGGTACGGAACGTCAGCCCGATCAAGATCAACGAGTTTCGCATTAACGCAGGTTCTTCCAACAACTCGACGAACTCATTCATCGAGCTCTACAACGCCGGCGCCCGCAGCGTGGACCTCTCCAATTGGAGTCTTACCGAGCACCCGACCCAGCAGGCCATTTTCTCGACGGTGAAAATTCCGGCCGGGACGAAGCTCGCGGCTCACGGATTCTACCTGCTCGGCCTCTCTAACTCCGGGCTGGCAGCATCCGCGCACAAGGGTGATACCACGATCCACGTGAGGAGCACGGCCGGCATGTCGGCCGGCGATACGATCTCCATCGATACAGGCTCGGGCGTCGAGACTCGCAAGGTCGCAAACGTCGGTACAGCGGCCAGCAACGACACGACGGTGTGGCAGCCGCTACCGGAAGGCCCGGTGATGACGATCCCGGCCGGCTCAACCAGCGTGCCGGTCACGAGCGTAGCTGGCTTTACCGTGGGCGAGAAGATCGCCCTCGGTTATGGAGCCACGTATCCGGCTGTCGCAAGGTCCATTGAGCGGTACGAGGTGGCCACGGTTACTGCTGTCGGAAAACCGGGCACGCAAGCGTACCTGGGGGCCGACGCCGCTGCCGGCGCGACCAACATCAAAGTGACGTCGGTTGCCAACATCTCGACCGGTGACAAGATCCGGTTGGATATCGACAGCCCGGGTCATGGCGTAGAGACCGTCACCGTCACACACGTCGGCACGCAAACGAGCCGCGGAGCGCTTTCGGCGAATGCGCCCGCCGGCGCAACCAACATCAGAGTCCGAACGCGCGGCGTGAACGGTTTTGTTGTCGGCGGCAAGATGACCGTTGGCACGCCCGCGAACCAGGAAACGGTTACCATCGCCGCAATTGATACCGCGAGTCCGGGCGGCGCGAGTGTTCACTTTACGCCGGCCCTTGCCCATGCGCATTCAGGCGGCGAGGAAGTGGTCGATCAGGGAACGGGCCTCGACCTGGCCGCCCCGCTGCGGTTCAACCACGCGGCCAACATGCCCTTCAGCGATCGGGGAACGGGGATCACCTTCCAGCCGGAGACGGCATATCCTCATTCGAGCAACGAGCCCGTTCAGGCGCTCGGCACCGGTATCACCCTCGACAGACCGCTCGACAAGGATCACGGCATCAACGCGGTTGTGCGTGACAGCCGGATCACAACGGCGGGTTACCAGGGGACGTCTGCGCCCAATCAGTGGTTCGGGGGGCCGGCTCTGACTGCAGGCGGCGGCAATATGGTGTTGCGTGATGCCGCCGGCCTGGTTGTCGATAGCCTCAATTATGGCGGCTTGGTCGACCCATGGGCCGCTGAAGGTTACCAATCCGCTTCCGGATCGGGCAGTAGCGGATGCCATGTGCCGACGCCCGGCTTTACGGGCCGCTTCGGGCGGGCTATGACGGCGGGCGGGACCAACAGAAGCGCGGGCCGCTTCCCCGACGGGGCCGACACCGACAGCAACTGCACCGATTTTCTGATACAGCCCGCCACGACCTTATCGGCGGCTTCGGCCGTGGGAGCGACGAATATCAAAGTCGCGAGCGTAGCGGATTTTGCGCCGGGCCAGACCATCATGATTGATACAGGCGCGAACCTCCAGACCGCCGTCATCGCGACCGTTGGCACGGCTGGCGCTACTACCGTGGATGCCGCCACCACCGCGGGCGCGACCGTTATCCCAGTGGGCAGCGGGTTCGGTTTTACGGTCGGACAGACCATCACGATTGACAGTGGCGCGAATCAGGAGACGGCGATAATCGCCTCCACCCCGCGCGGTAGAGGCGGCGCTGCAATCACCGTTGCCGCGCCGCTCACTCATGCGCACGCGGCCGGCGCGCAAGTCTCCGGCACCGGCATCACGCTCACCTCCGGATTAACCCAGGCACACGCCAGCGGAACGCAGGTCGCGAGCGACGTGCCCACTCCCGGTGCGCCGAATAAGTATTACCGGAGACGGGATTAAAGGTGCTTGTGAACCAAATCGGAGCAGCGACTTGCGCCTTGCGGATCTTCGGTATATGAGACCTCGTCAACGTGCACAGTACTCGTTGGAAGGAGTAACGAGCGCTTGACTCTGGTATTTCAGGCACGTATTTGGCAGCGCTTAGGCCGGATCCTCGGCTAATCTGACGCGTGTGGTTCAGGAGTTGCTAGACCGAAGATCAGGTCCAATGCGGAAGGATTTCTTCGATCTGCTCCGAAGGCATCTCCCAAGAAGTCGAGAGCCCACGAAGAGAACTCTTACGGAAATGAGGTGCCGGAATCCGCCGGCCCATCATGGGAACGGTAGGCGACTCATCACTGAGAATATCGGGTGACGCCATTCATAGTCACTTCCACAGGCCTGAAAAACCTTACGAGGCCGAAAAAGGAAATGTAAGCAGCGATACGTAAATTTGGATTGTATTATGCGTATCCGCCCAATCGAGCCCGCACCCGCACCCAAAAGCGTTGCAGTCCTCACAGAGACATTTTGTCGATGCGCCATAGACTAGGGGCCTGAGACCGAGTACTTGCCTCCCGTAGGCCGGTGCTCTCACAACGTGGAGGGGAAATTTATGAGAGTCCTAGCGGCCACAGGATTGTTGTTTCTGTTCGGTACAATCAGCCAAGCAAGCATCATTTTTACACTCGGCAACAATCCGTCAAACGACGTTAATATCCTGTTGAACTCCGGCGCGACTGGAACCACTGTCACCGGCTCGCCGAATGGCTTCCCCGGTATCATTGTGAACTTTACGTCTTCACAGACTCTTCTGGAGCCGTCCAATGGACAAGCCCGCGTAGTTGCCAGCCCTGAAGGGACACCTTTGACCAACCTCGCAATATCGCTTGCGGATAACCTCACCTACGGGGATCTGATCATCAATCCCTTCATCGGTGGGCAATGCCCTGATTGCACTGGAGGGACTTCCACCATTACGGTAAATGCCCTGAATAGCAATGGAATCCCTGAAGCGCCAGCCATTTTTACGGGGCTGAATGTTGGGAACGGCAATAACTTTTTAACGATTGTTGCTTCGGGAGGCGAATCCATAGTCAGCACTTCGATCAGTGTGCCCGGCGGCATCAATGATCTACGCCAGCCGCGGATTTCGGGTCCATTCACGGCGCCGGTTCCTGAGCCAGCCAGCTATTTACTCATAGCATTCGGTCTGGCCGGCATTGCGTTGCTAGGGCGTAAACGCGCGCAGCAGCCAGAGTGATCGCATCAGCCGGAAAACTTCTGACCGTTCAGAGATCGGCTCGACGACCGAAGAACACAAAGGCGGGTGGATCTGCAAGTCTTATGATCGTTCTGCCCGTCGCCCGGCGAACTGGATGATCCGTTGGCGTCCGCATCGCCTTCGGGACGGTGTCCGGCGGCTCCAGTTCACACCTATTTGCAGCCCTTCGAAAACTTTCGAAATAGCGCTTCCCTGTGAAGGATCGTGGTCTTGAACGTTTGGGATTGGGGTCTGCCGGTTTCGATGGAGAAATCCCGCCTGGTTTACTGCCCAATAGCCCCATTCGGGCCTAAAGTGCCACCCATGTCTTAGGAACGATGTGTTACCTATGTGTCCGGTCCGGACACAGGCGATGTGGAGCCACCGGAGGGAATCGAACCCCCGACCCGCAGTTTACAAAACTGCCGCTCTACCGGCTGAGCTACGGTGGCGCTGGTTTCTCCTCATCATATCATTGCGGGTTTCGACGTTCCGCGAAGAACCATCATCCATTCAGTTGCGGCGCCGATCGGTTCGATCGGCGATATCTGGGCGAGCGTCCGGTTCGACCCTATGGTATAGTTCCCGTGACTACTACATACCGGATCGGCCGGGCTGGAGGGAATCAGACCCATGGGCGCTACCGCAATGGGGCGGCATGGCCGCCATAAGGACCCTAGCAAGCTCGCAAAGTTGAACGACTCTCCCACGATGAGCCGTTCCGTGCTCGTCAACAAGTTTCATCGCAGCGCGCAAACGCTGGCGCCCACAACCAACTATCCCCGGCTCAAATCTTTCCTTCCACAAAACATCGCAAGCTGGCTCGGCAGCTATCTCAAGTACGTTTTCACCAAGCGTTATGATTTCCAGGCCTATCCGGCCGGCGGCCAGAGCGGCGTCTATTCCATCGCTCCGGCGCAGGGAGCGGACAAAGTCACGCTCGCCGTAGCCGGCGATTGGGGCACGGGCACGCTCGAAGCTCTGACGATTGCCAATCTGATGTGCAATAACAAGCCGGATAGCGCGAAGCCGGATTTCACGATTCATTTGGGCGATGTCTACTACGTCGGCGACGATCAGGAAATCGACGAGAACTGTCTCGGACAACCCGGCAACGGCTATGACGGAGTGAAATGGCCTCACGGGAATCGCGGAAGTTTTGCGCTCAACGGCAATCACGAGATGTATGCCAATGGCAAGCCCTACTTTAAGAAGTTTCTTGCCTCTCTGGGCATGACCGGTGATCCAAACGGGCAAATTGCAAGCTTCTTTTCTCTGGAGACCGATCAGTGGCGCGTGCTGGGTATTGACACCGGCTACAACTCGATCGGCGTTCCGGTGCTGAGCCAGATCCCGGGGATCAACGCGATTCCCATCATCGGCGGCGATTGCCACCTGGAAAGCAAGCTCCTTGACTGGCTACGGACGGTAGTGAAGCCGCAGCAGAATCGCAAGGCCACGCTGCTACTTTCCCATCACCAATACTTCACGGCGTTCTCCGATCACGATTACACCAAGCCGGCCAAGCAGCTTGTCGAGTTTTTTAAAGATCAGGAAGTGGTGTGGATCTGGGGTCACGAACACCGCATCGCGATTTACGACAAGTTCAGCAAAGACGGCGGCATCACGGCCTACGGACGGTGTCTCGGACACGGCGGAATGCCCGTCGAAATTACAGAACCGAACCTGCAAAAAGCGCCGCTTCGCTATTACGATCAGCGCTCGCATCAACTCGATGACGGCACGCCAGTTGGACAGAACGGCTACCTGAACGTCACGATTCAAGGCGGCACGATGACGCTCGAATACCGCGATATCGATGACAAACAGCTCTTGGTCGAGACTTTCACAGCAGGAGCCGGCGGCTCATTGCAATACGCCGTGAACGATCAGGCCGGCATCCTCAAAAAGGTATAAGCCGGCGGCCTGTAGGGCGGGGATTCCTCCTCGCAGCCGATATTCCTCCGGGCTCAGTGGCGATTCAAATACGGCCTTCCTGTACATTGAAGAAGTGCAGCGTGAGGTTCAAAATGCCTGATGCGAGCCGGGCCCTCACCAAACGAGCCCTGTCCAGTTCGGTTCGGTTTCTGATTTTTTTCTGGATGATGCTGTTCCTTCCGGCCTGGTCTTTGCATTTCTGGCAGGCGTGGGTCTTCTGGTTCCTTTTCTCGGCCTGTATATTGTTCACGACTCTGTATTTTCTACGGCGCGATCCTGCGCTCGTAGAGCGCCGCATGAAAGCTGGTCCAGCCGCCGAAAGAGAAAAAAGCCAGAAACGCATCCAGACGTTGGTCAGCCTTTTTCTCTTCGCGGAAATTGTCCTTCCCGGATTCGATCACCGCTTCGGTTGGTCTACGGCGCCTGCCGCTCTGATGATTGTGGGAAACGTGTTCGCAGTGGTCGGGTTCGCAATCACCTTTCTGGCTTTGAAGGAGAACACGTTCGCCTCGGCGATTATTGAAGTGAATCAAAGCCAGCGAGTCATATCGACAGGCCCTTACCGGCTGGTGCGGCATCCGTTGTATTCGGGTGCGCTGCTGATGATGCTGGCTGCTCCAGTGGCGCTGGGATCGTACTGGGCATTCCTCGCTGTTCCGCCGGTCATCCTGGGGATTGTCTGGCGGCTCATCGATGAAGAGAAGTTTCTCGGAAAGAATCTGCCCGGTTATGACGAGTACCGGCAGAAAACCCGATACAGACTAGTTCCGCTGATCTGGTGAGGTGACGTTTTCCGCGAACCAACAGCATGGCAACAACATTACTTGCCTTTGGACTTCTTTGAGAAATGGGCGGGGAGATGGATTCGCCCCGCCGCGAGGAAGTCTGCCTATTGATCGACCTTCACAACAAAATAATTGATGTGCGCTCCCGGCGCGAGCAGCATCTGGTGCGGCGTCTTGGGCGGCACGTGGACGATGTCGCCGGTGGCGATTTTGGTTTCAGTTCCACCTTTGATGGAGGTTCCCATCATCTCGGTGGCGGAAGTCTGCTTACCATTCACTAGATCGCCGCCATAGACCAGCGTGGCTTCTCCATCCTCCACAATCAGAATGTCGGCTTTGTTCGCATGGTATTCCGCGCCCCCCGAGGCTTCGCGGTACGCCATCATAAAACTGTGGTTTTTGGTATTGCCCAGTTGCTCGGAAGCTACTTTTTGCGCGCTCATTTTCGGTTTCAGAATCTTGGCATAGCCTTTTAACTCGGACGACTTCCATACGTGGACGCCAGTGAGTTCCCCGGCGGGAAAAGCGAAGCCGGCCACGGCCAGCGCCATCACAATCAATTTCATGAGTTCTCCTCCTGAACTACGGTTCCATACAGTAACACAACTCTGTGGATTTCGAGGAGGCAATCGGACAACGCTACCGGATGGAGACGGTTACCGCGGTGCTGGTTGATCCATTCACGGCGACGGACAATGGCACCGGCGCGCCTGCCCAGGACTGCGTAACGAGGAACTGAATCTGATACACGCCGCCGGATTCCGCCGTAATCGTCTGGACCGGCATGGAAACGCCGGCAATCACTACTTCTACGCCGGCCGGGTTTGCGGCGGCAGCGGGATCGAGTCCCGTTACGAGTACGTTCAACGTATCGCCTTGCCCGGCTGCGTGAGTGGCGTCCACCGGTTGACCCGCCATGTTGGTGACTGCGGTGATGGCCGGCGGTGCGCTATCGATCTGGACCATTACCGGCAGGGCATTGACCGAACCATTGAAGACATTCAACGCGGCCGGCCCCGTGGGGAATCCTTGGGGCACCAGGAAATTGATCTGCGAACTTCCAGCGAACTGCACCTGGACGGGTTGGCCGTTCAGAGTGACTTGCACGGTTCCGGGCGGCGCGGAAAGGTTAGTTCCGTAGATGGTCGCATAACCGCCGGGGAAAATCGTCTGCTGGACGGGCAGTGCGTTCACGATGGGAAGAGCGATCATGGGCAGCGAAGCGTTCGTGGATTGCGTCTGGAACGCAAACGGCTGCGTTGCGATTTGAAAGCCCGAGATCACGCTGATTTCCGACGCGCCCAGGAGCGCGCCCGGCGCCACCGTCACATTCGCCACTAGATGCGTCGGGCTCAACACCCAGACACGGCGGATCGCAACGTCGTGGTTGCCGAATCCGACAGTCACCTTACCATCGATGAATTGCATATTGGCGGCGGTAATATCCACCATCGCCGAAGCGCCGGCCGGCAGCGATGAAGGATTCACGGTGATCTGCGGCGCTGGCGCTGAGTTGTAGGCAACCGTAAACGGATTCTGCGATTGCAGAAACATCGAGTTCTGCCCATCGGAATTAAAGACCGTGACCGTCGCGTTCTGGCTGCTGAAACCGGGCGGCGGCGTGACTGTGATCGAAGCCTGATTCGAATCACCGCTGAATGGCGTCGCAACCGTAGCTGGAAGCCCATCGAAGAACACCAGGCTATCCTGTGCGAAGTTGCTGCCGGTAACCGTGTACGTGCCGTCTCCCACCGGAGTTACCGAACTGATAACCGGCGGACCCTGCTGCGTGAGGTTGATCGCGTCGGGCAGCACATACATGTCATTGCCCAGGTTGAAGAGCATGTGCCGTGGGCCGGTCCCCGCAAATAACGGCAAGCTGAAATAGAGACCCAACGCCAGCGGCGATCCGTACGGTTGGATCAACACATTTCCGAAACCGCCCAGGATCGTGACCGACTGCGGCACGGGCGTCACCAGCGGCGGCAGCGATCGCGCAACAACGGTCGCCATGGCGCTTTGCGAGGAATTTACGAAGGCCGGCGTCACCGGCGTCTGACTCGGGCCAAGGTAGCTATAGGTCACTACGTCATACATGGGAACCGCGCTGCGCGGCTGCACTGAAAAATCAATTCCCGTGCTGACGCCTCCGCGCGTCACCGAAACCACGCCGAACTGGCTCGGGTCGCGTGTCCCAGGCGCGCCCGGGCCCCCATAGAACAAGGTCTCGAACGGCCCACTGGCCGGAATCTGCTGTCCGTTGGCGTCGAACGGCCCCTTAATATCGGCATCGGGAGGCAACGGATGCACGTATACGAAATAGTTATTCGGCGCGAGTCCGTCGATGCGGTATGTGCCGTCGGGGTTGGTCAACGTGCTGACGGCCGGGCCGCTCGCCGTCAGCGCCACCACCGAAGCCAGCGCCACGCTTTGCCCATTCGAGGTCACGCGGCCGGAAATGGAGCCCACCGTAGCGGAGTAACCGGCTTTCGGATAGAGCAGGGAAAGGCTGGCCACATCGTCCGCATCCACCGGGCGCGTGCGCCACGTATTCCGGATCACGCCTTGCGACATGGCGCTGCCGGTGAAGGTATGCTGCAAGCCCATTGCGTGGCCCATCTCATGAACAGTGGTGGTAAAGAATGTTTCGAGATAACTGGGCCCGGGCGGCAGCGACGTGTTATTCGTGAGCCAGACGGTGGAATGCAGCACGGGGAAGAACGTGCCGTTCGGCCCGTTCACCGGAGTCAGTGAAGTAGTGGGCGCACCTTGTCCCAGCACTCCCGGCGGCAGGTCGATAAAAATCACATCGCCGCCCGGAGTATTGGAAGGCTGATTCTGTGCTTCGAGACCTCCGAACGCCACGCGCAAATCGCTAGTGGCGGCAGTGCTGGCATTCCAGGCCGCGGCGGCCTGCTGCACCTGGCTCAGCACCGAGGCGAAGCTGTCATTCTGGCCGAGAACTGCCGGTCCGGTGTCGTTCACAAAGAACGTCACGGTCTTATTCGGCAGGGAATTCAGGTCGAACTTTTCCGGAACCTGCGTGTAGGGCGCGCCGCTCGTCAGATAGTGGACGTAGTGATAGTAAGCTGAACACGGCGAGGCCATCAGAATGGCCGCCGCCACACTCGCCGTCCAGACTACGCCGCAGCGCCCCCGCCTCTCCATTACTGCGTCGCACCCTTCTTTGCAGCGGCCAGCGTGCGGGCAATATCGGCGCGCAATTCACGCAACCGCATCACCAGCACCTGGTCTTTCACCGGCCTGCCGGACACCGGGTCCAGCATCACTTCGCGCGTCGGCGCGCGAGACACCGTGGCATCGGATGTCACCGGTCCGGAGGGCAGGGTAAACAAGCCCTGCGTCAAACCGATGATCTGCGTCAGGCCGGCCTTGCTGGTCCATAGAAAAAATACGTATTGATCGCCCGTGTGAAGCTCGGGAGCGCCCGCCACCGTTTGCCGCAGATTGTTGGCGACGCCTCCGGGAACAAGCACTTCCAGGCTGCCTTGCGCCGAGCCTTTCAGTGTCTCGAGTACCTGAATGGAATAGTGAGTGTAAATGGCGGGCCCGCTGAATGCCCCGTACGATCCCTTGACCGTCCCGCGCACGATCGCCGTGGACTGAGTGATCATATCGTCCAGGGATAGCCGCTCCAGGGTGGCTCCCTGGAGCGGCACCATGCAGAAGATCGGCGCGAGCGCAAGTAAGAAGTGGCGCACCACGGCTCTCTGATCAGCACGTCTCATACCAACAAAAGGCTTTGATAAATCAAGACTTAATAAGCAATTGAGGATGGTCCATGTGGCCCTGCGACACGCCGTTGGGACACGCTGTCCCAATCTTCGGGAAGTGCGCCGTCAGCGGTTGCCCGGTCTCACAATTAACATCGGAACGTCCAGGTTATGGCGCACCGGGTTGATGGTATTCCCGAAGATCAGGTCCTTCAGCCCGCCGTGCCCGTGGGCACCCATAATCACTAGATCGGGCTTGATCTGCCGGGCGTACCGCACAATCTCTTTTCGCGGGGAAGAGGAGTGCGAAATCGAAGTTTCGACTGCGATACCTTGAGCGACCAGGGATTGAGCAATCCGTTCCAGGTATTGCTCCCCTGCTTCCACTTCGGCTGTGGAGGAATCACGTCCGTAAATCTGGCTGGTGACACCTTCTTCCACATGAAGCAGAAACAGCTTGGCATCATAGAGTTTCGCCATCGATGCAGCATGGCCGACGGCCAGGCGGTCGAGATCCGTATGGTCGAGCGGCACCAGAATCCGGTGGTAAGTAGGAGGCACGGTAGCGCTGGCGGGCTCGGGCAAACTGACCGACGCCCGGCCGAATTTGCGGCTCCAGCGGCTCATCAGAGGTTCGATGGTCACCCAGAGCAACAGCGCGACGAGCAGCAATGCTGCGGGCATCGTGATCACCCATATCAACGCACGCCACTTGCCCACGGAGGCAACCCAATCCGAGATCGCGAGCCATGCCAACCGCAGATTCAACGCCACGATCACGGCGGCCGTGCTCCAGGCCAGAATGCGCACCCACACTTTATTCGAAAAAGAGCCCATCCGGCCGCGGTCATTCGTGAAATGGATGAGCGGAATCACCGCGAACGGTAGTTGCATGCTGAGAATGACCTGACTCAGAAGCAGCAATTGAAACGTGGAGCGCTCGCCGAAGAAGTAGATCGCAAAGGCTGCCGGTATGATCGCGAGTGTGCGGGTAATCATGCGCCGCAGCCAGGGCCTCATGCGGAAGTTGAGAAAACCTTCCATAACTATTTGACCCGCCATGGTTCCGGTAAGCGTCGAAGACTGCCCGGAGCAGAGCAGGGCAATGGCGAAAATCACTCCGGCGAGGCTCGACCCCAGCAGCGGCGTCAGCAGGACTTGCGCCTGTTGGATCTCAGTTACGATAATGCCTCGTTTGAAGAAGACAGCCGCGGCCATCACCAGGATGGCGGCGTTCACCAGCAGCGCGCCATTCAGGGCGACTATGGAATCGATCAAATTGTAATGGCAGGCGCTGCGCTTAGCGGCCTCGGAGTGGCCAATGCGGCGGGTCTGCACCAGCGCGGAATGCAGGTAGAGATTGTGCGGCATCACGGTGGCGCCCAGGATGCCAATCGCCACGTAGAGGCTTTCGCGATTCAAACGCGGCGCAAGCCCGCCCAGCATTTCCGTCATGCGGGGCTGTGCCCACAGAATTTCGATACCGAAGCAGGCCGCGATGACGATGATTAGCGAGAGGACGACAGCTTCCAGCGTGCGGATTCCGAGGCTTTGCAGCCACAGCAGAAGCAAAGTATCAGCAGCGGTCAACAGGACGCCGGTCAGCAGTGGGATGTGGAACAGGAGGTTAAGCCCGATGGCCGCGCCCAGCACTTCGGCCAGATCGCAAGCCGCGATGGCCAGTTCGCACAGCACCCATAGCGACAGATTCACCGCGCGCGGGTAAGTCTCGCGGCAGGCCTGCGCCAAGTCGCGGCCCGAGACGATTCCCAGACGCGCGCTAAGCGTCTGTAGGAGAATCGCCATGGCGTTCGACATCACCAGCACCCACAGCAACTGATAGCCGAAGCGCGCGCCGCCCTCGAGATCCGTGGCCCAGTTGCCCGGGTCCATGTAGCCGACGCTGACCAGATATGCGGGACCGGCGAAGGCAAACAGGCGCCGCCAGAACGTCAGATCGCTCGTGCCTACAGTGGAATGGACATCGGCCAGAGAACGGGCTTCCTGGCGGGTGTCGTCCAGCATTGGCATGTACTTAACTATAGTTAAGATCGTGCCGGATTAGCAAGACCCTTCCTTTGGCGCGCAGCGGAGGCGAGCCTCAGCCGCGGGCGAAAGGAAGGGTCTACCAGTGGGTAAAGGAACCGTCGGGACGGCGATAAATCCGGTTACTGGTGTAAGGCTGGGTGACTTCGCTGATCATTTTGAGCGGTTTCATATCGAGCGTCACACCCAGGCCCGGCCGCATATTGGGATACAGCTTGCCCTTTCGGAAATCGACGAACTCGGGTAGATAATCGATGGGGCGATCACCGTAGTTGTACTCGAAAAGCACCGGCCCGGGGAACGTGGCCAGGCAGTTCACCAGCGCGGCGGTCGAAATCGGCCCGGTGAAGTGCGGCACCATGCCGACTACGTGCGTACCGCACAGGCTCATGATCTTGAGGTATTCCGTGATGCCACCGACGTTGGGGAGCGTGCAGCGGTTGTAATCGATATCGTGGTTTTCGACCAGCTTGTTGAAGTCCCAGCGCTGGCCCCATTCTTCGCCGGCCGCAATCGGAACCGTGGTCATCCTGCGCAGCTTGGGAATGTCTTCGAGAAACTGTTCTTCTCGCGTGGGATCTTCCACCAGGTACGGCTCCAGATCCTCGATCAGCTTGCAGCAGCGCAACGCGTCGGGATAGTCGAACTTCTGATGAAGGTCGATGCTCCAGTCGCCATTCGGCCCAACACCCTCGCGAACTTCCTTGCATGCCTGCACAACCGCGCGAACTCGCTCATGAGTGTTGAATACATTGTTCTCCAGAGGTCCGCCCGCGCCTGCATCGATGCGGAAGGCGCGGTATCCGGCTTCGATCGTCGCGTGGGCGCGTTCGGCCAGACTGGCGCGGCCTTGCCCTCCTTGTCCGCCCTGCCGGCCCTGGCTCCCTCTGCCGCCGCCACCGCCGCCTCCGACGCCGCTGGTGGGGTATGCTTCACAGTAGTCGCGCACAGCACCGCCCAGGATCTGGTGCAGGGGAAGTTGCAGCGCTTTGCCTTTGATGTCCCAGAGCGCCATATCGAGCGCGCCCAGCGCGTGAATTTTTTCCCGCCCCGGCGAGTAGAACCAGATCATGTACATTTCCTGCCAGAGCGATTCGGATTTGAAAGGGTCCTTGCCGATCAGGGTTCCCGCGCATTGTTCGAGCATGTCGTGGGTGCCGCCTTCGCCTGTGCCGGTGATGCCGATGTTGGTTTCCACCGTCACGACCAAGTTGCTCTGCGCGAAGGTCGGATTGGGATTCGGCGGTTCGTAGAAGCGGACGCGCGTAATCTTGGCGGCCGGAAGTGCCGCGTGCGCGAATCGGGCCGAAAGCGCAGCGCCGGAGGCTGCGGCGATCGACTGTAGAAACGATCTTCTCTTCATCGGATTCCTTTCTTCATGAAACATCATCGTGTCACGGCCGCCATTGCCGCAGCCCGCCGAACCGAGATTCTTGCCTGAACGCCGTTTCCCGCGTTCTGCATCAGGAACGTCAGTTGGGCCGTGCCGGCCCACTGCGATGGTGCGTACTTACGAAGCGGTAAATCAAATTCTCCGAAATCCGCGACGGCCCCTGACAGATCGGCTGGCCGTTCGGTGCCGAATGGCATCAGTGCTTTCCGCGAGCGGCTGTACAAGTCGATTCCCCGCAAGGGTCCGTGGAACAAAATCGATTTGGTGTACTTTCCATCGACCGAATAATCCACGCGCACTCCCAGCAGACTGTTGGAATTGATCTTTCGGAGTCTACCATCAACGTGCGCCGTGAGGGACAGGCTGTCCGGCAAGCCTTCGAACAGGACGCCGATCTCCTGGTCTGCTTCCGTGCTGTCCAACATACCGAGCCGCGCAATCCAAGTCTTGCGGTCAAAATCGGCATACGACGATGTTTTCCCGCGAGCCGGATAGTAGCGGCTGATGCGGATCACTTTGCCGGCCGGTAGCTCTGGTGTTGGAGGCGTTGGGACGGCATCATCCGCTTCAAGATACAAAACACTGTTGCGGGGAATTCGGCCATCGACCCACGCCCAGGATCGCCCTTCAAACGGATATGTTTCGGTAGCCGCCAAATCTTCCGGCGCGTTGTCGCGGACGCTCGCGTGTTTCGCATCAATTCGGTAGATCCGGACCGTGCCCCGGGAGAACGGCAGGTTGTTCAAACGCGCATCCAGGCGGCGATCATAGGACCCGCGGTTCCAGATCAGCAATGCGGCCTTGTGATCGTCTGAGGACGCCATTGCTTCGAGCGGCCCCTCGGTGTGAACCGCGTTTCGATCAATGGGCATCCAGGCATAGAGCTTCCAGGCGTTGAATACAGCTTTGCGGTGCCCGTCGCCCGTGACCAGACCCATGCAGCCGGCGCCGCGATTCCCGGGATCTTCCCACCAGGCCCAACTCACCGACGCCAACTCGGGCTTGTGAAGGAGAACATTGAAATCGTGCAGTAGTTCCGGAGCAGCCTCGAAGTGATTGCGCGCATCGTCGGCGCACCAGTCGCAGCATTCGCCATCATGCCATTCGTCCAGGCTGAGCGCCGTGGTAGCAAGCGAAGGGTAACGATTGAGACTCGCGCTGGCCCGATCCACCTGGCGCGCGGCGAGTTCGCCGCTGCCGTATTCATGGAAGGTGTAAAAATCCAGAGGCAGCTTATTCTTCGCAACAAAGTCGATGAAGCTCTGACTCCAGAGCATGTGATGATCTGAGGCCGGACCGGCGATAACGGCATTCGGGTCGACGGAGCGAATGGCTTCGACGGAGGCTTTGTACAACTGCTGATACTCAGCCTCGCTGCCGGAGAAGAAGGCATAGGTGCCATCGGGTTCGTTCCAGATTTCATTGATTCCGATCGGCAGACCGGCCTCGCGGGAATGCCGAACAAACGCGGCTACAGCCTCCTTAAACTTAGCGACATCTTTCGGAGGTGTGGTGTCCTTGCGTTTGCCGGCGGCATAAGTTGGCGTCAGGTCCGGGTCTTGTAGCGGACTCGGTGTGTACCCGAAGGAAGCCAGCAGACGGACGTTTTGAGAGCGAAGTTTCCCGATGATGTGGTCGAGCGGATCAAAGTCAAAGGTCAGATGATCGGCAGTGCCGCCTACCCCTTTGTTCGTGCCAAAGCCCGATCGCTGCCGGCCCCAGGCGAGCTCAATGCGGTAGGTATCGATCTGGAGTTCGCCCATCTTGTCGATATTGGAATCAAACTGCGCGGTCGTCGGACCTACCGGATCGTAGACATTGAACTTCGACTTGAGCAGCGGCGGGCCTGACGGCACGGAAAAGTCGGCGGACACGACGTTGTAGACATAGCGGGGCAGGGGAGCACCGGGTATCTGGCTGCCGGGCGCTCTCACCTCCTGCTGGGCCATAGTGACTCGAGAAGGGAGCATCCAGCACACGGCCATGATGCCGATTAAGACCGTCTTTCTCTTTCGCGTCACGACTTACTCCCCAGCGCTCCTCAATCGAGAAGTACTTACGCCATTTTCTATTCCGGCTCTGGGAGTCGTTACCCCAGGGAAACAGTGCGAATCGATTATATTTTTCGACCGGCCGGATGTCAAAGGACGGGTGGTTACTCACATTGAAGTGCCGCTGCTCACGCAAGACGCTTCAAGGCCAGCCAGACTGCCGGTGAACGTGATCCCACGTACCAGGTTTGCGGCCATCTCGATAGCGCCAATGTTAGGCTGGGATCAATGTCTGGAGTCAACCGTCAGATTGTCCTGGCGTCGTATCCGGAAGGCATGCCGCGGGAATCCGATTTCCGGCTTGAGCAGACTCCTCTGCCTGAGCCGGGGGCAGGTGAAGCCCTGGTTCGTGTGCAATATCTTTCCGTCGATCCTTATATGCGCGGCCGTATTAGCGGCAGGAAAACTTACGCGCGCAGCACGGAAATCGGGGAAGTCATGATAGGCGGCGCAGTGGGTCAGGTGGAGCGATCGAACGATCCGCGCTTAGCCGCCGGTGATGTGGTGGAAGGAATGCTCGGCTGGCAGGAATACGCGGTCGCTCCGGCGAAGACGCTGCGCAAAATTGATCCGGAAGCAGCTCCCGTATCAACTGCGCTTTCTGTGCTGGGAATGCCGGGGCTTACGGCGTACTTCGGCCTGCTCGATATCTGCCATCCGCAAGCCGGCGAAACCGTGGTTGTTTCGGGAGCAGCCGGCGCGGTGGGTTCCCTGGTGGGCCAGATCGCAAAGATTCGGAGATGCCGGGCGGTCGGCATTGCCGGCAGTGATGAAAAAGTCCGCTATCTTACCGCAGACCTGGGTTTCGATGAGGCGCTCAACTACAAATCGGCCAGAGACCTCCCCGCCGCGTTGAAGGAGATTTGCGGAAGCGGAATCGATATCTATTTCGACAATGTAGGCGGCGCCATCACGGATGCCGTAATGCAGTTCATTAACAGCCACGCGCGCATCTCGGTATGCGGCCAGATTTCCCAATACAACGCCACTGAGCCGGATGTAGGCCCGCGCTGGTTTACTCAATTGATGACCAAGCAAGCCCGAGCCGAGGGCTTTCTGGTGATGCAGTGGGCGGACCGCTACGAAGAAGCCTTACGCCAGTTAGGCACGTGGCTGCGCGAGAAGAGGATTCGCTATCGGGAGAGCGTTGCGGAGGGGCTGGAGAATGCGCCGAAAGCCTTCATCTCGATGCTTTCCGGCGGCAACATCGGCAAACAGTTGGTGAAGATTTCAGCCTGAAGCGCGGGCGCGGCCTGCGGGAAGGCAGGCCCCCCGCGCGGCGGAAACTTTAAACTACGTCTACGCCCATGCTGCGGGCGGTTCCGGCAACCGAACGCATCGCCGCTTCGAGATCGAAACAGTTCAGGTCGGGCATTTTGATCTTGGCGATCTCTTCCACCTGCTGCTGCGTCAGCTTGCCGACTTTGTTCTTGTGCGGCTCGGCCGAACCCTTCGCCAGATTCACGGCACGCTTGATGAGCACCGGCACCGGCGGAGTTTTCGTAATGAATGTGAACGAGCGGTCCGAGTAGATGGTGATCACTACCGGAATGATCAAGCCTTCCTGGTCCTTGCCCGACGTCTTGGCGTTGAATGCCTTGCAGAAATCCATGATGTTGACGCCCTGCGGACCGAGGGCGGTGCCAACGGGAGGCGCCGGCGTGGCCTTTCCAGCCGGAATCTGCAGCTTGACCTGAGCGGTAATTTTCTTTGCCATTCTTGAAATCCTTTTGCGTGCCCGGAATTTTGACGGGCCTTGCTAACCCTTTTCGACTTGCAGAAATTCCAGTTCCACCGGCGTGGCACGGCCGAAAATCGTGACCATCACGCGCAGCGTGCCTCGCTCGGCATTGACCTCGTCTACTTTGCCCGAGAAGTTGGCGAAGGGGCCATCGACAATGCGCACCGAGTCGTTCTTTTCGAACGTCATCTTGGGGCGCGGCCGTTCGGCGGAAGAGGCTTGGCGGTAGAGGATCTGGTTCACCTCATCCGCGCTCAACGGTACCGGAGCGTTGCCTCCGCCGACAAACCCCGTAACCCGCGGAGTATTTTTTACCGCGTGCCACAGCTCATCGTTCATTTCCATTTCCACCAGCACATAGCCCGGATAAACAAGCCGTTTGCTGGTGACTTTCTTACCGTTGCGCAGCTCCACCACTTCTTCGGTCGGGATCAGGATCTGCCCGATCTTATCGGCAAATCCAAAAGCTTCCGACCGGGTCCGCAGCGATTCCGCTACCTTCTGTTCAAATCCTGAATACGTATGGATGATGAACCACTTCTTGGGAGAAGATTCGTCGTAGCCCGCGGCTGGCGGCGCGACCTCGTTGGCTGCTTCAGACACAGCCTCCGGTTCGGACGGCTCCCCGGACGCCGCCTGTTCAGACGACTCGCCCTCAGCGTGGGGTTCCGGTTCCTCGTCGAAGTGTACGTTCTCGTCGGCTTCCATAAGCGCCTACTTCGTGAAAAACGAAAGAATTGCCTTAATGCCTCTGCTCAACACGGAATCTACGACAAAGAAAAATGCGGCAAAGGCGAAGACCGAGAAGATCACCACTACCGTGGTGTTCTCCACCTGCTTGCGATTCGGCCAGCTCACCTTACGCATTTCGATCTTGAGTTCGTTAATGTAGTCCGTGGTGCGCTGGACCCAATTCCTGGCTTCAGCCATAACCTTTTCCTTGCTTCTAACTCCCGACTGTGAGGGTGGTTGGCAGGGGCGGAGGGATTCGAACCCCCACTCGCGGTTTTGGAGACCGCTGGTCTGCCGTTAAACCTACGCCCCTGGGTCGCACCCCCGGGACGCCGGGGGGGCATATCCATTTTACTTGATTTCCTTATGCGCCTGGTGCTTCCGGCAATGCGGGCAGAACTTCTTCATTTCCAGCCGCTCGGTAGTCGTCTTCTTGTTCTTGGTGGACGAGTAGTTCCGGTTTTTGCACTCCGTGCACTGGAACGTAATGATTTCGCGAGGCATTCCTTGAACTCCTAATCTATCGCTACGGGCACGGCCCGGTTCCTACTTAATCACTTCCGACACAGTGCCGGCGCCGACCGTACGGCCGCCTTCGCGAATCGCAAAGCGCAACCCCTTGTCCATAGCCACCGGCGTGATCAGCTCTACCGTCAGGCTCACGTTGTCGCCCGGCATCACCATCTCCGTGCCTTCCGGCAACTCCGCCACTCCCGTCACGTCCGTCGTCCGGAAGTAGAACTGCGGCCGGTATCCCTTGAAGAACGGCGTGTGCCGCCCTCCTTCTTCCTTGCTCAGCACGTAGACTTCGCCCTTGAAGTTCGTGTGCGGCGTGATCGACCCCGGCTTCGCGATCACCTGCCCGCGCTCCACTTCGTTCTTTTCCACTCCGCGCAGCAGCAATCCCACGTTGTCCCCGGCCTGCCCTTCATCGAGCAGCTTCTTGAACATTTCCACGCCGGTTACTACCGTCTTGCGCGTCGGCTTGAAGCCTACAATCTCCATTTCCTCGCCGACCTTGCACTTGCCCCGTTCCACGCGCCCCGTCACTACCGTGCCGCGGCCCTGGATCGAGAAGATGTCTTCAATCGGCATCAGGAACGGCTTGTCGACTTCCCGCTGCGGCAGCGGCACATACGTATCCACCGCTTCCATCAGTTCCTCGACTGCCTGCTCCCACTTCGCCTCGCCGTTCAACGCTCCCAGTGCCGAGACCCGCTTCACCGGCAGATCGTCGCCCGGAAACTGATAGCTCTTCAGCAGCTCGCGGACTTCCAGCTCCACCAGGTCCAGCAGCTCCGGATCGTCCACCATGTCCACTTTGTTCATCGCCACCACGATGTACGGCACGCCTACCTGCCGCGCCAGCAGAATGTGCTCCCGCGTCTGCGGCATCGGTCCGTCGGTGGCCGCCACCACCAGAATCGCGCCATCCATCTGCGCCGCTCCGGTGATCATGTTCTTGATGTAATCGGCGTGTCCCGGGCAGTCCACGTGCGCATAGTGCCGGTTGGCGGTTTCGTACTCGACGTGCGCCACCGCGATCGTGATGCCGCGGGCTTTTTCTTCCGGAGCGTTATCGATCGAATCGAAGCTCCGGAACTTTACCTTCGGATTGTGCTTGGCCAGCACCTTCGTGATCGCCGCCGTCAGAGTGGTCTTGCCGTGATCGATATGCCCG
>DASZPB010000079.1:0-82762 GCA_035550475.1 Bryobacteraceae bacterium | reverse complement strand
TTGCCACCGCTGTCCACACCAGCCGATAAATATCTTCGACCGTCTGAATCTTTGCCCGGACAACTCCCATTCCTCCTCACAATAACGCATCCCGCTTCAGTAGCCTGAAAGCCGTCAATATTTATAACACAGTAGTACTAGCGCTGGTCAGCCGAATTGGATTCAGGCGAAATGGGTCCGCCTGGACTGCGCGATTTTCATTAAACGGCCTTATTCGGCGTAGAAGTTCACCACCCCCCAAAATATTTCCAATCCTTGCCCTTAACGCATTTACCGCCCCGCAGCCGCAGCAACATCCCCATCGCCTGCTATCTTCAAATCAGGCAGGAGCCGCCCACCGCGGCCCTCCCAACAGTTTTTCTTCGTGGCCACGAAGCGTTGCATTTTCGGTGGTGCTGGACCCCTGGAGCCCGTGAACGGCCCGCGGCGTCAACTATAGGTATGGCGTCGACAGGGGACCTTGGAAACTGGTTTCCAAATTCTTGCGGTGGTGAGGAAATAGCGCTGATTGTTCCCCCACTGCGTTCCAGAGAGCTAAATCGTCAAATCGAGAGTATAAAAGTAACGCCATCCAGCGATTCCTCTGACCTCGAAGACGCAGCTCAAACCATTGGCGGCCGGAACCGCACGGCGATAAGTCCGCACAGCCCCGGCCGCCGCGACGCATTTTCTCCCTCCACAACATCTCCGTACAGCCGAAGTGTATCCATCCACCGTCACCGAAGTAATCTCTGCGGGACGCCCAGTTCAAAACGATGTCGGGTAGTATCAGGGCCAGTCTAGACGCATCTCATTTGATCCGAGCAACGGAAGTGGACCTCGCTCCGCATCAAGTGAAGTCTGTGACCGTGGTGGCGTTGCCTGCTCCTCTTCCCCAGTGAGGAAGCGCGTCGCTAGTGACGATTCGTCGAAGCCTTTCTCCGGTGCGGGGCCCTTCCGCAGATCAGCCCAGGAAGTCGAAGAGGCTGGAGTTCGGTAGCTTCGCGCGCATCTGCATCGCCGCTTGCAGTTGCGTGTTTGACTGCGTCAGAGCCAAGGCCGCGGACGTCACATCGGCGTCCTCTTTCTGGCTCAGTTCGGTCTGGAGTTGCACGTCATAGTTGTCGGCGAAGCTGCTGGCATCCTGGATGCGCTGTTGAACGGTACCGTAAAAAGCAAGTGACGTGTTCAAATGATCCGAGGCATTATGCACCGCTGCTGAAGCCGCGTTGATGGCATCAGTATCGTTACTTTGCAGCGCCACCGCCAAGCCGTTGAGCGCTGCAAACACATTGTCGGGCGCAGGCGTGCCATCCGGGTTCCGACTGTCGAAAATCTGTTGGGCGGTTTGGGCGATGGGGAATGTTCCGCCCGCCGGGTCTTCAATCTGCCGCGTAGCGGAACTGGTGTTAAGTTGGACTACTCCCGTGGGCGATGTGGAATCGAGATCGTAAGCAGGAGTTTGATCCTGATCCCCGCTGAAGATGAAGCGCCCTTCGACCGTAGTCCGGCTGTACGACACCATTTGCGACAATAACGACTGCACCTCTCCAGCCAGGCTCTGCCGGCCGGCGGCATCCTGGGTAAAATTGGCTCCCTGTGCGGCGAGCGTAACCGCTCGATCCATGAGTAACGTGCCCGCGCTGAGCGCCTGTTCGCCGGCGTCTGCTTCGGTCTTGGCTAAACCCAAGTTTGTCTTGATCTGCGAATTCCGTTGTAGATCCGCGCGAAGCTGGAGGATGGAATCGACCTGGTCCGGCGCGTCGGACGCCACTGACACTTGTTTGCCCGAAGATACTTCCCGGCTGGCCTCGGCGATCGTCTGCTGGATGCGATCGATGTCGGCCAGGAAGATCTGCGAAGAGGGAGTCAGGTTGGAAATCATTTTCGTATCCTCACTGGAGAATGTTCAGCGTGTCTTCGGTAAGCTGGTCGAGCACCGTAATGAAGCGGGAATTCGCCTGATAGGCTCTTTGAAACTCGATCAGCGTGGCTGCCTCTTCATCGAGCGATACGCCTGAAACCTGCTGTCGAAGATTCTGCGCCTGCGCCACCATTTGCTGCTGGCCTTGTAGTCCGCTCTGCGCTGTATTCAACTCACTACCCACGCGCGTGGCCATCTGTCCGTAGAATTCGGTGTAACTGAAGTTGTCGATTTCGTCGGCCGTATTCTGGGGATTGGCCATTTGAGAAAGCTGCAGAGCAACGCCATTGGAAACGTAGGGCGGTCCCGGGGAGATCGCGGCTAACTGGTCAGCGGTGATCGCCGGATTCACCGCCAGGGTCTGCGCCACCGTGGTGTTGTTGGTTGAATCATAGGTGAAGAGGGGCACACCCGGTTGCGGCGGCGGTCCATCAGAGATATTGCCGGAGGTCAGAAGCTGATTCACACGGTCAGCAAACTGCTTGGCCATCTGGTTGATATCGCCGGGTTGATAAGCGTCGCCAATGTATGTGGGAAGCAGGCGATTCCGCATGTCGAGCAGCGCGCCTAATTGCCCGGTTGTCGTCTGCGCCGTAACGTCGCTTCCGTCAGCAGCCACAATCTGCGCGTTCGCCGGGCCGCCTGGATTGACTGGCGGCGGATCGGTTGGCTGCTTCAGGTCAAAGCTGATTTTGTATTGATTGGACCCGACCAGCAGCGCCGTCTGGCCGTTGAGCAGCACGGTGAACGAACCGTCTTGCTGCTGGATGGCGCTGACATTCACCAGTTGCGAAAGCTGCTCCAGCGTGGAGTGCATTTGCGCATCGAGGCCCGCGTCATTCCGATCGCCCTGCCGGATCTGGACGTTGAGTCCCTGAAGCTGCGACACCAGGCCGTTCACCTGATCCACCGTCTGCTGGATCTGCGTTTCCGTGTCCTCTGTGACCTGGTCGAGAGCGGCAGAAGTTTGCTGGAAGCTTTGAGCCAGATCGGTTGCACGATCAAGCACGGTCTGCCGGGCGACCGAGTCATTGGGTGTTGTGCTCCAACCGGAGAACGCCTGGAAGAAATCGTTCAGCGACTTCGAAATCCCGCTGTTCCCCGAAATATCGAATACCGATTGAAGTGAGTTGAGGCTGTTTACCTGTTGCTGGTATTGCCCGTACGCCACCGTCTGGCGGCGGACGGCTTGTTCGGCGAACTCATCACGCGCGCTTTGCACCTGCCCTGCCCAGACTCCGCCCGACAGGCCGGTGGCGGGATCAAACGGCAGGGCTTCGAGCGGCTGCTGTTGCTTGGCATAACCCGGAGTCTGCGCATTAGCAACATTATTCTGCGAGACCTGAAAGACCTGGTCATATGCTTTCAACGCCCCGGCGCTGGTAAGGATGGTGGAAAGAAGGCTGGACATGGCGCTCTATCCCCGAACCGAGATGCGGGTAGTCTGTGGCATCGACGCCGGGTTGCCGCCGGCCGTATAACCGGCAACAATTCCGCTGAGGATCCGGCTCCATCCCATATGGAATTCGGACGCGCTGTTCAGCAACACCCGCGCCCGTCCGATGGCCACCTGCAGCCGGCGGGCTTCCGCCATCGTCTCCGAATTGCCGCGGAGTTCCGGTATCTTTGACCGTGCGGCGGACAAAGTCGTGACGGCTCCTTCCAACAGTCCCGTGCAGCGATCCAAGGCTTCTACTGACGGGCAAACCAGAAGCTCGCACGCACGAACAACTTCTGCCCGCGCCTGCTCGAACTGGCTGTTCACTTCCGCCTGTGCCATAACCTATCTGATCCCGGCCGAGAGTCCTTCCGAGACAATGCCCCGGCTCGTAGCCGTGGAATCCGGCTTGTAGGTCCCTGACTGGAACTGTGCCGCCAGCGCCTGAATCCGGTTCGCTCGCGCGGAATCGTGCGTTGCCATCGCGTGTGACAGTCTACTCAGAGTGCCGGAAAACTCCACCCGGTCCCCGGAGCTTCCCGCTCCGCTGGCCGCCGACTTGCCGGCTTGGCCTGCGTTTTGCGATTCCTGGGCTCGCCCCGTTTCCAGCGCGGAAGCCCCCGTCAGACTGCGATCATAAACTTTCATAGCGGCGCGCCAATCTTGGCTGAATGACTTATCGGCCGCTCCTCTTCTTCTCTTTAGGGAAGCCCAATAATTTTCTTCTAAAGTTTTGTCGGCTTCTGCCGATTGCTCCCCTGTAACAAGCGATGGAAGCCAAACGAGTGTTGTGGATTTGCGACAGTTCCTCCCCTTCGAGCCTGCCGGTTGAGGCCTCGCTCGAGGGTTGGGTACCCGAATTCCGCCCTGCGTCGCCGGGCTTGGATGAATTGAACAGGTCCACCTTTGACGCCGTGGTGCTGGATTTCCCCATTCCGGGCTGGGAACCGGCCGCTTTGCTGGTTGAGGTCCTGCGGCTTGCTCCCGGTACCTCCGTGCTGATTCGGGATCCCGGAGCGGGCCTCTCCGATGCGGCCCGGTTGACGCGCCTGGGAGCAGACCAGTTCTTCGTAGAGGACTATGAAGTGAATGTGCTCCTGGAGCAGGCCTATCATGGCCGGCAATCCCGCCAACTTGCCCGTTTGGCCGGCCAGGTCGGTCGCGAGGAATGGGAGCGTGTCTGCGTAGGAAACAGCCGCCAAATGCGGCAAATCAGCCACATCATCGGCATGATCGGCTCTCGACGCTCGACCGTTCTCATCACCGGAGAAACAGGAACCGGTAAAGAAATGGTGGCCCGCGCGCTGCACCTCGCGGGACCTCGCCGTCACGCAAGAATGGTTGCTATCAATTGCAGCGCCCTGCCGGAAAACCTGCTGGAAGCGGAATTGTTCGGCCATGTGAAAGGGGCATTTACCGGGGCCGTTCAGAACCGCATCGGCCGTTTTGAGCAAGCTCAGGGAGGCACAATATTCCTGGACGAAATCGGGGATATGCCCCTCGATCTTCAGGCCAAATTGCTTCGCGTGCTTCAGGAGCGCGAATTCCAAAGGCTGGGGAGTTCGGAAAGCATTCGCGCGGATGTCCGCGTAGTGGCCGCCACGAATTGCGACCTGCTGGAAAGAATCGAGCAGCGCAAGTTCCGAGAGGACCTTTATTACCGCCTGAACGTGGTCCCAATTCACATGCCGCCCTTGCGAGAGCGTGTGGACGATATTCCGTTACTGGCGGCGCACTTCGTGCAAAAGGTGTGCGGCATCGAAGAGATTCCGCTCAAGACACTGACATCACAGGCATTAGACCTGCTCTGCGCATACTCGTGGCCGGGCAACGTGCGGCAACTCGAGAACTCGGTTGAGATGGCGGTCGCGCTGAGCGGCAACCGGATGGCGCTCGGACCCGGCGACTTTCCGCTTCCGTCACCCGGCCGTGCCCGCATGGCCGATCGCTTCTCCGCGCCGGTTGTGTCCGTTCCCGATGACGGCCTGGATTACGAGCAGACTGTGGCGGGGATTGAGCGGAGCATTCTGGAGCAGGCGCTCCGTAAAACAGGTGGCAACAAGAAGGCCGCTGCGGAAATGCTGCGCCTGAAGCGAACCACGCTTTCGGCGAAAGTCCGTACCTTGGCGGCCGTCGCCGGGTGAGTCCGGCGCTTACCAGAGATAATCTTTGGCGATCTCGCGCCTGTCGTAACCATCGAGTACATGCACCACGCGGATCTTTTTCAACGACGTAGGCGAAAGTTGTCCGATCGGAATATAGACGATTGTGCGGCCCACCCGCGAAGCGACGGTTTTGAAAATGGATCGCGGGGGTCTGGCGGCCACATAGACGACGTACCGGTGAACTGAATAATCGAGTGCTGCCAGAAGCAGACGCTCCGCTTTTGATTCGGCGAATTCGTAGTCCGGATCTTGCCACACGTCGTACATGCGGCGCGGCGGAAGGCTCATCAGAAAACCGCCGTACTCGGCTCTCCCAATCCCGGGTCCCACCAGATTGTCGAACGGGAAAGTAGAGTAGAAAGACATATCTGACTCATTCTGGTTCTCACCGAGCCATGTAGTCGTGTACGGATATCGATTGTCGCGGTCCTCGTCGAAGATGACCACGATCGAGCCGACTTCGCCCTGTACTTTCTGAAACTGCCGCACATAGAGACGGCCCTCGTACCACTTCCGGATGGTTTCGCGCATGTCGATGCCATCCAGCAGAGAAGTAGTGAAAGGCTCAATGTGAACGCGCTCTTCAGAAAGCACGCTTTTGCCCTTCTTTTTCAGGAAGCGTCCGTAGTCCTCAATCACCAGATCTTCAGGTGGATAGGAGCAGATGGCGGCGCCGTGTAGCTGGCTCGCCCATTCGCCGGGAAATTTTTCCTTCTTGCGCGGTTTGAGGCCATAGGGCCGGAACCGCCGCTTGGTACTCGGCAGCCGGCGGCGTAAACGTATTCTGCGCGTATCGATCCACACTTCTTCACCCGAAATCCGCACAGTCTTGAGATCGGATTCCGTCTTTTGCGGAGGATAGAGGCCCGCGGTTTCCCACACATTCCAGGCGTAGTTGTCGTCCACCACAGCCCGCGCAGCCAGCGTGAGGTCAAAAAGACCGGCTGAAAGCTCATTCCCCGTGAGCGCCAGATTCCGGGTATACCGGGCCAGCAAACGGCGCTGCCAGTGAGCGATGGACTCGCCGGTCGCCGCTTCATAGTCCCTTTCCGCCTCGCGAAGAACGGCCAGTTGCGCGTGGCGCCTGTCCACTTGCCGCCAATCCTCACGCTGTTGCCGAAACTTTTCGTAACGCCACTGCAAGTAGGGATATTCGATCGTGATCTCACCCAGCGATTCGGGATGGGGATTGAGCAGCTCGATTCCTTCGCGGCGCCTCCGTGCCATCGGCTGCGCTTGCGGCTCCTCCATCGCGTCGAGTACCGGATCGAGAAGGTTCAGGGAAACGATGACCATCACGCTGGCAAGAGGATCGACTCCCTGCAGCTTCCACGCAATGCCTTTCGCATGGCGCGCAATGTCATCGGACCGCGGTTGCGGATAGACGCGGTAAGCTTCGATGTACTGGGCGAGTCCGATGTGGTGAATGGCGTACGAGTCCGGATACACATCCTTCAGATGAGGACGAGGGCCGGCATCGGGATCGGCAAAGACGATTTCGGCGCCCACTTCGAGCCCGCTACGGATGGCCTCGGTGAACGGATCGGTAGGCTCGACGGGAACATAGATCGCCTGATCGGCTCCGCCGGCATCATCCGGATAAAAGATCACCGATATCTCCGGTAGCCGCTCAATCGCGCGCATCCAGGTGTGCTGCAAAGTCACCGGCAGCTCGACAGCAACCACTTGCGGGCGCTCGCGCAGAATTGCCTCGCGCACCTCGCCGGCAAATTCCAGGCGGCCGGGCGCCACTGGAAAATAGGTGTAACGGCCGCGCTTCAGGCTGCCAGCCTCAGGAATCGGAAGGTCGATTTCTCCGGGCATACCGTAACGCTTCTTCTCCCAATACTTCCACAATGGCGGTTTCAAGCGCTTCGGATTCGTGCGCCCGTGCCGTCGCCAGGCTCTTGAGCTTGATGGCAAAACGCGCGACGTTGATGCCGTCACGCACCGTGTAGCGCTCATCGGCGGCGTGCGCCATCTGCAGAAAATCCGTCACGTAGTTGAGAATCCGCTCTTCGGCAAAGGGAAGGTTCTCCCTCAGGATGTGGAACTCTTCATCGCGTTCGGGGAAGTCGATGAAGATCTGCGGCTGGAGGCGCGAGTGAATGTACTCGGGCAGTTCGAACGTGGAGGCGTCATCGTTCATGGTCGCCACCAGCCGGAATTGCGGATGCGCCTTGATCTTGATTCCGGCGACGATCGATTCCACGTAGCGGCGGTTGTCGAGAAGCGGCGCCAGACTGGCCCAGCTCTTCTCGCTCATGCGATTGCCTTCGTCAACGATCGCAATTCCGCCGCGAATCATCGCGGTGACCAGGGGCGACGCCACGTACCGTAAGCTTCCTTCTCCTGCGATTACCGGCGTCACCAGTAGATCTTCGGGCCGCGTGTCCATGGTGGCTTGCAGGATGTAGATGTCTCGCCCCATTCGCTTGCCGGCCGCGTAAGCCAACGTGGTTTTGCCTACGCCGGGTTTGCCCAGCAGACGCGGATTCATCGGCAAGTCTTGGTCATTCACCACCATCCAGGCGGCCAGAAGCTGGCGCATCAGCTCTTCCTGGCCCACCCATTGGACGGTAAGCTCATCTGGATGGGCGAGATGCAAAGTGACGCCTTCTATCTCGACGGTCATATAGATACCTATTATTATCTGGCACGGCGGAGCGCTATGCCGGAAGAATCGGCGAACGGAAGAAGGTCCCGACACTGGGTCTATAATCTTTCGCTGAGTATGCTTCAGCGCAGAACATTCATACCTGCGTGACCTTCTCGTATGGCGCGCGGGGATCGAGTTGATCGCGCTCCGCACGCGCCATCCCGGCACAAGCCATGCGAACGGACTCGTTCGCGCTCTGGATTATCCGAATGGCACGTTTCTTGAACCATCGTCACGGCCAGGGTGTACTGCGTAATTGTGGACCCACTTGACTTCACCGGATGGGCCGTACAACAGCACGGTTCCCTGCCAGTTCAAGAAGTGGAAGCCGTCTTTATCACTGAAATCCTGATGGGCCGTGGGCGCAAGCACGTAAGCCTGAGTAATTTGCGCCAGCTTCATGCATAGCAGATTTCCATCGCCCCATCCTCCCGAATGGCCCGGTTGGATGTATGCGATACCGCAACACAGCAACTCGATCAGTTTCACCTTGCCTCGCCAGGGGCTGAAAAGTTCGACGGTAGAGCTTCGCCCGTGGCTGCCCGGAGGCGCTGGTGTCATGATCGGCACGGACTTCGGAGCCTCAAGATGAATCCCGTCGGAGCAAACCTCGACAATCTCTCCCTCCGAGGCGTGTGCCATGATCTGCACCCGGACGTTCCCGTAGTATCGAGCCGATTGCACGAGTACCCACTGAATCAGCCAACTGATCGGCGTATTTTGGTCTACTTCGAGAACATTTGCGCCCGGGGGCCTTGGCCCCCCGAGGCGAGTATCTTTGATGATCAGATCTACCACTTGGGGCCTCCCTTGTGATCGGCGCTTGATGGATCTTGATCCACCTGCGATGATACCGTCCTCGGCGCGCGACGAGAATCCGGAATAGCCGGAGTCACTGCCACAATCATAGTGCTAACTTGCCAGACTCAACAGACTAAGTGATGGGTTATGACCTCGGCAGGTAACGTGGTACTCGGAAAAAACACGCTGGAGGTTAGATTTTTGTGAAAGCCTTCATCCTTTTTCACCCACAGCGTTTGTCGACACGTGCTCCACGTGATTGTGGGGGGAAGACGATCGTGCGTGGTTTTGACTAGAGAGTTGCAGATTTCGTATAAGGAGCGTCTGGAGCGGGTGTCAAATACTACTGATCACAATCCGATGCACTTTGAGCAAAAGATCGATCTCCTGACGCGGTACCTCCAGCGCGAGCGCGATCTGTTCGGGGCTATCACCGCGCCGGTGCATGCGTAGAGCCTGCGAGCGCTTGGTTAGATTGAAACCCATTCGGGGAGAAGCGGGGTTTTCTGCTACGGGAGCTTGCTGGAGGTCGCGCACCTCGGCGCTGAGCGATTTCACCGCCTCGCAGATCGGCTCCAGAGCGACGGACTTCTCTTCCTGGAGAGCGGCCAATCGTTTTTCGAGGACGCGCGTAGATGTGTTCGCGCGAAACAACGCCAAGAAGCTCAAGCCGATACCAGCGAGGGTCAGCCCATAGATGACCGCGAAGGGTAAGATCAGTGGATTCATCGAATACTCCGCAGGCGGTCCTGGCGGCTGGCAATTTCCTGGATGCGGATGCCATAGTTTCCGTCCACGACCACCACTTCACCGCGCGCAATCAGGCAATGATTTACCAATATTTCGACCGGCTCATTAACGCCGCGGTTCAACTCCACAATCGAACCGGTCGTCAGCTTGAGAACGTCCTTCATCAACAATTGAGTTTGTCCGAAGGATATGCTGACGGGGAGCTCGACGTCGAGCAGCAAATCCATGGTCCGGGAAGCCGTAACCGCCCGGTTATCGGCCTGCTTATCGGCAACAGACAAGTCTTGCGTCGAGGCCGATTCCGAAAGTGCGATTCCGGAAGCAGGCGCCGGGAGCAAAGCGAGAAATTGAGGGCTGAAGGCGATGAGGATCGGGGCCAACGAATCCTGGGCAAACTGGATCGTGACCAATGCCCATTCCCGGTGTTCTTCTCCAACGGCTCGCTCCGACCCTGGAGCGAATGACACTTCGCGACCAAGTAGAGAACCAGCGGAACGCGCGAGCGCTGAGAGTGATTGGCTCAGGATCTCCAACCAGGTGCTTCGTGCTGACGCCGAGTCGACAGTGTCAACGCCTGCTGCTTTCAATGTGAGATTGCCGGCGTATTCCCAAGTGGACTGCGGAGTCGCTACCCACACGATCGAATCAGGAGAGAACTGAAACGGCTGTTCCCACCAGAGAGTCTCCTCAGCCGATCCAGTACTGATTTCTTGCAGAGTCCCCGAGGCCGGCCGCCAAGCAATGGCGGGCCGCTGATCGGCCATGGATTCCAGTGCTTGGGTGAGGCCTTCGACCCAGTCGTCCAGCAGGCGGCTGGCACTGGCGTTTTTGTCCAAAGGAATGCGTTCGCCTCCTGGGCTCATGCCATGACTCCCTTGGTAGCCGGCCACTGGTGTGCCAAGTGCGTGCGAAGCCGCAGAATCGCTTGCGATTTCAATTGCGAGATGCGCGATTCGTGGAGGTTCACCACTTGGGCGATTTCACGCAAGGTCAATTCCTCGTGATAGTAGAGACTCAGCACCGTGCGCTCAATTTCGGGAATCCCATCGATGCTTTCTGCCAGAAGTCTCTCCAGTTCGGAACGTTCCAGCAGCGTCGACGGCAGATTCTCTTCCGTGTCGGGCACGTAGTGGAGCAGGTCTTTGCCCTGATCGGCGCCCGCATACTCCAGGCTGGCGATATTCAACCCACGGATCTCGACCAGCCATTCGTGATACTCCTCGATGGAAACATTCAGCTCAGCGGCAATCTCCTCTTCGGTGGGCGCGCGTTTCAGACGCTGCTCGGCGCTGGCTACCGCGGCTTCGATCAGTTTGGCTTTGCGGCGCTTTTGGCGCGGCGCCCAGTCCAGACCTCGCAGACTGTCGAGAATTGCCCCTCGAATCTTGTACTCCGCGTAGGTCTTCAACTTTACGTTGTGACTTGGGTCAAAGTGATCAATTGCGGAAATGAGGCCGATTACACCCGTCGAAACCAGGTCTTCCAGACTGATGCTCTCCGGAAGCCGCTCCTGGATTCGGCGCGCGATCAGACGGACCTGTGGCAAGTGCTCCAGGATCAATCGCTCGCGTTCATTTTCGTTTGTCACTTCAGACACCGCCGCATACGAGTACATGCCTGTCGCGCCTTTCAGGCGGCAGATGCCGCGGTGACAAGCTTCCCGGCCAGCAGAAGCTCTGTCAGCCGGCTATGGCTCGCTACTTCGAGATCTTCCGGAATGCGCTGCCCAGTGGTGAAAAAGGAAAGCGGCTTGCCTGTTCGAACCGCTTCGTTGAAGATCGGGCCGAACGAACTGGTGGCGTCGAGCATTGTAAATAGCAGACGTTGCGGCCGGAAGACTTCAAAGGAATCCATCACCCGAGTAAGATCGGCAGATTTCATTGAGGACGTTAGTACCAGTTGCGTGTCTATGTCAGGCCGCGTGGAGAGGAACTTCGCCAGGTCCGAGAACGCGGGCAGATCGGAGAATCCCAGCCCCGGCGTGTCAATGAAGATCAGATCCTTGTTCCGATGCTCCTCGATTGCTTGCGCCAAAGCAGACACGGTTTCAATGACCTGAAAGTTCACTCCCAGGATGGATGCGAACGCTCGCAGTTGATCCGCGGCGGCCACGCGGTAAGTGTCCGTGGAGAGGATCGTCACCGGGCGGCGGCTGGCCAGCCCATAGTTCACGGCAAGTTTGACCAGAGTGGTGGTTTTTCCTGAGCCCGGGGGGCCTACCAGAGCCACGACTCGCGGCCGAGCTTCCCCTCTTCCTAGCGTCGGTTCGACCGTGAAACGCGATTCCAACTCCTCGACCAGAGCCCGCTGAAAGGCCGGAGCATCAAAGTGGCGGGCGGTTCCCCCGATGGCCAGCCGCGGTCCTCCAGCACGGGCTTCTGCGGCATGAACGATCTCCCGGGCCAGTTCCGCAGTCACATCGTTGGCAGTCAGCAATGCATAGGCGTCCGACAAACCTGGCGCGGTGCCCAGCCACTCAGATGACACAAGCGCCGATCGTGTGATCGTGCGTCTCATTGTCTCGAGCTCTTTCTTGAGATCCGCTACTTCTGCCGAAAGGCGGTCGCTGATGGGCGGAGCAGCGGGCGCGCCGGAATCCGGCCGGCCGGCAATTCCTGTGGGAAATTCCACCGCAAACACGACTTCGTATTCACCTAAGTGACGGGTTTCGACAGGAGCGCGGCGGCTGTTCACCAGCATGGCTTCCTGACCCAATTCCTGGCGGGCCATGCCCATGGCGTCTTCTACCGTGCGGGCGAAATAAGATTTGATTCTCATCGGGTTTGGCTCCCGCCTCTGGCGTGCGATGCTCTATTGGGCGGCACGTCATATCTCGGCGCTTGGTGTCTATCGGCAGCTTCTTCGTTTTGCTTTAGATACCGGTTCATTGAATGTTTCCAATCGATTGCACACGCAACCCCGGCGGGATTTCGTTGTGTGCCAGAAAGAATAAGTTCGGTAGCGACGGTTCCACGATCTGGCGCAGGAAATAGCGGGCGCCGGACGAAGTGATGGCCACGACGGGTGCTTCCGGTGTCTGCACGCGGCTCGAAACTCGGTTCAGGATGTCGCGAATTACCTGTGGCGCCAGCGCCAAGTGGCTGTTCTGCTCGCCATGTTCCACGGCCGATTCGATGGTCTGCTCGATTGCCGGATCGATGAACCACGCCGGCAGATCGCCGGCACGATTCAAGTACGGCTTCACAATCGACCGGCGTATGGCCTGGCGGACATATTCCGTCAACAGGATGGGGTTGCGGGTGGCGCCGGCCGCTTCGCCCAGAGCTTCCAGAATGGAGGCGGCGTCCCGGATCGAAACCCGCTCGCGCAGCAGGTTCTGTAATACGCGCTGCACGGTGGCGAGCGGCAAGAGTTTCGGCACCAGGTCCTCGACCACTTTCGGGTTCTCCACGCTGACGCGGTCGAGCAGCTTCTTGGCGTCTTGCCGAGAGAACAATTCATGAGCGTGACGGCGAATCAATTCCGAGAGGTGCGTGCCGAGCACGCTGACTCCATCGACCACGGTGTAGCCGGAGTTGCGAGCCCGTTCGGCCCGCTCATTGGGCACCCAGAGCGCGGCCATGCCAAATGCGGGCTCGCGGGTGGCTTGCCCTTCGAGCGACGGGTCCGCCTGGCCTGCGGGAATGGCGAGTTCGCATCCCTGCGGGAGTTCGTAGCGTGCCACCTCGACACCTTTGATCGAAATCAGATACTCGCGGCTGCGGAGCGTCAGGTTGTCCGTCACTCTGACGGGCGGAAGCAGATACCCCAGGTCCGTTGCGAGTTGCCGCCGGATCGTCGAGACCCGCCGCAGCAGGGGCGATTCCTGCGCTCCTTCCACCAGACCAACCAGCCCGAGGCCCACTTCGATGGCCAGTGGCTCCACGCGCAGCAGGGACTCCACATTCTCCTTGGCCGGCGCTGATTTGTTCTCGACGGGAGCTGTAGAATTCGCGGCCAGCAGTTCCTTCTTGCGCATCGTCCAGCCCACCGCGCCCGCTCCGCCGCCCAGCAGAAGGAACGGCAGTTTAGGCAAACCGGGCATCACAGCGAGGGCCAACAGAACACCGGCAGCCAGCAGGAGCGGCTGCGAATTACCAAAAATCTGGCGGCGGAATTCTGTGCCGAGCCGCGAGCTGGAGCTCGCGCGCGTGACGATCAGGCCGCCCGAGATCGAAATCATAAGCGCCGGGATCACCGTGACCAAGCCATCGCCAATGGTCAGAATGGTGTAGGTCTGGAGCGCGTGCATCAGGTCCATGCCATGCTGCAGGACGCCGATCAGAAATCCGGCAACGATGTTGATGCTGGTGATCAGAATGCTCGCGACAGCGTCGCGCTGCGTGAATCGCGACGCGCCGTCCATGGCTCCATAGAATTCGGCTTCGGTCGCCAGTTGTTTGCGGCGCTGCTTGGCCTCGGCTTCATCGATAAGACCGGCATTCAGGTCGGAATCAATCGACATCTGTTTGCCGGGCAGCGAGTCCAGAGTAAAACGGGCCGTGACCTCCGAAATACGGACTGCGCCATGATTGATGACCACGTACTGGATGGCAATCAGTACCAGAAAGATGACGGCGCCGATGATGTAATTTCCGCCGACCACGAAGCTGCCGAATGCGCCGATCACTTCGCCGGCAGCGGATGTGCCAGTATTGCCGTTCAACAGGATTAATCGCGAAGAAGAGATGTTGAGCGCCAGGCGGAAGAGCGTGAGTAGCAGCAGGGTCGTTGGAAAAGAGGTGAACTCCACCGGCCTCACGAGATAGAGCGACACCATCAGGACCGTCACGGACATCAGAATGTCGGTGACAATCAGAAGGTCGAGGATGAATCCAGGCAGGGGCGTAATCAGAGCGATCACAATCGCCAGGACCGCAAGCGGCACGGCCATTTCGCCGATGGCGGAGAGAGGGATGGCGGCCAGCCACTTCGAACCTGCGGAGGGGGCAATCGCCTTACTCGGGGTCATAGAGCTAACCGGGAAGCCTTCCGTTCATGAGTTTGAAAATGTAGGCCAGGATTTCGGCGACCGCGCGATAGAGGTGAGGCGGAATCTCCTGGCCCACCTCGACCGATTTGTAAAGGGCCTGTGCCAGCGGCGGGTTTTCGATGATCGGCACCTGATGCTCGGCGGCCTTTTGTTTGATGCGCAGTGCGAGGTAGTTCTTGCCTTTGGCGACCACCATCGGCGCGGTCATGCCATCGATTTGGTACCGAATGGCGACGGCGAAGTGAGTGGGATTGACCACCACGGCGGTGGCCGTGGGCACTTCCTTCATCATCTGGTGGCGCATCCGCTCGCGCTGCAAGCGGCGGATTCGCGCTTTCATTTGGGGATTGCCCTCGACGTCCTTGACTTCCTCGCGGATCTCCTGCTTGCTCATACGGAGATCCTGTTTGTAGCGCCGCATTTGGCGGAATAGATCCACTGAGCCGAAAACCAGAAAGACTCCTGCCGCTTTCCAGAACAACTCCATCAGCGATTTGCCGAGGAATTGGCAGCCGCCCTCGACGGTGCCGAGCGGGAGCGCCAGCAGCGTATCCACTTTTTCCCGCGCGACCACATAGACAGCGCCGAGAAAAAGCGGCAGCAAAATCGCGGCCTGTACCAGTGCGGGGATGTTCTGCCGCGGCAATTCTTGCAGCTTCGAAATCGGATTGAAGCGCGCCACATCCGGCGCCAGTTTTTTGAAGCTCACTCCAAACCGCGTGGTCGCAAGACGGAACCCAATCGTGACCACGGTCACAGCCACACCGGCCATGACCAAGGGAAGCATGTGCCGCCAGAAGATCTGCCACGCGATGTGCGTCAAGTCCAACGTGGAAAGGTCGCCGGAAAAGGCGCGCAGAAGCAAAGAACGCGTCGTCTCCCGAAAGGCGGCCAGCCACTTGGCGCCGCCGGCGCTCAAGAGGCCCAGAAAGACAAGGAACTGCAAAGCCGCTACGAAGTCCTTGGCGGCGGGAAACTGTCCTTCTTCCCGCGCCTTTTCGATACGGCGCTGTGTGGGCGCTTCGGTTTTCCCTGATCGATCCGCCATTCCGTCTCATATCCCCATCAGGCGACGCACAGTTACCCAGGCTTCACTGCTGAATTCACGCATAATCTGTGGGAGCAGCACGGCCATCCAGCTCAACATCGCCAGTGCGACGAGCATCTTGACCGGAAAGGCCAGGGAGAGCAGTTGCAGTTGCGAATTGAGCCTGCCAAGCAAGGCCAGCGCAACGTCCACCATAATGAGCAGCGCAACAATGGGCAACGCCAGGCGCACGCCCACCGAAAACAAACTTCCGCCGAGATGGATCAGCGCAAGGGCGGACTCCAGGCCGAAATGATACGCGCCGGGAGGGATTCCGTCGAGGCTCAAAGCAAAAAGCCGGATGATGTTGCGATCAAGCCCCAATGCGAAAAACAGGAGGCCCGCGGCGAGCTGCGCGAAAATCAGAAGCACCCCGGAATCGGCTTGCGTATTGGGATCGATCGTCGAGGCATAGGCATAGCCGGCCTGCAATCCCAGAACCTGTGCCGCCAGGGTGAAGGCTTCGAGAACAATTGCAACCGAGACACCAATAGCGATACCCAAGGCCGCTTCGGCGCAAACCCAACCGGCCAGAGTCGCAATCGTCACCGATGATGCGTCGACCGCCGGCCAGCGGGTAAACAGCGCGAGCGTAAACCCAACGGCGAACGCTGTGCGCGCAACACCGGGCGAACTGGTATTTCCGGGCATCGGCACGAAAACCAGTGCGCCGCCCACTCGCGTCAACACCAGCAGGAAAGCATAGAGAGTTCCCGCTGATAACGTGAGACTAGCGGGCATACCGGCTGAAGTCTCCCAGGATGGAAATGGTGTACGACATGGTCTTCTGCAGCATCCACGGCATGAGCAGCAGGAGGCCGATCAGGAACGCCACCAGCCGCGGAATCGTGCTGACGGCGGTATCCTGCATTGACGTCGCGATCTGCACCAGGCTGATCGCGATACCGGCGATGAACGCGACTGCCAGTAGCGGGGCTCCCAGCCAGAAGGAGACCATCAGCGAATCGCGGATGATTTGGACTGCGGCATCGGGCGTCATAGTCAGTAAAAGCTCTTCATCAGCGACCCGACCACCAGGTTCCAGCCATCCACCAGTACGAACAGCAGGATTTTGAACGGCGCCGAAATCATGACTGGCGGCAACTGCACCATGCCGATCGAGAGTGTGACCGATGCTACTACCAGGTCAATCACTAGAAACGGCAGAAATAGAACCGCGCCAATCTGAAAGCCTGTCTTGAGCTCGGAGAGAATGTACGCCGGAATGAGAACCTTCAAATCCAGATCTGCCGGTGTGCGTGGTGCGGGCGCATGAGCGATTTCGACGAACAAGCGGATATCTTTTTCGCGCGCGTACCGCAGCAGAAACCGGCGCAACGGCTGCGTGCCTTGTTCGAACGCCTGCTGGGGAGTGAGCTGCCCGGCCTCCATGGGCTCCCATCCCTGGTGATACATATTCGCCGCGACCGGCTGCATGATCACGATGGTCAGGAAGAGCGCCAGGCCCAACAGCACCTGGTTGGAAGGCGTGGATTGCGTTCCGAGCGCCTGCCGCAAAAAATGCAACACGATTGTGATGCGCAGAAACGGAGTGATCGACATCACGGCCGCCGGCAGCAGCGTCAGCAGCGTCAGCATCACGACGATCTGCATCGGAACGCTGAGTGAGGTGCCGCTCTTGCCTACGGAGACTCCCAAAAGTGAGACCGGATCGGACTTGGCGGCAATCGCCGGCACGGCGGCCAGCAGAAACGCAGCCCGGCGAAGGGTCTTCATCGAATTCCCTCGTTCGGCCGCTCGATTTCGGTCCAGGCCAGCCTCTCGACTAGCGCGCAGCCAGCCGGCGAAGAAGAGACCAACAGCGCCTTTCCACCGATCCGAATCAAGTGAAGTGCGTGCTGCGGTCCAAGCGCCAGCCGCTCGATGCTTTCCATGCGCCGCCCGGAGGAGCGCCCCGTTAATTTCACGGTGGCGAATCCTCGGTTGCGCAACCACCACAGGCTCAGGATTAGCAGCCCCAACACGGCGGCTACCGCTCCGACCTGTCCTATTACTTCCATTCCTTTGTCTCCGTCAGGGTTCATCCCGGAAGTCGGTAATCCGCACTCCCAGAGCGTTCTCGATCACAACGATTTCGCCGGATCCGCTGAGCACGCCGCCGATATAGAGGTCAATGTTTTCTCCGGCGGATCGCGAGGTGCCAAGCACCGTACCTTCTTCCAGTTGCAGCACCTCGCGCATACTCATTACCCGCCGGTCGAGTTCCACTTCAATCGCGACCGGCACTTCGCCCAGCGCGTTAATTTCTTCCTGAGGAGTCATCGGCGTTTTAGCCCGAAAGGTTTAGTCCTGATTTGCTACTGCTTGAGGTTGATCGTTTCCTGGCTCAGTTGATCGACCGTGGTCACAACTCGGGAGTTCGCCTGATATCCGCGCTGCAACACAATCAGGTTGGTGAACTCGCGGGCGATATCCACGGTTGATGCCTCAATCGCGCCACCCACGATCTCTCCGCGTCCGCCAGTGCCAGGAACGCCGATAGCCGGCGTTGCCGTGCGAGCGCTCAATTGAAAGTTGTTGTTGCCCGCTGCGATCAAAGACTCCGGATTGCGAATCGAAGCCATCGCGACTTGTCCCACCACCACCTGTTCCCCGTCGGAATACTGCGCGAGAATATGGCCGCCATCCGCCAAGCCAACTCGAACCAACTGCGCCGCCGCTGAGCCGTTCTGCGAACTCGCGGATGTAGCTGATGGCTGGCCGAACTGCGTGATACGGCCAGAGCCAGCAGCGGTGAACGGATTCCAGTCAATGTGCATGTCCGAGGCGCCGCTGTTCAAACCGGTGATATCGAAGCCAATGGTCGATCCCGGCGCCGGATCAGTCAATTGGCCGTCGGGTCCGAACGTCAAGGTTCCAGTAGCTCCGGGGATATCGAACGGGGTGCCGGGCGATCCGCCGCTTACTTCATCGCCAGACATGCTGATGTTATATGTCCACTGGTTTGCGCCAATCTTTTCAAATGAGGCGGTAAGGACGTGGGAATCTCCCAGGCTGTCAAAGACTTCGACCGGCGTCGAAAAGTCGGACGTCGCGTCCGCTGCCGCCGACGAGTTCAGGTTCAAATCGACCGTCATTTGGGAAGTAGCCAGCGGCGGTTTGAGTGATCCGACGGGAACGACGATGTTGCCGATCGGCCCGTTGGTGTTGACCGCGCCAGTCGTAGGATCAAGCGTCGTCCAGCCTTGTACCTGCTCGCCGGTGTTGGTGAGCATGTTACCCGCGGCATCCACCTGAAAATTTCCCGCCCTGGTGTAGAGGGTGTTGCCCTGATCGCCCTTGACCACAAAGAAGCCATCACCTTGAATTGCCGCGTCGAGCAGGCCGGTGCTCGACTGAATGGCGCCCTGTGTGAACTGCCGGATCGTCAACGGCGTGCCGGTGCCGAATCCCACCTGTGTTTCGCCAAGTCCAGCGCCGAGCGACTGTGTGACCAGGTCGCGGAAGTACACCACGCTGTCCTTATAGCCGGGTGTATTCAAGTTCGCCAGATTATTGCCCACGACATCGATGGCAGTGGCGGTTGCGTTGAGTGCGGAAAGGGCCGTTGAAAATGATGTGAACATGTATTCTCCTATTTATGATTGCGGCGTAGAAGTGCCTGACGAGGCCAGGCTCGCCAGTGTATCCAGGTCCTGGCGCATGGCGGAAATATCGGTGCCCGTATTTTGGGTTTGCTCGAGCTGCTCGAACTGTGCGAGTTGCGTCAGAAACTGTGTCCCGTCGGCCGGACTGAGCGGGTCCTGGTTTTTCAGTTGGGCCACCAGGAGCTGCATGAACATGTCCTTGGTAGCGAGATCTTGCGTGCCGGATGTAGCGGTTGCAGAGGAACTTTGAGTTCCGCTCGCCGGTGGCGTCGATGTGCTGGGAGAAGAAACGGAAGGTGTCATAGGGCTGCTCCTTTTCTATGCAGGGTTCCCGGTGACTTCGGAAGTCAGCAACCGGTCGATATATGACTGCGGGTAGCCATGTGTGTAAAACGAGGCCACCAGACCGGGGTTGATGACGCGGCCGTTCGACAATTGCACCATCTCGTTCGGCTGCATCTGGACAAACGGGCTGCCCGACGACATGAATTCGTTGCTCTCGACCACCGTTCCGCCAAGCATCTGGGCCACTTCGGCAGCGGTGTCCGGTGTCGCAAAGTAGTTCGAGTTATAGCCGAATAAGGCGCCGTTCGGGCCCACACCGACCGGGTTCGTCATCCAGGGGTTGGAACCAAAGGTTGACTCGGCCGTGGGCGCTGCCGCGGGAGCTTGAGCGGCAGCGGGTTCAGGTGCTGGAGAACTGCTGAACAAAGCCTGAAAGTCCGCGGCAGGATTGGCCGACGATGAGGAAGAAGACGGCGAAGCGTCGTCGGACGCGTTGATATTGGTTCGTTGCGGAATCGGGGGCGCTGGCTGGTGCACCCGGTTTAGCGAAGCGATGAAATGAGCCATGCAAAGTCCTTTCGGTTGGATTTGCGCCCGGCGTTGTCCCGCGGATTCTGAGGATTCTGTTGTTGCGGGTTGTCGCGCTGGTCGCGATGGAATGATTGCTGTTGTTCGTGAGAATTGTTTTGAGCAGAGCCCGACTGCGCCGTCAGGCGATCGTGGTGATCGAGCGGCGCGCCTGCCGTAGGCTGCCAGGTCTCGGTGCGGAATCCGCTGTGCTCCAGGCTCGCGGAAAGCGACGGGAGATCCTGCCGCAAGCTATTGGCGAGTTGGGAATCCGGAGTGCGCACGGCGACGTGCACTTCGCCGCCGCGATCAACCAACCGCACGTCGACCCGCTGGTCTCCAGCCGAAACTTGTAGTTTGATGTCGTGTGCTGCCAGCGGGGCGGCTTGTGGCTGAGATGACAAATCGGTATGAGCGGGCTCCCGTGAGGATTCGGTAGCGGCAGACTGATCTCGATTTGAGGTGGTAGTGGAACGGGGATCCGCTGGCTGGGCGGGGGGCACAACGGTTTTGAAATCCGGTGATGCGGCATGATCCGTAAGAGATGAAGCGGCGGGCGCGCCATGCTTCCGATCTTGCGAATCCGGTTTGCCATCCGAATTCCGGTTCGACGATTGATGTTGAGCGTTTTCCGCGGAACCGGAAGAAGCGGCGGGCTTGTCTGCGGGCATCGCAGCAATAGAGCTCTTTGGCTCCGGTTTAGGCGAGGGAGTGACCTCCACTGAGGGCCGGCTCGGCAGGAAGTCCGCACTGCTTCGGCTCTGCACCGGCAACGAACCATCCGACGAAATATTTGCAGTGGATTTGTCGTGATCCGGGGCGAGCGGAGCGGGACCGTTGCTCCCTACCGGATCTGCGAGTGGACCAGCGGCTACAAGGCGAGCCATGAAAGCTACAGGCGTTTGGCCCGGGGCGCCCGATTCCGTCTTGCCGGCATGGACCACGCCGGCAGGTAGAGACTGGGCATCACGGGCAGTGCCCGCAAGCTGTTCCGGCAGCGCTGATAAATCCTGGCGGAGAGTCTGCGTGGAGGGCGATGTCCCGCTCCCTCCGCCAGGTTGCGCCGGCAATCGATTCGAGTTCGGCAATGCGAGGATGGGAATTGCTGCCGTGAGAAGCTGGCGCGAGAACTGTGCGGGCTCGTCGGGGTTTGCCCCATGAAGGCCGAGCGGAGCCGGCGAAACGGGGAGTTGAGAAGCGGTCGTAAGAGCAGCATCCGGAACGATCTTTAAGGGACTCTCATCGTGCTCTGGCGCGGCTCCGCTTGTGTGTGGTGTTCCAGGCGTGAATGCACTCCCGCCGGGACGACCCGCTCCGGCCGCGATGAATGCCCGCGTCCAATCGGGGTCAGCCGGCCTGCCGGTTGTGCCGCCCTGGGTCTGTTCCGTTCCTGGCGTTGGTAATCCATACGCGGGTTGTCCGCTCTGTGGAAACTGCAACGGAAGTACGACGCCATCTTGAGCCTGCGACAATGCCGGTTGCGGCCCGGCGTCATCACTAGCGGAAGCCGGCGCTGTAGTGTCCCATCCGAATCTTCCGTGCGGCAGAACCTGAGTTGGCGATTGCGGAATAGGAGCCTCGACTACGAACGGCGGAGTTTGCGCCGCGCTGGCCTTCTTCCGCTGCGAATCCCGATCTGCGTCTTCCTGAGAATCGACCAATCGGCCGAGCATTGAAGGAAATGAAGAGCTTTGGTGCCGCTGCGTTTCCGCCTGATCGGGACCGGCGGTTGCCTCCTGACGCGAGGAACCATTTGCCGCGCCGCTGGGCGCCGGGGCGAAGGGGAGCGAAGCGGCGGCGGCAGTCTCGCTGGTCGATGGCGCGCGAACAGTCACGGAACCGGAAAATGCAGATCGAAGGCCAAATGCGCGGCGCTCGTTTTCAACGGGTTAACGCGGCTGTTCGCGGCAAAAAGATGGCGCGCGGCTCAGTCGCGCCAAGTATTTGGCGCAACTCATCTCTTCCGCATTCGACCTTATCGACCTTGAAGCGAGCTTTTTGAGAAGTTTGCGTTCCCGCTGCGATTCGGCCCGCCGCTTGCAGTACCTGCCGTGCCATGGACCCATTGACGGCAACAGCGGCCAGCGGACTTCGAGCGCGCATGGAGTCGCTCGACATGCTGTCGAATAACGTTGCCAATGCTACAACCGGCGGATATAAATCGGACCACGAATTCTACAGCCTCTATGTTGCTCCGGAGGCCGAAACCTCGGACCCGATTTCGACCATGCCGGTGATCGACAAACCCTGGACTGATTTCTCGCAAGGCACGCTACACCCCACGGGCAACGCAACCGATCTGGCACTCAGCGGGCCCGGGTTCTTCTCTGTCAATGGCCCGAGCGGTCCTCTCTATACGCGCAACGGCAACTTCCACGTGTCATCTTCCGGGCAATTGGTCAGCTCCGATGGTTATCCGGTGCGGGGAGTAGACGGCAACAGTCTGACGCTGCAATCCACCAGACCCATCGAGATCCTGAGCGACGGCACCGTACAGCAAGATGGGCAAGTGATCGGGCAGCTCGCTGTGGCTGATTTCACGAGCACCGCCGGCCTGGCCAAACAAGGGAACAACTATTTCCGCGTGACTGATCCAGCGGTCAAGCCGATGACGCCGTCCGGAACCGCTGTAGAACAGGGGAACCTCGAGGATTCCAACGTCGGAACCGCCGGAGCGGCGGTGCGGCTGATCAGCGTGATGCGCCAATTCGAGATGTTGCAGAAGGCTGTCTTGCTGGGGTCTGAAATGGACCGGCAGGCCATACAACAGGTGGCAAAAGTAGGGTCGTAAACAGGAGGATGGATTGATTCGAGCACTGTATAGCGCCGCCAGCGGGATGATGGCGCAGCAAATGAACGTGGACAACATCGCGCACAACCTGGCGAATGCGAGCACCGTGGGTTATAAGATGCGCCGCGCGCAGTTCCAGGACCTGCTCTACCAGAGCGTGGTTCAACCGGGCGCCGCTGCGGGGCAGCAGACGGTTGTTCCCACCGGGCTGCAGTTGGGTCTTGGCACAAGGGCCTCTTCCAACGAGATCATCTTTACCCAAGGCGATTTTTCCGAGACTGATAATCCGCTCGACCTGGTGATCCAGGGCAAAGGATTCTTCCAAATCCGCAAACCGACCGGGGAGTTGGCGTATACGCGGGCCGGCAACTTCCATCTCGATCGCGATGGCAATATCGTCACAGCCGATGGCGACGCGCTAGAGCCGCAGATCACCATTCCACCGGATGCTCAACAGATCACTATCGCGTCGGATGGAACCGTCAGTTACTCCCAGCCGAACCAGACCGCGACACAGCAGGCCGGCCAGATCCAACTCGCGAACTTCCCGAATCCGGCCGGCTTGAACAGCCTCGGCGGGAACCTCTACGCGCCGACTGATGCTTCGGGAGATCCGACGGTGGGCAACCCGGGCGGACAGGAAGGTCTCGGCAGCGTACTCCAAGGCTACATTGAGCAGTCCAATGTGTCGGTCGTCGAGGAATTCATCAATCTGATCGCGGCGCAGCGCGGTTATGAAGCGAACTCCAAAGTGGTCAAGGCCGCCGATGAAATGTATCAGCAGGTGAACAACATCACGCAATGATTTCCCTGGCTGCTTTTGCACTTGCCGGCTGCATCGCCATCAGTCCCGGCGCGGATCAAATCGTGGCGGGCGATCTGGCGCGTGCCGACCCGGCTTTCGCCCAAGTGCCGCCTGACGAGCCCGTGAGCTTCGCGCCGGCGCCAGGCGTGAAGCGGATCTTTCGCGCGGGTGAGTTGCGCAGACTGGCCGTCCGCTTCCACATGCCGGAAACACCGGCCGGGCCGCTCTGCATCGAGCGGGCCGTGTCGAAGCTCGATTCTGCGCGTTTGCTCTCCGCCATGCAAAAGGAGCTTCCAAACGCGCGGATCGAAATTCTTGATTTCAACCACCAGCCTGCGCCGCAGGGAGAGATCCGGTTTCCCTTGCAGTCCTTACGCCCCGCGCAATCGGCGGGATTCTGGAACGGTTTCATCCTTTATGGAAAGAATCGAAGATTTGCGATCTGGGCACGAGTCAAGATCCTGGTAATCGCGCCACGTGTAGTTGCCACCGAGGAACTGAAGCTTGGCAAGCCGGTGGAAGCCGCGCAACTGCGGCTCGAAACCCGCGAGGAATTCCCTACTTCGAATGTATTCGCGCAATCCATCGATGAGGTGGCAGGGCGGATACCGCGCTGTTCCATTCCAGTTGGAACTGAAATCCGCACCAGCCTGCTCGAAACCCCGAAAGATATCGAGCGGGGTGACACTGTCCGAGTTGAGGTGAAAGATGGGGGAGCGCTTTTGGAACTCGACGCACTGGCGGAAGCATCGGGGTCCGCAGGAGACAAGATCCTGTTGAGGAACCCGCAGTCCAAGAAGCAGTTCATGGCCGTCGTGGAAGGCAAAGGAAAAGCCTCGGTGACACGGCCAGAGTGGAAGGGGAATCTATGAAACGTCTGCTGTGCGCTGTGCTGTTAATCGGAGTTGCCTTCGGAGCAAAGAAGAAAGAGAAAGCCGACGCCGTAACGCCGCTCGACCAGTACATCACGGAAGCGCAAGGCCGCGCCGCGGAACAAGGTCAGGCGTCGCCTGGGTCGATCTGGTCGCCGGCATCGCGTTTGACCGATACGGCCCGCGACCTTCGCGCCAGCCAGGTGGATGACATTGTGACGATCCTGGTGGCGGAGAAAGCTTCGGCCGTAGCCAGCGGCGTCACCAAGACTTCCCGCGCTTCGAGCACCAAGAATTCGATTGCGGCATTGGGCGGGCTGACTCGCGCAGCCGGGCCTTGGGCCAACCTGGCGGGAATTTCAGGCGACACCGAATTGTCGGGTCAGGGAACAACCAGCCGGGACATTGTTTTGAACACAACTCTCACCGCGCGAGTCACTCATGTGCTGCCGAGCGGTGCGATGGTGCTGGAATCATCCAAGGACATCCAAATCAACTCAGAGCGTCAAACAATCACAGTGCGCGGGGTGGTTCGGCCGGCCGACATCGGGCCCGACAACTCCGTGCAGTCCGATCGCCTGGCCGATCTCGAAGTTCGCGTCAACGGCAAAGGCGTGGTGGGAGATGCCATCCGGCGTCCCTTCTTTCTATACCGTTTGTTGCTGGGGATTCTGCCCTTCTGATGAAAATGCGCGCTACGACCATATTCTTATTGGCGCTGCTTCTGGCGCAGTCCGCGGCGGCCACTCGGCTCAAGGACCTGGTTGATATTGAGGGCGTCCGCGACAATCAACTGTTGGGCTACGGACTGGTAGTCGGTCTTGCGGGAACCGGCGACCGCCGCCAGACCATGTTCTCCGCCCAGAGTCTGACCAATATGCTGGAGCGCATGGGTGTTTCAATCAACCCCAATCTGATTCAGGTAAGAAACACCGCGGCGGTGATGATTACCGCTACCTTGCCGGCCTTTGCGCAGCCGGGCATGCACATCGACACAACCGTTGCGGCGATCGGCGATGCAAGTAATCTGCAAGGCGGGGTTCTGGTCTTGACTTCGCTCCGCGGAGCAGACGGACGCGTATACGCAACCGCGCAAGGTCCGGTGATGACCGGCGGATTTGTCGCCGGCCGCTCCGGTTCAACCCAAACGGTGAACCATCCAACAGTGGGACTTTCGCCCGAAGGAGCCATCGTGGAGCGCGCAGCTCCGTCGGTGGCTCCTCAATCTGTAGTGCGATTGCAGTTGCGCCAATCCGACTTCCTCACGTCCTCGCGGATTGTCGAAGCTGTCAACAAGAAGTTCAGCAGCCCGGGCGCGGATCTGGCACATGCCGATAACGCTGGCCTGGTGAGCGTGCATATTCCGGCGGCCTATGCCTCACGTTCCACCGAATTTGTCGCGGAACTGGAGGACGTTCTTGTCGAACCGGATCGGCCAGCGCGGGTCGTGATTAACGAACGCACGGGAACAATTGTGCTCGGTAAGGATGTACGAATCGCGCCCGTTGCCATTCTGCACGGCAATCTGAGCGTGGAAATCCAAACCACGTACTCGGTCTCGCAGCCATCCATCATGTCGCAGGGAACTACCGAAGTGGTTCCGCAGACCAGTGTGGCTGCCAAAGAGGAGAAGGCGCGCAATCTGGTTCTCAAGCAGGGAGCCACAGTGGAAGAGCTAGTGCGGGCGCTGGCGGCGATTGGTTCCACCCCGCGAGATGTGATTGCGATTCTTCAGGCGCTGCGGGGAGCAGGAGCGCTCGAAGCGGAAGTGGAGGTGCTCTGAAGATGGCGACTACGCTGATTGCCGGCCCGTCCGTTGCGCCCGCCGGCACGCACGCAAAGGGCGATACGCCCGCCAAGATCCACGATGCGGCGCAACAGTTTGAAGCGCTATTGCTAGGCCAGATGTTGCGATCAGAGCGGGAAAGCGGCAATGGTTGGCTTTCGAACGATGATGATTCGGCGGCCGATTGCGCCACCGATTTCGCCGAGCAGCAATTCGCCACTCTGCTCTCCAAACAGGGTGGATTGGGTCTTTCGAACCTGATTGTTCAAGGCTTGGAGCGCAACAAATAGCAGTGTCGGGCTTGAAATTTTTGGGCCGGGACCAGAAGGCGGATTCGCTCCTCCCCGCCTTCTGGCCTAATCTAAGCAATACCTACCACTGGAAGCGTGCGACAAGCTGACCGTTGCGCGACGTCGGAATGATGCCCCCGGTCTGCACGTTATTCGCGCTCGCGGTGTTGTAGTATCCGAAACCGCCGGTGAGCAGGCCGTTTGCATTGTGCGTCGGAGTAGCGATGGGATTGTTTCCCGAAATCGCGGGAAAGACGGTCCGGTTGAACACGTTGAAAAATTCCGCGCGTATCTGAAGCGTCATTTTCTCCCGCAGACGGAAGATGCGGCCCAGACTCATTTCTTCATCGGGCTGCCTGCGGTTCCGGTAGTCGCTATAGTAAGCGGGTCCAAAACCCCACTGTCCGTCCGTCGGATCGGACCATGCCTTCGGATTCAGGACGTAAGTCCGGCCGGGATCGAAGCATCCACAATTGAGATTGCTGACCAGGAACAGTGGTTGACCCGGCACGCGGTTCATGCGAGTGCTCTGTTCCAGCAGGCCGCTGAGGTTGTTGTTCGAGGGTGGAACCGCGATGGCCGTGCCGCTGGCATAGCGAAGCACGCCGCCGAATGTCCAGCCGCCAACCACAGCGCGAACGAGCTTGCTTGACGTGAGCTTCGGCACTTCGTAGTTATAGGCAGTGACGAATTGAAAGGGCTGGGACGTGGACGCAATGCTTTTCTGGTTAGGCCGGTTGAACACATCGTTGACACCTTCCTGCGTATCCATTTCTTTCTGCCACGTGAATGATGATGTCAATTCCATGCCATGGGAGAAGCGCTTGGTCACTTTGCTCTGGAGCGCGTCATACCAGGAGTTGCCGAGCGGTGCGCCCGATGGTCCCAGATTTCCAAACTGAGGGAACGGGCGGAGGGCCTGAGCGAGCGTCTGGCCGGTCGGAAAACCGGGGTAGGGCAGCTTGAAGCCACGCGCGACCACCGCAGGATTGGTGATGGTGCTCCGCAGCAGAGTGCGGTCCGCGGCGTTGTTGATGTCCAACCCGAAACTGGCGAGTCGCTGTGGCGTGAGGTCGTTAAAGGCGACCAGCGAATTGGACGTCAGCCACGCGCCCCGGCTTCCGACATACGCGGCTTCGACCACAAGGTTCGACGTAATTTCGCGCTGCAGCGATACCGTCCACTGGCTGATGCGGCCAGGACGCCCGCTATTCGGATCAATCAGGTTCGGCGGGTTGTTAATCTGCCCGGCCTGCGGCCGGATTCCGGGGTCGAACGATGCGCCGTAAAGATCGGCCGGGTTGTACTGCATACCGTTCTTCAAAAGCAGCGCAGGGTCCCAACTGTTGTTCGGCGCAAAGCTGAGCGTATTCCAGCCGGTGCCCAGAGCGCTTGAATAACCCAAATAGCCGAATGCATTGAGTGGCGTGTAGGTGAGGCCCCATCCGCCGCGCAGCACGGTCTTGGAATTGATCTGGAAGGCGCCGCCGATGCGCGGCCCAATGGCATAAGGATAGACATTGGTGAATTGGCAATTGCACCTGCCTGGGCCGAAGCCCTCGTAAATCGTTGCGCCAGGCAACCCGCCCGCCGCCGGATTGGGAATGGCCGGATCGAACATGGACCAGCGGTTAAAGATTTCCCGCGTCGGCATTGCGAGATCCCACCGCAGACCGTAATCCAAGGTGAGTCTGCGGGTGACTTTCCAATTGTCTTGAATGAACAGAGAATAGGACTGCCTGCGATACTGCGGGTCGCCCGGGGCGCCCACTGTAGCCGTGGCCGGTTCGCCCAGTAGGAAACTGGCGTACGCGTACCCGACGCTGCCGCCGCTGACGGGGGAAGCCTGAGTGGAGGGCTGGCCCGTCTGCGCCGCGTTGAACGTATAGTTGCCAAGAGCCTGGTTGTACTGGCGGTTGGTCCAAACGTCGATGCGCCAATCGGCGCCGAGCTTGTAAGTGTGATTGCCGCGGACATAAGTGAGACTGGCAATTGCGGTCGGCTTATCTTCGAAATACAGATTGCCGTTGCTCGGCCCCATGTTGAGGCCGAATCCGCCAAGGCTGCCGCTGAGCCCTGTGATGCGCGGGAAGCCGGCGGGGGTGAGCGCGGACCCCTTCAAGCCAAGTTGGCCGACGGAGTCGAACGTCCTGACACCCTCCACCATCACGTCGGGATTGCGATAGCGGATGTAGCCGGCGCCGAGGTGCAGCAGCAGTGTGGGGCTGACTGTGTAATCGAAGTTCGAACGCCACGTGTCGTTGCGTTCATAGAGAATGCGAAGCTGCGTCAAAGGCACCGGCAGGCCGTCCGGGTTCACATACTGATTCGTGCTGAACCGGCTGAAGTAGAAGGAGGCCTTCATCTTTTCGTTCAGATTCTGATCGATTTTGATGCTGGGCACATTCATCTGCTTGTTGTTCGGATAGACCTGCTGCCAGTTGTTCACCGCAAGGTTGTTCGTGGGAGCCGGAATGAGCTTCTGGATTGCCAAAGCCACGGGATCCATTTGGGAAATCGGAATCCGGTTGCCGACGAACGGAGTGCGCACCACCGAGCCGTTGCCCAAGGTGGCCGTGCTGGCCGGATCGTAGATCACGTTTTCGTAGATATTGTTGCCGAGCGGGTCGACTGCAGGCTTGCCCCCGCTCGTGAGCTGTTTGCCGGTCAGCACACCGGAGAAGTCACCCTCGCGCATGGCGAGAGTCGGAACCGTCTGGTAAGTTCCGGAAGCAATCTTGGTATCTCTATAGAATTCAATATTGAAGAAAAAGAAAGTCCGGTTCTTGCCGTTGTATACGTGAGGAATCCAGACCGGACCACCGCCGCTGAATCCGAAATCATGTTTGCGTGCGCGGGGCCGCACCAGATGGCCATTGCCGTCGTCCGTCCATGGAGCGCCGGCATTCAGCGCTTCATTGGAAAAGTTCTCGTAAGCGCTACCGTGATACTCGTTGGTTCCGCTCTTAGTGGTGAAGTTGAAGATGCCGCCGCCCACCTGCCCGTACTCCGGAGCAAAGTTGCTGGTCTGGAGTGTAAACTCCTGCACGGCTTCTACAGAGGGCTGTAGCTCATCGATACGGGAGTCGCTGTTGGTGTTGGTGGCATCCTGGCCCTCGATGCGCATGGTGACACTGTTCGTGAAACCGTTCACGCGCATCACATTCTGGCCGGATTGCAGCGCGCCCGGCGTCAGATTCATGAAGGCGAACGGGCTGCGCAAATAGCCACCAGCAATGACACCGAAGTTCAGGGGAAGGCTGTTGATGCGCTCGCCGGTAATGGTTTGGCTCTGCTCCGCGTTTTCCGAACGGATCAATGCCGCGGCGGCGGTGACCGTAATCGACTCGTTGGTAGTGCCCACTTGAACGACAACATCGACACGAATCGTCATAGCCACCTGGACCCGCAGACCGTGCTGCACAAACTTGCTGAACCCCGGAGCGGAGACGGTTATGTCGTAACCACCGGCAGGCAGAGAGGAGAGCGTGTAGTTGCCGGTGCTGGTGGTGACGGTGTCGTAGTGAGCGCCGGTTTCGATATTAGTCGCGGTGACTGCCGCGCCGGCGACGACCGCGCCCGTAGGATCGGAAACAGTGCCAGTAATGGTCCCGCGATCGCCCTGCGCGAAGGCAAGTCCTGCCAGGCACAAGAGCGACAGCAACGTTGCAAGAGCTTTCATGGCCTCACCCCTTCGAAATGGATGTTCGTTTCAAAAATAGGCCGATATTTCAATAATTCTGCAACTTCCCTGAACGGATAGATCTTGTATCACAACCAATAGACCGAGTCAATCCATATTTGAAGTAAGTTTTGAGAACAAGATATAACTGCAATACGCCCGGTCAAAGTTTTTCAGGAATAAAGGTCCGAAATACCGCGGACTTCCGGTTTTCCCCGCACTGCATCCCGGAGCGGCTCGCGCCGCCTCCGCACGGGCCTTATGATGGAAGAGTTCTTAAAGTCAGTTAGTCTCCATTCAGAGTCAGGTCACTGGAATGTGGATCGTTCGCCTGGCGCTGCGGCGCCCTTACACGTTCGTGATTATGGCCCTGCTCATTGTGATTTTGGGCGGGCTCGCGATTGTCCGCATGCCGACCGACATTTTCCCGGAGATCAATATTCCGGTTGCGAGCGTCATCTGGCTTTATGGCGGTATCTCACCGGAGGAGATGGCCGAAATTATCACCATCCGCTCCGAGCGCGGGTTCACGATTTCGGTCAACGATATCGAGCACACGGAATCGGAGTCGCTTCCGGGTATCGGGGTGATCAAAGTTTTCTTCCACCCGAAAGCCAAGATTGAAGCGGCGGTGGCGCAACTTACGGCCAGTTCGCAATCGGTGCTTCACTCCCTGCCGACCGGCACGACACCACCTTCGATTCTTCGCTACAACGCGTCGAGCGTTCCGATCCTGCAGCTCAGCATATCGAGCGACACGCTGACCGAACAGCAGCTCTACGACTACGGCTACAACTTCATTCGCACCCAGATGGCGAACGTACAAGGCGCCAGTTTTCCTTTGCCTTACGGCGGGCGGCCGAGAGAGATCTCTGTGGATCTCAAACCGGAAGCGCTCTACGCGCAAGGCCTGTCGGCCAATGACGTAGTGAGCGCGATCAATTCGCAGAGCCTGGTTCTGCCTTCCGGCACGGTCAAAATCGGATCGCACGAATATCCTGTTCGCTTGAACAGCGCTCCGGAAATGGCGGCGGCCTTTAACCGGCTGCCGATTCGGCAGGTTCACGGAACAACGATCTACGTAGGCGACGTGGCTCATGTGCGCGATGGCTATGCTGTGCAGACGAACATTGTGCGGCACAATGGCGCGCGCGCCGCGCTGCTCACCGTGCTCAAGAACGGCGGGTCTTCGACGCTGGAGATTGTCCGCCAGTTGAAGCAAATGCTGCCGCGCATCCGCTCGACTTTGCCGCCTTCCCTGAATCTCCGTCTGATGTTCGATCAATCGATTTTCGTGAAGGCGGCGATCGCTGGCGTCTTGAGGGAAGCCACTATTGCGGCGCTGCTGACGGGCTTGATGATTCTGCTGTTTCTGGGCAGTTGGCGCAGCACCATTATTGTCTGCATCTCAATCCCGCTTTCGGTGTTGACGTCGCTTGCGATTCTGAACCTGCTTGGCGAAACCATCAACGTGATGACGCTCGGCGGGCTCGCATTGGCAGTCGGCATCCTGGTGGACGACGCCACGGTGGAGATCGAGAACATTCACCGCAATCTGGGGCAAGGGAAACCGATTGTCCGGGCCATTCTGGATGGCGCCATGCAGATCGCCACGCCCGCGTTTGTCTCTACGCTGTGCATCTGCATTGTCTTCGTGCCGGTTATTTTCCTCACAGGGGCGGCGCGGTACCTGTTCACGCCGCTGGCTCTGGCGGTGGTGCTGGCGATGATGGCGTCGTATCTTCTCTCGCGTACTCTGGTGCCCACGATGGTGCGGTACCTGCTGGCGGGCGAAGCACGGCGATATCACGGGGAAGCCGGCCTTCTGGAAGAAAGCGGCCGGGGATGGTTCATGCAGTTCCACCACGCGTTTCAAACCTGCTTCGCGTGTCTGCGTGAAGGGTACCGGAATCTGTTGGCTTCCGCGCTGGCTCACCGCAGGCTGGTCGGCGTAGGTTTCTTTCTGCTGTGCGCATCCTGTGGTGCGCTGTGGCCGTTCCTGGGCGAAGATTTTTTCCCGCAAGTGGATGCAGGCCAGATCCGGTTACACGTTCGCGCGCCCGCCGGCACGCGCATTGAAGAGACGGAACATTACTTTGCGGAGGTCGAACAAGTTATCCGGCAAACCATTCCTTCGGCCGAACTGAGCGACCTCCTGGACAACATTGGCCTGCCCTACTCCGGCCTCAACATTGCCATGAGCGACACGTCGACCATCGGCCCCTTTGATGGCGAAATCATGGTTTCCCTGCGGCCCGGCAAACATGCGCCCACTTGGAATTATGTACGCGAACTCAGGATCCGGCTGAACCGGCAGTTCCCTCAACTCTCTTTTTTCTTTCAGCCCGCCGACATCGTGGGACAGATTCTGAGCTTCGGGCTGCCTGCGCCGATCGATGTGCAAGTAGCGGGGCCGCTTTCGAATTTCCAGCAGAACTATGCCCTGGCCCAACAAATCGAACACAGACTGGCGACGATCCCCGGAGCGGTCGACGTGCACCTGCAACAGATCATGAATGCTCCCGAGTTCCGCTTCCAGGTGGACCGCACGCGTGCCGGGCAATTGGGCCTGACGCAGAGGGATGTGGCCAATAGCCTGTTGATCTCGCTCGCCTCAAGCACTCAGATTTCACCGAACTACTGGATCGATCCGCGCAACAGCGTGGACTACCCAATCGCCGTCCAAACGCCTCAATACCGCGTCGATTCCACAGCTAATCTGCTACGCACTCCGGTCCATGCGGAATCGATGCCCGATTCCCAGTTGCTTGGTAACGTGGGCCGGCTCGAACGGGACACCACAGCTTCGGTGGTCAATCATTACAACGTGCAGCCGCTGTACGACGTCTATGCCAACGTGCAGGATCGCGATCTGGGTGGAGTTGCTTCCGACATCGACCGTGTTCTTGCCGAGTTCACTCCCAAACTTCCGAAGGGCAGTTTCTTTGAAACGCGGGGACAAGTGCAGACGATGCGCAGTTCGTTCGTAGGTTTAGGAATCGGACTGTTGTTCGCGGTGGTGCTGGTTTATTTTGTCATGGTGGTAAACTTTCAATCCTGGTTGGACCCGTTCATCATCTTGATGGCGTTGCCAGGAGCGTTGGCGGGCATTGCATTGATGCTGTTCGTCACCGGGACCACCATTAATGTGCCTTCGCTCATGGGCGCCATTATGAGCATGGGAGTCGCCACGGCCAACAGCATTCTGCTGGTGAATTTCGCAAACGATCTGCGAGAGACCGGCGCGGACGCGGTTTCCGCCGCGCTTGAAGCCGGGTACACTCGTCTCAGGCCTGTTCTGATGACGGCGCTGGCGATGATTGTGGGCATGCTGCCGATGGCGCTTGGCCTCGGTGAAGGCGGTGAGCAAAATGCGCCGCTGGGACGTGCGGTGATCGGCGGTCTGATCCTGGCGACGCTGGCCACGTTAGTTTTTGTTCCGGTTGTTTATAGCGTGCTGCGGCGCGACCCGCCACGATATTCCGGCCGTGGGGAGATCGACGCGGCATGATGGCGCAAGGGACCGGCAGGCAGGAAGATCAACGGCAAAACAAGCGGGGACGCCGTTCGCTGCTGGTGTTTTTTTCGATACTGGCCGCGATCGTTCTCGCCGCGATTGCCGGCGGACTTGCGCCGAGAATAGTACGGCAAAGAAAACTGCTGGCGGCATCGGCCGAGATGTTGAACCGTAAGCCGGCGGTGATGGTGACGCCGGCGCATTTCGCCGCATCACGCGATAGCGTAGAATTGCCGGGCGATCTGCAAGCGATTGTGGAGTCCCCCATCTTCGCGCGGGCTGACGGCTACATGAAGGCCCGGCTGGTAGACATTGGCGACCACGTGAAAACAGGCCAGGTGCTGGCTGAGATTGAAACGCCGGAACTGGATCAACAGATCACCCAAGCGGGCGCGACTCTCTCACAATCGCAATCAACGCTCAAAGAATTGCAGGCCGATCTGGAATTGTCGCGCGCCAACCTGAACCTGGCGCGTGTCACGCTTGACCGCTGGCAGCGCCTCGCGGACCAGGGCGTAGTATCCCGCCAGGATCGCGACGAGAAGAACGCCGACTTCGCGGTCAAGCAAGCTCAGACGCAGAAAGCGGAAGCAAGCCTGGCAACAGCACAGGATGCTGTGCGCGCCAATGAGGCCAGCCTCCGCCGCTTCGAGGAAATGAAAGGATTCGCGCGGGTAACCGCGCCCTTTGACGGCGTTGTCACGGCTCGCAACGTGGACGTAGGCACGCTTATCAACTCCGGCAACGGAGGTCCGGCCAAGGAGATGTTCCGCGTGGCGCGGATCCAACCCTTGCGCGTCTTCGTGAACGTTCCGCAGTCTTATGTCGGGTCCGTGCGCGTGGGACAAAGCGCTGAGCTGCGCGTGCAGGAACGCCCCCGGCAGATATTTCCGGCGCGCGTTACGCGCATTGCCGATTCGCTCGATACCACGTCCCGCTCCATGCTGGCGATTCTCGAGACGCCGAACGCCGGAGCGGTTTTATATCCGGGCATGTATGCGCAAGTGAGGTTTTTGTCAGCGCAAGCGAAGCCGATCCTGCGGATCTCCGGCGACGCGCTGCTGCTCGGAAAGAGCGGACCGCGAGTGGCGGTGGTTGGCGCGGACCATGTCGCACATTTCCGAAATATCGCCATCGGCGAAGACCTGGGAACCGAAGTGGAAGTGATCTCGGGCCTGGCGCCAGGCGAACAAGTGATTTCGAGCCCTTCGGACGCGGTGCAGGAGAATACGGTGGTCGATCCGCACGCGCGGTAGCGCCGGCGCTGCGCCGCTCACACCTTCGGGAATGCGCGGCCGTACTGAACCGGCGGTTTCACATCGATTCCCAGCGCGCGGGCCGCATGCAGCGGAAAGTACGGATCGCGCAAGAACTCGCGGGCCAGCAACACCATGTCGGCCTTGCCCTGCCGGATGATTTCGTCACACTGCTCAGGCGTTGTGATCAGTCCGACGGCTCCCGTCAGAATACCGGTCTCGCGGCGAATGCGTTCTGCAAAGGGCACCTGGTAGCCGGGCGCGAGCGGAATTTTGGGAGAGGGTACCGAACCCCCGGAGGAGCAATCGACCAGATCCACACCGAGCGGTTTGACTCGGTGCGCGAGCTCCACCGATTCATCGGGTGTCCAGCCGCCTTCGGCCCAGTCGGTGGCAGAGATTCGCAGGAAGAGTGGAAGATGAGTCGGCCAGACTGCGCGCACGGCTTCGATCACTTCGAGCGCGAAACGAAGCCGGTTGGCGAGAGAACCGCCATATTCATCGGTGCGCCGGTTACTGAACGGCGAAAGAAACTCATGAATGAGATATCCGTGCGCGCCGTGAATTTCCAGGACTTCAAAGCCGGCGCGGAGAGCGCGGCCCGCAGCCGCGGCGAAGGCTTCGGTCACGGCGCGAATTTCGGATCGCGAAAGCTCGGCTGGGGCGGGATCCTCCTCCAGAAACGGCACCGCGCTCGGAGCCATCGGTTGCCAGCCTCCGGCTTCTTGGGGAATGAAGCGTCCGCCCTCCCAGGGCTTGGCGGTGCTGGCCTTCCGCCCCGCATGAGCGATCTGAATTCCTGGCGCCGCGCCATGCTGTTTGATGAAGCGCGTGATGCGGGAGAGAAACTCGATGTGCTCGTCTTTCCAGATCCCCATGTCCGCCGGTGAAATCCTGCCGCGCGCTTCCACGGCGGTAGCCTCCATCATCACGAGGGCGGCGCCACCGACCGCGCGGCTGCCCAAATGGACCAGGTGCCAGTCATTGGCGAAACCATCCTCACTCGAATACTGGCACATCGGTGACACCGCAATGCGGTTGCGAAAAGTGACGCTCCGCACGGTGAGCGGCGCAAACAAGTGTGCATCCAGCGCGAGTGCCGAATTACCGGGCATTACCTCCGAAACGCTCATACTTGCATTATGACCTGCTCTGAATTTGCACCGTGCAGTAGCCCGCCTTCATGTGTTTTTGCGGTGCCCGTTACTGATATCTGATATATTTATTCGAAACGCGCCTGGAGCGTTTTCCTTACCGGCGGCAGTCACGTTCGATCCGCCGATTCTTGGAGGTCATCGATGAGGCTTTCTGGGCCGGCGAAATGCTGCTTCGGAATGTCAGCCGGAATCACTTTCGCTCTTTTCAGCGGCGTCACGGATTTTCCACCGCCGGCCGTCGCTCAGGTCCGGCCGGCGATTCAAGACTATCCAGTGACTATCAATGCCGGCTCTTTCGCCGACGATATGAACCTGTCATTCACGACAGCCGGAGCCCGATTTGTCTATGCCTGGGACTCCTATCATGACGGCTTCGAACGCATCCTGGCGCGCTCTTTTCCGGCGGAAGTTCGCGCAGGGGCTGCGGTGCGCAACGAGTTAGAGGGGAGACTAGCGGCCGGCGACACGCGCACGCGCGAGTTGTCGCCGGGGCGCGGCATTTACTACAGTCCCGTGGCGGTTTCGACTGGCGCGCAAAGCGGCTGGGTTTTCTGGTCTACGCGCGAAAGCGGCGATTGGCGCGTTGATGGCCTTTCCTGGCACGGGACCGAATGGACACGGGTTACAACCGTGGTGCCTGTGCACGCAATGCTTCCGGCCGCGGCGGCGCTTGACGGCAAATTGGTGCTGGCATGGGAAGATGACGCCGACCCTCATTCGAGGATTCTCATACGCCATTGGGATGGCGGACATTGGTCGGTGCCCGCAAGCGTTTCTGATGCGAATTTGCCCGCCCAGCGAGCCGTTCTTGCGGCGACGGCGAACGAAGTCTGGGCTTTTTGGGATGCATATGATGGCCAGGAATACGCCGTCTATACAAGACGCGTGCTGCCGCAAATGGCCGGCATCGAACGGTTATCACCGGCCGGACAGAATTGCTTGAATGCCGCTGCTGTCGCGTTCGGCAAAGGTGACATTGCGGCCGCTTGGGTGGCGACTTCGGAGGTTGAGGCAAGGGGTGTAATCGATCATGCCGACGTCATCCAGGTCGCTACGCGGCACGAAGGAAAATGGCGCCTCACGAGTGCCGAAGGCGGCAAAACCGAGATTGCGGATCTCCGTCATAGTCTGCTACCCGCGATGGACCCAAGTCCGCAAGTGCTGCCCGCTTATTACGGACGCAGAAGACAACCGATGCTCGCCGCAGACGGCGAACGCTGCTGGCTGCTCTGGGAAGGCAAAATTCATCCGTGGGACTCTGGCGCCACTGCCGGGCAACTTCTCGGAAGAAGCCTGAGCGAGGATCGGTGGTCGGAGCCCGTTGTTTTATATCAAGGCCTGGTGGAATACCGGCTTCCTCAGAATGCTCAGGCAAGCCAGGGGAGAATCATCGTTGCTGGACGCAGCACGGAAAATTTTTACCAGTCATTCGCGCTCGATTTAAACGGCGGCAAGAAACTTCCGGATGAACCGTTTTCGTACCGGGAATGGAAAGCGCATCACTGGCCGGCGCGCGCGCCGGCGGCACGGCCATCCATCAGTCTTGACGGGAAACGATACTTTCTCTACTGGGCCGATCTGCACGTCCACACGCATCTTACTTCTGATGCCGAAGGTGAACCGGATGAGTTGCTTCGTCTGGCCCGCGACAAAGTAGGGCTCGACGCGATCTCGATGACGGAGAATGACGACAACAGTTGGATGCGTGCCGATGCGCAGCCAGCGTTTTTTCCCCGCGACGTGACCGCTGCGCAGTACGCGCTGTCTACCTATCTGGCAAGACGATTCACGGATCCTAGAAAATTTGTCGCTCTGCCGGGATGGGAGTGGACGCAACTGCACCCGGACGGTCGAACGAATCATCGGAGTGTGCTTTTTGCCGGGCCGGTTTCCCCAATCGTGCGCCACATGGAAAACGGCAGCGACGTTCAGAATCTCTGCGACGTGGTGGAAGCGGCGGGAGGAGTGATGCACGCCCATCATGCCGTCTTTGAACTGCTGAACCGTCCGTGCGATGCGAACGTGGAAGTGGCGTCCGGCTGGGGCGTATTCATTGGCAACTCCGACACCATTCCGCGCGCCCTTTCGCGCGGGTTCAAAGTCGGATTCATTGCAACATCCGACGGTCACCGCCGGAATCCCGGATTCGGCGGTGGTCTGACGGGAATCTATGCAACGGAATTGACACCCGCGGCTCTGATGGAAGCGCTCCGGGCGCATCGTGTTTTCGCTACGAATGGTTCGCGCCTGTTCGCGGACGCTCGCGCGAACGGCAGGTTTATGGGAGAGGAAGTGACCGCCTCCGGCGACATTCGGCTCACGCTCACTCTGCGAAGTCCTAAGAGAATCGCTCGCGCATCGCTGATACGCGACGGCGAAGTGATTCATGAGGCGGCCCCGCACGAGGACTCGAATCTTTCTACGGAGTTCACGGACCGTCCTAAGCAGGGATATCACTGGTATTACTGGCGAATTGAATTGGAAGGAGAGTCGCCGCAGTTTCCGGGCAACGTAAAGATTGCCGAAGGCAATCTAGCGTGGACGAGTCCCCATGGCGTCACGGTGCGCTAATCCAACTGCCGGCCGGCGCGGGGGATCGCGAGGCGGAATACATCCATTTAACGGAAAGGATTTTCACGCAATGGTGGGTTTTCTGAAATCGTCCGTGCGTTTGCGAAGAACCTGCCTCGTTCTCGTAGCGGAACTGTTCTGCGGTTTGGCTCTTGCACAGCGTACTCCGCCCCGCATCGCGCTGTTTAAGCCGACTCTCGATGCGCGGACACAAGCGCGCGTGCAGGTCATGCTTTCGCAAATACAGACTATGCCCGCTCTGGTCGATCTGGAAAGCGATTGGAATTCCTATTCTCTGGTGGTTCTCGTCGACCCTCCGATCCCTTCGACCCGCCGCCGCGTGGAATTGGATTTCAGCCAGAAGATTGCCACGTTTTACCTTGTTGGCGGACATGTTCTGTTCATCGGCGTGCCAGGCCGGGGAAAGTATCCCGCGTCTGCCGGCGATGAGACGTGGAACAAGCTGATGCACTATTTTTTCAATGCGGGGCTTTGGGAAATGAATGGCGCGCTGGAAGACTCCGACCACCGCGCGCTGTTTGTCTCCGGCATCGACGATCTCGGTCCGCTGCCGCAGTTCGCGAAGACCATCAGCCGATTGCTCCAGTCCCAAGATCAATTACCCGCCGCCGTTTCCGCCGCTGACTTCGGCTCTGCCCCGCATGTCGAGTTGCGCGGGAATTCTCTCTGGGTCGGCAATCAGCCGCGCCTGCTCAAGTCCGTGGGCCCTTACTTTCTCGAAGCCGTGACACCGGCGGGTGAACCGGAGGCGACACTGCGCCGTTTCCACGAATTCGGTTTCAATGCAATCGTGGTCTCTGTCCGCGATAGCGCTAGCGATGAACAAATCCGCGGATTTCTCGACACGGCCCACCGCAACCAGATGTACGCGCAGTTCCGACTGCATGGCCCGTTCGGTCCCAACGGGCCCGTGCGTAAAGAATATCTTCTTCGGCTCCTGCGATTCCGCAATCATCCCGCGCTGATTGGCTGGATCACCGGCGACGATATGTGGGACGTCTATTATCCGTATGTTCAGCAAGAAATCGCCATCGTGCGGAAATACGATCAGCGGAAACTGCCGATCACGTCAACCTTCATGAACCTCCGGCAACCGGAGCAGGTGGAGGATTGGCACAAGTGGACCAGTCTCATGGATTTTCCACTCGCCTACATTTATCCCATGCAAAGGGATCTCGCGACCTTGGGAATCAAAGGCGAGATCGGCGGCGGGCTGAAGGATATTGATCGGCTGGCCGCCAATGCCCGAAAAGTTTTCGGCGAAAGATTCGCTGAACAGTACCTGCAAGCCCACATGCAGGGACCTTTTGCGACGAGAGTGGGTTTGAAAGACTGGTCCGAGCATCTTGTCCCGACTTCAGAGCAGGAGCGCCTGATCGTTTATCATGCGTTGCTCAACGGCTTGAAAGGAATGATTCTGTACTTTCCGGCCTCGTTGGAAGACGGCGGGATGGGCCGCGGCCGCCGCAATGAAGTTGGCATTGTCTGGAACGAGGTCGCACCCATCGAAGGCATTCTCGCCGCGGGCGCGACGCCGGAGAGCCTTGCCACCTCTGACTCAACGGTGGATGCAAGTTGGATTCGCTCCGGAAACGAAGCGGCGATCGTTGTAGTGAAGGACGAACCGTATTACAACCGCTACATCGATCATGCGGCTGTTGAAGCACTCACCGTGCACCTCCCATCGGATGCTTCCGATTGCACGGTGTACCAACTGGGATGGCCTCGCCCTGCAAAGCTGGAGGTGCGGCACGGCGGTAGAGAGCGCAGTGTCGTCCTTCATTCCTTCCATCTGACCGCGCTGTTGATCTCCACTTGCGATTCCAATCGGCAACGCGAACTCCAGGAGATGGCGGATCGCAGCCTTCCTCGCACGGCGCGATACGCCGCCGATGTCCTCGGTGACGAAACCGCGAAGACAAACACCGTCGCGGCTCATGTCCCAACCGATTTGCTGGGAGACAGCGCGCTTCTCAGGAAAGCGCGGGCGGCCCTCGACTCCGCACAGAAGGGCTTAGCCGCTCAAGACTGGATTGCAGCATGGCAGCAGGCGAGAGCAGGGATATCTTTTATCGAGGAATTTCGATCGGATTCTCTAAAAGTCGCGACGGCTGACGCTGAACGTCATAGCGCCCCTGCGGCGGCGCGCGTCTATCTTAACCTCTTTTTCTCGCTTCCGAATTACGTATTTGTCACGCGCGGCGGGCGCCCTATTGAACCCGGCCAACTCCAGGCCGAAATTCGGAGTCTTGAGGCAAATCCATGAACGAGACTTTTGATGTAGTCATTGTAGGTTCGGGCGCGGGTGGCGGCATGATGGCCTATGTGCTCGCCCAGGCAGGCGCACGAGTGGCGGTTGTCGAAGCGGGCGGCCACAACATCGATCATGACATCCGTCATCATCAATGGCCCTGGGAACTGCGCTATCGGAACAGTTACCAGCCTGATCCCGTGCATGTCCGGCTCTCCGTCAAACAGTACGTGGTGGGTAGTGGTGAAGAGGAACAGCAGATCATTTTCGACGGCAGTGCTCACAACAACTATTACAACGATCACTTCTTCGTGAAGATCCGCGACTGGAAGTACACGCATCCGGAAGGCATGCCCTATCGCTGGGTGCGCGTGCGCTCGGTCGGCGGAAGGACGAATTGCTGGGGCACGAATTGCTGCCGCTGGGGCCCGCTCGAGTTTAAGCCTTACAGCTACGATGGCGTCGCGATCGACTGGCCGTTCTCCTATGAAGAACTGGCGCTGTGGTATTCGCAGGTTGAGAAATTGATCGGCGTCAGTGGCGAGAACAGCCCGAAACTCACCGCGATTCCGCACGGCGAATACATGCCACCGCCTGCCGATACGTGCGCGCTCGCCATCCTGAAGGCGGGCGCTACGAGGATTGGCTACACCGCGACCACGGAACCGCACGCCATCATTACGCAGGCTCACAACGGGCGTCCAGGGTGCCATTATTGCGGCCGGTGCGGTCAAGGATGCGATGTCGGCGCGAAGTTCACATCGGTCGGCGCGCTCCTGCCCGTTGCGGCGTCCACCGGGCGACTGACGATGTTCACGAACGCGATTGTCCGCGAAGTGACGCTCGATAGCCAGGGGCGCGTCTCGGGGGTAGTTTATATCGATCGCTATTCAAGTCGCGAAAACGCAGTCAAGGGACGTTACGTGGTGGTCGCTGCAAGCACGATCGAGACCGCGCGGCTGCTGCTGAACTCCAAGTCTTCTCGATTCCCCGACGGGCTTGCGAACTCCAGCGGTCAAGTGGGACGCAACCTGGTTGAGGACGCTCACGCTGCTGTCTTCGGCGAATTGCCGCAACTGAGAAATCGAAGCGTGATCAACGAAGACGGCTATCAGCCGAATGTCATTGTCCATCCCAGCGTCAACGTCGATGAAAAAACCCGCAGCAAAGATCTGCTTCGCCGCTACATCATGCGCTTCGCCGGAGGGTTCGGTTTTGCCGCCAATGCGCACGGCCGGGCGATCGGCGCGCCGTTAAAGGACGAGGCGCATAGCGTATATGGCACCAACGTCAGTGTGGCAGGCGACGGCTGCGGCCTCGAAAGCCCACAAAATTATGTAGACATCGACCCGCAAGCGAAGGATGCCTGGGGAATCCCCGCGGTTCGTATCCGTCTGAAGCACGGACCAAATCAGGAGGCCTTCACACGCGACATGGTGAAACGCGGCGTGGAACTCATCGAGGCGGCAGGAGGCACGGTGACGTCGTACACTACCTCGACATCGATTCCCGGCGCCCAGATTCATGAGCAAGGAACCTGCCGCATGGGTGATGACCCCGCAAAGTTTGTTACGAACCGGTGGGGACAAACCCATGACGTTCCAAACTTATTGCTCGCGGATGGTTCGCTGCATTGCACGAGCGGCATTACGGACCCGACGCTGACGATTCTCGCAATCACGATGCGGAACGCTCATCACCTGATCGAGCGATCGCGTGGGCTAACGTCTGATCGATAGCTCGCCTGTCCCGAAAGCGCCGTCAGCGCCAGCGGCCGGTGGAAGCATCAGCGGGGTGTAATACCCGGAACCTTACCGTAAGATAACCGCTCCATACTCCTTGCCAACCGGTGTTCTGGTTCATCGTAAGCACACGGGAGGGTGGAGATGAAAACAATTGTCACATTGCTGGCGGCGGTTGCGCTGCTGCAAGGGTCGTCCTGGAAGAACGGCCTCGCGGACGCGAATGGATTGCGTTCGCAAGGGCGCGTTACAGAGGCGGCGGTCCTCTATCAGAAGGTCGTAGAGCAGGCCAGGCATTGCGACTTATCCGCGCCTGGTGCCGCCGCTGACTTGACCAATCTGGCCTTGCAGTTCTACTTGGATGCGCAGTACGTCGATGCCGAAGCCCTTTACCGGCTTGCTCTCCAGGCCTGGGACATCCGCGGTCCTGAGGCCATACGGGAACGAGCCATCACAACCGGCGATCTCGGCAACCTGCTGCGCGCCACCGGACGTTATGCTGAGGCGGAGCCGCTACTGAACCGGTCGCTGGCCGAGATCGAAGCAGTTTCGGGCTCAGACAGCCCCGAAGCGGCACAAGCCCTCGATCACCTGGCGGCTCTTTACCGCGAACAGGGAAAGTTGCCAGACGCCGCGACTGCGGCGGAACGCGCCCGCCGGATCTTCGATAAACGCGTAAAGCCGGGCGATCCGGACCGCGCCGCCAACCGCCAGATTCTGGCAGCAATTTATCTGGACCAACGGCGGTACGAAGAGGCGACGTCTCTGCTGCAAGGAAATCTCCAGCAGGAGGACGAACAAATCCGGAGTGCGGCCTACAACAGTCTGGCAGCGGCAATGATCGGCGAAGGCAACTATCATGCGAGTGAGAAAGCGGCGCGGCGGGCGCTCGAAATTGACCAGCACATGCTGCCGGCAAATCACCCGGCAACGGCAGCCGCTTGGAATAATCTGGCCCAAGCCTGCCGGTTTCAGCACCGGTATCCGGAAGCGGAGCATGCTTACCGGCAAGCGCTCGCCATCTGGGAAAACGCGCTCGGGCCGCAGCACCCCAAGTTTGCCGCAAGCCTGGTGAATCTGGCTGCTTTCGACCATGAGTTGGGCCGCGACGCTGATGCCGAACAGCTCTATACGCGCGCGATTGGCATCTTTACCGCGAGTGTCGGGGAACACTCCGCGCAGGCGCTGGTCGCTCGCAATGAACTTGCCGCCGTGTGGTGCTCGGAGCGCCGTTACACCGAATCCGAGGAACTCACCCGCGCCACACTCGCGGAACTTCAGAAAACGCTGGCCCCGGACGATCCTCGGCTGATCCGCGCACTTTCGAACTACGCGCGCTTGCTGGCCGAGACCAAGCGGACCCAGGAAGCAAAAACGGTGAAGGCGCGCATTCGCGCTCTGGAATAGACGGCTGAAACGCTATGCGAGGCGAAGACGCTCGAGCAAAGCCCGAAAGCGTGTTTCGCCTCGCAAGTCGTCAAAAGCCGGATGCACTTTCAATACGCTAAGTGGCATATCGTGCTCTTCGTATCCTCGCTCCAACCACTCTAGCGACCTTTCTTTTTCACCTAGCCCGAGATGGATCAGAGCGAAACACGTAGACGGAATGTAGCCGTCCTCATTCATGGCATTTAGCTTCGCCAGCAGTTCGCGCGCCCGCTCGGTCTGGCCGGCGAGCCCATAGACCTGGCCCATCGCACCCAGAATATTCGGCACATCTCCGCCCAGTTCCTGCCCCTTCTGCAACATGGTGAGCGCTTCCTGGTATCGCCCCTGCTGCGCGTATGCGCGCCCAAGAGCGTTATAAACCTTGTAGAAAGATGGATCGAATTTCAGGAGGGCAAGATAGCCTTCAACTGCCTGCTCATATTGGCGGTTCAGCACATGGACGAGAGCGCACCCTTCCATGATGATCCGCGAGAGCGGGTCCAATTGGCGCGCCAGTTCCAGTTCGGCACATGCTTCTTCGAAGCGTCCGAGCAGGGCGTTGTGATCCAACCCGAGCCAATGGTGAGCCGTTGCATAGCCGGGGTTGAGGGCGATGGCGCGGCGGTACAGGCGCTCGGCATCTTCCCAATCGCGATCATAGTGCGACCGGATAATCGCCATTGACGGATAAGCCTCCGCCAGGTTTGGATCGAGCGCCAACGCACGCATCGCAGCCTGCTTGGCTTTCGGCATGCCCTCGCTGGGACGCAGCAGGCCATAGTCCGTCCGCAACGTGAGGCCGTCGGCGAGACCGGCATACGCCAATGCCGAATTCGGATCGGCGGCAATCGCCGCTTCGAAGCACTCGATACTGCGCGCGATTCCTTCCGGCGTCCGCTGGTGCCAGTAATACCGGCCCTTCAGATAGTAATTGTAGGAATCAATTCCGGTGCGGTGGCGCGCCAGTACGGGCTCTTCTACGCGCCCGGCGAATTGCAGGCGTAGCGTCCGCACGATGGCGCTCGCGATTTCCTCCTGAATCGCGAAGATGTCCTGGAGGTGCCGGTCGAAAGCTTCAGACCAAAGGTAGACGCCGGTTTCGGTATCGATGAGCTGCGCTCGCACGCGCAGGCTGGCGCCGGCGATGCGCACGCTGCCGGTAAGCACGGAGGCAACGTGAAGCTGCTCGCGCACCGAGTAGATCTCCTGCTGCCGGCCGCGGATCTGCGTCGCTGAATTCCAAGCCACCACTCGCAGCCCTTCGACTTTGGTGAGAGCGTGAATCAATTCCTCGGTCAGTCCGTCACTGAAGTATTCATACTCGCTGCCACGGCCGAGACTGGCGAAGGGCAGCACGGCGATTGTGTTGATGGATGGCTGCGGAGCCGTGGCGCGCGGAGCTACGACGCGCATTTGAAATCGAGGCGCGTAGCTGCCGGTAGCAAATTCGATGAGGACCGGATCTTCGCGGCCGTCCCCGGCGTAGTAGGCCGCCAGCTTCGAGCGCAGCCGCCGCGCCTCGACTCGCACGATCGGGTCGACGCGCGGATCGTAGGAAGGTTTGCGGTCGAAGACTTCGACCCCGATCAGATATTCCTTTAGTTGGTCAGCTTTACCATCCAAAGTGCGTTCGACGGCGAACCGCAGGAAGCGGCCCATGCGTTCGGACCGCATGAATAGGCCATGGGCCAGGACCTTTTCAAGCTGCTTCCGAACCCTTGTATGGTGAATGGCCGGCTGTGTCGGCTGAGCCACTGAGAAACTTCCGTGTATCAAACATTATCGTCGCTTTAGAAGATCAAGGGCAAGTCGATCACAGCCCTCAGACGCCCGGGTGCATCACCACGGCGGCGTGTCCGGGAATATGCCACTTCCCCTCCGTCTCCGGAGGCGGCGTTCCCGAACCGCCGTAACGTGGATCTTCGCTGGACCAAAGCAGTCGCCAGGATTGGTTCTCGGGCGGAGCCAACAGCGGCTCGGGCGCGGATTCGAAATCGAGATCGAGGCCGAGGTTCACGATAAGAAGACGGCTGTCGCCTTTCTCTCCGAAGTACCGCAGCACAAATGCTTCCGATGCGAGCACCGCGCCATCGATTCCGCCCGGGCGTTGCGCACGGAAGCAGGCGTCCTCGCGGCGGAGACGGAGCAGGTCCCGGTGCAGTGCGTACGAATGCTCGTTGCGCCGGCGTTCGCTGAAGTCGAGCTTGCAGCGCTCAAACAGCGCGGGGTCGCCCGGATCGGGAAGCCCGGAACGAACCTCCTTTTGAGCGAGGCTGGGAAATTGCGCGAGAAATCCGGCCCGGCCCTCGCGCACAAGCGGCGCGAGGTCTTCGTTATGGTCGGCGAAAAAACAGAACGGGCTCGAAGCTGCGAATTCCTGCCCTTGGAACAGCAGCGGCGTGCCAGGCGCCAGCAGCAGCAGCGCCGTCATGGCGCGATACCGGCCCGGGCCGGTCAACTGGTGGATACGCTGTCCGCGGCCGGCATTGGAGATCTGGTCGTGGTTTTGGATGCAAATCACAAATTGTGCTGGCTTCAGATCCCATGCAGGCGTGCCGCGCCGCCGTCCCTGGAATTTGCCGGCTTGTCCCTGGTAAAGATAGCCGTGCTTTACGGCGGCGAGGAACTCTTGCGGCGAGCCGCGATAGTTCATGTAGTAGGCTTCGTTCCGCCCCGTCATGGCGACTCGCGCGGTGTGGTGAAAGTCGTCATTCCAAACCGCGTCGATGCCGTAGCCGCCGTGCTCCACCGGCCGCGCCAGCCGTGCTTCCTGATTGTCGTTTTCCGCGAATACGACCACGCCTCGCCCATTTCCGGCGGCGTGCGCGTGCCGGGCAATCGCCGTTAATACATTTTCCGGAGAAGTGTCGAAGATCTGATGAGTCGCATCGAGCCGCAAGCCATCAACGTGATATTCGCTGATCCAGTACGCGGCGTTTGTAATGGCCCACTCGCGCACAGGTCCGGAGTTGACGCCGTCATAGTTAATGGCTTCGCCCCACTCGTTGCCGTAGCGGGTAGTGAAGTAATCTTCGGAATACTGCTTCAGGTAGTTGCCGTCGGGGCCCACGTGGTTGTAGACCACGTCCAATATCACGCCCAATCCGTGGCGATGCGCATCGTCGATCAAGCGGCGGAAGTCATCGGGCGTGCCGTAAAGAGCGACCGGAGCGAACAGGCCAACGCCGTCGTAGCCCCAGCCGAAGCGGCCCGGAAAGTCCGCCACGGGCATTACTTCAATTGAGGTGATGCCGGTGGCCGCCAGTTCCGGCAGTTCGCGGCGAGCAGCTTCAAAAGTGCCCTCACGAGTGAAGGTGCCAATGTGCATCTCATAGATCACCTGGCCCTGGAGACTGATGCCGGGCCAATCCGCGTCGCTCCAGTGGAAACGGCACGGGTCCACTACTTGCGAAGGCCCGTGCGGTCCTTGTGGCTGAAAGCGCGACGCCGGATCGGGAAACGATTCCGCGCCGTCCAGCCGGAAGCGGTACAGCGTGCCCTCACCGGCCGTGGGCACGCTTCCGGAATAATAGCCGCCGGATTCTGCTTCGAGTGCGAAATTACCGCCCGATTCGAGTACCACTTCCACTTTCTTCCGCCGCGGCGCCCACACGCGAAAATGCGCACCACCCGTGGGAAGCAGCTCCGCTCCAATGGGGTATCGACGATTCGCCATCAGTCCGTGAGCTCCCGGAGTAAAGCCATGCTGCGGGGAATCAGTTCGTATGGCTTGCCGGAGTTGATCACCACCCCGTCTTTCTCTTCGCACTCGGCCGTCCGGGTATCCATCACGACTTGCCATGCGGTGCCGCGGCGGGTCGGCATGTAGAACTGAACGGGTTCGATGTGTGGATTGAACAGAACCAGGAACGTTTCATCTCGAATCGGTTCGCCGACTCCGTTCACATCATCCAGCGTGTGGCCGTTCAACTCGACGCCGAGGCAGCGTACCCAGCCGGCATTCCACTCATCTCCGGTCATCTCGCGCCCATCGGGGCGAAGCCACGTGATGTCCGGCAGTGTCTTCCCATTCACCTGGCGTTCGGGAGTACCAGGGTTGATCCCGCGGTCCTGAAAGAACTTCCGGCGATGCAGGTTCGGATGGCGGCGCCGCAGGTCCACCATGAATCGCGTGAATTCAAGAAGCTGGCGGCGCGAATCGTCCAGGTTCCAGTCGTACCAGCTTGTTTCGTTATCCTGCGCGTAGGCGTTGTTATTGCCGTGCTGCGTGCGGCCGATCTCATCGCCGCCACAGAGCATAGGCACGCCTTGCGAGAGCAGCAACGTTACCAGAAAGTTTCGCTTCTGGCGTTCACGAACTTCCAGGATGCCCGGATCGTTGGTATCCCCTTCGGCGCCATAGTTGAACGAGTGGTTGTCATTGGTGCCGTCGCGATTCTCTTCCCCGTTGGCTTCGTTGTGCTTGTCGTTGTAGCTGACCAGGTCCTGCAGGGTAAATCCATCGTGCGCTGTAATGAAATTGATGCTCGCGGTGGGGTGCCTGCCGTCACGCTGATACAGATCGCTCGAACCCGTCAGCCGGTAGCCCAGCTCGGCAAGCTGGCCATCATCGCCCTTCCAGTAGCGGCGTGCGACGTCGCGGTAACGGCCGTTCCATTCAGCCCATAATGGCGGGAATTTCCCGACCTGGTAGCCGCCTTCGCCGACATCCCAGGGCTCGGCGATCAACTTGACCTGCGAGATCACCGGGTCCTGGTTAATGATGTCGAAGAACGAGGACAGGCGATCCACTTCGTGCAACTCGCGCGCCAGCGCCGCCGCCAGATCGAAACGGAACCCATCGATGTGCATCTCTTCGACCCAGTAACGCAGGCTGTCCATCAACAGCTTCAGCACCTGCGGATGGCGCACGTTCAGCGTGTTGCCGGTGCCGGTATAGTCCATGTAATAGCGAGGCTTGTCGGTAATGAGACGGTAGTAAGTGGTGTTATCGACACCTCGAAAACTGAGGGTGGGTCCCATCTGGCTGCCTTCGGCGGTGTGGTTATAAACCACGTCGAGAATGACCTCGATTCCGGCGCGATGAAGCGACCGCACCATCGCCTTGAATTCGCCGATCTGCTCGCCGCGGTCTCCAGAGGCGCTGTAGCGGCCCTCTGGAGTAAAAAAATTGATCGAATTATAGCCCCAGTAGTTTCTCAGGCCGCGGTCGAGCAGACTCTTATCGTCGATGAATTCCTGTACGGGCATTAACTCCAGCGTCGTGATACCGAGCTTCTTGAGATACTCGATTGCCACGGGATGCGCCAAACCTGCGTACGTGCCTCGCAGTTCCGGCGGAATGTCCGGATGCGTCGCGGTGAAGCCCTTCACATGAGCTTCGTAGATGACGCAGTCGTGCAGCGGTGTGAGGGGCGGCCGGTCGTTCTCCCAATCGAAGTAGGAGCTGGTGACCACCGATTTCGGAACTCCCCACGAGGAATCTGTATCGTCGCGCGAAAGATCCTCACCGGGATCGCCGAGCTTGTAGCCGAATACTGCCGCGTCCCAGTTCAGTTTTCCCGCCAACGCTTTCGCGTAAGGATCGATCAGCAGTTTGGCGCAATTGAAACGCTCGCCTCTTTCCGGGTCATACCGGCCACTGATACGGTAACCGTACATCTGCCCCAACTTGACTCCCGGCAGATAACAGTGCCAGACGAAGCCCGTGCTCTCCCGGATGGAAATTGTTTCGAATTTCCGCGAATCCACCGCATCAAAAAGGCAAAGATCTACCGCGGTGGCTTTTTCTGAATAAACCGAAAAGTTGACGCCCGTCCCATCCCAAGTGGCGCCTTGCGGGTAGGGCTTTCCGGGCAATACAGTTCTAGGCACAGACGATCCCTCTAGCAAGCTGCTTTCCAATTTACCGCTAATGCGGCGAGCTTTGTAAGGATCACGACACCGGCGGACGAGTATCCCGGCCGCCTGCTGTGTTGAGGAGATCGTCTGTGGCGCGCGAGACTACTTCTGCTCGGCTGCGGCGAGACGCGCCTGAGCGCGTTCCATAGCGGCCAATGCAACCGCAGGGTCGACGCCGAGCGACGGATTGATGAGGGATTCCTCTGCGCGTTCCAGTGCCTTGCGGGCCCGCTCCACGTCGATCTCTTCGGCGGGTTCGGCTACATCCGCCAGTACCCGCACGTGATCCGGAAGCACTTCGAGAAATCCACCGGCGACCGACAGGTAGCGCGGGCGCTCCCCCGCCTTGTAGCGGAGGAAGCCGGCTCCCAATTCGGCCAGCAGTGGCGCATGGCCCGGAAGCACACCGATGTAGCCATCTTTGGCGGGAATCTGCACCTCTTCCACCATTTCCCGCACCAGCTCGCGTTCCGGCGTGGCGACTTCCAGGTCAATGAGATTCGCCATTTCGCTTCAGCTCCGCTTCATGATTTCCGCGCGTTCCAGCACTTCTTCAATCGTACCCTGCATATAGAACGCCTGCTCGGGAATGTCGTCATGCTTGCCTTCCACGATTTCGCGGAAGCCACGGATGGTGTCTGCCAGCTTGACATACTTGCCGGCAAAGCCGGTGAACTGTTCAGCGACGTGGAACGGCTGCGAAAGGAAGCGCTGGATCTTGCGCGCCCGCGCGACCGTCAGCTTATCTTCGTCGGAAAGTTCATCGATGCCGAGGATCGCAATGATGTCCTGCAAGTCTTTGTACCGCTGGAGGACGCCCTTCACCTGTTGCGCGGTGTCGTAGTGATCTTCGCCGATGATGCGCGGGTCGAGAATGCGGGAGGTCGAAGCCAGCGGGTCCACGGCCGGGTAGATCGCCAATTCCGCAATCGCGCGCGAAAGGTTGGTGGTGGCGTCTAGGTGAGCAAATGCCGTAGCCGGAGCCGGATCGGTGTAGTCGTCGGCGGGCACGTAAATGGCCTGAACGGAAGTGATGGATCCTTTTTTTGTGGATGTGATGCGCTCCTGCAACTCGCCCATTTCGGTGGCGAGATTAGGTTGGTATCCCACAGCCGAAGGCATGCGGCCCAGCAGCGCGGACACTTCCGAGCCAGCCTGCGTGAAGCGAAAAATGTTGTCGATGAATAACAGCACATCCTGGCCTTCTTCATCGCGGAAATATTCAGCGACAGTCAGCGCGGTAAGAGCTACGCGCAGGCGCGCTCCAGGCGGTTCCGTCATCTGTCCGTAAATCAACGCGCACTTCGATTTCATGTAATCGTGCGGATCGATCACCCCCGATTCCTGCATTTCCAGCCACAGGTCATTGCCTTCGCGGGTTCGCTCACCCACGCCGGCAAAAACCGACACACCGCCGTGTTTCATGGCGATGTTGTTGATCAGCTCCATGATGATGACGGTCTTGCCGACGCCCGCGCCCCCGAACAGGCCGATCTTGCCGCCGCGCAGGTACGGCTCCAGCAGATCCACTACCTTGATGCCGGTTTCAAACATTTCCAGGCGCGTCGACTGGTCTTCAAACGAGGGCGCCGGGCGATGGATGGGATAGTGTAGCGCGGACTCGACAGCCCCCATCTTGTCTACCGGCTGCCCAATCACGTTCAGCACGCGGCCGAGCGTTTGCTTGCCCACCGGCACTTCTACCGGATGCCCAAGGCTCGCGGCCTTCATGCCGCGCACCAGACCCTCGGTGGGTTCGAGGGCAATGGTACGGACGCGACCTTCTCCGATGTGCTGCTGCGCCTCGCAGATAATGTCGATCGGTTCCGGAACATCGAACCCTTCACTGGTGATCCGGATCGCGGTATACACCCGAGGAATCTGGGCTTCGGGGAACTCGCAGTCGACGGCCGGTCCGGCCACCTGGACTACTCGTCCCACTACAGTTGCATCGGTGGTTGCCATAAAAAATCTCCAGTCGGCCGGAAGCTTCGGGGGAGTGCGCCTTTGAACGCTCGTCGCCGCCCGGACTTCCGGTTGATTAAACCCTCATTCCGCTGCCGCCGCGCCGCTGACCACTTCGATAATCTCCTTGGTAATGCTGGCTTGGCGCACGCGGTTCAGATACAAAGTCAATTTGTCGATCATGTCCGACGCGTTGGAAGTCGCTGCTTCCATGGCCGTCATGCGCGCGGCGTGCTCGGCGGCGGTGGATTCCAACAGCGCGCGGTAGAACTCCATCTCCACGTAGCGCGGCAGCAGGGAATTCAGAATCTCAGCCGGCGGCTGTTCGAAGATGTAGTTAACCGGCCCGTCATGCGCCGGCGGCGCAACCGGCAAAATCCGCGTCAAGGTGAGTTTTTGCGAAACCGCGCTCTTGAACTCGTTATAGAGCAGATACACTGCATCGGTTTCGCCGTCACGGAACATATCCATCGCTGCGCGCGCGATCACAGCAGTGTCTTCGTGCTTCACCTGGGCCGCAAGGTTGGTGTACTCACCGGCGATCGGCAGGGAGCGCTTGCGGAAGAAATCGCGGCCTTTGCGTCCGACCAGAACCAGCGTCGCCGCCACCGCGGCCTGCTCTTCGATAAAGCGTTGCGCGCCCTTAATCAGATTGCTGTTGAAGGCGCCGGCCAGTCCTTTGTCGCCCGTAATCAACACCAGCAGAATTTTCCGCGGAGTGCGCTGCGCCAGAAGCGGGTTTCCATCCGCGTCCTCGTCACCCGCTGCAGCCGCGGCGACATTCGCCAGCACGGTGCGCATCATCGAGGCGTACGGACGCGCGGCAATTACGCGATCCTGGGCGCGGCGCAGCTTGGCGGCCGAGACCATCTTCATGGCCTTGGTGATCTGCTGCGTGTTCTTGACCGAACGGATTCGCCGCCGGATGTCGATCAGGCTAGGCATGTGCCGTTACCGCGGGCTGTTCCGCCACGAAGCGGTCTTTGAATTCCTGAATCACTTCGGCGACCTTCGTGCGAAGCTCATCATCCAGCACTTTCCGCTGCCGGATCTGCTCCCACAAACCGCGATGCGCGTTATCGACAAACCGGTACAGTTCTTCTTCAAACTTGCGGCACTGCTCGACCGGTAGGTCATCGAGGAAGCCATTGGTCCCGGCGAAGATGATGACCACCTGCTTTTCCACGGGCAGTGGCTGATACTGCCCCTGTTTCAGGATTTCCACGAGCCGGCGGCCGCGGTTGAGCTGGGCCTGCGACGCTTTGTCGAGATCCGAGCCGAACTGCGCGAATGCAGCCAGTTCCCGGTATTGTGCGAGGTCCAGACGCAGACGCCCGGCAATCTGCCGCATGGCCTTCACCTGCGCGTTGCCGCCCACGCGGCTAACCGAGAGACCGACGTTGATGGCGGGCCGCACGTTCGAATTGAACAGGTCAGCTTCCAGGTAAATCTGGCCGTCGGTAATCGAAATAACGTTGGTCGGAATATAAGCGGAAACGTCGCCGGCCTGCGTCTCAATGAACGGGAGAGCGGTGAGTGAGCCGCCGCCCGATTCCTTATTCAGCTTGGCCGCGCGCTCCAGCAGGCGGCTGTGCAGGTAAAACACGTCACCGGGATACGCCTCGCGTCCAGGCGGCCGGCGCAGCAGCAGCGAGATCTCGCGGTAGGCCGCGGCGTGTTTGGACAAATCATCGTAAACGCAAAGCGCGTGGCGGCCGCTATCGCGGAAGTATTCGCCGATCGCACAGCCTGCGAAAGGCGCAAGGTATTGCATGGGCGCGGGGTCCGAAGCAGATGCCGACACCACGATGGTGTAATCCATGGCGCCGTAGTCTTCGAGCGTCTTCACCACTTGGGCGACCGTGGAGCGCTTCTGGCCGATGGCGACGTAGATACAGATCATGTCGCCGCCCTTCTGGTTGATGATGGCGTCCAGCGCGATGGCGGTCTTGCCGGTCTGGCGGTCTCCAATGATCAGCTCACGCTGCCCGCGGCCAATCGGAATCATCGCATCGACCGCTTTGATGCCGGTCTGCATCGGCTCTTTCACCGGCTGGCGATCAACCACGCCGGGCGCCATGCGTTCGATGGGATTGAATTGCGTGGTCTGAATCGGACCCTTGCCGTCGATAGGCTGGCCGAGCGCATTGACCACGCGCCCGATCATCTCCTCGCCGACCGGAACCGACATGATGCGGCCGGTGCGCCGCACTTCGTCGCCTTCTTTGATCTCCGTGAAATCTCCCAGCAGCACGGCGCCCACCTGGTCTTCTTCCAGGTTCATTGCGATTCCCGCGACGTCGTGGGGGAACTCAATCAACTCTCCGGACATGACCCTTTCCAGGCCATGAATCCTGGCAATACCGTCACCTAGGGAGATCACCGAGCCGATCTCGGATACGTCGATCACACGCTCGTAGTTTTCGATCTCCTGGCGGAGAATATTGGTAATTTCGTCCGCTCGAATTTGAGCCATAAAACCTTCCGTTGCGACTAGCTTTCTGCGCCCAGGCGGCGTTGCAGGGACTTCAATTGCCCGCGCACCGAGCCATCGTAAACCGTGGAACCTATCCTTGCCACCACCCCGCCGATCAGCCCTTCATCCACGGCAAAACGCATCCGTATGCGCTTGCCGGTCACCTGCTGCAGCTCTGTGTTGAGAGCCGCGCGCTGCGCCTCGGTCAATTCACACGCCGAGGAGATTTCCGCCCGCGCGAATCCGAGCCGCTCATCCACCGTTTGATCGAAACTCCGGACCACCTGCTGCAACGACGCCATGCGCCCATGATCGATCAGGACAAAGAGAAAATTGCGCGTAATCTGCGAGAGCTTGAGCATGCCCGCAATGCGGCCCACCACCGCCTTTTTGCGACTGTTCGGAATGGCCGGCGTCGAAAGCACCTGGCGGAGCTCCTCAGATGATTCGAGCACGGCTTCAAAAGCGCGCAATTCCTGGAGCGCAGCCTGCGGCTGCAGGGCAGCGGCGCTGGCGGTCACTACATCCGCAAGAGCGTTCGCGTATCGGGTTACTACGGCGGAGAGTCTCATCGGCTTAGTTGGCTTCGGCGCGACAGCGGGAAGGCTCAAGGCCTTTTGTGAACGCCTGCACCAGCACATCCTGCGTGCCCGGATCCATGCGACTGCGGATTTTTTCTTCCGCCAGCCCGATCGCCAACTGTGCGGAATACCGCTTCAACTCCGACTTGGCGGACTTGCCAGCGGATGCGATTTCCTGCAGCGCGTGGGCCTCAATCTTGGCGATTTCGGCGGCCGTCTGCTGGCGAATGCGCTCGGTTTCCGCTTCGCGCTCCGCCTGTGCTTCATTCCGCAACGCAGAGACCGCCGCTTCGAGGTTTGCCAAGCGCTTCTCCACCGCCGCGGCGCGAGCCTCGGCGTCATTGCGGGTGTCTTCTGCCTCGATGATGTCCTTGCGAATGCGGCGGGAGCGTTCGTCGAAATAGGGCCCGCCGAACTTGCGCGCGTAGTATCCCAAAACGCCGGCCAGTACCAGGAAGTTGGCCCACTTCCAAAGCTCTATGCTGCCGTGCTCGCCTTCCGCCGGTTTTTCGGCGGCGCGCTCCAATGCCTTGCTTTCACCGCTGGTGGGGATGACTTTTGCGGGGCCGGTTTGCGAGAAGCCCGCCGGCGTCATCGCAAGAACAACGACGGTCAGGGGCAGAAGAGCCCTACGCTTCATGCCGCGCTCCGCCGGAGAATCGATTCGGCGATCTCTTCCGCCAGCCGCTCGCCGTCTCTTGCCAGGGCTGACTTTGCCTGCTCCACTTCTTTCAGGATCTCGGCCTTGGCTGCCTGCAAGGATGCTTCCGCACGCTCCCGCGCTGATTGCAGCTCCTGTCTCTGCTGTTCCTGAAGCTGCTTGTAAAGCTGTTCGTGGGCCTGGTAGACGCCGGCCCGCGCCGTTCGGATGGCCGCGTCGTATTCAGCGGTTTTTGCATCAGCACGCGCCAGACTTTCCGCTGCGCGTTTCCGCGCTCCTTCGGTGAGTTCGTAGCGCTGCTGCAGTACCTTCCCCATTGGTTTGAAGAAAATACTTTTCAGAAAGAAATGCAGCAGGATCACCAGAATAAAAGTAGGCAGGGCTTTCAGCATAAGCCCACCTAGAGCGTGCAACGTGGCATCCATGCGATTGATTACAGAGAGAGTGACAGAAGCTTCTTAAGGATAACAGATTAGCATTGTCCTGAATCGTCCGTCAACCTCACGCGGCAGTGGTGTTGAAGCACTTTTTGGCGCCGTGACGCATCGGCGGGACAGACTCAGGCATCATGGAAGGAAGAAGCCGATGCCCTCTTCCGACTCTCCGCCACAAGTCAATCCCTGGATCGTCGCCATCGCGGTCATGTTTGCCACGTTCATGGAAGTGCTGGACACCACCGTGGTGAACGTGTCGCTGCCGCACATCGCGGGCAGCCTCTCGGCGAGCGTGGATGAAGCCGCATGGGCGCTCACGTCGTACTTGGTAGCCAATGCGATCGTTCTCCCGATGACCGGCTGGATCGCGCGCTATTTCGGGCGCAAGCGAACACTGATCGCCGCGGTTTTCGGCTTTACGGGCGCTTCGTTTTTGTGCGGTCTGGCGCCCAATCTGACGGCGCTGATTTTCTTCCGCATTGTTCAGGGTGCCACGGGCGGCGCGCTCCAGCCGCTCTCGCAGGCCGTCATGCTGGAGGCATTTCCGCCGAAAGACCGCGGCAAAGCGATGGCGTTTTGGGGCCTCGGCATCGTGGTGGCTCCCATGCTCGGTCCGGTGCTCGGCGGCTGGCTTACCGATAACTACAGTTGGCGTTGGGTGTTCTACATCAATCTGCCCGTCGGTCTGGCCTCCATCATCATGACGCGCCTGTTTATCTTCGATCCGCCGTACATCAAGCGCGAAAGCAGCCGCATCGACTATTGGGGCATCGGCATGCTCGCGGTCGGCGTGGGCGCGCTGCAGGTGGTTCTGGATAAGGGGCAGGAAGCCGACTGGTTTTCCTCTCACTGGATCGTGATTCTCACGGTGGCTTCGATCATTGGCATCATCGCATTCCTGATCCACGAATTGCGAACGCCCCATCCGGTAGTCAATCTGCGCGTCTTCAAGGACATGACCTATAGCACCGGTGTGTTTCTGATGACCGTGCTGGGGTTTGTCCTCTATGGCAGTATGCTGCTGCTGCCCATTTTTCTGCAGACACTTCTTGGCTATCCGGCGCTGAATGCCGGCATCGCTATGGCGCCCCGCGGCTTGGGATCGTTTCTGATGATGCCGGTGGTCGGAACGGTGCTCGGCAGGTTCGATCCACGCAAAGTTCTGGGAGTAGGATTGGTGGCGGCCGCGTGGTCCCTCTACGACTTGGCCGGCCTGAACCTCAATGCGGGCTACTGGGACATTTTCTGGGCCCAGTTCATTCAGGGAGCCGCTCTGGCATTGCTCTTCGTGCCGCTGACTACCGCGACCATGGACCCGATTCCTAAAGAGGAAATGGGCAACGCCACCAGCATGTTCAACCTGATGCGAAACGTGGGCGGCAGTGTCGGAATCGCAAGCTGCACCACGTTTCTGTTTCGCCGCGAACAACTGCACACCCATCTGTTGGGCCAGCACGTCAATGCGTACAGCCCGCAGACGCAAAGCTATCTCAAGGGAATTCAATCGTCCATGATGGCGCGCGGTTCCGATGCCGCTACGGCGCTGCATCAGGCATATGGCTCGCTGTGGGGAATGGTGCAGCGGCAGGCAGCCATGGTGGCATTCGTGGATACATTCTGGGCGTTGGGCGTGGTCTTCCTGCTGGTGCTTCCGTTGTTGCTGCTCATGAAAAAGCCACAGCATCATCGCGGCGGCGCGGCGATGCACTAGAGGCCGGTTCTGTTACAATGCGGCAGAAAAAGATGAGCCGCAGCGCCGTCCAGGATCCGCGGCTGGCCATAGGCCGGGCGCCCGAACGCCTCACACTTCAGGAGCGCCTGTCCTTGACCGGCAAGTATATTGCGCTTGAAATCTACACTCCCAAGTCGCTTCCTTACCGGCGCATCGAAGCGATTGGCGATTCCGCCGAAGCGTGCGCGGCGCTGCTCCGCAGCCGCGGTCTGGACCCGAAACTTTTCGAATACAGCCGGCTCGAGCCGCCGTATTAAATAACCTCCGCGGCCGTTTCAGTGTATGCTGAATGGTTCAACGGCAGCGACAGTCTGTTACTTCAACTTGACCGAAGCTGCCCGTGTGGGCTATGCTAAGTCCAATCTGCGACTACGGCAATCCCACTACTATACCCCCACCATGGAGGATGGATGAGTCCGCAAGAAGTATTGGAGTTTGCCAAGAAAAACGATGCCAAGCAGCTCGATTTAAGGTTCACTGATATTCCGAGCCTACAGCATCACGTCTCTTATCCCATCAACGAACTGGACGAAGATAGCTTTGAAGAAGGCTTCGGTATGGATGGATCGAGCATCCGCGGCTGGGCGGCGATCCATGAGAGCGATATGCTCTTAATCCCCGATCCGAAGACCGCCTTCATGGATCCGTTCGCCGAGACACCTACGCTGGTGATGTACGGGGATGTCAAAGACCCGATCACTAAGCAGCGGTATGAACGCGATCCGCGCTGGATTGCCCAAAAAGCTGAACTCTACCTGAAGAACAGCGGTGTGGCCGACACGGCGTACTTTGGCGCCGAAGCCGAGTTCTTCGTCTTCGATAACGTCAGTTTCGATCAGAATCAGCACTCTGGTTTTTATTTCGTGGACGCCGAGGAAGGGCGATGGAATTCGGGCCGCAGGGAGAACAACCTCGGCTACCGTCCCCGCTATAAAGAGGGCTACTTTCCGGTTCCCCCGACCGATCACTATCAGGATCTGCGCAGCGAAATGGTGCAGACCATGATCAAGGTCGGCATGAACATCGAGTGCCACCATCATGAAGTCGCCACCGGCGGCCAGTGCGAAATCGATCAGCGCTTCGACACGCTCGTGAAATCGGCCGACAACATGATGTTGTACAAGTACATCATCCGCAATGTCGCCAACCAGTACGGCAAGACCGTAACGTTCATGCCAAAACCGCTCTTCGCAGATAACGGCAGCGGCATGCACACGCACCAGAGCCTTTGGAAGGACGGCAAGCCGCTGTTCGCCGGCGATTGCTACGCAGGTATTAGCCAGCTCGCTCTGAGCTATATCGGCGGTCTGCTGAAGCACGCGCGCGCGCTTTCGGCGATCATTGCTCCGACCACGAATAGCTACAAGCGGCTGGTGCCCGGCTACGAAGCGCCGGTCAATCTGGCGTACTCGCGCCGCAACCGTTCGGCGGCCTGCCGCATTCCCATGTACTCGGCCAGCCCCAAGGCGAAGCGCGTGGAATTCCGCCCGCCCGATCCGGCTGCCAATCCGTACCTCGCCTTCGCTGCCATGATGATGGCCGGCCTGGACGGCATCCTCAACAAGTTGAACCCGGGCGAACCTCTCGACAAGGATATTTACGACCTGTCGCCGGAGGAAATGAAGAGCGTGCCTTCGATGCCCGGCTCACTCGATGAAGCTCTGAATTGCCTCGAAGACGATCACGCGTTCCTGATGCGCGGCGATGTTTTCACCGAAGAGCTGATCGAGACCTACATCGACTACAAGCGCAAGAACGAAGCTGAAGCCGTGCGTCTGCGGCCGCACCCGTACGAGTTCGCTCTGTACTACGACATCTAGCAAATGGGCCGGGACCATGGTCCGAAAGGCGCGTCCCGGCTTCCGTCATGCAAGGCGTCATCGTTCAACTCAATCGCTCCCATGGAGGCCTTCCGAAACGGCCGGTTTCGGGAGGCCTGATTACTCACCTGGGACTCGAAGGTGATGTTCAGGCTCATCCCGTCATCCATGGCGGCCCTCGCAAGGCTATCCTGCTGGCCGCTTCCGAAATCATCGATCAACTTGTCTCTCGCGGATATCCGCTGTTCTATGGCGCCATCGGGGAAAACCTGACGACCAAAGGACTCGATATTCGCCGCTTGCGCATCGGCGACCAGATCCGCGCCGGCGCCGCCGTGTTAGAGATTACTCAACCGCGCGGCCCGTGCAAAGCGCTCGACACCTACGGCGCATCGCTCAAAGATGAAATCTTCGATTCGAAAGTGAAAGCCCTCGATCACACTTCGCCGCTTTGGGGCATGAGCGGCTTTTACGCGCGCGTGCTGCGGCCCGGCTCCATCCGAGCCGAGGATATAATTGCAGTCGTGGCCCAGTTGGCTTGACGCATGCCAGGATTGCTCGACGGAGTGGATTTCCGGGATCCCTTACGCTCCCGGGATTTTATGATCAGGCTCGGGGCGGGACTCCCGGAACGCATCGCTACGCGCATTCAACTCCTGCTGGCCTCCGTGCCGGACCCTGATGCAGCGGTGCGCTATCTCGACCGGATGCGTTACGAATCGCCTTCGGCCTTCGATCGAATCAGCAGTTCTCCAGCGGCGCTGCGCTGCGCGATCAATCTTTTTTCCTACAGCAACTTTCTCTCCGAGGCCGTGCAGAAGAATCCGGAGCGGCTCCTGCAAGTGGCCAATTCCGGGAGCTTCTACCGTGTCCTGACCACCGAGGAATACGAGCAGCGCCTGTTCGATTTTCTTGGCGCGGAGCACCAGGGCGTACCAACCGCGGTGGATCTGGCCCGCTTCCGCAGACGGCAGCTTCTGCGCATCGTGCTGCGCGACGTGCTGGCAGTGGCGACGCTCTCCGATGTGACCGAAGAGCTGTCGAATCTCGCCGACGCCATTCTGGACCTGACCTATCGCGCGATTCGCGCCGAGTTTGTCGAGCGGCACGGAGAGCCGCTGATGCCGGATGGCAGCCCGTGCGGCCTTTCAGTGATTTCGTTGGGAAAACTGGGCGGCGAGGAGCTCAATTACAGCTCCGATATTGACCTGATGTTCGTGTACGCCGGCAATGGCGAAACCAGCGGTCCGAACAAAATCACCAACAAAGAGTTTTATAAAAAAGTCGCCAACCGGTACACCGCCTTGCTTTCCACCTACACGGCCGATGGCCAGTGCTACCGAGTGGATCTGCGCCTGCGGCCGGATGGAACGCTGGGCGAAATCTGCATTTCCGAAGACGGTGCCGAAATCTATTACCAGCAGCGGGCGCGCGATTGGGAGAAGCAGATGCTCATCAAAGCGCGCGTCTCGGCCGGCGAGCGCGAGCCGGGCATGCGGCTGCTGGAATTCGTGGAGCCGCTCATTTATCAAAGCTCGCTCGACTTTCGCGCGGTAGAGGCTGTCTCGGAAACGCGCCAGCGCATCAGCGAAAAAATTGCCGCTAAACGCGGCCTGGAAAATGGACTGGATGTGAAGTTGATGTCCGGCGGCATCCGCGACATCGAATTTCTGGTGCAATGCCTTCAGAGACTGCACGGCGGCCGTGAGCAGTGGGTACGCCACGGCGGCACGATGTTCGCGCTGTTTCGGCTGCGCGATAAAGGCCTGCTTTCCGGCGTCGAGTATGCCCGTCTCGCAACGGCGTACCAGTTTCTGCGCTATATCGAGCACCGGTTGCAGATGGAAGACGATCGCCAGACGCACAGTCTGCCCACGGATTCCGATGCGCTCGATCTGCTGGCGCGCAAGATGCCGCTCGAAAGCACGGGCGCCGCGCTCACCGGCGAGACGCTCATGCAGAAGCTGCAGGATCACCGCGTAACCGTTCAAGAAGTGTATGAACGCGTGATCCACGCGCAGAAGCCGATGTACTACACGTCGCCGCCGCTGGAGCCGGCCGCGGTGGAAGAAGAAGTTGAGCTGCCGAACCACGTCAGCAATCTGACACGCTTCCTGGATCAGCGCGCGCCGCGCCTGGCGCAAGCGGTCGCCAACGCGAACCTGCGCCGTGGCAAGGAGCGCTTCGAGCATTTTCTGGAAAAAGCATTCGCCAGCCCGGAGCTGCTGGCGCGGCTCGATGAGAATGACTGCCTGGCCGCCGCCGTCCTCGACATTTTTGAATACAGCTCCTACTTCGCCGACCAACTGCTGCGATATCCGGAGCTGTTGGATGAGATTGGTCAAACGCTGCAACTGGAAGGCGAGGCGCTCGAAGACGGCGCCACACTGAGGCGCTTTTACCGGCGTCAAATGCTGCGCATCCAAAGTGAGAGCATTCTGCACTCAGCGCCCATCTTCACTACGTTGGGCCAAACTTCGGCGCTGGCAGACACTGTGATCGCCGCGGCCTACCGCATTGCGCTCACCGAAGCGCCTCCGCCGGCGAGTGCTTCCTATGTGCCGCGGGATCAAATGATGGTAATCGCGCTCGGGCGTCTTGGCATGAGGGAGTTCGATCTGGGGTCGGACGCGGATCTGGTCTTTGTCATACCCGACGCGGATTCGAGTGAACAGGCCTTCTGGACCGGCGTGGCTGAGCGCATGATCCAGACCATGAGCGCCTACACCGGCGAAGGCGTGATGTTCACGATCGACACTCGTTTGCGGCCGAACGGACGCGAAGGCGATCTCGTGCAATCAGAAGGCGCGTACAAGACATACTTCGCGAACCATGCCGAGGCATGGGAAGGCATCACCTACATGAAGTCGCGTGCCGTGGCGGGCAATATCGAAAGGGCTACAGAATTCTTGCACAATCTGCAGGATGTGGACTGGCGGCGCTACGGGCAGAGCATGCGTTCGCGCAAGGAACTGGCGGAAATGCGCGCGCGTCTGGAACGCGAACAGGGCCCGCGTAATCCTCTCAAAGCTGGAATGGGCGGTTATTACGATATCGATTTCGCGCTGATGTATCTCCGCCTGAAGGGCGCCGGCATTTTCTTCAAAGTGCTGAATACACCGGAGCGCATCGACGTCATCGAGAAGATGGGCCACCTTGACCCGGAAGATGCCGACTTTCTGCGCGACGCGGCTACCTACTATCGCGCCGTCGATCACGCCCAGCGCGTCTCGACGGGCCATGCCGAAGGAAGTCTGCCGGCCGCGCAGAGCCAGCTTGAGCTGTTGACGAATCTTGTAAAGCGCTGGACGCCTGGGCATCTTCACGAGCAGAGGGTTGACGCGACCTTGCGCGATGTCCGCCAACGCACGCGCGCCTTCTTCAGCCGTCTGTTCGGCCAGCCATGAAGATCTGGCGATTCGCTGCCGCGGTCGCATTTGTGGTGGCGGTGCCGGCGTTCTATGCCACGCTGCTTCCAGTCAACAATACTACCGTTGCACTGACGCTGGTTTTGGCGGTGCTTGGAGTTTCCGCCCGCTGGGGACTGGCGGAAGCTACCGTCGCTTCTTTAGCGGGCGTGGTGAGCTTCAACTACTTCGTGCTGCCGCCAACCGGCACTCTTACCATTTCCGATCCGGATAATTGGGTAGCGCTCCTGGCGTTTCTGGTAACCGCGGTCACGGCCAGCCAGCTCTCCGCGCGTGCCCGCCGCCGGGCCGCCGAAGCCGAAGGGCGCCGGCTGGAAGTGGAACGGCTCTACGCGCTGGTTCAGGGAATGATGTTGAGCGGCGGCGCGCGCAAGACGATTCGCGAGTTTCTCGGAAAGGTCGTGCAAGTCTTCGGATGCGGCGCCGCGGCGTTCTATTATCGTCCAACCGATGAAGTCTTCCGCTCGGGATCGGAAAGCCAGCCGATCTCCGATCACGATCTGCTTACCGCCGCTGAGCTCGACAACCCCTCTATGGATGAGCAGCGCACCAAAGTGATCGCGCCGGTTCGTCTGGGCGGCAGACCATTCGGAAGTCTGGCCTTGCTCGGGCCCTTGCCCTCCGGCGAAATGGTGGGCGCGATTGTGAACCTGGTGGCAATCACCATCGAGAAGGCCCGGGCTCTGGAGGAGGCCAGCCATGCGGAGGCTGCCCGGCAGAGTGAAGCTTTGAAATCCGCTTTGCTCGATTCGCTGGCGCACGATATCAAAACACCCCTTACCTCCATCAAAGCGGCTGCTACGAGCTTGCTGGCCGACGCTGGGGGCGGGCATCGCGAGCTGCTCACCATCATCGACGAAGAAGCCGACCGGCTGAACCACCTGGCTGCCGAAGTCGTCGCTATGGCGCGCATCGAAGCCGGCAAACTGCACCTAGAGAAGCGGCCGGTGCCTGTAGCCGAGATCGTTTCGTCAGCTTTGGCGGGATTTGCGGCACAGATTCAGAACCGCGCGGTCACGGTTACCGTGCCGGCGGACCTTCCTCCGGCCGATGCCGACCCCGAGTTCGTCGAGAACGTCGTGAAGCAGTTCATCGAAAACGCACTGAAATATTCGCCGGAGGGTTCCCCGGTTACCGTCTCCGCGGAAAGGGAGAATGAAAAGATCGTGATCGGTGTGGCGGACCGCGGTCCTGGCATCGACGAAGACGAACGCTCGCGCATCTTCGACAAATTCTTTCGCGGCCGTCGCCACCGTTTCGACATCAAAGGTACTGGCATGGGACTCTCGATTGCCAAAGGTATCGTGGAAGCGCACGGCGGCCATATCTGGGTGGAGAGCGAGCCAGGCCACGGTTCCGTATTTTATTTTTCGCTTCCAACGGCCGGTGAGGACCGGAAATAGTGAGCGCGGGACGAATCCTCGTAGTAGATGACGATCCGCAGATCCGCCGCGTCATGAAGGCAACACTGGTGGGCCACGGCTACGAAGTCATGGAGGCGCGCACCGGCGAAGAAGCTCTGGACAAAATTCCGCTGGAGATGCCCAATCTGGTGCTGCTCGATATGAACATGTCGGGCATCGGCGGCCTGGAGACGTGCCGCACGCTACGCTCCGGCTCGGATATTCCGGTAATCATTCTTTCCGTGCGCAACACGGAAAAAGACAAAGTGGCGGCGCTCGATGCCGGCGCCGATGATTATGTCACCAAGCCGTTCGGCTTCGGTGAACTCCTCGCGCGCATCCGCGCGGCGCTCCGGCGGTCGCCGACCGCGCCGGAAGGCGGGCCGCGGTCTTTCGTTTCCGCTGATCTCGAAATCGACTTCGAAACCCGGCGCGTTCGCGCGCACGATCGCGATGTGCGGCTCACGCCAAAGGAGTTCGATTTGTTGCGCCACCTGGTAGCTCATGCCGGAAAGCCCGTGACCCATCGGGAGCTTCTGCAGGCCGTCTGGGGTCCGGATTACGGCGATGAACCCGAATACCTGCGGGTGTTCATCAACCAGGTGCGCAAGAAGATCGAAGCCAACCCGGCCAAGCCGAAGTACATTCTGACGGAGCCCTGGGTCGGCTATCGCTTTGCCGTGCCGGAAGATCCGGCTTAATTCATTCCTGACTCTTTCTTTACGACTTCCTGATGCCCCCGCCCGTACCCTTGGGTCAGGTGGAGGATATGAGCAATCACGGCGAACTTCACATTGATCCGGGGGCGCTCCAATCCGGGAACTCGGACGCCTTGATTCCCGGTGAAATCGATGTCGTAGTGCTGTATACCGGCCCCGCTTTAACCGCGGCCGTCTTGCAACGCGCCGCGATCTTGACGGCGGGCTTGAATGCCACGCTGGAACTGGTGGCGGTTCACGTGACTCCTTATCCCTCGCCGTTCGGCTGCCCGATCTCGGTTCACTGCCATTTGGTGAAACGACTGATTGAGCTGTCGAGCGTGTGCAAACTGCCGGTCAATGCCCACGTCGTGCTGGCGCGGAACCGCGAGGAAGGCTATCGCCATGTTCTGCGACCCTCCTCCACCGTGCTGGTCGGTAGCCGCCGGCACTGGTGGCGAACGCCGGAAGAAAGCCTCGCGCGTGCGCTGGTGCGCGACGGACATCAGGTGGCGCTGGTGCATATCGATTAGAGGGAGGCTGACCGTGCTCGACGCGGCATTTGTAGGAATCGTGGTGCTCTTCTTCGCGGCAAGCTGGGCATTCGTGAAAGGCTGCGAGCGCCTTTAGAGGAATTCATGGAATACGTCATTTCACTGGGCATTGCAGTGGCACTGGCCGTCTACCTGTTCTACGCGCTGCTGAGACCCGAGCATTTTTAGGAGAGTCGTATGACCACGAATGGAATCTGTCAGATCGCGCTGTTCTTTCTAGTCATACTGGCTGTGACCAAACCCGTGGGCCGGTATATGGCCAACGTTCTGGAGGGGAAGCGCACGTGGCTGCACCGCCCTCTGCGACCGCTCGAGACCGCGATCTACCGCATCTGCGGCATCGATGAAAACGCAGAACAGCGCTGGACACAATATGCCGCCGCGCTGCTCGCGTTCAGCATCGTGGGGTTGCTGTTGACGTATCTGCTGCAGCGAATGCAGCAGTGGCTGCTGCTCAATCCGCAGGGTCTCGGCGCTGTGCGGCCCGATCTCGCCTTCAACACCGCCGTCAGTTTCGCCACCAACACCAACTGGCAATCCTATGCACCTGAAACCACCATGAGCTACCTCACGGAAATGGTGGGGCTCGCCACGCACAATTTCTTTTCCGCGGCCACGGGCATAGCTGTAGCAATCGCGCTCATTCGCGGATTCACCCGCCATTCGGCGAAGACGCTGGGGAGTTTCTGGGTAGATCTGACGCGCGCCACTGTCTACATCCTGCTTCCGCTCTCCGTTGCCGGCGCGCTGCTGCTTTGCTCGCAAGGCGTCATCCAAAACCTTCATCCTTATGCCAAAGTGGCCACCGTGGAAGGCGCGGTTCAGACCATACCGCAGGGACCGGTCGCGTCGCAGGAAGCAATCAAAATGCTTGGCACGAACGGCGGCGGCTTCTTCAATGCCAACTCGGCACATCCCTATGAGAATCCCACGCCTTTCTCTAACTTCCTCGAAATGTTTTTCATCTTCCTGATTCCTGCGGGCCTCACTCACACGTTCGGCAGGATGGTTCGCGATACGCGCCAGGGCTGGGCGCTGTTTTCCGCTATGAGCGTTTTGTTTCTGATGGGAGTATTTGTGGCGTACCCGGCCGAACAGGCCGGTAATCCGAACCTGGCCAGTCTCGGCGTGGAAACTCATGCCACTGCGGATCAGCCTGGCGGAAACATGGAAGGCAAAGAGGTGCGGTTCGGCATCACGGATTCCGCGCTGTTCACCGTAGTCACTACCGATGCCAGTTGTGGCGCCGTAAACAATATGCACGACAGTCTGACTCCGCTCGGCGGTCTCATTCCGCTCGTCAACATCCAATTGGGCGAAGTCGTATTCGGCGGCGCGGGCGCCGGTCTCTACGGCATGCTCATCTTCGCTATTCTCGCGGTGTTTCTGGCGGGATTGATGGTAGGCCGCACGCCGGAATACCTGGGCAAGAAGATCGAGCAGCGGGAGGTCAAGATGATGATGCTGGCCGTCCTGGTCCTGGCACTCTCCATCCTGTGTTTCTCGGCTCTGGGTTCGGTCGCGGTATTCGCGAAAAACGGCTGGGTCAATCCTCCGGGCCCGGCCGCGGCCAATCTGAACAACGGCGGGCCGCACGGGCTCACCGAAATGATCTACGCCTATACGAGCGCCACCGGAAACAATGGCAGTGCCTTCGCCGGCATCAATGCGAACACCCCGTTCTTCAACACGACCATCGGACTCGCGATGTTGTTCGGCCGTTTCTTGATGCTGCTGCCGCTGCTCGCGGCGGCGGGAAGCCTGGCGGGCAAGAAGCTGGTGCCGGTCTCGGCGGGCACGTTTCCCACGCATGGACCTCTTTTCGTCTCGCTGCTGGTTGGAGTCGTCTTAGTGGTCGGCTCGTTGACGTTCTTTCCGGCGCTTTCACTGGGTCCGATCGTCGAACACTTCCTGATGCACCAGGGAAAACTGTTCGCGCTTTTGCAAAACACGAATGCGATGTGGGGTTAAGCCGATGCCAACTGCTATTACACCAACGCCTGCTATGCCGCCCGTAAGCAATGCCACCGCGCTTCTGCGCGCCCGGGCCGTTCGTGCGCGGCCGCTCTTCGATCCACCGATTGTGAAGCGCGCCATTGCAGATTCGTTCCGCAAGCTGAACCCGCGCCTCATGATGAAGAATCCCGTGATGTTCGTGGTTGAGGTTGGCGCGGTTATAACGACAGTCCTCTCGACGCGCGACTGGGCCGCGGGCGCCGCAACCACCGGATTCACGTTTCAGATTGCATTGTGGCTCTGGTTTACGGTCCTGTTCGCCAACTTCGCCGAGGCTATGGCGGAAGGCCGCGGTAAGGCGCAAGCCGATACCCTTCGCAAAACGAAAACGGAAACCACGGCGCGGCGCATGTCTGCCGCCGGAATGGAAATCGTACCGGCAACCGTGCTGCGCAGCGGCGACATCGTCCTGGTGGAGCAGGGTGAGATCATTCCTGGCGATGGCGATGTCATCGAAGGTATCGCCAGTGTGGATGAATCCGCGATCACCGGTGAGAGTGCACCCGTTATTCGCGAGTGCGGCGGAGATCGAAGCGCCGTGACTGGCGGTACCCGCGTGCTATCCGACTGGATTCGGGTACGGATCAGTTCCAACCCCGGCGAGACATTTCTTGATCGCATGATCGCCCTGGTGGAGGGCGCGTCGCGCCAAAAAACACCCAACGAAATCGCGCTCCAGATTGTGATCGCCGGGATGACCCTGATCTTCCTGCTCGCTGTAGTAACGTTGCAGCCTTTTGCGCTGTACAGCGTCGCTGCCAGCGGCAGCGGCCAGGCCCCATCGGTCACCGTGCTGATTTCGCTCCTGGTCTGCCTGATCCCGACCACCATTGGCGGCTTGTTGAGCGCCATTGGAATCGCCGGGATGGATCGCGTGATGCAGCACAACGTGCTCGCCATGAGCGGCAAGGCGGTGGAAGCGGCGGGCGACGTAGATACGCTTCTACTCGATAAGACAGGCACCATCACGCTGGGCAACCGCCAGGCTGTGGAGTTCATTCCGGTAGGGGATACGCGCGAGGTGGAGCTGGCAGATGCCGCGCAGCTTTCCAGCCTTGCTGACGAAACGCCGGAAGGACGATCGATCGTCGTCCTGGCCAAGCAGAAGTACAACTTTCGAGGCCGCGAAGTGGCCGAACACGAAGCTCACTTCATTCCGTTCACTGCGCAAACACGGATGAGCGGCGTGGATCTGGATAGCCGCAGCATTCGGAAAGGCGCCACCGATTCCGTCATCGAATTTGTCCAGGAATATGGCGGCACAGTGCCGCCGGAACTGATCGAGATCACCGAGCGCATCTCCCGATCCGGCGGAACACCGCTGGTGGTAGCCGACCGTGGGCGCGTTCTGGGGGTGATTCATCTGAAGGACGTTGTAAAGGGCGGCATGCGCGATCGCTTCGAGCACCTGCGCGCCATGGGAATTCGCACGGTCATGATCACCGGCGACAACCCGCTCACGGCCGCGGCTATCGCGGCGGAAGCCGGCGTCGATGATTTTCTCGCCCAAGCCACCCCGAAAACCAAGATGGACCTGATCAAGAAAGAGCAAGCCGGCGGCAAGCTCGTGGCGATGACCGGCGATGGCACCAACGACGCACCGGCTCTGGCGCAAGCCGACGTCGGACTGGCGATGAATACCGGCACTATGGCGGCCAAGGAAGCCGGCAACATGGTGGATCTCGATAGCAACCCTACCAAGCTGATTGAAGTGGTCGCTATCGGAAAGCAGATGCTGATGACGCGCGGCGCGCTGACCACGTTTTCGATTGCGAATGACATCGCCAAGTACTTCGCCATCCTGCCCGCCATGTTTATGGCCACTTATCCAGCGCTCGCGAAATTAAACATCATGGGGCTGCACAGCCCGCAAAGTGCCGTGCTCGCTTCGGTGATCTTCAACGCGCTGATTATCGTTGCGCTGATCCCGCTGGCACTGCGCGGGGTGAAATACCGTCCGATGGGGGCGGCAGAGTTGCTGCGGCGCAACCTCCTGATCTATGGAATCGGAGGAGTCATCGCGCCTTTCCCCGGCATCTGGCTCATTGACCGGCTGCTAGGGATTCTCCATCTGGCCTGAGAGGAGGCGGAATATGAAGCATCTCATCATTGGCTTGAAGGTCACCCTGGTTCTGACGCTGCTCACCGGCGTGGCGTATCCGCTGCTGGTCACAGCGCTATCGCATGCGCTGTTCCGGCGTCAGGCCGATGGAAGCTTCGTACAAGCGAATGGACGAACAGTGGGCTCGTCGTTGATCGGCCAGCGTTTCACACGGCCCGAGTACTTCCACGGACGCCCCTCAGCCGCCGGCAGCGGCTATGACGCGCTGGCTTCGGGCGGAACGAATGACGGCCCAACCAGCCGCAAACTGGTGGACCGCGTCCACAACAGCATCCAGCAATTCCGGGCAGCGAATCCTTCCTTCCGTGGTCCGGTCCCGGCCGATCTGGTGACTTCGTCCGCGAGCGGGCTTGACCCTCATCTCAGCCCCGCGGCGGCCGAGGCCCAGGCCGGCCGCGTAGCCGCTGCACGCGGCGTCATACCCGCGCAGATTCGCGCGTTGGTGGAACGCCGCATCGAAGGCAGGCAGTTCGGCATTCTGGGCGAGCCAAGGGTCAACGTGCTCGAATTGAACCTGGCTCTAGATCGGGACTTCCCGATGCGAAAGTAGGGACCGAGTGGCAGTTTCCGGTCCATGCCGGCCGAATCCGGACGAGCTGCTGCGCCGCATCCAGGCCGAGGAGCGGCGTGAGCGGCGCGGAAGGCTCAAAGTATTTCTGGGCTATGCGTCGCACGTGGGCAAATCGCTGCGCATGTTCGACGAAGGCCGGCGCAGGAAACAGCGAGGCGAAGATGTTGTGGTCTGCCTCGTGCAAACCTCGGTCACGCCGGAAATCCGCCAGATTCTCTCCAGCCTGGAGATCATTCCCACAACCCGCGAGAGACACGCTGGACGCGTCTATGAAGCGATCGATATGGCGTCGATTCTCCGGCGCCGCCCGCAGATCTGTCTGATTGATGAACTGGCGTACGATAACCCACCCGGCAGCCGCAACGCCAGGCGCTGGCAGGATGTGAACGAACTGCTGGACCGCGGCATCAGCGTGGTGACCGCTCTCAACCTGCAGCATATTGCCGAGCAGCAGGACGCTGTGGAGCGCATCACCGGGAAGCGCGCCATGCATAGTGTCCCGCAGGCGTTCCTGCATGACGCCGATGACATCGAATTGGTGGAAGCGCCCGCTTCCGCCGCGGCCTCGCAGGATCCGGAACAGCTCGCCGAGCTCCGCGAACTGGCGCTGCTGCTGGCGGCAGACGTTGTTGACCGGCAGTTGCAGGGCTACCTGAGTGCGCACGGCATCGCAATGCAATGGGGCGTGCAGGAGCGAATTCTGGTCTGCCTCACTCCGCAAAGCGATGCGCGGCTCATGCTGGCAAGCGGGCAGCGCAATGCGCGGCGGTTCCATGGCGCTCTGCTGGCCGTCGTCGTGGGGCGTCCGCCGCGCGAGCGCGCCGCTGCCACAAAGCTGGAGGCCAATCTGGAGCTTGCGAGGCAAGCCGGCGCGGAGGTTCATCGCCTCCCGGGGCGAGATTTTGTTGGATCGGTGCTGGAGTTTGCGCGCTCACAGCGCGTCACTCAATTGTTTCTGGGGCACAGCCTGCGCCCGCGCCGCTGGCGGCTGACTCGCGATCCCATCGACCGTCTGCTCGATCGCGCCGAAGAGTTCGATGTGCGGCTGTTCCCGCATCAGGAGGAAAAGTGAACGGCTCGCACAAAGGGCGGTTGAAAGTTTATCTCGGGTATGCGGCGGGGGTCGGGAAGACTTACCAGATGCTCGTGGATGCCCACGAACTGCGCCGCAAAGGCGTTGACGTGGTGATCGCCTATTTCGAGCCGCACGGCCGCCAGGATACCATCGCCAAATCCGAGGGACTGGAGCGCGTGCCCGCGCGCATCCTCGAATACGGAGGCGCCCGCTTCGACGAGATGGATACCGGCGCGGTGCTGCGCCGCAAGCCGGCGGTGGCGGTGGTCGATGAGTTTGCTCACACGAACGTGCCGGGGTCCGAGCGGGAAAAGCGCTGGCAGGATGTGCACGTGCTGCTCGATGCCGGCATCGACGTGCTCACCACGGTGAATGTGCAGCATCTGGAAAGCCTGAACGATCACATCCGGGCAGTCACCGGTGTGCGTGTACGCGAGACGGTTCCCGATTGGGTGATCGCCGATGCCGATGAAGTGGTGCTGGTGGATTTGACGCCCCGCGCTTTGCGGAATCGTCTGGAGCGCGGTGTTGTCTATTCGCCGGACAAGGCTCGCCAGGCGCTGGAGAACTTCTTCACTGAATCCAACTTGAGCGCGCTTCGCGAATTGGCCCTGCGTCAGGCGGCCCACGAAGTGGAGGAAAAAATCTCGAAGCCGGCCGGCATCGCCTCGGCCGCCGGGGCTGGAGAACGCGTTCTCATCTGCCTCACGGGCAGCCCTTCTTCGGCCATTCTGATACGCCGGGGGAAACGAGTGGCCGATTATTTGCAAGCAGACTGTCTGGCAGTACATGTCATGGTGCAAGGACGGCCCGAAGCGGATGCGGCCGTGGAACAGCAACTTCGGTTCGCGCGCAACCTGCGGATTGAAACACGTTTAGCAGAAGGCCATGACGTACCGCGCACCATCGCCGAAGTTGCTCACCAAGAACGAGTTACACAGATCTTTTTGGGCCGTTCCGAGCACCGGCCCAAGTGGAATTGGTTGGGTGAAACGATCGTGCAACAGGTGGTCCGGCTGGCCCGGGATGTTCAAATTACCGTTGTGGCCAGGCGGAATCAACGGTTAACATAAAAAAGGATGCTCCGACTGTGCCTGCTAGCTGCTATTCTTTGCTCCTGTGCCGCCGCCACGGAGACACCCACTATTGATGAAGCATTCAATCATCTTTATGATTTCGACTTTCCGGCGACGCATCGTGCATTAAATCAGTACATTTCGGCACATCCGCAAGACCCGCTGCCCTACGCGATCCAAGCTTCAGCCGATCTCTTTTACGAGTTGCACCGGCTGGGAGTCCTGGAGAGCGAATTTCTCGAAAGCGACAAAAAACTTGCCGACAAGAAAGCTTTGCAACCAGACCCGCAGGTTCGCGCGGATCTGATGGCGGCGCTCGAGCAGGCACAGACGCGGGCGAGCAAAATACTGGACGACGACCCGGACAATCGCAATGCGCTGTTTACCATGTGCATCTCACAGGGCATTACGACAGACTATATGGCGCTGATTGAGAAACACCAGTTCCTGAGCTTGTCGCCGGCCAAAAAGTCGAATAAGTATGCACAGCGCCTGTTGAAACTCGATCCGCACTTCTACGACGCTTATCTGACAGCCGGCTTGTCGGAATATCTCTTGGGGAGCCTGCCGTTTTTCGTCCGCTGGTTTGTGCATTTCGATAACGTCAGCGGCAGTAAAGACCGCGCGATGGAGAACCTGCGCCTGGTTGCGCGCGAGGGCCACTACCTGAAGCCATTTGCCAAGATTCTGCTGGGCATCATCGATTTGCGCGAAAAGAGGCCTCAAGAAGCCAGGCAGCTACTGATCGAGCTTTCCAACCACTATCCGAACAATCCTCTATTCCGCACGGAACTTGCAAAGCTGAATACGAAGCTCGGCCGCGAAGCCAACTGACTCGCGCCAACCTGAGCCTTCCGATGCGGCGAATCCCAAAGCCTTCTCTGAACTGGCTCCTGGTGTTCGTTCCGTTAGCGATCGTACTGCACTATCTCTCAGACGATGACCGCACCGTCACCTTTGCCGCGGCTTGTCTGGCCATCATTCCGCTGGCGGGTTGGCTCGGCAAAGCCACCGATCAGGTGGCGCGAAAAACGACGGACAGCATCGGAGGCCTGCTCAATGCCACCTTCGGAAACATGGCCGAACTGATCATCGGGCTGACGGCACTGCGCGCCGGACTGGCGTCGATCGTCAAGGCCTCCCTGGCCGGCTCGATCATCGGAAACCTTCTGCTGGTCCTTGGCGGTTCTGTTCTGGCGGGCGGCATCCGATTCAAATCGCAGCAATTCAATCCGCGCGGAGCCCGTGTGCTCTCTACGATGCTGACTTTGGCGGCGATCGCTTTCATCGCCCCGGCGGCTTATCATCGCCTGGCCGGCGGGCAAGCGCGGATTCGGGAAGACCAGCTCGGCCTGGCAATTGCCATCGTCCTGCTGATTACCTATGGGCTGGGGCTTCTCTTTTCTCTACACACGCACAAGCAGTTCTTTACACGCCCGGTGCCGGATGAAGCCCTTCCCGTTGAAGACGGTCCGGAGTGGGGAATCTGGCGCGCGTGCGCCACGCTCGCGGCCGCGGCTGCCATGGTGGCGTGGATTAGCGAAATCCTGGTGTCCTCGGTTGAACATGCCGCGCTTTCCCTCGGTATGACAGAGTTGTTCATCGGCGCGATCGTGCTGGCGGTGATCGGCAACGCGGCCGAACACAGCACGGCGATCCTGTTCGCGCTGAAAAACCGCATGGATTTATCGCTTTCCATCGCCGTCGGCAGCAGCATTCAAGTGGCGTTGTTTGTAACGCCCGTGTTGTTGCTGGCAAGCCACTTTATCGCGCCGGCGCCGATGGATCTGGTGTTCTCGCCGGCCGAAATCATGGCTCTGGGCCTTTCGATCCTGATTGTCTGGCAGATCTCCGCTGACGGCGAATCGAACTGGCTCGAAGGCGTGCAGTTGATCGCCGTCTATGTGATCCTTGCCCTGGTGTTCTATCTTCTGCCGGGTTCGACCACCCTGCCTACCAGAAGATGATGTTCAGAGCGACGAATACGACAGCCACCACGCCCGCCCAGAAGATGGGCCGCTTCACCAGCGGCAGATGCTGCTCCGAAGGCAGCTCGGTTGCGCCGTAGACTAAGCCGGCCAGCTCCGCTTCCGGCTTCGGTTGCGTCATGTAGCTCACCACCACGGTCACGATGACGCAGACGATCCACGACCAGAGCCCGCGGTACATATTCTCCGCCATGTCTTTGGCGTTCGAAGAAAGCGCCACAATCGCCAGCGCGCTGGGGTCGATCTTGACCCATGCCCACATGCCGATCGAGGATACTGTTCCCGCAAGCAATCCCCAGAACCCGGCCCACGGCGTGGCACGCTTCCACAACATACCGATCAGGACGGTGCCGAACAGGGGCGCAATGAAGAAGCTGAACAGTGCTTGCACGTAATCCATAATGCTCAGGAACTGCATCACCAGGTAAGCCGTGCCGATGCTCACGATGACACCGATGATGGTGCACCAGCGCCCCATGCTCACGTAATGAGCGTCGGACGCGTCCTTCTTAATGAACGCGCGGTAAATGTCATAGGTCCAGACCGTGGAGAACGCGCTCACGTTGCCGGCCATCCCGGACATGAATCCCGCGATGAGCGCCGTGATGCCCAGGCCCAACAGGCCAGGTCCACAGTAGCGGGCCAGCATCAATGGCAGCACTTCGTTGTAGCTGTGACCACCGGTGGCGATTGCCTCAGGCGCGCCGGTCAGCTTGAATGGCAGCACTGCCAGCGCCAGCAGTCCCGGCAGAATCACGATGAAGGGCACCATCATTTTGAATGCCGCCCCAATCACCGGGGCCAGCTTGGCAGCCCGCAGATCTTTTGCCGAAAGGATGCGCTGCACTACCAGGAAATCCGTTGTCCAATACCCGAACGAGATCACCCATCCCAGACCGAAGACAATCCCAGTCCAATGGATGCCCATGGGATTGTCTGTGAACGATCCCAGCGTGCTCCAAAGGTGCGTGTAACTGGTGCTGCCGAGTTCGGCGGCGATTCTTCCCTGCAAACCGTTCCACCCGCCGGCCTCAATCAACCCCAGAATCGGAATGAGCAGCGCGCCCAGCCAGATGAGGAAGAATTGCAGCACCTCATTGAAAATCGCGGATCGCAAGCCACCCAACGCCACATAGACGGCCACGGTGATGGAGGAAACCCAGATGCTGAAGTGAATGTCCCAACCCAATACGACCTTCATGACCAGCGCCATCGAATACATGTTTATGCCGCTCATCAGCACGGTCATGAAGGCGAAAGAGACCGCCGAAAGGCCGCGCGCCGGCTCGCCGTAGCGCAGTTGCAGATAGCCGGGAACCGAGTGCGTCTTCGAGATGTAATAGAACGGCATCATCACGATGCCCAGGAAGAGCATCGCCGGAATGGCGCCAATCCAGTACCAATGCGTTGCGAGAATGCCGTACTGATAAGAGGCAGCCGCCCAACCCATCAGCTCGAGCGCGCCCAGGTTCGCGGAAACGAAGCTGAGGCCGGCAATCCAGGCCGTCATCTCACGGCCCGCCAGGAAGAAATCCTCGCCCGTTTCCGACTTGCCTTTCAGGTAGAAACCAATGCCCAGGCAAGCGAGAAAGTAAATCGCGACGATTGCGATGTCAACCGGGCTGAGTGAAAACAGCCGCGAAGCGGCCAGGTAAAATGCAAGTATCCCTTCCGTAACTGGCATCATGTCGGTTTCGGCTCCTGTTCCAGAAGCGTATTCGCTTTATGAAAGCGCTCTCAGGCTCAGCCTCTTACAGTAGCAGCAATTCTTCTGAACTCAAAAGACTATATCATCAGCCGAACCGCTCCGCCCTGGAACCAAACCGTGGGAGTCACACCGGTCTAACTCGGTCCTGAATCCTCAGAAATACGGCATTCGGTGCCAGGGTTTGGCAATCACTTATCTCGCAATGAGTATATGATGGATGGCGTCATGGTTATCGTTGAGGACGGGCTGATTCGTCGCTTTCGCCAAACCGCGCGGAGGCTGCGGCGCTGCCGCTTCTTTTCACAGGTGTTGCTGGCCGTTTTCTCGTTTGTCTCCTGCCTGGCGGCGGCCCCTGCATTCCCGGGTGCCGAGGGCTTCGGCGCGAATACTCCGGGAGGCCGAGGCGGCGCTGTCCTTTTCGTGCGCAATCTCAATGATTCCGGTCCCGGCAGCTTTCGCGCGGCGGTGACGGCCAAAGGACCGCGCACGGTGCTGTTCCGTGTGAGCGGCCTGATTACATTGCAATCGCCTGTGGTTATCTCCGAACCGAATCTCACGATTGCCGGACAGACCGCGCCCGGTGATGGCATTTGTCTGCGCGGCAGCGAAGTCAGCATTCGCACCCACGACGTCATTGTCCGGTACGTTCGCTTTCGTCCCGGCGACATCTCCAAAGGCGAACCGGATGCCGTCGATGTCGTGGGTGACAGCCGCGACGTAATCCTCGACCACTGTTCCGCGACTTGGTCCATCGACGAGGACCTTTCCCCGAGCGGCGCAGTGCATGACGTAACTGTGCAATGGTGCCTGATCGCCGAGGGCTTGAACCGCAGCATCCACAGCAAGGGTGCGCACGGCTACGGTTCGTTGGTTCGCTCGGTCGGCGGCCTGACGATGCACCACAATCTGTGGGCCCACAACACAGAACGCAATCCTCGCTTGGGTGACAACTATGGAAGGGGGCCATGGCCGGTTTTCGATATCCGCAATAACGTGATCTATGACTACGGCAAGATTTGTAGCGGATTGACCGGCGACCATCTGAGCGCCAACTACGTCGGCAACTACATTCGGCCGGGTCCGAGCAGCAATCAGAAACGCGGCATCATTGTGCCGACGGCGACCGCGGTTTCGCTGAACTACTATCTCAAGGGCAACGTCGTGGAGGGTCACGCCAATTGGACCGCCAACAACCTGCTTCTGTTCGACAAAACCACGAACGGCGATCACAAATTCGTTGAAGTGGTCTCAAAGCCCTTCGATGCGCCGCCGGTGCATACCACGAGCGCTGCCGAAGCACTGCGTGAGGTACTGAATCAGGTAGGGGCCGTGCTCCCTCATCGCGATTCCGTGGACGCCCGCATCATACGGGAAGCCCGTGACCATACCGGCTCAGTGATCGACTCCGAGTGGGAGGTCGGAGGCTGGCCGGAGTATCACTCCGCGCGTCCGCCGCGCGATACGGACCTGGACGGCATCCCTGACGCTTGGGAGCACGCACACGACTTGAATCCTGATGATCCGTCCGATGCGTCGAAGGTTGCCGCGAGTGGTTATACGAATCTCGAGAACTACCTCCACGAACTGGCGAGCGGCTCCCGGGAAGCTCCGCCCACATCCGCCGCGGCGCGAACATCACGTTAGCTGCGGTTCAGTTCGTGGTGGGCGGAGTGACCGGACCAGGCCTCACATCATCACCAGTCAGGCGCAGGGCCCAGCGAATGGCCTGCAGATACATCTGCTGCACCATGGGGTTGTCCCATACTTCTTCCGTGTGGCCGAATGTCGAGTAGAAGACGCGTCCCTTGCCGTACATCTTCGCCCAGGCGACCGGGAAGTCGCGGTCTTTGCGGTGAACGGCAGATAAACTCAAGTTGAGTTTGCTCGCATCCAGGCGTGCCAGCACATGCACTTTATCGCGAGAGAAATTCTTGTGCTCGTAAATCTCGTCGCGAATGCTGAAGCGCGGCGGGAAGGCCTTCATCGCGGGAAAATTCGGATCTTCGATAATCACCGGCGCGTCGAATACGCCCCACGGGTGGTTGTCAAAGTAGCCGCCGATCATCTCTCCGAATTCCGGCCACGTGAAGTACGCATCATCGCCGGTGTGTGCGCCTATGAAACCCTTGCCATCGTCTTTGATGAATGACATCAAGTCTGCTTTCTGCTGGGCGCTCAGATCGCTTTCGCCGGTTCCGAAGAAAAAGATGGCGTCAAAGTAGTTCAGATTCCGGGCGTTGACATTCTTGCGGTCTCCCACCGAAATCGGCTGTTTGGTTATAAGCTGTGAGTCGGTTCGGATGTAGGTGTCGAAGTCGCCGGATTCTCGTCCCAGGCGCTCAATGGTGGCGAGAGCATGCGAGACCGAATCGTGCTGATAGCCGGTTCGAACGTCGCCGATGGCGAGCAGGTGCTTCCTTCCCTGCGTCTGCGACCAGAGGGGACTGCACACGGCAATCCATAACGCCAGCACCGGCAACATGCCCGAAGCACGATCCATCCGGCAAGTTCGCATGCTACAAGACTAATCCGTTTCGGCGGGGCATGCTATGGAATCGCTTCCGAACAGGCGACAAACGAACTATGCCCTACGGTCCTCCCGCACGAAACGGGTATATTCAATCTTGTGCCGGTTTTTCACCGGCCGCGGCGAGGAGAAACCATGCAAATGAATCGACGTGAGTTTATTGTCCTGCCGGGCGTTGCGATGGCGGATACGAAGCTCGCTGCTGCTGCGGCCGTCCCCTGGCATCAGAAGATTCGCCGCGTGGGCCAGATCAATATGACCGAGCACGACCCTGCCGTGCTCGATGTGCGACAGTGGGCTGACTACTGGGCCAGCCTCAAGGTCGATGCCGTGCTGGTGAGCGTCACCGGCATTCTGGCGTTCTATCCAACCGAAGTGCCTTTCCATCGCAGAGGCCGGTATCTGGGGAACCGCGATTTTTTCGGCGAATGCTGCTCGGCCGCCAAACAGCGCGGAATCCGGGTCATCGCTCGCATGAGTCTGGACCTGCAGTGGGAAGATGCGCTTCAGCCCCATCCCGAGTGGTTTCAGCGCGACGCGCAGGGCAAGTTCGTGCGGTACACCGAAGATCCGGGACTGTACCGCACATGCATGTACACGTCGTATTTCACTGAACACATTCCGGCCATTATGCGCGAGGTCAACTCCCGCTACGATGTGGATGGCATCTTCACCAACGCTTGGCCTCCTCTTGGGCGCCTTCAGAACTGCCACTGCGATGAATGCCGCAAGCTGGCGCCCTCGGGAACTCCTGTCTATTGGGAGCAGTTCAACCAGCGCGTGGTCGAGCTTTGGAAGCTTTACGATTCCATCGCCAAGGAGAAGCGGCCGGACAACATCTTCTTCGCCAATCTGGGCGGCAGCATCCGTGCGACTCCAAATTTGAAGCAACTTGGCGAAGTCTGTTACTGGTTCAACTGCGACAACCAGGGTCGCGGCGGCGACGATACGCCCATCTGGGGCTGCACCCAGCAGGGGCGCGTTTGCAACGCCATCATGAAGGGCCGCACCAGCACCAATGTCACCGGGGCGTGGTCCACCGGGCCGGTGCGCTGGCGCAACGTAGCCAAGGGCGCTGACGAAGCCCGCATGTGGATGGACGAAACCGTCGCCAGCGGCATGGTGATCTGGTATCACTACATCGGCGGGGAAAATGGGCTGGGTGAGGACCGCCGCTGGCAGGAGCCCGGCCGGCAGTACTTCAACTGGCTGGCCCGCCATGATCGCCACTTCGTCAACAAACGCTCCATCGCGAACCTGGGCGTAGTCATGGGGCAGCGGACCAACTTGTTCTACGAAGCACCTGGAACCGGCGGCGTTTCGCTCTACATGAACGGTCTGTATTACGCGCTGCTCGAGGGCCGGTATCTGTTCGACTTCGTGCATGAAGACGATCTGGATGCCGCGAATTTGAAGAAGTACTCTGCGCTTCTGCTTCCCAACGTGGCATTGCTCAGCGACGAGCAATGCCGGCAGTTGGCGGCATACGCCAAGTCCGGGGGTGGATTGTGGGCCACCTTCGAAACGAGCATGTACACGGAACAAAACCAGCGGCGCGCGGATTTCGGCTTGGCGGATGTCTTCGGCATCCACAAAGCCGGCGAAGTCAAAGGGACGCTGGGCAACGCTTATTACGCGAGAATCGAGCGGCCGCACGAAATCCTTAAGGGCTTCACCGATACCAATTGGATTCCCGGCGCCGAATTCCGCTTGCCCGTCAAGCCGGTCGAGAATCCGGTGCTGTCGGTGGTGCCTGGCTATACCGCCTATCCGCCGGAGCTGTCTTATCCGCGAACGCCGCACACGAATGAGCCGGGCGTTGTACTGCGCGAAAACGGGAACAGCCGCCTCGCTTACTTCCCCGGAGATGTGGAGCGAACCATGTGGCGCTCCGGTCACACTGACCTGAGCCGCCTCATCCGGAATTCAATTGGGTGGGTTCTGCATAACGATGCGCCGGTGATCATCGAAGGCAGCGGTGTGGTGGAGACCTTTGCGTGGGAGACCGCGGCCGGATACGCGGTCCACGTTTTGAACTACACCAATCCCAACATGCATCGCGGTTGGGTGCGAAGCTATTTCCCAATTGGCGCTCAGAAAGTGCGGATGAAATTGGACCCGGGAAGGAACGTCACGCGCGTGGAGTTACTGCGCGCCGAGACCTCGATTCCGTTCCATCAGAATGGAGACACGATCGAGTTCACGATTCCCAAAGTGATCGACTACGAAGTAGCCGCGCTCAGCGTGGCGTGAAACCTCAGAACGGGAAGCGGCCGCCCGGAATCGGGATCGACGAGTTCTTCTTGTCGTTCTGCGCGGCAGGCGTCTCACTCGGAAGACGCGGCGCCTGGTAGCTTCCGAAATTCAATTCGCTTTCCTTGAAGCTGAGAGGCCGGTCCAGAACCATTTCGAGCGTGCTGCCCTTGGCCAACACCGCATCCGGACCGCGCGAAAGCAGTACACCGATCATACCAGCCGTAGCGCCCGCCGCGGCTCCGATGCCCGCACCCATGCCGTAATGCCCGGCAGCCGCGCCCGCGATCACTCCCACGGAAGTTCCCGCGGCAGCGGCTTCGCCGACCGTGCGCGCATCACCGCTCTTGTTGCCTTCGCTGGTAACTTTTCCTTCGGACCGGTCGAGTTTGTCCGGAGCGTCTCCATCCATTCCACCAATCCGGCCGCGGAAATCGCGCGTCACGCCGTTCGGCAGGGTCAACGAGTCAAAGCGAACATACAATTCGCCGCGACCCTTCACGCGGCCCGGCCGTTTGATCTGCGTGACTGTCCCCGCGACATAGCTTCCCGGCGGAATCACGACGCGGCCATTGATCACGATCGGGTAAACCGTCTCCAGGTAGACCCGGTCGCCCTCGACGGAATGCTTGGTGCTGACGCTGTTGATGAGACTCAACGGCACTTTCGTACCGGTATCGACAACGAATTCGCCGGGCTTCGCCGGTTCAGTTTTGCGCCAGCCGTTATCGGAAGACGCCGGAGCCGTCTGCTGCGCCGCAAGCACCCCCGCAGTCAGTAAAGTTGTTGCAAATAAAGCCCGCACGAACATCAGTAAACTCCTGCCACGATTGTAGCCTATCTACTTGAACGTGCTCAGCCCGCGGAAAGTTGCGGTGATCGGCCGATCCGCTTTAGTTCGGTGTTTGGTCCGAGGCGGTGAAGGTCACGCCGCCGAGGATTGCCGGGAGAAGATCGTGGATTGCAGCCTTTGGCAGGATCTGGATCGCTTTCACGAAATCGATATCGCCATCGTCCGGACAGAGCACGGTCCCGCATCGCTGCACGATTGAGGGGCCACGGAGCAACAGAGCGCACCGAAAATCGCTTAGTTCTGAGGCCGACCCATTTATGCCGACCCATTAATGCCCTGCTGGAACGGCTTCCCTGCCACCAATCGGAACTGGTTGATGTCGGCACGATAGGCGCGCTGGGTATGGACGGACCGGCCGTGAAGCCAGAGCTCGATCATCTGCTCATCGGAGGTGGCGCGAGGCGCATCCAGAGCAGCGGTCGAAGTTCTGGGATGCGCGATTCCGGCATCCATTGGAGCGAGGATAATCACGAATAGCTGATAATATTGTCGGCATGCCGGAGGAGATTTTTGACATTCGCAAAGAGACCGGTG
>DASZPB010000078.1:0-68979 GCA_035550475.1 Bryobacteraceae bacterium | reverse complement strand
CTCTGCTCAGCCTGACTCTTGCGCTCAATGGCCTCGCGGCCGATCTTCCCGGATCCAAAGATCCCGCCGGCATGAAGCGCTACACCGGAAGCGAAATCATTGGCTATCACCCGCCGAAGTTCGACGAATTCCTGCTGCCTCTCGGTCCTCCTAAGACCTACACTCCTCTGGTTTACAACAAGAGCCAGAAGACCGAAGGCTTGGTAAGCCGCTACACTTACCTCGCGCCCGCCGGCCGCTCCCCCGCGGAATTGTTCCGCAACTACCAGCTCGAGTTTCAGCGCCTGAGCCTTACGCCGCTCTATACGAAGGCCGCCGGCGAGCAGGGATGGTTCGGCCCCACATTCAGCCAGATCTCCTCAGAGGACGACATCGGCCAGATACTCGCGTATAACGAAAGCCAGGAGCGCGTTCTGGTTGCGAGATCAAGAGATGCCAAGCCCACTTACTATTTGCTCTTCGTCACCAGCTACAAGGATGGTGTGATCCCGCTGCGGCTTCAGCATTCCGTTGCCAAGGAGAGCGCGCTCGCCGAACTGGTCGTCATCGCGCCCGAATCCATGGAACAGAACATGACGTTGCTCAACGCGGCCGACATGTCGAGAGCCATCGGGGATGCCGGTAAAGTCGTCTTATATGGAATCTATTTCGATACGGATAAGGACACCATTCGGGGCGATTCGGAGCCCACGCTCAAAGAAATTGCCAAGCTGATGGCGGATAATCCCAGCCTGAATGTCCACGTCGTCGGCCATACCGACAATCAAGGTAAGCCCGACTACAATCTCGATCTCAGCCGGCGCCGCGCGGCAGCCGTAACCCGCGAATTGACCAGCAAGTATGGAGTGGCCGCGAATCGCCTGGACGCCTTCGGCTGTGGCCCGTATGCTCCCGCCGCTTCCAACGATGCCGAAGAAGGCCGCGCCAAAAATCGCCGCGTCGAACTCGTCAAATGGTAGCGCGCGTCGCTCATAAGACGCACGAGAGGAGGATTCTTCGGTCAAGTCGCCACTATCAGGCTGCAGATCATTTTGCGGACCGCGTGGTGCTTCGCCTTATCGGGCGTCATGTGAGCATAACTCGAAAATTCGCTCCACCACTAGTGAAACCTCGCCGCAACATATATGTGAGAATCCGTCCCGTCGCCCTTCGAGATGGGGAACGTGTGGCAACTGATGCGTTTTTTCCGAGTACAATGAATCCGGCTCCCTAACCATCTTTCTTTACTGGGACCTTCAAGGAGAAACAGGAAAAAATGAAGATCAGTTCTTTTGCGTTGCTCGGGTTCGCGGCGGCCTTTGCGGCTGCGCCTGGAGCGATGGCGGGCGAAATCAACTTCTCGTTCAGCGGAAACGGGATCACCGCTACCGGCGTGCTCGTGGTCGGACAGCAGAGCAGTAATTCCAGTAATCCGCCCGGCTATGAGATCACCGGCATCAGCGGAACGTTTTCGGATACAAATGTCAATGTCTCTGGTGCGATTACCGGGCTAACCTCCCCGATATCGTATGTGAACAACCCTCTGGTCTCCGGTTTTTCATCTACTTCAGGCGGTTTATCCTACGACGATCTGTTTTACCCGGCAGGAAACTCTCCGGCCGTCTGCTTCGCACTCATCAACGGCGTGCCTACGCTAACCTATCCATTCTCCGGAGGTCTGTTCGACATCTATGGCGTCGCGTTCAATATAGCCGGACCCGGAGGATACGTTGGTGAAATCTGGAGCAATGGTGACGTGGGGGGCGGGCCGATCATTTACGCAGCAGGGCTTGCCAATGCGACTAGCCTTGTCGACAATCCGAACGCCGGTCCCGACTCCGGAGTGCCCCCGGGACGATACGGCACATTTACCGCGAGTGCTGTGCCGGAGCCTGGTTCGCTGGTGTTGCTCGGCATCGGCCTGCTGGGCCTCGTTGCTGTAGGGGCTCGCAAGCGCAAACAGCCGTCGTCCACAGGGGCCTAGCCCTATCCATTGACCGGTGACGGGCGCCGCAAAGCACCCGCCTTTCTGGCGGCTACACGGAACTGATCCACCCGGACGTGTAGTCGCCAACACGTACAAGTGAAGTTTCAGCGATCCCGGATCGTGGACGAGTTAGCGCACTGTCACGCGAACAAGCCGTACGCAAGCCGCACGTCCGGTATCTCCCCATGCAGGCCACGTTCGGTTGGAACACGGCGCACCTGTTATACAATCGCAAGGTCATGATCGTTCCGCTGACTCCGGTTCGGTGTCTCTATCGCGCCGTGGATCTTTACGGCCGCAAAATCGGCATCGTCTCCGGTGACCGGCGGTTCACCTACGCCGAACTCGGGGAACGCTGTGAGCGCCTCGCCCACGGCCTCCTCTCCGAAGGCATTCGCCCCGGCGACCGCGTCGCGTACCTCAGCTTCAACAATCACCAGCTACTCGAAGGCTACTATGGACCGCCCATGGTCCATGCCGTCGCGATGCCGCTCAACGTGCGCCTCGCGCCGGCCGAACTGGCCGCGATTCTCCGCCACGCCGAGCCCCGCATGCTGGTGTTTGAAAACGATTTCGCTCCCGTGGTGGAGCAGTTGCGCCGCGAATGCCCATTCATCGAGCGTTTTGTTTCCATCGACGGTCCCACTCCCACATCGGACGTTACACTCGAAGATCTTCTTACCCGCGGACGCCTGGAACGGCCCGATATTTTCGGTTTTGATGAAAACGAAATTGCCGAGCTTTTCTATACCAGCGGTTCCACCGGAACACCCAAAGGCGTAGCGCTCTCGCACCGCACGCTCTACCTGCACGCTCTGGCCGTCGCCGCCGCGCTCGCTCACGATGAGAACGGCGTCGAACTGCACACCATTCCGCTCTATCACGCCAATGGCTGGGGCCGCCCCCAAACCGCCACCTTGAACGGACTCAAGCAGGTGATGGTGCGCCGCTTCGATCCTCCGCAAGTGCTGCGCATGATCGAAGAAGAAAAAGCCACCGGCATGTGCCTGGTGCCCACCATGGCCAATGCCCTGCTCAATTGCCCGGACCTGGGACGATTCGATACTTCCAGTCTGCGCCAGATCTTCATCGGCGGCGCTGCCTCTTCTCCCGAGTTGATCGGCCGCATGGAACAGGCGTTTCACTGCGATGTTCTCGTTGGCTACGGTCTAACCGAGACCAGCCCTGTCGCCACTGCATCGCGCGCGAAATCCACTCTCCAATACACCGATGAACAGGACCGCTTGCGCCGCAAGGCCAGCGCCGGTTGGTCGCTGCCCGGTTGCGACGTCCGCGTGGTCGATCTTCACCTCCGGGACGTGCCGCGCGACGCGCAGACCGTCGGCGAAGTCCTCGTGCGCGGCGATCTCGTGATGGACGGTTACTACCGCGAACCGGATGCGACGCGCGATGTGCTCTCCGATGGCTGGCTGCACACCGGAGACATGGCCGTCTGGGACGAAGAGAATTACATCCAGATCGTTGACCGCAAGAAGGACATCATCATCAGCGGCGGCGAGAACATCTCTTCCATCGAGGTCGAGAAAGCCATCTTCGCTCACCCGGCGGTATTTGAATGCGCGGTGGTTGCCGCGCCCGATCCGCACTGGGGAGAAGTGCCGGCAGCGCTCATTGTCCTGCAGCCCGGCCAGAGCCTCACCGAAGAAGAGCTCAAAGCATTCTTAAAAACCCGAATTTCCAGTTTCAAAGTACCCCGCATTATTCAGTTTTGCGATCAGCCCCTTCCCAAAACGGGAACAGGTAAAATCGTGAAGCGCTCTTTACGGGAGATTTTTTGGAGCGGCCGCGAGCGCCGCGTCTGAAGGGTGACTACTTAACTATGTGGCAACAAGACTATACACCCGTCGCGCACAGCCTGGGAATGTCCGCGCTGGTCGCTGCGATACCGATTCTCATACTTCTCATTCTGCTTGGCGTGCTCCGCAAACCCGCCTGGCTGGCCTCGCTGGCCGGACTAGGAACGGCCATGTTGGTCGCAGGCGCGGTCTACGGCATGCCGGTCAACAACATTTTCGCCTCCGTCACCTATGGAGCCGCCTTCGGTCTCTTCCCCATCGGCTGGGTCGTCTTCTGCGCCATCCTGCTTTACCGCGTTTCCCTGGAAAAAGGTCAGTTCGAAGTTCTGAAAAGCTCTATCGGCCATCTTACCGACGATAGCCGCCTGCAGGCGCTGTTGATCGCCTTCGCATTCGGTGCCTTCATCGAAGGTGCGGCCGGCTTCGGCACGCCCGTCGCCGTCGCCGCCGCCATGCTGACCGGTCTCGGCTTCTCGCCATTCTATGCCGCTGGTGTGTGCCTGCTCGCCAATACGGCGCCCGTGGCGTTTGGCTCGATCGGCCTGCCGATCATGACGCTCTCCGTCACCACCGGACTTCCGCTCGATCGCCTCAGCGCTGGTGTGGGACGCATCTGCGCGCCGGTATCGCTCATTGTGCCCGCGTATCTGGTGGTCGTCATGGCCGGCTGGCGCGGTTTGCGCGCGGTGCTGCCCGCGGCCGCGCTCTGCGGCGTGGCCTTCGCCGGTACTCAGTTCTGCATCTCCAATTTCGTCAGCCCGCAGCTCACCGACATCCTGGCCTCCATGGCGGCCATGGGCGCGCTCATCGGGCTCTTCTTCGTGTGGAAACCGAAGGACCACTTCGAACTACGCGAGCACCGCGTGGCGGCCGGCCTAGGCCAATCCGCGGGCAATGGCGGAACGTCTTCCGTGGCATCCCGACCGCGCCACAGCGGCGGCCAGATCGCGCTTGCCTGGGCGCCGTACGCCTTCCTCGTTTTGTTCGTGCTGCTCTGGGGAATCAAGCCTCTTCAGGCGGAACTGAATCGCGTGAGCCTCTCTCTCCAATGGCCTGGCCTGCACAATACCATCCTGCGTATGCCGCCGGTGGTGCCGCAGCCTGCACGCTATCCCGCGGTTTTCGCTTTCTCGTGGCTCTCGGCCTCCGGCACCGCCTGCCTGTTCGCAGCTATCCTGGGTGCGCTCGTCCTGGGACTCACGCCTAAGCGCTTCGCGCAGGTCTTCTGGGACACGGTGAAGCAGTTAGCGCTGGCCGAATTGACTCTGGCTGCCGTGCTGGGACTGGCCTTCCTGATGAACTACTCCGGAGCCACTGCCACTCTGGGCCTGGCCTTCGCCGCGACCGGTGTCTTATTCCCCTTCTTCAGTCCCTTGCTGGGCTGGCTCGGCGTATTCCTCACCGGCAGCGACACGTCGTCGAATGCCCTGTTCGGGACGCTGCAAGTCGTAACCGCGCACAAGCTCGGCATGCATCAGGTACTGATGGCCTCCGCCAATTCGAGCGGCGGAGTCATGGGAAAAATGATCAGTCTCACGAGCATCGCGGTAGCCGTCTGCGCCACGGAAATGAAGCCCGAAGAAGAAGGCAAACTCTTCCGTTTCACGCTCAAGCACAGCGTGCTGTTAGCCTCAATCATCGGGATAATTGTGCTCTTCTACTCCTACGTAGCCCCATCGCTGGCGCCATAGAAGAAAGGACCACCGCTACCCCGAATATCGGACCCTTACCGCCGGCCCACGCCGATTCCGAGCCGTATCCGCCTGCCTACATGGCTTGTGCGCCAACTCTACCCTCGCGTCTCCGCCGGAGCCAGCTTCCGCTCCTGCCGCTGCGCTTTCACAAACTCCAGTTCCGCCTGTTTCGGAATCCCCGGCTCAAAGCATCGACGGCATCGCGCTTCATACAAATCGGCGGCGCCCACCACGATCAGATCGTCCGATCCCCGCAGCCGCTGTGTATGCTTCGCCGGATTTCCGCACCGCACACAAATCGCCAGCGTCTTGGTGATCGATTCCGCAACTGCCAGCAAATCCGGCACCGGCGCGAACGGGCGCCCCAGATAATCCGTATCCAGACCCGCGATGATCACCTGCTTGCCGCTATCGGCCAGCCGCTGCGCCACTTCCACCAGCCGCGACCCCATGAAGTTCGCCTCATCGATGCCCACCACTTCCGACCGCCAGTCAATCGCATCCAGGATTTCGCTCGCGTCCTTCACCACGCGCGACTGCATCCGCAGATCGCCGTGAGAAACAATCTCATCGTCCGAGTAGCGGTTGTCAATCGCCGGCTTGAAGACGTCCACTCGTTTTCGCGCGATCGTCGCCCGCCGGATCCTTCGGATCAGTTCCTCGCTCTTGCCCGAAAACATGGGCCCGCAGATTACCTCAATCCACCCGACGTTGCCGTTGATGATGTCCATATGAAGCGTTCAGGATGGCACAACCGCCCCGTCCGAATCCAGCCGGGCCCTTCGAATGGCTACTTCTCATCCCGGATCTGCTGCGACAGGTACCGCTCGTATCCCATCTCGCCGATCTGGAACAGTTGTGCTTCGAGCCAGTCCACGTGTTCTTCTTCGTCTTTGAGCAGGCGCTCGAACAATTCACGCGAGGCGTTGTCGCCTTCCGTACGCGCCGTCTCCGCTGCCCGGTTGTACAGGCCGACCGCGCTGATTTCCAGCTTGAGGTCGCTTTCCAGTTGTTCCTTTACGTTCTTCCCCACCGAGAGCTGCAGCGCGTCGCCCATGGTCGGCGTGGCATCCAGAAACAGGATTCGCTCGATCAAAGCTTCGGCGTGTTTCATCTCGTCGATGGACTGCTTCTTGATGAAGTCGCCGAGCTTTTCATAGTGCCAGTTCTCGCACATCTCGGCGTGGAGGAAATACTGGCTGATCGCCGTCAGTTCTTCTTTCAGCGCTTCATTCAGCAGGGCGATGACCTTTGGTTTTCCTTGCATGAAGCAGATTGTATCAGCAGGCAGGCCGTTTTCTCTGACGCCGCACAACTGAAAATGCGCGCCGCAAGAAATGCGTTTTCGCAGACCGCGACGCCTGTCAGCCCAGCGCCCGCCGCGCAGCACCATAACCGCACATGCCGTGCACCCCGCCGCCCGGTGGCGTCGAAAAGGAGCACAGGTACACGCCCCGCAGCGGCGTTGTGTACGACCGCAGCGTCGGCCGCAGAATCATTTGCCGCATCGTATTCGCGCCGCCGCTTACGTCGCCGCCCACCAGATTCGGGTTATGCTGCTCCAGCGCTGCCGGCGTGAACACATGCCGTCCCAGAACGCGCTGGCGAAAGCCCGGCGCGAAGCGTTCAATCTGCGCCTCAATCGCATCGGTCATATCCGCCGTCGATCCATTCGGCACATGGCAGTACGCCCACACCGTGTGTTTGCCCGCCGGCGCGCGCGAAGTGTCGAACAGGCTCGTCTGCACCAGCAGCACGAACGGCCGCTCCACTACGCGTCCCTCCCACACCGCGCTCTCTGATTCCGCGATCTCCTCCATCGTCCCGCCCAGGTGTACCGTCGCCGCCCGCGCGCACGCCGCCGCCCGCCATGGGACCGGTCCATCGAGCGCCCAATCCACTTTGAACGCCCCTGGCCCATATCGATAACGTTCGAGCGAACGCCGGTATCCCGCCGGCAGCTTGTCGCCTGCCAGCGCCAGCAGTTGGCGCGGCGTGATATCGCACAGCACCAGGGGCGCATCCGGCAGAGTCGATATCGGCGAATGGATGCGGATCTCGCCGCCTAACGATCGCAGGTGTCCGGCCAGCGCATCGCTCAATCGCTGCGCCCCGCCGCGCGGAAACGGCCATCCAGTCACGTGCCCTGCTACCGCCAGCACCAGCGCAATTGCCGCACTCGGGCTTTTCTCGAGCGGCAGAATCGAATGCGCCGCAATGCCTGCGAACAGAGCCCGCGCGCGCATCCCCCGGAAGCGGCTCTCCGCCAGGGATCGTGCCGACCTCACAGCATGCAGGCCGAATCTCGCCATCCGCAGCGGATGGCGTGGCAGCTTCGGAGGCGCCAGCACGTCATGCCGCAATGCCGGCCAATCCTCCACCAGCGGGTCCATCAGGCTTCGCCACGCTTCGCCGTCCGGACCCAGATTCGCGCACGTCAGGTCGAGTGAACGCTCGAGCATCACCGCTCTACCGTCATCGAACGGATGCGCTACGGAGGCCTCGGGATAAACCCAGTCCAACCCATGCGCCGCCAGTGGCAGGTCTTCGAGAAATGGCGATGAAGCCGCCATCGGATGCACCGTCGAACAGATATCGTGCACGAATCCCGGCAGCGTCAATTCCGCCGAACGTACGCCGCCTCCGATCGCATCCGAGCCCTCATGTACGATCACGTGCACGCCGGCCGCAGCCAGCGTGATCGCGGCTGCCAGTCCATTCGGCCCCGAACCGATCACGATCGCGCGCTTCTGCTCCGAAAGTGCCAACGTCGGTTATTGTAAAGGAGATGCAGAAGAAACGTTTGGGCAATAGTGATATGGAACTCACGTCCATCGGCCTGGGTGCCTGGGCTATGGGCGGATCCGGCTGGGCATTTTCCTGGGGGCCGCAAGATGACGCCCAGTCCGTCGCCGCCATCCACGCGGCTCTGGACCATGGCATTAACTGGATCGATACCGCCGCCGTGTACGGCCTCGGCCACTCCGAAGAAGTAGTCGCGCGTGCCCTCCAGGGCCGTTCCAATCGCCCGTACATCTTCACCAAGTGCGAGCGCCGGTGGAACGAGAAAGGCGAGATCCTCAAAAACCTCAAAGCCGATTCCATCCGCGAGGAGTGCGAAGCCAGCCTTCGCCGCCTCCAAGTGGACGTCATCGATCTCTACCAGATCCACTGGCCCGAGCCCGATGCCGATATCGAAGAAGGCTGGTCTACCCTCGTCAAGCTCAAAGAGGAAGGCAAAGTCCGCTGGATCGGCGTATCCAATTTCAATGCCGCGCAGATGGAGCGCTGCCGCCGCATTGCGCCTGTCACCTCGCTGCAGCCGCCCTATTCGGCCATCACTGCCGACGTCGAGCGCGAAACCCTGCCTTACTGCCTGCAGAGGGGCATCGGCGTGATCGTTTATTCGCCCATGAAGTCCGGCCTGCTCACCGGAAAGATGACGCGCGAGCGCATCGCCGCCATGGCCGCCGAGGATTTCCGCCGCCGCACGCCGAATTTCCAGGAGCCCGCCCTCACTCACAACCTGGCGCTTGCCGACCTGATGATTGATATCGGTAAACGTCATGGACGAACCGCCGGGGAAGTCGCCATCGCCTGGACGCTCCGCCATCCGGCCGTTACCGCCGCCATCGTCGGCATGCGTTCCGCCGAACAGGTCGAAGGCGTCGTGGGCGCCCTCGAATTCCGTCTCAGCCCCGCTGAAATTGCCGAAATTGACCGCCTCCGCTTGGGCACTAGCGTGGCTGCGGAAAGGTAGGAATTCGCGCACAATGGTATAATGGATGCGTTTCTGCCCGACATCCTGGTATTTGGCTATGTTCCTCAGTGTCAAAGAGATGGAGCTGCGAAAGGTTCGTTTCGACGAAACCATCCAGCCGGGGCAGATCGATTTCACGGAAGCAGACCTGGAGCAGGGCTCCCCGCTTCACGCTACCGGCACAGCCGAGTTGCTGGAGCACACCGGCGGGGAGGTCCGCATTCAGGGCCACTTCACCGTAGAGATGGACTCGCAATGCGACCGCTGTCTGGGTCGCGCGCGTTTCCCGCTCGATGCAGGTTTCGACTTGTTTTATCGTCCTAACTCCTGCATCGATGGCGACGATGAGGTCGAAATTGACGATGGCGAAGCACAGATCGGCTTTTATAACGGCGGAGGCTTGGAACTGGATGACATCCTCCGCGAGCAGATCCTGCTCGCCCTGCCAATGCAGCGTGTTTGTAACGACGACTGCAAAGGGATTTGCCCCGTATGCGGCAAGAACCGGAATGAGACCAATTGCGCCTGCCGGCCCGAAACCGCCGACGATCGGTGGGGGGCGCTCCGCAACCTGTAGGCCGATAGAATTTCTGAGACGCGACGCCGCATAAGCGGATAAGATTTGTTGAGGTAGAGAAATGCCGAATCCCAAACGTAGACACTCCCAGCGACGGACCAATAACCGCCGCGCACATGATGCGCTGAAGGCCGCCGGCCTCTCGGAATGTCCGAATTGTCATGAGCCCAAGCTGCCGCACCGGGTTTGCCCGCATTGCGGCCAGTACAAAGGCCGGGAAGTTGTGGAAGTCGCTCAGGAGTAATTCCTTCCCAACATGCTGACCATTGCCGTGGATGCAATGGGCGGCGACCACGCCCCAAAAGCTGAGGTCGAAGGGGCCGTCCTCGCCGCCAGAAGTCTGGGAGTAAAAGTCGTTCTGGTGGGCCAGCAGGATCAGGTCCGTCAGGAACTCAGTCAGTACGAGGACCACCGCACCCTCCCCCTCGAAATTATCCACGCCAGCGAACGCATCACCATGGAGGACACTGCCCGCGCCGTCCGCACCAAGCGCGACAGCTCGCTCAAGGTGGCCTCCCGGCTCGTTCGCGATGGCGTGGCGCAGGGATTCGTGTCTGCGGGTAACACCGGCGCAGTCATGGCCACTGCCAAAATCGTGCAGGGCGTAGTGCCCGGCGTGGAACGTCCCGCGCTGGCTGGTGTACTGCCCACCGTCGAAGGCTCGCCGGTGGTGATGGTGGATGTGGGCGCCAATGTCGATTGCTCCCCGCACATGCTCGTGCAGTTCGCCGTCATGGGCGAAATCTATTCGCGCATCATTCTGCACCGGCCCCGGCCCAGCGTCGGCTTGCTTTCGATCGGCGAAGAGGAACATAAAGGCAACGAAGTCACCAAAGCCGCCACGCCCCTGCTCAAGAACCTGAACCTGAACTTCATCGGCAATGTGGAAGGCCGCGACATCTACGGCGGCAAGGTAGATGTCATTGTCTGCGATGGCTTCACCGGCAATGTGGCACTCAAGGTGAGTGAAGGTCTGGTGGAGATGGTGAAGGGACTGCTTCGCGAGTCGCTCGAAGCCACGCTTACGCGCAAGATTGGCTACGTGCTCGCCCGCACGGCTTTCACTGATTTCCGCAAGCGCGTCGATTATTCCGAGTACGGCGGCGCGCCGCTGCTCGGCGTGCGCGGCGTCTGCATCATTTGCCATGGGCGGTCGAATGCCAACGCTATCCGCAACGCCATCCGCGTCGCGGGGGAGTTTTCGAGCGGCCGCATCAACGACCGCATCGAATCCGAACTCCGCCAGTCGTCCTTCGATAAAATAGCAATGAAGGCCGAATAGCCGTGAAATTTTGCAACCGAATCACACCCGCCGGGGAGGGCTCCGCCCCCCGCATCACGGCGCGCGCGGTTCGATCATGCACCGCCATCCTCAGTCTTTTCGTCTTCTCCGCAGCCGCCTTTGCCCAAAAACCAGACCAGGTGAAATGGAGCCTCGCGCTCGATCCAGCTACGGCTCCGCCGGGCGCGCGCGTGCTGGCACGCCTCACCGGCCACATCGAGCCGGGCTGGCACCTCTATTCGCTCTCCACCGCCGAAGCCATCCCTACCACCATCCAACTCGCGCCCAATGCCGTGGTCGAAAGCTACAAAGTGCTTCAACCGCCGCCCAGGCGCCAGTTCGACAAAAACTTTAACGCCGAGACGGAAACATTTGAAAATCAAGTTGTTTTTATTCTTGATCTGGCTCTGAAAAAAGACGCGCCTGCCGGCCCCGTAGATCTTGCGGTCACCGCCCGCTATCAGACCTGTAACGACCGGCTCTGCATTCCGCCGGTCCGCCGAACCTCTCAGGCAACTCTCACGGTCGATCCCGCCTCCGCCGCGGTATCTGTGTCGATTCCGCCTGGCTATGCGCTGCCGCAGCCCGGCCGCCACTCTGCCCCGCTGGCGCCCGCTCCACAAGACCAGGGCTGGATTCCCTTCCTGCTGGTAGCCTTCGGTTTCGGGCTCGCAGCCATCTTCACGCCGTGCGTCTTCCCGATGATCCCCATCACCATGTCGTACTTTCTCAACCGGAAGTCGGGCGGGCGCAGCGATTCCGTCGTGCAGGCGGTTGTATTTTGTCTCGGCATCATTGTGCTCTTCTCCGGAATGGGCCTCATCACCACGGCTCTGCTCGGCCCGTTCGGCGTCGTGCAATTCGGCTCGAACCCCTGGGTCAACGGTTTCATCACACTCTTATTTTTGGCTTTCGGTCTAAGCCTGCTCGGTGCTTTTGAAATCACTATCCCGTCATCCGTCCTCACGCGCCTGAATCGTTCTTCGGAGCGCGGCGGCTTCGCTGGAACGCTGATCATGGGTCTCACTTTTTCGCTGGCATCGTTCGCGTGCGTCGGCCCATTCGTCGGAACGCTGCTGGCGGCCTCCGTCGGAGGCGGTGGCGCGCGCCCGCTGCTCGGCATGGTGAGCTTCGCCACCGGGCTGGCCCTGCCGTTTTTCCTGCTGGCGCTGTTTCCCTCCTATTTGAAGCGTATGCCCAAGAGCGGCGGTTGGCTCGCGCGCGTCAAGGTCGTGATGGGTTTTATCGTTCTCGCAGCCGGCTTGAAATACCTCAGCAGCCTCGATCAGGTGATGCAATGGAACATCCTCACCCGTGACCGCTTCCTCGCCATCTGGGTCGTCTTGTTCGCCATGGCCGGGCTCTACCTGCTGGGCTTTCTTCGATTGGAAGGGGTGGACCGCGACGCGCCCATGGGCTTGGGGCGCCTGCTCTGGGGCATGGCATTCCTGATCTTCGCTCTCAGCCTGCTGCCCGGTATGTTCGGCGGCCGCCTCGGAGAGCTCGATGCCTACGTGCCGCAAGCCGCTGTCTCCGCCGAAGCGCCATCCGCCGCCGGCTTGGTATGGATGAAGAATCAATACCGCGCCGCGCTTGACCGGGCACGCGCCGAAAACAAACTCGTCCTGGTCAACTTTACCGGCTACGCTTGCACCAACTGCCACTGGATGACCGCGAACATGTTCACGCGTCCCGAAATCGCTGATGCTCTGCGGAACTTTGTGCTGGTGGAACTCTACACCGATGGCACCGACCAGGCCTCGCAGGAAAACCAAAGCCTGCAGCTTTCGAAATTCAACACCATCGCCATCCCCTACTACGCGATCCTGACTCCCGATGAACAAGTAGTCGCGACATTCCCCGGCTCCACGCGTGATGCGAGCGAATACCTCGCGTTCCTGCGTAAAGGCGCTGCACCCGCCCAAGCCGCGCAGGTGCACCCGGGGAGAATGGCTGAACCTGCATTTCCACTCTGAGCACTTGCTCGGTTCGCATGGGAGCCCTTAAGCTTTGACTTGCCGGTTTTGAGGTCTACAACCGGCCCGAACATCGTGTTTCACTCTGCAGATGCGCTAAAGGCATGCAAAAACAAGTGCCTGGACGTATACTGAACCCTACCGGGAAGCCCAAGAATGGAAATCCCGGTCCAGCATGAGTCGCTGTGGAAGCTGCTCTATCGGAAAAGGAGCAGAAAGGGTCCGGTCACGAATTGCAAGCAAATCGGCGGCCCGGCAAGGCGAGACGTCCGCTCAGGAGAGGTACAACACGCGGATGTTCCCAGGTATGCCGTTCTCTAAGACACCGCTGAGAGACGTTATGCCTGTGCACATGATTTTGTGGATTCCCTACCGCCAGTCTGGCTGCTCCAGTTCCGAGGCACATCCGCTTGGCCCGTGCGCGCCGGAACACATTTCATGCTTTGCGTTCCGCTTCCGTCTGAATCGCTTGGCCCTGGGCATCCCGGTTAGATTCCGATCGGGTGCCGGTCTATGACTCGGATATCGACGCAGATCCACCGTCTTTTGCAATCGCCAGACTTGCGAATTCTCAGCGTGATGGCGGCAGGCATCGCCATTTTCGGCATTGTGGATGGATCGTTGTGGCGGCAACTTCTCACGCCAACCCTCGCATACCGTTCCGCCATCCTGTTCGGGTTGACCCTGGTCTGGGGATGGCGGGGTTTCGGTTGGAGTCAATTCCTGTTTTTCACGTCGTTCTGGGCTTTCCTTGGCTGGAGAGGAGCCGTTCTCCTCACGCCTCTTTTTCTGGTTTCTCATGCGTGCGCATTGGTGGTTGCCCGTCGAATCGCAAGGAACGAACCTTGGCTCTTGCGGGAAAGGTCCACTCTGGCATTTGTGGCCGGTGCCGTTTTGGCGCCCGCTGTCCCGGCGTTACTCGAGAACTCGGTTTTGTCCATTGTTGGAATTCCACTCCGTGCCGGCATTCCAAACACAATAGATGCCTGGTTGCGTGGCGGCGCGGGAATTCTGGCCGTGGTACCTGCCGTATTGGTATATCTTTCCGGGCCGTTAAAACGATGGACGGCTTCTGTTGCAAATACGGAAATCCAATCGCCAATCACTACCCGGAATGTTCTGGAATTGGCCGCCGAAATGATGGTGTGGACCGCCGCTTTTTGGATCAGCGCGCAATTCAAATTTCGGTATGGTCTGAATGTCAGCTACCTGACCTTCCTTCCACCATTGGCCCTCACGCTTTTTCGCGGCATGGGGCTCGCTACATTGGCGTTGGCCGGAAATGCAATGATCGCGAGCAGTCTGTGGTACGGATTGCATTGGCAGCAAGCCCTTTCGGCAGACGACCTTCGGCTGCTCATTGCCAGTTGCTCTTTGACAATTCTCGTGTTGGCGGCAGTGGTCGATGAACGCCAACGCGGTCGAGGCAAAGTCGAAGAACTGCGCACTATCGAGGCGGCGTTGCGCGAGGGCGAAGAGCGTTTCCGCCGAGTGTTCGAAGAGGGGCCTCTCGGTCTCGCCCTGGTGGGAAGGGATTATCGCTTCGTGAAGGTCAATAGCGCCCTTTGTCGAATGGTGGGCTACTCCGAGGCCGAACTCATCCAGAAGACGTTCGCCGAGATCACGCACCCGGATGACATATTTGCCGATGTGGAGCTTGCGGAGCGGCTATTCAAGCGCGAGATACCGTTCTTCCGCATGCAAAAGCGATATGTGAAAAAGACCGGTGAAGTCATCTGGATCAACTTGACTGCATCCATTATCCTGAAGCCCGATGGAGAGCCTCTCCATGGAATTGCCATGGTGGAAGATATCACCGAGATCAAGCATAGCCAGGAGGAGGCGCTCATCAGGCAGAAACTGGAAAGCTTGGGAACGCTGGCGGGCGGGATTGCTCACGATTTCAACAACCTGTTGGGTGCGGTACAGGCTCAAGCGGAGCTGGCGTTAGCGGAGGTCGATGAGGCTTCATCGTGTAAGGAAGAGCTGCAGGCCATCTGTCAAGTGGCAATGCGCGGCTCCGAAATCGTTCGTCAGTTAATGATCTACGCTGGAGAAGAGAGTTCGGTAGTCGGGCTGATTGATCTTTCAAAGACAGTCGATGAGATGCTTTCATTGCTCAAGGTTTCAGTAACCAAGCACGCGGTAATCGAGGCCCATCTTAACCAAAGACTTCCGGCCGTCCGTGCCAGTGCCGCACAGATCCGGCAAATTGTGATGAACCTCATCACAAACGCGTCGGATGCCATCGGAGACCGGGATGGCGTGATTCGGGTGATTACCGGACAGGTGACCCTGAAGGAGATCTCCGCTTCACCGTCATCCAGAACGCTGCCGGACGGAGATTACGTGCAGCTCGAAGTCACTGATACGGGCCGTGGCATTTCCCTCCAAACACAGGCCATGGTGTTCGATCCGTTCTTCACCACCAAGGGCGCGGGACGCGGACTTGGACTTGCAGTCGTGCAGGGGATCGTACGCAGCCTCGGCGGAGTGATTCACGTGGCGAGCGAACAGGACAAAGGAACTACATTTCAAGTATTGCTGCCATCCTCGACAGCAACGGCTGACCTTGGAAGTCACGCGATGACCGGCAACCAGGAACCGGCTCTCCCTTCCCAACACGGCACGGTCCTCGTCGTCGAGGATGAGACTCCTTTACGCCAGGCGATTGTCAAGATGCTTCGGAAAACCGGCTTTGAAATATTCGAAGCTGCCGACGGTTCTTCTGCTATCGACCTTCTGCGTACGGGCGGCAGCAAAATGGACGTGATGCTGTTGGATATGACGCTTCCAGGAGCTTCCAGCCACGAAATCGTTGCTGCAGCCGCCAATGCTAAGCCGAGCATCAAAGTGATTTTGACCAGCGCTTATAGCCGCGAGAGGATCGCCGGTGCCATGAGTGCGCCCCAGATCCACAGCTTTGTTCGCAAGCCGTTTCAACTCGGGGATCTTTTGAAGATCATTCGCAGTTCTTTGTCCACGTAGGCGGGCGCTGAGCCAGGCGGAACTCCACTGGAGTTGGCGTTTTGCCATCACCGGATTGAGGACATCGAAGGGCGGTGGGCGGAATGCTGCCTCGCCCGCTATTTCGGATTAACTCGAAAATCGTCGAAGTAAGTCACCGAGTCGCCTGCCGTCCACAGGCCAACCCGTCCTGCCCCCGTGAATGTGTCATCCTGCGCGCGTAGGATTCGCCGGTGATTCACGTACACCTGGAAACGATTACCCCGTACAGAAACCTTCAGAATGCTCCAGCCATTGGTGGGAATCGTATGCTTCACAAAGTGGCGGCCGTGAATGCCGTTTGGCTGAATAGAGAGGAACCGGCCGTTCTCCACTTTGTACACCGCTACGTTTCCTGCAAGAGCATCAGCCCGTACCAGATAATAATTGTTGGGGTCGCGGTAACGCCATACCAGGCCGCCGTCACGGTCATCTCTGCCGCTCACCGGTTTCAGCCGCACGCTCAAGTCGCCGTCGTGCATCTTCGGATTGTCCAGAATCGCGAGAGGATACCTCCCGGCGCTGGTATCCTTCGAAAGCTGCGCGAATACGTAGGGCTGGGTAGCGGCGGTGTGATCCCGCATGATCTGCCAGACTGGCGGCTCGCCGCGATTCGTCATAGCTATGGTCCAACCGGGTGGGGTTTGGCCGAGCGGCGCGGTGTCGAAGGTGATTACCCTTCCGGCAGTCGTAATTAGCCCGAAGGAAACCAACCAGCCCAAGAGTTTCATAGCGGCAACTGAGGGGTGGCGCTGAGGCAATGCCTCGTACTCCCTTTGTAACACATTGGGGACACTGCCAGATGTGCCGTGAAAGACAGTCTCAGGTTTCGGCCGCTTTACTCGCTCGTTGAGGCGCCAAAGCTTCCTGGATTTTCCGAGCCAAAGCCACGCCGCTGTAGGGTTTCTGAAGGAAGCCCGCCAATTCACCCGCCGGAAACCGCCGGTACGCTTCCACTTCGCTGTAGCCGCTGGAGGCGATCACCGGAATGTCCGGACGGATCTCTTTGATCCGCCGCATGGTGTCCGCGCCGCCCTGTACCGGCATGGTCAAGTCGAGCAACACCGCCGAGAACTCCGCCGCGCGCTCGCGGAACCGCTCCACCGCCAGTTGCCCGTCTTCGGCGATCGCCACGCTGTACCCATAGTGCCGCAGTGTCGCCTCCGCCGCTGAACGGACCGTCTCCTCGTCGTCCACCACCAGCACCAGCCCTGTGCCCGGCGCGCCTTCGAGTTGCATCGGCCCGCCGAAGTGCTTCGGAACCGGTGCTTCGGACTTCGGAAACAGCACCAGGAACGTGCTCCCCGTGCCGGGTGAACTGCGCACTCGAATCGCCCCGCGATGCCCGCGCACGGCTCCGGCCACGGCCGCCAGTCCCAGCCCACGCCCGGTGAATTTCGTGCTGAAGAATGGCTCGAAGATCCGTCCCATCATCTCCTGGTCGATGCCGCAGCCGTCGTCATGCACCTGCAGGTAGATATACTGCCCGGGCCGCAGTTCGTCAGGCGAAAAATGCTCGTGAATGTACCCTTCGTCCGCGTTCTGAATGCCGGTCTCCACCACCACCGATCCCGCGCGCTCCCCGATCGCTTCCGCCGCGTTGATCACCAGATTCATCACGACTTGTTGAAGCTGGCTGGGGTCGCCTTCGATGTAGGGCAGCCCCGAAGCCAGGTGCAGCACCAGCTTCACCATCTTCGGAATGCTCGCCTGCAGCAGCCCGCAGATCTGCCGCACCAGCGCCGAAAGATCCACTTGTTCGATGACGAATTTTCCCTTGCCGGAATATGCCAGTAGTTGTCGTGTCAAATCCGCCGCGCGCTCGCAGGCTTGCACGACGTTCTGCAGCAGCGTTGCCGGCGGGCTGTCCGGCGCCAGCATATCCAACGCCAGGCTCGCATTCCCCAGGATGCCCGTCAGCAGGTTATTAAAATCGTGCGCCACGCCGCCCGCCAGCAGCCCGACGCCCTCCAGCTTCTGTGATTTCCGCAGCTTCTCTTCCAGCCGCCGCCGTTCGGTCACATCCATGCCGAGACCGATCATGCGCACCGGGTTGCCGTTCTGGTCGCAATAAACCTTGCCGCTCCCCGACATCCAGTGCACGCTGCCGTCACGATAAACCACGCGGAATTCCGTCCCGAAATAGGATTTCTCCTGAATCGCCCGCGCCACGTCGGCATCAAACACCGGCCGGTCGTCAGGATGGATCACCGAGATAAACGTTTCCAACCGGCCGTCAAACTCGCCCGGAAGAAATCCGTGCAACGGCACCAGGTTTTCCGTCCATTGCAGGTCGCCCGTCACAATGTTCCAGTCCCAGATGCCCATGCGTCCGGCATCCAGCGCCATGCGCAGCCGTTCCTCTTTGTCGCGCAAAGCCACCATCGCACTCTCGAGCGCGGCCCGTTCCCGCTGCGAAGCCGCAAACAGGCGCGCGTGATCCACCGCAATCGCCGCGCGGCGCGCCAGGTCGAGAGCCAGCGCCATATCTTCAGGCCCGTAATGCCGCCCCGATTCCCCCGTGATGAATGACATCGCACCCAGCACGTGCTCCCGCACTTTCAACGGCACGCACATGTAGGACGTCAGCCCCGCCTGTTTCAACTGGGCCAGGTGCTCGGGATTGCGCGCGACCGCCGCCAGAAGCCGGTCCGGAATCTCCGGCGCCAGTTCCGGCTTGCCCGTGCGCACTACTTTCGCCGCGCCGTTGGCCAGCGGCGAATCTCCCGCATACTTGTTCCGCAGCTCATGTGCCCACTCCGCCTTGGCCGGATCGACGTGGACCAGCGCCAGCTCTCGCAGGCTTCCGTCTTCCTGCACCATGTCCACTACGCACCAGTCTGCGATGTGCGGCACCGCCAGCCGCGCCACCGTCGCCAGCGTTGCCTCGTAAGCCAGCGAAGATGCCAGCACCGTGCTCGCCTCGGCCACAAAGGAAGCACGCTGCCGCGCCCGCTCCGCCTCCGTCCGAAGCCGCTCCTGATCCTTGTACAATTCACCGTTCTCGATAGCGGCCGCTGTCAGATTGGCCAGGTTGATCGTGGCCTGAACCTCGTCCGCCGAGAACTGATGACGCTGCCGGTAGTACAACACGATGGTGCCGGAATTCTTGCCGCGAATCTTCAGCGGCATCACCAGCATGCTGGCTATTCCTTCGGCTTCCAGGATCGCCCAACGCGCCGCCATCCGCGGAGACGAAAGCACATCCTCCAGGCAGAGCGGTTCATCGCGCATATCGCCTGCGCGATGTTGATTGCAACTGGCGGTAATGAATGTTTCGGAAAGACCTTCGGCCGCGACAATCCGCCACTCGTGCGTATCCAAGTCACGTCGCCAGATGGCACAAGCCTCAGCCCGAATGAGCCGGCGAGCTACTTCGAGCACCGGCGGAAGAATGTCAGAAGTGCCTCGCTGATCCCACGATACCAACGGCATGACAACGTTTCGGCGAAGGAGTTACACCGTTGCATTGTACGGAATTCCACGATTCGCTTCCAGTAACGAATTGGAACGATTGTGCCGAATCGCACTAGCAGTACTGCCCGATTCCGGCCCAAAGTTCCGGCCCTACTCGCCTTAGGCTAGCGCCAGCCGCAGCGGTGCCGCTTCGCAGTCGATCGTCACTGATTCGCCCTCGAGGCCGGGCGCCGCCGCTTCCACGCGGATCGTGCCCGCCTGTTTCGCCGCCTGCACGATCACCATGCCCAGCCCATTGAACGCGTGCCGCGAAGGGCCTTTATCCGAATCATGGCAGCTCGGATCGCCGTTCCCGACGCCGAGCATCTTGCCGCTCCCGGAAACCTGGAACGTGATTTCGTTGTCTGCGGTTGGTACCGTGCGTCCCTGCGCGTCCACTACTTCCACCGCCACCATCGAGACGTCTTCGCCATCACCCGCGATTCGCGCGCGGTCCGGCCGCAGCACCAACCGCACTGCGGGACCAGTGGTTTCGCGCTTTGCCGTGAGTACCTGTTCATTTCCTTTAAATCCACGCGCTTCAATTGTTCCCGGTGCATACTTCACCTTCCACACGAGGTGAGTATCCTTCTCCACCGCCTGCGATCCCAGGCTCTTTCCATTGAGGAACAGTTCTACCCGGTCGAGGTTGCTATGCGCCCAGACTTCGATCTCCTGGCCTTCCTTCCCCGCCCAATTCCAATGCGGAAACAAATGCAACACGGGCTTCGAACCCCACCAGGCCTGGTAGTAGAAGAAGTTGTCTTTCGGAAAGCCGCAAGTGTCCATAATGCCGAAGTGGGAGTTGATGCACGGCCAGCGATAAGGCGTCGGCTCGCCGCGATAATCGAAGCCCGTCCACGCAAATCCGCCGGAAAGAAACGGCCGCGCGTCGTAAATCTTCCACCAGGTTTCGGCCGTGCTCGCCCATCGCGGAAAATTCTTGTCGTACGCGCTGACGTAGCCCTTCTGCGGATCGTTCTCATAAATGCCGCGCGTCGAAACCGTGCTCGCGGTTTCCGTCCCGATCATCGGCTGCTTTGGGTGTTCTTTGTGATAAGCGTCGAAATCCCCGTTCTGGTAGTTGCAGCCCTGCACATCGATGACATTCGAGATGCCCTTCCCCCACGCACCATTCATCGCCACCGTGCACAGGCGCGTTCCATCAAGTTTATAAGTCAGCCGCTTCATGGTAGTGAGGATGCGGAAGCCGCGCTCCGTGCCCTGCTCCCGCTCCTCATTCCCCAGCGACCAGATCACAACCGAAGGATGATTGCGATCTCGACGTATCAGCCGCTCCAGTTGACTCAGTCCTTCCGGATTCGATGACATCATGCGCGTCTCATCCATCACCAGCATGCCCAGCCGGTCGCAGGCATCGAGCAATTCGGGCGTCGGCGGATTATGCGACGTGCGGTAGCCGTTCGACCCCATATCCTTGAGCCGCTCGATGCGGTACGACTGAATGCGGTCGGGCAGTGCCGCGCCTACTCCAGCGTGATCCTGATGATTACAAGTTCCTTTAATCTTGACGGGCTTGTCATTGAGAAAGAAGCCCCTATCCGCGTCGAATCGAACCGTGCGAATACCGAATGGTGTGACGTACCGGTCCACCGTCGAGCCGCCTGTTTCGATCGCGGTTTCGAGTTGATACAGAGTCGGCTCTTCGAGTGACCAGAGCGCCGGCCGGTTCACCGCCACGCGCTGTTCAAACACCGCTCGTCCCCAAGCCGCCACGTTCTGATTCGCCGAAGTGGCCGTCGCCACCACTTTGTCCCGCGCGTCTCGAATCCGCGAGATGATGCGGCACGCGCGCGTTCCGCCGCTATCGTTATCGACCTCAGTGGTGACGAGCACCGTCGCGCTGCCGGGCCGCACCTGCGAACGCACGAACGTGCCCCAATGCGCCACATGCAGCGGGTCCGTCTTGGTGAGCCAGACATGGCGGTAAATGCCCGCGCCCTCGTAAAACCAACCTTCGTTCAGCGTCGCGTCGGCGCGCAGCAGCAGCACATTCTTCGATCCGTAGTTGGCGAAGTCAGTCACATCGAAGCGAAACGGAGCATAGCCGCTGAAGTTTTCGCCGATATAGTGCCCGTTGAAAATCACCATGGAATCGCGGAAGACGCCATCGAATTCGAGCGCAATGCGCCTGCCGAGGTCGCTCGCGGGCAAGTCGAAAACGCGCCGGTACCAGCCAATACTGGTTTCCGGAAAGCCGCGGCCGAGCGGCTTGCATCCATGGGCCACCACCGAGCGCTCATTTACAAACGGCAGCTCGATCGCCCAATCGTGCGGCAGATCGATTTTTTCCCAGGAACTGTCGTCGAAGGTGGGTCCGCCAGCCGCGATGAAGCCGCCGGATTTGGCGAAGGTCGTGCCGTTGGCGCCCAAGCCGAAATCTTTCCCGGCATCGTCGGCATTGCCCAGATGGAAGCGCCAGCCGAAATCGAGCAGCAAACGCTCGCGCGGCCCATGTATCGCGGCGGTTTCCTTTGCACTCGCCGCGCCGGCTGGCGCGGCGGCGCCGGATTGTGCCGCTCCGCCTCCCTGCCCCGCGGCAGCCAAAGCCGAAGCTGCCATGCCGCTCTTCAAGAGATCACGACGTGTCCAGTTCTTCATTGCCCCCCTCGCTTGCGTGTTTGGAACCCTTTATCTTATGCAATTACGCGCCGGAATTCAGGTGGTACCGGCGGGGGGAGGAAGCAGCGGAATCAAACTGTTCGTCAAGACAGTAAGTGAGTGCATTTGTGCAACCGGGCAGGTAGGAGAAGTCTCGCGAGAATCAGACCGAAGTAATACAGCGAGGGCACCGAAGCGCGAAGCTTCCGCTGCCGCTTTGGTTGACTACTTACAGAGACGGACGCCAACTCCGCGCCACGCTACACGGCGCGCAGCGTCCATTTGCGAAGCCCTGCCCACACTGAAATCGTGGTTGCGAACTAAGCGCAGCGGCTTCGGCGGCCGGTCCGCCAGACCACAAAGAGCAGCCCCACTGCAGTGAACAGTATCGCCGTCCCTGGCTCCGGCACGGGATCGATTCTTCCGAACAGCCCATGAGATTCGTCGTCCGGCCCAGCAGTGAAAAAGAGCGTGCCGGTTGGACCGGAACCGTTCCCGTTGCCGAACCCCAGCGACCATAACCCATCAATCGCGATCGGACTACCGTTCTGATCCTGCAGCGTTTCTATGAACGCGCCCGAGGTCGGATTGTATGCGTTGATCGCGCCGTTGCCGAAATTCCCAACCAGCAGGCTGCCGCCCAGGTCGCCGAAGCCGGCAGGCGCCAGTGCCAGACCCCACGGCGAATCTAGCATGCCTCCGGTAATCACACGCCCTGTGAAGTTCCCGTTCACATCGAAGGTGTCCACAATCCCGTTGCCCACTCCGGGAACATCGTCTTTCTTGTCGGAGTCCTGGACGGCATAGGTGACGTAGAGAACATTATTGATGTTTTGCACATCAAACGGAGCGTACCCCGCAGGCAGATTGGGGTCCGTAAACTTGCCCGTCAAATCGGGCGCGGCCGTATCCCCCTTGAGCACGTCCACTGTGCCCGCGCGAAAGTTAGCGAGATAGGCGTACGTGTTTGCGCCGATCGCCGCCTCGGCGATACCCTTGTAGACGTTGCCCGCGTTCCCGGTAGCCAGGACCTCGGCTTGCATACCCAGTGCTCCTCTCCAGCCCGAAACGGTGCCGTCTTCCGAGTCGAAAAGAAACGTATCTCCGTTAAACTGTCCCGCAATACCGCTGAAGAGGACGCCGGTGACCGAGCCGTCTCCCGGAATCGTAACCACAAGCCCCAGTTTGCCGCCCGCGCCGTTATAAAGCACAGAAGTCCCGGTTCCGTTGTTGCCGATCCACCATGGCGATGTCCCACTGGCGGCCAACCCCCACGGGTTGACGAGGTCGGGATCGGTAGCAGGTGCGACGCCGGACTGGTCCGACGCGATGTTCGTGATCTGAAAGCCAAGGGAAGACGCCCAAACCGCTCCGGATGTGCAGATCAAGGCTATGGCGATTCGAATTACGCTACTCACACGGTTCATCTGTTCGCCTCCTGTAGGTCCGTATCGAGTTCATGATACGGTCGCCACCATCGCGAGTCGAGCAGCGTCGTGTAAAAGAATTACTTCACTGTGGGATAAGTCGCAGAAGTGACTGCGGCTATGTTGTGCTCCGCACGCCCGGAAACGGAGGCTACCGTCATCGCCTCCGCATCCACCGATCTCAAACATACCGGGCCCGGTTGAAACCAGGCTAGGCTTGGAACTTAAAGAGCTTCATCGCGTTTCCGCCGCGGATCTTCACGCGGTCGGCCTCGGAAGCGAAATCAAACACATCGTCAATCTGGGCAAGCATGCGGTTGAAGGCTTGTACATTGGAGCCGTAAGACCCCCAAATCAAGCGATCCGGTCCGAAGGCATCGAAGACTCGCTTGACTATGGGCTTCGGGTCCTTAGGCAACTGCGAAATCTTCATATAGAACTGCGGCTGTTTGGAGAGCGCGATCACGTTGTCGTATTCCTCCGCAGATCCTCGCGCGACCAGGCCGAAGTGGTCGATGAGTATGGGGACATTGCGGAAGCCGGAGGCCATCTCGCCGAGCACCTTGGCCTGATAGGGCACAAATTGGATTTGCAGGATCAGTCCGAGGTCTCCCAGTTTCCGCAGCGTGTTCTTCATTGCGGGGTCGCGTGGATCACGGTTTTTGATCGCGCCGGTAGACTTGTAGGAGGAGCCCGCGGCGCCCATTTCATGCATCCGCATTCCCACGATTCGATTCGGGTTTTTCTTTACGAGCGCTTCAATGCGTCCTGGCGTGGCGGGGTCGATCGGGTCGTATAGACACGTCGCCTTAAAGTAACCTGGACGCGGCTCTTGCGTAAAGCAATACTCGACATAGCTCTCGTCGTCCTGATAGGGTTCAGGCTGAACCAGGATCGTGTGAGTGAGATCCACTTCCTTGACGAAGGCGATATACCGTTCGAGCGAATTCGGATTCGGCTTATATGGCGCGTTCTTCGCCAGGGGGAATCTGGTGGTATCCGCGGCGAACATATGCATCGTGTTCTCGATCAGTGGGCCCCTCGGCCTCTCCGCGAGAGCCCCGGGGGCGAACGCCGCTACGGCCGCCGCGCCGCCAATCGATTTCAATGCTGCTCTTCTCGAAAGCTGTTTCATGTCATCTACCTCAGCCATAAGCGGCTTTCTGTTTTTATTCTTATCCGCGTTTTCTGCCTGTCGGCCGTTGCGGACGTTGCGGCACGGGCATGCTCAGATATTTGAGCCGGGCCTCTTTCAACGGATCGTTTTCCATGTGAGTGTCGCGCTCCGCAAACACCTTTGTTGCGCGGGTCTCGAGAGTGTACGCGCCCCATTTGTCTGGAGATCCCTTGCGCGCGAACGACGCCCACCCGGCCGCCAGCTCACGCGACACTTTATCCGCATTCTGATAGCGCACCAGCCGCAGGACCAGCGGCAATTCGGAGGTATGGAATGCGCGGTACTTGCCGCCTTCCATGGGCGTGTTGTACGTGAAGTAATACATGTACGCGGGCGCGGCGTTGAGCTTGGCCTTGCGCTCCGCCTGCTTGATGGCATTCATCCGTGTGCCGCGGTCACTCGAGATGCCGAAGAAGATGTCGCTTGGAGTCGCATCGGGACGCGCCTTCCGGTAAATCGCGATCAGCTCATCGACGTCGTTCTCCGGCACGCGCAACTGCGCAAGCAGCCGCGAACGCATACCGGCTTCGTCGAGCGTGAAGAGCGCTGCGTTATGCTCTCCCAGAGTCCACGCCGTCTCATCTCTGCACGTCCCGACAATCAGAGGAACTTGGGCGGAAATCGAGGGAGCTTCGGGGTCCCACGTCTGCGATGGAATCGAACGCCCATCGACGATCGGACCTGCGCCACCGCCAGTATGAAAAAGATCCGCCGCGGCCACCTTCTGAAGGTCTTCGACCCGGTTTTCCGGTATTCCCAACTTCTCGAGCGTGCTTTTCGCCCGCGCGGCGGCCTGCTCTTTATCGCCCGCCCGAAGATTGGAGCCGCTTTCGATAATGGCCCTATGGAACAGCCCTTTCGCCGAAGGCATGGCCATCAGGGCGCTGATCTTTCCACCGCCGCCGGATTCCCCGAAGATCGTGACATTCGCGGGGTCGCCGCCGAAATTCGCGATGTTGTCGCGCACCCATTCGAGCGACGCCACCAGGTCGAGCAGGCTGGCGTTGCCCGAATCGGCAAAGACCGGACTCAACTCGCCCAGATAGGTGAAGCCGAAAGCATTCAGGCGGTGATTGACGCTGACCAACACCACGTCTTCTTCGCGTGGAAATGCGTCGGCAGCCAGAACAATGATCCCGGATCCCTGCGAGAATCCGCCTCCGTGGATGTAAACCATCACCGGACGCTTGCCACGGAGACCCGGGGTTAGCACATTAAGGTTGAGGCAGTTCTCACTGTCGGTCTGTTGGGCAAGCCCCAGTTCTTCCTTGTGGCCGCCGCAGAAGTAATCGCCGATCGGCGTATCGAAAAGATTGCCGGGGCCCTGAATGCAGCGCGGTCCAGTCTGGCTTACATCGCGGACTCCGGCCCACTTCTCGGGTTTCGAGGGAGGCATGAAACGCATGCGTCCCTCGGTCGGCCCGCCATACGGGATGCCTTTGAAGATTGCGACACCGTTCCGTTCGATTCCCCGCACCTTGCCGTAGCGGGTCTCCGCAACCGGCGCAGATTTGGCCGCGAAGGCCCCCCGCGCGCCCATAGCGAGGGAAACTTTGAGCAAGTCTCGCCGGTTCATTGTTAGGACAAGCCTTTCAATGGTTCGGTGCTGTCGTTGAACGATTTGTCCGGAATGCCCATTCGGTTGAGGAACGCGAGATGCAGGTTGCACATCGGCGTAAGCGGCGCGGCTTTGATTCTTCGCCCCGGCCGCAGCGAGCCTTTGCCCCTGCCGGCGACGATGAGCGGCAGGTCCTGCTCACGGTGCAGATTGCCGTCCTTCAGCGAGTTGCCCATCAAAATCATTGAGTTGTCGAGCAGAGACTTTCCACCTTCATCCAGCTTCTTGATGCGGTCGAGGAAGTACGCCATTTGTGTGATATGCCAGGTGACGATCTGGCCGTACTGATCGATCTTGGTCTGCGAGTCGCCGTGATGGGAGATCGAATGGAAACCGCCGGTATGCCCGGTGAGGAACGCATAATCCTGATTGGTCTGGGCGTCGCCAAACATAAAGCTCGCAATGCGCGTGGTGTCGCTCCACAGCGCGAGTATCATGATGTCGAGCATCAGCTTTACGTGCTCCGCATGCGATGCGGGGATACCCGGCGACGGACGCTCGAGCGGGAACTTGCCCTGGTTAATCCAGCGTTTATGCGGCTTGGTCGCGGCGACCATGCGCTTCTCGACGGACCGTACCGAGTCGAAATATTCATCCAACCGGACATTGTCGTCGGAGCTGCCCGCGCGACGCAGTTTTTTTGCATCGTCCGCCACAAGATCGAGCACGCTGGTGTCGTCCCCCTGCAGTGATTCGAGGATCGACGGATCATTGGCGTTGAGGCCGGAAACAACGGGCTTGCGGATGCCGCGATAGACGCGATCGAACGCAAGCTGAGGAACGATCTCTTTGACCACCGGGGTTCGGGGATCGCTCCACGATAGACAGGACCCATACATGCGCGCAAATCCGCCGCCCGCGGTGTCGATGCCGGTTCGTGGCGCGTCAATACCGAGTTCGAGCGACGGCAAGGCTGTGCGATCGCCGATTTTCTGCGCAAGAACCTGGTCGAGCGTGACGCCGTTCGAATTAAGATCGTCGCCCGATGTTCGTTCTACGCGCGATCCGCTGAGCCACGCCGGAATTTTGGGCCAATGCGGGCTCCGGCCCTGCGCGAGCGGGTGCCAGAGATTCTCGACAAGCGTGATGTCGTCGCGAAGCGCTTCGAGCGGCTTGAGGTGCGGAGTAATTTCCCAGCCCGTTTCTGCGTCGCCAGGCGGATTCCACCATTCCGGCCGGACACCGTTTTCGAAGTAGAGAAATGCCATACGCAACGGCGGTTCTGAGAGGGACTCATCCCCCTTAGTCGGCGCCGCATCCGCCATAGCTTCAAGCCACGGCAATGCCAGCGCCACTCCGGTTCCTCTGAGCAGCGTTCTTCGCGAGATCTTGTGTGCCATCGGGTTCCTTTCTTTACTTCTGTTGTTCGCTCTTCGATTGTTCGATCTTCTGTTCTTCCGCTTTCAGCTTGGCCTTCTCGTCCGGTTTCAGCGGAGCACACGAACCATCTACGTCACACGGAATGATTCTTTCCGTTACCTTCTTGCCCTCGCTGATACTCTCGGATTTCACAACGCCTCCCTGGCTGTTTCGGAAAGGAGTGCTGAGCACGATTTCCTTAATCAGCGTTCGGGCGCTATAGTTATCCTTCTCAACCCGATTGCTCAACGTCTGAACGTTGCAGCTATCGCCGTCCTTCAGACTGCGCCCAAGCGCGTAGCCCATCACCTTACCGGTGAGCTGGCGCATAAAATCGTCTTTCTTCGCCAGCAGGGCTTGCCGGAGTTCGACCGGGCCGTTGAATTTTTCGCCGGAAGGCAGTGTGCCGGAAGCGTCGATCGGCCTTCCTTCCGAATCTTTATCGCGCCAGCGCCCGAGGCCATCGAAATTCTCCAGACCGAAGCCGATTGGGTCCATCAACTTGTGGCATGTTGCGCAGGTCGGGTTTGTGCGGTGCATCGCCAACTTCTCCCGGATGGTCGGTTCCACGCCGCCTTTCTCCGGAATCGGGAGCGGCTTGACTCCCGGTGGAGGCGGAGGAACAGGCGTTCCGAGAATCGTCTCCAGAACCCACGCACCCCGCAGGATGGGATTCGTTTGGTAGAGCTGAGACGTAATGGCAAGGGGAGCGGCCATTCCGAGGACTCCTGCCCGCCTGTTATCCGGCCATTGCACAAGCTGGAAGTTGTTACCGCGGATATGGATCTTATCCTCCATCTGATAGAACTTCACAAGGCGCTCAGTCATGTACGTGTAGTTGGCCGTGAGCAGCTCCAACAGACTTCGGTTCTCGCCAACGATCCGATTGAAAAGCATGATCGGCTCTTCACGCAGATCGGCCGCCGATTCCGCGTTGTAGAACGACGCCATTGTGTTGATGAGAGGCACCAGCCGGCCCCCTAAATCCTGCGTCCCGAGCCATTGATTGATGAAGCTGGAGGTGAACGCGGTGGAGCGAGGGTCATCCAGCATGCGATCCACCTGCGCCGTCAGCACCTTCGGATCCTGCAGCTTGCCCTGAGCGGCAAGCCGCATCAACTCTTCGTCCGGCATGGTTGACCACAGGAAATACGAAAGCCGCGTTGCCATCTCATACTGTCCGATAGGATAGATGCCCGGCTTCGGGTTGCGCACTTCCATCTTGAAGAGGAAATCCGTTGAGACCAGGACTCCTTTCAGCGCCAGCTTCATGCACTCTTCCCATGGGTCGCCACGCTTCGCGGCCCGGTCGTACAACGCCATGAACCGATCGGTTTCACCGGGCTGAATCGGCCGCCGATACGCACGGGGAAGAAACTCGGTCAGGATGTGCTGCGCCGTTCTGCGCGGAACCAGAGGCTGCTCACCGGGTTCCGTGCCCAGTAGCTTGTAATGAAGCGCTTTCCGCTCCGCATTCGGCTCTTCGGGAACCTGCGCAATGTCCACTTCGTTGATGGCGGTGGCATCAGTCGCCTTGATAGTGAGCTGATGGTTTCCCCGTTCCAACGGTATCTGAATGGTCGCAGTGGACGTGGTCGGCAGTGGGCGCCGTCCCACGACTCCGACTCCGACTTGACGCCGGAAGAATCCACGCTGCGCCACCTTGATCTGTCCCGCATCCACGCCATCCACCGTGAGCGTCAGCTTCGGCGGCGTATCGGTGCGGGGAATGGTCAGATTAATGTCGTATTTCCCGTCGACGTAGGCAGTGAGCGGAAACGAAACTTCCTCGCCTACCGCCAAGGCGCGCGGCGCCGCGGGATCGCCTCCCTTGGAAGGTAATAGCTCCGAGCCTTTCAGCGATTTTTCGAGCGGTGGCGTGATGATTGCCTGGTCCAGAATCTGTTCCGCCGCTTCCAGGTAGCGCTCAGTCAGCATCGGCCCGGTGTAGAGGGTGTCGCCATTCGTGTCGAATCCCGCGCCCCCGGTGGCATCGGCCGGCAGGAGGGACGCTACCGTAAAGTCAACTCCGAGTAGATCGCGAATCGTGTTGTGATATTCGCGCCGGTTGAGCCGCCGCAATGTGGAGGCCCCGGCGAACGGTCCGGTGTCGCATGCCGTCAGGCGTAACTCCTTGTCAACCCAATCGGCAACTATGAGACGCTGCTCCTCGGTAATCTTCGAGGCGATGGGAGGCATGCTTCGATTGCGGATCTGCTCTTCAACGTCTCGCCAAAGCCCCCGCTTGAGTTCGATGTCTTTAGAGACGTGCGCAGCAAGGAACTTGTTTGGATTCGAGCCCGCCGGATCGTGGCAGGGCATGCAATTCGATGCGAGAATAGGGCGTATCTTTTGTGCAAATTCGTCCGTCGGCGCAGTAGCGGCATAGGTGCAGGCGCTGACGATCAGCAACGCGCCGAAGCGGGAAAAGAGGCCCGTCGTCATGGAGGGATGGTATCAGAGCATTGACTTCCGGAGCAATGAAGGCTTTCCGAAGACCGCATGTATCAAGGAGTGATACGCGACTCGGCGCGATCGCACTGACGTTTGCATCTGATATATCAAGACTTAGCTGCTTTCTGGCGGGCCGGTCTCGGAGAATTGCGAATCTGGTCAAGCCGGAACGTCGTGTCGCGCCGCGATACAACTTCCACACCCCCCGTGGGATAAGCTCTCCCTGGCATGGCCGACAAAACGCTGACCGGGCAGTACATAAGACGGCGCCGGGCAGGTCTGAGACCGATCCCTCGGCGGAGATGTGAGCTTCGGACCCTACCTTGTATATACGCGTATATACGCGAAGGGAATGGATGCACGGCCCCCTCGTGCATTGCGCGGGCGCCGTGGCAATGGCGACGCTCCTTATTATTGAATCATGGCGCGAGGATTAAACAGGCGCGACGAGAATCACCATTCAAGGCCGGCGCAGTGATGCATCGGTGAAATCGCCCGGCATGGCGCGTTTCCTGTTGGAGCGCGGCGCCAAAGTGAACATTTTTCTGGCAGCGGCGCTGGGCGATGTTGGTCATCGAAGATCGGGGCGTAATTTTACCCGGGTGATATTGACGATTGAATATTACCCGGATAAAATAGTGTCGTGGATCAAGGCAAGACCTATACTGCTTTCGTAGACACGGATCTACTCGCATCCGGAACCCTGGACGATGTTCTCGCGGCACTGAAACCCCACTTTGATGAGTATCCGGGGACTCTGTTCCTGATTTTCGATGATCAAACCGGAAAACAGGTGGACTTCGACCTGCGTGGGACGCTCGCGGATGTTCAGGCGCGATATCGCCCCGCTCCCGTACGCGTTGGACCGGGTCGTCCTAAACTTGGGGTGATTGCGCGGGAAATATCGCTGCTGCCTCGGCACTGGGAGTGGCTGGAGCAACAACCAAACGGCGCGTCGGGAGCGATTCGCCGATTAGTTGATGATGCAAGGAAGCGGAATCCGGGTGAACAGCAAGCCCGCTCGGCGATCGAAGCCACGGGCCGATTCCTTTCCGCCATGGCAGGGAATTTGCCTGGATATGAAGAGGCGAGCCGGGCGCTCTATGCCCGCAACAAAAAGCGGTTTCACGAACTCACGCGAGAATGGCCCAGAGATATCCGCCTGCACGCGCACCATCTTGTCCGTGGCGCTCTCTGAAACGAACACCATGCCTATGCATTTGAGCATCGCCTGAGCGGAGCCGGATTCAAAGCCACCGACTTTCCCACGGCGCGGATCTCCAGTTGCATATGCGGTGTCATTTCGGATTAACTGGTTTCTTCTGGAAGGTTGGACGGTGGCACAAAAGATCTACGCTCGTCGTTCGTTCTGACGGTAGAAAGCGGACGCAGAGCTTTGCGGCTTTGACTCCAGAGCTCCTCGCCCTCGATCGGTCTTTCAGATAATTGCGCTGTACGTATTCGCCTTTGGTCAAGAGCAGCCATGCAGCTTTTTAGCAAGTTATACATTCGCATCCTGTGCCTCGGCATGTTTTGCAGCTTTGCCATACAGGCTCAGAGAACCAACCCTGCCGCTGCCGCGATCGAAGCGACACCGGGGATATATCCCAATCTTGCCGGGCACATTGCCCGGCCCTTACGGTACCACCCGGACAACGGCGACTTTGTTATAGAAAACGGTCTGGAGTTTTTCAATCGGCCGCTCTACGGAGGCAACACGGCTTTCCGGGTAGACGGTGGCGACAAGCCGGAGCTCGTCTTGTATCTCCCGGGACGAGGTGGCAATCTTCGCCTTGGAACCGTGATGGGCGGAACCGCCAAGTGGCTAAAGGATGCGGACCAAATTACGACGCGCTACCGGCCGGGAGAGCTCATCTACGAGATCCGAGACAGCAGCCTGGAGAAAACAGCCAAACTGACGGTCGAGGTTTTAGCTTACGCGGACACAGAAGGTGTGATCGTTCGCGTAAGTGCCGCCGGAATCGCTCCAGGAACACAGCTTTTCTGGGTATACGGCGGCGTGAATGGAGAACGGGGAAGGAGGGACGGCGATATCGGCACCGAAAGAGTTCCTATCAGTGAATACTTCCAATTCAAGCCGAATTTCGCCAATGAGAACACGATCAAGCTCGGGCCTGAGGGATTTACGCTAACCAGCCCGGCTGCATCGATCGTGGGAATCGTACCGGCGGGAGCGCGCCAGCATATCGCTGCGGCCGAAGCATGGAACAATCCATCGGCGCTTCTCCAGACGGAAGGCGCTTCGGCGAAGCAGCCTGTTGTCGTAGGAATCGTACCGCTGTCCGCCAGCCATGCAGCGCTGTTGTCGCTGCAGAAAGTTGATTCGGCAGCGCGCGCAGTTACGGATTCGAACGATTCCTCGTCGCACCAGGCATCTCATCTTTTGCCGGCGTTTTCTCGTGCCGGCCTGCCGGAGCAGTTTGCAAGAGCAGAGGAACACGTGAGCAGCCTGCGTTCACGAGTGCGTATCGAGACACCTGACCCTTACCTGGATGCGGCGGTGGCCGCGTTGAATGTGGCTGCAGACGCACTCTGGGACACGGATGCGCATGCCATCATGCATGGGGCTGTTGCCTATCGGTCCTTGTACCTTGGATGGCGAGGGCCCTACTCGTTAGATGATCTGGGATGGCACGACCGTGCCCGCGAGAACTTCAACAGGTGGTTGCCGCGCCAGAATACAAGCCCCATTCCTGCGACGATTCCACCACTGGACAGCAGATCCAATCTGGCTCGTAATGAGGCGGGATTGCATTCAAATGGCGATCTTTCCCACTCGCACTATGACATGAATATGGTGTTCATCGACGCGCTGCTGCGGCACCTGCTGTGGACGGGAGACGTTTCGTTCGCGCGTCAGGTCTGGCCGGCTCTCCAGCGCCATCTCGCCTGGGAGAAGCGTCTGTTTCGCCGCGAATACGGCCCGGAGAAGCTGCCACTATACGAGGCGTACGCCTCGATTTGGGCGAGCGATGATCTCTATTACAACGGCGGCGGCACCGCCTATGCGTCAGCCTATAACCTGTATGCCAATCGCATGGCCGCTCGCATAGCTGCCCTGGTCGGGGCAGATCCGTCTCCGTACACCAAGGAAGCGGATTTGATCGCGAAGGGCATGCGCCAACTTCTTTGGATGAGTGACCAGGGTACTTTCGCCGAGTACAAGGACATCGTCGGCAATCAACTGCTTCATCCCGACTATGCGCTGTGGAACTTCTATCACACGATCGACGAAGAGGCGGTGAGCCCGCGCGAAGCGTGGGAGATGTGTGCCGCTCTGGAACAACACGCTCGTCCAATTCCAGTGACCGGCCCTGGGGTACCGAACGACAGGCCCTATCACGTGTTCTCTGAGACCGATTGGATGCCCTATTCCTGGTCGATCAACAACGTCGTAATGGATGAGCACATGAATACCGCTCTCGCTCTGTGGCAAGGTGGGCACGCGGAAGAGGCATTCACCCTCGCCAAGGGAAGTCTTCTCGCGAGCATGTTCATGGGGATCACACCCGGCAACGTCGGTTCCATGGACTATCTGGACGTCTACCGGCGGGAGAGCCAGAGCGATTTCGGCGATAGTGCCGGCACCATGTCCCGCGCCATCGTCGAGGGCTTGTTCGGAATTCATCCCGATGCTTTGGCTGGGACTTTGCGCGTTTCGCCAGGATTCCCCGAGAGTTGGAATCACGCGCGTCTCGAACACCCGGATCTGGGCGTTGATTTCGTGCGGAGAGGCAAAGAGGATACGTGGACCATCACGCAGCAGGGCACACGTTTCCGGAAGCTGCTTCTACGTGTGCCGGCGGCGGCGAGCGAAGTTCGGGATGTAAGAGTGAACGGTCAAAAGGCCCAGTGGCGCGTCGATCCAGAGTCAGCGGGCCGGCCATTATTGGAGGTCACGGCGCAGAGTGGCTCCCGCGTAACTGTGCGGATCACGTGGGGCGGCGAGTCCGTGAATGCTGCATGGTTATCCCGCGCCGCGCGCGGAGTCCGCAACGGAGATTTCGTCCGGGCATCTCGTGGGGCGTATCAATGGTGGGCGCTTGTACCCAAGGTGGTGCCGTCCAGCAAGGTGGCTGCGGCACCGGTGGACTGGACCGGCCCCGCGGCCAGTGGACATATGGACTCCGTTGATCTGAGCCGCGCGTTCAATGATCGGGTGACGGAGATCTTCAAGCGGGGCAAATACCTCTCTCCTCGTTTCTCGGGAGTCAGCCTCGAACTTCCTGCGCAAGGCGTGGGCGCTTGGGCGGGCCACCTGTATACATTGCCGGTTATCGACGACAGCGGTCTGCGCCAGGTCGCTGGTGAGCACGGCGACAAACTCGATTTGCCCAACGGTGTGTACTTCCAGACGCCATCGGCTTCCGGGACAAAGAATATCGCCTTCACCTCGCAATGGCGCAACTATCCGCCATCCATCACGGTGCCCCTGGAAGGTCGCGCTGCACATGCTTATTTCCTCATGGCGGGGTCCACAAATTTCATGCAGAGCCGCATGGAAAACGGAGAGGTTCTCGTGACGTATGCTGACGGGACCTCGGCCCGCCTGTCCCTGCGGAACCCTGAGACGTGGTGGCCGATCGAGCAGGACTACTTCATTGACGACTATCAGTTTCCATTCGACGGACCTCTGCCTCCACGAGTGGATCTGAAGACAGGAAAGATTCGATTTCTTTCTCTGGACACGTTTAAGGGAAAAGGAAAAGATGTGCCAGGCGGGGCCGCGACCATCCTCGACCTAAAGCTGGACCCTACCAGGCAGTTGAAGAGTCTGACAGTTCGTACCGTCGCAAACGATGTGGTGATCGGGTTGATGAGCGCCACTCTTGAACGGCCATGAGGTGTCAATGCGCCGATCCTTTGGTAAACACTGGGCGACGGATCGCGAGCCGCCTTTCAGGCAAACGAGATTCTATTCCGAGCGCATGGCCACCATCGGCAGTACCGACGCGGCGCGGCGTGCCGGAGCGAGGCCGGCAACGACCGCAACGAGTATTGCAATCGCAGCACCGGCGACGTACGCGAGCGTCTCCATGTGGCTGAGCGAGATGCCCATGCGTTCACCGTTCACGCGAATGAGAGCGGCTGTGAGAAGGAGTCCAACGCCCACTCCCGGCGCGGTGAGCTTAACGACATCCAGCAGGATCATCCCCAGCACGCGCGGCTGCGAGGCGCCCAGCGCGACGCGCACGGCGATCTCACGAGTACGCGCCGCAACCATCAATCCAATGACCCCGTAGATTCCAAGCGCGGAAAGCAGCAGGACGACGCTTGCCGCGGCGCCTGCGACTGCCGCCTGAGTCAGGAAGTCATCCATGCTCTTTCTGCGAAGGGAAACGCCAGTGATGATGCGGTCGCGGCGAAATTTCGGATCGAGTTCCCGAACCACGTTCTCCATCGCGGCAGTGATCTTCTGCGGCTGTTCCCCGGCCGCGCTGCGCGCGATCAGAAACAGATTCGGTATTCGGTTGCTTCTCTCGTCCGTGACCACGGAATTCAGGCGGATATCCGAGCGTTGCGCCAGCGGCAGCAGCAACTGTGCCCGTTCCGTACTCATCTGGGAAGTGGGGAAATCGCCGGCGACACCAACAATCGTGAGGGCTTCGGTCGGCTTGTCCGCTGCGCCAGTTTCACCGGCGGCGCGGAACACCAATCGCTTGCCGATCGGCTCGCCGGCTCCGGCATTCGGAAAAAGTTGATCGGCGAGCGGCTTGGTGATGATCGTCACCTTCTCGGAGCCTGCGCTGTCACGATCATCAAAATCCCGGCCTGTCAAAAGCGGAATGGCCATCGTCTTCAGGTAACCATCACCGACGCGTGTTACTTGGACGTGAGCGAGCGCCGGAGCTTCCGTCTGCAGCGATACGGTTGCGGGACGGCCATGGAAGTCCAGCGGCAGGCCATCTGCGACGGTGACGGATGCAATACCGTTCGCCTTTGCAAGATTGTCCCGGAGGCGTCGAATCCGGAAGTCGATGTTCCCGCCGGTCTCAGAAACGGAGTCAAGGTCCAACGGCGCTGCGTACAGCAGATCGGATGCGAATCCGAGATTCGAAGTAGCCGTGGAGCGGACGCGATCAAGGCTGATGCCGCCGAGGACCAGCAGGGGCACCGCTATCCCGACCTGCAAGGCGGCCGTGAAGCGATGAACCCGTCCTACGCGCAGCCCCCCACCCCCGGCGCCGTCCTTCAGGGCAGAGATGAGCGCTGGACGGCTGAAACGAAGCGCAGGCAGAAATCCGAAGACAAGGCTTGTCAACAGGCAGAGCCCGATACAGATCGTGATCATGGAAGCATCAACCTTCAGCGCGTTCTGGAACGGAAGCGGTATCGGTTGCCCGGTGAGCCGGGAGACCACCGTGGGCGCATTAAAAAGGACCACTGAAGCGAGTGTCCCGCCGGCAGCCGCCAGCAACACAGTTTCAGCGAAGAGATGCCCGGCGAGCCGTAACCGGCTTGCGCCGACCGCCTGACGTACCGAGAGTTCCCTCTCACGCATCGCGCTGCGAACCTGCATCATGCCGGAGAGATTCAGACAGATGACAAGTAGCAGCGCCCCCGTCAGGGTAAGCCCCACTGTCTCAAGCACTCGGAATTGCGAACGATCGGGGACGCCCAGAGGGTCGTATGGCTCGACGATGCCGGCCTTGAGCTCGTTCGTCGCCGGATACTCTTTAGCCAGTTGCGATGTGATGCCGGCAACGGCCGCGCTCGCCTGCGCCATACTAACTCCCTTCGCGAGCCGGCCGTGGATGTGCAACCATTCCTTGCTCCGGTCGAAACGAGCGTTGCTATCCGTAAGCAGCAGGGGATACCGTTCCAGCGGAACAAACAAATCTCTTCCCTGGAGAGCGAGATGCCCCTGGAAGCCTTCGGGCGCGATGCCGGCCACGACGTAGGGAGTATTGTCCAGCTTGAGCGTTTTACCGATGATCTTCGGATCGGCGCTCAACTGGTTCTGCCAGAAACGGTATCCCACGATCACGGAGGCGCCAGTCTGCCCTTCGAAGCCAGGTCCGCGCGCCAGCCTCACGCCGATCGTCTGGAAATAGTCAGCAGAGACGTACATCGGCCACAGCGCCGTCTTCTCTCCTCCCGGAAGCGTGATTTCGCTTGGCGCCGTGGCCCACCCGATGAGCGCAATCCCAGTGTTCGAGTGGCGCAGGTCCATGAAGTCCGCATAGGACCAGGAATTGGCGGCCTCTCGCGATTTGTTGGCGGTGGTGATGACTTCGACCAGTCCATCCGGGTTCACACCGGGCGGCGGCATGCGCAAGACTCGGGCGCCGTACGGAACCGCGATCACCGGCGCCATCCCAATTCCGAGTGACACGATACACACGAATGTAAAGGCCGGAGCCTTCGCCAGCGAGCGCGCAGCATAAACCAAATCGCTCCAGATGCTCCTAATCACGTCAACCATTGAACCACATAGTACTTTGAACTGCAAAGAAAGCGCGGAATCCTCCACGCGAGACCAACGATGGTTTAAGACCTGATATGCTCAGAGTCGATTGGAGGTGCCGTGAAACAGCGCCCCCTGGTAGCAACTTATATCCGGAGCGGCTTGCGTGCGTTGCATCCGGCCGGCCCCCTTGCAGCGAACGATACCGCTCGCGTATTGCACTACCTGCTGCTCGCATTGTTCAGTTGGTACGGCTTTTGGGTGCTGGTCCTCCTGCCCTATTCCACAGCACACCCGCCGCATTTGATCGCGATCGGGCTCATCGAGCTGACGCTTGCCGTGGCCATAGGGAAACTCCGAGCGGGGAAGATGCGGCAGTCCAGTTGGATCTACCTCACTGGAACGTGGCTCTATGCGACCGTCATCATTGTTCAGAACGGCGGTATCCGAAGCCCCGTTTTGGCACTCTACGTCGCGATTCCAGTTTCCGCCGTGTGGCTGCTCGGGTACCGGGTAAGCCTTTTTGCCGGCGCGAGCTGCATCGGTTCGGCGATGATCCTGGTGGCTCTGGATATCGCTGGAGTCGAGCTGCCGCACACAATCGTTGGGACATCCATCGGCATCTGCATCCAGTTGGCTGGCGCAATCCTGATGGCCGTTGTACCTCTCGCTCAGGTGCTCCGGGCATTAACGGAAGCGCTGGCTAGAGAGAGGGGTCAATTTCAGGCGCTCGAACGTCAGGAGCAGGAGCTTCGCCAGAGCGAAGAACGCTTTCGGCGGGTGTTCGAGGACGGGCCACTCGGGCTGGGACTCGTCGCGCCAAGCTATCGTTTCCTCAAAGTAAACAGTGCGTTTTGCCGGATGGTGGGCTACTCGGAGGAGGAGCTTCTCGAGAAGACTTTTGTCGATATTACGCATCCCGACGACATAGCCGCATGCCTCAACTTTACCGAGCAACTTTTCCATCGCCAAATACCCTTCTTTCGGACGCAAAAGCGTTACTTGACGAAAACTGGCGAGATCATCTGGATCAACGTCACTGGATCCACGATCCGTGATCAGAACAACGAGCCTCTGTATGGACTTGCCATGATCGAAGACGTCACCGAGGTGAAGCACGCCCACGACGAAGCGCTCGTCAGGCAAAAGCTGGAGAGCCTGGGAACGCTCGCGGGCGGGATCGCCCACGATTTCAACAATCTCTTGGGTTCGGTCCACTCGCTGGCAGAGCTGGCATCAGCCGAGTTGGATACAGGTTCGTCATGCTCTGAAGAGCTGAAGTCGATCCGTGAGGCGGCGATGCGTGGCTCCGAAATCGTTCGGCAACTCATGATCTATGCCGGTCAGGATAGCGGCGATGTCGAGCTCGTCGATCTTTCCAAGATTGTCGACGAGATGCTCTCACTACTCAAAGTTTCGGTAAACAAGCGCGCAAAGATCGAAGCCGATCTGGACCAGGATCTTCCGCCCGTTCGTGCCAATGCCGCACAGATTCGGCAAATTGTGATGAACCTCATCACAAACGCATCCGATGCCATCACAGGTCGGGACGGAGTGATCCGGGTGATCACAAGAAGAGTGACTCTGACAGGAGAATTGGCGGCGCTCTCCTCCCGAACCTTGGCGGCTGGTGATTACGTGCAGTTGGAGGTTTCCGACACTGGTTGCGGTATGTCCCCTCAGATACAGTCCAAGGCGTTCGATCCGTTCTTCAGCACGAAATCCGCCGGGCGCGGCCTTGGCCTCTCGGTCGTGGAGGGAGCTGTGCGAAGTCTCAGCGGCGCCATCCATCTATCGAGCGAACCGGGCAAAGGCACCACATTTCGAGTATCGCTGCATTTTGAGGAAACCACAGCCGGCGCAAGCGCTGGCAGGACCTCCGGTGTCGACGGCTTGGGACAGACGTCCAAGGGCGGCACGCTTCTGGTTGTCGAAGATGAAGTTCCTTTACGGCAGGCGGTCGCGAAGATGCTCCGCAAGACTGGTTTTGAGATCATCGAAGCTGCCGATGGCAATTCCGCGATCGAGCTCATTCATTCACGCACGGGCGAAATTGATGGACTACTGCTGGACCTGACCGTTCCAGGAGCTTCGAGCTCTGAAGTCGTCGCCGAAGCCTTGAAGGTGCGCCCGGACATACGAGTGATCGTGACCAGCGCCTATGGGGAGGAGCGTATCAAAGACGTAATGCGGGAAGGACAAATCTACAGCTTCATTCGTAAGCCGTTCCAGATCGCCCATCTCATACAGACCCTCAAGAGCACGATACCCGTACCCAAATAGTCGATGGCGATATTGGGAGTTGCCACGCCTGCGCGTCGCCGGCCATCGAGCGCGCGACGCTTGCGGCTAAGTTTACACGACGCGAAACAATTCCCGCCGGCCCGTGGTCCACAGGTCGGTATACCCCTTCGCCTTTTCGCGCGCCTGCGGGTCCGAGGAGTACCGCGCCATCATCTCTTCAAACTCAGATGCCGCTTCGACCTCGTGCTCCATGACCACATGATTAAAATCTCCAGTGAGGTCCGTCATCACGCGGACATTCCGGAGATTCCCCGCTTTTGCCATCTCCTTCAGTTGAGCCGCCAGCTTGCCTGCCTGTCCTGGCTTCGCGATAAAACTGTTGCGCACGATCACCATAGTCAAATCTCCTCTCGGCAAAATCGTACCATTGTGGCTGCATTCACCAGCCACCATGCAGTAAGAAAATTTCGAGGTGATTCCCGCACAGCCGCCGGCAAGCCGACATCGGGCCCGCGGCGCTCGACCCGTATCATCTCCGCCGCATCGTGCGCGCCTTCCTGCACTCGCGCACAGCACGCGATAAAGCGCAAGCATAGCCGCCCGCTCTTCCGCCGGAAGCCGCGGGTTACTGGAACTGAACGCCAGCCGGTGGCGGCGCTATTACATCAGATACCGTGAAAGCCCAATCAGTTAAGGTCGAAGCGATCCAGGTTCATTACCTTGGTCCAGGCGGCCACGAAGTCGTTCACAAACTTCTTCTTTGATCCCGCGCATGCATAAACTTCGCCGAAAGCGCGGAGTTGCGAGTGCGAACCGAAGATCAGGTCAACGCGGGTTCCGGTCCACTTGGGAACGTTCGTTTTGCGGTCGCGGCCCTCGTAGACGCCTTCTTTACCGTCCACCGGTTGCCATTGCGTGCCCATATCCAACAGGTTCACGAAGAAGTCATTCGTCAATACCCCTGGCTTCGTAGTGAAGACGCCGTGCTTGGAACCGCCCACATTCGCGCCGAGCACGCGCAGGCCGCCGACCAGAACGGTCATTTCCGGGCCGGTCAGTCTCAGCAACTGCGCGCGATCCACCAAGGCTTCTTCCGGCATCATGAATTGCTTCCTGCTACCAATCCAATTGCGGAAGGCGTCGGCCAGGGGTTCCAGAGGGGCGAAAGACGCAACGTCGGTTTGTTCCTGCGATGCATCCATGCGTCCCGGCGTGAAAGGTACCTTCACGTCGACACCCGCGTCCTTTGCGGCCTTTTCGATTGCGGCGTCGCCTCCCAGAACGATCAGGTCGGCAAGCGACACTTTTTTGCCGAATTGTCTGCGGATCGTTTCGAGCTTGTCCAGTACCACGGCAAGCTGCTTCGGCTGGTTAACCTCCCAATCCTTTTGGGGAGCCAGGCGGATGCGTGCGCCGTTCGCGCCGCCGCGTTTGTCGGAGCCTCGGAATGTTGATGCAGATGCCCAAGCAGTTGAGACAAGATCGGAGACCGAAAGACCGGATGCGAGGATCTGCGCCTTCAATGCAGCAGCATCCGTTTCATTGATCAAGGGATGGTCCACCGGAGGGACCGGGTCCTGCCAGATCAGAGTTTCCTTCGGCACCAGCGGGCCGAGATAACGCGTGATCGGGCCCATATCGCGGTGGGTGAGCTTGAACCAGGCGCGGGCGAATGCATCGGCGAACTGATCCGGGTGTTCGTAGAAGCGCCGTGAGATCTTCTCGTATTCCGGATCCATACGCAGCGAGAGATCGGTGGTCAGCATAGTCGGGACGCGCTTCTTTGTCTGATCGAACGGGTCCGGTATGGTCGGCTGCCCATTCTTGGCCTTCCATTGTTTCGCTCCCGCCGGACTTGCTGTCAGCTCCCATTCGTTCTCGAACAGATTCTTAAAGTACAGATTGCTCCACTTCGTTGGCGTCTGCGTCCAAACGACTTCCGGTCCGCCGGTTATGGTATCGGCCCCACACCCTGTACCGTACTTGCTTTTCCACCCCAGGCCCTGGTCCTCCAGAGCGCCGCTTTCCGGCTCCGGCCCGACCAGGGACGGGTCGCCGGCGCCATGCGTCTTGCCAAAAGTGTGGCCCCCGGCGATGAGCGCAACGGTCTCCTCGTCGTTCATCGCCATGCGGAAGAACGTCTCCCGGATATCCTTGGCCGCCGCGATCGGGTCCGGCTTGCCGTTCGGGCCTTCCGGGTTGACATAGATCAGGCCCATTTGAACCGCGCCGAGCGGCTCGGCGAGTTGACGCTCGCCGCTATACCGTTCGTCACCCAGCCATGTCCCTTCAGGGCCCCAGTAAAGCTCCTCCGGCTCCCACACGTCGGCACGCCCACCACCGAAGCCGAAGGTTTTGAAGCCCATCGATTCCATCGCGACGTTGCCGGCGAGAACCATCAGATCGGCCCAGGAGATCTTCTCCCCATATTTCTGCTTGATGGGCCACAGCAGCCGGCGCGCCTTATCCAGGTTTGCGTTATCCGGCCAGCTATTCAAGGGCGCGAAGCGCTGCTGCCCGGCGCCAGCCCCACCGCGGCCGTCGGTAATGCGATAGGTCCCGGCGCTGTGCCAGGCCATGCGGATCAACAAGCCGCCGTAATGGCCGAAATCCGCCGGCCACCAATCCTGAGAATCTGTCATCAGGGCATTCAGGTCCTTAATGACCGCCTCGAGATCAAGGCTTTTGAACTCTTTGGCGTAGTCGAACGACTCGCCCATAGGGTTGGACAAGCTGGAGTTCCGATGAAGAACCGAGATGTCCAGGGCGTTCGGCCACCAGTCGCGGTTCGTTCGCTGGTGGGCGCTGCCGTTGAACGGGCATTTTTCAGATTTGTTTTCGAGTTTTGTATCCATGAGACAACTCTCTCTTATCAGAATAAGTCCATTCCTTGATTCAGGGGCGGGACAATCAGACCGGTTTTGCCAGCTCAGGCAATCCCGCTACGGCCCCGCTTCCGCGTATATGTTATCAATCAACCGCGTAGCGCCTATCCACGCCGCCGCTGCCACGCGCACCGGCCCCGCCACGCGATCCACCTGTGTCATCTCCGCCGCGTCCACCACTTCCACATACTCCACGCGGAACCGCGGCTCTCGCACGAGTACATCGAGCGCCGCCTGCCGGATCTCCGCCGCATCGCGCGCTCCTTCCCGGACCCGCGCCGCCGCCGCGCACAGCGCGCGATACAGTGCCGGTGCCGCTACCCGTTCCTCTGCCGATAGGCGCCGGTTGCGCGAACTGAGCGCCAAGCCGTCCGCTTCCCGCACCGTCGGCGCCGCCTCAATCGCAATCGGAAAATTCAGGTCCGCTACCATCTTCCGGATCACCGCAAGCTGCTGCGCATCTTTTTCCCCAAAATATGCCCGGTTCGGCTCCACGATATGGAACAGCTTCGCCACCACCGTCGCCACACCGCGAAAATGTCCCGGCCGGAACTTCCCGCACAAGCCGTCCGAGAGGCCCGCCACCTCCACCGTCGTCGCCGCCCGTCCCGGATACATCTCCTCCACCGAAGGCGCGAAAATCACGTTCGTCCCACGCTCTTCGCAAAACTCCCGGTCGCGCGCCAAGTCGATGCGGTACGCCTCGTAGTCCTCCGGCCGGTCAAATTGCGTCGGGTTGACGAAGATGCTCACCACCACACAATCCGTCTCCCGCCGCGCCCGCTCGATCAGCGCTCCATGCCCTGCGTGCAGCGCACCCATCGTAGGCACGAACCCGATCGCACGCCCCGCGTGGCGCATCTCCCCCAGCCGGCGGCGCGTCTCCGCGATCGTCGCGAACCATTCGCTCATCTTGCTTTTTGCGCGAGCGCGCTAATGGAGTGTTCCTCGGCGGGAAACCGCCCTTCCTGCACGTCTGCGATGTATTCCTGCGTCGCGCGGGCCAACTGCTCGCCCAGGCGCGCATACTGCTTCACGAACCGCGGCGTGAATTCTTCGAACAGGCCGAACGCGTCGTAGCACACCAGCACCTGCCCGTCGCAATGCGGACCCGAGCCGATCCCCACCGTCGGAATCTTCAACTCCGCCGTGATCGCTTCCGCCACTTCCGCCGGCGTGCATTCCAGCACCACGCAGAACGCTCCCGCCTGTTCCAGCGCCCGCGCGTCGTCCATCAGCTCCGCCGCTTCACGGTCTGACTTCCCCACCGTGCGGTACCCGCCGAGCTTATGGATCGATTGCGGCGTCAGCCCCAGGTGCCCCATCACCGGAATGCCGGTATCCGAGAGCCGCCGCACCACTTCCACCACCGGCCGCCCACCTTCGAGTTTTACCGCCGCCGCCCCACCTTCCTGGATCAACCGCCCCGCGTTGCGCAGCGTCTCTTCCATGCTCACCTGGTACGTGAGGAACGGCATGTCGGCTACCACCAGCGCCCGCCGCGCGCCATGCGTCACCGCGCGCGTGTGATGAATCATCACATCGAGCGTCACCGGGATCGTGGTATCGCGCCCCATGATCACCGTGCCGAGCGAGTCGCCCACCAGAAGCACGTCGATACCCGCGCGGTCGAAAACCCGCGCCATCGTAGCGTCGTACGCCGTCAGCATGGCGATCTTCCGCCCCTGCGCCTTCCTTCGGATCAACTCGGGGACCCGCACCCGGGTCGGTTGTTGTGCCATGTGTCGGAGATGCTCCATCTCCAGTGTACGAGTTTACTGAGACAAGTGTTTACTGGTAATCAGCGCGATCAGCGGCCAAAGCAAGTCCACATTCGAGATCTGACCGCGGGCACGAGCGCCGCTTGAGACTACGCGAAACCAGTTGAGTGCTCGTACCTGATCCCTGATGCCTAATTAGCTTCCAGCGTCTTCCTCACCAACACCAGTTGCCCCAGATGGTACGAATTGTGGTCGGCGAGCATCATGGCCTCACGCAACAGCGTTTGGCCGTCGCCCCACGGGAAGCGCCGGTAAAGGTCGCGCTTGCTATCGCGGATCATTCCAATGAATTCGGTCAGATCCTTGCGAAACGCGCGCAGTGACTTCGTCCAGTCCTCAGGTTTCTGCGGGGCGGGCCCGGCCGGCCAATATCCCTCCGGCCACTTAGGCGATTGGTAATCCCCGGACTGGCTGAAGCGCAGGATATCGTTCTGTGCGATCCGCAGATGTTCCAGAAGTTCCCAAGCCGAGTGCGGTCCACCGTCAGGCCGTTCGCCGATCTGGTCCACCGGAAACCCCTTCACCGCATCTTTGAAGGTGATATGGGCGTGCCCGCCCTCCAGTAATTCCACCAGGTGCTCGCGCAGAGCTTCGTCTTTACTCATGATGGGCGTTCGCATCCGAAGCGGTTGTGGGCCGTCCCGGAGCCTCTCCACCTCCAGTGTAAGAGTTCTCCAAAACGGCCACATCCATAAAGCGGATCGATCCGCTAAATCCATCACAAATTCAGCAGACGCCCGACGGAGCAATCCCGCCCGAGGTCAACACACAACCGATGGAGCTGACCGCTGATGGCTGATCACTGAGCGCTTTAAAACGTGATTCTCCCGCTCAACTGCACCTTCCGCGGCTGATTCGCCTGTGATGAGAGCGTTCCGAAACTCGCCGAATCGATATTCGCTCCCGGCGCAGTGAAGTACACCGCGTTGCCGAAATTGAACGCGTCCGCTTGCAGCGCCAGTTTCACCTGCTCGCGAATCTTGAATTCCCGTCGCAGGCTCAGGTCCACATCTTTCACCGGCTGCATGTACAAACCGAATGCGGCCGAACGTGGCACGTTCCCCACCGTGAACGGCGCAGGGTCTACGAAGGCCGTCTTGTCGAGGTACACCGTCGGCGTCGAGCCCAGCACGCTTCCGCTGCCGTAGTTCCCGTTGATCCGCACGTCTCCACTGAAAGACGGGTTGTAATTCGGGAAGCACGGTCCCAAAATGCTACCCGACGTGCATCCGTTCGCGGAAATCGTCAGTGGCGCGCCGGAGTTGTACGTCACCACGCCGGCCACTTGCCAACCGCCGATGATCGCGCTCGCCACGCGATTGCTTCCCAGCAGGTGTCCCGCGCCGAACGGCAACTGGTAGACGAACGTGGCGCTCAACACATGTGCGCGGTCAATGGTCCCCGGCGCTTTCTCCAGCGAGTTGTCAAACGGATTGCGCGGTCCCGCCAGATCGTCCAATTCCTTGCTGAACGTGTAACCCAGCATGAACGTCAACCCGTGCGAGAACCGCCGGTTGAATGTAGCCCGCAGCGAATTGTATGTCGAATTTCCCAGATTCGCCCAGGGATTCGAGATGCCGCCGTACTGCGGAAAGGGCCGCAGCATTTGCGCGATCGTCCCCACGAAGTTCGGGAACGGCAGTCCAATATTCGGGAAAACGGCCTGCGCCGCCGCGATGGTCGTGGGTGTCGCCGTCGCGGAGAGCAGCGAGCCCAGCGCCAGATATTGCAGCGGAATCTGATTTGTCTCAGGTCCCGCATTTCCGGCTCCCGCCAGGAAGTGCCCCGAGCTTCCGGAGTATGCCAGTCCCAGCGTCATGCTCGACGTCAACGAGCGCTCAAAGCCGAAGCTCCAGTTCACGTAATACGGCGGTTTTGCGCCGAGTTCCGGATCGCCATAAGTGATCGTCTGCGCGCCGTTCGGATTCGACGTAATGAATCCGGTCCCGTAACTTGGGTCGATGAACGGAGGCACCTGGTAAGAAGGATATCCGTCATCCCAATTGAATGCCTGCGCGCCGGTAACGGTGCTCGAAAAAGAGGCCGTGGTGTTAAATCCGAGTTGGCTCAATCCCTGCCGTCCATTGACGCGTCCGCCCACGCCGCCCGCATGAATGTAGTTGAGCGCGAAGCTGCTCCGGATCACGGTCTTGTCGCCCAGGCGATATGCCAGGCCCACGCGCGGCGCAAAGTTCAGATAATGCGTGCGAATCGGCGTGCTGCAATGGCAGCTGTCCGCACCATCGCCCGCAAATTCCAACGCGCCCAGATGATTCCCCGCCGCCGGATTCGGCAGCAGCGGATTGAAGAATGACATGCGGTTTGCCACTTCCTTGAACGGGCCGAAAATGTCCCACCGCAGCCCCAGGTTCAGCGTCAGCCGCGAACTGGCCTTGATGTCGTCCTGAATATAGGACGAGTAATCCTTGTACCGGCCGCCCGTTTCGGCAACGGCGTTCTGCGTCACGCTGCTGCTGCTCACCGCGCCCAGCAGGTAGCTCGCGTACGCGTTGCCCGTGTTGCTCAAAATGCTTCCCGTCGAGGAGAACGCCGCCGTTTGATTGTTACTGAACGTGAAGCCCGCCAGCGTGCCGGTGAGCGGGTTATTGAAGTTATCCTGCAATGCCTGGAACTGGAAACCGAACGTGATGAAGTGCTTTCCGCGCGTCCATAGCATGTTGTTCTGCACCGCCAGCGTGTTCGCTGCTTCCACATTCGCGTGGGCATTGGTGCCCACCCAGCTGATCGGCGAGTTCGCTCCGCTGAAGCTGATATCCGGCATCGCCGTGCTGGCAATTCCCGGCGGCAGGCCCTTTAGCCCTGCTTTCTGCGGATAGTTGCCGTCGGCCGTGTCATTCACCAGCGGGATATACATTCGTCCGTAAGATACGCCGAACTGGTTCACCAGGTTCGGTGTGAGCAGGTACGTATCGTGGATCTGTCCCGTGGTCGGGTATTCCTTCACGAACCGTGCCTGCGTGTATGGCAGCGGCAGCGAGTTCGTTCCCGGCGCCAGGCTGCCCGTGAAATTCGTCGTGTACCGGCCGGTGCTGTACACCGCGAAGAAACGGTTCTTATCCGAGAGGTTGACGTCCACCTTGCCGGTCACGTTATTGACGCTCACCGTCTCCGGCAGCTGCGTCAGGTAATTGTTTTGGATGTTCCCGTTGATAGGCGCGGGTAAATAGGATTGGAACGACTGCGCCGCCGCCGAGAGGCGGTTCGAAGGAATCATGTTACCTGGGAACGGGTCCCGAGTGGATACGCCCGATGCGCTCGTGGTCGTGGTCCGCGGGTCGTAAATCAACCCCGGAAACTCGCTGAAATCACCCGTGCGTTCTTTCAATGTCGGAATCGATTGCAGCGCCGGAATCGACGCCGAGTCAAACCGGTATCCATCGTAATTGCCGAAGAAGAAAATCTTGTTCTTCTTGATCGGTCCACCCACGCTGCCGCCGAACTCGTTCTGATGTTCAATCGGCCGTGCCGGCGGGAAGAAGCCTCTGGCGTCCAGGTCCGTGTTGCGGAAATACTCGTACACACCGCCGTGGAACTGATTCGTTCCCGACTTCAACACGTAGTTCTCTACGCCCTGTCCTTCATACATCGCCTTGGAGCCGTTGGTCTCCACCTGGAACTGCTCCACCGCTTCCACCGAAATCCCGAGCGATAACGTGCGCGTGTCGCCCTGCGTGCCGGCGCTCGTCATCGGAAGTCCTTCCACATAGATCTCGTTGTGATACGTCTGGCCGCCATTGAAGGAGCCGAATGAAGGACCCGCCACCTGCGTTGTATATGAATTGACTCCCGGCACCAGCGAAGTGAACTGCGTTGGATCTCTGGCGACGCCGTTCATCGCCAGCGGCAGTGCGTCATAAACTTCGTTCCGCACCGACGAGCCCATCGTCGCATCGTCCGTCTTCAGCATCGGTGGCGCGGCTTCGACCGTGATCGATTGCGTGGCAGATCCCAGCTCCAGCTTGAAATTCAAGCCCAACGTTGCCAATGCGTCCAGGATCACACCCTGCTGGTTGACGCTCTGAAAGCCGGTGGCCTTCACCGTGACGGTATATGGTCCCGCGGGGAGCGGCGAAATCACATAGAAGCCGGCATCGGTCGTTTGGCGCGTGGTCTGGACTCCCGTAGCCACATTAGTTGCGGTTACCGACGCCCCAGTTACCACCGCTCCAGAGGGATCAGACACCGTGCCCTGGATAGAACCAGTGCCGCTGACCTGAGCAAAGGCCGCGCCCACAAGGGCCAGCCCGACGAGACAATACGTCGCAAAACGCATGGGAAAGACCTCCTTAGATATTGTTAGTATGATCCCACACAATGCGCGTTTTTGCGCTCGCGAAATTGCAGGAAGAAGTGTTGTTTTACAATACGAAACTTGGGCGAGCAGAAGTATGAGGCGCTAAATGCCTGTGGGTGAATGTCATCGGGGCCGAAATGGAAACATCCGAAGTGTTTCTATGCGAAACGCGCAGCAGCGTGGAGGCTTGGTGCGAATGAGAAGATAAGCTACGCAGTCAATCCGCACGGTACTCAGCCTGTCACTTCTTTAAAAGCTGACCAATTTCAGTAGCCGCTATAACAGTTGGCAGCCGAACCGAGAAGTATCTTTCGATATCCTCTTTATTTGGTCCTTCGAACGCTCCAGTCCAGACCCTCAGCACTACACCGTCAGCCGATATGACGATTGTCTCGGGCGTTGAACGCAATCGGTATGCATCTATCGCGGAGGCGGGCACACCCGTGTACACAGGAAAGTCAATTGGATGCTCGGCCAAGTATCCTTCCAGGCCCGCACTAGACAGGGCAAGTCCGACGAGCCTATATCGGCTGCCGATAAGTCGGGACAGATCGTGCAACGCGGCCGTGTTCCTCTTACACCAGCTGCAAGAGGGACTAAATGCGTACAGCAGGGTAGGCGTCTTCTGCTGCTGGTATTCAATAAGGGTCGGTTTACCCGATAGGTCGCGCACCGACAACGCAGGAACGCGAGTTCCGACACCCTGGATCTCTTGAGCAGCCGCCCCAGCGACGCTCAAACTTCTGATCACACGATGCTGAGCCAAGTTCCCAATGACAGAAATGCCAAGCAGCACCGAAACTGCCAATGAATACCATTGGTCTTTGATATTGGAGAACATACCTCGCCCTTCGGTTCATGAGTGCCACTTCCTCGTTTGACCCACTGCTACCATGCCGTCGCCAAAAAAGGGCCGTGACCCGCGCAGAAAACATCGCTCATCCGGCCTCGGGCAGGGATGACGCAGCAAGAGTAACGACCTTCTGAGGTCAGTGAGCAGCTTGCTTGCGGGTCCTGTCTACACCCTCAACATATCCCAGAAACTTCTGAGATTCGGGCAGAGCCTGGGGTCCCCACCGGCTGCCGTCCTCGAAAAGCACCAGATCAAGTGACAGCTTATAGTCCGCCAATTGGCCATTCACCATCGGACGTCCAATTGGCAGTGTCTTGCTTACCGCTCCTGGTTCAATATAGGTTGGTGTGCCGTCCCGTTCTGACTTCAGTCCACTGCGGGTGAACGTCTGAATAGTCTTGCCGTCGGCGCCCAAAAACACGATCTGGAAAACGTATCCTCGGATTCGTTTGTTAGAGTTGTTTTGTAGTTCCACAAGCAATGCGTCTTGGGGCGTGGGTGTTGCAGACTCGCGGACCTTGGCGAACGTCGGCTGAGCAGTAAGCGCTGCAGGCGCACTCGTCTGCGCGACACTGGCCCATACACTCGCCATTCCTAAAAGCAATGGGAAGCTCAACCTTCTGAATCTCATAAAACCTCCTTCATTTAGTGACAGCATTCGTGATCATTCACCTGCATTCCGTCCACTACGTCCCACCATGAGCAATAGACGCAATTGCCGTCGCAATACCCCATGGAGTCTGTGATTTCGCCCTCCTCGTCACAGCACGCGTATTGGCCACCCCCGCCGCTGGAACAGTCGTAGCTGAAGATCATGTACTGCTGGAACGCCGAGCAGTAGAGCAACGAGCACGATATGCTGCCTGACAGGCGCAAACCGCCCAAAGAAAGAAACAAGAGGGTAACTACAGTCGCCAGGAATGCACCTTTCGGCGACGCTTTGAGGAACCGGGTCACTTTGCTCCTCCAATGACTATAATTAATAATCTTGAATCTTAGGTTTGTCAAGGTCGTTTTTCCTGAAAGAGTTAGCGGGACTATCCTCGACCGTAACCCATTTTGGTTCAACCACTTATTTCTTCAAGTGACCGTTAGAAGCCGAAAGACAGAGGAGGAATCGGGCGGGGAAAGCACGATTCGCCAATTCATCGAACCAATCTGGCGACGTAACTGTCTGGCCTCTCGCCAATGCGAGTCACCAAACCAGAAACTATTTCTTTCTTTTATGCTCAAGCCATCGCGCGTGCCCAGCCATGGTCGCACGTGGACTAGCTGCTATCGTCAAATCAGAAGGTGCTCGCCCACCCGAACACCTTCGACAGCTTTTCATGTTGGCCAACATGCGTCGCATTTCTGGTGGTGCTGGACCCCTGGAGCCCGTTAACGGCCCGCGGCAGTCAACTATAGGTATGGCGTCGACAGGGGACCTTGGAAACTGGTTTCCATATCCTGTGGTGGTGAGGAAATAGCGCTGATTGTTCCCCCACTGCGTTCCAGAGAGCTGAACCCGTCGAATCGAGAGTTGATAAGTAACGCCATCCAGCGATTCCTCTGACCTCGAAGACGCGGCTCAAACCATTGGCGGCCGGATCCGCACGGCGATAAGTCCGAACAGCCCCGGCCGCCGCGACGTTCTTTCTCCTTCTATACACCTCGCGTAGCCGTAGTGTGTCCGCGAATCTTCTTTACCGCGCGATCAATCCCAATCGTTTTCCCGCGGCTCGGAATGCTTCGAGCGCCCGGTCGAGTTCCGCTCGCGTGTGGGTTGCCGTCACAATCGTTCGCACGCGCGCCCTGTCTTTAGCCACTGTCGGGAAACCAATGCCCGTCGCCAGTACGCCTTCTTCGAACAGGGCGCGCGAAAGTTCGTGTGCCAGCTTCGCTTCGCCGACAATGACCGGAGTAATCGGCGTTTCACTTACTCCTGTGTTCCAACCCATCGCCGCCAACTGCTGCTTGAAGTAGTTCGTATTTTTCCAAAGTGTTTCGATTCGCTCCGGTTCGTGTTCCAAGACATCGAACGCCGCCAGACATGCCGCCGCCACTGCCGGTGGATGCGAAGTCGAAAACAAAAACGGCCGCGCCCGGTGGTACAGAAACTCGATCAGGTCTCTGCTGCCGCACACATACCCGCCCAGCACGCCAATCGCTTTCGAAAGCGTCCCCACCTGCACATGCACCTTCCCATGTACATCGAAATGGTCGATGGTGCCGCGCCCATTCCGGCCCAGCACGCCTGACGCATGGGCATCGTCCACCATCATGATGGCGTTGTGCCGCTCCGCCGCTGCCAGCAGTTGCGGCAGCGGCCCGATATCGCCATCCATCGAAAATACGCCGTCGCTGATCAGCAGCTTGCGTCCCGGCATGTCATCCAGGTCGCCCAGTATCTTCTCCGCTGCCGCCGTATCCTTGTGTGGAAACACATGGATCTTTGCCTTCGATAACCGGCACCCATCGATGATGCTGGCGTGATTCAGCTCATCGGAAACCACGTGGTCCTCCGGCCCCAGCAGCGCCGCCACCGTTCCCGCATTCGCCGCAAAGCCCGATTGGAACACCACGCACGCTTCCACCTGCTTGAATTGCGCAATGCGTTCTTCAAGCTCCATGTGCAGCCGCATGGTGCCCGAAATCGTGCGCACCGCGCCCGATCCCACGCCGTACTTTCGTACTGCTTCGAGCGCCGCTTCGCGCAGTTTCGGATGTGTCGTCAGCCCGAGATAGTTATTCGAAGCGAGATTAATAACTTCTTTGCCGTCGAAGTTCGATTCCGGAGCGCATTCCGATTCGAGCACGCGCAGCCGCTGGTAAGTGCCCGCGCGGCGCCACTCGTCAAGTTGGTCATGCAGGTAAGAGAGTGGGTGATTCACGCCTTCAGTCTAGCGCCAGGCGCCGGTACTGGCTCGCATAGTGAATCAGCGGACGCCCTTCGGCGGCCTGCATGTGCATCACTTCACCCACAAAGATGTCGTGGTCTCCTGCCGTGTGCGTCTGCTCAATCGTGCACTCGATCGTCGCCAGCACTCCATTGAGCAGCGGCACGCCGGTCGCACCTCGCTGCCATTCAAGACCGTCGAACCGGTCGTGCCCCTTCAGCGCGAATCGCTCCGAGAGCACCGCCTGCTCTTCTCTTAAAACATTGATCCCGAAGTGGGTGGCGCTCCGGAACAGGTCGATGATTGTGACCTCATGTCCCAGGCAAATCAGAATCAGCGGCGGTTGCAAAGATACTGACGTAAACGAACTTACCGTCAGCCCGTGCGGCGTGCCCTCCCGGTCGATGACGCTGGCGACCGCAACCCCGGTTGCGAACCGCCCGCAGGCGCGCCGAAACTCCTCGCTGGTGACCGGCGCCTCGCGCCTCCTGGGGGGCTTGCTTGACATTGGAATAAAGCTAATCCTATCATGTGGTTGACGACTGCGGGGGTCTGCTCCTCCGGTGTCCGGATTAAGGAGGCTGCTTTTGATAAAGCTCGATATCATCAATGAAGTCGTGAACCGAACCGGCATCACGAAGACCAAAGCCGAAATGGCCGTCGAGACGGTTTTCGAATCCATGAAGAAGGCACTGGAGCAGGGTGACCGCATCGAGCTGCGCGGCTTCGGCGTCTTCAACGTCAAGCCCCGCAAGACGGGGATCGGACGCAATCCGCGAACTGGCGCGGAAGTCTCGATTCCCCCCGGTAAGGCCGTGCGCTTCAAGCCCGGCAAGGAGTTACAGACGCTCCAGTAATCGCCTGTAGACGTAGTCCCACTGTGTCCTCTCAGGATTTTTCTCCTGCGCCGTACCCGTCTTGCGCCGAAGATGGCGCCGGCGCGGCTGATCTGACCACCGAAGTTCGTGTCCGCGAGCGCTACTGGCTTTACGCGCTCCTGTTCCTGCTGACTCTGTTCACCACCACCGTGGTGGGCGCGGCCATGCAGTTTGATTTCGCACACAACATCCCCTTCGACGTGGAGCACAATTTCGACGCCCTGACGCGCCTCTGGGCCCAGCCCGCCGGGCTCCTCGCGGGTCTGCCGTTCTCTTTGACCCTGATGGCCATCCTGCTGGCGCATGAGTTCGGCCATTACCTCACCTGCATGTTCTATCGCGTCGATGCCAGCCTGCCCTATTTCCTCCCCGCGCCCACGTTGATCGGCACCTTCGGAGCATTCATCCGGATTCGTTCCGCCATCTATTCCCGCCGCATTCTCTTCGATATCGGCATCGCCGGTCCGCTCGCCGGCTTCGTCTTCCTGCTGCCCGCGCTCTCCGTCGGCCTGGCGTTTTCCAAAGTCATTCCCGGCATCGGCCACGTCGATACCATTCACTTCGGCGTTCCGGCGCTCCAGTGGCTGCTCGAAAAGGCCATCTTCCCCGGCGTCCCCATCGGCGACATCTACCTGCATCCGGTGGCTCGCGCCGCCTGGATTGGCATTCTCGCCACCGCGCTCAACCTTCTACCCATCGGCCAGTTGGATGGGGGCCACATTCTTTACGCCCTGGCCGGCGACCGTCATAAGCTGGTTTCGCGCATCGCCATTGCGGCGCTCATCCCGTTGGGAATCTTCTTCTGGTGGGTGTGGCTGTTCTGGGCCGCGGTTCTGTTCTGGCTCGGCCGCCGCCACCCTGCCATTTATGATTCGAGCGACCTCGGCCCCGGCCGCCGCCGCCTCGGCTGGATCGCCATGGCTATTTTCGTCCTCTGCTTTACCGTCGCGCCCGTCGGCACGAGCGGCTTTTGAGCTGTGATGAAAATCTCCGCGACCATCATCACCCTCAATGAGGAGCGGAACATCGCGCGCGCTATCGAGAGCCTGCGCTGCTGTGACGAAATCGTCGTCCTCGATAGCGGCTCGGTCGATCGCACCGTCGAGCTCGCCACCAACCTCGGTGCGCGCGTCGTCGAAGTCGGATGGCGCGGCTATGCCGGCCAGAAGAACGCCGCCGCCGAACAAGCCGCTCACGATTGGATTCTTTCTCTCGACGCCGACGAAGCCCTCAGCGAAGGGCTCGAAGGCGAAATCTGGAATCTGAAGAAGAACGGCCCGCGCTATGACGCCTATACCATGCCGCGTCTGGCGCGCTATCTCGGCCGTTGGATTCTGCACTCCGGCTGGTATCCCGATCGCAAAGTCCGCCTCTACCACCGCGCCCATGCCCGCTGGGTTGGCGATTTCGTGCATGAGAGCGTCCACGTCGACGGCCATGTCGGCCACCTCGAAAGCAATTTGCTGCACTTCACCTGCGACTCCCTCTCCGAGCACATCAAGACCATGGACCGCTACACCACGCTCGCCGCGCAGGAGCTTGCCTCCCGCCGCGTGCCCATTCGCGGTTCGAGCCTGATTCTCAACCCCGCCTGGACTTTCGCCCGCACCTATTTCCTCGAACGCGGATTCCTCGATGGCGCCGAAGGGCTTACCATCGCCTATATGGCCGCCTTGTATGTCTTCCTGAAGTACGCCAAAGCGAGAAACATGAGCTGATGCGCATCCTCCACCTGGACGCGGGCAGGGAAATGCGCGGGGGCCAGTGGCAGGTGCTTCGTCTCATCGAAGGCCTCGCCGCCGAAGGCATCGAATCCACGCTGCTCGCGCGCCGCGCGTCGCCGCTCTGGGAAGCCGCCGCCAAGGCCGGCTATCGCGTCGCGCCGCTTGGATTCGCGCAAGCCGCCATTCAAGCGCGCCGCCATGATCTGGTGCACGCGCACGATGCGCACAGCCACACACTCGGCGCCATCGTGCGTGGAACGCCGCTGGTGGTTTCGCGCCGCGTTGCATTTCCGATCCACTCACCCTGGAAGTATGGCCGCGCCGCGCGCTACATTGCCGTCTCGCACTTCGTCGAATCAGTGCTCGCCGGGGGAGGCGTCCTCAAGGAAAAAATCAGCGTCGTCTATGATGGCGTGCCCGTTCTTCCTCTCACCGCGCCCGCTGCGCCGCCGCGAATTCTCACGCCCGCCAATGCCGCCGATGCGGCCAAGGGCGCCGATTTGGCTACGGAAGCCGCGCGCCTCGCCGGCATCGAACTCGAAGCCTCTGCCGATTTGGAGCGCGATCTTCCTGGCGCTTCCGCCTTCGTATACATCACGCACAGTGAAGGCCTCGGCTCAGCCGTGCTGCTTGCGATGTCGGCCGGCGTGCCCGTAGTGGCGAGCAATACCGGCGGCCTTCCGGAAATCATCCTCGACCACGAAACCGGTCTGCTCACCGCCAACGCACCGGCCGCCATCTCCGCCGCTCTCACGGAATTGCTTACGCAGCCCGATCTCGCCCGCCGCCTCGGCGCCACCGCCCGCGCGCGCGTGCTCGATCGGTTCACCACGGCCCATATGGTCCGCAGTACCATAGCGGTTTACCGGCAGGTGCTCTCGTGATCGAAGCCATCATCGCTTTCGTATTCGGTCTGCTGATCGGCAGCTTTCTGAACGTCTGTATCTATCGCTGGCCACGCGATCTTTCCGTGGTGCGGCCCCGTTCGCATTGCACCTCTTGCGAGAAATTCATCGCCTGGTATGACAACATCCCGGTGGCGAGCTATCTGCTGCTCGGTGGCCGCTGCCGTCATTGCCGTGAGCGCATTTCCATTCGCTATCCGATTGTCGAACTCTCGACAGGCCTGCTGTTTTTTTACTTCGTCTGGACGCTCGGCGCCACGGCCGCCGCAGCGAAAATGTGCGTCTTCACCGCCATCCTGGTGGCGCTGATCTTCACCGATCTCGAAGAGCGCATTCTTCCCGACGAACTCACGCTCGGCGGCACGGTCCTGGGCATCGTGTTTTCCTTTTTCGTCACCGTTCCCGATATCACCGCGGAAGCGCTATTGTGGCTCGCTCACATTGAAGTCTCCGGGCGCTGGCGCAGCGTCGCCGAATCCGTTTGCGGCGCTGTGCTGCCCGCGCTGCTGCTCTGGGGCGGTGGATGGCTCTACGAAAAGTTGCGTCACCGCGAAGGCTTAGGCTTCGGCGACGTCAAACTGATCGCAATGGTGGGGAGTTTTATCGGCCTACGCGGCGCGCTGCTCACTTTGATCGTCGGCTCGCTCGCCGGTTCCATTCTCGGCTACGGCTACATCAAGGCGACCGGCAAGGACGCCGCCACGTACGAACTTCCGTTCGGCACGTTCCTGGGCGCGGCAGCCGTGCTGGCCGCCCTCGCCGGGCAGAGTATTCTTGGCTGGTACAGCGGGCTTTAGTCGCCCGGACACGCGGGCTTGTTCTTGAAGTCAGTGTCCGGCATGCTTGATCTTGCCATCCGTGTCGAGCACTTCGCGGATTTTTTGAGTTAGCGCCGCCGGCGTAAACGGCTTCTGCAGAAATGCCACGTCCTTGGACAGAATTCCGCTATTCAGGACCGCATTGTCCGTATATCCCGACATGTACAGCACTTTCAGCTCTTTCCGCCGGTTGCACAATCGTTGTGCCAGATCCTTCCCGCTTCCCTTCGGCATTACTACGTCCGTGATCAGCAGTTGAATCGGGCCCGAAAATTCATTCGAGATCCGCTCGGCCTCCACCGGCCCCGGCGCATCCATTAGCAGGTAGCCTTCGCGCTCCAGCGATTCGCGCACCAGGTTGCGGACCATCTCGTCGTCTTCCACCAGCAGAATCGTCTCGCTGCCTTGTACGGCGCGTTTTTTGGGCTCGGCCGTTTCGAGCGTAACCGGCTGATCCACGCGCGGCAAGTACACTTTCACCGACGTGCCATGTCCCGGCTCGCTGTACACCTCCAAGTGCCCGCCGCTCTGGCGGACGATGCCCGATACCGTTGAGAGCCCGAGCCCCGTTCCTTTTCCCGCCGCCTTGGTCGTGAAGAAAGGTTCGAACAGGCGCGCGCGTGTGCTCTCATCCATGCCGTGGCCGGTGTCACTCACCGCGAGCAGAACGTAGGAGCCCGTTCGCACGGCGATATGCCGCTCCACGTAGCTCTGTTCCAGGCGAACATTGGAAGTCTCGATGGTTAGCGTGCCCCCGTGCGGCATGGCGTCGCGCGCGTTTACCACCAGGTTCATCAGCACTTGTTCCAATTGCCCGGGATCGGCATTGACGCGGCCCAGATCCGAATGCAGCAGTAGTTGCAGATCGATGTCTTCACCGATCAGCCGCCGCAGCATCGTGCTCATGCGCGCCACCAGGTTGTTTACATCGAGCACCTTCGGTTGAAGCACCTGCCGGCGGCTGAAGGCCAGCAGTTGCTTGGTCAGCGCGGCCGCGCGCTCACCCGCTTTCATGATCTGCTCCACCGAATGGCGGTTGCGATCCATCGCGGAAAGATTATTCAGGATGAGCTGGCTGTAGCCGGTAATGATGGTGAGCAGATTGTTGAAGTCGTGCGCTACACCTCCGGCCAGCATCCCTACGGCTTCCAGCTTCTGGGCCTGCCGAAGTTGTTCTTCCAGACGCCGGCGATCGGTGACATCGATCAACACCGCCAGTTCCGCCTTGCGTCCGCCGTACTGAATATCGTGCACCGCCATTTCGATATCCAGTTCCCTGCCGCTCTGAGTGCGGTGACGCCATGTCCCCGAAGCCGGCCGCGCCGGCTCCTTCAATTTTTCCAAGAGCCGGTCTACTTCCTCCGGCTCCTGCACATCCGCTAATGTCATCTCGCCGAATTGTTCGCGCGTGTAATCGTAAAGGCTGCGTGCCGCAGCATTCACTTCGAGGAAAGCCCGAGTCTCCGGATCGAAGACCCACATCGGCTGGGGGTTGTCTTCAAACAACAACCGGAATCGATTGTCTTCATCTTTTGGCGAACGCTTCACCGGCATTGTCAAAACACCAGTCGGGGGAGGGGAAATTATTCTCTAGATCCAGCGCATGGCGCCTGCTGATATGGCGCACCGGCCATTTCGTAGCGCAATCGGGTAAAGCATAGTCTACATCGGAGCAGTGCATTTGGCACGCGCATTTTCAAAATTTTGCTTCCCCATTTGCTGTTTTGAGACTCTTTGAATCGAAGTGCTGAGAGTCCCGGTACCAAAGCATCTCATCCTCCGGCTAAAGTTTGCATCGGAACATACATTCCATGCCAACAGTCCTATATCTTTGCTTATCGGTTCCGATAAACATTTTCAATAAGTCGAATCTACGGAGAAATCTCCCCTGAGTTGATGTCCTCCATTTTTGCGGATTGTTCGACAAGACTGCGCGGAGGCTCCGCATTTGCGTGCGATTCGCTGCTGATGCACCAAAAAAGGAGCCTACCGAAGACGCCAGGGCAATGTGAAGGAGGAATTCACCCGAAAATGATCCGCAACCATTTCCGGCATTTCACCGCACCCAACCCAATTTCCAGCATAGCGGGTGCCGCGCGGCGCGCTCAACCGCGCGTGCACACCGCATGTTAGTAAGGACACAGCACTTCACTGGAAAAAGATCGTTTTCGCAGTGCCGCCCGCGAGCGATCGCGAATCAAGACGTGCCACGTACGCGCTTGCACCTCACCGTGCTGTTACGCCTTTGCGGCTTGCGGCCTCTTCACTTCGGTTCCGGCCATCTCTTCGATGAACCGCACGATACCTGCGTGATCCAGATCGCCTTCCCCGCGATTCATGAGCGCCATCAACATCTGCTGCACCGTACCGGTCAGTGGTAGCGCGACCTTGAGCGATTCGGCTGCCAGCAGCGCGTTGCGCAGATCTTTCTGATGAAGGCGAATCCGGAATCCCGGCTTGAAATTGCGATCAATTACCATGGGAGCTTTTGCATTCAGAACGGTGCTGCCCGCCAAGCCGCCCTTCACTGCTTGAAATACGACTTCAGGATCAAGTCCCGCGCGCGTCGCCAGCACGAGCGCTTCGCCCATCGCCGCGATATTGCAGGCCACCATGATCTGGTTCGCCAGCTTAGTTACATTGCCCGCGCCCACCGGACCGGTCAGTGTGGCGCTCGACCCCAGCACGGCGAAGAGCGGGCGCACTTTTTCAAACGTGGCGCTGCTGCCGCCCACCATGATCGCGAGACTTCCATCCACCGCCTTGGGCTCTCCGCCGCTCACCGGCGCGTCCAGGAATTCTACACCGCCCCCCGCGCAGGCGCGCCCTACTTTCTGCGACACCAGTGGACTGACGGAGCTCATATCCACAAGCACCGAGCCCGCTTTGGCTCCGGCCAATACGCCATCGGCGCCGAGCACGACCGTTTCCACTTCAGGGCCGTCCGGCAGCATAGTGATCGTAACCTCACTGCGCGCCGCAACATCCTTCGATGATGCTCCGCGCGCCGCGCCCGCGGCTACGACCTCGTCCACGGCCGGCGTCACGACATCATAAACCACCACGTCGTGTCCCGCCTTGAGCAGATTTCGGGACATGGGCTTGCCCATGATTCCCAGACCGATAAATCCGATTTTCAAGTTGTCCTCCTCGGGGCTAGTGCCAAAGCGCCCCACAGCACGCTATCATCTCCCAGCGCCGCCGGCATCACATCGATGCGCGCTCCCGACCAGTTCGTGATCTGCCGCCGCAGTTCCTCACGCAGCGGAATAAACAGCCGGTCGCCCGCATGCGCAATGCCGCCGCCGATCACGATCCGCGCCGGGTTCAGCAGCATGATTGCCGCCTTCAGTCCCAACGCCAGGTTCACGACATATTCTTTCACGAATGCGGCGTCCCGCATCAACTCCCGCGCCGGTTTGCCGTAGTCACGCTCCAGCCACAGCCCGCAGCACATTCGCTCCAGGCAGCCGCGCGCGCCACACAGGCATTCGGGGCCGCCGGGCCGAATGGTGAGATGGCCGATTTCGCCGCCGAAGGAATCCGCGCCGCGCCACACGCGCCCGCCTGCGTAGATGCCGCCGCCAATGCCGGTGGAAAGCGTGAGATAAAACAGCGGAGAGCATCCGCGGCCCGCTCCGAATTCTGCTTCGCCGATGGCGCCTGCGTTGGCATCGTTATCCATCACCACCGGCGCGCTCGCGGCTTGCCGCACGAATTCGGGCAGATCGAATTCGCTCCATCCCGCCACGTGCGTCGAAAGCTTCACGCGCTGCGCCGCGAAATCCACCGGACCGCCGAACCCGATACCGCACCCATCGAAGCGCAGCTCCCGCCGCCACGCGCCAATGATTTCCGCCAGGCGCGCCAGCATCCAGTCACGCCCGCCCTGCGCATTGGTAGCGTGTGATTCCCGCCGGGCCATGCGGCCATTCTCAAATGCAGCGATGGAAAATTTTGTGCCGCCGATATCGATCGCCAGAATCATCATTCACGGAACGGGCGGCGGACCGTTGTTCCGGCCCGCCGCCCGTTTCCGCCGATTCTAACTGGTAGCGCTATCAAAAGTACAGCTTGGCGCCGAGTTGGATAATGCGAGGATCGCGGAAGGAAGTGATCTTCCCAAACAGCGAACTACTGGTCGTCAGGCTGCCGAATCCTGACGGATTACCATGGTTCAGGAAGTTGAACGTTTCGCCGCGCACCTGCAACTGGTAGCGCTCGTGGAACTGGAAGTTCTTAAACAGCGAGACGTCCCAGCGCCCGAAACCCGGCATGCGAATCACGCCGCGGCCTTCGTTGCCCGGCCGCACTTCGCCGGAAGGCACATTCTGGAAGCAGGCGGTGTTGAACCACTGCGAAAGCTGGTGCGGCGCGTCCTGGTTCGGATCGCATACCATATCGGGACGTCCGCTGGCCGCGCTCGATCCCAGCAGTCCCAGCCCTGCCGGGTCCGCTCCGCTGGTGGTTGCGGTGGTGGGCAGGCCGGTGCCGTATTGCGTGTTGCCGGAAACTTCCCAGCCCTTTAGCGCATAAGCTACCCATCCCTTCGACTGCTTGAAAATCGGGATGTCGTAGACGTAGTTGAATGTCAGCACCTGTCTGCGGTCGAGCTGTGCTGGTCCGTATTCGCCTTCATGGAAGTTATAGCTGTTCTGCGCCGCATTCGAACGATCCGACCAGTTGTCAGTGAGGTTCTTCGACCACGTGTAAGAGAGGTTGAACATTCCGGCTGAACCGAAGTTCTTCTGGATGCTCACCTGGAGCGAATGGTAGTTAGAATCAAACCACGGTTCCACTACATTGATGGCGTTGTACCCGAGATAGGGGCGCACGGCATTGATGCGCGGATCGTCGGCTGTGGTGAAAGAGGTGCCTGCGCCGGAATGCAGACCGGCGGCCAGCGCGACTCCCGGATAGGCCTGGTTGATATCGATGATCCCCAGCAGGTGGGTGCTCTTTGAGCCGTAGTAGCCCACATCCACCACGAAGTCCGAACCGAGCTGCCGCTGCACGTCCAGGCTCCACTGCTGCGTATAGGGCGTCATGTTCGGCAGCGGCGTGCCGCGCAGCGCCAGCGGCGAGAGCGATACGTTGGGGGTTCCCGCCGCGGCATTCTCCAGACGTGTGTTCGAGATATTGATCGACTGAATGAACGGCGGATTGGCGAAGATGTTCTGCTCATACGTGCCGAACAGGCTCGCATCGTAGTAGATGCCGTACCCGCTGCGGATGGAAGTTTTGCCGCTGCCCGTCGGGTCCCACGCAATGCCGATGCGCGGCGCGAAATCCTTGTTGTTGTTGTTGGAAATCCTGTCTCCAAACGGCGAATTCTGGCCGCCGATGATGATGCCGTTCAACGTGGTGCCGGTTCCGGCCACCAGATTTCCCGTGGTGGGATCGATCTGCGGAGCTTTCGCCGCGCTATAGGTGGAGGGATCGAAGTTCGTCAGCCGATTGCTGTCGTCCACCGGCTGCATGAAGTTCGAGTAGCGCACACCGAGAGAAAGAGTCAGCCGGGGACTGACGCGGAAATCGTCCTGCGCGTAGGCTTCCCACTGCCACGCGTGGAGATTCGGCGCGAAGTCGGCTGAGGCCTGCGTGAACGTGGCGACGTTGCCGAGCAGAAAATTCGCCCAGGCCTGCTCGAATGTGCTGGTCCCGGTGGGCCGCGGCGTAATGCCGAAGGTGAACGTGCCGTAGTTATTGCCGTTCGGCGAATTCTCCGTCTTCTGATAGCGGTTGAGGGAGACTCCGAAACGCATGGTGTGGCGGCCCTTGACCAGTGTCAGGTTATCGAAGAAGTTGTGGTTGCGGCTGTACTCGTTATATGGACCGACGCCCACTACCGCCGATGCCGCGCCGCTGAAGGCCAATTCCGGAATCACGCCCAGTGTGTTGGCGAACGGCAGCGTTGGCTGCACATCCGGAGCGTTATCCTTGCTGGTCAACCCCACCGGCGTCGAAAGGATCGCGCCGCGCGAAAAATTGTATCCGGCTTCGTTCAGCAGATTCGGCCGGATCACGTTCACTCCATGCACCACGATGCTGCGTCCCGGCGCGTTGGTATTCGTGGTCGCGCCGTTGGGCAGCGCCGATCCGGTGAACAGTCCGCCCGGTTCGGTGGTGGGAATGCTGTCGTTCAGATACCGGCCCCAGATGGAGAATTTGTCGTTGAACGTATGATCAATGCGGACCAGTTCCTGCCGGTGATTGAACACATTGCGCTCCGGAGTCACCAGGGTGTTGCCGCTGGTGGGCAGCGCAATCTTGCTGTAGATGTCATTGATGTACTGCGCCGCGATCGGATTGATGCTGCTGATCTGAGATGCCGTCTGCGTGCAGGTGCTGCCGCTCGAAGCTACGCACACCGGAGCGACGAAGTTGCCTTTCAGTTCGTCGGCGGTCGGAACCGTCGCGGTGAAGGTGGTGTAAGTGATGACGCGCCGGAACTCCTGAGAGAAGAAGAAGAATGTCTTGTTCTTCTCTTTATTGAAGTGCCCCGGAATGTAGACCGGCCCGCCGACGGTATAGCCGAAGTTGTTATAACGCAGCGGCGGGTTGGCGATGCCGTTCATGTTATTAATGAAATTGTTAGCGGCTAGCGCGTCATTGCGCACAAACTCGTAAAGGTCGCCGTGGAACTGGCTGTTTCCCGACTTGGTGACCACGTTGATCTGCGCTCCGCCCGCGCGCCCGGTGTCGGCGGTGTAAAGGCTGCGCAACACTTTGAACTGCTCGATGGCATCGACGCTCGGATAGTTCAGCAGCGTGAGATTGCTGCCGCGATCCACGTTATCCGCACCGTCAATGGTCCAGTTATTCGCGGAATTGCGTTGTCCGTTGATCGAGAAAGGCACCACATTGGCCAGTCCCGATGGCAGCGACGAGCCGACATAAAGCTGATCGGTCTGACTGGAAGTGACGCCGGGCATGAGCGCTACCAGTTGTTCGTAATTCCGGCTGCTTAGCGAAAGCTCGCGGATCTGCTTGCCTTCGATTAAACCCGCCGCGGCAGCCGTGCCGAGTTCCACGCTGACTGGTGCTTCCCTGACCGTCACCTCTTCCGTATTCGCGCCCACTTCCATTGTCAGGTTGATCTTGAGCTGATCGTTCACGTTCAGCACCACATCTTCCCGCGTCATAGTGCGGAAGCCACTGGCTTCCACCTTAATGGAATAAGTGCCTACCGGTATCAACGGGGCTGAATAATTGCCGCCGGTATCGGTGGTGAGCGTGCGCACCACCTGGTGGCGCGCGGTATTGGTGATGGTGATTTTCGCATCTGGGATCGAGGCGCCGCTCGGATCCTGAACCACTCCGGCAATGCTGCCGGAAATATCTTGAGCCTGTAGAACCGGCAGACTAGCCAGTCCTACAACCAGCAATAACCACGTTCGATTTCTCATAACTCCCCCGGCCAAAATAAGCCGCCTGGCGGCGACTTCGAGTAACCTGCTATCTAACCCACTCTTGTTAGCTTACTATTAGTCAAGCGCCAGAATTCGCCTTTTTTCGCGCAGACCGTTTCGTCAGGGACGATGTGTACTAAAGTTTTTCAATACGGAAACGCCGGCGCCCTTCGGATTACGGGACTGCCCAGCCTCTCTCGAAAAGAGGCACCGCCTGCCCGAGTCGCTCGCCTCTTTCTGCCCGGATTAGCCGCCGGATTGGGGTGAATCGTACAAATCAGTTGACATCCCGCGGAGCTTGGGGTATTTGATGATCCATGGCAACCCCGCCGATTCAAGCTCCCGCGGGAGCTCAGCGCCAGAAGTATACGGCTTCCGACAGCCAGATGTTCGGGCTGCTACGCGAAATCCGCAGCAGCGCTCAGTACCTGCAAAAAGAGGCCGCCGACGCCTTGGTGCGCACCCTTACGCTAGACGCCGCCGCGCGCGCCGCGAGCCTGGCCAAGGCCCTGCCGGCCGCCCTGCTGACCAGGGTGGACAACATCATCACTCCTCAGCTTGATGCCATCCGGACTGTCTTCCTGGAAGATGTTCGTGAATTTGAATGGTGCTCGGACAGCGTCACTGCGATCGGGCTGACTTGGGCGCGCGTGAAGGACCGCTGGCCCGCGGCCGACACGCCTTTTGAAGAGAGCCAGCAGCGGCTGGGATTCATCGCCGCGGATCTGGATGTGATTGTGTTTCGGTGCGCGGAGCTGACGCTTTCCCCACGCATCAACGAGACGCTCGAGAATCTGCGGGTCGGTCAGCCCCTCGATTTCGAGTTCGAGTTCGGCGACGAACTGCCCGTGGGCGCGGAATTGCGGAAACGGTTGTTGCTCGAGCTCGCCCAGGAAGCCAAGGCTATTCAAAACGGCGTCATCGATGTTAGCCAGGAGGTGATTTATAAAGCCGCCGCCTCGCGCAACGCGCAAAGGCGCAGCGTTTTCGAACTAGTGGCGTTGATTGTCTGCGGCGGCTTGGTGATTCCGCTGCTGGTGATGCCGTGGATCTTCCAGATCATGCAGCAGCCCGACGGCAGAATCTGGAACATCTCCGCCAACCTGCATTTCGTGGTGAACTACGTGCTCATCTTCATCGGCAGCGGCATTCATCTGCTGATCGAAGCCGTGAAATCGCAGCGGGCGGAAAGCAAGCCGAGCTTCCAGGCGATGAACGACTGGGTGCTTTGGCTGCACGTTCGCGAAATGCCCGTGTTCTGGGGCATCGTTTACATCTGGATCGGCTATGTGCTGCTTTCGGCCGGCATTCCCGGGCTGAGCCCGCAGACCGCATTCTTCGCCGGCTATAGCATCGACAGCATTACGGAAGTTTTTCTCGATCGCTTCCAGACCGCTGCCAAGGCCCAGGCCGCGGCGCTTACGGCGATGGCGAAATAGAAGCTTCGGGCGCGGCGATAATGCGCCGGTACATGGCCAGAAAGCCATCGAGCGAAATCTGCTCAGCGCGCCTGCCGGCCTCCGGCCAGGAGTCCACAAGCTCTTTGCCGTAAGTGCCCGCCAGGTTGTTGCGCAGCGTCTTGCGCTTCATGCGGAAGCACAGTCCGACGAATCGCAGGAAGGCGTCGTGATCCGCGGCGGCGATTCCAGCGGCGCGCGGCGCCATCATCACGACCGCGGAATCCACTTCAGGCGGCGGCCGGAACGCACCGGGACGGACGGTGAAGAGCATGCTGGTTTTCGCCCAGAGCGCCATAGCTACCGTGAGATAGCCATACGCGCGCTCGCCGGGCTGCGCCACCAGGCGTTCGGCTACTTCTTTCTGCACCAGGAAGACGGCGCGCGAAATAGAATCGCCGAGGGCTGCCGTCTTCTCCAGAATTGGCGAGGTGATGTAGTAGGGCAGGTTGCCCGCGAGCGCGGCGCGACCCCATTGTCCCAGATCCGTTGCGAGCACGTCGGCATGTACGATTTCGAGATTCGCGCGGCCGGCGAATCTCCGGCGCAAGTGATCGACCAGAGCGCTATCGATTTCGACGGCGATCACACGGGCAGCCCGTTCGAGCAGGCGTTCGGTGAGCGCGCCGCGGCCCGGCCCGATTTCAATGACCAGATCTTCGCGCGCCGGACAGACCGCCGCCGCGATTCGATCGAGCACCGAACTTTGAATCAAAAAATGCTGGCCGAGCTTCTGGCGCGCCACGCGATCGGAGATTAGCCTCGCACAATAATCGGCGTGCTGTGCCGGAACGAAACGAAGACTTTGCCCCAGGTGGGCTGGCCGAACAGAGTGGCCGGAGCAAAGCGGGAAAACAGAAGATTGTTTTCCATCTCCGGCGTCAGCGTGCCGTGCGTCACATTGTAATCGGTGACGCGCCCGTGTTCGTCGATGGTCAGCTCGACTACGGTTTCGCCCAACCCGGATACGGGGCTCAGCGCCACCAGACTAGGATCGGTGGAGAGAGCCAGGGGCACGTCATTGCGAAAGTTATGCAGAAAATTCAACGAGGGCAGCAGCATACCGAACAGCAGCAGGGCAGAGAGCAGGCCGCCGGCAACCGGCAGCGCTACGGGGCGCATCATGTTGTCGAAGCACAATTGGAGACGCCCAGCCCAATAGTGGATACGCGCGGCCACGCTCCGGTGGGAAAGCCGCCGCACACGCTCGTGCGACGCGAGCACGCTCAGCTTACCCTCCAGGGCGGCGGGCATGCGCGGCGTGCTCATCCCATGAAGCGCCGCGTGCAGATACGCCATGTTCGCCATTTGCGCCTTGCAACTATCGCAAGACGCCAGGTGGTCCAACACGTGTCCCCGCGTCTCGCCGGACAACCGCCGGTCGAGAAGCAAGGACATCTGTTCCTGCATGTTCTCGCAGCTCATATGCATCATTCCGCCGTCTTTGGCACCAGCCGGAGGCCGGGCCGCGTTTTCAGACGGCTCGCCAGTTCCATCCGCAGGGCCTCGCGGCCTCGCAGAATGCGGGATTTTACGGTTCCCAGAGACATGCCCAGGATTTCCGCGATTTCTTCATAACTCAGGTCCGTGATATCCCGTAAAACCACGGCCTCCCGAAAGATCGGGTTAATGCGTTCGAGCGCTGCTTCAATCAGGACTTGCTGCTCACGATCGGCCGCCTCTTCATACGGTGACCGGTTCCCATCGGGAATGATCTCCTTCAAGTTATGAAATTCATCCGGGCGCTCATCGAGCTCGACTTCGCGGCTTTTATGACGGAAGAACCAGCGCCGCGCGTTGTGAGCTTCGTTTACGGTAATGCGGTAGATCCAGGTCTTCAGCGTGCTTTGGCCCCGGAAATGGCCGATGTTGCGAAAGACCTTCAGGAAAACTTCCTGCACTACGTCGCAGGCTTCGGCCGGATCGTTTAAGAGCCGGAAAGCCAGGGCGTAAACCGGTTGTTGAAAACGACTGAGGAGCCGCTCATAGGCCTCCTCCGAACCTTCCCGCAGCAATTCCGCCAGTCTGAGATCCCCGCTATCCGCGACTGGTTCCGCGGTCCGTTCCGAGCTTAAATCCAAGATCGAGGTGGCCACTAGCGCCTCACATTCAGCCTGTTCTTCAAGCTATCAGGAATCTACCGGCCTTGCAATTAGATGGACACCGCAGCGAGCGGAAAAGTTCCCACGTTGCGGAGGGATTTCCCGGAGGCAGGCGGAGCAACCGCCGTGGAGGGAAGCTGCGATACAATCCTGTCAGCGAGAATCATGAGAAAAGGCATTGTTTTTCTGATTTGTTGTTGGGCCGCAGCAGCAGCGGCATGGGCGGCGCCGATTCGCGCTCTCATCATCGATGGGCAGAATAATCATCAGTGGCAACAGACGACGCCGGCGCTGAAGCAGATTCTGGAACAGACCGGTTTGTTCCAAGTGGACGTGCTGACGGCACCGCCGAAAGACACTGATTTCAGCAGCTTCCGCCCCGATTTCGAGAAATATCAGGTAGTGATCTCGAATTACAACGATTTCAACCATGGGACGCCGTGGCCCACGGAAGTGCAGACGGCGTTTGAAAAATACATGCGCAACGGGGGCGGCTTTGTCTCCTATCACGCGGCCGACAATGCGTTTCCTGACTGGAAGGCATACAACCTGATGACGGGTATCGGCGGCTGGATGAGGCGCGATGAAAAGTCAGGCCCCTATTGGTATTTTCGCGACGGCAAGCTGGTTTCGGACCCCGCGCCGGGCACGGCCGGCAGTCACGGCGCGCGGAAACCGTTTCAAGTGGTGATTCGCGATAGCAATCATCCGATCACGCATGGTCTAACCAAGGTCTGGATGCACGCTGCCGACGAACTGTACTCCAAGATGCGTGGTCCCGGCGAGAACATGACCGTGCTGGCCACGGCTTATTCCGACCCGGAAAACCGCGGCACAGGCCACGACGAACCGATGCTGATGGCGCTCACTTACGGCAAGGGGCGCATATTCCACACGACCTTGGGACATGACGTGGCGGCGATGGAGTGCGTGGGCTTTATCGCGACTTTGCAGCGCGGCGCGCAGTGGGCTGCGACGGGGAAAGTGACGCAAAAGGTGCCGGCGGACTTTCCGACTGCGGATAAAGTGAGTACGCGGACGCTCGCGGCAGCAGCGGCCGCGGGTCGATAGAGAGAGATTACTCACGAAACAACCTGGGCATGATT
>DASZPB010000077.1:0-39052 GCA_035550475.1 Bryobacteraceae bacterium | reverse complement strand
GGCTGCCATGCGAGGTGCTGGGCCGGAGGTTGTTCGGCTTAGGGCTGCCATTTTTGAGGACGGGACCACGTTCGGTGACCCCGAATGGGTGCAAATCCTTTTACGGCGGCGCCGTAGCTTCTTGCAGGGCCTGAACGCAGGGCTTGCTGACTTGCACAAGGCTAGTGCGAGCAACATGACGCGCGATGCTGTCCTACAGGAGCTCACAGTTTCACGAGATGCGGTCGTCGCATCGATTAGCTATGTTCCCGAAGGACTCGAGTCACCTCCACCTGTAGCAGGCACTAAGGCGGCGGCCCAACACACTCTAATTGCGCTCGCCAACATGGATTGCAAAGAACGTGCCAGGATTGTATATTTCTCGCTCATCAGAAATATTACGAATCCGCCCACTCACTCCGATGGGCATGTGATGACTCTCGGCGAAACAGTCACTTGGTTAGCTCAGAACCTAAATAAGCAACGAGACACAGTCTTGCACTCCCTGCCAGCCATCTCAGCGCCGTAATTGTGATTCTCGGGAGCCTCGGAAGCAGTTTCACCTCCCGTTCGTAGGCCGTGATAGCAGCCGGTGGGCGAAAGAGCGAAAAGGTCGTGCGTCACCGGCCTCGGATCAACGAATTTGTGATAGGCTGCGTCTAGTAGGTGTGGTCATCTGGACCCGAGGGAGTTTTCAGGTACCAGTGGAATTCGAAGCTCCTGTTGCTCGCGCTTTTTGGAATCCTGCCGCTAAGCGCACAAACCACGGCCCCTCTCACTGTTACCCTGAGTGGCGACCAACTGACAGTCCGGAACGCCTCTTCCTCCGCCATCACGGCTTTCGGCTGCACCGTGTCCTACCCGGACGACCCTCATCACGGAAGCCACATTATCCTCCGCGATTCAATCGTGACATCGATATACAAAGTGATTCCGCCCGGCGCCACACAAACTCTACGCGAGATAACGCGGAAGGATATTGGTCCGCCCGTTCTCCAGTTCCGGGCGGCCATCTTCGAAGATGGCACGACTTATGGCGACCCTGAGTGGGTGCAGGTCTTTCTCCAGGGGCGGAGCGTGTTTCTCCAGGCACTGAATTCGGGCCTCGCCGATTTGCAGAAAGCCACAGCCGACAACATGACGCGCGACGCTCTGCTGCAGAAGCTCACTGCGTCACAGAACACTCTCGTATCATCAGTCCGCTTCACCCCGCAAACACCGCCGCCCACTGCCGGGACACCCGAAGCACTGGCGGATCGTCAATTTGTCCTGTTCGCTGATATGGCCTGCAAAAGGCCAGCCAGAGCCGTCTATCAATTCCTTACCGGCAACATCACGAAATTTCCGGTTCGATCGGATGGACATGTGGTGACGCTGGCAGACGCGGAGCAGCAAGTAACTCGGTATCTGGATCAACAGCGAGACGGTGTCATGCACTCGCTACCGGCCGTTGCCTCGCGGTAAGTCGGCGTCTTTTTGACGCCGGCGTTTTCTTTGACCGCAACCCCTCGCCCGCCGGCGGGAGCCGCGCCGGGGAACTCCGGCGCTTGCAGTCCGGGCCTTTCCTCTTACCTCAACCCGCCGGATGCCACCAGCGTCTCGCCGGTAAGCCACTCGGAATCCTGCGATGCCAGAAAAACGGCGATCGGCGCTATGTCTTCCGGTTGGCCGACGCGCCCCAGTGGCGTCTGCGCCTCAACGCTCTTTTGGAAATCGCTGCCAATGATGCCAGAGGTGCGAGTACCCTCTGTCTCTACCATCCCGGGATTGATCGAATTCACGCGCACCTTCTTCGGCCCCAACTCCTTCGCCAGTACGTGCGTCACCGCATCCACCGCTCCCTTGGTCGCCGTATAGACTACGGTGGCCGGCGGCGTCGTTTGACTGGCGACGGAACCGATGTTGATGATGCTCCCGCCTTTCTCGCCGAACAACTCGGCAGCTTTCCGACTCGCCAGGATGAGTCCCAGGACATTCGTGCCGAACTGCCGGTGAAACTGTTCCTCGGTAATTTCCCCGAGCGCGGCGAAGTGGTAGACACCGGCATTGTTCACCAACACGTCCAGTGTCCCAAATGCCTTTGTGGTCTCGGCAAAGAGGCGGTCTACGTCGTGCGCTTTCGAGACGTCGCCCTGCACCGCGATCGCCTTGCCGCCCTTCTCCACAATCTCCGCCACTACACGGTCCGCGTCCTTCTGGCTGGAGGCGTAGTTCACTACCACGGCGGCGCCCTCGGCCGCCAAGCCTTTGGCAATCCCCGCCCCGATCCCTTTGGAAGCACCGGTCACCACGGCGACTTTATTGCTCAGCTTGCTCATTATCTCCTCCCAAATCCGATTTCGATAATTCGACAACTGTCTAACTGATGTCCGGACGATGGGAAGGATTCAGCTTCCGCGCCTCAAATGGTGGCCAGATGTTCCAGGTAAGCCTGCAGCACGTCGCGCTGGATCAAGAGGTGAGCAAATTTGCCCTCGCGCGTCACCGAGATGAGCCCGGCGGCTTCCAACTCTTTGATGTGGTGGGACAATGTGGCGGCGGTCACAGGTTGGCATTCGCGCACATGGGAACACGCAACGCCCTTGTTCTTCGCGCCAACCTGCTTGAGAATCTGGTAACGCCGTGGATCAGCCAGCGCTTTTGCAATGAGGCGAATCTGCCGTTCGGAGAGAGTCTTAGTTCTAGCCACCGCCATAATTCCGATCCCAATCTGCACCCTCATTTTACCGGGCTGACGGAATTAATGCGCGCACCAATGGCGCCGGCTGCTCGGATTGGAGCTATTGATTCGCAGATGGCCACACGCGGTCCGCCGGTGCGAAAGCAACTCCACGTGTGCGGAGATACGCGATGATAAATAGAATTCCGAAGACCGGGTCAACCAGCGACGACGCAAAGATTCGCTGATCCACCCTCCCGGCGCAATAAAGAAGGATAACCGGCATGGTGTAAATGAACTTCTCCAAGATCGCGACCAGCATGATGGGCCGGTAACGAATCGGCCTGGCCGCGATGATCAGGAACAAGACCTGCCACAACAACCCGAGACCGATGAATCCGTAATAGAATTCCGCGTGAGTAATCGCAGGAGGCGCATCGCGCCCGATCGTTCCCATCATGAAATATAGAGGGACGAGCGAAACAAAGCCGTAGACAGCGGCAATTCCGAATACCAGCCGTGCGAACTTCATGTTGTTCTCGAGTCCGGTCTCGTCCCCGTCATTCTCAATTGCAATTACCGGTTGTTGTTGGGATGCGGGCGATCCAGTGCTCCGCGGACGCGTCCTCAGAAACTCGACACTGTCCGATGTTCACGCTGCCGTGTTCGCATCCAGCCCTGGTGTGCCCAAGAGTCGTCCCGGTCCAGCAAAGCCGCTATTCGATATTCTTTTTCGGCATTCGCGAGATCGTGATTCTTTTCAAACCATAAGCCCAGCGACCCATGTGCCGTACCTGACCGCGGGTCTAACTCCACGGCCTTCTTGAGCGCTTCGCCGGCCGCCGGCGGATTTCCAACTTCAGCGTAAGCCAGACCGAGCCACTGATAGACTTGCGAGCACGGCTTTAAACTGGCGGCCACCTCAAACCTCTTCACCGCCTGCTTGGAATCGCCCAGGCATGCCAGCGTCCGGCCCCATGTGACGTTCACATAGTAATTGTTCGGCAAGATGCGCTCGGCTCGCACCAAATAGGGCGGCGCGGCGCTGCACTGGTTCGTCTCAACCAGGATCTCGGCGAAATTGAGTAGCGGTCGTGGATTGTATACGGCATCGGCGGCGGCCATCGCCATGAGTTGGTCCGGCTCGCCCCAGAGCCGATTGCGGTCATAGCACAGCTTCCCGAAGATCATTACGAACAGGCAGAGCGATGCCACAGAAGCGGCCAGGGGCAGTTTCACGCGCTTCCCCAATTCGCACCCAATGAGAATCAGTCCCATCAGCGGCAGGTACATTCTCCGGTCTACCAGGGCATCGTCGAGCGGCACGATGGAGGAGGTGGGCGCCAGCCAAAGCAGAAACATCAGCAGGCCGAAGCAAAACAGCGGCAATCGACGCCGCACCAGAAGCGCTAACGCCACAAGCGCCGCGAGAAGCATCATCCAGCCGATCGCCCCATGCTGCAGAATCGTGTGCGAGGGAGCAAAGTCGTGATCAATCGAGAGGCCAGTCGGCCAAACGGCCATCCGGATATAAATGAAAATGGCACGCGCCTCGGTAAACGCGTATTGATACCACTTGAACGTGGTCACCGAGAAGCCCGCAGTCCCGGCGGTGGCCAGCAGCCGAAAGACCGCGACCGTGGCAGCGATCGCTCCCGGAATCATGAGGGAGTAAAGCCGCCAATTGCGGCGCAATCCGCGAAGGGACATCGGTTCCGGCCAAAACAAGTCCGTGAGTATCAGAATGGGCGCCAAAGCCACGGCATTCTCTTTAACGCACACGGCGGCGCCGAACAGAATTAAAACCAGCGCCGATTCCCGCCAGGAGATCGCGTCCTCTCGCCGGTATAAAAACACGACATACGCGACCAGCAAGAATAAAGACGCGAGACTCTCCGATCGTCCCGCAACATAGCTGACCGATTCCGTTTGGAGAGGATGAATCGCAAATACCAGCGCTCCGAGCAGGGATGCGATGCGCGATTTCCGTTCCGGCCAGGCGGCTTTCCGGAGAATTCGAAGAAGAACCAGGAACACCAAACCCGTATTGACAAAATGAATCAGCAGGTTCGCAAAATGATAGCCGAACGGCGCGTCGCCCGAAATCTGATAGTTCAGCCAATACGAGACCATCAGAAGCGGGCGCACGCCGGCGCTGGAGATCCACTCGGAAAGCGGCCCGTGACGGACGGGATTGCAGAAAGGCAAAGCGAGATCGTCGAAAATGAAGTGGCCGTTCCAGGCAGGTGAGTAAAGCCACACAACGAGCGCGAGCATTCCAAGAGACAACCACCCCACCGTGCGCCAGGGCCTTGAGGCGGGGGATTCGTTGGACATCTGAAGCGCCACGCGCTCGCTCGTTTTCTGCAAGTACCCATATAACATGCAAAGTCAAAAAAAGTCTGTGAGGGAGACCACTCGGAAGGGGATTTTACCTGGGTATCGGAATCCAGCCGGGATAGTGCTGCCAACCGGCCGGGACCAAAGTACTTGAACGAGTTAGTCAGGTAAAGACCCAGAGAACTCTCTGTTTATGAAAAACTTACTCCCGAGAATGGTGTTAGACGCTGACCACGCGTGCCCGCCATGCATTCCAGGATCATAGTTATGTGGAGTTGCCAGTGTGCGGAAGGATGAATGCCGCATGGCTCAAAAGGGCCACTCGAGACACGGGCAAACCCCGGAAGAGACATGAAGAAGTCTCGACTCATGTCGCGTTATCTGGCCGATCCAGTCCGCGCTGCGATGGGTTAAAGCTTGATGACAGGATGTCCGCGCGGGCTTGCCTATACTCCATCCAGCGGATAGATCAACCGGACATTCTCCGGAGTAATCAACTGATGCTTCACAAAGACCGCCGCCGGCGTGGGTTTCTTCTGTAAGATGCTCAAGCAGAGGGGGATCAACTCGTCTCCATACCGTTCGGGAAAGTAAGCCACCGAGCCGATCAGTCTTGTTCCCGGGCGCCGCAGTTCCTGCCGCGCCTCGCGTACCGCGTTTTGTCCCATCACGGCGCACATCGTTCCACCGCCCGCCTCTTCAAACGCTCGCAGCGCCGCTAGGGCGCACATGTCGTTCACCGCGCCTACCAGCGTCCGCTTCAACTTCGTGCGGCGCAGAAAGCGGCGCACCACGTCAAGTATCTGGTCGAAATCGCCCTTGCCATCCAAATGGATCGCCGGAGCATTCACGACCGAAGGCAGTTCTACCCGCAGACCCTCCACCATGCCGGTAATTCGCAACTGCGGCAGCGGGCCGGCAATCGGCAACTCCAGCAGTAGCACCTGCTCCACTTCGCCGCGCCAATGCTGCTTGGCCCATCGGCCCAGTGCTTTTCCCCCGATGAGTCCCGCCTGATAGTTGTTCGCTCCGAAGTAAGTCGCGCTCGGATGTGGAATCTCGATTGCGATCACTGGAATGTTCGCCTCCAAAAACTTCGACGCAATGATCGGCGCCACGCGTTCGTATGTCTGATACTCCAGCACCAGATCGACATGCTCGCGCACCAGCAGGTCAGCATTGCGCAGCGCTTCGCGCGGGCTGTAGCGATTGTTCACCGTGATCAGGTGCACTTTTTCGCGGGCGGCCGCGCGCTCCAGGCTCGCCGTCACTTCGCGGCAGAATTCCGAATCCGTCTGGGCCGCAAAGCCCAGGCGAAACGTGCGCACGGTCAGCAGCCGGATGCGGCTGCTGTACACTCCTTTGTCCACCCGTTCCGCCAGTCCGCCACGAATCAGGCTCTGCAAGAGCCGGAATACAGTGGTCTTGCTCAACCCCGTGCGATCCACCAGATCCGCCAGCGTCAGCGTGTCCGCCTCGTTACGGAACGCCTTCAAAACGTCGCACGCGCGCACAACCGCATTCGCGTAGCTCCGATCGCGTTCCACGTGTCCTCCTTTGTTCCGAATAGCGGCACATCGGCTTGGCTTTGCCCTAGGCCCAGACGTGCCCAAACATCTTGCGGCTATCCATCTTAGTTCCGCATCGCGGACCTTGCAACCTTCCACTGCGGCGCCCTTGAAGGTGCTACAAAGTGAGATGAAAAGGGCGTTACGGTCGCCGCGGTGCGTATCCCGGCGATGCCGTCTGTTCGTAGCGACGACTGCGATTGGACCGTGCGCTATCGCCTCTCGTCGCGGGAACTATAGAGTAAAATGTCTACGCATCAATGGTTGTACATACTGTTATGGCGGGAAAGGAGCAGAGCATAAGTGCAGGACATTCGGGAGACACTCTCGCATTACGACTGGTACCACTCGATTGAGGTGCTTCCAGGGGTATTCACTCCGGGCATAGAAATCTTTCGGCCGGCTCAGAACCTGGTATTGGAGGCCCTCAGGGCTACTCCGCTCAATGGTAAGCGAGTGCTTGACATCGGCTGCCGTGACGGCCTGTTCGCATTCGAAGCGGAAAAGCTGGGAGCGGCGGAAGTCGTTGGTATCGATAATGATCTGTCGCGCGGCGCCACGGAAGTTCTAATTCCTCATTTGAAAAGCAAAGTGCAGATGCGCCTATTGAACGTAATGGATCTCACGCCCGAGACCTTTGGGAAATTCGACGTCATAATCTTTGCTGGCGTCCTGTACCACCTCCGGTATCCCATCCAGGCGCTTAAAGTGATCCGTGACGCGATGGCGGATGGTGCAACATTGATTGTTGAAACGGGGGTTTTCACCGAGCACGACAATCTCGCGCTGCTGTGGTGTCCAACCGGGACCGATAGCCCCTACGAGCCAACCAGTGTTGCGTTCTTCAACGCGAAGGGCCTCACAGATACGTTGCATTCCCTCGGAATTACGACGCGATCTATGACCTATCTTAATGGAAAGCAGGTTCCCCATGATCGAGCGACCTTTGTGTGCACGTATTCGGAGGCCGATGTTGACCCCGTGCTCAGAACCTACTGGGATGGCTCGCACCGCTTACACACCGTTTCCACTGAAAACCAGCAGTTCATTCAGAGCCATAGGTCTTAGCAGCCGCAGTCGCTAATCCAGAATTGGGCACCGTTCCGCATAGGTAATAGAGCCCGACTAATGGTGAACCGGCCGTCACCGTCTGGGGAGTATGGAATGTTCCCTGCCTCTCTACATCTGCCGTGTAAGGAGCAATCGAGTGAGATTGTCGCTCTTCATCTGAGTTCCGCATCCCGGACCTTCCAACTTTTCCGCAGCGTTTCACAGGAAGCCGTGCCTGAAGATGAGATGATAAGAGCCGGTCACGGCCGCCGCGCCGAGGTCCACAACGGGTGAGCATTGAAGAAACGCTACGGTGTCCTTCTCTTTCTGATCGCGCTGGCGATCGTGACCTTTCTGGACCGCATCGCGATTGCTGTCGCTGGCCCACGCATCCAGCACGACCTTCACATCACGCCGCCGCAATGGGGTTGGGTTCTCGGCGTGTTCGTGCTCTCCTACGGTATCTTCGAAATCCCCACTGGCGCTCTCGGCGACCGTATCGGCCAGCGCCGCGTCCTCACGCGCATTGTGCTCTGGTGGTCCGCATTCACCAGCCTCACAGGCCTCGCGGCGGGGTTTCGCAGCCTGCTCAGTACGCGTTTTCTCTTCGGCATCGGCGAAGCCGGTGCCTACCCCAACATCTCAGGTGCGCTTGCCCGGTGGTTTCCCGCTTCCGAACGCGCCCGCACACAGGGTTTCATCTGGGCTGCCAGCCGGCTTGGCGGCGCGCTCTCACCGCTGCTCGTGGTGCCGCTGCAGGAACTGGTCGGATGGCGGACCACCTTCGGCATCCTGGGCGTGATCGGTTTCACTTGGGCCGTATGCTGGCACTTCTGGTATCACGACCATCCTGCCGACCAACCCGGCATCAGCCGGGAGGAACTCCAGCGCATCGCCGATCACGCCACGCCCGCCGCGCACGGCGCCGTACCCTGGCGCAAGCTCTTCAGCCACCGCCAGCTCTGGCTGATCATCATTATGTATTGGTGCTACGCCTGGGGTTCGTGGTTTTACTTCGGCTGGTTCCCTGTCTACCTGGTGAAGGGCGTAGGCTTTAGCGAAGCGCAGATGGGCATCTTCACCGCGCTGCCATTCCTGCTGGGAACGGCGGGCAATCTGGTGGGCGGATTCCTCAGCGACCGCTTAGCCGCCCGTTTCGGCCTGAAGATAGGCCGCCGTTTGGTGGGTACCACCAGCCTCGCTGTGTCTGCGCTGCTCATGGCTTCACTCGCCGTCACCAGGAATCAGACCGCGGTAGTGATCCTCTCGTCGCTGGGCTTCGGCATTGCCGACCTGATGCTGCCTGCCGCCTGGGCCGTCTGCATGGACGTCGGCTGCAACTATGCCGGCGTCGTCACCGGCGCCATGAACACTGCCGGCCAATTCGGCGGCTTCGCCTGCTCGGTATTGTTCGGCTACGTTGTGCAAGCCACGAACAGCTACAACCGTCCCCTGTTCCTGGTAGCCGCCATGGTCATGGTGGCCGCGGTCCTGTTCGCGTTTATCGATCCGACGAAAGAGTTGGTTAAAAGCGATCAGCGGTCAGCCCTCAGCCCTCAGCTTTAGCAGCCGTCACGCAAGATCCGCCCAAATTGCATTTCGAACCCGTCGTTGAGGACAAACGAACAGCCAATACCGAAAACGCGACCGTGCTGAGGGCTGAACGCTGAAAGCTAGCGAAAAGCGATCAGCGGTCAGCAATCAGCGATCAGCTTTAGCAGCCGTCACGCAAGATCCGCCCAAATTGCATTTCGAACCCGTCGTTGAGTCCGGGAGAAACGAACAGCCAATACCGAATACGCGACCGTGCTGATTGCTGAGGGCTGAGCGCTGAAAGCTAACGAAGAGCGGTCAGCGGTCAGCCCTCAGCGGTCAGCCCTCAGCGATCAGCTTTAGCAGCCGTCACGCAAGATCCGCCCAAATTGCATTTCGAACCCGTCGTTGAGTCCGGGAGAAACGAACAGCCAATAGCGAAACGCGACGGAGCTGAGGGCTGATGGCTAAAGGCTAGCAGTGATTTTCTTTATACTCTCCATCATCGCCGCTGGTTCAAACACACTTTTCCAATCCGGCCGGAACAAGCTGCGTTTGGCTTCGTCGATTGCTTTCAATGCGCCGTCTGAAAAACGCGCGCCTGGAAAAAGCTGGAACACGATTCCCAATTCGACTTTCAGATGCCCCAGCAGGAAATCGCGAGCGGCTGCTTCGGGGACGCCACGCCGCACGGCTTCGTCCATCGCTTCACGGACAATCGTCAAGCACGTGCCGAGCACAGTCTCGGAAAGCACGGGCTCCAGGATCGCCATCTGCTCAGCCGTGCAGCGGTGCGCCTCCGCTACCGGCGCGTAGATGGTGCGTGCCACGGTTTCGCCTTTCGCGTAATTCTCCTCCGGCCCCTGCACTAACGAGCACACAATATTCTGCCGCGCATGCACACCTCCGAAGAAATCGCGCTGGCCCTCCACCGTCATTTCGCCGCCGAATACCGAGGGGTGGCACGGATGCGAAACAAAATAGACCAGGTCACCGCGCCGCGGCAGATCGCCTGCCAGGGGCGCGGCGATGTCTAGCGCCAACAGCATGGTTCCCGGCCGCAAGTGCCGTTCGAGCTCGCGCGTCACTGCGCCAATCCGATTGTCCGGCAAAGCCAGGATCACCACTTCGCTGCCGGCAAGCGCCTGTTCGGCGGGCATCGCGGAGAGGCCGCGCTGCGCCAACGCCGCCTTGCCGGCTTCGCTCACTTCGACGTAGCGGACGTCCCAATCCGTCTTGCGTAAATTATCCGCGATGCGGCAGCCCATTTTGCCGCCCGCGCCCATCAGTGCAATTGTCATTCTTGCCTTCCCTTCAACGCGATTTCGAAGAAATTTTCCGGCCCTACCTGGCCGCCCTTGAGCACCAGTTCCAATCCGTCCATCGCCGAACCGGGCGCATGGCTGCGGCACAGCGGCGCGCCGGGTGACAAAGGCCCCGCGAATGTCAACGCTTCAATACCGAGTTGCCGCACCGCGTGACTCGCGGTGTCGCCGCCCGCCACTACGACGCGCCGCACGTCCGAACCGAGCAGCAACTGCCGGAGCAGCCGCCCTAGTTCGCATCCCAATTCCGCGCCGCCCATGCCTCCTTCGCAATCGCCCGGACCAAGCGCCGTGTAGACGGCCAGCGACCAGCCATTCGCCAGCGCCTCCAGCCCACTCGCCACCAGAGCTTCGCGCGCAGCCGCATCCGCCAGCATTTGCGGCGTCACGCGCTGCATGGCGAATCCATGAATCGCCGCCCACTCGATCTGTCCCGCCGTTACGGCTGAGCAACTCCCCGAAATTACAATCAGCTTTTCAACCGCTCGCGCGCGAGCCGGTTCGAACGTTTGCGGAATCAGCCCAGCCACGCGCCAGTGAAGCGCCAGCGCATTCGTCAATCCGGAACTGCCCACCAGGAAGGGATGCCGCCCCGTCCTCTGCCACAGCAGCCGGCCGGTTTCGACAAGCGATTCTTCATCTAATCCATCGATTACTACTGCTTGTGGACGCTCGGCCGCAAGTCTGTCGAATTGCGCCGCCGCGCCGGCGCGCAATGCGCGGATATCGAGCAGCAGGGCCTTGCCCTTCATCTGTCGTGCCAGATGCAGCCGCAGGTCGCTTTCTTCCATCGGCGTCACCGGATGGTGCCGCATCACCGGATGCCGGTCAATGCGATAGACTTCATCGCCCACCGCGGCGAACAGGTTTCCGAACAATACATAGCGCTTCAAGTGCGGCGCCGCCGCCACCACCGGCACACATTCGGTATCGAAGACAGCCGAGCCGATCTCGATTGTTCGCCCGATGCTCCCGAATTGCGGTGAGCTGTCGAACGTCGAGCATACTTTGTATTGGCACACGGGCGCGCCGAACGCCTGGAGGCTCCGGAACGCGGCCGGCAGATGCGCTGACATCCATTCCGGCCCGCGGCTGCGGCTCTCGCCCGCAATGCCCATCGCGCGGCAATCGGGGAAGCGCGCCAGTTGCCCTTCTTCCGGCGGATCGAGAAACAGAACGGCCGGCACACCGTGCACGGCCAGCACTTCGAGCACGTCCGTCGATCCGGTGAAATCGTCTCCGTAGTAACTGAGCAGCCGATGGCTCATGCGGCGAATCTCTGCAAGGCCTCTCGCAGTTCCTGGTGCTCGCGCGCGTACTCCTCCAGTTTCACGCCTGTCACCGCCGCCTCCCAGGCCTGCCGCAAACTGCGTACGCCCGCTGCGATTCCGCCTGGATGCGCCATGATGCCGCCTCCGCACGCGAAAATCAGGTCCGTCGTGCCCAGTTGCCGGTAAGTCTCCGGAGCCTGCCGCGCCGATTGTCCGGAAGAAAAAACCGGCATGATCTCGCAACCCCTGGTGGGCGGCGCAAACATCGGCGTCAGACATTCCCGCGCCGACGCCATCACCGATTCGTCGCTCTCGCAGAACTTATTGCTCAGCCCGTTCACGTGCATGTGGTCTACGCCCGCCATGCGCCAGAATTTCTGGTATGCCACGTAGCTCATTCCGATCGCTGGCGAGCGCGCGTACATGCCCCACCCGTTGCGGTGCCCGTGGATCGCCACGCGGCATTCGCGCCGCAGCGCTACCAGCGCCGGCAGCCCGATGCTGTTCATGCTCACCATCACGCACGTTCCGCCGGCCGCCACCACGGCTTCCTGCCGCCGCAGCATCTGGTCGATTTCGCCGGTGATGTTGCACGCATACATCACCCGCTTGCCGGTTCGCGAAGCATGGCGCTCAATCACGGCCGCCACCGCGGCCAGTCGCTCGTTAAACGGGCAGTGCGGGCCATCGGCCTGCAGTTCGTCGTCTTTGATGAAGTCGATGCCGCCTTCGGCTAACTGCTCCACCATCGCGGCCGTGGCTTCGGGAGAAAGTCCTACGCTTGGTTTGATGATGGTGCCGATCACCGGCCGCCCTTCCACGCCGGTCAGCCGCCGCGTGCCCGCCACTCCGAACTGCGGACCCTGGTAGTGATCGAGAAACTCCGGCGCCAGTGTTACATCGAGCAGCTTCAGTCCCGAGAACGGTTTCAACTCGAACAGGTTCCCCGCTACCGTGGCGAGCAGATTCGGCAGCGATGGACCCATGTTGGAAATGGGCCACGAGAGGCTCACCTGCGCCCGCCGGTAAACCGGCTTCCCTCCACCGCGCGGTTTGCCCGCGCCCGGCAGCGAAGGCTCGCTCACCGAATCAAGTTCCTTGATGCTCTCCACGCGCGCCGCGTGCCGTTCGCGCAACTCATCGGTCTCCCCCGGCACACGAATGAAGGTCCCTGTAGATTGCTCGCCCGCCATCGTCTCGGCGGCCTGTTCCAGCGGAAACGCTGTCTCAATCCAATACCGCGCATACACCCGTTCTTCTGTCACTACAGGACCTCGTCGGCGGTATGATAGCAACCGTCACGAGCCCACGCCACGCGCAAATGCCCCAGCCGCCAATCTGTTCCGTATAGCGGAACTATGTTCGCCCGGGCATAACAAATTAACGGATACGCAGCCCGGGTAAGCGAATCGACTGGTTCCACTTCGCGGAACGAAGAGTGAGCTGTTTCGAGATTCCCTGTTGAAGGTTCTCCGGCGAGTCTCTGCCAACCGGCAGCAGTGCGACCTCGCTATCGAAAGTGAGTATCAACCGCTGCTGCATAGCGGCGGGTTCTAATATTCTTGCCGGATTTTAATGGATGCGGTTGAAACCCGTCGGGGATTTCACGGGTTACTCCTAGTAGGGGGACGGGAAGACGATGCGAAAACTGAGTTCAGCGAGTGCTCTTCTGGCGATTATTTGTGTGGCGGCGTGGGCCGATCCCGGCGACCCGCCCAGTCGCGTGGCACGTCTCAGTTATGAAAGCGGGTCCGTTTCCTTCCGGCCCGGCAGCGTGGAAGATTGGACCGCCGCCCAGTTGAATTATCCACTCACCACCAGCGACCATCTCTGGACGGATGCCGGCGCGCAAGCCGAGATTCACATCGGCTCCACCGCCGTGCGTATGAACGCGCAGACCGCGCTTTCCGTCTTGAATCTCGACGACCGCACCGTGCAGCTCAGCCTCACACAGGGCGCGGTGCAGATTCATATCCGCCAATTGGAGAGCGACGAAGCTTACGAAATCGATACGCCCAACGTGGCGATCTCGCTGGTGCGTCCAGGCGACTATCGCATCGATGCCGATGGCGACCGCAACATCACGCTCGTCGCGGCGCGCGCCGGCGAAGCCGAAGTGAACGGCGGAGGCGCGGCGTTTTCCGTGCAGGCCGGTCAGCAGGCGCGCGTCAGCGGCGTCGATACCGTTGCCCAGGAAATGAATCTGATCCCATCGCCCGACGGCTGGGATCGCTGGTGCGAGAATCGCGACCAGCGCGAAGATCAGTCCGTTTCGGCGCGCTACGTTTCCCGTGATATGACCGGCTATCAGGATCTGGATTCTTACGGTGTCTGGCGCAACGTGCCCGGCTACGGCTGGTGCTGGGTACCCACCGCCATGGCGTCCGGCTGGGCTCCCTACCGTTTCGGCCACTGGGTTTGGGTTGAGCCGTGGGGCTGGACCTGGGTAGATGATGCGCCGTGGGGATTCGCTCCGTTCCACTACGGACGCTGGGCCTTTGCCGCCGGCGGCTGGCTCTGGGTACCGGGCCGCATTGCGCCGCGTCCAGTGTATGCGCCGGCACTGGTCGCTTTCGTGGGCGGCGGCGGTTTCCATTTCTCGGTTGCGATCGGTTCGGGTGTGGCGTGGTTTCCGCTCGGGCCCGGTGAAGTGTACCGCCCCGCGTACCGTGTGAGCCCGGCCTACGTGCGACAGGTGAACATTACCCATGTCACGAACATCAATGTGATCAACGTAACGAATGTCCGTTATGTAAACCGCGGAGTCGCGGGCGCGGTCACGGCTGTTCGGCAGGAAGACTTCGTGGCTTCGCGGCCCGTCGGCCGTGTTGCGGTACGCGTGCAGACTGCGGAAATTGAACGCGCTCCCATCGCCGCCACTGCGCCATTTGCCCCTAGCCGGGCGAGCGTACTCGGCCGCTCCGATGGCATTCGGCCCGCCGGTCCGCCCGAGCGCTTTGTGAGCCGCCAGGTGGTGGCTCGTGCCACACCGCCGCCCACACCGGTTCCTTTCACCGCCCGGCAGGAAGCGCTGAGGGCCAACCAGGGACGCCCGCTTGATGCCGACACGCTGAATCACCTGCGCTCCGCATCCCCTGAACGAAATCCGCAAGTGCGCAGCATCGCAGCCAGGCCCGCTGCTCCGCGCGAGGAGAATTGGCGCCAAGTCAACTCCAGTGAGAGCTCGCCGGCAGTTCAGCGTCCGGCGATGCGGCAAAATGACCGCCCCGCTCGTGCTATGGAAAACCAGCCCGCGCGCGAACCGCAGCGTTCCACTGAGACGCAACCGCGCAATGACCGTCCCACCCAGGAAATGCGCCGCGAAAGCAATCAGCAGCACCAGGCTCAACAACAGCAGCGCGACCAACGCCAAGTCGAGAAGCGGCAGGAACGCCAGAATCGCAAGTAGGAACGGCGTGACAACTCGGATCGCCGCGATTAACCCGGGCGCTCAGTATTTTTTCTTGTCCGGTTTGCCCGCCCATGCGACGAACGGCCGGCCGGCATCTTCGTGCACCAGGTGAACGATCGGGATTGCGCGCTCGCCGGCCGGCAGGCGCATCTGCTCGCTGATGAACTGATCGTCAAATCCTGCCGCGGCCGCATCGCGCGCGGTAGCGGCATAGAAGATGCGATCCGGCCGCGCCCAGAACAGGGCTCCCAGACACATCGGGCACGGTTCGCAGGAAGCATAAAGGTCGCAGCCCTCCAGCCGGAAGTCGCCGAGCACCCGGCAAGCCTCACGAATGGCCATGATCTCCGCGTGTGCGGTAGGGTCGTTCAACCGCGTCACTTGATTGACGCCTGTAGCGATTACAATTCCGTCTTTGACCACGAGGGCGGCAAAAGGACCGCCATTTTGACAGGTATTCTCTACAGCCAAGTCAAGGGCCTGCTTCATCAGGGAATGATCCATCCGAGTTGGTTTGCCTTCGCTACCAGTGTAATGTGCCGGCCCAAGTCCCGAATCGCGGAGGCAGGTTATCGCCTCTGGTCCGCAGACAGGCCTCGCCCTGAGCGGTACTCGTCAACCCGCCCGGTCTGGCGCTCTTATAGCGTACCGGCAGGTCATAGCCGGCGATAGCCAGCACACTCCTACTTCAGGCCCAGCGGACACCGCCGCTTTCGGCGGATCGCCGGTCCGGTTTTCAGGCTACACTCTCGGGGAATGCCGGCGCGGCGCAACCGGGCGCGTGCCGGCTTCACTTGACTCCGCCTTGCGGAATCCCGAAGTCCCCTCAGGGTTCGATCAAGCCGGCACGGATGGCATAACGCACCATGCTGGCCGTTTCATGAACACCCAGTTTTTCGAGGATCCGGCTGCGGTGAGAATCGGCGGTTTTGTAGCTGATTCCCAATTTGGCAGCGGCTTCTTTGGTGGATTTCCCCTCCGCGATCAGTACGAGAACTTGCCGCTCGCGCTCGGTCAGCGAAAAGACCATTCGGATCGAGTCTTCATCCGGAGTGAACATCCCCCGTTTGCGCTCGGAGATGTCGGAAGCCGCTCCCATGAAGCCGGCGAACGTGCCATTATGTTCGTAGCGAGGCACGCCAACCGCTTCCACCCAGCAGTATTCGCCGTCGTAACGCGCCATGCGGTACTGCATGCGGAAAGCCTGGCGTGCGCCGAAGGATTTGAGATACGTTTCCAAGCACAGGTCGCGGTCATCCGGGTGCAGACCCTCCGTCCACCCGTTGCCCACTTCCTTGTCCATAGGCCGGCCGCGGAACTCCAGCCATGCCTTGTTGAAAAATGTACAGAGCGCGTCGGCACTGGTCATCCAGATCATTACCGGCGCCACGTCTGCGATGAGACGGAATTTTTGCTCGCCCGTTTGCTCCTCCTGCCTCCGACGCAGGAGTTCTGCTTGCATCTGGGCCAGCTTTTCCCGTAGTGCGTTGACTTCGTTTATTGAATTTGCGGGAGACATCACCGTTCCAGCCATGGTGTAGTAATCATAGGTCAGTCACTACTAACCGTAAAGTACCAAAAAACGGAATAAACCGCTTGACAAAATATGCACTCCGTCCCGAATAGTTCTAGTCGTCTTGGTTAGATATGTCACTATTTAACACATTTACAATTTCGGGAACTTTTCGCCCTTCCGCAAGGAATTAGGATTGAAACGCTGATGACCCCCAACGGTCCGGAAAGCGATGAGGATCTGCTGCTGCGGATGCGAAGCGGTGACGAGCAGGCTTTTCTAACGCTCTATCGAAAACGGCAGGGCGCGATTTATCGGTTTGCGCTGCATATGAGCGGGTCGCCGGCAGCCGCCGAAGATGTGACCCAGGAAGTTTTCCTGGCCCTGATTCGCGAGGAATGCGGATATGATCCCGAACGCGGCACGCTCTCCAGTTATCTTTTCGGGATCGCGCGCAATTTGGTATTGCGGAATCTCGAACGGGATCGTTCCGACGTGCCGCTCGATTCGGAGCCGGATTCTTTCTTGCCGGAGCTCGCGATCGCGGCCGATGCGCTGGTGGATCTGACGCGAAAGGAAGGTCTGGAGGCCCTGCGCCGCGCGGTGCTTTCGCTGCCACGCCGGTACCGCGAAGTGGTAATCCTGTGCGACCTGCAGGAAATGGATTACACGGAAGCGGCGAGCGTCGTTGGTTGTCCGATCGGCACGGTGCGTTCGCGCCTGCATCGCGCCCGCTTGCTGCTTCTGGAAAAATTGAATCACGGATCGAGTGCGGATCCGGCAGTGCGGGCTCTGCGGCCCGCCAGGTGTTTGCTATGAATTGCGATGAATTTTGGAAAGAGATGCCGGAATTGGGTCCGGAGCTGAGCGCAGCCCAAATGGCTCACCTGGAAGTTTGCCGCGCTTGCGCGGCGCAATGGGGCGGTCAGAAGGCGCTGGCAGCCGGACTCCGCGCACTCGCGGATCAGGCGTCCGCGCGCACGGCGCCATCTCGCGTCGAAGCCCGGCTGCGCACGGCGTTCCGTGGCGAAACTGGCGGCGGCGAATGGAAAGAAGCCCGCTCGTGGTGGCAGCCCGTGCTTTCGTGGTCACCCGCAGCAGCGGCGGTGGTTGGCCTTGCTTTGTTGCTGGCCTATGCCCGCAGGCCAGAGACTCCTCCAAAAGAAGCGGCGCCGGCGGTGCGCATGGCGGCGGAACAGATACCATCACTCGCGCTCAGCGAATTGCTCGATAGCGACGACGCCGCCGCGGCCGGATCGGATTTTATTCCGCTGCCCTACGCCTCGCGGATCGGCCCCAATGACGATTTGAACCTCGTGCGCGTCGAGCTTCCCCGTTCGGCGATGGCTCCGCTGGGGATTCCAGAGAGCGCGGCCGGCGCCGCGGAGATGGTGGAGGCAGATCTCGTGCTTGGCCCGGATGGAATGGCGCGGGCAATTCGTTTTGTAAGGTAAGCAACGTGCGTTAGGAGTAGAAACAGTTATGCTGACTCGAACAGTTCTGCTGGCTTCCCTTGCCCTGGCTGCGGGCGTGGGTCTGCAGGCCCAGGGACCGCGTGGACGGTTCCACGGGCCGGAAGGCATCATGATGCAGGATGCCGCGCCGGGCGGCTTCCGTTTTCTGGGAGCGGAGGCAGGACCTCCGGGCCGCGTGGTCACGGGTTCGCCGTACTCGGCTGATATTGTCACCGACACCACCCAAACCTTGCCGGACGGGAACCGCATTCACCGCACCCTCACTTCGCATGTTTATCGCGACTCGCAGGGCCGGACGCGGCGTGAACAATCGCTGGGCGGCTTAGGCGCGCTCGCACCCAACGCCACCAACCTTCCGCAAGTCGTCTTCATCAACGATCCGGTAGCCGGCGTGGATTACGCGTTGGATGCGAATCGGCACACAGCCACGCAGACGCGCGCGCCGCGCCGCCGCGGTCCCGGTCCGAACGCACAAGCTGGGACGAACCAGCAGGACCACCGGGCGGTCGCCCGTGACGGACAGCCGCGGCGTGATGCGGCCAATAACCCCAACCGGAAAGTCGAGTCGCTCGGCACACAGGTGATCGAAGGAGTGTCGGCGGAAGGAACTCGCACCACGCTGACCATTCCGGCGGGTCAGATTGGCAACACGCTTCCGATTCAAGTGGTTTCTGAGCGCTGGTATTCGCCGGATCTGCAAACGGTAGTTCTCTACAAGCACTCGGATCCGCGCGCCGGAGATACGGTATACCGTCTTTCGAACATCAATCGCAGCGAGCCCTCGGCATCGTTATTCCAGGTACCCTCCGACTACAAAGTAAATCAGGGCGGTCCCAGGGGCATGGGACTCCGTCGTCGGCCCAATCCCAATTCGAACCCTTCTCCTTCTGGCAACACCCAGTAGTTCGTGAGGCCGCATCCCGGCTGGCGGTTGTCCGGACCCCTTCCACCGGACGCCGCCAAGCCTGGAGCGGAAGGGCCTTCCTTCTCTCCACCTTGCTCACCTGCTTACTGTAACCGCGCCGCCAAATACCGCAGGTACGCCGCGCGTTCCTGATCATCCAGCTTGCCGTCATGATTCCGGTCGAACACGCGCTCGCCTTCCCGCAGACGGCTAAAGCTTCGGAGTCCGGCCGGCATTCCACCTTCGGTCAGGAACTGGTCCAGCCGGCTCAAGATCACCGCCCGCCGAAAGGCCGGCACATCTCCGGGATGCGGCAGCACCAGTTGAAGAAATACCAACGCCATCTCATCGGTAGTCTGCTCGCCAAAGCTGACGCGCCGGGGCGGATTCGAAGGATTGTGCACGTTGGCCGCCGAATTATCATAGACAAAGCGCATCTCGACGCGCGTGCCTTTCGGCAGCTTGACCGGCTCGGCGTAGCGATACTGTCCCTGCCAGTTGAAATCCCAGTCCTTGATCCAGATCAGAGGCTCCATCTTCCCGCCCGGGAGCCGCGCGTTCACCTTCATATCCGTGCAGAGCAGATGCGCGTGCGGAGTGATGCCGGTCAGTTCGGCATCCTCCGGCACCAGTATCCAGTCGGTGACCACATGGTTCGCGTCTCCAGCCGGAATATTGATCAGGTACGTGCCCAGTTCCATCCCTGCGAGCCCTTTGGTGGGCTTCTCCGTAAACATAAGGCCCATCGACGATTGATCTGTCTCCGGTTTGCCCGAGGGGTGGTAATGAATCTGCATCACCAGGTCGGCGTCCTTCGGCACAAAGTGCGCAGCACCTTCGGGAACCGGAGCCGGATTCGCACCGGGCGCCCATCCGCCAAGGCTGCCCGAGGGTGCAATCTGCGGCCCTCCGAAACACGGATAGCCCGGCCCGGGTGCTGCGTCATCCAACTTGCGCGCCTCGCCCGACGTGTCGAGATAAAAAAGCGCGTGGTGTACGACGCGCGGGTCGCCCGGGTGGAACTCCACGGTTTTAACGTATCGGTCAGTCGTGAGGTTAAGCGGCACAACGAAGCAGCGGTAGAGATCTGGCCCGTCGGCTGGGATGGAAAAAGGTTCGGTCGCCGTGTAAACCGCGTCCGGCTTACCGGCTTGCCAGCCGCTGGCGAACTGCGGAGGCGCGGGTTTATCGGCCGCCCGCCCTTCCGGAGCGCCATGCTGCGCCCACTGCTGGATGAGAGCAATCTGGCCTTCCGTCAGCCGCCGTTCGTCTTTGAAATTGCCATAGCCAGGCTCAGCCTTCCAGGGCGGCATATAGCGCTTGGCTGTGACGGCCGCGATCAACGCCGCGCGCTTGGCCGCGTCCTGATAAGTCAGCAGCGCAAATGGCGCGACTTGTCCCGGCCGATGGCAGGCGGCGCAGTTTTCATACAAGATCGGCGCGATGTCATGGTTGAAGGTTGGCACGGCCGAGGGAGCGGCTCCAGCCAGACATGCGGTGAGCGAAATCGCAAGGAGCAGCTTCATATGAATGCTTCAGTGAACCAGGTTGATGGCGCAGCCAACGGATTTGGTCCGGGGATGAGCAACTGGCTTGCCGGCGAGCACGTCATCGAGCGCATTGCGCAGATCCGGCACGGTGGCTCGCAATCGCTCCTGTCCAAAATCTTCCACGCGATTGTCGATGCGTCCAAGATAGAGCAGAGCGCCTTCGGGCGAGAGGACTGCCGCCTGTGGTGTGATGGTCGCGCCCGTATCGCGAATCAATAGCTGATGAGGATCGAGCAATAGTGGAAAGCTATACCGGTAGTCCTGCGCATAGCGGGCCACCGTATCGGTGGGAATCGTAGTATCAGCCTGCACAGCGTAAACCAGAACGCCGCGCGCCCCGTACGCCTGCCGGATACGATTCATCTCGGGGACGTAGCTATTGGTAACCGGGCAATCCGTGGTCACAAAAAACAGCAGAATCGCCTTATGGCCGTGCCACTCCGCAGGGTTGTGAAGCGCACCCGCGGTATCCCGCAATTGGAACTGAGGAACTGCCGCATAAGCTCCCGCGCCCGCAACTAATAGTAGCGCAGCCAGCCCCACGCACCCGGATAAACCGTGAACCACACTCTGGCGCATCTTGAAGGTTTTCTCTTCTAAGCTTATCACCACACACATACGCCGGCAGTGCGGCAAAAGTTCCCGGAATGCGTTTAGGCTCCCTACCGGAATCAGAAAGTCCCCAGAAGCCACCAGACAAAAGGAAGATAACTAATAACTGGTTCGTATAAGTACTCTTAGTCGCCAGCTAACTAAGATCATCGCCCAAGGAGTGAGGCGCACATTCGTGCCCGCAAACGGCTAAGCCCGCTCAAGCCGCCCCAGCGAGCCACACAAGCTCCTCCAACCATCCCGAGAACTTGTAAGATGCCGCGTTCCCCCTACTCCGCGAACTCCACCCCAACCACCCAAGGCTCCAGTAACCTCCCGTATCGCAAATGCACCCGGTAAGTCATCCGCGCGCCAGTCCGCGGCGATCGCTGGCTCATCCGCCGGAACTCTTCACTGAACGGCTGCGGCACATGAATGAATGAGGGAATCTCCTGAATGCGGCCGCGCACTCGCATCACCCGCCTGCTGCCGGCAATCGTCATCGCGGAGACCGGCTCCAAACCAACAGCGATCACCGCCGGAACAAGGATCACAAGACCCCGGTCCGGGTGGCGCGCCCGCAGTTGCCGCGCATCCAGATCCGCATCAACCGCCACAAGATGGCTGCGAATTGAGCTCACATTGACCGGACTGTTCGTTGGGATTCGCTGTTGCTGCGCCGCCTGCGCGGCATCGTAAGTTTCGCGCCACGCCTGCCAGGCGGGCCCGTCATACTCCAACGCTACGAAGGCCCGCCGCGCGCGCTGGCGTTCGTAAAATCGGCCCGCATCGGCACTGGACGGGTCCACGCTGCAATTGAATCCGAGTTTCTCCAGCATCTGCCGGTTCAACCAACTATCGGTTTCTTCCGGCCACCCCGGCCAGGAACGAAGCGCCGGATCGATCCAAGTCAGGCTCAGTGTGACTCCGCTATCGTCATCCGAACCCGACGCGCCATAGTAAGTGAGCTCCCGCTGTGTCAGGACAATATCGGCGTCCGGAGTACCGGTGCGATTGAGCAGTCCATGCCCCACAGCGATTATGTTCGCTCCCACAACCACGGTCACGGCCGCGATGAGTGAAGCCCTTTTCATACCGCCGCCTCGTCTTCCAGCCGGCTCATCTTCGCTCGCACCCGCTTGAAGCCCCACACCAGCGCAATTCCCATGGCTCCGATTGCCGCGAAGAAAAGATAGCGCGGCATCCAGTCCCACCACCAGTGATACAAGCGGGTAAACAGAAAAATTACGAAGAACGTTGCACCCGTTTTGACCACGCCGTTCCAGTTACGAACAATACCCCAACAGATCGCGCCGGCCGATAAGAAGAGTCCAGCAGCTTCATAGAACCGCTCGATGTCCGCCGTTTTCCAAGGCAGGTAACTCGGCGCGCCCCATTCCGCCAGAGAGAGCACAGCGATAAAGAATATTACTGCACCCACCAGGCGGTAGACTGACGGGAAATCCGAGTGACCGGAATGTCTGACAAAAAGCGGGATCGCGAATACCAGCAGGCTCAGCGCCAGAAAATGTTCCGGCCGGCCGTAAAAGTCCAGCCAATCGTAGCCCATCCGTGCGGTGAAGGCCGCTGCGCCATAACTCATCAGGAACAGAATCCCGGCCGCCAGCATCAGCCGAAAGCTATAACGGTACGCCAGCAGGATGGCAAACAATCCCCACGCCAGCAGCGCCCGCTCTGTCGAATGAATGTTGAAGATGCCGCCCACTACCGCCAAATTCAGGATGAAGCTGGCCAGCGCCACCAATGCCAACAAGCCCGTATAGTAATGAGTAGTTTCACGCTGCGCGGCAAATTCCGCGCCCGCCAGCAGTACCAACGGCGCCAGGAACACGATTGCCAGTTGCACCGGCGTGTTGAGATATCCCCAATACCGCGTAAACAGCAGCACAACGGAGGCGCACAGCGCCAACGCTCCCAGCGTGGAGGCGATCCGCATCGCCCATGAGACGCGTTTTCGCGAAGCGGTGGTATCGACGTCGAACTGCTGCGCCAGCGCCGCCAGCCGCGTTCTCGACCACTCCTCGAAACGGCTTCGCTGTTCCGGAGTAAGTAATAAGACCGCTTGTAACTCTTCACTCGTGAGCTCCCGGCGCAACATCCGCAGTCGATCCGCTTCCTGTTGCGCGGTGACCCTATCCGGATTCGATATCGGACGATGATCGAATGGGCTCATGATGCTTTCGGCTCATATCAAGATACCTGATGGGTGGTGAATGTGCATCCCAGACGATTGCCGCAACCGACGGACCGCCCGCTGTACCGCGATGCAAGCGGCAGCCTTGTGACATACAATCAGAAACAGCCGCTGATGCCGCGCATAGAGCTAATGCCAACGAATGTGTCTCATGCGCCTCCCGGCATAAGACCCGCGGCACTTAGTGAGATGAGAGCGGAAAGCAAATGCGTACGGTAATGCTATTCGCGGCCGTCGCGGCCGCTGCCGGTTATTGCGCTCAATCCCGTCCGATAGCTGGCGAACAACCGCCGTATCCTCCATCGCAGGGTACGGCTATGTTCACCACAGACCTTGTTCCCTTTGGCATGCCGTCATCACTAAACGGCCTGCTCAACAAATCGAGCTTGGTTGTGGACGCAACCGTGCAGGAAGTTCTGCCCGCGCGTATCATGAGCAGCAGGCGTCTGGAGACGGATATAAAAATTAAAATCAATGCTGTCCTGAAGGGGCCGCGAATCACCGGCCCGGTTGTTGTTCGGCAGTTTGGCGGATCGATCGGAAAGTACACGGAATACACCACGCAATATGACCTGATGAAAGTCGGGGAACATTACATCGTGTTCTTGTCAGTCGATGACCGCCCAGGCATTCCTCCCATTGCCGGCGCGCGCCGATATGCGCCGATTGGAGAATGGCACGGTCTATTTCAGGTCTTGCCGGATAACACTCTGAGTCTGCCGGAAGCAACCCCTGACGCCATTCGACAGCGCTATCAGAAAGCGCCCTTGGATCAATTGATGAAAGATATCCAGCAGGCGAGCCGGTGATTTGACGAGGGCGCAAACATGACGGATAACCATCAACTGAAAGAGACTTTCGGCTGTGAGCGATGCTGGCCCCAGGCCGCGCACGCCGCATGGGAAGCGCGCCGCGCCCTTAGTATTGCCGACCAATTGATTGAGGAGTCGCACTTCCACGTGATGACTCTGGCTTGCCCCCATTGCAGTCAGCGTTTTCTTTCCGTCTTCACGGAGACAATCGATTGGGATGATGGCGACGACCCACAATATTGGACGCTTCTGCCGCTTACCGAGACGGAAGCGGCCGACTTGCTGGAACAACGGGATTCACTCACCGAGGCAAAGCTTGAATCGCTCGGACATGGCCGGCGCTGCCTGAAATTATCTCATCCAAAGGGCGCCAAACCGGTCGCCTCCTGGGGAAAGGGTATCTTCGTGGGTATGCACGACTGAGATTCCGTCGCTCATGCCGGAGCGTCTGTTCGTACCCAGGTCACATCATGGCCCGCCTGCCGCATCGCTTCAACCGTAGGCAGCGCGAAGTTCTCATCAGCGAGTAACCGCCTCAGATGGGAAAGGAGTTATCCGCTTCCGATTCTCCGGTCGCGAGCAGGTCAAGGATCAGTTCGGCTGTGAGGCGCGTGCCTCGAATCATCGGCTTGCCGGCCAAGATTCCAAGATCGACCACGATTCGATCAGACTAGGACATGCCTTGATCGTGACCCGGCCGCCCACAAGGCGGAGGGGCGGACATATGAGTCGGTTTCAACAGATCTCTGCTTCGCCCACCAGAGCACCGCGCTCCCACGTCACTGGAATGCTTCTTGCGTCGCACCACGCACCGGAATGGTTACTCTACTTTACCGACACTGTTACGGATTGCGCTCCCGCAATTTCGCCAATGGATATTACGACCGGTGCATCACCCGGCGCCACGTCCTCCGGAATGCGCGCATTGATCTGCGTGACACCTGCCGCCAGAAATGGCGCGGCGCCTGCATACAAGACGTCGGCCGGTTGCCCGCCGATCATTACCGCCACGGCTGCAGCCGTCCTGGGATATGGCGTGGAAAGCACCAGAGCGCCGGCGTCTGTGCTCGGGATCTCGATCCCATCGCCGGTACCGAAGAAGCTGACAATGGACCCGCGGCTCGCCGGATGCATAGCATCGTTATACGAACCATCCTGATTGAGGATCGCGCCTTGGCCCGAGCCGCTGCCGTTTGCAGTGAATAACCCGAACGCCGAGGCAGCTACGGGCAGCGTTACGGTTGGCGACAGGAGTCCGTCTACTTCCACACGAACGGGAATCGCTGTTGTGCTCAAGGCACTGTACGGAATGAAGGCGTTGATCTGATTCGTTGCGGCCAACAGGATCGGCATGTCGCTTCCATTCGAGAACGTGCCTCCTGGGCCCATAAGGACGTGTGAATACCCGGCGATCCCAGGATAGAAGTTGTTTTCGGGCGTGGTAATCCATCCGGAGGCCGGACCGAGGTTTGTGCCATAGATACTTACCAATTCGCCCGGAGCAATCGGACCAGAAAGTCCGCTGGCTGCATTTACCACCCCGGCCGCCGAAAACGCCGGTGCCGCTGATGGCGGGGAGCCGCTGATCTTGCGAACTCGCCGGTTATTCGCGTCCAGGAAGTAGAAACCGCCCGATGGCGCGGTGATGATCCGCAGAGCCAAACTCGTGCGCGCCGACGCCAGTGGTCCGCCATCGCCTCTGAATCCTGCACCCGGAAAGTAGTCGAAGCCCACTAAAGAGTGATTTGTGCCGTAGATATTGCCTGAGGGATCCACCGCCAGGGATTCAAGAGGCGGAGACGCATTAATGCTGCGAGATTCTACAGACCCGCCGTCTGGTTTAACGATATAAACCATTTCAGGGAAGCGGCCGTTCGGACCGGATGCAAGGTAGAGGTCGTCGGCTCTGTCGAGTGCGATTGCCGTGTTCGCGTCCAAGTGGATCCTGACCGTTGCTCCTCCGCCCGCGACATATAGTTCCGGTGCGGCCCCGGCTACCAGCCTGATTACTTCCTGGCCGGAATACACCGTGGCATAGAGGCGGTCCTTGGAATCAGTCGCCAGACGCTTCACACCCTGCACTCCCGAAATCAATGCGATCGTCTTCCCGGGCGTGATACTGAGTAGATCGCCGGCCTCGTCTGCTGCGTAGACCTGGCCCTGGCTCGTAACCGCCACGTCGAAGAGGTCAGGTAAATCAGTTGAGCCTACCGGCCCTTCCCGCGCCTCGCTCGCGCACCTGCCGGTCCCTGCGACAGTCGTCAATGCTCCGCTTGAAGTGACCTTACGGATCATGCAGAGTTCAGCGATGTACAGGTTGCCACTATGATCCGCCGCGATACCAACAGGGTTCACCAGCCACGCCTTCCGCGTGTCCGGTCCGTCGGGAGCCTGGACGGGAGTGCCACCTGCAATCGTCTCCACGGTTAGCTGTGGCGTCACCTTGCGGATGCGGGCTCCCCCCTCCGTCCGCGGGCCCATCGCCAAAGTAGATGGTGCCGGCCCCGTCGGCGAAAAGACCGTTAACGGCTCCAAGAGTTACGGAAGCGGCAGGCCCATCTGTCAGAGGGCCTGTTGGACTCCCGGCCACGGTATGAACGGTTCCATCCGGCCCAACGCTTCGAATCTGGCAGCTAATCGGGCTGCGCAAACAATCCCCGACGTACAACTCCCCTTGGGCGCCCGCTGCCAGGGACCGGATGGACGAGAACCCCGTCGCAAGAACACTAACTGCGCCATCCACCGTGATGCGGCGAATATCCTGGTTCACTTCTGCGACATAGATGTTACCGGCAGCATCGGCCGCCAACGCCGACGGGCCATTGAGGCCTTCTGCTACTAAGGCAATATGTCCGTCCGCAGTAAGCTTCCGGATGCGATTGTCCTTCGGTTCACTGAAATACACGCCATCGCGCCCGAGAGTGATATCGCTGGGGTTATCTATCTGGGCCAACGTCGCCGGACCGTCGGCGCCCAGTGAGCCGGGGATTCCTGTGCCCGCGACAGTTGTAACGGTTCCAGAAGAAGCATCGATCCGCCTGATGCGGGACGTATCAATGAAAAAAAGATTGCCTGCGCTGTCCGCGGTGAGCTTTGTGGAACCGCCCAAAGAAGCAGCGAGCGCTGGGCCGCCATCGCCTGCTATTGTTGATAGCCCATTACCAGCGATGGTCTTAATTGTTCCATCTTTGCTGATCTCCCGAATCAGATAGTGCGATCCCACGAAGTAGATATTGCCCTCCCTATCGCCGGTAATACCTATCGTGGAAACTAACTCGACTGTCAAAGCTGGAACGCCGTTTGGGATATACCCTCCAGCGACCGTATCGATCATCCATTGACTAAACGCAGGCACAGTCCTGAAAAGCAAGAGGGCAGCAATCATCAGTCGCATAGAAGAGTTAGAGCTTGAGTCATCGCCCGAGTCTCTATTGTTGCTACACATCACATTCAGATGCAACAGCATCACCATACAAGTGTTCAGACGGCAACCTTCGGTAAATTGAGCATTTCGGAGAGTGACTCGCTACTCTTCGCACTGTAAATCTCGAATTTGAAGCGTTGGTAGCCCCTGTCAACTGCGATACAATGTATCTCAGAGGATTTTGATCATGTCGACCACGATGGTGCACGTTCGTGTGAATGAAAAAACAAAGCAGCGGGCCGCAAAGACGCTGGCTGGAATGGGAATCTCCGTGTCCGATGCTGTGCGCATGCTTCTGGTTCGCGTGGCCGCCGAAAAGGCCCTCCCCTTCGATGTGAAAGTACCGAACGCGACGACGGTGAAGGCGATGCGCGCAGCCAACCAGCGCAAGGGCAAGCGCCTGAAATCGGCTGGCGCAGTGTTTAAAGATCTAGGAATCTGAGCCCGTGCGGAACCCGGTACGCGGCGCCCAGTTCCGGCGCGATGTGAAACTCGCCGAGAAGCGCGGCAAGGACATGGCGAAGTTGCGGGAAGTGATCCTGCTGCTGATCGATGGCAGTCCGTTGCCGCCACGCTACAGAGATCACCCGCTCGGCGGTGAGTGGAAGCAATTTCACGATTGCCACATAGAGCCGGATTGGCTGCTGATCTACAAAATCGACGGAGACGACCTCCATCTCGTCCGCACCGGAACGCACGCAGATCTTTTCTGAAAAGTCTGTCACCGCGTGCAGGCGTATTGTCAGCCGCCACTGACTTATGTTTCCGTAACTTCCACAATTACAGACTTCGCGTGAAAGGTCTTATCTAATTAAATTATTTGGGATTGGTTTGGCCCCCGTTTTTGGCGCAGAGCCTGGAAGTTTTTGAATAAGGAACTCTGGCGGAGAGGGGGGGATTCGAACCCCCGGTAGACTTTAAAGGCCTACGACGGTTTAGCAAACCGCTGCTTTCGACCACTCAGCCACCTCTCCGCGTCTGATCGCACGGATTTCCCGTGCGTTTGGTCGATGTCCCTACATTATACTGTGAACGCCGCGCTCTGTGGGCGCCTTAACCCACGATTTCCCGCGCGGTTCTTCGCAAAACTCAGCTTGCCGGCCTACTGATCCAGCCGTCGCTGCCGCTCATAGGGGTTTTTGATGTATTTGCCCGCTTCGTCCAGCGCGCCTTGCGTGTCGTCCTTCGTGCGGATGGCCAGATTGTATTCGTTCACCGCGCGCTCGCGCTGCCCGGTGATGTCGAAAATCTTGCCCATATTGATGTGCGACCACACTTCGGTCCATTTCGGCTCCAGGTCGCCGTTCAACGCTTCGCGAAATTCATTCACCGCGGCCTGGTAGTTATTCTGCAAGAAGTAAACTTCGGCGATGCGGTAATGCGCCAGTGAACTGTTGCGGTCAGTCTCGAGCGCCTTCTGGTATTGCTTCAGCGCTTCACCGAACTCGCTGATCTCGGCGAACTGCTCGCCCCGCCGAATGGCCACCGCGACACGAATCTGGTTGTCATACCGCAGCACGCGCCCGTTCGGATCGATCTGCACGCTCTTCGGTTTGCCGAAGGTATCCACGGAAAACTCCGATGCCGTGCCCACCACTTCCACGCGCTTCTCTTCCGGATTGCCCTCGGTTTCGATCTTCAGATCTACCGGCATACGGAACGTGTCCAGGTCCTGCGAGATTTTGCCCATCACGCGGAAGCCTTTCTGCGTGCGGTAAATGGTGTACTCCAATTTGAATTCGGGCGCGCCGCTCGATTCGATCCACTGGATGAAGAAGTATCCCAGATCCTGCCCGGAAACCGTCTCCACCACTTTGCGAAAATCTTCGGTTGATGCCGATTTCCACGCGAACTGCTGCGTGTAGGCCTTCAACGCCGCAAAGAATTTGTCATCGCCCACCACGTAGCGCAGCATGCTCAATACGGCCGCGCCTTTGCTCCCGGTGAGCGCGTTCAACTCAGGCGAATAATCGTCCAGCCGGGACGACTGGATGATCGGCACATTGTCCACCGTCAGCGCCTCCACCATCACGTCGCGCAGTTGCGTCCGCATGGCCGGCGCGCCATTCTCATGCTCTACCCACAGCAACTCGGAATAAGAGGCCGGTCCGTTTTCGAGCCACAACTGGTTGCGCGTGCTCGGCGAAACCAGCTCCTCGAACCACTGGCGCGCCACGTTGTTTGCCAGCAGTTTCCCGTTCGGCTGCTTGCCGATGCCGCGCGGATTGAGGAAGATCAGCCCCGGAGCCGCGTAGCCGTTAGGCGCGCCATCCTCGGTTTCGACTACCGTCAGATTCGCGTACGGCGGCAGACCGTACATGCCGCTGAAGTATGACATCACCTTGCCCGTCTCCTCGCCGTACGGGCCCGTCATGTTCGCTTGCGCTCCGCGGAAATAAAGAGACGTCGTAACGCCCTCCGATTGCACGCGCGCCGGGTCGCCCTTCACCACCGCGAAGCTGCCGGGGAATGAAGGATGATCGAACTTGAATTCGTAAGTCGTCTTGTCGCCGCTTGCCTGATGGGAATCGAAGCCGCTACCCACCACGCCGAAGCCGGTCGGCACGGTGACTTTCAAGTCTGAGGTGAAGCGGTCCGTGGAGTACCCCGCCACGGGGAACCAGCGCGCCGGGTAGAGGAAGTACGCGAAATCGGGATGAATCGCCGCGAACTTGATGCCGTACACCGGCGAGTCTTCCTGACCGGTCAGTTTGCCGTCGTAGAAAAACGTAACCGTCGCCGGCTGGCCCTTCGGCAGCGGCTGATCAAACGTCAGGCGGATCGTAAAATCCTGCTGGTTGCGCGAGGCCGGAATCTCCTTGCCTTTATCGTCCACCACGCGCGATACATTCAACGCATTGTTCAGTTCAAACGAGGCTGAGCTGATGCTCTCATCCACCGGCACGAACCGCACGCTGGCCTTAGCCGTGAGAGTCTGCAGGTTTGGCGAAACTTCCGCATCGATGGTGTACTCCTGAACCTGAATGCGCGAGCGGCGCTCCTGGGCGTGCGCCGTGAGCGCTCCACCCAGCGCCAGCAGGCCGGCCAGCAGAGGAGCCGCGGCGCGGAGGCGTTGATTACGATACATGGGCTACTTGTCCTTCCAGAATTTCGTGTATCAGAACGGCGGCGCGGCGGGGCGCATCGCCCTCACCGGAAAGCTTCTGCCGCACTTCGTCCAGGCCGGCTTTCATATGAGCGCGGGCGTTTGGGTCCCGCAGCAGACGGAGTGCTTCCGCGGCGATGCGCTCCCCGGTTGCTTGGCGCTGCATCAGCTCGGGCACAACCGCCCGGCCGGCAATCAGATTGACCATGGAATAAAACGGCACCCGCACCAGCGCTTTGCCCGCGATCCAGCTCGGCGCCGTCACCTTATAAAACGTCACCATGGGCGTGCCGAGTAGCGCCGCTTCCACGGTCACGGTCCCGCTAGCTGCCAGCGCAACGTCGGCATGGGCCATTGCGTCCCAGCTCTCCCCTTCCAATACGCGGATTGGCGAGCGCCCCAAGCGCTCCCGAAAAAACGCCGCCCCACATGTGGCAGAGGCCGGCAGCGCAAAATTCAAAGGCTGCTCCCGCGACAGCCGTTCCACCGCGTCCCGCAGCGCCGGCAAATGGCGCGCTGCTTCCCCACGGCGGCTGCCGGGTAGCACCGATACTAATGGACGGTTCACGTCCAGACCGTGTTTCCGAAAAAACTCGTCCCGGCTGAGCGATGCCCGCACGCGGCCTGCCAACGGGTGCCCGATATAGGTGGCCGGCACTTTTTCACGGGTGAAAAATTCCTCTTCGAACGGAAAAATACAAAACAGGCGATAAATGATGCGCCGCATTCGGGGCAGTCTCCCCCTGCGCCAAGCCCACACTTGGGGAGCTACTAAGTAGACGACGGGAATGCCTTCGGCATGGAGTTTTTTGGCCACGCGCAGGTGAAAATCGGGAGAATCCGTAAGCAGCGCTAAAGCAGGCTTTTCCACCCTCGCTGCCGCCACCAACTTACGATATTCTCCATAGATGCGCGGAATGTGGCGCACTACTTCCAGCAGCCCGACCACTGCCAGGCTGGCTGCATCCACCACCGTGTGCACGCCCGCCGCGCGCAGTCGCGGACCGGTGCAGCCGAAATATTCCGCATCCGGCCAAAGGCGTCGCAGTTCTTCTACTACCAGCGCCGCGTAAAAGTCCCCCGACACTTCACCGGCCGAGACGAGGATTTTTCGGTCCATCCAACTCAAGTTTAGCCTGCCGCCTTGTTACAATCGACACCGGGGATGTCCACCGAAGCCGAACAATCCAAAATGACCGTGGAGCAGATCGCCGCGCGGTTTCGCGACGAGATGATCCCGCTCACCCATAAGTTCTCCTATTTTTCCACGCTTCCGCTGGCCGAAGATGATCTCCGCCAGTATCTTCACGATCCGATCGCCGCCATTTCCCTGGCAATCATCTCGCTGCTGCCTCCCACAAACCTGATCCTGGCTCCGTATCTCGAGAAGGGCAACGGCAAGGGCGGAGATAGCGTGAACTTTGAGCGGCCTTCGGATACGCGGCATATCGTATCGTCGCGGCGCGAAATGGGTGATCACATCGTGCTGGCGTTCGGTGTGAAAGAGATCGAAGTAGCCGATTATCATTACCATTTCTACAATGCGTTGGCCGCGCTGGTCGCTGATGGCTGGTCCGAAGAAGTCCAGGAACGCTTCCAGCGTATCATTCGCGAAGAATTAAGCTCGGAAGTCCATGGTGAAATCGATGAGAAGGCCTGGCATCTCAAGCAGGCGCTCTTACGCCGGCAAACCAACGTCCGCCGCGAAACCAAGCTATTCCGCGACTACGCGCGCCAGGCGTTCGAAGATACCCTGACGCTCTATCTGCACGGCACCTGCTGCGACATCGACGTGGAAACCGGTCCGCGCCAGATGCCCAGCCGCTATATCCACCGGCGCCTCGAGCTGCTGCTCTCGCTGTTTCCGCCGCCCGAGGGTTACGCCGTGCTGCCCGAGCAGCTCAAAAGCCGGTAAGTCACGAAGCCTGGAACCGCCCGGGCCTAATACAACCGCAGCCGTACCTTGGGCGGGCAAAGAACCGATCCTAACTTCAAACCGCCAGCCCATCCGAAGCCGCTCCGCCCGGCAAATTCACCAACTCACCCGCCACTGCGCTCCGCTTCAACTGCCCGCAAGCCGCATAGATATCGAGGCCCCGAGGCTTCCGAATAAAGCAAGGCAGTCCGCGCCGCACAATCTCCTGGAAACTCGCCACACGCGCCGCATCCGGTGTGCGATAAGGAATCTCAGGCCCCGGATTCAGCGCAATCAGATTCACCTTGGCATTGAGGTTGGCCAGCAAACGCACTACCCGACGCGCATCGGCATCGCTGTCATTGACGCCTCCGAGCAGCACGTACTCAAATGTGAGTTTCTCCCAAGGCCTCAGCGGATAGGCCTTACAGACCGCCAGCAAATCGCGTAGATGATACTTGCGCGTAATCGGCATCAGCTCCTGCCGCATCTCCTCCGTTGACGCATTGAGCGAAATCGCGAGCTTCGGCCGCACGGACTCCCGTCCAAGTTCCTCGATTCTTGGAATGATTCCGGCCGTCGAAATCGTAATGCGCCGCGGCGACAATCCAAATCCGGCGGGGTCGAGCAGAATGCGCGTAGCCTTGAGAACATTCGCCAGGTTCAATAGCGGCTCGCCCTGGCCCATCATGACGATGTTGAGACGCCCGCCATCCCGCCGCAGAGCGTTGCGCTGTGCCGCGAGCAGCACCTGCCCCACGATCTCTCCCGCCGTCAGGCTGCGCTCCAGCCCGAGCAGAGCCGTCATGCAGAACTTACAATCCACCGGACAGCCTACCTGGCTTGAAATGCACAACGTGTCGCGATGCTCTTCCGGCATCCACACGGTTTCGACCGTGCGTCCGTCACTCAGGCGCAGCAGGTAGCGGCGGGTTCCATCACCGGACTGGTAAGTGGAAGAGATTTCTGGCAGACCCATTGGATGGCGCGCTGCCAGGTCTTGTCTCAGCCCGGCTGGCAGGGTCGAAATGCGCGCAGCATCTGCGACTTGGCGGCGGTACAAAGCCTCGTAGATCTGCCGGGCGCGGAACCCCGGCAAGGAGGAGCCGAGAGCTTCCTGGAGATCCGCCAGATCCATGCCAATCAAGGGCTGCGACATCTCCCTTCAGTGTACCATCGACATGGCTAAGTTACTGAAATAAAAAGGTAGGATGCCGGGTGCGAACCGTTCGCCGCACCCGGCGGAAAAGCGTGGGAACTACCGCTTGCGGCGTCGCAACGCGCCCAGCGCAAGCAGTCCACCGGCCAGCAATCCGTACGTCGCCGGTTCCGGAACAGCCGATTCATCCACGGTGACAGTCAGGATCACATTAGCCCGGTCCAGTTCAGTGCCATTGTCCGTGTACGTCCACATAGCGCAGCAGTCGTCCGAGCCTTGCAAATGGAGTCCCAACCATCCGTTGCCGGAAGTTAACCGGTCGCTCACCAGTGACGTGACGTCGATGGAATTCGACCCGTTATTCACCGTGCCTGCGGCAACTCCCAGATTGGTCGTCGGATCCCACATATAACTCAGCGTTCCATTCGAATCGTAAGACGTGACATTGATTCCGTGTGGCCCGTTTTCCCCGTCCAGCAGGTCAAAACTCAAAGTTGCGCTCACTACAGTATCCCCAAGCAGCGACGAAAGGTCGGCCTGGATCAGAGTCCGGGAGAAATCGGTCTCCTCGAGGCCAAAAAGATGCACCCAGTCATCTTCCCCATTAGTACTGGCATTGTACATTCCCAAGAAACCTGTACCAGTGAAAGTGTCGGAAGTGTTGGAATCCGTGTAATCCGCAAAGGTGCCAATGTCTTGGATATGAAAGGTTTGGGTCACTGGCCCAGCCCAAATAGTGGATGTTCCGGCCAATAGGAACAACACAGAGAACTTTCGCATTCAGCTTCCTCCAAAGGGAGATGTTAATTCCCGCACACTTCTTAAGCAAGCGAAATTTTAAACAAAAGTACTAGTACTATCGAGCGCATGGCGGCCGATTCCGGGAAAATGTTACAACAGAAGCAGAGTTTCCGATCTCTCTCTACTCTTCATGAATCCATCGATTAGCCCCGTGCGTGATATCGAGATGACCACGCTGACCAACGGCGTGCGCATCATAACCGAAGCCATGCCCCATGTCCGCTCCGTCTCGGTCGGACTTTGGATCGCTTCGGGTTCGCGCCGCGAAACCCCCGAACAGAACGGCATCTCTCATTTCATCGAGCACATGCTGTTCAAGGGGACTACCCGGCGGTCCGCCGAAGACATCGCGCGCTCCGTGGACTCCATCGGCGGCAACCTGGACGCGTTCACCGCTAAGGAACTGGTCTGCTTCAACACCAAGGTGCTCGACCAGCACCTCTCTCTGGCTTTTGACGTTCTGGCCGATCTCATTCTGCACCCGCTGTTCCGGGAAGAAGATATCGAGAAGGAAAAGGGCGTCATTCTCGAAGAGATCAAGATGGAAGCCGACAGTCCGGATTACCTGGTGCATGAGATCTTCACCTCGAATTTCTGGAAAGATCACTCACTGGGCAAGCCGATCCTGGGCACTCGGGAAACCGTCAAGCGGTTCGATAGCGCGCGCATTCGCGAGTATTACGAATCCATCTACGCTCCTTCGAACCTGATTGTCACCGGCGCCGGCAACCTGACGCATGAGCGGCTGGTGGCGCTGGTGCGCGAGCATTTCGAATCGCTGCCGCCGGGGAATCCGATGCCGGCCGACAACGCGCCCGGAACCCATGCCCGCATCGCGCTGCGCAACAAGAAGGCGCTCGAGCAGGTGCATCTCTGCCTGGGCGTGCCGTCTTATCCGCTGCCGCATCATGAGCGGTTCGCCTGCTACGTGCTCAATACGCTCTTGGGCGGCGGCATGAGTTCGCGTCTGTTCCAGAATATCCGCGAACGGCAGGGACTTGCCTACGCCGTGTTCTCGGAATTGAATCCGTACCGTGATACAGGCTGCCTTTCGATCTATGCCGGCACGTCGCTAGAATCGGCGCGGCAGGTGGTGGAATCGATCCTCAAGGAGTTTCGCCAGCTCAAGGAGCAGTCCGTCAGCGAAGAAGAGTTGCGCCGCGCGAAAGATCACCTCAAGGGCTCGCTGATGTTGAGTCTGGAATCCACCGCCAGCCGCATGTCGAACCTGGCGCGCCAGGAGATGTACTTCGGCCGCTTCTTCAGCCTGGATGAGTTGGTGGAGAGCATCGAGCTGGTGACCGCCGATGATGTGCAGCGCATTGCCCGCACCTTCTTCGACCCAAAGCAGATTGCGCTCACCGTGCTCGGCAATCTCGAAAACTTCAAAATCGGCCGCGAAGACCTCGCCTGCTGAGCCAGGCCTTCTGAACCTTTACAAATCGCTCCGCTGCCCCGATGATAGAATGGCCCTGCCGCCATGCCATTCCTGAAGCGCTGGGCCTCTCAGAATGTCGAACTACTCTCTCCGTTGATGCTGAAATTGCTCGTTATCTGTGCGCTGGCGCCGGCCTGTTGCGAGGCGGCGGTGCCCGCCATCATCGCCCATCTGCCGAATACCAGCATCGTCGCTGTCAAAACGGATGCCGCCGGAAATCTTTATATCGCGGGCTACAAGGGCAGCTCTACTCAACGTGATTCTCAGGATGCCTTTGTCAGCAAACTCAGTCCGGATGGCTCGAAAGTTTTCTATTCAACCATCCTCGCGGGAAGCAAATCGGATTCCGTCGGCGCTCTCGATATCGATTCCACCGGCGCGGCTTATCTTTGGGGACAAACGGATTCCTCGGATTTCCCCGTGACGCCGGGCGCGCTGCAAACGAATTGGGAGGCGCCCTCTACGCAGGGTTTTGTGGCCAAGGTGGATGCGCAGGGCAAGGTCGTCTTCGCTACTCTGATCGGCGACACTTCCGATGTCTACCCGGTTTCGGGCGGCCTCGTTGTAGACAGCGCCGGGGAGGCCATCATTTCCGGACAGGCCATTGGAGCGAATCTGTTCCCTTCCGCTCCTGGTGCACCTTACCGCAGCACGGCTATGAATACGTTCTTCGTGCTGAAGCTCGACGCCGGGGGAGCCAGGATACTCGGGGCAATCCGCGGCTTGGGCGGCCGCGTGGCCCTGGACGGTCCCGGGAATATCTATTTAGCCGGCACCGCGGAAGCCCTAGGCCCGCTGAATCTTCCCGTGACGCCGGGCGCGTTCCAGTCCACGCATGCCCTGAATTTTTGCGGAGGGACCGGCCAACTCGCATTCGCCTGCCTTTATCAATACGTGACGAAATTCGACGCGAGCTTGACCCGAATCGTGTACGCGACTTACGTATCCGGCTCTTTCGGCGCTGTGCCCGCTGCCTTGGCCGTGGACTCGAACGGCAACGCGCTACTCGCCGGTACTACGAATTCGCCTGACTATCCGACCACTGCCGGCGCCTTTCAGCCAGTCTACGTCGCGGCCGCGCCGACGCCGCCCAGTACGTGTTTGTTCGGCTGTTTCTTTCCACCGCCCTCCAGCGGATACATTACCGAACTCAACGCCGGCGGCACCGGACTCGTCGCCTCTACGTTCTTCAGCGGAACACAAACCGATACCATTGCTTTCGCCGCGCTTACCCCAGGCGGCGTCTATATTTCCGGCAACGCCGGCTCTTCCGATTTGCCCGGGCTCGCCGGTGTGCCTCCGCAGTGCCTCACTCTTCCCGCGACATATCAGACGAAATTGAGTCCAGATCTCTCCGCCGTCTCTGCCGCCCATCTATTGAGCGGCAGTATCCTGGCATACGATCCTTCGAGCGGCACATTACCCGTGTGGAATGGCACGGACCTGGCGCAGATCGATCCCGAAGCCGCCGCGCCGCCGATCGCCTGCGTTCTCGATGCGGCCGACCTGCGGCCCGTGACCACCATTGCGCCAGGAGAGCTCTTATCCGTCTTCGGCGCGCACTTCGTCAACCTGACCCTCGGCCAAACGCCGGGTGTATTCCCTACCACGCTGTCCGGCTTGACGGTTGCCTTCAACGGAATCCCAGGCCCGCTGCTCTACGTTTCTCCTCGGCAAATCAACGTACAAGCGCCCTATGAAATCGCCGGTCAAACGCAGGTTCAACTCACCCTGACCACCAGCCAGCCGGACGCTGCGGATTCCGTGCCGCTGGCCGTTGCCGCGCGCAATCCGGTTGCGTTTCTGGACACCGTGACGCCGCCTCAATCCGTCAGTTTCCCGAACTGTAACTTGAGCGGATTGATCTATTCCGGAGGGCCGCTTCCCCTGGCTTTCAACAGCGATGGCTCGCGAAATACCTGCTTCAGCCCTGCTCCGGCCGGTTCGGTCGTGAGAATCTTCTTATCCGGCCTCGGCCTCACCGTCCCGGCGCCCGTCACCGGCGCGCCGAGCCCCGCCCCGGGGGTGCCGCTGAATTTGCCGATCACATTTACCAATGGATTTTCCGCCTCCGTGGTTTCGGCCATCGCGCTGCCCGGCGCCATTTCCGGCGTCTGGCAGGTCGATATACGCATGCCGGAAGGTCAGCACGGCGCTATCCCCATTCCCCTCTTCGTCGATTCGGTTCCCCTTCGCGACACCAACCTCACTGTCTGGATGCGCTGACGCCCAAAACGCGAAACCGGTCCCGGGTGTGAATTCCCGCACCCTGGTTTGCCGCCTGCAACAGTCCGATGCCTTACATAAAAAGGGAGTGTCATCGGAATGAAACTCGATCATACGACGGTCTTCGTCGCGGTGTTAGGCTTTATAAATCTTGTACTTCTGTTGGGTAGTTTGGCGGCGATTGTTTGGGTTGTGGTGGACCGGCGCAGGGAAAAGAACGAAGGTACAGGTAAGAACTCCCCGGTCCCCACCGGCCGGCATCATCATCACCGCGATTGGCCGATATAGGAGCCCGGATCCTCTTCAAATTGCCGCTGGCATTCGGGAGAACAGAAGTAAAACAGGTCACCCGCGTATCCGGTTTTCAGACCCTTGCGTTCATCCACTTTTTCGCCGCAAACCGGATCCACCGAAAATACCGGAGAGCCATCCGAATAATCTTGCAATCCCCACGATTCTTCCATGGCTTTTTCCTCCCGACTTGATTCTACGTCCACTGCAAAGTTCACGGCTGTATCTCGCCGCCCCCTTAACGGGAGTTAGCACACGCCTGCTCTCTCCACCCAGGGTACCAGTACTTTCCGTACCTGAGTTTTGTATCTCATTGATAGAAAAGCTTGACGAAGCGGTGCTAGGGCAGCTACCCTAGTACTACTGTGTTATAAATATTGACGGCTTTCAGGCTACTGAAGCGGGATGCGTTATTGTGAGGAGGAATGGGAGTTGTCCGGGCAAAGATTCAGACGGTCGAAGATATTTATCGGCTGGTGTGGACAGCGGTGGCAA
>DASZPB010000076.1:0-25257 GCA_035550475.1 Bryobacteraceae bacterium | reverse complement strand
ACCCGCGCGTCGGTGATGGTGCGGGGCGCTCCCGGTCGTGGTTCGTCCAGTAATCCTTCGAGGCGGTCCACGCGAAACCGTTCGCGCCATTTGCAGACAGTCGCGCCCGTAATGTGGAGACGCTTGGCGACAGCGGCATTGATTTATTCCATGAATTTACAACTCGGCACACTAGCCGCGCGCCAGCGCCGCCACCCCCGGCAGCTCAATTCCAGCCAGGAACTCGAGTGACGCGCCACCACCAGTCGAGACATGTGTGATCTGGTTCGTCACGCCCGCCGCCTTGATGGCCTTCTCGGAATCGCCGCCGCCCACCACGGACGTCGCGCCGGAACCGGCCACTGCCTTCGCCAGCGCCACCGTGCCCTTATCAAATGGCGGCTTTTCGAAGATACCCATCGGCCCGTTCCAGATCACCGTCTTCGCGCCCGCAATCACTTTGGAATACGCGTCAATGGTCTTCGGCCCGATGTCCACGGCAATCTTTCCTTCGGGGATCTGATCCACCGATTCGTGAGCCGCGCCTTCCTTGATTTCAGAAACCACCACGTGGTCAACCGGCAGCATCAGCTTGCCGCCAAGATCCGCCAGCAGCTTCCGGGCGAGCTCGATCTTGTCTTCTTCCACCAGCGATTTGCCCGTGGCGAGTCCCTGCGCGCGCAGGAACGTGTACGCCATCGCGCCGCCGATCAGCAGCTTGTCCACTACCTTGCCAAGGTTCTCGATGACTTCGATCTTGTCGGACACTTTGGCTCCGCCCAGAATTGCCACGCACGGGCGCTCCGGGTTGCTCGTCGCCATGCCGAGATATTTCAGCTCGCGCTCCATCAGCAGGCCCGCCGCGGCTTTCGGAACAAATTGGATCATGCCTTCAGTAGATGCATGCGCGCGATGCGCCGAACCGAACGCATCATTCACGTAGACATCGCAAAGCGCGGCCAGTTGTTTCGAAAAGTCCGGGTCGTTTTTCTCCTCTTCCGCGTGGAACCGCAGATTTTCGAGCAGCAGGATTGCGCCCGGCGCGGGCTTCAGCGCTTCCACTTGCGGCCCGATGCAATCCGGCGCCATGGTCACCGGCTTCCCCAGCAACTCCTGCAGCCGCGCCGCTACGGGCCGCAAACTCATTTCGGGATTCGGCTTTCCCTTTGGCCGGCCGAGATGAGATGCCAGAATCACACCCGCGCCATGCTCCAGCGCGTATTGAATGGTGGGCAGCGAAGCTTTGATCCGCTTATCGCTGGTGATTTCCATGTCGCCCTTGTCATTCTTTTGTAGCGGAACATTGAAATCCACACGGATAAACACCCGTTTCCCTTGCAGGTCGAGATCGCGAATTGATAGATAGGACATGTCAGGACTCAAAATGTGGGCTTAATCTTTGAGAGTAACACGCAGCACCCGGCCCACCCTTCACCCTTCGAGCAGCGCCATGCGCGCCATCCACTCCAGGCTCTGCGGCAGATACTCGCGAATTTCGCTGCCGCGCGGCGCGCCGGGAATCGCAGCCAGTTCGGCTGAGATCGTGGCATGATCGCGGCTTCCGTCCAGCAGCAGCAACAGCCGGCGGCCAATCTCGTCCAGCTTCACGACGCGATGGCACAGGCTTGTTACCGTCAGCGACTCAGATGCCTCCAAACGCGCCAGCGCACTGGCCGCCGGCCGTGCCGTCACCGTTTCCTGACATGGAAATGCGTACACGTGCAGATCCGCGAAGCCTCCCGTCACCATGCCGAACAGAATCTCGCGGAGTGACTCCGCGTTCCCGGCATACGGCAGCAGTTCCTCAAACGGCAGCGGCAGCGGAAACGCGTCGCGCAGCGCCCCGGCGGTCCGTTCCACCGCCGCGCTGACCGCCGAGATGCTCGCGTGGTGTGCTCCTTCGATCCGGCCATCCACTTGGCGTGCCGGTGAAGAAAAGAAAAATTCGTCCATGCGCGACTCCTGCGGCGTGCGCTTCAGGCGCACGCCCTGGTGACACAGTAGCGTCTGCCGGAATCGGCGGAGCTTGAGGAAGTCCAGGTATTGCTCGCGTTCGAGCACATTGTCGCCCAGCCAATCGAGCGCATGCCGATGATCGAACATTTCGAACAGCTCGGCTTCCCCCAGGAACTGCAAGCCATGCCGCGCCGCATGAGCCGCGAACTCATGGAAGTAAACCGGTTCGTTGACGGCCTCCAGGTCATCGTGATAGAACGATTCCGGCGGCCGCTTGAGCATCGCTTTCAGTTCGTCATCGAGCATGGGCCGTAGCGGCTTGGGCGTCAGGGTCTGTTCGCGCAGCAGTTGAACGAACTCGAGTGCTTTTTCCAGTTGCTGCGCATTCGTGGAGGCTTGCCGCGTATGATAAAGCATCATCTCGCGGAGCATCAGCCTCACGTGACAGCCAGGCAAAGCGTTGTAGCTCACGAAAGCAATGCCTTGTGGGGCAAGGCGCTCCCGGCAAACCGCCAGCAGTCGCTCGCGCACGTCGGGCGCAATCCAGGAATAGAGACCGTGCGCGATGATGTAATCGAACTCGCCCGAATCGCCGCCGACCTCTTCCAGATCCGACGCCCGCAGCGAAATATTTGTGAGCCCCAATTCCTCGATTCGTGTGCTCCCCGCGGCAATCGGCTGCTCGGCCAGATCGACGCCCAGAAATCGGCTTTGAGGCAGAGCATAAGCCATCGGGATGAGGTTGTTGCCATTTCCGCAGCCAAGTTCGAGCACGCGGCAGCGCGCCACCGCCGCCGGCGTCATACCGAACAAAGTTCCAACCGCCGCCAGCCTGTCCGGGTGCGTCTGCACCGCTGGATAAGTGGGATACGGAACCGTGTTATATGGATTAGCCGGCACTGACCTATTATGCCGTGTAAGCAAATACTGCTGCCTTTAACGCCGACTGGATAGTGGGCAGCCCTTCAGGCTGCGGACCTGCTTGCGGGTCCATCTGGCTCCAGGCCGGCCGCGGACACGACACTCCACCATTCAGCCCCGCCCTCAGCAAAGCACCGCCCCCGGAGCAACGTCTTCAATGCCATCCATGAAAAAAATCAACCGATTCTCCAAACCAGGCCCATACGCCCAGCCCAATTCACACCCCGAAGTAGAATAAAAAAGGTGACCCCCACCCTCCTCTCGCGGCGTAATCTGTTGCTGTGCTCGGCTGCGGCAGTGGCCTGCCGTAAGCAGAAGGCCACGGGCTATCCCGGTTATTGCTTCGTCGCCAATTCCGGGGGGCACTCAATCGGGGTGCTCGATCTCACCACATTCCGCGTACTGCGCCAGATTCATCTCAGTGCCGCTCCCATCGCCGTGCTGCCGCATCCTACCCGGCCGAAGGCCTTTGCCCTGCTACCGGATACCGGCACCCTGGCGGAAATTGATGCGACTTCGCTTTCGGTCAGCCGCCACGCCGCAGCCGGCGCGCGCGCTCTCGCCATGCAATTGGCGCCAACCGGCGACGCCATGTGGGTGCTCTATAGTCAGCCCGCGGCGCTCGTCGAATTCCCCCTCGATTCCTTGCGCCCGCGCCGCCGCATCTCGCTTTCGGCCCCGCCTGACGAATTCATGCTCAGCTCCACCGGCGCCGCCGCCATCATCAGCCGCGCTGGCCGAAGCGTCGCCATCGCGTCACTCGGCACAGGACGCATCGAGCACACCATCACCTCGACAGCCGAACCGAGCATCGTCTGCTTTCAGCCGGATGGCAAGCAATTGATCGCCGGCAGTTGGACCGGCCGCAGCATCACCATCTTCGACATGGCTACTGCGAAGACCGTCGTGCGCCTGCCACTGCCCATGGCGCCGCGCCAGTTCTGCTTCGAGCCGCCGCCGGGAGGACAGCTCTTCGTTTCCGGTGACGGAATGGACGCGGTTGCCATCGTCTACCCCTACACCACCGAAGTCGGCGAGACGATTCTCGCCGGGCACGCGCCTGGAGCCATGGCTACCACTATCGCAGGCAGCGCGTCCTATTTATTGGTCGCGAATCCGGACAGCAGCACCGTGACGGTTCTGGACATTGACACGCGCAAGCTGGTGGCGCTCGTGCAGGTGGGCCAGCAGCCGGGCCACATCTTCATCACTCCTGATAAACAATACGCCCTGGTGCTGGATGAGAAATCGGGAGATCTTGCGGTGATTCGCATCGCGGCCCTCGCCGCGCGGCGCTATAAGATCGCGCCGTTATTCACGCTGGTTCCGATTGGGGACAAGCCGGTGAGCGCGGCAGTAGTGGCCTTCGCCTGAACAACGGCCGCGCCCGAATAGAGAAGGCGGAGAGGTTCTCCGCCTCGCTTCACTTCTTCTTGCCCTGCGCCGCCACGGCTTCCATCGCGGCTTTCACCTTTTCCGGATCGCCCAGATAGTAGCGCTCGATCGGCTGCAGCTTTTCGTCCAGCTCATACACCAGCGGCATGCCCGTGGGAATGTTCAACTCGACGATATCTTTTTCCGACACGTTATCCAGGTACTTCACCAGAGCCCGCAGGCTGTTGCCATGTGCCGCGATCAGCACCTTGCGCCCTTGCCCGATCGCGGGCGCAATGGTTTCGTGCCACAGCGGCAGAAAGCGCGCCACCGTGTCTTTCAGGCACTCCGTAAGCGGCAGCTCCGCGCGCGTCAGGCTCTGGTAACGCGGATCGTGGCCCGGAAAACGTTCGTCTTCGGGCGTCAACTCCGGCGGCCGGATGTCGTAACTGCGCCGCCAGATTTTTACCTGATCTTCTCCGAATTTCGCCGCCGTTTCGGCTTTGTTCAGACCTTGCAGCGCACCGTAGTGGCGTTCGTTCAAACGCCACGAACGATGCACCGGAATCCACATCAGGTCCATTTCATCCTGAATGCTCCACAGCGTGCGAATGGCCCGCTTCAATACGGATGTGTAGGCTACGTCAAACGTGTAGCCCTCCTTGCGAAGCACCTCACCCGCTTCTTTGGCTTCCTGCCTGCCTTTCTCGGAAAGATCCACATCCGTCCAGCCCGTGAACCGGTTCTCTTTGTTCCACGCGCTTTCACCGTGGCGTACGAGTACAAGCTTGGTCATATGGAATTCCCGATTACCGGCGGAACGCCTTGCGTCCCAGGAACTGGGCCGAAGCTCCGAGCTTCTCCTCGATCCGCAGCAACTGGTTGTATTTCGCGATCCGGTCTGTGCGGCTGGCCGAACCCGTCTTGATCTGCCCGGCGCCGGTCGCCACCACCAGGTCGGCAATGAACGGATCTTCGGTTTCCCCCGACCGATGCGAGACCACGGACGTGTATCCCGCGCGCGCGCCCAGACTCATGGCTTCGAGTGTTTCCGTCAGCGTGCCGATCTGATTCACCTTGATGAGAATGGCATTGGCGATGCCCTGGTCGATACCCTTCTGAAAAATCGAAGGATTCGTCACGAAAACATCGTCGCCCACCAGTTGGATCTTGCTGCCCAGCGTATCGGTCAGCAGCTTCCATCCCTTCCAGTCTTGCTCGGACATGCCGTCTTCAATCGAAAGAATCGCCGGGTACTGCCGCACCCAGTTCGCCCAGAACTCAACCATCTGCTCCGAAGTTCTCTGGCTCTTGTCCGATTTCTTGAAAACGTATTTGCCGTCTTCGTAGAACTCGCTCGCTGCCGGATCGAGGCAGATGCCGATCTGCTTGGCAGCCTGGTACCCGGCCTGCGTAATCGCCTCCATCACCAGCTCCAGCGCTTCGTCATTCGATTTCAGGTTCGGCGCAAAACCGCCCTCATCGCCGACCGCCGTCGAATAGCCCTTCTTGTGCAGGACTTTCTTCAGCGTATGGAACACTTCCACGCCCATGCGCAACGATTCGGAAAATTTGTCCGCGCCGAAGGGCGCAATCATGAATTCCTGCAGGTCCACCGAGTTGTCGGCGTGCGCGCCGCCGTTGAGGATGTTCATCATCGGCACCGGCAGCAGGTTCGCGCCCGCTCCGCCCAGGTAGCGGTAGAGCGGCGTCCGCTGCGATGCAGCCGCGGCGCGCGCGGCGGCCATCGACACCGCCAGAATCGCATTAGCTCCCAGCCGTGCCTTGTTCGGCGTGCCGTCAAGCGCGATCATGGCGCGGTCGATTTCGGCCTGCTGCGTGGCATCTTTTCCATGCAGCGCCCCGGCAATCTCGCTGTTGATATGGCTTACCGCTTTGCGCGTGCCTTTGCCCAGATAGCGCGCCTTGTCGCCATCCCGCAGTTCCACCGCTTCGTGTTCCCCCGTAGACGCACCGGAAGGCACTGCGGCCCTTCCTCTGCTGCCGTCGGCAAGATAGACTTCCGCTTCTACCGTCGGATTCCCACGGGAATCAAGGATCTCAATTCCACTGACTTTTACAATCGTCGTCACTATAGCTCCTCAATGAATTTTTCACTGGCTGTTTCCGGCGCGCGCAGCGATTGCGCATCGTCGGGCCCGGGCACCACCACGATGCCGGCTTCCGTCACTTGGTAGCCCTTCTGCCGGTCGCCTTCCAGATCGAATCCGATCACGCTCGAATCCGGCACCTCCGCGCCGGTTCCGATGATCGCGCGGCGGATGCGGCTGTAGCGCCCGATCTGCACCCGCGGCATCAGAATCGAATACTCGATTTCGCAGTAACTGTTCACGCGCACACCCGGCGAAAGGATGCTGTGCATCACGCGCCCGCCCGAGACAATGCAGCCCGCGCTCACCACCGAATCCACCGCCACGCCCATGCGGCGGCCTTCCTGCGCAAAAACGAATTTCGCCGGCGGCTGCTGCGTTACGTTGGTGCGAATTGGCCAATGCCGGTCGTAGAGATTAAACTCGGGCACCACGTTCACCAGGTCCATATTGGCTTCGTAGTAGGCGTCGAGCGTGCCCACATCGCGCCAGTATCGGGTTTGCTTCGCGTTGATGTCGCGAAAATCATACGCCACCACCCGCGCTTCGCTCAGCGCGCGCGGAATTACGTCCTTGGCGAAATCGTGGCTCGATTCGGGCTGGTCCGCGTCGGCATGCAGCGCGCGCAGCAGCACCTCCGTCCTGAATACATAAATGCCCATCGACGCGCTGATCATGGAAGCGTCGAACCGGGATGGTTTCGGGTGGCCGTGCCGTGGTTTTTCTTCGAAGCCCACGATGCGGTAGTCCTCGGCAATTTCCGCCACGCCGAAGCGCTCGGCTTCCGCGGGCGGCACCTGCAGCGTCGCAATCGTGATATCCGCCATTTGCATGCGGTGCCAGTCGATCATCTCCCGGTAGTTCATCTTGTAGATGTGGTCTCCGGAAAGAATCAGCGTCTGCTCGGGCGCTTCGGCCTCAATACTCTGGAAATTTTGAAACACCGCATCCGCTGTTCCCTGATACCAGTCTTCGTGCACGCGCTTCATCGGTGGGATTACTTCGATGAACTCGCCCAGTTCCGGCGAAAGAATGTTCCACCCGTCGCGCACATGGCGGATCAACTCCAGCGCTTTGTATTGTGTCAAAATGAAAACGCGGCGTACGTCGGAGTTAATACAGTTGGATAGCGTGAAATCGATGATTCGATACGCGCCGCCGAAGGGGACTGCGGGTTTGGCTGTATTGCGGGTCAGCGGGTAGAGACGTTCGCCCGCGCCACCAGCTAGTAGAATCGCCAGAACATTTTGCACTTTGGCTTAAATCCCTGAAAAGAAAGCGAATCCGGATATCCTGGTCGGGTCGGTCCGGCGGACGCCCAAAATTTGGGCTTGACTTTATCCGTCAACCCCTTATGATATCAGTACCTTCTGTGCAGAGCGCAGGAAATTTTTGGGGTCTTGCATCACGAACGTGATGGTGACGCCAATCCGGCGTCGAACACAGAAATTCAGGTCTAGTGGGGAGGTGTATTTCGTTTGGCTGAAGTGAAGCTTCAAGAGGGCGAAACATTAGAAAATGCCCTGCGCCGCTTCAAAAGAAAGGTCCAGCAAGAGGACATCATCAAAGAGGTGAAGCGCCATTCTTTCTATTTGAAGCCGGGCGAGAAGCGACGGGCCAAGCAAGCGCTGGCTCGCAAACGAAACCGGAAGAAATCACGCCGGGAAATCGAGTAACACGGTGGCGGAGCCTCCGCTCCGCCTCCTTATCCGACAACAGTTCAGGTTGATCACGGGACACTAGCCATGCCGGAGTTTCAGGATCGCGTCCTTAAGTGCGTAGACTGCGGAGCAGAGTTTGTATTTACAGCGGGAGAACAGCACTTCTTCCACGACAAAAACTTCAAAAACGAGCCCAAGCGCTGCAAGACTTGTAAGACCAAGCGACAGGGAGGCTCGGCCACGGGTTATAGCAAGACGGAGACTATGACGACCTGCTCCCAATGCGGCCGGGAAACCACCGTTCCCTTCAAGCCAACCCAGGGTCGGCCCGTCTATTGCCGCGAATGCTTTTTGAGCCGTAAGGTCACATCCTCGGCCGCCGCCGGCAACGCGTAGCTTCTTCTCCGGGCAGACCGGCGCCATCCGGGCCGGTCCGCCCTGCGTTTACCTGTGTTACATTCCACAGCCGCCTCTCCCATCACCCCTATACATTTGCTTTACGCTACAGCCGTGTCGGAAAATAATCGCTGCGTCTCGGCAGAGGGGAAATCCGCATCGGCAACCGGCCCACGTTTCGACGGACCCGGCAGAAGGACGTCGTGAGTCCGCTGCAACCAAATCAGAAATTACTTGCGGTCTTGCTGGAATCCGCTTCTCAGGCGATTCTTGCCGTCGATCGCTCCGGCCGCATTGTGCTCGCCAATCATCGCGCCGGGACGATGTTCGGCTACGGCCGCGATGAACTCGTGGGCGCGCCCGTCGAAATGCTGCTGCCGGTGTTGAAGCGCGCCGGCCACGTCGATCTCCGCGACAACTACTTCAACCAGCCTCATCTGCGTCCCATGGGAATCGGCATGGACCTGGCCGGTCTCCGAAAAGATGCAACCGAATTCCCCGTAGAGATCAGTCTCAATTCGGTGGAAACCGAAGAAGGTATCGTCGCCATCGCTTTCGTCAGTGACATCAGCCAGCGCAAACAGCTCGAAGAACAGTTGATGCAGGCCCAGAAAATGGATGCCGTAGGCCGTCTGGCCGGCGGCGTGGCGCACGACTTCAACAATATGCTGACCGTCATCTCCGGATACGATCGCATGATTCTCGACGAGCTTCCGCCTCACGATGCTCTTCACGCCTACGCCGAGGAGATCCTTAAGGCAGCCGACCGTGCTGCCGCGCTGACTAATCATTTGCTGGCATTCAGCCGCCGGCAGGTCCTGCAGGCGCGCGTCGTCAACGTCAACGCTGTTATCGCTCAGAATGAGGAGATGCTGCGCCGCGCAATCGGGGAAGATGTGGAACTGCGGCTTCATCTCTCACCCGATGCGGGCAGCATCAATGCCGATCCCGGACATATCGAGCAGGCTCTGGTCAACCTTTCGGTCAACGCGCGCGAAGCCATGCCCGTGGGCGGAAGACTCGTTATCGAAACCGCCAACACCCGCCTCGATGAGACCTATACCCGGACTCACCTCGGCATCAAGCCGGGTGAGTTCGTGATGATCGCCGTGAGTGACAACGGCCGCGGCATGGATTCGGAAATCCGGCAGCTCATCTTCGAACCGTTCTTCACCACGAAGGAGCGCGGCAAAGGCGCGGGCCTGGGCCTGGCCACTGTCTATGGCATGGTCAAACAATGCGGCGGCGATATCTGGGTTTCGAGCGAGCCGGGGAAGGGCACTACCTTCAAGCTTTACTTCCCGCGCGTGAGCGAGCCTTCCACCGCGCCCGAATCTGGTGAATCCGGCAGCCGGCGGCCGCTCCTCGCTGGAGCCATTCTCGTCGTCGAAGATGAGCAGGCGGTCCGCGAACTCACTGTGCGCATGCTCCAGCAGTTGGGATATACCATCCTCGCCGCGTCGGGCGGCGTCGAAGCATTGGAACTCAGCTCGACCTATCCCGGTGAAATCACTCTGCTTGTCACGGACGTGGTGATGCCCAGCATGAGCGGCCGCCAGGTGGCCGACGCCCTCGCTTTGACGCGGCCCAATATGAAAGTGCTCTATCTTTCCGGCTACACCGAAAACACGGTGTTCCGCCACGGGGTTGGCGATGTGGGCGTGGAGTTCCTGCCGAAGCCCTTCAATCGCGAAGCGCTCGATCGCAAGATCCGTGAAATCCTGCGGCCCGATGCCGGCCGTCCCTGAACTCGATCTCGCGGTCTGCTATTTCTTTTGCAGCGCCCTTCGTTTCTTGGCCCACTCTTCCTTGAGCACTTGCCGCGCGCGGCCCACCGCCAGTGCATCCGCCGGCACCGCATCGGTGATCACGGACCCGGCCGCCACATACGCGCCCTCGCCGATTTCGAGCGGCGCCACCAGCGTGGAGTTGCTGCCTACGAATGCGCCGTCGCCGATCCGTGTAGGATGCTTGTGTGCGCCGTCGTAGTTGCACGTAATCGTGCCCGCTCCCACGTTGACGCTCGCGCCGATCTGCGAATCTCCCAGGTACGCCAGATGGTTAGCTTTTGCGCTCACACCCATGCGCGTCTTTTTCAACTCCACAAAGTTGCCGATGTGCGCTCCCTCGCTCACGTGATTCTCCATCCGCAGCCGCGCAAACGGTCCCGCGTGCACGCCGCGCTCCAGCCGCGACGTGTTCACCAGCGTGTACGGTCCCACTTCCACATCGTCGGCGAGTTCGGAATCGCTTACGATCGCGCCTGCGCCGATCCGGCAATTCTCGCCGATCACCGTATTCCCCAGAATGCGCGCGAACGGTTCGACTATCGTATCCATGCCGATTCGCACACCTGCATCCACCGTCACGGTCTCTGGCATCTCAATGGTCACGCCGGCCAGCATCAACTCCGTCACTTTCCGCCCGCGGAACAGCCGGTCCACTTCCGCCAGTTCCAGCCGCGTATTGATGCCCAGAGCTTCGCGCGCGTCTTCGACCTCCACCGCCTCCACCGTATGTCCGGCGCGGTTGAGGATCTCCACCATGTCCGTGAGATAGTATTCACCTGAAGCCGGATTGGGTTGAATTTCGCCCGCGTGCTTCCAGAACAAATCGGCATGCAGGCAGTAGATTCCCATGTTCGCTTCGCGGATGGCGAGTTGTTCAGTCGTCGCGGCTTTCTGCTCCACGATGGCCCGCACGTGCCCGTGCGAATCGCGAATGATGCGGCCGTAACCGGTCGGGTCTTTCATTTGTGCGGTCAGCAGCACGCCGGCGGATTTGCCCGCGCCGCTCGCGGCCTCGATCAGACGACGCAGTGTTTCTACACGCAGCAGCGGGCAATCGCCGTAAAGAATCATGAGCCTCCCGCCGAGCGGCGCCAGTTCCTCGCGGCCTGATGTCACTGCGTCGCCCGTGCCCTTCTGCTCGGTCTGCCGGATGAAACGTATGCCCGGCGTCGAAACCGCCCGCCGCACTTCTTCCGCCTGGTGGCCTACCACCACGAAGATGCGCTCGGCTGGCGTCAGCTCGAGCGCCGTATCCACCACGTGCCGGATCAGCGGCCGCCCGCCTGCCTGATGCAGCACTTTCGCTTTGCGCGATTTCATGCGCGTGCCGAGTCCGGCCGCCAGAATCACCACCGTAACAGGAGTTTTCATTGTCTTCTCTCAGGAATGGCTGTTCTTCCGGCGTCTGCCTTCCTGCGCCAGCTTCATCACTACCGCCGCCGTAGCGGCGGAATCGTGCCGCACTTTTTCGGCATCGCGAACCAGTTTGCCGGCCATCACTTTGATGCCCATCCGCGAGATCGCCGAAATATCATTCTCCACTGGCAGCGCCGCCTGTTTCGCGTAACGCTTCTTCACCGCCGATGCGATGGGCCGCACGTTAATCACCGCGTAATCCAGAACCGGCCCTCCAGCGTGCCGGTGGATCGCGCGGATGTGGTCCGATGCGCGAAACTCCGTGGTCTCTCCCGGCTGCCACATCAGGTTTACGAAGTACATCTTCACGGCCGGCGACTTTCGAATGGCGGTCGAAATTCCTTCCACCAGCAGATTCGGAATCACGCTGGTGAATAGCGACCCTGGCCCCAGCGTAATCACATCCGCTTCTGCAATCGCCGTGAGCGCCGCAGCCAGCGGCCGCGCCTTCGCCGGGATGAGCCGGATCGAGCGAATCTTCTGTCGGCTGCGGCTGATGCGCGTTTCTCCCACCACTTTCGAACCGTCCGCCAATGTCGCTTCCAGCGCTACGTTGGCCGTAGTCGCCGGATAAATCCGCCCCGCGATGTTCAGCACTTCCGAGGAAACCTTCACCGCGTCCGGAAAATCGCCCATGATCTGCGTGAGCGCCATCAGAAACAGGTTGCCGAAGCTGTGCCCCTTCAGCCCGCGCCCGGATTGAAACCGGTATTGAAACAGGCGCGCCAGCAATGCCGAATCCTCGCTCAGCGCCACCATGCAATTGCGGATGTCGCCGGGCGGCAGCACGTCGAACTGCCGTCGCAGCCGGCCCGAGCTGCCTCCATCATCGGTCACCGTGACGATGGCCGTGATATCCACGCCGGGCGCTCCGCCCTCGCCCGGGCGCGCATACTGCTTCAGCCCTTCGAGCACTACCGAGAGTCCCGTGCCCCCGCCAATCGCCACAACGCGCAGTGGTGAAGTGTCTTCCATGTTTCGGATTTCCAGCCTGCTGTTCCTCTTCCCGAATGCCTGCGAAGCGGCATCGGGCGCGGCGCGGGAATTGGCCCGCTCTTATCGGGCGCGCACTCCCGCCTTACCAGTTCTTCTTCTCAGGATAAAGCAGACCGTCGAACGGCGGCTGATTGGCGAGCGGCGCAAAATCCACGTCCTGCCGCGCGATGATGCGGTTTCGTGGTTCAATCTCGATGGCGCGCCGCAGGTTCTCGTATGCCTTGCCGGTCTCGCCCGAGAGCGCCTGCGAGAGCGCCAGTGCGTAATGGATGTGGTCGGAGCCCGGCGACATTTCAAGCGCCTTCTCCAAATGCTTGCGGGCTTCTTCCAGGTTGCGGGTGTTGATCAGCGCCACGCCGTAATTGTAGTAGTCCTCGGCGGAATTCAGATCCACTCTGGCCTGTTCGAGCCGCCGGTCGCACATCGCCGAGTGCAGCCGCGCGCGGTTGGCCACATCGCGCTCCGGACCTTCGGCCGCGCGACGGAACAGTTCCCGCGCTTCATGGAGTTTCCGCGCATGAAACAGCTTCATGGCGGCCTCAAAAGAAGCCAACTGCCGGGCTGCATCCACCTGGCGAGCCGCTGCGCCGCCGCGAGCCGGCGCTGATCCGCGCGGAGAATCGGTTGCCTTGACGTCCTTAGGTGCCTGTGAAGTGCTCATCCGGTTGTTCGTGCTCTTAATTACTGAACCTTTCTTCTTCTCTGGCATTCATGGCCAGCCCCGCACTGGCAATTCGACGATTAGCGTTTATACCAGACCCGACCAGGTAATCGCAACCCTCCTACCCCAGCCCTGCTTCCCTCAGAAAACGCGCCGACTCCTCAGGCGGAGTCGGATTGATATAGAAACCGGTCCCCCACTCGAACCCGGCCACGTTGGTCAGTTTCGGAATGATCTCGATATGCCAATGATAGTAAGCGAGCGGCGCCTCCTGCACCGGCGCGCTGTGCACAATAAAGTTGTAGGCGGGGCGTTCCAACACCTTGTCGATTTTCCGCATAGTCGCCCGCAGAATCCACGCCAGGTTTTCGAGCGTCGGCGCGTCGGAATCCTCAAAGTGCGACTCGTGCCGCTTCGGCAGAATCCAGGTCTCAAACGGGAAGCGCGGCGCGTACGGCGCGAGCACCGTGAACCGCTCCGTCTCCATTACCATCCGCACACCGGCGTTCGCCTCCTCGCGGATGATGTCGCAGAAAATGCACCGCTCTTTAAAATCGTAGAACAGTTTGCCGCCGTCCACTTCTTCCTTCACCCGCTTCGGGATCACCGGCAGTGCGATCAGTTGCGAATGTGGATGCTCCAATGTGGCGCCGGCCGCCATGCCGAAATTCTTGAACAGGATGATGTACCGAAACCGGCGGTCTTTCTTCAGGTCGTTGACGCGCTCGCGGAAAGCCCACAGCACTTCTTCAACCTGCTTTTCCTTCATCTCGGCGAGCGTCACTCCGTGCTCCGGGGTTTCGATGATGATTTCGTGCGCACCGATGCCGTTCATCTTGTCGTACATGCCTTCGCCCTGCCGGTTGAGCTCGCCTTCGATTCCCAGCACGGGAAACTTGTTCGGCACCACGCGCACACGCCAGCCGGGCTCGTTCGCGCGGCCGCTGTCGCGATAGGCCAGCAGCTCCGGCGGAGTCTTCTGTTCGTGCCCGTAGTCGAACGGGCACACGCGCGAGCTGGCGGGTGGTACGGGCTGGCGGATGAAATCGCTCGGGCGCTTGGCGCGGTCGGTCGCAATGATCACCCAGCGCCCGGTGATCGGATCCTTGCGAAGTTCGGGCAACTCACGATTATATATCGTGTTCAGCCGGCGGCCGGAAAGCGTCCCGAATCCATTCGATCCGCGGATGTTGACCCAATACGACGCTGGCGATATCGAAGCGGACGCGTTTCCATTCCACCCCGGCGCGCCGCGCATAATCGCGCCCCGCTACCAGCAGGCGCTCACGCTTCTCCAAATCCACTGCGCGTTCCGGTTCGCCGAATTCATTACTGGCGCGGCACTTCACCTCCACAAACGCGAGCGTCCGCCCCTGCCAGGCAACCAGATCGATCTCTCCCGCTCCAGACCGGGTCCGGTAATTCCGCGCCACCACTCGGCACCCATGCCCCCGCAAATACCGGTGGACCAGATCTTCGCCCAACCGCCCATGGTCATCGGCATAACTGCGCCGCCGCAGCCGATCTGCAAGTTGATAGAGCCAGCGAACCATAAGAATTCTTCATTGTAGGCGAAGGGCTGCTGGAATCTCTTCAATTTCAGGTTCTCTAAATTCTATGCAGTAATAAGTGACACGCGTCACAATATACCGTGGTTTGATAGCGAGCTTTCGCCATAATGGGCTAATACTACTGTGTTTTCCCCTCGGCGGGTATCCGCCATCTCCGATTACCAATCCCCGAAATCGCGCCGGACTACCGGTCCCGCGGCTCGCCTCCGTCCGGAGCGACATAACCCCGCGTCGATAGCAAGCCTGCGTATTCGAATTACACGCTCGCTATTGCAGCAGCTTGCCTCCTGCCCTTTCTGCGGCGTTTTACGCTTATAACACAGTAGTACTAGGCCCATTTTTGTTTGCTTATTAACTGACACCCATTCGAGAGTCAATCCAACAAAGATCGTAGTACTAAACGACAAGCCAAAGTTGGTCTTATTGCGTACAAACCTTCCATATTAGGTTACAATCTCATCGGCTCGCACGGCGAACCGGGTGAGAACCATAGTTAGCAGACGGGTAAGTATGGCATGAGCTATTACTGGAGTGCCCGCATTCCGGCAGTATATGCAAGCTACGAAAGGATGATATCTGGTGTCTTTGACTCTCGAACAGTTGATGAAAGCTGTGAGTAGCTCGGCGGCGGCATTCCGTTCCGTTACCAGGCTGCAGCCGGTCGGCGGAGAAGGGGATAAGCTCTTTCCTGCCACTTACGCAAAGGGCGAGTATGCCACCGAGAAACGGCGGATTCTCGACGGAACGACTGGCGAAAAGGCAGAACGGGAGGTCGATTGCGTGCTCCTGGACTCGGTGCAGTCCCAAAGCAACCGCGCCGAGGAAGCGCTGAAGCTGGCAATCGAACGAGGTCTCATCGAACTGCCTCTGATTGAAGTGGATTTCCGGGCGGCGAATCAGAAGTTCAGGAGCGACATCGCCAACCTGACCAGCCTGGATGTTCCTCACCGGCTTGCCGATGCGATCTTGCGGGATAGCGAGTTGGAAGACGGGACGCGTTTTTCCAAATCCACTTATGCGCAGCAGTGGGGCAAGTCGAACTTGTGGAATGCCACGGCGATCTACAATTTGTGCCCAGCAAGGGCAAGCTGAAGCCTTCAGAGTTGAACCACGGCAATATTCTTTTCGAAAGTCCGAACGGCGGTATCCGGTGCCGTTATGCGGAGCAGACGACGGTTGTGTCGCTTGGTGCGTTGCGGAAGCTGCGTTTTCCGATCGATGGCGCGGACAAGGCCAACGTGAATGACGCCGCGCGCGCCGTATTGGCGGCGATCGGGCTTTGCGCAGGCGTTTTGTCAGCGGAGGCCGGAACCAGTTTGCGGTCGCGCTGCCACCTGTGGCCAGTCGAAGAACGGCAATGGGAATTGTTGGAGAAGCCCGGAAAGACGCCGGAGCGGTTTCCATTGAGCGGGGAGGAAGCCGCGCAGTTACTGAAGGCGGCCGTCGAAAACGCGAAACACCAAGGGCTGACGTGGCTGGAGAAGAAAGTGGTTCTCAAGCCTACCAGTGAGTTGGTGGACTTGGTGCGCCAGAGCCAGGAGTTGGCAGCCAAGGAGAAGGGAGATGGCCAAGCCGAATGATCGCCCTTGGAATCCGCTACTTGACCGGCTATTCAGTGGCGGCGGATCTGGCAAGGCCGCGCCAGCCCGAATGGCCCCCTCATCCCGGCCGGGTGTTCATGGCGATGGCGGCTGCGCACTTCGATACGCGCGGCGATGAACGCGAACGCGAAGTCCTGGAGTGGCTCGAAAAGGCTGGTGCGCCGTCGGTCAGCGCGAGCGATGACCGGCCGCGCTCGTTTGTAGAGACCTATGTGCCGGTGAATGACAACTTGAGTAAGAAGGGCGGCACGGGCCTTCGCGCCCGGCAGCCGCGCTCCTTTTCCACCACGCGGCCGGACCGGGATTCGGTTTATCTCATCTGGAATTCCGAGATTCCGCTCGATCTTCAGGAAGCGCTCGAAAAGCTGTGCGAAAAGGTAACCCGCATCGGCCATTCTTCCTCGCTGGTGCAGATGTGGGTGGAGAAGGGGAGGGCCGATCTGGAAGCCAACTGGTTGCCGGATGAGACCGCCGCGTCAAAACAACTGCGCGTGGTGCAGGCAGGAGCACTGCGGCGGCTGGAAGAAACCTTCAACAAAGAAGCGATTGAGCAATACTTCTCGCTGGCGGATGCGATCCCAAGATCCAAGGGCCGCGAAAAGGCGCGGCTCAAGGAAGAGCTGGCCGCGAAGTTTCCCAACGGGTGTCCCGAAAGCGTGCCGCCGGTGTTGCCGAACTGGCGAGGTTACGCGAAAAAGGCGAGCAGGGAACCAAGTACGGCCGTGGTTCCCGGCCCCTTCGATGAACAGATCATCGTTCTAACGAAGGAAGACGGACGAGTACTCGGGCTGGAATCTACATTACAGCTTACCGGCGCTCTTCGGAACGCGGCTATGAAGGTTCTGCCGCAAGGTCATTCTCCCGCGTGGCTGAGCGGGCATGATAGCGACGGAAGCCCCACCGCAAAACTTCACGCCGCCTTCTTTCCGCTTCCCTTCGTGGGCGCGAAATACGCCGATGGCCATGTGATGGGCCTGGCGCTCGCGATTCCACGGGAACTGCCGGCGCACGAGGTCCGCACCGTGCTCGGAGGTCTGCTGTTCCATCCAGAGAGTGGTGAAGAACGGAGCATTCATCTGTGGAGAGAGCCTCTGTGGGACTGGTGTCTGCGGCGCGAGATACGCAACTGGCCGCCCGTCACACTGCGCCGTGTGACATGGACCGGCCCGAGCCGTGTTTGGGCGAGTGTTACGCCAGTAGTGCTGCATCACTACCCAAAGAAAAACCGTGAGGGTGACGTGGAGCGCATTGTGCGCGAAGCTTTCGACTCGGCGCTGCTGCCCGAACCGGAACGGATTTGCGTGGGTCCGGCTTCCCATTTCGAAGGCGGAGGGCACGTTCGAGCGATGCCGGAGTTTACCGAAGGCGGACAGTCGCTTTGCCGGTACCAGACACACGTCGTTGTGGAATTTGCGAGCCCCGTCCGCGGCCCGGTGCTTGTTGGGCGCGGGCGTTTTCGGGGCTATGGCCTTTTTCGACCGGTAACAGACCAGGAGGGTGGCAATGGCCATTCAAGCCGCTGATTTCCGCCAGTTCTTTATCGATCTTCATGGGCGAACTCCGTTTCCCTGGCAGGAAGAGCTTGCGCGCCGCGTATGCAACGCAGGATGGCCAGAAGTGATCGATTTGCCGACGGCGAGCGGCAAAACGGCCTGCATCGATATTGCTCTCTTTGCGCTGGCCGTGCGAGGTGGCGATGCGCCGCGGCGGATTTTCTTTGTTGTGGACCGGCGGGTTATCGTGAGCGAGGCACACGAACGGGCGAGCAGGATCGGCGAGCGTCTCGCGGCAGCCGCGGACGGCACACTCAAAGCAGTCGCAGACGCACTCCGCGAGTTGGGGAAGTCGGACGAGCCTCTCCAGGTCTCGGAATTGCGGGGAGGCACGTATCGCGATGAAACATGGGTGAAAACGCCTCAGCAGCCGACCGTGGTCACCAGCACGGTGGACCAGGTCGGTTCGCGGCTTCTGTTCCGAGGCTACGGTGTGAGCGCGAACACGTGGCCGCTCCATGCCGGCTTGATTGCCAACGATGCCATGATTTTTCTCGACGAAGCGCACTGCTCCAGGGCGTTTGCGCAAACGCTCCGCGCGGTGGAATGCTACCGCGGAGACCAATGGGCACGAAGTCCTCTGCGGAAGCCCTTCCATGTCGTCGAAATGACCGCCACTCCTGCACGCGATGCCGCGGACCGCTTTCAAATCTCAGCCAGGGATCAGCAGCCGGAGTACCTGGGGCCGCGCCTGTATGCCGCCAAGCCGGCAAATCTGATGGAAGTGAAGTGCAGGAAAGACCAAAGCGGTAAGTTCGCCGAAGGGCTGGCGGGTGAGGCGCTTCGCCTGGCAACGGAAGCGGGCGCGAAGCGTGTGGCTGTCCTGGTGAATCGCGTCGCGATGGCCAAGCGGGTACAGCAAGTCCTGTTAGAAAAAAGACCGGAGACGGTGCTGGTGATCGGCAGGATGCGGCCGATCGATCGCGATCAATTGAATGAGGCCTTGCGGCCGCTGAAATCCGGTACGCCGCGCAGCGAGGACACTTCGCCGGTATTTGTTGTCTCGACACAATGCCTGGAGGTGGGCGCCGACTATGATTTCGATGTGCTGGTGAGCGAGTGCGCGAGCATCGATGCGCTACTCCAGCGTTTCGGCCGGCTGGACCGGCTCGGGCAATTCGGCAGGGCCCGCGCAAGCATTCTGATTGCGTCCTGGCAATTGGGCGCCAAAGACCGTGATCCGATTTACGGCGAAGCACTGCGCGAGACTTGGAGCTGGCTCAATGAAATCGCGGTGAATCAGACGGTCAATGTGGGGATTTCGTCGCGGGACGGCGAGCCCAAGACCGTAGCGGAACAGTTAGATGCTCTTCCTGCTGAACGGCGGCAGCGACTGCGCATGCCCTCGGAGGATGGGCCCATTCTTCTGCCCGCGCACGTCGATACGCTGGTGCAGACCAGTCCTCAGCCGTCGCCGGAACCAGCGATCGAACTTTTCCTGCACGGCCCGCAACGCGGCGCGCCGGATGTGCAAGTTGTCTGGCGGGCCGATTTGGAAGGCGTAGAACCGAAGAAGTGGGCTGAGATCGTAGACCTGTGCCCGCCCAGTTCGCGGGAGGCGATGCCGGTCCAGATCACGACGTTTCGCCAGTGGTTCTCCGGCAAAGCGAAGGCGGATGAAACCGAGTCCGATGTGGAGGGCGCTGGTGTTGACGCGGGCAGGGAAGACGAATCCGAAAGACAGGGAAGCAAGGCGGCCCTCGCCTGGCGCGGCAATGTGAACGAAAGCCGGGTGATTACGAATGCGAAGGACATACGGCCAGGAGACACCATTGTGCTTCGCAGCTCTACTGAGGGATGGAATGACATCGGTCACATTCCAGACGCGGCGGCCAAGGACGTGGGCGACCAGACTCGGCTCGATCTTCGTCGAGGCGTCGGCCTTCGTTTGCACCCTGCCTTAATTGCGACGTGGCCGGAGTCAGCGGCGAGGAAGGGGATCGAAATTGCGATCACCAGGGCGGATCTCTCCAGGTCGGAGTTGGAACAGAGCCTCAGCGAGTATGCCAGCGAACTTCAGGATGGGACTTGGCCGCGCGCCTTTCTGGATGAGATGAAGCAGCTTTTCGGGCGGCAACTCGATAAGTATCCCGACGGGCAGGGCTATGTGTTGCACGGCAGGATTCGTCACGGCAAATTGGGAAACCACGATCCAAGGCTGTTGGATGACCATCTGCGCGATGTGGAGCAGACAGCCGGACAACTGGCGGCCGGAGCGGTCGATGCCGGGTTGAGGGATGCGCTGCAGGCGGCTGCACGGTATCACGACTACGGCAAAGCTGACGTCCGTTTTCAGGCATGGCTTCGCGGCGGCGATCTCCTGGCGGCGCGATACGCGCCCAAAGCGCTCGCCAAGAGTGGCAGATTCCTGACGCGAAAACAAAAGGACTGCGGTCTGCCGGAGGGCTTCCGGCATGAGCTGATTTCCTTGCTGTTTGCCGCGAAGGCGCCGGACCTGAACCGGGAAACTCGCGATTTGACGCTACATCTGGTCGCGAGCCACCACGGACGCTGCCGTCCGTTCGCTCCCGTGGTGCTGGATGGGAACGCCGAATGTCTCACGGTGCAGAAACTTTCGCTCTGCAAGCAGGAACAGGCAGAGAATGCAGCGCACAAACTGTCCAGCGGGACGTCCGACCGGTTCTGGCGGCTGATACGGCGCTACGGCTGGTGGGGGCTCGCTTACCTGGAAGCGTTATTGCGATTGGCCGATTGGAAGGCGAGTGAGGAGGGGAATGTGGAGGTTTCCGATGAGTGAGCGGATGGTGCTGCACGCGCTCGATGGTTCCAATCCGCTGGCGTTCCTTGCGGCGCTGGGAACGCTGCGGCTGCTCGATTTGCACGACCCCACGGCTGAGGTGCAAATAAACTGGCGGCGGGACCCGGCTTGGCGGCCCGAACTCAGCGGTTTGTTCGCATCGAAAGAGCAGCTCTGCGAGACGTTGCTCGCGGCGAAGACGGTTCCGCTCGAGAGCTTCGCGGCTCTGGGAAAAGACATCACCGTTTCCCGGGATACGTTTCGCGGATTTGTCGAACACGCGTTTGAAGATGCAAGACAGGGAAACAAGCGAACGCAGGCGGACTTCGCCGCCGCGTTCGGATCCGAAGTGTGCGAGGAAAAAGACAAGGACCGGATCGAATACACCGATCTGTGCTTTATCACCGGCTCCGGACACCAGCATTTCCTGGGGACGATGAGCAGCCTCGGGGAAAATGTAACGGTCGACCATCTGTTCGACGCGCTATTTGGGAATTGGAAAAGAGATAAGGGTCTCTCCATGCGCTGGGACCCGGGTGACGCGGCCGAGTACGCACTTCGATGGGGCGATCCCAGCAAAGATGGAGCCTCGGCAGTCTGGGGCGCCAACTGGCTGGCGATTGAAGCGCTGCCGCTTGTTCCCGTGCAGCCTTCGCGCCGCGGATTGGAAACCACCGCCTTCCGCAATGGCGAACGCGGCGAATGGCCGCAATTCACGTGGCCGATCTGGACCCAGCCGGCCACGCAGGATACCGTGCGGTCCTTGCTGTCCCTCACGGAATTGCAGGAGCCGGATAGGACATTGGAACGCGAGAAGTTGCGAGCTCGCGGAATCGACGAGGTTTACCGCGCCGAGAGAGTGAGGATCGGGCAGGGCGCCAACTTCAAGGTGAGCTTCCGGCCATCCCGAGCCATCTGAATATATGCGGACATCTTATCTGGTCTGCTATGACATCTCGGATGACAAGCGTTTGCGGAAAGTGTTTCAGATTATGCGGGGATATGGCGACCACTTGCAGTATTCCGTGTTCGAGTGCCAACTGACGCAAACAGACCTGATCAAGCTGCGCGGAGAATTGGGCACCGTCATCGATCGTCGCGAGGACCAGGTGCTTTTCGTCAACCTGGGTCCGGCCGAAGGACGCGGCGACCGGGTGATTACGGCGCTCGGTAAGCCCTATACCCGCGTGGATGCTCCGTGCATCGTGATTTAAGGAGAGCGCATATGGCTTCACAACCGCTTCCACCGCCGGATTTGGAAGGGCAATCATTACCGGAGTATCTGCCGGCCCGTATGGTAAATGAGTATGTCTATTGTCCGCGGCTGTTCTTTTATGAATGGGTCGAAGGTGTGTTCCGTGAGAGCGCGGATACGGTAGAAGGCTCCCAGCAGCACAAGCGTGTGGACCGCGAAGGCAAAGGCCTGCCGCCTGCCGGCGAGATGCCGGAAGATCTGCAAACGCGGTCTGTCACTCTTTCGAGCGAAGAGCAGCGGGTGATCGCCAGGATGGATTTGGTCGAAGCGAGCGACGGGAAAGTGACACCCGTAGATTACAAGCACGGCAAGCCGCAACTGGGCGATGCCGGATTGGAGATGTGGCCCACGGACCGCGTACAACTCGCGCTGCAGGCGCTGGTGCTGCGTGAGAACGGCTACGTCTGCGATACCGCGGTGGTTTACTATGCGGGGACCAAACAGCGGGTACGGCTGGCCGTGACCGAATCGGTGCTGGATGAAGCGCGAGCAATGGTTCGCCAAGCCCGGGAAACCGCCCGGCGGGGAATTCTTCCGCCTCCTTTAGAAGACTCGCCCAAATGTGTAGGCTGCTCTTTGGCTCCCATCTGTCTTCCTGAAGAAACCAACGCCCTGCTGCGGTGGGATGCCACTCCCGCGGTAGAGCAATTCGCTCTGTTTGATAATGGCGATACCCGGCGAAAGCCGCCGAAGAGCGAAGTGCGGCGGCTGCTCACGCCCAGAGACGACTTGCGGCCCGTTTATCTGAACACGCAAGGGCTGAGAGTCGGCAAATCGGGTGACGTGCTGCAGGTGAAAGAGAAGGACGCGCTCCGCCAGGAAATCCGGCTGCATGAAATCAATCAACTGAATCTGATGGGGAACATTCAGATCAGTACGCAAGCCGTGCAGGTGCTCACGCAAGCGGAAATCCCCATCTGCTATTTTTCGCAAGGCGGCTGGTTCTATGGAATTACGCAAGGGCTCTCCACGAAGAATGTGTTCCTGCGACGAGCGCAGTTCAAACTGGCCGGGGAAGAATGGTTCTGCCTGCGGCTGGCGCGGAAACTGACGGCCGGAAAAATTCGGAACCAGCGGACGATGCTGATGCGCAATCATGAGGATCCGCCGGGAGTTGTGCTGCACCAGATGAAGATGATGGCGCAACGCGCGGAAGAGGCGCGGACGCTGGAGGAGCTTTTGGGAATCGAAGGCAATGCGGCAAGACTGTACTTCGGCGAGTTCGCGGGAATGTTAAAAGCGAATGAGGAAGAGCGGGAGGCGCCGTTCTCTTTCGATTTTCAGACGAGAAACCGCAGGCCGCCGCGCGACCCGGCCAACGCGCTCCTCTCGCTGGGCTACAGCATGTTGGCGAAGGACCTGACGATTGCCTGCTACGCGGTGGGGTTCGATCCGATGCTCGGCTTCTATCATCAGCCGAGATTTGGCCGGCCGGCTTTGGCGCTGGACCTGATGGAGCCATTCCGGCCATTGATTGTAGAATCGGCGGTGCTGCAAGTGATCAATACGAGGATGGTGACGGCGAAAGACTTCATAGCATCGGGCCGCGCGGTGGCGCTCAAACCGGAAGGACGGAAAGCGTTCTTTCAAGGATACGAGGCGCGCATGGATACGTTGGTGACGCACCCGTTATTTGAGTATCGGCTCTCCTACCGCCGAATGCTGGAAGTCCAATCGCGGCTGCTGGCGCAGTATATTGAGGGAACGATTCCTGAGTATCCCGTCTTTGTGACGCGATGAGCGAGCAGCGAGGTGATAGAGAAAAGGCGGGGGCCGCTCGCCACCGGCTATTCCCCTGTGATCCAATGATTTCGGAGAGGCAGACAGGACATTCGGACAAGGTGAGTGGGCTAGTGCGGCCGGGTGCTCGCAATGGCGCATGCAGATGTTTGATAATTGAATAGATAGAGGGCGGGGCCCTTTCCGCGACCAATTGATCGCGGCCTCATTGAAGCCCGAAATTCTTCTTCCACAGCGAATAGATTCGGCTCTTTCCGCGACCAATTGATCGCGGCCTCATTGAAGCCTTCAGAACTCCGAGTTTGATCCAAAGTTCGCGCCATCTTTCCGCGACCAATTGATCGCGGCCTCATTGAAGCGATGGTGCAGGCGTTGGAGTCCGGCGCAGTGTAGCCTTTCCGCGACCAATTGATCGCGGCCTCATTGAAGCCGGAGAGCGGAGTCCAATGGTGCTTCCGGTGCGGAGCTTTCCGCGACCAATTGATCGCGGCCTCATTGAAGCCGATCACACCCTAACCGAACTCCGCCACCTGGCGCTTCTTTCCGCGACCAATTGATCGCGGCCTCATTGAAGCGGTAAGTCATGGTTGCAGACATATGTTGGGAATTTATCTTTCCGCGACCAATTGATCGCGGCCTCATTGAAGCAGATAGTAGTAATAATGTAGTTAATGTTGGTCCCACCTTTCCGCGACCAATTGATCGCGGCCTCATTGAAGCCGCCGGGAACTCTATGTCAAGCACATGGAGTTTTTCGCCTTTCCGCGACCAATTGATCGCGGCCTCATTGAAGCATTAACCATACAGAGATGATGTTACAACATCAGATCTTTCCGCGACCAATTGATCGCGGCCTCATTGAAGCCTATTATCAGCAAGTAAGGGGGATTCCTGGCCCTGCACCTTTCCGCGACCAATTGATCGCGGCCTCATTGAAGCGATGAGTTCCCTCACGCAGTCTCCCGGCGATACTGTCTTTCCGCGACCAATTGATCGCGGCCTCATTGAAGCGTGCCTCATTCTGACCCACGGCCAGGTCGTAGCCTCTTTCCGCGACCAATTGATCGCGGCCTCATTGAAGCGAGAGCACGGTTGAGGACCAGAAACGAAAGACTCTCCCTTTCCGCGACCAATTGATCGCGGCCTCATTGAAGCACCCCCGTTTGCGCTTCAATGCCTGCCGGATTGCTCGCTTTCCGCGACCAATTGATCGCGGCCTCATTGAAGCGTTCTGCGCACCGATGGCGCGCTGTGGCTCTCGTCCTTTCCGCGACCAATTGATCGCGGCCTCATTGAAGCCGGCGTGAATCCGGGCCGGTAGCGAGCGAATTGATCTTTCCGCGACCAATTGATCGCGGCCTCATTGAAGCCCTCATTTCTGAAGGCCCCACGTTACAGCGCGGGGCCTCTTTCCGCGACCAATTGATCGCGGCCTCATTGAAGCAGCCTATGCAGGATCTTCTTGTCCGCTTGTGCGTGATCTTTCCGCGACCAATTGATCGCGGCCTCATTGAAGCT
>DASZPB010000075.1:0-86490 GCA_035550475.1 Bryobacteraceae bacterium | reverse complement strand
GAAAAGCGCTCCGGATATTCCGGCGTATCGGCCCACTCCCACGAATCGCCCAAGTCCATATCGAAGCAGATAGCTACCATGAGCCGGCCCTTATCGTCATAGATGCCGCGCCAGTGCGGGGTATAGCCATCGTATTCATAGGTCCTGCCCGAGCGCAGGTACTGCGCGCCGGGAACCTGGTAGCGGTCGTCCAGGTCGTAGACAGTGTGGAAGATCGGGTCGTCGTTCGGAATTTCGACAATCGGCCGGTCCGGAAATACCCGCTTCATGCTGCTTTCAAAGACTGCCCATTCTTCTGTGCCGTGAAAATCGTCGCACATGAAGAAGCCGCCGCGCAGCAGGTATTCCCTGAGGGACTTGGCCTGCGCGTCTGTCAGGTTCCAATGTCCCACTTCCACGGCATAGAGAAACGGCCAGTCGTAGGCATCACCCTCATCCAGATTGACCGGCTGCTCCACGGAACGCGAATCAATGCGGCTCAAACGGCGCATGGCGGCTGTAAAATGACGGTCGGCACGTGGATAGTCGGTGGTCCAGCTCGAATATCCCTGCGTCCAATCTCCGCCGCCCCCGCCAAATCGTCCGTAGCCACGGCGGAAACCAAAGCCGCGGCCTCCATAAGCCGGTGGATACATCAGGCGCGCGAAGGTCCATTCGGATTTCGCCTGCCAGTCGGGTGGCAGTGGAAAATCGTAATACTCCCGGCCGGGAAACTGCCGGAACGGCCTCTGGAACGCATAGACTGCGCCGAGGAACGCAATGACGCCGCACATCAATACGACAGCCCTTCGCACAGGCATGAGCTCGCGCCTTGCCTAAGAGGATACCATCCGCTGCTACTTGGCGTCGCGCCAGTTATCGCCGCTGCCCAGGTCTGCCACCAGCGGCACTTTTAATTCGGTGACGCCCTCCATCTCGCGCTTCACCATCTTGCCTACGGTGTCGAGTTCGGTGGGTGGGCATTCGAAGACCAACTCGTCATGCACCTGCAATAGCATCGCGCTTTGATGACCGCCGGTTCGCAGCTTCGCATCAATGCGCACCATGGCCAGTTTGATCAAATCCGCAGCCGTGCCCTGCAGCGGCGAGTTGACCGCCGTCCGTTCGGCGAAGCCGCGCGCATTGGCGTTGCGGCTGTTGATATCCGGGATGGGCCGCTCACGGCCGAACATCGTACGCGTTACGCCCGTCTGGCGTACTTCGGCAATCGTCTGATCAAGGAATCGCCGCACGCCTTTGTAGCGGTCGAAGTAATTCCGGATGTAGGTCTCTGCCTCGCCCCGCGAGATGCCGAGCTGCGCTGCCAGTCCAAAGCCGCTAATGCCGTACACAATTCCGAAGTTGACTGCTTTGGCGTTGCGCCGCGCCTCGGCGGTCACCATCAGCGGCGGCACGCCCATCACTTCGGCGGCGGTGCGCGTGTGAATATCCTCGCCGTCACGGAACGCCTGAACCAGCAAAGGATCGCCGGACATGTGCGCCAGCAGCCGCAGCTCGATCTGCGAATAATCGGCTACCAGCAGCTTCCAGCCTTCGCGCGGGACGAACGCAGCACGAATCTCGCGCCCCAGCTCGGTGCGGATCGGAATATTTTGCAAGTTGGGGTTCGATGACGAAATCCTGCCGGTAGCCGCGCCTGCCTGGTTGAAGCTGGTGTGCAGACGTCCAGTGCGCGTGTCGATCAGCGCCGGCAGCGCGTCCACGTACGTGCCTTTCAGCTTGGTGAGCTGCCGGTATTCGAGTACCTTGCGCACAATCTCGTGATCGGCCGCCAGCGCTTCGAGCACGTCCGCCGCCGTCGAAATCGTCTTGCCTTTGCCATATTTCACCGGCGCCGGCAGCTTCAGGTCTTCAAACAGCACGCGTCCCAATTGCTGCGGGGAACTGATGTTGAAGGGCTTGCCCGCCAATTGATGAACTTCCGCCGTCAGGCGCGCAATCCCAGTCTCCATCATCGCGGAGAGCCGCTGCAATTCCGCGCGGTCGATCCGCACGCCGGTCCGTTCCATCCGCGCCAGCACGGCCGCCAGCGGCAGCTCGATGGTGGCATAGAGGTTCCGCAAGCCGCGCGCTTCCACTTCCGGCGCCAGTTGCTCGAAAAGCTCGAGCGTGAGGTCGGCATGCTGCTCCGGCGCTGCACCCAGCTTTAGATCGAGACGCCGGTGAGCCTGCTCGTCAAGCGAGCAGCCGGAAGAATCCGCGTCCAGCAGGAAGGCGTAGAGCATCACATCGTGCTCCAGCCCGTGCGCTTCGATCCCCAGTTGCGCCAACGCCAGAATTGCCGATTTCACGTCGCAAGCGATCTTGGGAATACTCGCATCTTCCATCCACGGCTTCAAACAGGCCAGATTTTCCGCCCGGACCGCGCGAGCCTCACCCGGTTTCCACGCGAGCCCTATCGTATCGAGGGCGAATTCCCCTTCGCCCGATTTCGAAATCGCCACGGCTACCGGTGCGCCCTTCGGCACGGCGCTCAACCACGCGCGCAATTCTTCCGGGCTTCCGATCACGCGGTAGTCGCGCGGGCGCGTGTCTTCGCTCGGCCCCAGCTCGCGCAGCAGGCTATGGAACTCCAATTCCTTGTAGACCGCCTTCAGCACTTCCGTGTCGGCCGCTTGCGCTTTGACGGCGTCAGCCTCAAACGGCACCGGGATTTCCGTGGCAATCGTAGCCAGGCGCTTGCTCATGCGGATGCGCTCCGCATTGTTTTGCAAGCTTTCCCGGTACATCTTGCGCTCCACTTCGGCTGCCCGCTCAATCGCCGCTTCCACCGACCCGAAGCGCTCGATCAGATCCCTCGCGCCTTTGTCGCCGATTCCCGGCGCGCCCGGAATGTTATCAATCGCGTCGCCTTTCAGCGCCAACAGGTCGGCCACTTGGGCAGGCGGCACTCCGAGAAAGGCTTTCACTTTCTCCGGGTCATACCATTCATCATCCTTGGCGGGGTTGAGCATCGAGACATGGTCGGTCACGAGCTGCATCATGTCTTTGTCGCTCGAAACAATCACCACATCCATGCCGTCGCGTTCCGCGCGGCGGGCAATCGCGCCGATGACGTCGTCAGCCTCGAAGCCTTCGTACTCCAGGATCGGAATCCGCATGGCTTCGAGCACGCGCCGCACGTAGGGGATCTGCTCGCCCAGATCTTCCGGCATTTCTGCGCGATTGGCCTTGTACTCGGCGAATTCCTCCATGCGGTGCGACGGAGCGCCGCTCTCGAATACCGCGGCGATGTACTGCGGAGTGTACTGCTTGGCGAGCTTTCGCAGCATGTTGTTGAAGATGTAGACGGCTTCGGTCGAAAGCCCGCTGCCGGTCCGCATGGGAGGAGCGCCGCTGCGCGCGCGTGCATGGTATGCACGGAAAATGAACCCGAAGGTGTCAATCAGGAACAGTTTCGGTCGGGACACTTGGCCCATCATACTACCCCCGGGCCGTACCAACCGGTGTATTTGTGCCACAATGCTGTGTCAATGTGTTGCGAAAATGACACAGTTAAATATTATCAACTGGTTCTGTTTGAATGAGATACAATTTGGGTTGGAGACTTGCACCAAGGCGCGTAATTTCGCTTCGGAGCGGACTATTTTGAGATTTGAGACTACGATTCAGCGTCCCGTAACCGCCAGTGGGGTAGGCCTTCATAGCGGAGTGCCGGTGCAGATCCGAATCCTTCCGGCGCCCGTTTCCACCGGCATCGTCTTCTTGAGAACCGACCTGGAAAATTTCCCGATCCCAGCGAGTTGGCGGCATGTGGCCCGTGTCAGCTACGCCACCAGCCTGATGCGCCAGGGCGTTCTCATCTCCACTACGGAGCACTTGCTGAGCGTTTTCTACTCGATGGGAATCGACAATGCCTTTGTCGAAATCGACAACCTGGAAGTGCCGATTTTGGACGGCAGCGGCTTGCCGTTTGTGCGCTTGATTGAAGAAGCGGGCATTCGCCAGTACCGCCGGAAGCGCCGGTACCTGCGCATTCGCCGTCCCATTTCGGTGGAAGACCGCGGCAAGCGGATCAGTATTTTGCCGGCCGAAGGTTTTTGCCTCACCTGCGATATCGATTTTGCTCCTCCGGTAGGCCGCCAATCTCTGGAATTGGAAGTGACGCCGGAGCGCTATGCTACCGAGATCGCTCCCGCCCGCACATTCGGGTTCGAATATGATCTCGACCAGATGCGCAACATGGGTCTCATCCGCGGTGCATCACTCGATAACGCCGTTTGCTTTACGCGCGATGGCGTGCTCAATCCAGGCGGGCTGCGCGCACCGGACGAGTGCTGCCGCCACAAGGCGCTCGATCTGATTGGCGATCTCGCCCTGCTGGGCCGGCCGCTGCTGGGTCACGTGATCGCCGAGCGCGCGGGCCATGCGATGCATGCGGCGCTGGTGGCGCGCATCATGTCCGACCCATCTCTATATGAGATCATCACTTTTGACCAGCTAGCCTCGCGCGTCACGCGTGCGCTAGTATCGTGACAGAGGAGCGTGGCCGTGATGCGCCACGCGCCTCGATACGGTTGCCGTTCGATTTTGTACGAACGATTCAGGCTCGGAGTGTGGCGCCTGCTTGTCCATCGGGCGCACGTGTAAACATCTGTTATCATCGGAGCCTGAGGCGACGGGCTAGTCCCTTCCGGTTCTTGGCGGGCCCCTCCGATGACGACCTTAGTCGCCGTTCCTCGTTGAATCCGGCGGCCCTATGGGAAAACACAAAGGCAAACCCGAACCGGAGCGGTCAAAAGGTCCGAACCCGGTAAATCCTCCGGGAGAGATTGAGACGAGCCTGATGGTCGTAGGGGTAGGAGCCTCGGCTGGGGGGCTCGAAGCGTTTTCCGAACTGCTACGCCACCTCCCCCCTAACACCGGCATGGCCTTTGTTCTGGTGCAGCACCTCGATCCTCACCATGAGAGTGTGCTGCCGGAACTGCTGTCCAGTAAGACCGAAATGCCCGTCATCCAGGTGCAGAAGGATACCCGCCTGGAGCGTGACCACATTTACATCATTCGCCCGAACACGGTCATGCTGGTCCGCGAGCGGAGCCTCACGTTGGAAGCGCGTCCGGCAACAGCGGAAAAGTTCCGGCCGGTAGACGCTTTCTTCACTTCGCTGGCGGCGAGTTTTCACTCAAACGCCATTGGCGTGGTGCTGTCGGGCACTGCGAACGACGGCACTTTGGGGTTGAAAGCGATCAAGGCGGAGGGCGGGATCACCTTCGCTCAGAACCAGTCAGCCCGGTTTGATGGGATGCCGCGAAGCGCCATCGAGGCAGGCGTGGTGGATTTCATTCTTCCTCCGCGGCGCATTGCCGAGGAGTTGACAGCCATTGCCCAGCGCGCCACGTATTTGCGCCGCACGCCGCTGGAATTGGTAGGAGACGGCGAAGCGCTGAACCGGTTGCTCCTGCTGGTCCGCAAGAATACCGGCGTCGACTTTACGCAGTACAAACAGCCGACCATTCTGCGCCGCCTGGTCCGGCGCATGATGGTGCGCAAATCTGACACCCTCGAGCAGTATGGCGTCCTGCTGCAAAAGGAACCGGAGGAAATCCAAGCCCTTTTCGACGACCTGCTGATCAATGTGACGGACTTCTTTCGGGATCCCGAAATGTTTGCGGCGGCCAGGCGGGTTGTATTCCCCGCCATTGTTCGCAATCGCCACGAGCCCCAGATCATTCGCGCCTGGGTGCCCGGCTGCTCTTCCGGCGAAGAAGTTTACTCGCTGGCCATTGCGATGACGGAGTATCTGGAAGCGGAAGATTTGAATTGCACCCTCCAGATGTTTGGGACCGATATCAGCGACGCCGCGATCGACAAGGCCCGCGCAGCCACGTATCCCGATAGCATGATTCTGAACGTCTCGCCGGAACGCTTGCGGCGCTTCTTCGTCCGCGCCGACAATGGCTATCGAATCAACCGCGTCATTCGTGAGATTTGCATCTTCTCGCGGCACAACGTGGCAACCGACCCGCCTCTTTCCCGCATGGATTTGATCAGTTGCCGGAACTTACTGATTTATTTCTCGCCTGGTCTGCAGCGGCGGGTGATTTCGACATTCGGCTATTCGCTTCAGCCGTCCGGCTGCCTGATCCTCGGTCCTTCCGAAACACTGGGCGGTCTTTCGGAACACTTTCAAGTGCTGGATGAGGTGCATAAGATCTATTGCCGGAAGCCGAATACGCCGCAAGCGGTTTTTCATTTTGCCGGATTGGCGGAAGACAGTCCGCCGCATATGGCGCTCATGCCGAAACCGCTGCGGCTGGAACCCCGCGTGATCGAGGGTGCCTCCGCGAAGTTTGCCAGCCAGCCCGTTCACCGCGACGGTCCAGCCGGCATCGTGGTCAATGAGGATCTGCGGATCACGGAATGGCACGGGAATGTAATGCAATACCTGGATGTTCCGGAGATGCCTCAGGAAGGCGAGTTGGTCCCGCTGCTCCGCAAGGATCTGCGGGAGCCCGTCGGCCGCGCGATCAACCAGGCGCGCGAAACGAATGCTGCGACCATTGTGGAAGGCGGACTGGTCAACCTGAAGAACGGCGAGACTGTTCCGATCAATATTACGACTGTTCCCATCTCGCTGGCCGGGATGGAACAATACTTTCTGGTTCTGTTCGGCCGCGCCCACAGGCAGAGCATCGCCGAAAAGCCTCCCAGTGAAACCGTGCCTGAATCCCGTGACGATATGCCGCTCTCGCTCGAAGCGGAAAACGCGAAACTGAGACAGGAACTGAAGAGCACCGGCGAATATCTGCAATCGGTGATCGAAGAACTTCGCTCGACCAACGAAGAAGCGCAATCCGCCAATGAGGAGTTGCAAAGCACGAACGAAGAGATGCAGACAGCTAAGGAGGAGCTGCAATCTTCCAACGAGGAATTAAACACCATCAATGCGGAAATGCAGAGCCGCAACGCAGAACTGGCTCAGATCAATGACGACCTGATCAACCTGCTCGGCTCCATGAACATGCCGATTGTGATGACCGGAAACGACCTTTGTATCCGGCGCTTCACTCCCATGGCCGAAAGAGTTTTGCATCTGATTTCGACGGACGTGGGCCGTCCCATCGCTGATTTAAAGCCGCGCGTCAATGTCCCGGACCTGGAAAAGATCCTTCAGCACGTCCTGGATTCTCTGCAGCCCTATGAGCAGGAAGTGCAGGACCAGGACGGCCGGCTGTACCTCATGCGCGTGCGCCCGTACCGTACGGCGGACAACCGGATTGACGGCACCGTGCTGCAACTGCTGGACGTAAGCGAACTCAGGCGCAGCCTGGAGGAAGTGCGGCACGCGCGCGATTATGCCGAGGCAGTTGTCGATACGGTTCGGGAACCGCTGGTGGTGCTCGATCAGAATCTGGCGATTCAGGATGCCAACCGCGCGTTCTATGACTTTTTAGGAGAGACCGACGGCTCGGCCGCCGGACGGTCGATTTTCGAAGTCGCCCAGGGGCGGTTCGACCAGATCCAAGTGCGAGCCCTCATGGAACAGCTCAAGACCGGTTCCTCCCGGTTGAATGACGTGGAGCTTGAGCATCACTCCGAGCACAACGAGACAAGATTTCTACTATTGAACGCCCGCCGAATTCCCTCGCTCGATCAAAAGCGGCTCATTTTGATGGCCTTTGAGGACATAACCGAACGCAAGAGAGCGGCCGAAGCCCGCTACCGGCGGTTGTTTGATTCTGCCCGCGATGGCATTGTTCTGGTCGATGCATCCAGCGGCGACATCCTCGATCTGAATCCATTCGCCGAGCAACTGCTGGGTTACGAACGCCAAGAAGTGATCGGGCGCAAGCTTTGGGAAATCGAAGCCATGCAGTACCTGCCGAAAGGGCAGACCTTCTTCGAGAAGGTTCGCGATCAGGGGATGCTCCGGGTGGACGACCTCATTCTCCGGAAGAAAGGAGGCGCCGAGCTTCATGCAGAACTCATCGCAAGCACCTATACGGAAGGGGAACGCCGGGCCATTCAGTTCAATATCCGCGACGTCAGCGAACGCAAGAAGTTCGAGCGCGAGATGCGGGAAACGCAGAAACTCGAAAGCCTCGGGCTGCTCGCCGGAGGGATCGCGCACGATTTTAACAATCTGCTGACCGGCATCATCGGCAATGCCAGTATGGCGCTGGCAGAAGTTCCCGCTCACGACCCATTGCGCATCCGCTTGCGGGAAGTTGTGAATGCGGGTGAACGCGCTGCCTTTCTCACGCGGCAGATGCTGGCCTATGCCGGCCGCGGCGATTCCGTCAAGGAAGCGATCGATCTGGGAGACTTGGTCAGCGAGATTTCTTCACTCATCCGGACGTTGATCCCCAAGACCGTCGAGCTGCATCTGGATCTGGCGCCGGACCTTCCCCCGGTGTACGCTGACCCCGCGCAGATCCAGCAGGTTGTGATGAATCTGGTGATCAATGGCGCCGAAGCAATTGGCGAGGAGGCCGGAAAAGTGGACGTCAAGACCTCTGATCGTGAGTTGAACCAGCAGGAAGCGACTGACTTGTTCCGGCCACGGCCGGGAAAGCCGGGTGCTTATGTGCAACTGGAGATCTCCGATACCGGTTCCGGCATGGACGAATCCACTAAGGCGCGCATTTTCGATCCTTTCTTCACGACCAAATTTACTGGTCGAGGATTGGGCTTGGCGGCCGTTCAAGGAATTGTCAAAGGCCATGAGGGCGTCATCCGCGTCTATAGCACGCCTAGCCACGGCACGTCTTTCCTCATTCTGCTTCCGGCCACGCGCCGGAAAGTGACGGCCAAAGCCGAGGAGCAACCATCGGCCGCCTCTATCCCGCCTGGCTCTGTGGCCCTCGTTATTGACGACGAAGAGACGGTTCGAACAGTTGCCGAAGAAGTGCTCTCGCGCGCGGGAATGACGGTGATCACGGCGTCAACCGGCAGCGCAGGAATTGAATTATTCAGGGAACATGCGGATGACCTGTCGGTGGTGGTTTTGGACCTGAAGATGCCGGTGATGGGCGGTGACGAAACGCTGGCGCAATTGAAACAGATCAATCCGAAAGTTCCCGTTGTTCTGTCCAGCGGGTTTGATCTGAAGGATGCCGTACTGAAACTGGGAGAGAAGCCCTCCGGCTATTTACAAAAGCCGTACACCGCCGAGCGGCTCCTGCACTCGGTAGCGGACGTACTGAATCAACACGACTGACGGATCGATTGGCCCCAACGTCGCGGTCGAATTGCCCGCCTGAGATAATGGGAGTTTAGCGTATGGATAGGAAGCAAATCGGCGAACTTCTCGAGCAAACCGGCAGGATACGCTACGAGTTCCTCGCGGCCGAAATCCAGACCTGCATCACGGCTTTGGAAATGGCGGAGTTCGAGCTTTCTAAACACAATTTGCCCGTGGTGGAACGGGAAATGTCTTCTGTGGACGAGGGTATTCGCGTAGTCGAGCGGTTTCTGAATGATTTTTCGCTAGGTGATCGAGCAGAAATCGAGAAGCGGCTGGCAAATCTCAAGACATACGCTGCCCGGGTCAAGACTGCTGTCCTTTCATCGAAATAAGGCGAACCTCTCCCTCAAACCACAATGGATCCCCGTTTTGCGAAATACATTGCCGCCGTTTGGATCGCGGCTGCCGCGGTTTGGCTGGCCGGTGCTCCTATGGCAAAGCGAAGAGTGCAGGCTCAATCTACCGGATCGCGCCTGCTGCATTCGGCTTTTCTTGTATTGGCGTTCCTTCTTCTGGCCCGCGGCGATCTGTTTTTTGAGGGGCTGTCTGCGCGTCTTTGGCAGCAGTCGGATGCCGCCGGGGTGGCGGGCCTTGCACTAGCGGCGGCCGGCGCGGGTTTTGCGATTTGGGCGCGCTTTTATCTGGGCGGAAACTGGAGTGCCGCGGTAACGATCAAGCGCGATCACACGCTCATCCGAACCGGGCCTTATGCGGTGGTGCGGCATCCCATCTATGCGGGTTTCGAACTGGGAATTCTCGGGTCAGCGATTGCCCTTGGCGAGGTTCGTGGTTTCGTGGCGGCGGTCGCGGCTTTAGTGGGTATGGTGCTGAAGTCCCGCATGGAAGAGGAGTTTATGACGAAGCAATTCGGCGCCGGGTATTTGCAGTACAAGAGGGAAGTCAAAGCGCTCATTCCGTTTGTCTGGTAGGTCTAGGAAGGCCTCTCCCAAAGGTAACTGGCGCGCATTGTGCGCCGGGCGTATACTCATGAGACGTCAAGGTAGACTATGAGCTTCTTCTCCAAGCAATTTATCGATGTTATCCAGTGGACCGAGTCGGGTGATAATGTTCTGGCTTGGCGCTTTCCCATGGAAGATCAGGAGATCCAGACCGGCGCCAAGCTGACGGTTCGGGACTCCCAGTTGGCGGTGTTCGTCAATGAAGGGCAGATCGCGGATGTGTTCCAACCGGGCCTGCATACGCTCAGCACGCACACGCTACCGCTCCTCACTAACCTGCTGAATTGGGATAAGGCTTTTAAATCTCCATTCAAATCAGACGTCTATTTCTTCTCGTCACGGCTGCGCATCGACCAGAAATGGGGCACCGCCACGCCCATCACTATCCGCGACAGGGAATTCGGCGCGGTGCGAATGAGGGCTTACGGCATCTACGCGTTTCGCGTTGCCGATCCGAGAACCTTCTACCAGAAGGTGAGCGGCTCGCGCGGCGTGTACCAGGTGAGCGATCTGGACGGGCAGTTGCGCAATACGATTGTCGGCAACATGACGAACGCCTTTGCTAATGCGAGCGTCAGTTTCCTCGACATGGCGGCCAGCCAGGCGCAGCTCGGGCAGACGATGATGACCACATTGAAGCCCATATTTGACGGCCTGGGCTTGGCGCTCGATAGCTTCGTGGTGGAGAACATCTCCCTGCCCGAAGAACTGCAGAAGATGCTCGACCAGCGCATCGGGATGAATATGCTGGGCGACATGAACCGCTACACGCAGTTCCAGGTGGCGCAATCGATGCCCATCGCGGCTGCCAACGAAGGCGGCGGCGCGGCCGGGATCGGCGCGGGATTGGGCGCGGGCATGGTGATGGCGCAGCAGATGATGAACGCGATGCAGCCACCGGCTCCGCCTCCGCCGGCTCCTCCGGCCGCACCCGCGGCTCCGGCTCCGCAAGCTCCCGCAGCGCCCGCGGCAGGCGGCGCCCCCGGAGCGGCAAGCGGCACCAAGTTCTGCATGAACTGCGGCAAGTCGATTCCCAGGGCTTCGCGTTTCTGCCCCGAGTGCGGCGGCGCACAGCAGTAGTTCTACCAGCGCGCTTCGGTGGCGTCTGACCAACCGGTGATGTTCCGCGCCTCGCCTTCAATTTGCGGGAACACGGATTGAATCGCCACGCGGCCCGGTCCTGTGAGGCGCAGCCAGAAGTACATATTGCTCCAGCGGCCCCAAGTGACGAAGTTCGTCCGGGGATGCTCGAAGTGCAGGTTCATATCGACCGTGGGGTCCTTGAACACCAGGGCCGTTGGCTTAACCAGCACGGTCTGCCCGGGCGCCAATTGACGGATGAAGACGTTTCCGCCGGCATGAAGCAGCAGCAAACCCGGCGTGCTGGCCGAGAAGCGGTCCATGAAGGCGCCTACCGGGTGGAAGACTTCGCGTTCGTCTCCATTCCTCGTTTCGAAATAGACGTTCGTCGAGAACCAGTCATATGTCACATTGGAAGTGGCGGCCAGCAGCATGTGCTCACGCACGTCGATGGACTGGCCCGGCTGCAACGCGACGGGGATCAGTTCGCCGGGATCATCTTTGGAAAATGCGATGTGCCCCGGGCCCTGCGCCTGCGTCATGATGAGCGGCATTCCGGCCAGCAACCGCTTGAATCCGCCCTTAAGCGGCATGGTTGTGACATTCACCTGCGGATCTTTCCACAACAACACATGATGTGTGAAGTAGACGCTGTCCCCCGCGGCGAGGTTCATGTCGGCCACAGGGACGTACAAGCCTTCGATCTGACAGGAAGAGTTGCCGATCTGGAGCTTGGTCATGTCCTTGCGTCCGGGTAACTCGGTCCAGCCGCCGGCGGTCACCGCGGGAGGATGGTCGAGCGCCGCGCCGCAGCGGGGACACGTGGACTGGCCGGCGAAAACGTCCGACCCACACCAACTGCAGCGGCCCCCGGGCATTGCGCTTCGAGCAGGCTGCGGAGCCGAAGCCTGCATGGGAGCTTGCGGCGGAGGGGCAGGGACCTGGGGCAGTACAGCAGCGGCTTGCGCAGGATAGGCTGCTGCTTGGCCGGCTGCGCCCGGCCGCTTCACCGGGTTGCCGCAGTTCCGGCAGAAGTTCTGGCCTTCGACGAGAATATTGCCACAATTCACGCAAAACATAGGATTCGCTCCCGACTACTCCGTGTGGTGATGAACGTACATAGACTGAATGCCAATGCGGCCTGGCCCGGTCATTCGGGCGAGACTCATATTGGTGCCGCCGAAGAAGCCGGTCCCGAGCTTCTGAAATTCCACGTTCATCGTGACGGAAGAATCCTTGTAGAGGAACGCCCCGGGCTCTACCATGATGCTCTCGCCTTCCTTCAGCCGGCGTTCGAACACATTGCCGTAACCGTGCAGGATCAGCAGGCCGGGCGTGCTGGTGGTGACGAACCGGTCCATATACATGCCTTGTCCGCCGAAGAGGATGTTGGTGAGCCCTTTTACGCGAATAAACGAATAGCCGATCTGGTGAGATGCGAGCAGGAACGCGTGCTCGCGCACATCCAACTCCATGCCCGGGTGAAGGGGTAGCACGACGAGTTCGCCCGTGGCATCACGGGAAAAAGCGATGCGGCCCGCGCCGGTGGCTACGCTGATGAGAAATGGCATGCCCGCGAACGCCCGCTTCATACCGCCTGAAAGCTGCATCAACGACATCCCCACGCGCTCTTCTTTCCACAGCATGACGTGATGTTCAAAGAAGACCGAATCGCCAGCGCCGAGGTTGATCTCGGCGGCGGGAACAATCTCGCCCTCTACTTGGCACGTGCTCGAACTGAAGTGAATCTCCGTCATATCGCGGATGCGCGGTGCTTCGCGCCAACCGGATTCACTGACCAGGTTTCGAATATCCAGCGGTGCTCCGCACGCGCGGCAGGCCAAAGCAGCCTTCTCATTCATGCTCTGGCACCATTGGCACTGGATTCGTTCGAAGGGTTCGGCTGCGATGCCTTGGGCGGCGTCCGTCATAGCCTGTCGATTATATCGAGTTTGGCCTGAATTGTCCGCATTCGGACAAAACACTCCAGCGGAACGCGGTGGGCAAGCTGCGACCGCCAGACCCTGCGCGTCCTTCCAGAACAAACCTCAGTTTGTTTGTATTGGCTTCTCGGGAGTATAAAGTATTGGCGAGCCGATGCCGATCATGTGTTTGCATGGGAACTGATCACAACCGGCCACCACCCGCCGAATCCGCCGCTTGGTCCATCGGAGCGGTAGTTGCCGTGTGCGCAGGGAAGTGCTCTTGCACCCGTGCGGCCGAGGACATGCGGCAAATTCGCGCCTCGGCTCAAGAAACCGCGTAATACCGGCAGAATTTCGACATACCCCACCGCCCGGAAGGCGAACCCGTGTTTCGGCAATCATTCATTGCGGAAGTTGTGAAATGAATTGCTTTTCCGAAGCACTCTAGTGAGAAATCCGGCCGAATGGAGGCACCTGACAACAGGTTCATGGGTCCCGATATTGGAAAGGAACAACGTTTTGAGAGCCAACGTGCCAGACGCCACAGACTCAACGGTCGTTATGCTGAGGAATTGCGCGCGCTGCGGGTCCAATTTCGGCGCGGCCGGCCGGGAATACCTGTGTTCCGCGTGCCGGGAGCCGCGGATCCAAGTGCCTCTGCGTTCGGCCCAGCTATCCACCAGGGAGCGGCAGATCGTCCGCTTGATTCAGCAAGCCAAGGCGAACAAGGAAATCGCCTTTGAACTATGCCTTACGGTGGGAACGGTGAAGGAATACATGTACCGCATCTTTCGCAAGGTGGGAGTTCAAAACCGGACTGCCCTTGCGCTATGGGCAAGTGAGAACCTGTCGGCGGAGTTCTGAGGTGCGGACGAACGCATCCATAAGAGACAGCCGCCATCCCACAGCGGAGCTTTCTTCCCCAAGGCCGATGCCAGTAAGATTTGGTGCGGCCCCCCTCCGAGTGGCGGAGGCAGGAAGTTTTTGTTCGCGAGTCTAGGGCCGCACTGCCATCCTGCCGCAGATCGCCAAAAAAGCAAAGTCCCAATCGTACCCGACGAGTAATAGGACTAGCCTCAGCGAAGGCGTAGCCCAATCGGCCCCTCGCGGTCCCACCGGATCGTCCTTCGCCCGCCGGCGCGCGGCCTGAATTTCAACTGGCGCTTGAGATTTCGCGCGGACCATCAATCGATTGGAAATTGAATTCCCTGGGCCAGCGGCAATTGAGTGGACCAGTTGAGCGTATTCGTCTGCCGCCGCATGTAGGCCTTCCAGGCATCGCTGCCGGACTCGCGTCCACCGCCGGTTTCTTTTTCGCCGCCGAACGCCCCTCCGATTTCCGCGCCGCTGGTGCCGATATTGATGTTGGCGATTCCGCAATCACTGCCACGATGGCTCAAAAACGTTTCCGCCGAAATCAGATTAGTCGTAAACATGGCGGATGAGAGGCCTTGCGGAACATCGTTGTGCCAGTGAATGGCCTCATCCATATCGTCGAATTCGATCAGATAGAGGATGGGCGCGAAAATCTCTTCCTTGAGAATGGGCATTTCGGGGCGGGCCCGCACCAGCGCCGGCTGCACGTAGCATCCGGCGCCCCGCGCGCCTCCGAACAGAATTTCGCCGCCTTGCTCCTTAATGCGCCGTAATCCGTTCATCATGCGGTCCACCGCCGCCCGATTGATAAGCGGTCCCATGAGTGTGCTCTCATCGAGCGGATGTCCGATCTTGACTTGCCGATAGGCCGCGAGCAGTGAATCGGTGATCCGCCCGGCGATGCCGCGCTGCAGGAACAGCCGCCGCGTAGTGGTGCATCGTTGACCGGCCGTTCCGACCGCGCCAAACAGCACGGCGCGCAATACGAGGTCGGGGTTAGCGTCATCCATCACGATGATTCCGTTATTCCCGCCCAGTTCCAGAATCGTGCGCCCCAGCCGGTGGGCCACTGTTTCCGCCACGTGACGGCCCACCGCGGTCGAACCGGTGAAGCTGACCAGGGGAATGCGCGGATCGCGAATCAGCGTTTCGGCAATTGGGTCTACCGGCCCGATCACCAGATTGAAAATTCCTTTCAACCCGTGACGGTCCAGCACACGATTGCAGACTTTCTGCACCGCAATCGCAGTGAGCGGCGTTTCGAGAGACGGCTTCCACAACACGCAGTCGCCGCACACGGCCGCAATCAGCGCGTTCCATGACCAGACCGCCACCGGGAAGTTAAACGCGCTGATCACTCCCACGATGCCGAGCGGATGCCACTGCTCATACATGCGATGCGCTGGCCGTTCGCTGTGCATCGTCAAGCCATAAAGCTGGCGCGAGAGACCCGCCGCGAAGCCGGCGACATCGATCATCTCCTGCACTTCGCCCAAGCCTTCCGCCAGGATCTTGCCCATCTCGAGCGATACCAGCGCGCCGAGGTCCGCTTTACAGGCTCTGAGTTCGTCGCCGATCTCGCGCACGATTTCTCCGCGCACCGGCGCCGGCGTCATGCGCCATTCCAGGAACGCCTCGGCTGCCTGCTTGACGACTGTTTCGTAGTCGGCGGGTGCGGCCATCTTGATCTTCGCCAGCACTTCCTCTTCGGCTGGACTGATGGACTCGATCTCGCCGCCTTCGGGCTCGGCGATCCAATCGCCATAACAAGCGCCCGAGTTCACGGGTTCCACGTGCAGTCTTTCCAGAATGTCCGGAATCGAATCACGAACGGGATGCACATCCCTATTTTATCGGGAGCAGGATCGTTTGATTGGAAGGAGGTTGCGGCCGGTGGAATCGAAGTCCGTGGGAAGCAGGAGTAACTGACCCAGGAAGGAAAACAGGAGCGGAGAATCCGGTGCGTCCTCCGAACGAGGCGGCTCTCTGTGGCGACCGCTTCACGCGCCGGAAATCCGCCGCCCTTGTCTGATTATCCCCATAAATCACTACAGACAGCGGTACTCACCCCTATGCCTCGGTTGCCGGGTCTGAGTTCCGGCTCTGAATCCAAGTTAGCTTACCGCTTGTCGCCGAGTCACCGTATCTTTCGGGTACTACAGCGGATATCGCGCAGAGCCGCGAACTTATAACTGGTCTTCGTACTGTTCAAATGCCACCCGCACAAGCTGTCCGCGCGTGCGCACTCCGGTTTTTTGAAACAGGCTTTGTAAGATCGCTTTGACGTAGCTTTCGGAAATCTGGAGCCTCCAGGCGATCTCTTTGTTCGACAAACCTTCCAGCACATAGCGCAGCACTTTGCGCTGGCGATCATTGAACTTGGGAGTGGGCGCCTGTTCAGCGCCGGCCGCCTCCCCACTGATCCGCGCGAATGAGCGGTCAAGCCACGTGCCGCCACTTGCCACTGTCTGGATGCTCTCGCGCAACGTGCTGAGCGGTTCGTGTTTCAGGAAAATGCCGCCGACCCCCTGCCGCAACAGTCGCCGCGCTTCCATCTCGCTGACCCACGCCGTTACCACCAGCACACGGCCTTCATAGCCGGCCTGGCGCGCCGCGGGTAGAAACTGCGATGCCCGTTCCGACCCTAAGTCATGGTCCAAAAGTACCAGATCAATCTCTTGTTGTGAAAGGACTTCCAGCGCTTCTCGAATCGTGCCGCAGTGTTCGATTTGCAGTTCTTCTTTTGAGCTCAGCGCACGCGCCACACTCTCGCGGAAGAGTGCGTGATCGTCCACGAGTAAAGCTCGAATCATTCCCGTTACCCCTCCCCTGAACTCTCCACCGGCCAGAGTTCCACTGCGAAGCAGCACCCCGGCTGCCCTGCTTCATGGCGCAAGCCACCCCCATGCGCCCGTAGAATCGCCCGGGAAATATACAATCCCAAACCAAAAGAATGGGCGCCCGGCTGGAATGGCCGGAACAGTTCCTCCGGATGTGCGACCCCCGGACCGGTATCCCGGAACCGGACGATCACCAGATCGTTTTCCACCTGCGCCGAAATCGTTACTTCACGATGTTCGGCTTGAGACAATGCCCGTTCGCTGTTGCGAGCCAGGTTGACGAATACCTGCAGCAGACTGTGATGGTCCGCCTGCACCAGCGGCAGGTCACTCGCAATCTGCCAGGAGACGTCGATGCCGGCTTCGCGAAGCGAAGGCTCGATCACGATGCGAGCTTCGTCGAGCAGTGTGCCCAGGTCCGCCACAGCCGCTTCGCGATTCGATGCCACGCGCAGGCCTGAGGACGCGATCTTCTCCAATCCCGTAATCAGACTTCCCAGCGCCTGGTAGTGGGCGTTGTCCGGAAGATTGTCCACAGGCGCCAGCGCGCCGTGCGCCAAGGCAGCAGCGGAGGCGAGGTTGCGAATCTCGTGGGAGAGCGCGCCGATGAGCACGCGCGACGTGGCCATCATCGAATCGAGGCCGGCGCCTTCGCGATCGCGAAGGTTCTCGGATGCGTCCCAAATGACAGCCGCCAGGCCCGTCCCACCGGACGTGCGATAGGTCGAAAGCCACACGTGAGCCAGAAAGACTTCGCCATCGTGACGGTGCCCCTTGCATTCTACGTTGGTACGGATGTTGGTGCCGGTATGGTGGCTCTGCATGAGGCGGCTCAGAATGGGCAGATAAGGTGTAATCTCTTCGCCCTGTAGCGGCTCGCTTTCAAAACCCAACAGCCGGCGTGCCGATTCGTTGGCCAATTGTACGTGGCCGGTGTCATCAAGCGTGAGGATGGCGAGCGGGCTGGTTTCGATCAGCACCCGCACGCGCATTTCGGCTTCCTGCCGCAGCCGGATCTGCTCTTCGCGTTCCTTCAAATGCGCCATCAGCAGGCGCCGCCGCTGGTTGAGTTCGGCAACGAAAAAGCCGGTCATGGCGAATCCCGCGGAAGCCACCACCAGCCGTCCGGCCGCGCCTGGAGCCCATTCCAGGGGATCAAAGGCTTCGCGGAAATACCCGCAAAGTATGGCCATCATCAGGATTTGCACGTTGCTGAGTGCTGCCGCGCAAAGCAGGATCGGCAGCAGGTAGAGGAATCCGATAGAAATGTCGGGAAGCAGCCAGTCGACCCATGCGATCAGTGCAATCAATGCACTGGCGATCAGAAACATGGTCATCCGGTTGGTTTCCGCGTAGGCCAGATAGTTATCCAAGCGAGTCATATCGGCCGCCCCATATCACGTACGCTACCATCGTAGCGTGCCGCAACTTGCCAAGAGGCGTCCGGTCCGTTTCACAAGACCCCCGCGGCGGCGCCACGCCATTCTTCGCCACATCCTGCTGTGGGGCGCCGGCGCAGTGGTGCTGTTTTACGTGATGATGGTGCTGCAACTCTGCGCGCTACGCTGGATTGACCCGATCGATACCACAGTACAAGTGCAGCGGCACATCGAGGCGCTGATCCACCACCGCCCGTATCATAAGCGATACGTCTTTGTTCCACTCAGCCGAATCTCGCTCGACTTGCAGCACGCCGTGATCTCAGCGGAGGACGGCCGCTTCTACCAGCATCATGGAATCGACTGGAAGCAGGTACAGGTGGTTGTGGATCAGGATCTGAAACAGGGCAAGCTGGGAAGAGGCGCATCTACCATCACGCAGCAAATGATTAAGAACCTTTTCCTGACGACGCACCGCTCGATCATTTATAAAGCCATCGAATTCGCGCTAGCGCCGGTGGCCGAGAAGATTCTGAGTAAGCAGCGCATTCTGGAGTTATATCTGAATGTAATTGAGTGGGGCCCGGGAGTCTATGGAGCGGAGGCGGCATCCGAGATGTGGTACCACGTCCCGGCCGCGCGGATTAATCGCAATCAGGCGGCAAGACTAGCGGCTCTGATTCCTTCGCCGCTCCGGCGAAGGCCGAGCCAGATGGGCTGGTATACATCAGAAATTCTGCGGCGGATGACGCAGGTCGGATGGTAAAGCCGGCGTCTCGATTTGCCCGGTCGAAAAGTATGTTTTCTATCTGTCGTTTTCGATCTGTGATCCTGCCGTCATCATCCTGCAAAAGCTACTTGTTATCAGAATAGGGACGGCAGGCTGACCAGGCGCATCGGAATGCGCTCCAGTACGGCCGCCAACTTACAATCTGGAGGTAAACTGTGTTTATTAGCCACCGTATACTAAGTGCGCTGGTTGTCTCCGCCGCACTTTCGAGTTATAGCGCCAGCGCTGCTAATATTAAAACGGTCTTCGTGATCGCGATGGAAAATCATAACTGGACCCAGCCGGCCAACCAGTTCACCGGCGGGATCCAGCAGATTTACCAAAACACGAACGCTCCGTTTATCAACAGCCTGGTGAACGGAACCGCTGTTGCGATCATCAACGGCTCAATCGTACGTCTCAGCAAGCAAGTAGCGTATGCTGCTGCCTACCATAACGTACTTGCCACGCCATCCGGGAATAATCCGCATATTCACCCTTCTGAACCGAGCTATTTGTGGGCAGAAGGCGGTACGAACTTTGGTGTGCTTGACGATGGTGACCCATTATACCGCCGGCAATAACCAGGACACAAGCCTGCATTTGAGTGCTCTCCTCACAAGGGCGGGGAAGACGTGGCGATCGTACCAGGAAGACGTAAACCTGACCGGATCGAGTGATGGGCTTACTACGATCCCACTACCGAAAGATCTGTGGACCGTCCCGCTGACCAGTTTATCGGGGACCTTTGCCGGCGGCTTCTTCAATTCCTATAACGGCTCAAATCAGTATAACTATGCCGCGAAACACAACCCCATGGTATTCTTCACCGATACGAACGGAGGCAACGACGCCACTCCGAACAATCCTTTGTCCTCGCACTATGCTCCCCTCCAGCAGTTGGCGATTGACTTGGCCAACGATACGGTAGCGGACTACAACTGGATTACGCCGGATCAATACAATGACCAACACACTACGCTTAGCGCGGGCTACAAGGGTTTAACGGGCGATGCGGCGAAGATCCGGCAGGGCGACGATTTCCTGAGCACGATCGTGCCGATGATCATGGCATCCAAGGCATACAAGAACCACGGCGCGATCATTCTGTGGTGGGACGAGACCGAATCCGACGGCGTAGCCGGTGACAACGCAGACGATTTCAACCACACGATACCGGAGATCGTGATCTCTTCGCACGCCCACGCAAATGTCAACGGCATACCCTACGCAAGCCCGGTGAACTACACGCATTCCTCCGACCTGCGCACGATGCAGGAAATCTTCAGAGTAGGACCACTTCTGGGTGATGCAGCGAACGCGAGCGATCTATCGGACTTGTTCGAAGCAGGCGCGATTCCCAAAAAACCTTAGAGGCCAGGTTACTTCCGCCAGCGGGGCTAAAGATAGGTGGAGCCGGACACGATGGGCGCAGGGATTGCTGTGAACGGTCAATCTCTGCCCCATCTGTATTAAATGGCCGCCCGAAGCGGGTTCACTCGGCCCTGATTCCTTCGCTGTGTTTGTTCGAACGTTCTGCAATGTGGATAGCTGTTGATATTCCCCCGCATGTGTTCCTTCTTTCTAAAGAAAACATCGGCCGCCATTCCGACGCGCTCAACAAGCTACCATTCAGACCGGCGAGCGGTCGGGCAGGGATCGATCCAGGCGCTCCGCCACCTCAAGCCATCCGGGGTCATTCAACACGTCCCCAGAGCCAGGTTTCGCGACACTCGGACTTACTCCGGTAGCAGGTGAAGCAGGTACTGCTTGGCGGCATCGCCCAACAAGTCGCGGTGCATCCGGGAGTAATCATCGAAGAAAGCCTCCCCGATATTGCCGTCCAGCAGGTGCGTACCGAGAAGATCGAGAGCCTGTGGCTCTTCCCACAGCGATTCGGCATATATGACATGGCCGCCCTCTCTTGGCTCGTGCAGGAGGCGAAGAAAATACTGCATCACCAACAAGTCCTGGCGCGGCATGTGAGGGCCGATGATCAATACGTGTAGTTGGTTCCATTGCTGCGGCCTCAAGTCGCGGCGCCAGGCCGAAACCTGCGCGTGGATCGCATTCAGTTGCGCTTGGGCGGCTTCGGTGACATTCTGCATGACGAGCGGAGTCATGTCGCGAGTGAACGCCACCAGCGCGGAACGCTGGAATTGGCGCCTGCCGGCCACGTTGTCCATGAAGGCCAACGAGGCAGCGACAATCTTCTTCTGGCGCGCAAGCGAAGCCGCGGGCAGTTTCACAGTATCCAGACTGGCTTCGGCGGGTGGAATCAGTTCGCGCAGGCCCATGAGGGTTTTGAGGCGATCGGCGCCGATGGCTCCGTCTCCCGGTGTGAGGGTCACATAGATCGCGAGCGGGATATGGGAAATGGTCTTCACCGGATCGTAAATCGGAGTTGCGACGTTAGCGTTCAGACGCCGTTTGCCGAGTAGGAGCGAAAAGTTGTCGCCATTGACGATGAGAATCGGACCGGAGGATGCCAGCATACGTCCCTTGGCATCGGCGTACGCCGCGCGGAACGCGTCATTGAGCGCGGTGAGCGCTTGCGGTTGCACCGGACCGGCGGGTGCCGCTGGGGTTTGTGCAGGTGCCGTAGCGGCAGATAGAAGGAGTGCCAGTACAGCCCGGATCGGGTTTCGGAAAGCCATGGTCTATTATTGTCAACTACGCCCAATGAGGGGCCGGGGCCAGGTAGCATAGCCGGCGAGGCTTTCCATCAGAGCGCCGATCGACGCCCACGGGGTTCGCCACTTCGTTCCAGCTCTCTGGGTCGTCGAGCCCATTGGTTCCGATCTCCGTCGGCACGCCGTAATGGTAGATCTTGCCCGCCCGTGCTGCGAAGTATCCGTTCTTCTGAAACACTTGTGGCAGCGTTACAACCTTGGGAAGTGCCTTGCGAAAGTGCGTCGCCAGGTCCCAGACTTTCGTAGAGTCCGGTGCAAGGCCCGTCATCATTGAGGTGCGTGAGGGGCTGCACAGCGGAAACTGGCAGTAGGCGTGGTCAAAGCGCACGCTCGCGCGCGAGACGGTCTATATTCGGCGTTTGTACAATTGGATGCCCGTAACAGCTCAAGCAATCGTTGAGATCGTCGGAGGCAATAAATACAAAGATTACGCTGATCCGGCGAAGCTGAATGGATGACAGGCGCGACGAGCCCCGCCAGACTTGATCCGCAAATAATCGACGCGAAAACATAACACTCATCGGTCGTGGCAGGAGCGCTCAGACGACAACTCCACTGCAAGATCTATTGAAACCACTGATGTCCGCTTCACATATGATATGTCAGATTTCAATACAGAACACTACCCTCATATTTGCAGACAAGTCAATGATTCCGCCGTGCTTGATTGCAGCAGTGAACCTATACACAATAAGGATTCTCGCTCATGTCGGCCCCACCAACTGTGGCAATCTTGCCTCAGCAGACATTTCACCTGGGCGCGGATGCAGGCTGACGCCGGTTTGGTGGGAGGGAGACATTTTCGGAGTGTTCTCAGCCGGCGCTTCACGAAAGCGGCGTGCATAATTCAATCACGTGCCCGTCAGGATCGCGAAGGTATGCCACCGTCTGGCCCCACGGCTTCGCCGCCGGTTCGGTGACTACCGTCGCTCCCGCTTTCACGGCGCGGGCGAACAGAGCCGGAACGTCGGACGTTACCAGCGCGACCTCAAACCCGAGCGGCGCCTGGCTCGAGGAAGCGGCGATCACTTCCCGCTTCAAGTGCTCCTGTGCCAATCGAAGGCTGGCGAACGCAAGGCGGACCGCGCCGGTCTCCAGTTCTCCATAGGCCTTTCCGTTGTCATCGTGAAAGAAGCGCCGGGAGAGACCGAAGGCCTCTTCGTAAAAGGCGAGACTAGCGGAGACATCCTTCACGTAAAGAATCACGTATCCGAGCGAGACCGATGGAGAACTCATCGTGTTTCCTTTGGGCATGTATGCCGGTTCGTTTGGGTATGGTCATCGAGAAGCACTCGATTGCTCCAGCGGCAAACCGCGGCCGAAGGAGCATGCCGAAATACCAGCCATCATTTTGGATGATTTCAATGATGGCGTCCAGGAGTGGACGCGAATCGACGCGCGTCGCCGGCCGGCGTCTGCGCTGCCGTTCTATCCTGCCAGCCGCCGCTCCAGTTCGCTCTGCTCCACTCCATCGATTTCCACCAGCTTCATCCGGCCGGTTCTGCCCGACACGATCCGCACACGCGCCTTCGGCACTCCGGCCAACTCCGCCAGGAATCGGACGCATTCCTCGTTCGCCTTGCCGTCGGTCGGGGGTGCCGCCAAGTCCAGTTTGTATGCTTCGCCTAACCGGCCGGTAATGCCACTGCGCTTCGCCCGGGGATGCACTCTTACTGTAATTTGCGCCATTCCACCTGAGCTCTCAGGTCCGCTACGCCGGCGCGCGCACGCGCGTCCACTACGTCGAACGCGATCGCATCGTCGAGCCAGTCGTGGCTCGTCCCGTCGGAGTGCTGAGTTGCAACTGTGAGGGTGTAGGGCTGCGGCGTGAGCCAGCACTCGATATGGAAATCGACCTCCAGTTCATCCCCTGCTTCGAAATCGCCCAGCGGCAGGTGTTCCAGTCGCGTATTCGTGCCGTAGACATCCATGCCGATACGCGTGCGAATCAGGATACCCACCATGGGATCGCTCTTGGCTTCGCGGAAGCGGGAACGTACGCGCACGGTGATAGCCTCGCCCGCGCCCACTTCCGTCACCGGCTTGCCGCTGCTATTGAGAATCTCCACGCTGAGAATCTCGCTCGTGCCGTCGCCATGCCGGAAGGTGTGGCCGATTCGGTCTTCCTTTTTGTCGCGCGCTTCCTGACGTTCCAGCACCAGGCCAATATAACGGTTGATCACATCCTTCGGCTTGCCTTCGGCCTCGATGCGGCCGTTCAGCAGCAGAATGGCGCGGTCGGAGAGCTGCTTCACCAGACCGAGATCGTGCGAAACGAACAGCACAGTGATCTTCCGCTCGCGCAGCTCTTCGAACTTCCGCACACAGCGGTTCGCAAATACGGCATCCCCTACGGCCAGAGCTTCATCCACAATGAGAATTTCCGGATCGACGTGAATCGCTGTCGAGAACGCCAGCCGCACATACATGCCGCTCGAGTACTCCTTTACCGGCCGCTCCATGAAATCGCCAATTTCGGCGAAGGATTCGATGGAAGGCATGGCGCGATCGATCTCCGCGCGGCTGAGCCCCATGATCTCGCCGTTGAGATACACGTTTTCACGGCCGGTAAATTCGGGGTTGAAGCCCGCGCCCAATTCGAGCAGGGCAGCGATGCGCCCGCGCGTCACTACGCGTCCGGTAGAGGGCTGCAGGATGCCGCTTACAATTTGAAGCAGCGTGCTCTTGCCGCAGCCGTTGGGGCCTACCAGTCCGAGCGTTTCGCCCTTCTCGACCGCGAAACTGATGTCGCGCAGCGCCCAGAAATCGGTATGCACGCGGCCCGCGCCTGGAACCAATTCGCGCAGACGGTCCGACGGACGCCGGTACAATCGATACAGCTTGGAAACGTTTTGAACGAGGACCAATATCTAATTCTACCGGGACGCGAACGCGCTCACTCGTGGCGCAAGGCCACCGCCGGGTCCACGCGCGTCGCGCGCCGGGCGGGGAACCAGCAGGCCGCGATTCCGACCAGCGTCAGAACCGCGGGAACCAGCGCGAACGTCCAGACATCCTGCGCGCTGATGACAAACAGCATGCTCTCGACGGCGCGCGATGCCGCCAGCGCCACCGCCAGTCCCATGACCACGCCGAGCGCCACCAGTCGCATTCCTTCGAGCAGCACCATCCGTTCCACGTCACTCGTCGTAGCGCCAAGGGCTACACGGATGCCGATTTCCCGCACACGCTGATTCACAGAATACGACGCTACGCCATAAATCCCGATGCTGGCCAGCAGCAAAGCCAGCAGGCCGAAGACGCCCAGCAGACTTGCCGCCAGGCGCGGCGCCCAGAGCGATTCGGCAATCTCACCCGCGATGGTCGAGGTGTGCAGCAGCAGGTCCGGATCGAGCCGATGAATCTGGCGGCGTACCGACGCCAGGACGGCATCGGGGCTTCCGGCAGCGCGCACGTGCAGCATGTTCGTCGGCCAATAATTCTGCGCCAGACACGTGTAGATCAGTGCCTGCGGCCGCTCGCCGATGGAATGCGAACTGGCATTGCGGGCCACGCCCACCACTTGAAACGGGGCGTCGTCTCCAAAGAAGCGAAACTGCTTGCCGAGCGGGTCTTGATCAGGCCAGTAGCGCGCGGCGGCCGCCTCATTGACGATGGCGACGCGCGGGGAATCTTTCGTATCGGTCTCACCGAAATCCCGCCCGTGCAGCAGCGGGATCATGAGCGTGCGGAAGTAGCCGGGAGTGACAGTACGCACCGCCGTGGTGCGGCCTTTTCCATCGGTGATGTCCTCTTGGCCTGCGAGCAGTACGGTCCGCGCCAATGTGACATGCAATGGGCCATTAGTGGCCAATGCAGCGGAGACCACGCCCGGCGTGCGAGAGGCCATTTCCATTACTCGCTGCTCGAATTCGCGCCCGCGCATTTCCGAGTACGCGCGTTCCGCCAGGTTGTACTCCAGAATGCCGGTATGTTCGGTATCAAAGCCCGGATTGATCTGTTGCGCGTTGCGCAGGCTCCGCAAAAACAGGCCGGCGCCGGTTAATGCTACCAGTGAGAGCGCTACCTGTGCCATCACCAGAGCTGCTTTGGAGTTGAACTTGCCCGGCGGAGAAACGGGCTGACCCGCCCGCTCTTTCAAGTCCGTCGCCAGATCTTTGCGGGTCGCGCGCAGGGCGGGCGCGAGGCCGAAGAGAATGCCCGTCAGGACCGAAATCACCAGCGTGAAACCGAGCACGCGCCCGTCGAGATCCACATGGAAATCAGCCGTGGCGAGGATCGGAGGCCGCGCCGACCATAGAATGTCACGCGCCCATCGCGCCAGAATCAGTCCCAGTCCGCCGCCGATCAGCGCCAGCACTGTGCTTTCCGTGAGAAGCTGCCGGATCAAACGCCAGCGGCTGGCCCCCATGGCGAGGCGCACGGCGATCTCTTTGCCGCGTCCGCTGGCGCGCGCCAGCAACAGGTTGGCGACATTGGCGCACGCGATCAGCAATACCAGCGCCGCGATCGTCATCAGCAGCGCGCTGCCATTGGTCAGAATCGTACGGGTGTTGGGGTTGATGGCCGCTTCCGTGAGCGGCTCCAATTGGATTTGCCGGCCTTGATTGTCCCGCGGATAATCGCGCGCCAGTTCCGCGGCAAGCTGGTCCATGCCGGCCTGTGCTCGGGGGATCTCCACGCCCGGCTTCAGCCGCCCGACTACCGAAAACACCAGCGCGCGCCGTTCGGTGAGCCACATCGGGTTCGGGTAGACCTCCCGGTTCATCATCATCGGCACCCAGACGTCGGAGACAACCAGGGTATTCAGACCGTGGAAATCGGGAGGCGTCACGCCAATGATTTGAAATGGATGTCCGTTGATCCCGACGGTCCTCCCAAGCACATCGCGCCTGCCGCCGAACTGCCGTGTCCAGAGGCTGTAACTGATCACAGCTACCGGATCGGCGCCCGGAATCTGGTCTTCATCCGCGCGAAAGCCCCGGCCCAGAGCGAAATGAATGCCGAGCGTCGAAAAATAAGTGCCCGAGACAATATCGCCTACGATTGGTTTGGGATCGCCGCTGCCGGTCAGGCTTAAATCGAGCGCCGAATAGATGAACAGGGAAGAAAAGACTTGATTCCGATCACGGAAGTCTTTGTAATTCGGGTAAGAGCAAAGGAGATAACCGGGATTTTGCGGATCTATGGTGAATACGCTGACCAGTTGACCCGGGTCGGACACCAATAACGGACGCAGCAGAACACTGTTCACCAACGTGAATATAGTCGTGTTGGCGCCGATTCCCAAGGCGAGCGACAACGCTGCTACCGTTGCAAACCCACGATTTTTCAGCAACGTCCGCAGACTGAAACGGAGGTCCTCTAAGATCCCCTGCATGAGAAAGTAGTCTACGCAGTATAACAATTACACAGCCGCTCCCGCGAACGGAATGATACTAATAACGGCCTACTACCGGCTGCATAGTACCGAGTTAGTTCTCGGAACGTCGTGGCCCATATTGAGTCGCGCATGACTGCTGTACCGGAGTCATCTCCGCATGCCGGACATCTCAAAAACTTCCAATCATTCCGCACGCGAGCGCCGAACGCTGTTCCTTCTGAGCCGACTGGGAAGGCGCCCCACAAACCGCCAGCGGAAAGACATACGATGACCAAAAAGCGAGGCCGGGCTTTAGCGCCTCTCTTTGGGCCTCTGTTGGTATACTCGAAATTCGGTGCAGCGGCTGTTCCTGCTCAGTATACTTATCATGGCGGCTTGTGGCCGGCACGCGCCTTCGTATCCGGTTCCTCCGCAATTCGAGTCCAGCCTGGGCCTCGACCCGGGCGAATTGCGTCCTGCGGTGCAGATGGACGATGCGGATGCGGACCGCTACATTGTCCGTGACATCAGCCCGGAACCTCTAGCTTTGCGGTGGGCATTTCTCCATCCTGAATTGCGCCTGCAGGTAGAAAACGCTGAACACCTGAAGTTCTACATGGAATTCGTCGTTCCGGATGTCACATTCCGCGAAACTGGCCCCGTGGTGGTCTCCTGTTCCATCAACGGCAAACTGCTAGGTTCCGTGCGCTGTCCTCACCCCGGAAGATACCGCTTCGAAAAGCCGGTGCCTCCAGGTCTGGTGAAGGAGCGCGTTCCTGTCACGGTGTCGGCTAATGCCGAACCGCGGTATGTTGCCAAAGCGGACAAGGCCCAGTTATCGTTTCTTCTTGCCGGCGCCGGCTTCATCCAATAAATGCAGGAAATTCTGCACATCCTGGAAGGGGCGCTGTTTACGGTTGCGGTCTGCGCAGCCGCGGGAAAACTGATCCTCGCGCGCCTGCGGCTTGAGTTCCATCGCCTGGAAGCGATGCTCGTGGCCTTTGTTGCCGGCGCCGCCTGTACCAGCTTCGCTACGTTCTTTCTTTGCGTCACGCACCAGGCGCGCAAAGGATTCTTTCTGTGGCCCGGACTTCTGCTGATTATCTGGGCTCTCCGCGCGCCCGCTCTTCGACGATCCGCAGTTCCGTGGAAGCCGATTCCGCGCGCATGGAAGCTGCTTTTTCTTGTTGTTTTTACATCATTTTTTATTATTTATTTCTTGAATGCTCTAGCACCGGAAATCAGTCCCGATGGCAGCGGCTATCATCTGGGCAACGTAGCGCGCTTTTGGAAGTTCCACGGCTTCGCCTGGGATTACCACAACATGTACTCCTACCTGTCACAGGGAATGGAGATGCTCTTCCTGATTGCTTTCAGCTTTGGGAAGCATTCGTCCGCCGCGTTGGTCCATTTTGCGTTCCAAACCACGTTACCTCTGCTGATTGTCTGCTATGGACTCCGTTTCGGATATCCACGCGTTGGTGTGTTTGCAGCGGTCCTGATTTATGCGGCTCCGGTGATCGGCCTCGACGGCAGCTCAGCTTATAACGATCTCACCGTTGCCACCGTGATTTTTGCAGTTTTTTACCTGCTTCAGGTATGGGATGAAGAACGGAATCCCAATTTATTGATTCTGATTGGCCTGTTATCCGGGTTTGCGTTTGCCGTGAAGTACACGGCCGTACTCACGCTGCCGTTCGCGGCGGGATATGTGCTCTGGCGATTGAAGAAGGATAGCCTGCGCCCATTGGTAATGGTGACGGCGCCGGCGTTGCTGCTCATTTTCCCCTGGCTGCTGCGTAACTGGATCTGGCTCGGAAATCCGGCAGCGCCTTTTTTGAATTCGTGGTTCCCGAACCCCTACTACCACCCGGGAATGGAACAGATTTATCTGCAGAACCTGAAATACTATGGCGTTCAGCACGGCTGGGAGATTCCCGTTCAACTGGCGGTGCGGGGCGGATTAGTCGGTGGTTTTCTCGGCCCGGTATTTCTGCTTGCGCCGCTGGCGCTGCTCGCCCTGCGGCAATCGCAGGGCCGCCGCCTGTTGCTGGCCGCAGCGATTTTCGCGATACCCGCGGCTATGAACTCGGGATCGCGGTTTCTGATTCCTGCGCTGCCGTTTCTTGCGCTATCCATGGGACTCGCGTGCGCGAATTCGTCGGGCGTGCTGGCGGTACTGGCGATTTTCCATGCATATCTCTGCTGGCCGGCGCACGCTGCCTGGTATTGCGACGACTGGGCCTGGCGCATCAGCAGTGTTCCCGTGCAGGCCGCGCTACGCAAGGTGCCGGAGACCGAGTTCATCGAGAACCACCAAACCGACTACAAACTGAAGACGCTCATCGAGCACACCGTCCCGCCCGATGGGAAGATCTTTTCGTTCGCGGGTCGGCCCGAGGCTTATTTCGACCGCACCATTGTGACTTCCTATGAATCGACGCTCGGCAACCGCGCCAACGATGCACTGCTGACGCCGGTCAGCGATCCCGCACCTACGCACCGCACGCGATTCCGTTTTCTGCCTTTGCGGACGCGCCGCGTGAGGGTGGTGGAAACGGCATCGGCGTCACCGTTCTGGACCGTCACGGAGATGCGCGTCTTTTCAAACGGAACCCAACTGCCGCGCGAATCCAACTGGCGTCTCAGCGCGTGGCCGAATGGCTGGGAAGTGCAACTGGCCTTCGATAACAACTACGCAACGCGATGGTCCACATGGCAGGCCATGGAACCGCACATGTATATCGCCGTCGATTTCGGCAGCGTGAAGACTATCGATGCCGTTCTGCTGGAAGGTGTTGCCGAATCACAAGCTCATCTACAGGTTGAAGTTTTTGCGCATGGGGATTGGGTGCCGATCACGGACACGGCCGAAGAATCCGACGTTCGTGCGCCGAGCGGTTTGCGGCGCGCCGCCACACTCGAATTGAAGCAGCTTGGGATCGATTATCTCTGGGTGAACGATTCCGATTATGCGTCCGAAGATATGAAGAAGTACTCAAACTCCTGGGGAATCACACTGCTCGGCGAAAGCAATGGAACGCGCTTCTACCGCATCGACTAAAGCCGCTTGGCTGCTGCTGGCCGGGCTTGGCGCGGTTAACGTGTACCGGGCCGCCACGCAATCTCTCACCACAGCCGAAGCAGCGGCGTACCTGCAATTTGCCTCGCAAAGCATGAGACACGTGTGGGCGCCATTCGACCCGCACAATCACATTCTCTATACGTTGCTGTCGCGTTATTCAACGCGCATCCTGGGGCACTCCGAGTTCTCGCTGCGCCTGCCGAGTCTGATCAGCGGCTGGTTTTACCTGTGGGCCGTCTACCGGCTTTCGCGCCGGGCCTTCGGTGCAGGCGCTCTCTTTTTAGCAGCAGTAGCAGTGCTCTCGCTGAATCCGCTGGTGCTCGACCATCTTTCGATGGCACGCGGCTATGGGTTGGCGCTCGCGCTCTTCTTCTGGGCACTGGAATGGATGCTGGAGTATCTCGAGACGTCGCTGCCGCACGGATTGTTGAATCTGTCCGCTGTTTGTCTGGGCCTGTGCCTGGCTGCCAGCGTGACGTTTCTCTTTCCCGTTCTAGCGCTCTCAGCTACATTTCTCATGCTGCTCTTCGTGCGGCGCCAATGGAGCTGGACCGTGGTGATCGAGCGGTTCGCAGTGCCCGGACTGGTGGCCGCATTCGTCTTTCTTGGAATTCCGCTTAGCCGCGCCACATCGTTCGCATTCAGCGCGGGCGCCGCGAATCTGTATCAATCGCTGGCGTCCCTCACGGCGCTTTCGTTTTTTCCCAATCCCGGACGTGGGCTGCTGCTCGGCATTCCGGTCGATCCGCCGTCGGTTCTGCGAATCCTCATGCCGGTGGTCCGCGTCGGTCTCACGGCGCTGATAGTGGGCGCCGTCGCGACTGCAGTTCGTGTGCTGTGGAGGCGAGGGCAGGGAAGGGCAGAGTCTCTGCTCGTATTGACGGCAGGCGCCATCGCGTTCTCTTATGCCGGAATGGCGCTCGCGCACGAGAGTTTCCAGTTTCCTTATCCCTCGAACCGCGCCGCACTCTATTGGATTCCACTCACGGCGCTGGCTGCGTTGTCTCTCGCGCAAACGCTGGGCAAACGTCCTCTCAGCGCGGCCGTGATCCTGATCAGCGGTCTCGCCGCCGCGCAGTATCTGACGCAGTTCCACGTCTATACATATGGTGAGTGGCCAGAGGATGCGGGCACGCGCACTGTAGTGAATGTGCTGCGCCTCAAGGCCGATTCGCGCATGGTGCGAATCAGCGCCAGCCCGGAACTGGAGCCGATCCTGAATTTTTACCGCTTGCGGTATCGTTTGAAGAACTGGCAGCCCGTCGAGCCCACTACCGCCAGCCGGAATTCCGATTATTACGTCCTATTTGCCACCGAGGCTGGACTCATTGGCGAGAAGCATCTGCGTGTTTTCTATCGCGATGGCGGCCTGCTGCTGGCCGATTAGTGCTGCTGCAACCCGGCCAGTATGGTGGTTTTCGGCCAGCCGCCAACACTTCGTTTTCGTTCTAAGCCGCTGAAAAGTCGATTATTCCCCTTTGGCATACTCATTGCACAATAAGGCAGTGTATTTTCGGGAGACTCTGCCGATGCGACGTTATTCGCACGTAAGGTTCTGGGCTTTAGCCGGCGCTGCTGTTTTGACCGCTGGCATCTGGACTCCAGCCCGCGCGCAGGATCCCGACGACCTCAAGCGCGGGGTGGGCCGCATTAGTTTGATCAATGGATCGGTTTCGGTGCAGCGCGGAGATTCGGGCGACTGGGTGTCCGCCGCGATTAACGCGCCGCTGCTTTCCGGCGACCAGATTTCGACGGGACCTGATTCCCGCGCCGAAATACAATTCGACCGCGCGGACATCCTGCGAATCGGCGGCAACGCTCAGGTCAAGATGGCCGACCTCGAGAATCAGCGCTACCAGATCCAGGTGGGACAAGGCATGGTTACCTTCCGCGTGCTGCGGCAGCCCGATGCCGATGTCGAAGTGGACACGCCGAGCGTCTCCGCGCGGCCTTCGCGCGAAGGGAGTTTTCGGATCTCGGTAAACGCGAACGGAGAAACGGAAGTGACCGCGCGCGGCGGCAGCATTGAGGTATACACACCGCGTGGCTCGCAGTGGGTCAACTCCGGGCAGACTTTGCTGGCGCGCGGTTCCGCTTCCGACCCCGAGTTCCAGATCGTCGCAGCCGGTGCTTACGACAACTGGGACCGCTGGAATGACAGCCGCGATGCGGAATTAACGCACTCCGCTTCCTACCAATACGTAGGGCCAGGCGTCTATGGAGTAGAGGACCTTGATCCGTACGGAAGCTGGGTTAGCGATCCCACGTATGGCAATGTGTGGTATCCCCGGGTTGCGGCGGGCTGGGCGCCGTATCAGTCCGGACGCTGGGTTTGGGAAGACTGGTATGGATGGACCTGGGTGAGCTATGACCCGTGGGGCTGGGCTCCGTATCACTATGGCCGCTGGTTCCACGCGGCGCGCGGCTGGTGCTGGTATCCGGGTCTGATCGGTGTGCGGCACTACTGGTCGCCCGCGCTGGTAGCGTTCTTCGGCTTCGGCGGGGGCGGCGTCGGTGTCGGCTTTGGATTCGGCAACGTCGGCTGGGTTCCTCTGGCTCCTTACGAAGTCTTCCATCCGTGGTGGGGCCGCCGTTTTTACGGCACCGCAGGATACTTCAACCGAAACGTGAATATCACGAATATAAATATCACAAATGTCTATAGAAATGCGCGCTTCCGAAACGGTGTCACGGCGGTGCGTGCGAACGATTTCCGGGATGGCCGCTTCCACAATTTCGTCCACCCGACGGGTACCGAGCTGCAGCGAGTCGGCTACGCACAGGGGCGGGCGTTCGTCAATCCGGAACGGGCCAATCTACGATTCTCCGACCGGGCTGTGACGCACACGCCGCGCTCGATCGGCAACGAGCGATTCTTTACGCATCGCCAACCGAATCCGCCGCAGCGCGTGGCGTTCGGTAATCAAGAGCGTGGTAATCAGGAGCGCGCGCTGCAGCGGGGAAATTCGCTGCGAGCCGATCCGGGGCGCGGCGCATCGGGTCCGGCCGAACAAAGACAGAGCTTCCGTGGAAGTGCAAACGTAGCGCGCCAACCGCAGCAATTTGGAAACAGCCGCCCGGCCGGCCAGCCCGCGACGGCTGTGGAGCGGAATGGAAACAGCAATTGGCGGCAGTTTGGCGGATCGCGCGGCCAGAACGTCACAGCGAACCATGATGCGCCGGCCGCCCGGGAAAGCCGGCCATCGGCGCCATCGGCCCAAAGGAATGACAGCAACGGATGGCGGCGTTTCGGCGAACCGGGCGGGAACCAACAGGCGAACCCGCGGAGCATGGAACGCCAGCAATTCAATCGCGGATGGAATGGCTTCGGCAGCCCCGGGCCTTCGGCAGCCCCCCGGCAGCAGCGGCAGAATGTAGCGCCGCAGCAGGAGTTCCATGGTAACCGCAGCGTCGAACAGCATTACAACCAGCCGAGCCGGCCGCAGTCCTTACACATCGCGCCGCCGGTCGTGCGCGAACGTTCCGGAGGTTTTGGCGGCGCGTCGCGTGTAGAATCGCGCCCGTCGGGCGGTGGTTTCGGAGGTGGAGCGCGCGTGGAATCGCGGCCCTCCGGCGGTGGCGGTGGCGGCCACGTATCGCGCGGCGGTGGCGGTGGACGAGCGAGCCGCGGCGGCGGAGGCCGCGGAGGTCACGGCCGCTAGAGTTTTTCCCTGGGTGTCATTAGTCTCTTCCCATGGCCCGGTCTCATTCAGCGGGGATCGGGCCTTTTTTTTGTGTGATGTAGCAGCCAGGAATTCATCCTGGTTCGATATCTGGCGGGGGACACGTGGGAATCCGGGATCTCTGCCTGACTGTTGGGAATTCCGATGCGAAGACTTCCTGAAATTCTGTTCTTTGCTGGCGGGCGTGCTGCTGGCGCCGTTAGGAGAGTACGCCATCGAGCGGACTGCGCATGGCGAGAGTCTGGGCATCATCTCGTCGGGCGAGTTCCGATCGGCGTTACTGCTGGCTATCAGCTTCCCGATCGCCGGTCTTGCGGTATTCGTACTATCGTCGAAGAGGTTTGCCTCAAAGCAGAGGTCGGGCTTTCGTCGTTTAAAGTGGCAATAATATACTTGGCTGACAAGCGGTGATAGAGTGTGGGGATGGCTAACGCTCAGACGTACACGTACCTATGGCTCTCGTTGCCGTACAAAGGCCAAACATTCATTCTGTTCGCCCATGCTGACAACGTCGATCAGGCGATTAATCAGATCGTGAGGCGAATAGCTTCGACTGCCGCGCCTCGTGATTACCTAGGTCAGTTGACACTCCACTTGCGAGAGACGGCTCCTCAGATTGCAGACTTTTCTGAAGGGGCGGGTTTTGCACCCCTGCCGCAAATGCCTGAATGAGATCTCCCATCCAAGATGGGATCGGACGGCCGTCCGGCCACCGCTCGGCTAAAACCAATGGTGGATGTTCTGATTTCGTTTGATTCTCGGCCATGCTTACTCCTATGCTAGAAGTAAGGCCAGAACAAGAAGTGGTGCGCACGTTTCGGCGTGCGTGAAGATCGGAACTCTGTACAGCCTGTGAACTGAGCAGCGTGCCAGCGCCGCGAAGTACTTTCCGCTGTATCCGCTAGTAGTGTATCACGGATACGCAGAAGGGATCTAAAGCGCTGGAATGCTATCAACTGAAACTTGGGAAGCAATAATTCAATCCGGTGGATCTTTCGGCCGAATCATCGGCGCAGGAGAGGCTTTACCGATGGCATTCTTTCAGGTGCATTGCGACGAGAGCGGCAAACTAGCCGACGATTATGTGGTATTTGCAGCGGCAGTCGCCGAGGAATCTGACTGGCGTGTCATATCTAAGCAATGGAATGCTCTCCTATCCGGTGCCGGAATTCATTATCTACACATGAAAGAGGCGATGCCTTTGAAGGGAGAGTTTCGTGACTGGAAGGGCCATGAATCGGACCGCGATAATCTCTTAGAGTCTCTCGCCGAAACAGCCATTCGCCTTGTTGCGTATCATGTCCAATCTCCGATGTCTACCCAAGCGTTCAGGAGATTGGCACAAGCCGATCAGGAAAGGCTGCGCGATCTGTACTATTGCGGGTTCGAAGGATTATTGAAAGTGATCGTGGCCGGAGAGCGCGCCCCCGAGTATCGGTTTAACTTATTTTGCGATTACTCATCTGAATATGCGGATCTCACCCTAAAGCTCTACCGCCGAATGCGAATGCATCAGATTTACGCCCATCGCTTCCCATCGTTGACATTCGCCGATGACATGGAATTCCCTCCGCTCCAGTTCGCGGACATGCTCGCGTATGTGCGCAAGCAAGAATACACCAGAAATCTAGAAAATTGTCTTCCGATTATTCGACGCCTCTCGGAGATTCTCGCGAAACATGGCAAAGATGATGGAGGCCATATTGTATGGGGCCAAGGGAAAGGGCCTGGAGAGGCACGCATTGAACGAGATGTGCCATGATTAGCGTATGAAGCCGAAGCCGGAATACGTGGAAGGGCCGGAAGCCTGGACGAGGTTTCAGGCCGCTATGCGGAAAGTACTGGCGGTGCCCCACGAAGAGATCCAGCGCCGAATCGAGGAGCACCGCAAAGAAGCAGAACGGAACCCGCACAAGCGCGGCCCGAAATCCAAGCTCAAGGCTTCGTAGTCGCCCAGCGCAGAAACGCTTCCGCGAACTCCCGGTAACTTCCGTAGCCCTCTGGCTTTGGCCGTGGGCCACCTCTGCGCCTGATAACGCGGGGAATAGACCCGTCGGTAATGTATCGTGGCGTTGTGGGCTTCTGTGGGCCGACAGGCTGCTCTTTACGCTTGCCTCGGCCCTGCCGCTTAGAAGGGTTCCACTGTTTCCGGCTGCGGTCGATTCTCCGGATCGGTCTTCCCGGTAAGTTGATCATAGGTCAGCCGCTTGCCTACAATCTTGCGCATGGCGTACTGGAAACGGTGTCCGTCATCCATTGGCTTGCGGTTATTGAACCGGAAAGCCTGCTCGTCCACATAGCGGAAAAGATGGAATGGCTCGACGCTAACGTAGGTTCCGCCCAGAGTCCGCTTTAGCAGGCTCCAGAAGTTCTCCATCCCGTTGGTATGCACATTCCCTTCGACATACGAAACCGCGTGATTGATGACGTTGTGGATGTACTCAGCCCGAAGGCCGGAATATGCGCTCAATTCATCGGTGAACACTTGGGCGCCAAACTCGACGTGCTTCCAGATGTTGGGAACGACAGTTCCGTATCTCGAATTGGGGATGATCTCCGTACGAACCTTGCCGCCGCGCTGCAGCATCCCCTGTACGCCGATCTTGCCCGAAGTTCCACCACCTTTACCTCCCAGCGCCTTCAGCTTTCGGCCCTTGTGCATATTCCGCGCCTTGCCGCCGATAAAGGTTTCATCGATTTCGACTTCGCCGCCCAATTTGCCGCCGGAGTGCTCGTCCTGCATCGCCAAGCGGCAGCGCTGGAGCATAAACCAAGCGGTCTTCTGAGTTACGCCGATGGCGCGGTGGATCTCCCACGATGAAATCCCGTTCTTGGCATTCACGAGCATCCACATCACAGGGAGCCACTTTTCCAGCGGAATGGGCGAATCCTCAAAGATGGTTCCGACTTTTAATGAGAACTTTACGCGGTCGTGCTTCATGTAGCACTTGAATACTCTGGCGTTAGGCAGCCAAGCGACGTTCTCCGATCCACACCGAGGGCAACGCACCTTACCATCCGGCCAGCGCAGTTTCACCATGAAATCGTGGCAGTTCTGATAGTCCGAGAAGTAGAGAATCGCTTCTTGAAGAGTGAAAGGTACTTTGTCCATGAATCAACTTTACGCTGAAGAGTTTCGTCAGTCAAGTATATTATTACCTTTAAAGTTTACATAATATCCGTTATCGGAAGTTGTAACCGCAGAACGCAGGACGTTGAAACTGCAGACGAACTCATCAGGAAGCTTGCGGCACGCCGCAAAAGGACCACGGCACTGATTGTGTATCACACTTCCTGTCTTGAGGCTGTCGGTGGAGTTTTTGCTGAGCTGCTGCGGCGTGTTACACTCAGATCTCCGGGCTTGTAGCTCAGTTGGTTAGAGCGCCTGCTTCACACGCAGGAGGTCACAGGTTCGAGTCCTGTCAAGCCCACCATCAGGCCCGGCATGTCGGGCTCGCCGTCTGTAGTTTTCGAAGTTGCGAAAACCTAATTTCTTCCATGTCCGTAACCTGATATCCAGGTAGACCTAAAGCTGCTTCTGAACTGATCAGATCTTTCTCCTCGCGGATGTCTTTACCAGTCAGGGCCGTTTGTGTGCCATGAGATTCTTGTAGATCCTGCCATCCTTCATGATCACGATGAAGTTCGTGGCCGGATCTTCAATGAGCTTGATGTCTTCCAGCGGGTTGCCATTGACTAACAGAAGATCGGCGAGGGCTCCCGGTTCGATCACGCCCAGTCTGCCGGGATAGGGATTGATGAACCCGGAGAGAGCCAACAACTCGCCGTTGTCCCCGGTGGCCATCTTAAGCGCTTCGGCGGGCGTGTACCACCGGGTCAGCTTCGCGAGTTGGGCCCCTTGCCGGTTAGTAAGCTTGGCGTCAAATAATATATCGGTACCGAAGGCTGTCTTGACTTTATACTTCCTGGCCAGCTTGTATGCGTTGTCCGTCCCCGCGAAGACCTGGAGCGCCTTTTTGCGGGATACGGGATTGACCAGCGGACTTGCGTCCTGATCGTTCAGAAAGGGCTGCAAGCTCCACCAGATGCCTTTGTCGGCGAGCAGCTTGGCGGTGGGCTCGTCGATCAGTTGACCGTGCTCGATGCATTTGGCGCCGGCGGCTACGGCTTGCCGGATGGCGCGAGGAATATAAGCATGGACGGTCACATAGGTGCCCCAGTTTTCAGCCGCCTCGACCGCCGCGCGAATCTCGGGCTCGGTGAACTGCGTGGATTCGATCGGATTATAAGGAGAAGCGACGCCTCCGCCAGCCATCAGCTTGATCTGGCTGGCGCCATGGCGCAACTGCTCCCGGGCTCGCAGCCGAACTTCATCCGGGCTGTCGGCAATGGCCGCCACACCTAAGACTTCGGAGTGGCTAAGCGGACCGCCGAGCATACGCGGGACTTCGAAGGATAACCGGAAATCTCCGTGTCCCGAGGTTTGTGAGATGAACGCGCCCGAAGGATAGATGCGCGGGCCGATTATGACGCCTTCGTCGATAGCGCGCTTAAGCCCGAACACGGGGCCGCCCATGTCGCGGACCGTAGTGAACCCCCGCATAAGCGTTGCTTCCGCCTGCCGGGCTGCCAGCATCTGAAGATAAGAGGCGTCGGCGGACATCAGGACCATCTGCGGCGTCGCCGCCATGCATGCGTGCCAATGCGCGTCGATGAGGCCGGGCATCAGCACTCTGCCCTGGCCATTGATTACCGTGGCGTTTTCGATACTGCCGGCGTCGATGGGAGATGTTGAAACGCGGTCGATCGTATTCCCTCTAACCAACACGCTGGAGGGAGAAGAGAGCGTGGTGTTTCTGCCGTCGAAAACGCGGACATTCAGAAACAGTGTTGCGTTCTCCGCCGGCGGCGGTTGGTTCAGTGGGCTCCCGGGTGGTTGAATGCCCAGATCGCCAATTTGCGCTTGTATGGCTACGCAGACTCCCAGAGCGACAGCCACGCGCGCGGCGAATCTCATCTGCTCCATGGTATTGTTCGATGCCGCCAGAGGAGAACCGGTCTATTCTTTTGGTAACATTGGCGACCGGCGGCCGTGTTGGTTGATGAGTCGGTAATTCGCGGATGCGCCTATCCGCTTTGATGGCGCTGCTGATGGCAATCCCGACGGTGCAATCACCTGGCGCGTTCACTCGCGACCGGCAGCATGATCACCGTCCGACTAAACCATTACGATGCCGACGCGGATTTGATGCGGATTAGCAGGCCACCCATTTCTTCCAGATGACCGCGCATTGCCTCTCGTGCCGCGGCCGGATCTTTGGCTCGAATCGCCTGCAGAATCGCGTCGTGTTGCGCGAAGACTCTGGGGCCGACACCAGGTACGTGAAGCGTCACCAGCATCCATTGCTGCATCAGACTGCGGATCATCTGAACGGCATTCAGCAGAATCTGGTTGTGCGCCGCATTGGCAATGCCCAAGTGGAACTTGAGGTCTGCGTCGAGCAGCACGTCCGGATCGGCCAAGCCGCTTCCCAAGCGCTGCACGTCCATCTCAATCGCTTTCATGTCGTCCGATGTTGCACGCGCCGCAGCGAATGCCGCGATCTCGCACTCCAACACGAGGCGCGATTCCACCAGTTCATCCACGCGCGTCATGCCGCTGCCGGTGATCGCCCAGAGCAGAGGGCGCGAAAGAAACGTTGAGCGCTGGCAAACGAATGTGCCGTCCCCAACGCGGCTCTCGATCATTCCGATTAGCTCCAGCGCCTTTAGCGCTTCGCGCAGCGATGCCCGCCCTACCCCCAACTCATGCGAGAGCTCTCGCTCCGGAAGGATGCGATCTCCTTCTTTCCAGTGACCGCTGAGAATCAGTGAGAGCAGCTTTTCAAAAACGGATGCTGAGAGCGTAGTTCTGCACACTTCGCGAAAGCCGTCGCGGATGTCGGGGGGAAAGCTTTGCACGTATATAGGATATCATCATACCAATTGCGTCAAACAGAAACCATATTGTTATTGGTCGGACCTATCGGAAAATCAGGTATATACTGTTCCCTATGTGCGCACGATGGTTTGCCGGGGTTGCTCTTGCTTTGACCGTGTCGTTTGCCGCTCAGGCCCAGAGTCACAGTGTTCATGAGCTGGCTCCCGGCGTGTATGTATGGCAGGGCGACCGCGATAATCGCGAACCCGCCAACTGCACGTGGGTTATTTTTAAGGATTACGTTGTTGTAGTGGATGCGAATTTTCCGTGGGGCGCCCGGGAGATCGTTTCCAAGATCAAAAACACCACCGATAAGCCGATCCGCTTTGTCTTCGTCACCCACTATCACGCTGACCATTCGTTCGGAATCTCCACGTTTGCCGATCTCGGCGCGAGCATCATCAGCTCGCAAGCAACCGGTGAGGAACTGCGTGAGAAAGGTCCGAAGAGCTGGACCAACTGGAACAATCCGCAGCATAGCCTGGAAGGCGCACGTTTCGTGCCCTCCAACATCATGTTCTCCGACCGCATGGTCTTCGACGATGGCATGCAGCGGCTCGAACTCATCAAAGTAGGACCGGGTCACACCGCGGGCGACGCCGTAGCATGGCTGCCGAAGCAGAAGATTGTCGCGACCGGCGACCTTTGCGTGACGTGGGCGTTCGGCAATAACGTCGCAGACGCGGACGGCGACTATGAAAACTGGCTGCATGCTCTGGATCAAATGATCAGTTGGAACCCGACCATCGTGATCCCTGGACATGGCGCGCCCTCCACCGGACAAGCACTGCGCGTGGAGCGCGAGTATCTCTCCGATATGTTGACGCAGGTGCGCGCCGGCAAGGCGGCGGGGAAATCGGCGGATGAACTGGCCCGCACGATCGATCTAAGCAAGCACGGAATGATCGCCAATGATGCCGCGGCCAATGCCACTTCGATTCGCGCCATGTACCGCCGGCTGGATGCGAAGTAGCAGCGGCAATTCCGGCGGCTGCCGGCGCTACGCTCGCCGCACGACGAAATACGGCCGCTGCGTCAGGTTCGCCGAAAGGCCGGGATAGATTGTGGCGCTCTCCGGCGATTCGCGCACTTCAAAGTAGTATTCGAGCGGAAAGACGGAATTGGTGTAGCTTCCTGGAATCGACGAACGGTAGCGGCGCTGTTGCGCTTCCATCTCGACGGCCTCGTATCGCTCGGCCTGATCGACATGCCGGTAGTAGAGTTTGACGGAAGCCGCGGGCTTTTCGAGCGTCAATAGAATATTGAGCGGTTCTCCTGGCCGGAACGTGGTAGCGGGCTCATGACTGGCAGCCAGCGCGGGTCGCACGGGCCGGCCGAGCGCTTCCTGGATGGCCTGTGCCGTGCGCGAATTTGGCGCGCTCTGCGCTGCGCCCGATTTGGCTTCCACAGCGGCGATATCGCGGTCCATGGCAGGCAGCCGGTCGAGCCAGTGCCCGCGCAATTGCGGATGTTCACCAACTGTGATGTCGGACATGTACACGCCCTTGGCGCGGTTCGCCACTTCCGACCACGCCGTGCGGGCTTTTCGGTATTGAGCCAGGCTTTGCTTGAGCGCATCCGCATCGCCGGTTTTCTCGTAAATGCGATAGAGCACGCCCGCCCGGAACTTTGCGCCGAAGAAGCGCCCGAGTCCGGATTGAATGGCGACGTCGATCGCCAGGCGGCGATACTCGGGACGCTCCTTCCCCTCCGTCTGCCGCTCGGCCAGCGCCAGGTTCTTCGCGGCGGCTTCGGCGTAATCTTCAATCCATTGCGCTACTTCGATCGGCGAATACTTGCCGCTTCGTTCGCCGCTCAACATCTCGTCGGCGAAATCATTGATGCGCGAAAACAATTGTGGATCGAGCGGGCTCACGTTGCCGAAAACGCGAGGCGACGGCGTATCAGTGTATGGTTGGAAGTGCTCGGCGTCCACCATGGACTGGTTCAGATACACTTCAGGCCAATAGGTGTTGTTTCCCGCGGAGGTGGCGTGGCCGGTGGTGATAATGGGCAGAATGCGGCTGGCGTTGGATAGCGCGGCCTCGATGAGCTCGGCTCCGCTCTTGAATTCCGCGCGCAAGTAGCGGCGCCAAACGTCGGGAGCGGTATTCGGATTGTAGAGCATGCGGCCCCAGACGCGGTGGCCATAGACATACTTCTGCCAATCCCAACGTGGGCGCAAACTGGTATCCGCATAGGCGCAGCGGTCGCCCGCGATGCCGGAGCCTCGCCGCCCCTTGAAAGAGAGCGGCTCCTGAATCTCCACGCCGGCGCTGCCACAAAAGCTGAAGGCTCGGGAATAGGCGGCGGCCGTCACCGGGTCGCCCCACAACAGCACCCTCTGTGTGCCCGGCCAGATGCGATGGACCACGCTCCAGGGGCGGTCTTCACGCAGCAGGTCGCCATAGCCGTAGCGCAGAAAACTGCGCGAGCCGCTGCTCAGCTTCATCAAGCCACTTCCCTGACGGCCGGGCTTAGGACGCTCCAGTTCGCGGATATCGGCCTGGTGGTAAGTCATGCCCAAGTGCTCGGCCCAGAACTTCGGCGAAAGCGTCACCGGCTGGTGCGTTGCCACAGCCATATCGAGCATGGATTGGTCCATGCCTTTGGCATGCATGTCAATGCGCACCGTGCGGCCGCACGTGGCGACGCCGTCAAAGACTGTCTTCCAAAAGTCGTAACTGCCCTCGGCCACGCCGCTTTCGCCGTGAACGCGGAATGTCACGCCGCTAATGGCTGGGCAGGCCTTGAGCAGCATGCGTACGGCATCACGGCAATATGACGCGTGATTGTCTTTATTCAACCCTTCGATCGTGTAATTCGGATGCGGGCTATCGATCCATTCGTAGCCGTGCATCCATAGGCCGACCTGAAATTCGATACCACGTGCGACCGTCTGCTCGCTGATGAACTTCAGCATTTCCAGGTTGTGATCGCGTTCCGCGTCCGGCAACTGCGGCGACCGGACGTTGTAGCCGGGGACTGAAAGGAGGAAAGGGTAGGTGAAGAGAAAATATGCGTCGGTCACCTGGCGAATGAAGTCATAGCCGATGCCGAAAGCGAGATTGAAGCGATTGTAACGCTGAGCGGCGAGCATGGTCAGGTACTGCGGCCACATCTCGCGGTCGTTATACCAAGGCTTGTCTTCTACGTCGCTGGTGAAAAGGCGAGTGAGGCTGCGCACCCGATTGGCCGGCCGTTCTGTAATGGCGCTAGTAACCGCAAGCGCGGCAACCGGGTCAGCGTTATTCTGCGCGCGATCGGCGAGTTCAAGCAGAGCATACACTACGGCGCGTGTATCGAAACCGCACGCCAACACAAGCTGCCGGTTCCCCGCGGTGCCGAGAACCAGACCGAGCGCTTCAGGGACGGACGCCACCACGGCGCGTGCCTGCCGCAGGATGGGAGTGGCTGTCCGGGACGCGAGGCCCGCGGCCAGTACGCAGAAATCGCCGGCTTTCGCTTGCGAAAGGTTGTCGCACATCTGAACGGAAAGGCCGCGCGCGGTGAGACTGCGCTCGAGTTCCTTGGCGGCCCACTGTGCCGGTGCTGCGCCGGCCACCGGATCATGCGGGTCGAGCACGATTGAGACTCCTCTGCCCGCGGCGTTTGCCACGCCGAGCGCCGCCAAAGATCCGGCGCCCTGGATGAACTGCCTCCGGTTCAAACCGCTATTTGCTCGCTTCATGAAATTTTCCTTCCATTCGGCAATTGACTACGAGGCTCACCGTTTCCTGCTGGCGGCCGGAGCCGCACCCGCTGACGGGCTGTCGCTCATGTACTTCGAAAGGTAACTGACCACGGCGCGCATTTCGTCGCTGGTGCCGGTAGCTCCGCGCTGCACCATCTCCGTCACAACCTGCCTCCATTCCTGTCCGCTCATCCGCGACCTCGAAAATGTCCCGACGCCGTGACACTGGGAGCAGACTTTGACTACGGCCTCCTTCCCTTCCCCTTCCGGTAAAGCGTCGGTGGCCGGAACGGCCGCGGCTCGCTCGTGCGGCGCGGCGGGCCGTGCCTGCGAAACCACAGTGGATTCGGCCGCGCTGCCATCGCCCAGTGTGAAAGCGATCAGGCTGTCCGAGGTGTTGTTTGAAGTGTCGCCGACGTTACGAAGATGATCGGGTCCGCCGGCGGGAACGACCATGTATTGTTTTCCATCACGGCCTTCATAAGTGACCGGTGTGGAGTTCGCCGTGGCATCCAGGCGCGTTACCCACAGTTGCTTGCCGGTACGCGAATCGAAAGCGCGAAAGCGGGAATCATTAGTGGCGCCGATGAAGACCAGCCCGCCTGCTGTTGCAATAGAGCCGCCGACGTTGGGTGTGCCGGCATTTCGATACTCGGGCGTTTCGAGTTCGTCATACGTTCCCAGATTCGAGCGCCAGGCAATATCGCCGGTTCGGGTGTTGACGGCGACCAGCTCGCCCCACGGCGGCTGTTGGCAGGGGTACTGATCCTGATCGAGAAATCGCGCGTAGGCTGTCTCATTGCGGTAGGGCATCGGAGCGCCAGCCGACGACTTCACGATATGGCCCAGTCCACCCATGTTGCTGATGTTCACGAAGACGTAGTTCAGCTTGGGATCGAACGAGACGCCGCCCCAGTTTCCGCCACCCATGGCGCCGGGAAAGACCAGCGTCGGCTTCAGGCCGAAGGGCGTAAAGACATCGCCATGGACGTATTTGTCGAAGACCGCTTCGCAATACTTCTGCGTTTCCGGCGACCTTTTGCTCAACTCATTACGGTTGATGCTGATTCGCGCCAAAGGTGGAGGCTTGATTGGAAACGGTTGCGTGGGCCAAGCGTCCTCGCCGGGTACGTCGCTGGGCGGCACTTTGCGCTCTTCTACGCCAAAGACCGGCTTTCCCGTAGTGCGGTCGAGGATAAAGAGAAAACCCATCTTCGTGATTTCCGCGATGGCGGGAACCTTTTTGCCGTTTTCAGTGGCCTCGACCAACGCCGGCGCGCCGGTCACGTCGTAGTCGAAGATGTCATGGTGCACCATCTGGTAATACCAGCGCAGCTTGCCGGTGGCGGCATCGAGCGCGACGACGCAGTTGGCATAGAGGTCAGTTCCCTTGCGGTCCGCGCCGTAGAAGCTGTCGGCGGGATTGCCGATGGGCAGGAACACCAGGCCGCGCTCGGTATCGACGGTGATACGGCCCCAGAGACTCGGGCCGGAACGATCTTTCCAGCCGTCCGGCCCCCAGGTCTCATTGCCCGGCTCGCCGGGTTGAGGTACCGTGTGAAATCGCCAGACTTGCTTTCCGGTGATGACATCGAAAGCGCGCGGGTCGCCGCTCGGGCCGTAGCTGGGCCCTTCCTGGGTGCTCGGAGCAACAATCACCAGGTTGCGGTAGATGGCGGGAGGCGAAGTAATCGAGTAGGCGGCTCGCGGGAACGCTTCGGTGATGCCCGTTTTCAGATTGACGACGCCGTTATCGCCGAAGCCGGTTTCCAGCGCGCCGGTCTTTGCATCGAGCGCATAGAGCTTTCCGTCACCGGTGGCTAACAGGACCCTAGGCGGCCGGTTTCCGTCGCCGGGCCAATAGGAAACACCGCGATTCTCGCGCTCGCGCGTCGCATGAGGATTGAATCGCCACACTTCCTTTCCGGTCTCCGGCTGGAGCGCAATGACCTGCGTGCTTTGGCTGGTGAAGTACAGCAAACCGGAGGCAAGCAGCGGCGTGGTTTCAAACTGGCGCCCTTTTTCGCCCGTATGGAAGGTCCAGGCACGTGACAGCCGCTTCACGTTTTTCGCGTTGATTTGGGCCAGCGGCGAATAGTGCGTTGCCCCCGGATCGAGCGTCGATGCGGAGTGTCCGGAGTGAGAAGACGCCGACCAGACGGCGCTCCCAGCCAGGGCGATAAAAAGGCAGACCGCCGGAACGATGCGCATAGGAAGCTCGGAGAGAGATTAAGTGAGTTCAGACCATTATGTCAAGCGGCGCTCACTGGGAGGCGGGCTTGTGCCCAGGCGGGGGCGCGGCGAATTCCCTGATTCTTAAGATGGTTTGCGCTCTAGCTGGCGGAGTTCCGTGGGACTAAGCAGGTGTCTGCCACAGTCCGGCGGTCCACCCAGGAGTACAGGAGTGTGAGTGGAATGCATGTTCGCTAGCGGGTGTTCCGGAGCTAGAAGACGCTGTTTTATTTGTGTTTGAGGCGAATTTATCCTGTGCTTTATGTTTTTGCTTGACAGTAGTGGTCTGACCTCTATATCATCGACTCACCTTGGTCGGGACAATTTTGCAAGTCACGGTTCAGCGCCGCGAAAAGGGGAGTGCCTCATGCCGGTATCGAATATACGAATAGCTCTACTCGCTCGCATCTTCTACGGTTGCCGCACAATCGGTACGGCTGCCTGTCTGTTGACCGCCTTCGCTTTGTTCGGGCCCCCAGCGATGCGCGCACAACTTTTGCAAGGGACGATTAATGGCAACGTGACCGACGCCACCCAGGCAGTGGTTGCCGGAGCCAACGTCACCGCCACAGATCAGGCAACAAGCTTTGAACGCACTACGACGTCCAACTCGGCCGGCGTTTACACATTGCCGGGCATGCCACCGGGAACTTACACTGTCACCATCGGGGCAACCGGTTTTCAGACCTACACAAAGACGGGGGTTGTGGTGGCTGCACAAACGGTCACCCGTGTGGATGTCTCTCTGACGGTAGGCGAGGTGAGCCAGAGCATCAAGGTATCGGCTTCGGCCGCAGTGCTGCAGGCCGACCGTGCTGATGTGCATTCCGAGATCGGTTCGAACCTGCTTCAAAACGTACCGGTGCCGATCGGGCGCAACTACCAGGCAATCTTCGCGACCATTCCCGGTGTGTCGCCGCCGCAGACCGCGCATTCGTTCAGCGCTAATTCGACCCGGTCGCTGGCCTTCACCGTCAACGGCGGAAACGTGAATAACAACGACACCCGAATTGACGGCGCCGGAACGCGCAACTATGTCGCATCGGACGTGATTGAATACGTACCCGCGCTCGAAGCGATCGAGACGGTCAACATCGCGACCAACTCGTTTGATGCCGACCAATCCTCGGGAGGCGGATACATCAACGTTACGGTAAAGAGTGGAACGAATTCCATCCACGGATCATTGTTCGAAGATCATGCCGACCGTTCCCTTACGGCATATTCGTGGGTTGCGGACCGCACAAGGCCGAAAGTGCCATTCATCCACAATCAATTCGGCGGCACTATCGGCGGCCCGATCAAGAAGGACAAGCTGTTCTACTTTTTCAGCTACGAAGGAGTCCGCCTGGTTCAGGGCAACAGCGTGACGGCGCAGGTCCCGACGCCTGCTATGAAAAGCGGAAATCTTTCTGCCTCGCCCACGCCGATCTACGACCCATTGACGGGAAACGTGGATGGCAGCGGCCGTACGCCGTTTACGGGGAACCTCATTCCCGCGAACCGGATCGATCAGGGCGTGAAGAATCTGATTGCGAGCGGCGCATGGCCCGATCCGAATCGGGTTGGCACGGGCGTGTTCGGCCTGGGGCAGGATTTCCTTGCCGCCGGGAACCAGGGCAATAGCGGCGCCGGGCGCGATCAGTACGATACCAAGGTCAACTGGAACCCGAGCAGTAAGTTGAGTATGTTCGTGCGGTACGGCATGAATCACGGCAGTTGGTATGACCCGCAAATCTTCGGCCTGCTGGGCGGTCCGCCGGTCAGCCCCAACAATATCTCCGTCGGTCTGGGGGCCGCGAACGTTTACAATGCCACACTTTCCGGAACTTATGTCTTTGGGCCCCGTCTGTTGATGGATGCATATTTCGGTTACTCGCGCATCGACAGTTACGGCAACCAGCCGAATCAGGATAAGAACCTCGGTTGGACCATGCTGCAGATTCCGGGTCTCGACACATCCAGCCTGACACCCAAGAAGCAGCTTGAACAGGGCGGACTGCCGCTTCTTTCGATCGATGGCTTCACCGCCATGGGCCCCGGCAATACGTATCAGCCGCAGGCTTACGCCGACCCGGAGAAAAACTTCGCGGTGAACGTCAACTGGATCAAAGGAACCCACAACGTCCGCGGCGGAGTCGATTCGGATCTGCAGAACTCGGCCGAGACGCAGTATCAGACGCCCACCAACGGGTTCATCAGCAACTCCGGCGGATTCCATTTCGCGCAAGGTACGACGCTGCTTAAGGGAGGTCCGGCGGGCAACGACATGAACGCCTTTGCTTCGTTCCTGCTGGGATTGCCGCAGGATTCCGGCAAGATCTATCAATTCCCCGATGCGGTCTATACCCGCCAGAAGTCATTCGGCGTCTATCTCCGCGACCGCTGGGAAGTTTCCCATAAGCTAACGGTCAGTTACGGCTTCCGCTGGGATTACTACCAGTTCCCGAGGCGCAACGGCACCGGCGTGGAATACTACAACCCGACTAAGTCCACAGTCGACATTTGCGGCGTCGGTTCGGTGCCTGCCGACTGCGGTATCACCAGGGACCGGCAGCACTTCAATCCGCACTTCGGTGTAGCCTATCGCCTGACGGATTCCACCGTGATCCGCGCCGGGTATAGCATGTCTACCAACCCGGTATTGTTTGAAGGCTTCACGAGTCTGGGCGGCCGAAATTTCCCGTATATCTATAGCCAGGTGCTTCTGCCGCCGAACAGCCTTTCCTACGCAACCACTCTGCGCCAGGGCATCCCGACCCCGACGGCGCCCGACATCAGTGTGGGCAGCATTCCGGTGCCGAACTATGTGGGCCTGTCCACTTATAACAACGCTAACTACATTCGTGGATACATCCAGACCTGGAACCTGACGTTGGAGCAGCGCTTTAAGAACTGGCTGGGCTCGGCCGGCTACGTCGGCACGCGGGATGTGGATCCGCAGGATAACCTGCAGATGAACTGGTCTCCCATCGGCGGCGGGACAGCGGGTGAACAGCTTAATCAATTGAACGGCCGCACCGCTTCGACGCAATACATCGGCACCCTGGGCTCTAATACCTATGACTCGTTGCAAACACGCCTACAGGGTCACTTCAGCGGCTACCAGCTCAATTTCGCTTACACGTTTGCCAAAGCGCTGGGTTATTCTATTAACCCTTCGGTGCAGATTCCCGATTACTACAGCCTGAACCGCGGCCGGCAGTCGACCGACATCACGCACACCTTCGCCGCTACCGTGGTTGCGGACCTGCCATTCGGCCGGGGCAAGCGCTGGGCTCAGAGCGGCATCGCGTCCAAGCTGGCGGGTGGTTGGCAGCTCAGCGCGATTGTCACTGCGCACAGTGGAACGCCGTTTACGGCCACCGCATCGAGCGCCGGGCTCAATGCTCCGTTCACAGGCCAGTTTGCGGATTGCATCAGCGCGCCGAATCAGATCGGCAGCATTCTCCAGTGGTACGATCGCAGCACGTTTGCGAGTCCCGCCGCCGGACGATTTGGAACTTGCGGAACCAACAATCTGACCGGGCCAGGGATGGTCAATGAGAATCTCGGCGTGAACCGGCGGTTCACGATCACCGAGCGATTCGATCTGAGTTTCCGCGCGGACATGTTCAATGCTGCCAATACGCCGCATCATACGCTTGGAAACTCATCGGTGAATAGCGGAACCTTCATGCAAGCGGTTGGCATTGCCAATACCGGGCTGGAGGGCATCGAGCAGCGGTCGGTACGGCTGTCCATTCGGCTAGGATGGTGAGCCTCACCATCTTGCCTGCTGGTGAGCGCCGTCCATAAGCCAGGCGGCCCGCGAGTGCTGCTGTTTATCGTGCGGCCGCCTTCTTGATTTTGCCGCCGGATGAGATATTCTCTAACGGGGCTTCGCCGTCAGGATTGGGGGACAAAGGTGGAAAGGTTGACAAACCAAGATCCGCGCACGAAATGGTCAAGACGAGGGTTCTGGTTTCTGATTCCGGCGCTGGCCACGGCGCAATCTTCGACTACGCGGGAGGAAACGCTGTCTTCAAAAGCGCTCCGTTTCGAAGATATTCCGGCGCGGCCCAGCGGAACTATGGTTTCGCGCCAATTCCTCAAGGGTAAGACTCACTCCGGGTACCCAATCGATCTGCACGAAACGGAACTCCCGGCCGGAAAAGCGCCGCATCCGCCGCATCATCACGTACATGAAGAAATGCTGCTGATTCGCGAGGGCCTGCTGGAGGTGGCGATCGACGGTAAGGCGACCCGTCTCGGCGCGGGCTCGGTTGCCTACCTCGCCTCGAATCAGCAGCACGGATGGCGCAATGTGGGGACCACGACCGCCCGCTATTTTGTGCTCGCGCTTGGTAGCGATGAGGGCTGAAGCCGAATCGCCATCGGGTTGTAGCTCTTCTGAACCATGGGCACTCTAGAAGAGAAGGTTTCCAGTAACGGTAGTTCGCTGGCCGGAATGCGCGTGAAGCTGGCATTCGGGAAGACCGGTCTTAGCATAGACTTGCCGGACGGCTTTCATTATCGAGTGCTGGAAGCCCGTTCGGCAGAGCCGCTATCCGACTGGCAAGCCGCGATAGAAGCGGCGCTCGATCAGCCCATCGGCGCGCCGCCATTGGCCGAAATGGCGCGCGGCAAACAGAGCGCGGCCATTTCCATATGCGACATTACGCGGCCTGTGCCTAACCGCCAGACTCTGCCCGCCGTGTTACGGCGCCTGGAGCAGGCGGGAATACGGCGCGAAAATATAACGATCCTGATCGCGACCGGACTGCATCGCGCGGCCACCACGGCGGAGATCCTTGAAATCTGCGGCGCGGAGATTGCCGGCGCCTATCGGATTGTCAACCACAATGCTCGCGACCTGTCGTCGCATCGGCAGCTTCCTTCTACTGCCTCAGGCACGCCGGTCTATATCGACGAACGTTTCTTGGCGGCCGATCTTCACCTCACGCTGGGTTTGATCGAGCCTCATTTGATGCTCGGATTTTCCGGCGGGCGGAAACTGGTGGCGCCGGGACTGGCGGCGCAAGAAACCATTCAGGTTTTGCATAGTCCGAAGTTCATGCGTGATGAGCGCGCGGTGGAAGGCTCCGTCGAAGACAATCCCCTGCATCGCGAACTGCTGGAGATTGCGCGCTTGGCGCGGCACGATTTTCTGCTGGACGTGGCGCTGGCGCGCGACCGCACAATCGCGGGAGTTTTCGCCGGCGCCCCTGAGATGGCGCACCGCCGGGGCGTCGAATTCGTTTCCCGGGCGTTGCTGGAGACTCTGGACCAGCCGGCTGATGCGGTGATTACGACGTCGGCAGGGTATCCACTGGATCTGACGTTGTACCAGGCGATTAAAGGCGTGACGGCGGCCTCCCACGTGGTGAAGCCGGACGGACCTATTCTGTTGGTGGCGGCCTGCCAGGAAGGGGCAGGCACCGCCGAGTTCCGCTCTCTGCTGGGAGCTGGTGTGTCGGATACCGAGTACCTGGCGCGAATTGAAAACGCGCCCGTCATCATCGACCAGTGGCAACTGGAGAAACTGGCGCTGGTGAGTACGCGGCAGAACCTGATCTGGTACGTTCCGGGACTACCAGCCGAGTTTCACGACCTTCTATGGGGCGAGTCGCACCTCACGATGGAATCGGCGCTAAGCAAGTTAGTAGCGGGTTTGACGCCCGGGGCGCACATTGCCATCATTCCCGAAGGACCCTACGTTCTCGCCAAGGCGCAGGCCGGCGAGCCTGCTCACCAGTAAAATTTCCCGCCTCAGGGCTAGTACCGCTCCACGTTCTCAGACAGAAGCTCGCGTGATAATCTGAAACCCGGCAACAGCCCAAAGATAGTCTTTCCAGCGTAAGGCCGGGTGTTAACTCCCGATTGTCCGTTATCCGTGTCTTGATTATCCTGTTGCCAAGGCAGTTGGTGCTCCAGCCGGCCCGCGGCCGGATTGAATCGTCAGCGAGGAGGCACACCACAATGGACTCTGCGGAATTAAAAGCAAAACTACGCGGTGACCTGATTCAGCCCGCCGACAGCAACTACGACGAGGCTCGCAAACTTTACAACGGCATGATCGACAAGAAACCGGCCCTGATTGCGTTCTGCTCAGACGCGGCCGATGTCATGGCGTGTGTGAACTACGCCCGCGAGACGGGGATGTTGGTTTCGATTCGGGGCGGCGGCCATAGCGGACCGGGACTCGGAAGCTGCGATGGGGGGCTCATGATCAACCTGTCGCGTATGCGCGGCGTGAAGGTGAATCCTGTCGCAAGAAGTGTGCAAGTGGCCGGTGGCTGTATCTGGGGAGACGTCGACCATGCTACGCACGCGTTCGGCATGGCAACACCCAGCGGCATGATTTCGACCACGGGTGTGGGCGGCCTGACACTTGGCGGAGGCATCGGGCATTTGTCACGGTCTTGCGGCCTGAGCATTGACAATCTGCTGGAAGTGGATATGGTGCTGGCCGGCGGCAGTTTCGTTACGGCGAATGAGCGGCAAAACCAGGATCTGTTCTGGGCCGTGCGCGGAGGCGGTGGCAATTTCGGCGTGGTGACGTCATTTACTTTCCGCCTTCACCCGGTGAGCGAAGTCATAGCCGGCCCGATGTTTTGGCCGGTGGAAGATGCGCCCGAAGTGATGAGGAGCTGGGAAGAGTTCATCACGAACGCTCCCGAAGAGCTGAGCGGCTTCTTCGCCTTCATGGCGGTGCCTCCGGTACCTATGTTCCCGCAGGAACTGCACATGCGGACCGTATGCGCGGTCTTGTGGTGTTCCACGGCAAATGCCAAACGGGTAAACGAGCTCTTGAAGCCCACGGAACGATGGCCCAAGCCGCTATTGGTGGGTGTGGGCCCGATGCCGTTTCCTGCCTTGCAGAGCCTGTTCGACGGCCTGTATCCGCCGGGCCAGCAATGGTATTGGAAGGCTGATTTCGTGGATCACCTCAGTGATGCGGCCATCGCGCAACACGTGAAGCACGGGTCGAATCTGCCGACGATGTTTTCGACAATGCACATGTACCCGATCAACGGAGCCGTGCACCGCGTAAAAAGCGACGCCACCGCCTTCAGCTATCGTTCGACGAAATTCGCCGAAGTGATCGTGGGCGTGGACCCCGACCCGGCCAACAAGGACAAAATTGTCGATTGGGCGCGGAAATACTGGGATTCCGTGCATCCCTATGCCGCCAGTGGCGCGTATGTGAACTTCATGATGGAAGAAGGTCCGGCGCGCGTGGAAGCGACCTATGGCGACAACTATTCCCGGCTGCGGCAGATCAAGACGAAGTACGACTCGGGGAATTTGTTCCGCGTGAACCAGAATATTGCTCCGTTGGCCAGCCGGGTGGCTCCGTAACGCGCAGCGCCAGCGGCTGCTTCGGAACCCACCCGAGGCGCCGAGCCGCAGTGCCCCGTTCTTTGGAGAATCGAGATTCGCACTGGCGCGGCTCACACGATGAGAAGCGCCGGTTCCCTGCCCCTTTTTCATCGCCTGCTTACACTGCCTGAGAAGATCTCTTTTCGACGGGCCAGGAGCTTGCCGTACACCTGCTATACGGCTAATGTTTACCGCCGACCTGCCGATAGACATATTAGGCGTAGGTAACTTTATGAAACCCTGGCTCGCAGCAGCCGGCTTGACGATACTTGCCGGTTCTATCGCTTTCGGTGGTGATTTGCATGGCCATCTTCTGATTAACCGAAAGTTGGCCAAAAAGGTTGTAGTCCCGGTGGTCTATGATCTTCGCGGGCAAATGCCGCCATCGGCGCCATCGCAGCCAAAGCAGCCGAATGAGTACCAGCGCGTCGTCGTCTGGCTCGAAGGCAACACGTTTAAGCCTAAGGCACCTGTCACTGCGACCATCAATCAGCGGGGAGCCGCTTTCAATCCGGACATGCTGGTCATTCCGACCGGGTCGTCGATTGACTTTCTGAACTCGGACCCGATCTTTCACAACGTCTTCTCGCTTTCGAGCGCCAAACCATTCGACCTCGGGTTTTATCCGCGAGGCGAAAAGCGCTCGGTTCGCTTCACTCACGCTGGTGTAGTGCAGGTCTATTGTCATCTGCACGCGCAAATGTATGCCGTGATTGTGGTGACTTCGAGTCCCTGGTATGGGAAGCCCTCTGCGGATGGAACCTTCTCATTCAGCGGTATTCCCGCAGGCCACTATCGCGTTCTCGCATGGCACAAGGTCGCGGGATTGACGCAGACCGAAGTGGATATTCCGGAGCACGGCGCCGCGGAGGTAACCATAGGCGTCCCGATCACTGCGGAGGACCGTCCTTGAAGCCAAAGCTCTCGCTGACGCTGCGGGCTTTCCTGTTCTCGTTCGTCCCGGTTTGTGTCGTGCTTGTCGCAAGCTTCGTGGCCGTAAACGTGTTTGTCCGCCAGCGGGTGAAGAGCTCTCTGCGGGATTCGCTTCAGAAGTCGGAAGGGATGCTCGATCACGCGAGCGCTGTGTATTCGAGCCGTGTAAGTGAGCTTTTGCGAGTGCTGGCCGAAAACCCGGGGTTGAAGGCGGCGGTAGGCCTGTTGGGCGAGGAATCGGGAAGTCCCGACGAGGTGCGGCGGACGATCGAGGAACAACTGCGCGAGATGCATGGCTTGGCAGGCTACGATCTGCTCGCCATCACGAACTGGAAGGGCGTCACAATCGCCGCCGTCGAATTTCAGGCCAACCAGGAGCGTGCGATCGAGAAAATCCCCGTCCTGCCGCCAAATCAGTCGGTGGCGGAGATCGGCGATTCGCTTTATGAATTGGCCGCCGTCCCGATGCAGGTGACCGGTGACCAGACGGGACACTTATGGCTGGGCAGCCGGTTCGATCTGAATCGATACGAGCTGACTGGCGACCTGGTGCTGCTTCACAACGGGCGCATCGTGCGTTCGACGATAGCGAACGCGCAGTGGAATGGCTTGCAAGATGAGATTGTCCGCCAGTGCCCCCCTACGGCACTCGATTGCGAACTGGTGCGAAACGGAGAGAAGTTTCTTGCGATGCCGGTTCGCGCCGCGCTGCGAGGCAGTGCGTATCGCCTGCTCGTGCTTCGCTCGCTCGATTCAGCCGAACGCGAGTTCACGTCCGGCTGGGGCGGGATTCTGGTGGCGACCGGTTTAGGCGGTGTGCTGCTGGCGCTGGGCTTCACCGGAATCACGGCTCGATCGGTCTCGAAACCATTGCGCGATCTCGTTTCCCAACTGCGTCAGGGAGAGCGAGAGAGCCAAATTCCCGAAAAAATCTCCGCGGGCGGCAGCGCCGGCGAGTTGCAGCAGTTGGCCGACGCGTTTAACCGGGTCGCGGCGATGGCGCGCCGTTCGCACGGCGAGATGGAGCGCGCGAAACTCACGGCAGAGGCGGCCAACCGAGCCAAGAGCGAGTTCCTCGCCAATATGAGTCACGAACTGCGCACGCCGATGAACGGCATTATCGGCATGACAGAACTTCTGCTCGATACGCCGCTCGATGAGGAACAGCACGAATACGCGCATACGGTGCGGACGTCTGCCGAATCGTTGTTGACGATCATTAACGACGTGCTGGATTTCTCGCGGATCGAATCGGGAAAGGTCATTCTCCATTCGCAGCCCTTCGATTTACGCAGGATCATTGACGAAGTGGTCAGCCTGCTCTCTGCGCAGGCAGCGGGAAAGGGGCTCCCGGTGCTGGTGAATTACGCGTCGGGCACGGCCTCACAGTTCATCGGCGATGGCGGCAGAATCCGGCAGATTGTAGTCAACCTGGTGGGGAACGCGGTCAAGTTCACCCAGCGCGGCCAGATCCAGATTCAAGTTCGAGCCGGTATAGACGAAGGAGCCGGAGTGCCCGTGCGGGTTGTCGTGGAAGACACAGGTATTGGCATTGAGCCCGAAAAACTGGCTCTCATTTTTGAAAGATTCACGCAGGCGGATGGCTCCATGACACGGCGATACGGCGGCACCGGTCTCGGGCTGGCGATTTCCAAGCAGCTTGTGGAGTTGATGGGCGGAACAATCGGCGTGGAGAGCCGGCCGGGCGACGGTTCCACGTTCTGGTTTGAGGTGCATATGAAGACGATTGAGCGGGTACCGGACTTGCATGAAATGAAAGTCACGGGGGTGACGCAATGCTCCTAGCGAGACTGATCGGAATCGCTGCATTGCTTGGCGGCCTATTGCACGGGCAGGAGGCGCTCACGAGTCTTTCTGTCCCGGCGACGATCAGCGGCGGCGCCATGTACACGGGGCGGCTTCGAATCACGGATCCGGGCGCGGATAAGGAGAGTGCGGGAGCCCGGCTGATGCTGTATCCGACATTCAAGTTCGGGAAGCACTGGTTTGGATACGCTGCCGTGCAGGAGCGGCTCGAACCATACTTTTATTACGATGCCCTCAGCCCGCAGCACCACTTTGACACGGATGTGATTCAGGGCTTCGTCGGATACTCCGCGCGTTGGGAAGGAACGTCGCTCGTGGCGAAAGCCGGGCGGATGATTTCCGCATTCGGATCTTTTCCGACACGCTATGACGACGCCCAAAACCCTTTACTGGATCAGCCGCTCGGCTATGTCACCGAAGTTCCGCTACGCGATGACCAACTTCCCTGTGGAGTCGCCGACCTGAAGAGCCAGCATTACCATGCGATTTCGCTCTCGTGCGGCGGCGCAGTAGGCAGTGAGCCCGGTTTGATTCCGGCAAGTCTCTATGGTCTTCCGGGCGTGGAGGTGGATTTGCAATCGGGCCGTGTGGACGGGCGTTTGCAGATTACCAGCGGATCAACCGTGTATCCGAAACCCGTTTCGATGATGCGCCACTACGCGCAGTGGACGCTCGGTGGCGGAGTCACTGTGCGGCAAGGATTTCGAATTGGCGCTTCGGGCTTTCGCGGACCCTATCTGGATAGCGATGTCATGCCGTTTCTGCCTGCCGGGGCGTCCGTGCGGAATTTTCCCGCCAGCGGAATCGGACTCGACGTCCAATACAAGCACGGCTACTGGAGCGCCAGCGGCGAATTGCAACGGTTTCGATTCGACTATCCGAATTTTGTGGAACAGCCATCGGTGAGAACCGGATACTTCGAAGCAAAACGCATCCTTTCCCCGAGGCTTTATCTCGCGTTCCGAGCCGGTTGGTGGGAGCCGGGCGGGATCGTTGACAACACGGGAGCTTCGGCAAAATACCTCGACGTGGAAGTGAAGTCGCAGGAATTTGGCGGCGGCATCTGGCTGAACCGCTACCAGCTTCTCAAGGCAAGCTATGAGTGGCTGGAGGCGGACAACTGGGGCGGGACGCGCTGGAATGTGTATGGCGTGCAACTGGTGACGAGCATCCACAAGCTCGCCTGGGGTTTTAAGTAAGACATCCCGCCCGCGAACTGAATTTATGCGGAAATGCGTATGTCTTTGCGGCTGAAATTTGCAAAGGAATTGGTACTCCAGGTACCGCCGCGGAACCGCTCGACCGAAATGTGCCTGACGCGTCCTCTGACGGGCATCTAAGCGTAGCCTGGTCTTTGATCAAAGCAGCGGAAAGAAAGCCGCTTGCGCCAAGCCGATCTGATCTGTGTAGGAAGCCTCTTTTGAAAGGGACTCCCGGCATGAGTATTTCCGGACAATTTCGAAGGTTCTTCCCGGATAGATCGTGTCCCAAAACGTTGTAGAATAACACTACGTTTATGTTGCAAGAATAACGAGTCCTGGGATGCGATTTCGAGTCCTTTCGCTGATAGCCGCCCTCGCCGCTGTGCCCGCATCCGGAGCCACTCCCGCGCTGAACCGCCAGTTTCAGCAAACTGTCCGGCCGTTTGTCACGAAGTACTGTATCGGATGTCATAGCGGCTCGACGCCTGCCGCTCAGTTCGACCTCAAATCCTATACCACGCTGAGCATGGTGACTCACGACTTCTCCCGCTGGATGCTGGTCATGGATAAGCTCACAGCGAGAGAGATGCCTCCGAAGCCAGTGCTTCCCCCTCCGGCGCAAGAAAGCCGCCGGGTGATCGATTGGATTCAGGCGCTTCGGACAGAACAGGTAGAGGCGTCGGCGGGCGACCCCGGGCAGGTTCTCGCGCGCCGGTTGAGTAACGCCGAATACAACTACACCATTCGCGATCTTACCGGCCAGGACATGGAGCTTACGCGGGAATTCCCGGTCGATCCGGCCAATCCCGCGGGCTTTGACAATTCGGGCGAGTCGCTGACGATGTCGCCCGCGTTGCTGAACAAGTACCTGCAAGCCGCGCGCGAAGTGGCCGACCACATGGTTCTGATGCCTGAGGGAATCGACTTTGCGCCGTACCCGATGCGGGCTGATTCGGACCGCGAAAAATATTCCATTCAAAGGATCATTGATTTCTATCACCGCCAGCCCACCGACTTCGCGGATTACTTCCAAGCCGCATGGCGCTTCCGGTACCGCGCCGCTCTCGGAAAGCCGCACGCGACCCTGGCCGCGGTGGCGACGGAATCCAAGGTGAGCCCCAAGTATCTGCCGTTGGTGTGGCAGATCCTGCACGATCCGAATGCGGTCGGCCCAGTCCTGAAGCTCCAGAAAATGTGGCAGGAACTGCCGACTTCGCGCGCCGATCAGCCGAATATACTGCGAGCGAAGTGCGTGGAAATGCGCAATTTCGTGGAGAAGATCCGCGCTCACACAGCGATGCAGTTCGCCGCGCCGAAGGTGAGGGGGCTGCCTCCCGCATCGCAGCCTCTGCTGCACTGGAAGAACCAGATGTTTGCCTTGCACCGGCGCGACAGCGATCCAAACGACCTGCGGAATGACACCGATCCGCCGCCGGTGGTGCCGGCAATCCCGAATTACGCGCGGCTTCACCAGGAAGCAGCTCCCCGTTGGGCCGCGATTTCCGCGAAGGCCCGCGCCGGCGACACGGACCTTATTGTTCCGGCCGCGCAGCGTGCCCGCTATCAGGCTGCATTTGCTCGTTTCGCCTTTGTTTTTCCCGACGCTTTCTATGTGACCGAACGCGGCCGCTTCTTCCCCGATGATTCGGAAGACAAAGGCCGTTTGTTGAGCGCCGGCTATCACAGCGTGATGGGATTCTTCCGCGACGACACGCCGCTGATGCAGTTGATCCTCGACGAAAAAGACCAAAAAGAAATAGACCGGCTCTGGAACGAATTTGATTTCATCGCCGATTTCACGGCTCGCACGTGGGAGCAGTATTTTTTCAACGAGAGCGGCGAAGTGCAAGGTAAGGGAGCGGAGTCCGGCACGCCGCGTCCGACCGACCACGCGCTTACCGATGAAGCCGTGATCGTGCAGTTGCGGGATGCGTATATAGCCAAGGCGAAGTCCGATCCCGACAATGATCCGGTAGCTCCTGAAGCAATCCGCGTACACTTTGACGGAATCAATGCCACGCTGCGTGCTTTGGAGAAGGAGCGGAGCGAGGCCGAGCCCAAGCATCTGGAGGCACTCCTTCGATTCGCCGCGCGCGCGTACAGGCGGCCGCTCACCAGCTCCGAACGCGAAGATTTGCTGTCGTATTATCACGCGCTCCGGACCAAGAACCAACTGTCGCACGAAGACGCCATGCGCACTTCGATCGTCAGTATTCTAATGTCGCCCGATTTTCTGTATCGGACGGATGTGTCCGGAGGAGCGATCACTTCTTCAGCGCCCCACCGCCGCCGAGTCACAGTGCAAACCGCGGCATACCGCAGCCAGCCCCTGTCCAGCTATGAACTGGCTAGCCGCTTGAGTTATTTCCTGTGGTCCAGCATGCCCGACGACGAGTTACTGAAACATGCGGCGGCGGGCGATCTGCAGCGGCCCGATGTGTTGCTTGCCCAGGCGCGGCGGATGTTGAAAGATCCGCGCGTGCGCGGATTCGCAACCGAATTTGGCGGCAACTGGCTCGACTTCCGCCACTTCGAAACAAATAACACGGTCGATCGCCAGCGCTTCCCCAGCTTCAACGATCAATTGCGCGAAGCAATGTTTCAGGAACCGATCCGGTTCATTCAAGACCTCGTGAACAATGATCGTTCCGTGCTGGAGCTGGTCTACGGCAACTATACTTTTGTGAATCCTGTGCTGGCGCAGCACTACGGTATGCCGCCGGTTCAGGGAGACGCGAACACGTGGGGTCGCGTGGATGATGCACGCCGTTACGGGCGCGGCGGCCTCCTGCCGATGGCGGTGTTTCTCACGCAGAATTCGCCGGGACTGAGAACCAGCCCGGTGAAGCGCGGGCACTGGGTCGTGCAGAAGGTACTGGGTGAGATCGTCCCGCCGCCGCCGCCGGTCGTGCCGGAGCTGCCGAGCGACGAATCGAAAACCGACCTGCCGGTGCGTGAACTGCTGGCGCGTCATCGGGATAACCCGGTGTGCTCCGCCTGCCATTCGCACTTCGACTCATTCGGTCTGGCGTTTGAAGGTTACGGGCCGGTAGGCGGCGCCCGGACGAAAGACCTCGCGGGGCGGCCGGTGGATGTCAGCGTAAGTTATCCGGGAGGAGCACAGGGCCTGGGTATCGAGGGATTGCGAAACTTCATACGCGAATATCGCCAGAAGGAGTTCGTGGATAACCTTTGTCACAAACTAGTCGCTTACGCGCTGGATCGTTCCCTCCAACTCTCCGATGATTCTTTGATCAAACGTATGGAAACCCGCCTCCTGGCGAAGGACTATCATTTCAATTCGCTGGTGGAGACAATCGTAACAAGCCCGCAGTTTCTGAACCGACGGATCCCCGATGTTGACGAAAGGACCGTGTCGCTAGCCAGGAAAGGTGAATAGCATGTCCGGATCGACAAAGAATTCTGCTCCTCGCATCTCCCGCCGCACCGTTCTTCGCGGGGCCGGTTGCACAGTCGCGCTGCCGTGGCTCGAGTCGCTGCAGGCACTGGCGGATACGCCGGCGCCTTCCGCGTTCCCAAAACGCTTCGGCGTGATGTTTCTAGGCTGTGGCATTAACGAAGATTACTGGAGCGCTGAAGGCCAGGGCGCGGCCATGAAACTCAGCAAAACGCTGGAGCCGCTGGAGCCGCTGAAAGAGAAAATCAACGTGATTGACGGTCTTTATGTCAAGGCGTTGACAAATCAAGGCATTCACCCGGGCCAAACCGGCAGTTTGTTATCGGGCGCGCATATCTCCAAGGGAGCCATCATCCACTCGGGCATCAGCGTTGATCAGATGATCGCTAGCCATGTAGGCAACGACACGCCTCAAGCGAGCATCGTTCTTGCATGCGATCTGCCGATGACAGGTTACCACGAGACTAATTTTTCGATGGCGTACAGCTCGCACATTTCGTGGCAGACGCCGGATTCGCCGGTGCCTGTGGAACTGTATCCTTCACTCGCCTGGGACAATCTGTTTGACAACCGCGGCAGTCTGCTCGATATCAGCATCCTCGATCGCGTACAGGAACGCGTCCAGGATCTCACCCGAAAGGTCAGTTCCAGCGACAAGACCAAGCTGGATGAATATCTCACCAGCGTCCGTGACGTCGAAAAACGCGTCGAGGGGATGCGTAAGGGCAAAGCGCAGGCCGAGGATGCGGCCAAGGCGAAGAACACGATCGCGGCGACGATGGAGCGGCCCGCCAATGGGTTGCCGGCCGACCTGCGCGACCATGCGCGCCTGATGTGCGACATCATTGCGCTCGCGTTCCAGACGAATAAGACCAACGTGGCCTCGCTGATTATTTCGCGGGATCTTTCGGCGATGTATTATCCCTTCCTCGACGTCAAGGAAGGCCATCATGCGGCCTCTCACAACAATAATTCAGATGGCTACGAGCGTATCTCGCGGTTCCACGTTAGCCAGTTTGCTTATCTCGCATCCAAGCTGGACAACATGAAGGAAGGCGATGGCACGGTGCTCGATCACACCTGCCTGATGTTCCTTTCGAACATGTGGATCGGCCGCAAGCACGATAACTTCCGCCTGCCTCTGGTGCTCGCCGGCGGATTGGGCGGCACGCTCGAAACCGGACGTACGCTGAACTATTTGAACGCGAGCGAAGACAATCGCAAGATGTGCAGTTTGTATCTATCGCTAATGGACCGTTTCGGCCTCAAGCTCGAGCAATTCGGCGATTCCGCCACGCGGCTGGAGAATCTGTAGCGTACTTCTGAAGGTTGCGACGTTCTCGCGAAACGGTCGAGGCTGGCGCCGATTGCTATCCCTGATACGCTTCTTCCAGGGGAGCGATCTCCAGCTTCTTCATTTTCATCATGGCCTTCATCACCCGGTCTTTTTTCACCGGATCCGGGTCCTCCAGCATCCTGAAGAGTACCGTGGGCACGATTTGCCAGGCCAGCCCATACTTGTCTTTCAACCAACCGCACTCCACGATCTGCCCGCCCGCTGACAACTTGTTCCAGAACTCATCCACTTCCTCCTGCGTATCGCAGTTGACTACGAACGAAATAGCTTCCGTGAACTTGAAGACCGGACCTCCGTTCAGAGCGGTGAACGGCTGGCCGTCCAGCTCAAATGAAACGATCATCACGCTGCCCTTGGGACCAGGACCGGAATCGCCATAATGTACGACCTTGACGATCCTGGAATTCTTGAAGACCGAAGTATAAAAATTGGCAGCCTCCTCGGCTTCGTGATCGAACCACAGAAAAGGAGTGATCTTTTGAATACGATTGCTCATAGCAGCTCTTCCTCCGATAAGAGCACTGCAATAGAAGCTATTGTACTTGCCAAATCGCGGGGAGCGCACAAATGAAAAAACAGTGGCGGGTGAGTATCGGCCTGCCAGCCTGGAGAGCCGGTGCAGAGGAAGGCGACGGGGCGCGAGTGAAGTGAATCTTCCGTCCATTCTTCCGCGGCTCCCCGCTGCGGAGATCCCGGCCGCGTCGCGATGAGGCCTTCCCTTCCCCGTATCATTCTGAACGTCCTACTTGCTCCATTTGCACAATTCTTAACTGTATTCTCATGGATCTGTAATCCGCCAAAGTTACGCTCACACAGTAGCAATCGTGTACGGGCACTGAATTCGGGTTCAGTTTAACTCTTGGGTGTTTCAAAAGCCGTGGCAGCAGCCCTGCCGCGAGGCCCTATCTTCTCGTCGAGCCACAAAACTATGAATACAAGATTTATTCGCGCGATTCTGTTCGGGACGCTCCTGGTCCCGTTGGTTTATGCACAGACGGATGCTGCTCGCATCCAGGGCACGGTCACGGATGCCTCCGGCGCCGTGTTGTCCGGAGCAACGGTCACCGTCCAGAACGAAAAGACGGGCGAAAGCCGGCAATTCAAATCCGACAACCGCGGAGTCTTCATAGCGACCCAACTGCAGCCCGCCATCTACACGGTGACGGCCGACGCAAACGGGATGGCACAGGCGGCGATTAAGGGCATCAGTATACAGGTAGGTCAGGAACGCGTGGTGAATCTTTCCCTTCAGCCCTCCACAATGACTACCGAGGTCACCGTCGATGGCGGAGGACTCGCCATGGTCGATACCAGTTCTGCCCGAGTGGGCGCCAATGTGGATGAGCGCGCCGTCGCCTCGCTGCCGCTCAACGGCCGCCAGGTTTCCCAGCTTTATCTGCTAGCGCCCGGTGCGGTCAATAACGGCAGCGGCACGTTCGATAACATACGATTCAGCGGCGCAGCCAATCAGGAAAACATCATCCGCTTTGACGGCGTGGAAGGCAGCAATATCGTAGACGCATCGCCGGGCAACCTCAATGGAGAGACCACTTCGCTCTTCCGCCTGGAGCAAAGCCTGGAGAACGTGCAGGAGTTCCGCATAGACAGCAGCAACTATCCGGCTGAGTATGGAACCGGCACGGGCGGGCAGATCAGCTTCATCACGAAATCCGGCTCGAACAATCTTCACGGCTCGCTGTTCGAGTATTTGAGAAATGACGATTTCGATGCGCGCAATTTCTTTGACAAATCCACGAAGTCGAAGCTAAGACTCAACCAGTTCGGCGGATCGGTGGGTGGTCCGATCAAAAAGGATCGCCTGTTCTTCTTCCTGAGCTATGAAGGCTTACGCCAGAACACCAGTTCGCCGATTGTCGAAAGTACTCTGAGCGCCGCGGCTCGGGCCAAAGCTGTTCCCTCGATTCAGCCGCTGCTCGCGGCCTTCCCCGTGGGCCAGACGCCTTCTTCCGACTCGAACCTCGATATCGTCAACGTGAACGCTCCGGCGACTCTTTCGGAGAACTCGGGTGGAGCGCGGCTCGACTACAACATAAACGATAAGCTTCGCCTCTTCGTCCGGTATTTTCGAGACCAAGGCCAGTCTTCGCAAACTCAGAACTCGACGGGCAGCATCTACGCCACGAGCATCGTTCCGCAGAATGCGGTGGTCAGTCTGAACCAGGTGTTCACGCCGGCGATGATCAATGAAACGAAATTCGGTTTCAATGGAGCAAAAACTCGTGTCCAAGGTATCCCCGGGCCGAGCCCGAATGCCGACATCAATGGCGTGACGATCAACCTGAGCGGCAGCGTGGCACTCGGCGGAATTGCGGGTCAGACAGGCAGTGCCGGCGTGGCCATTCCCAGCGGACTCATCCGCCTGAGCAGTTCCTTCAACGGCCGCGGTGCTCCCTACACGGACTACTCGACGTCTTATATCGACAACCTGAGCGTCCTCCACGGCAGCCACAGCATGAAGTTCGGCGCGGAGCTTCGCGCTATCACGCTCTATAACGACCAACTCGGCGGAACAACTTACTCGTTCTCCAACGTCGATTCGTTTCTGGCAAACCAGCCATCGTCGATTGCCTTCAACGGCGACCTGAGTGCTAAGAGTCCATTCACTGGGCTTTCCGGAGTGGCGCATATGCGCCAGAACTACTACACCCTTTACGCACAGGACGAATGGAAAATTACTCCCACTTTCACCATGAGTTACGGTCTGCGCTGGGAGTATTATCAGCCGTTGCATGAGACCCGCAACAAAGACGTGTGGTTCAGCATGGCCCAAGGCACGATATTCCCGGGCTACAGCCAGGAGTGGTACCATTCGTCCACACACAATTTCGGGCCGCGGCTGGCGTTCGCCTGGTCACCGAGCAGGTTCAATAACAAGACCGTCTTTCGCATTGGCTCGGGTTTCTATTATGGCCCCGGTCAGACAGAGGACCAACTGCAGCCGGAAGCCAACGATCGCATTGGAAAGACGATCACCTCCGGACCGCTGCTGGCCTATCCTCTCGATATCAACCAGATCTTCTCGTCGTACGACATTAACGACCCGAATCTCGGGTTCCAGCCTCGTGCTTATGCTCCGGGCTATACGATTCCCGAGCGCATCCTGCAGTACACGGCTTCGGTGCAGCAGGAGTTGCCCGGCCGGACAGTGCTCACCGTGGCGTATGTCGGTAACCAGGGACGCAATCTTTTCCTACGCAGCATCACAAACAAGATCGTGAGTCTCGACATGAACCCGACTACCGGAGCGGCTATTGTCAACCGGGAATTCGGCAACCGCTTCGCCGAGATCGATTACAAGACGAGCGGCGGAAGGGACTATTACAGCTCGATGCAAGTTACCCTGAACCGCCAGTTCAATTCGGGCCTCTCACTCGGACTGCAGTATACATGGGGACACAGCATCGGCAACTCGGGCGGATCCAACGAAGCGAACACGGCAGGTAATCCGTACGATTTCAATGCCGACCATGGCAGCAATAACTTCGACGTTCGCCAGAGCTTCAACATGACGGCGCTCTACGAGCTGCCCTTTGGCAAGGGAAAGCGGTATCTCCAGAATGCTTCCGGTTTCGAGAATGCGCTCTTCAGTGGATGGCAGCTAGGCGGCGTGATGAATGCCAGGACCGGCGTGCCGGTCGATATTCTCATCACGCGTCCGGACTACGTCTATCAGGACAAGCGCGACGGCAAGATCTACGCGAACCCGGTTGTCGTGGGTGGACAAGTGATGACCATTCCCGTTATCAATACTCCGGGCGGCGGCAACAGCCGGAACGTGCGGCGGCCCGACGTCGTCGCGGGTGTGGACCCATACCTGCGCAATGGCCTGAACTGGATCAATCCCGCGGCTTTTGCGGTTCCGCTTCCGGGCACATTCGGCAATTCCTCCCGCAACAGCCTCACCGGCCCGGGACTGAGCCAACTCGACCTCACGCTGAGCAAGAAGTTCCCGGTGGGCGAGAGTAAGAACATCGAATTCCGCGCGGAGATTTACAATCTCTTGAATCACGCCAATTTCACGAACCCTGGCAATCTGCGGCTCCAGCAGATCATTCCAAGTGCTCCCGGCGCATCCGGCCTGCAACCCGGACAAGCCTTCACCCCAGCTACAGCAGGAGGTAACTTCGGGGTACTCAATTCGACCGTTTCAAACCAGATCGGAATCGGAACGAACCGCCAACTCCAATTGGCACTGCGGTTCAACTTCTGACGTGAAGTGGCCCGAATCGAAGGCTTAGTGGGCGAACTAAGTGTCCGAGGCGGTATGAGGCCTGTCCGCGAGTATATGGCCTCACCGCCCGGCGCCGCACAAAGCTACTGGAGTAAGCTCCCAAGAAAAGTTCTACCCGCCTGTAAACCGGCGTTGAAAAATAGTGACGTGCCTTACTGCCTATTTCAGGTCTTCTCGAGCCCTTACGATGAAGCGTTTGGGCGCCGGCCCAACGAAATAGAAGGGGTAACACGTAACCAGGGTAAGAATCGGCTCGGCCGAGTGATCGAGCACTTGGACCTCGGTTGGGTCGACGATTTCCGTTGATTCGACAGAATACAGCTTTGTCCCCCGCAACGTAGTCATGAGAATCCGATCGTGCTCGCGGATTGTTCCGAGCTTGCGAAAGAATGTATCGCGGTGCCCCGCGATTCCGATGTTGCCCGCCTCGCCGGGAAGTGCCGTGCCTGGAATATGACCGGCTGCCAGCTTCAGGTCTCGGGGCCGCACGCCTTCTACGACGACCACCGAGAGTCCCAGACGGGGGATTTCAATTCGGCTCACGGGCGAGCCGGGCTGCACGGGCGACAAGGCGGGCAGGTTTGGCACTTGAAATTGTGGTAATTGACCCGGCACGATCGGCTCGGAATGCGCGGCATCCTCAAAGCGCTTGCTCTCGGAGCTCTGGTAGACACTTGCCTCAAAATAGGTTGCAGCAGAGAAACCAAGGGCAAGACAACCTACTAGGACGAAAAGGCACTCGGCCCACCCAAGAAGCCGCTGTTGGCGCGTAAGTTCCGCGCTCCGCCACTCGATTCGGACTTTCATAGCGAAAGCGCCCGGCGCTCTTTGTGCGCCGGGCGTAGTCTTTTGAGCACTTAGGCGATACGCTTCGAAATTGTTCTCAAGATTACTGCGAATCCGAGCGAACAGAGCCCAATCAACACAAGCAAGGGAAGTGGGCTCGCAGTTTTCGGAAGTTCCGCGACCGCCGGAGCGGGGGCCGGTTGTGGCGCGGGCTCCGCTTTTGCAATCAGCGGCTGAGAAGCTTCGACTGGCACCGGTGGTGTCACTTGCGCCACCTCAACCTCTGTTTTCTCTGGTGTAACAGCCACGACCGGTTCCTTGATGAGCTCCTCCGGCTTTTCGGTTGGCGTTATTCGCGCCGCGAGGACGGGGACCTTGGCCGTCTCCGCCAACTCGACCGCTCTCTTCTTCGGGTAGACGAATTCCTGACCAAAGCTATCCCCTGGATAGAACCAGGCACGAATTGCTTCTGGGTTATCCCTCTTGCGTTCCTCAAATCGCAGAACGGTCTCCTCCGTAGGCGTCAAGCGGTAATTCGGAATGGCCAGAATAATCGTGTACAGATGGTTTTCCTCTGCGTTGAAAACTTCCACGATGTGACGGTTTGATGCTGAATCCATCAGTTTGAATACGTAGGTGCCGGCGGGCAAAACAATTCCCGGCAGCTCCACTGGACCGCTGAATGTGACGGTAGTCTTCTTGTTCCATTGATCCGCTCCTGCGGGCAAAATCGCAAAGAGCATCGCGCAGGCGAACATGATGGCTAGTCTCTTGAGCATTGGCTGTTTCTCCTTTCCGAACGTTCTCTCGAACTGGGAAACGCAATTCCCACGCCACGTATGAATTGACATAAGCCGCTGTTTTTGAATGACGCCGGAGCCGACAGCAACGAGCCAAGCGCCAATGTTTGGGTGTGCTGGCGCAGAGATGTGTTGTTTTCGCCGAATCGACTGGTATCTGTCAAAAGCATCACGGAACAGAGGATTCGAATTGATCTGCTTTCGGGCCGCGTTGCCCTGAGCGGCCGTCCAAATGCGGAGATCAACATCATCTGCGAATATCGGACACCTTGGTGTAACGAGTTCCTCCGAACGCACACAACAGGTGTCGCGAAGAGCAGTTTACATATGCAGGCTGAGGCAATTGACATTCGCTTGCCAGGCTGAGGACGTCAACACTTCGTGATCTCGCCCTCGCTCTTGGCTGCGGCGGTGTGGGATATTACCAAGCTCCGACCTTATTCACGTGGACGTCGGCCGGGTGCGCCGCTGGTAGGCTGCCACGGAGAGGTCGGGTAACCCTTCGCCAGCCATCGCTCAAGCTCGGCGTCCTGTCCGTAAATGTCCTCAAAGAAATCCACCTCTCCACTCTCTTCAGCCACAGCCGTAGCATAGACGATGACAACTGGTATCGGTTTCGGGATCGTTACTTGAAGGGTTTGCGATCCGTTCATCGCATCGAGGATGCGTTTTCTCGTCCATTCCGGCTTATCGCGAAGCACCCATGCCGCAAGTTCCGCGGGCTTTTCCACACGAATGCACCCGTGACTGAAGTCGCGGCGGAATCTGGCGAACAACTCCGTCGAGGGAGTCCCGTGCAAATAGACGTTGTGCGGATTAGGAAACACGAACTTCACGGAGCCAAGCGCGTTTTCGGGACCGGGGACTTGGCGAATCCGCAGCTTGCCGGCGCGAAGTGCCCCCAGGATCTCTTCATCCAGAGCGCCTTTGCTGATCACCGTGCTGTTGGCATTGACCACTTCGTACCCATGCTTCACAAAATAGGAAGTATCCTTTTCGATCTTCGGCAGCAATTCAGCCCGCAGGATGCTTCGCGGTACCTCCCAATAGGGCCGGAAGATCAGGTATTTCATTTCGGCTTCGAAGATAGGCGTCTGATGACGATACGCCCCACCCACAACCACCTTCATATCGAGCTCCGACGCGTAGTTCCCGTTTAGTGCGCGTAGTCGAAACTCGGGAATGTTCACCACAATCGGGGGATGTGGGAAGCTGTGCGGCACCCACCGCCATCGCTCCAGCGTCAACTGCAATTGGTGAACACGCTGATTGAGAGGCGTGTTGAGTTGCGCCAGCGTCGCCTTCCCCAGCCGGCCGTCCGGTTCCAGCCCGTGGCGCGCCTGGAAATGCTTCACCGCAGTTACCAGTGGTTCGCCATACATGGCGGAATTGACGGGAATGGGTACACTTTGTGGCAAGTCCCTCAATCGCCGCAGGAGGTCCGTCAGCGGCGCTATAGCACTATATTCAGTCCCCGGATCGACCGTTTTCTTCGGAACGGGTAACCGCGCCGCTCGGTCCTCGCGGGCAAGCGTGACGTACTGCCGCAATGCTTCGAGCGTGCGCCGGTAGCCGGCATACGGCGGCTCAACACTTTCGAGTACTCTGTTGAGGTCGCTGCCAGCGACCAATTGCTGCCGTACAAACCGGGCGAGATCATGCTCCCCATCATCCAGATCGAAGCCTTTGTGAAACAATCCAGGGTTCGCTCTGCCTGAGTGAAGGTCCGAGACGTAACGCATCACCGAGACCGTGAGAGCAAGATCAAATCGCGCAAGATCGACTTCGGAAGGTGATTTTCCACTCTGGTTTAAGATGGCAACGCGCTCCGGCCAACTTGAGCTGTCGTAATCCTCTGGAGCGAGTCCTTTCGTGTCAGCCCTCTTCAGGACCTGAATCATCGCTATAGCCGGGCGAGTTATTGCGCCATGATTCGTCCATGCAAATGCGTAGGAGGCCGGCTCATAGAAGTCTTGCAGATGAGCCCTATAATCCGAAAAATCCGGCCACCGGAGATCGGATAGTTTGCCGGACGAGACCAGACGGCACAGCTCGGAATTGCATACTGCGGTTGTGGATCGTGCTTCCAGCGGCGCCAAAGCTTGCCTTGACGCGCAAAACGCCATTAACACAAGAACAATCGCGCGGGACAAAGTTAACCCCATCAAGGTGAGTAGCATTCGCCCTTCCAATCAAGGCTGTAAACGTGCACATTGGCGCGTTGTAAAAGCTCTACTTGCTACTGACGGTTCAATGGAAGCAACCACGGCGCTTGAGACTGCAAATCGGCTCATCCGTCCTGTGGACCGCCACTTCGATCTATTGTGTGCGGTGCCCAAGTTGTCAAAGAAGCGCCAGCCAATGCGCGGGAAGAATGGGCTATGAGCAACGAACCCTGCGTGAAATCACGCAGAAAGCCCATGACATTCAGTTTTCGTTGGGCTTTATGAAGCCAAGCTCCACTTGGCTGTTCGGAAGCGCCAGTTCGTTCAGAGCACCTGGAGCGGGAGGCGCAATGGGCTTCGCAGATCCAGCCGCCGGAATTGGATATGCCACGTGACAAGCTACGGGGGAACGCACTTGACTGGAGATCCGCGGGACGTGGCGCTTCGAGATGCACTCTACTCCGCACTACCCGTTGCATCACGCGCGAGAGCCGGGATTCCAGCCGAATGCTCTCGCGGGAAGTAGGCGTTGTTGACGTATTGATCGAGCATTCGGTGAGTGTTGAAGAATGATCCGTTCACCGAGATCGCCGATCGCATGACTGCGGCGTACGAGGAAGGGCGGCCGTAGTACATCGGAACGATGACCGACTCAAGCTTTTGGTAGAGAGACGCCGATTCCTCAGAGGGATCGCGTGGAATGTTTTCGTCTTGTCCGATCGCCCAGCCGGTGACGCCCTCCAGACACCCCTCAATCCACCATCCGTCGAGGACGCTTAGGCTGGGAATTCCATTCAACGCCGCTTTCATTCCGCTCGTTCCTGAGGCTTCCTGCGGGCGCTGCGGAGTGTTCAACCACAAATCAACGCCGCTCGTCATCAGGCGCGCTAAAGCGAGTTCATAGTTTTCGAGATAAAGTACCCTGATCGTGTCGTTATTGAGCGCGGTAGCTGCCTGATAAACGTGCCGGATGAGCGATTTCCCGCCCTCATCATGAGGATGAGCCTTGCCTGCATAAACAATCTGGAGCGCGCCGACTTGGCGTGCGATTCTCCGTAGCCGTTCGAGGTCGGAAAACAGCAGATCCGCACGCTTGTAGGTCGCCGCACGCCGGGCAAAGCCCATGGTCAGGACGGATTTATTGAGCTGAACGCCACACCGCTCGGAGATTTCTTGAAACAAGTGCCCCTTTGCCGCAAGGTGAGCGCTGCGGATTTCCTCTAGTGGAATCCCGATGGCATAGCGCAGGTAGAGATTGTCGTACCGCCACTCGGGAACGTGTTGATCAAATAGGCTCTGAAACGACGGGGCGATCCAGGATGCCGCATGCACGCCGTTGGTGATAGCGCGGATCGGATACTGGGGGAACATACCGCGTGATACTTCGCCATGATGCATGGCGACGCCGTTGATGTAGTGAGAAAAGCGAAGTGCAAGGAATGTCATGTTCAGCACCTGCTCGGGACAGCAATGCGTCACGTCGAGAACGCTGCTGCGCTCCTCACCGAGCACCCGCCGCACTAGATCTCGAGGAAACTGGTCGTGCCCCGCGGGAACGGGAGTATGGGTGGTGAAAACGCAGCGGCGCCGGACCTTCTCGATGTCGCCTTCTGTGGCACGGTGCAGATTCCCCTCCCCCAGATCCCGCTCCAGAAGGCCCACGGCGAGCAACGCCGCATGGCCTTCGTTCATGTGATAACTCGTGATTCCGGTATATGCGAGGGCTTCGAGCATCTTCGCGCCGCCCATCCCGAGGATCACTTCCTGGCAGAGCCGGTAGTGGGCATCGCCGCCATACAAATTGTTCGTCAGCGTTTGATCCCAGGAACTGTTTTCGGGCAAGCGCGAATCGAGCAAATAAACCGGTATCGCATGGTCCGATATCCCGCGAACCCAGTATCGCCAGGCCCGCAGCCTGACTGTGCGCCCTTCTATCATCACGGACGTACATGGCTCCATCGCCTCAGCGTGTTGACTCGGGTTCCACGGCTCCGGTTGCTCTACTTGATTTCCTTTGGCATCGAGTTTCTGCTGGAAATAGCCGTTATGGTGAACAAGCGTAATCGCAACCATCGGCACTTCCATATCTGCTGCCGAACGGAGCATATCGCCGGCGAGTACGCCGAGGCCGCCGCTGTAAGTCGGGATTTCCGCATCAATCGCAATCTCCATGGAGAAGTAGGCGACGCGCGTCTCTTGTGGATTGTGTGTCATTTTATGAGGCAACTTCGACCGGCGCTTTGGCGGCAAAGGCGGCAACCAACGGATTCACCAGATTGTGGAAATCGGAGACACTCATGTGAATCACGTCCCGATGGGTGCCGGCATTGAACGCTATGAACTGGCCGGTTGCAATGCATTCATCCACGAGCACCGGCATTTGGAACAGGTTCCCGAACGGCGGCATCGCACCGATCTCGCAATCGGGGAACAGTTCCGCGAGTTCGGATTCTGTCGCCAGACGGACCTCGGCCAGGCCGAGTAGGCGGCACACTTCTCTTAGATCAGCCATGTAGTCCGCGGGCAGTATCAGCATTCCGTAGCCGTTGTCACCTGCGTAGACGACAACCTTAGCCAAACTGTGGCTTGGCATGCGCTCAGCTGAGGCCGTTTCCCGGGCCGTGTAGGCCGGCGAGTGGATGGAGTGCGAATAGCGAATTCCATGTTGCTTCAAGTATCGTTGGCAGCGCTGTAGCATGTTCATGCCAAAGTTCATGCAACCCCCGCACCAAACAGCCACAGCGTTCATCCTCATGGTTCATTTATGGTTATTCAGGTTCGATCTTGAAGCTGCTGAACAAACTTGGGTGACAACCCGCAGTGGCGACTGATTTGAACCATCCGCAGTCATCAGGAGCCCACGGATAACTGAGGTCGCATTCCTCAATGCGCCCATGCGCGCGATTCCAGCTTAGTGGCCCTGAAAGTGCTCCCCAAGATCAAGCTATGCTTCCTTTTCGAAAGATTCTGTTTCCAGTCGACTACTCCGAACCATGTCAAGCAATTGTGCCCTACGTCAAGGAGATGGTCCGGCGCTTCTCGGCCGATTTAACCCTTGTGCATGCGTACGGTGGAGACGCGCTCGCTTATAGCAGCCTTCTGCCTATCAATCCCGAGATGGCGAATGAGGCGCGCGCTTTCGAAGAGCAACGGCTGCGCGATTTCGCGCAGAGAACCTTCCCGGGGCAGCATGTGGAGACTTTCGCTGAACTGGGCGAAGCCGGTTGGGTGGTACACAACATCGTCCAGCACCAGGGAACAGATCTCGTCATGTTGGCTACGCACGGCCGCGGGCCGGTCCGTAGATTTCTTCTGGGATCGGTCACGGCAAAGGTGCTTCACGACGTTGGGGCCGCCGTGTGGACTGGGACCGGCACAGCGCTGACGAATCACGCGCCTCGAATTCCCTACAAGTCCGTCGTGTGCGCTCTGGATGACAGCGACGAGGCCGAAGCTGTTCTGAGAGCGGCTGCCTCGTTTGCCTGCGAATACCAAGCCAACTTGTGGCTTGTTCAGGCTATCGAGATGCCACCAGCAACTCTGGAGATCGATTTCAGCATCTATAGGAAGGACCTCGCCGATGCCGCGGATTTCGGATTGCGCGAGTTGAAGGGGCGACTGAACATAAACGCACCTCACACAGTCATCGATGGAACTGTTGCAGACGCTCTGCGCGAAGAGGTCGTCCGGCGGCAGGCAGACCTGATCATCACCGGTCGCGGACGCGCTCAGAGCACCTTCGGCAGGATGTGGTCGCACGTGTATCCGATCGTGCGAGAGTCTCCCTGCCCGGTCTTGAGCATCTAAGAACCACCCAATCGAGCCACGAAGGAAATGATTGCGCTACAGGATCATCAGCCGACACATCCGTCACTGGCGGCATCACTGTTATCATCAACAGCACTTCGCAGGCGTACATCCCACGCTCGTCGAAGTGGATGGAGCGAGTCCGTGTGGTCAGCCGCCACGGCTCGGCGGAGTTGCCTGCGCGAGTTCTCGGTGGATTCCGGCCCGGCGAAGCTTTTGTGGCTTTTCACTCGCGGAGGCGGGGCTGATGGCATGCCGTCTCAGCGATTGAGAAGATGCCGCGCGCAAGATCGTCGGCTTCGTATACAGCCGCGACGTAGACCTTATCATGATGCCGACGCATGGATTGACTGGATATCGAAACATGCTCCCCGAGGCAAGGCAGCCGGTGTGGACTGCCATCACGCCGAAGAGCAAGGGACTCCGGCAGAACCGCATAAAATTCTTTGCGCTGCCGGCTACACTCGTGGAGCGTCCAACTTGATACAGTGGGCGTCGGAGTTTAGCCAGCGGATGCAAGCGGACCTATGCTCCTTGCACGTGGTTCCCATTCTGGGCGACAAAGGTTACATTCAGGCAGATGTAGCTCAGGAGACTCTTGCCAAGCTCGAAGCTTTGAAAAAATCCGCCTGGATACCGGCATTCTTGGAAGTCGCTAGTGGTGAAATCGCGGAGACGATAAGGGAACATGCACAGGGCGCTCACTTACTGAATATCGGGAGAGAATTTCTGTCGTCACCAGTAGGACGGCTGCGCAGCAACGCATACGTAATCATCCAGCAATCGCCGAGTTCCGTACTGAGCGTGTAGCATCAGACAAACGGGTCGGGAGAAGAATCGTTGAGTACCTCGTCGCAATCCACATCGCAACGTCGCGCGCCGCTTGAAGCGTGCTTCGATCCCCGCACTGTCGCCGTAATTGGTGCCACCGAAGAGTCCTCGAGTGTTGGCCGCTCCATCATTTCCAATCTCAAACAAGCCGCATTCGGCGGCCGCATTTATCCTGTCAATCCAAATCGCTCGGACGTGTTTGGTTCGCGCTGCTATCCCACAGTTCGCGAAGTGCCCGAACCGATCGACCTCGCGGTGATTGCTACACCTGCCCCAACCGTTCCGCAGATCGTTGGTGAGTGCATTTCGGCTGGCGTTGAAGGCGCGATTATCATCTCGGCGGGCTTCAAGGAAATTGGTGAGAGGGGCGCGGCTCTTGAGCAAGACATCATTCGACAAGTGCGCAAGAGCAAACTGCGAATCGTCGGCCCGAACTGCCTGGGCATTATGAATCCATACTCCGGGCTAAATGCGACATTCGCCACCTCTATGGCGCGTCCGGGCCACATTGGATTCATCAGCCAAAGCGGCGCGCTTTGCACCGCGATCCTCGACTGGAGTCAGCGCGAATCGGTCGGCTTCAGCGCGTTCGTCTCCGTCGGCTCGATGCTCGATGTTGGCTGGGGCGACCTGATTCAGTACCTCGGCGACGATCCAAACACCCGGAGCATCGTGATCTACATGGAATCGGTGGGAGATGCCCGCGCCTTTGTGTCCGCCGCCCGTGAAGTCGCGCTCTCCAAGCCGATCATCGTACTCAAGCCAGGCCGGACAGATGCTGCTGCCAAGGCTGCCGCTTCGCATACCGGCGCACTGACTGGCGCGGATGATGTGCTTGATGCTGCCTTCCGGCGATGTGGCGTTGTACGGGTGGATTCGATAGCAGAGCTCTTCCATTTATCAGAGGCGCTAGATAAGCGACCCCGCCCGCACGGCCCTAATCTCACCATCGTGACCAATGCCGGCGGGCCTGCGGTACTTGCCGCGGATGTGCTGCTGGCCCGCGGTGGCCGTTTGACGGAACTTTCTCCGAATACTGTAGAGGAACTGAACAAGTTTCTACCGCATCATTGGAGCCATCAAAACCCTATCGACATCATTGGAGATGCCGGGCCTGAGCGCTATCTCAAGGCCGTGGAAGTAGCAGCGAAAGACCCCAAGACAGATGGTCTGCTGCTCATTCTGGCTCCCACCGGCTTGACCGATCCCACAGAAGTCGCGAAGCGGTTGACGCCGCTCTCGAAGCTCAGTGGCAAGCCGGTTATCGCCAGTTGGATGGGCGGACGTGATGTCGCTCGGGGAGACGCAATCCTGAGTGAAGCCGGCATTCCCACCTACGCATATCCAGATGCTGCTGCGAGTGTGTTCCAGTTGATGTGGAGTTACAGCGCCAATCTCAAGGCGTTGTATGAGACGCCTGAATCATTCGAATCGGAAGATCCCAACGCTGCAATTCAGGCGGCGGCCCGCGCGGAAGCCGCACGGCTCATCGAGGCGACTCGCTCAAAGCGGCGCACGCTGCTCACCGAAGCAGAATCGAAGATCGTACTCGCGGCCTACGGCATTCCGACGGTTCGAACCGAAATCGCCACGTCTTCAGATGAGGCAGTCAGGATCGCAAACAGGATCGGCTATCCCGTTGTGCTAAAGCTCCATTCCGAGACGATCACACACAAGACGGAAGTTGGCGGTGTTCATTTGGGTCTTCGCGATGAGGGTGCGATCCGAAGCGCTTATGTCGAGATTGAGGAATCGGTCACGCGAATCGCGGGGCGTGAACATTTCCTCGGCGTAACGGTCCAGCCGATGGTTCGCCCCGAGGGTAAGGAAGCCGGTTACGAACTCATCCTGGGGTCAACTGTCGATCCGCAGTTTGGCCCGATTCTGTTGTTCGGCAGCGGTGGCCAGCTTGTCGAGATCTACAAAGACCGTGCGATCGGACTGCCTCCGCTCAACACCACTCTGGCCCAGCGCCTCACCGAGAGGACAAAGATCCTTGCAGCGCTCCGCGGAGTGCGTGGCAGGAAGCCTGTTGATTTGGCGGAACTCGAAAGATTGCTCGTGCGGTTCAGCTACCTGGTTATGGAACAGCGCTGGATCAAGGAGATCGACATCAATCCGTTGCTTGCTTCCTCAGACGGGCTGCTCGCCCTCGATGCCCGGGTGGTTCTGCATTCTCAAGATGTCCTTGAGCCTCCGCGACCCGCTATCCGCCCTTATCCGGTTCAGTATGTGAAGCCCTGGCGATTCGCGGACGGTATCGAAGTGCTGATTCGTCCGATTCGCCCGGAAGATGAGCGGCTGATGACAGCGTTTCACGCGAAGCTTTCGGAGCGCAGCATCTACCAGCGCTACTTTCACATGCTCAGCCTTGACCAGCGAGTCGCGCATGAACGCTTGGTGCGGGTCTGCTTCGGCGATTATGATCGCGAAATTGCTCTGGTCGCCGAACACAGACATCCCGGTAAAACGAATACGGATCTGATCGCGGTAGCGCGGTTGAGCAAGGCGCACCTTTTGAATGAAGCCGAACTTGCCGTGGTGATTATTGATGAATTCCAGGGCCGCGGCCTCGGCACGGAGCTATTTCGACGCCTCATAGAGATTGCCCGCGCGGAGCAACTAGAGCGCGTGACTGTGGAGATCCTGGCGCAAAACCGCCAGATGATCGAGGTGTGCCGCGAACTCGGATTTAGTCTGGAGCACGCCGGGGGCGATGTGATCCATGGCGTGCTGGTCGTTTAGCGCCATGTTGTCGGCGAGTTTCCGCTGTACTTGACGATTGCGGCTGGGGGAGCGCCACTACTATGGTGCTTAGGGCAGCGCCTGGTCCGCTTTGAGTTCGGACCGGATTTGCTTGCCGGCCTGTCGACTGTTGCGTCGGCGATCACGGGTCAATATATCTGGTCGGTTCGATTATCGTTCTCATGCTGGCCGGAGGTGGTGGCTTGGAAACATACGCCTCCCGCCACTCGAACTCTGTGCTAACTGCCCTGCATGAACCCACACAAAAGATCGCACATCTGAAATCAGGCTCCGCGTACACCGATATTGCATAAGCGGTATTGTGAAGTTGGGGTGAGTGTCGTCAAGGCTGAGATTCAGACCGTGGAGGAGATGTATCGGCTGATTTGGACCGCAATCGAGAATAGGCAACCGATCAGCGCCGTTTATAAGGATCTCCCTCGGTTGTTTTGCCCTCACCGATTGGGCCGCAATCGACTGGGCCAACCTCGAGTGCTCTGCTATCAATATGGCGGCGAAAGCGAGAGCGGATTAGGCCCGGTCGGGTCACCGGACAACTGGCGCTGCGTCGTTTTCGAAAAACTGCGCCGGGTAGCACTGGTGAACGATTCCTGGAAGACTGCCCCAAACCATTCTCGTCCGGCGACTTGTGTGATCGATGCAGATATTGACGCCGAGGATCGGCCCAAGCGCGATCCGCAGAAGAGACATTGAGCGATCCCGACGAACACGTGGCGAGCCAAGACGATTTTCAAAGTAAAGTAGTGATGGAGCGCGGATTATGCTACGGGGACGAATATGCCGCGTGCCGGTTGCTCTGGCGTATTTTTCAAGAGTCCGCGTCGAGGGCATGCTTCCGCCGCCTTCCAAGAGATCGTGGTGACCTGCCCACCATCGATGCTCCTTCAGTGGCAGGAAGAACTGGAGCAACGCTTCGGGCTGCTATTCGAGATCTTCGACAAAGATTTCGTCGCACAGATCCGGCGCGAACGAGGTTTCGGCGTCAACCCTGGACTGCGCACTCCGGTTGCTAATTTCCCACCGCCTGCTAATCGACGAGAATTACACCGGACCGATTCGTAGCTGGCTCGGCACATTCCGCCCCGGCACGATGTTGATCCTCGACGAAGCGTATCACGCCGCTCCGTCCAGCGGTCAAACGCTAAGCCATCGGCTCGCAGATTACTCGAGCGATTCATGGCCTCTCGCCACGGTTCGAGCACCGGTTGTTTCTCTCCGGCACTGCCGCCGCGCTAAGGTAGTCGAGCATAACTTGGCAACAGTAAGTGCAGATATCACGCGCCGGGGGGCGTGATTGTTATCGATCCACCACAGGCTGTGTGAGATTGCCGCGCCATCCCGGATCTCCACATGCTTTGGGCCCTCGAAGTTGCTGAGGCAACCAAACGAGTCTTCCGGGTCCCTGGTCGAAGGTTTCAACGTATTTTCTGCTCCTCATATCTACTTTCTGGCTCCTTGGGGAAACGCGGGTACGCTTTTCCAACCGGCACGCGATGCGACCAGTCGTTTCCGCAAGTCGGATGTGAAGGCCCGGATCTCACGCGCGCTGGCCGGAGGATCATTTCCGATGCGGGGATCGGCTTCGCTCACCTTCACTTGATCGTCCAGCGCCTCGAGTGCACGTCCGACACGTTCCCGTAACCCGGGGACTTGATGTTTAGCCGCCAGGACCTTGTAACCGAAGAACGCCTCGGCATGAAGTTTCCAGATAATCGCGGTCCGTTCCAACAAGGCCAGACGCCAGTAGAGGTCATCGTACTGTGCCGCCGAAAGATGCGAGCGTGCATTCTCGAGATGCTGAAGGCATCGCTGCGCGCCGGCGATAGCGTGGTCCTTTTCGGCTAAAATTTGTTCCAGCAACTCGGGGTCGGGTGTGACGAGCCGGTCTTCCAACCGCTTATACCTGGGTTCTTCCGGATACCACTTAGCCATGGAGCGGATGCGTAGGTGTTCGTCGGCGTACTCAAAGTCGGGCAGACTCGAATGGCTGGTGATCCAGAATTCAAGGGCAAAGAACGACTGGTTCACGACATCGAACGTAGGCCGGAGTGCCAGTTCGATTTCATGGGCGGCTTCAGGGTAGTGCTTGCGAGTCCACTCTCGCCAGATGTCCTCGCCACGTACCGCGGGGTCTTCGGTGAAGCGGTACATCGCATAGATGTTGATCTCATTTGGAGTGTGGAGAGAATCGTATCCGCCATGATCGATTCGAAGATTGTAACCGACGACACCGGCCTTCGATAGGTCGTATCGCCAGCGCCGCTCAAAGTATTCCGGCTGAGTATACGGGACCCGATTCTTCCCGGTGAATTCGGAGGAGCCGTCGAATTCGACGATCTGCCGTCGGTTCGGAAATGCCCCGATCAGGGGGTTATTCGGATAAAACGGATCCCAGTCGTGAGGCTCGCACTTAGTCTGGATCATCACGTGAGGTCCAGTCTTGTCGTAGCCTTCGCGGAACCACTGCATCTCCTGAGGTTCATAGAGAAATGACCGCACAATAAAATCCTTGCGATGCCGCTTGGCCACCGCATCGATGGTATTAATCATGCGGGCAAAGCGATCCGGCATGGAGAGCTTCGAGTTCACCTCCTTCGGATCGAACACCTTGTATTCCGTTTCGTGAAAGGTGAGCATGAGACCGTCGAACTCGGGATACTCGGTGAACAGTTGCTCGTACCGTCCGGCGAGCCACTCCCAGAATCCGGGACGATCTAACTGGACTACCCCGTTTTCAATGAACTGTTGCGGCACATGATCAAACTCCCGCACCCAGATCCAGACGCGCAGATTCTCTGCGTGCGCGAAACGTGCCAGATGCCGCAACTTCTCGCCGCGGTCGCTGCCATCAAACAGTTGAGAAGCGAAACCGATCATATCGTGCGAGAAAACTACCGTATTCACGTCGTATTGATGTGCCAGCTTCATACTCGAAGCGACGTAGGCAACGTTCAACTTGTGAAATTGCCAGGCCCGGTACGGCACATGTGGCGCGGCGTTGAACTGCGCGCAGGCAAAAACACCGAACAGGAAAAGCCGAAGAGTACGTGACATGGCGCTCTCAGTTAAACCTCAAAGCAGTCGTGACACCAGACGAGAGGCGCGACTGTTCGCAAAACAACTCGGACCAGACGACCGCAAACCACATCAGGCCTGCGTGCTTCTGACCTTCGGCGGTGAAATGCCGGCGGGAGTGGGGGCCGCCACGGTTGGAGCCGCCGAGAATATCGGTGTCGGGTCCGGGGAGAAATCCCGAGGTCTTCCAGAGAATGTCGATTGCGTCGCGAATCTGTGCTTCGTGGACCGGGTCGTCATAGACGGTCGGATGGAATGTGGATTTGGCCAGAAGCCAGGGAGCGCGGACGCCGGCTTCATTCTCGAGAGCAGTGCGGATGGTTTTCATATGGGCAACGTAGTCGATTGTCGTGGTCTTCCGAATTACGTCGGATTCGCCTTGCTGCCAGAGGACGGCGCGAAATTGACGAATGGTGCGCGCAGCTTCGGCAAGTAAAGGAAACAGATTTTCGCCTGGCAGCCATTGCGATGATGAGGTGGAGTCGACTGCGACATTCACCATGCCGATGGGAACATCCAGCACGGAGACCAGTGCGTTGCACATCGGCGGCCAAATGGTGCCTCCAGGACCGACGTTCGGCTGCGGGTCGTTTGCAACGGCCCACTCGCCGGTCTTGATGTTGTAGGCAACGACTCGCTGCTGAGGATCGTCGATCAGCATTCGACCATCGCTATAGCCGCCTGCATTCGACTGGCCGGCTATCAGAAACACTTCTCCGACGCCGATAGGTTCAACGGCGGATTCAATAGCCAGGGTAGAAGTTGCACAGCGGAGCTCGAGACGGTACCAGCCTCCCGCGGGAATCTCGATTTCACTCTCCCATAATTCATTCGCTTTTTTAGCGAGGAACGCAATCCATGGCTGGTTTGGAGCCTGGAATTTTTCTTTCGAGATAATCCGATAGGCGAAATCTCCCGAGCAGGCCGGAGCGCGAAAACTCAACGGCACCATTGCACGGCCCAAATGGCGGCCACCAATGGCGTGTTCGATCGATTGATTAGGGAGGTAGCCGGTCCGTTGGATGACCTGATGAGGTTTGGGAGAGAGGATTTGGATGTAGGGAGCGGCGAAACCGATGGCGGGAAGCAGAAGAAGAATCGCTGATGGGTGGAGGTTGCGCACAATTTAGACTTGACCTTTCAGACAGTAGCTCTCAGCAGCCAGCTATCCGGTTTTCAGGGATCAGACACCCCGGGGGCTGATGTTTGTCATCCCTTGCTCCCGTCCTTGAATATCGACACGCACCCGGTAGAGAGGCCCGCCGAAGAAGCCGGCGGTCGGATCATAACCCGGAGGCATGCATGGCAACGCTTCCGACGAGCCTGCGGAAGTAATGTAGAGTTCATCCAGATCCGGGCCGCCGAATGTCACCGAAGATGTTTGCTTGGCGGGCGTGTGGATGCGCCGCTCCTCTTTGCCATCCGGATCATAGCGGACGACGCAGGAGCCGTACCACTGGGCAGACCAGATAAATCCTTCGCTGTCGACGGTCAGTCCGTCGGGAATGCCTTCATGCGGCGGGACCCGTACAAAGATCCGGCGGTTACTTACCGAACCAGATTGGATATCGTAATCGTATGCGTAAATGACTCTCTCGGAAGTGTCGGCGTAGTAGAGAATCCGGTCGTCGGGCGAGTGACCGATGCCATTACTGAGGTGAATACCTTCATCAAGAATTGTAACTTTTCCGGCAGGATCTACACTCAGCAACTTCCCCAGTTCGTATTCACGGCTGGGATCGTAATACGTGCTGCCCGCGATCAGCCTGCCGGCGGAATCCGCGGTGCAATCATTCATTGACAGAGGAACGCCTTCGATCGCATCCGCGACGAGTTCCAACTCTCCGGCACCGTCCCAGGTCCAAATTCCCGACGTATTGGTGATGACGTAGCCTCCCGGGCGATTCCGGCGGAATCCGGCAATCTCAATTCCATCTTTTACGACCTCATGCTTTCCGGTTGCCCAGTCGAACGATTGGAATTTCCGGCCGACCATGTCAGTCCAAAAGAGCTGTTGCCGGGACCGGTCCCAGACAGGACACTCTCCACAGCGATCGGTCGATGCGACGGCGATCACAAGTTCTGCGGCCACATAACGATCCAGTTCTCCATGTGTGCTGCTCACCGGTTTCTCCTATGATGTTTTATCTATTACTATGTTCAGTGCCTCGAACTTAGCGACGCGATAGCTGAAGCAGGCCGGAAACTGCTGGAGCCGGAGCGAAGCCTTCCTGAGCGGAGCGGCGGCGTAGCAGCGGTGCTTGAGTTCATGCTGTTTCCTCCGCGAGCATAAAGTTGGAGAACTCTTCAAACACTCACCGGCTCTTGACCGTCAGATAGATGATCCCCAGGGATTTGCGATCAAGGCAATAGTCGCCTCGCCGGTGCCGCGGCTCTTGTGTCGCGGCTCTTGTTGCGTTCGTATATTCTTCAAATATGGGCTGTAGCGCTGCGCGATCAGGACACATGACAAATTCTGTAAGTCTTCAGAAATCCGAGCCCGCTCCGAGGCCCAAAAAGAACTCAGGAGCAGGTATGCTCCTGAGTTCTCCCACTCAGAACACGTACTTGATGCCGAGCTGAATGTTGCGCGGAAGCGCGCCGAATTGGGTCATTTGGCCGAATGCACTGCTAGTGGGACTGGTGTTCGGATCAGTGGGTTCCGTTGGATGATTGAAAAGATTAAAGAAATCTGCACGAAACTCAATTTCGTGCCCTTCCATAATACGCGTCTTCTTAAGAAGTGAAAGATCCACAAGGTTCGATCCCGCTGTGCGGACTCCTGAAAGCATCACGGGAAAAGTTCGAAGGTTCGACGCGAGCTGCTTGGTGGGGTCACGCTCGAATCCTGCCTCAGTGTTGAAATAGCGCCAGACAGTTTCTTGACTGCTAGGAAGCGGTATGTCCTTGATGTTTCCCGTGAAGAGGACGTTGCCGAATTGGTATGGCCATCCACTCCTCAATTGCCATATCGGCGCAATCTGCCAACCGCCCACAAAAGCGTTTGCAACTCTATTTACTTGTCCTAGCAAACGCTTCCCGCGCCCTATGGGAAATTCGAAAATGCCACTGAAAGTCAACTGATGCGGGCGGTCATAAAAGGAGATGGCCCGGTAGGGAAGAGGATCAGCAGCGTTCAGGTACGAAGTGGCCTCCATTGTTTTCGAAAAGGAGTAACCGACTTGCACCGTGAATCCATTCTGGAACCGTCGCTCCGCTCGAACTTGTAAACCGTGGTACCAGGAGTAGCCCTGATAGTCCAGAGCTGTGACGCTCGTAAACTGTGGAAAGGGGACCAAAAGGCTAGCTCGCGGAATCGTGCTGCCGTTAAGGCTCGTGCCGGGCAATAAGCCTGCCATCGGATTGGGAATGTTTTGACTCAGGTAGTCGATGGTGGCTTGATCACGCACAGGAGAGGTACTCAGATATCGATCTGGTAAGGCATCGTAGTTACGAGACATTTGCAGTTTGACCGATTTGCTTCCGACATAGCCGGTCTCAAGCAGCACCTGGCCTGGCAGCAAAGTCTGTATGTTCAAAGACCAGTGCATAGCATAGGGCGTTTTTGCGTTTGAATCATAGAAGCTAATACCCCGGCCGAGAAACGTCTGGATGCCTTGGGAGCTTCCGGCCGGCGCAAGCACACCGCTAGGAAATGGATTACTCAAGGTGCCGATAAACGTTTGGCCATTGTCGAGGGTCGGTACCAGCGCAGTGGTTTGACTGTAACCCGTTTGAATCGCGTTATTGGCCGCCGGTACACCTATTTCGATCGGGAAAATGCCGAACCCGCCACGCACCACTATGCTCCTGGCAGCTTGATAAGCGAATCCAAACCGAGGCGCAAAAGTCTTGAACGAACGATCCCACAGGTAGCTCGGCTGACCACCTACGCCCGCAAACAGCAGGCCACCCCGAAGCTGGAATTGGTCGAGGGGTAGAGCCGGGTCGGGAGATAAAGCGTACTTAGCTTTCGCTTGACCCTCGATAGGTTGTACTGCATTAGGATCGAAGCCGCGGACGCTGCGATTATAGCGCTCGGTAGTTGGTCCCTCATATTCCCACCGCAGTCCCATGTTGAGAGTCAAGTTCCGGCTTACTCGCCAGTTGTCTTGGAAGTAGAGAGCCCAATAAGTGGATTGGCTTGCCTGACTGTCATTACGATCGATACTCCCCTGCGTCGGCAGGCCTAACAATAATGCAGCCAGACCCTGGCCTATTCCACCCGGCGAGCTTGTGGAATTGTCGAACGGACCCTGAGTATAGGCTGTGCCGAAAGTATAGCTTCCTGCCGCGTTACCGGGATTGAAGACGTTCTTCCGGTAGGCTCGCAAGTCGGCACCGAAGCTCATACTGTGTCTCCCATGTTCTTTCGTTACACTCGCAAATAGAGCGTGATCATTGTCGATAGTAGAGCTCGCCCCTTCACTCCCGAGTGCAGCCATGCCGGAGACCGAAACGGTTGGAAACGCCATCCATGCCGGGTCGATTAAGTTAGTCACTTGAGACGAGAATCCTAGTTGGCTCATGTCAAACCCGAGGCGATCGGGGTGAGAACCGCCGTTGAATCGACTAAAGCCGTAACGGATATTGGCTATAAGGGACGGGTTAATCGTGTAAACGTAATCGAGGGCTATCTGGCGCCCTATATACAGGGCATTCTGGCCGACGGCTGGATCATTCCACCGCTTACGATAAGGGCCTTGCAAGTTTTGGTTTTGAGAAACTCGTACAAACACTCGCTGGTTTTCAGTGATGTAGTGATCTACTCTGCCGACGTGGACATAATACAGCTCAGGGCTCATATAGTCCTGATTGGAAAAATTGTTCTCACCGTCCGGAAGTCCGGCCGAGTTGGGGGCTGGATAGTGCTTGAGGATGTTCGTTGCGATAGGGCTGATTCTATTGGTGGGGATAATGTTCCCTGGAAAGGGCTGGATCGAAAATCTGCCGGCACCGGCGGGCTTGATGGTTGCTGGATCGTAAATCTGATATTGAGAGCCTAGAGCAAGCAACGACGAGAAATCTCCTCCAGCATCCGCCGCTGTGGGCACGGTCCCGATGAAGGGATCGGGCGAGCCGGCATCATAGTTCTCATAGGCGTAAAGAAAAAACGTCCGACTCTTACCGTTGTACAGTTTTGGGATAAAAACCGGTCCGGAAGCACTTAGGCCCCACCGTTTGTAAGTGAAGTCAGACCTTGGCTGTCCATCCAGGTTTGAGAAGAAATCATTTGCGTTCCAGCTCGGGCGCCTCGAGAAGACATAGCCAGTTCCGTGCAGCTGATTGGTACCAGATTTCAGAGCAAAATTCATGATCACGCCGCTGGTATGCCCTTGGCTTGCGTCGAAGGCCGTTTCCACTTTGAATTCTTGGACCGCGTCGACAGGCGGGGTATTGAGCATGTTGGTGCCCCCAAAACCAGTTTGGGTGTTTGGGACGCCGTCCATCGTGAAGTCCGCCGTGCCTCCCTTCGATCCGTTGATCGTAACCCCGCTGGAAAGTATTACCTGTAGTGCATCCGGAGTTTGCCTCATGTTCCCGGCCCTGTACGTGTCTAACACGCCCGGCGACAGGTATATCAGCGATAGCGGACTTCCGTGCGGAACAGGCAATTCCTCAATCCGTCGCGTATCCATCACCTGCCCCAGGTTGGCGTTCGCTGTTTGCAGCAGCGGCGTTTCGCCCGTGACTTGCACCTGGTTGATTACCTCTCCGACCTCAAGTGCGAAATCCACCTGCAAACGTTCACTGATGCGCAGCTCGACCCCGTCGCGCACTGATGTCTTGAAGCCGGTGTTGCCGGCAGTCAGGTTGTAAACTCCGGGGATCAGGAAGGGGATGACATATTGGCCCGTACTATTGCTTTTCGTCTCCATCTTGGCGTTGGTGGCGACGTTCGTCACAGTCACGGTGGCGCCGGGGACAGAGCCCCCGCTGGCGTCAAGAATCTGACCTACAATCGTGCCTCGGGATTCCTGAGCGACTACGCGAGGACAAATGAACCACGCAAGCGCTCCCGTGAAGAGCAGGAGAACACCACTGGTTGCGCTGAATCGCGAAATAGGTGCAAGCCTCTCCATAAGACACCTCCATGCTAAGTGAAAGCGAGTTCGACTGAAGATCGATCATAGATCTAGCTCTTTTGGGAGTCAAGGATTTTTTCGGTGGTTTGCCGTTTGTACGGTGGTGTTGCCTTTGTAGAGGTCAGAAATAGAGGGGCGGGTTAAGAATTGT
>DASZPB010000074.1:0-3735 GCA_035550475.1 Bryobacteraceae bacterium | reverse complement strand
AGTTTCTTCCCGCCCGTCTGTCGGAATCGCGACTTCGCCGGGAACTCGTAATTGACGAACTGGAGATGAAGAACGGGCAGATCACTATACCGCAACGACCCGGGCTGGGCATCGAATTGAATCTCGATGCACTTGAGAAATCCAAGGCACCGTCTCCTCAATTAACCACTCACGTTCAGGCGATATGAAAGTCTGATATGAAAGTGGCAGACAGCCAGCCGTTTGGACCCAGATATCGCAAGCCAGTGACTCCGGTGTGAAATCGCGTCATCACGGGTCACCTCGGAAAAGCGCCGGGAGCTGTACACCCGCGTGTGCACCAACCGGGCTTTTGAACGCGAAAATCATCGCGCTGAACCGTGTGGGCTTGGTGGCTGGGACCGCTTATCTCTATATCGGGATGGAGGCGATCACGGTCGGAGCATGTGCCGCCACGGAAGAACGATCTCCACTCAAGTCGCAGTTGGCGTCAGAACCACCTTGACGGCTGAACCATTCATCGTGGCCTGAACTGCCTCATCAAAACGCTCCAGCGAGTATTCGTGCGTGATCAGCTCTTCCGTTTTCACCTTGCCATCGGCGAGTAGTTGAAGGCAGCGCCGCCACGAAGTCCAAACGTACCCATACGATCCGGCGACGTTTAGCTCCTTCATCGTTATTTTGTTGAAATCGGTCTGGATGGGCCCCGAGTAGATGCCCAGCGGAACCAGCTTGCCTCCTCTGCAGACAGCTTCCCAGCAAAGATCAAGGGAAGCAGAAACACCGGCGCACTCATAAACGACGTCAGCGCCGTCCCCGCCGCTCATTTGCTTCACTAGATCCAGCAGATTTTCTCGGGATACGTCGACCACGGCATCGGCACCGAGTGCTTTCGCCAAGGCCAGTCTTCGTTTGTCTTTGTCTGTGCCAGCAACAATGACGCGCGCTCCCTCGAGCTTTGCGATCTGTGCGGTCAAGAGGCCGACACAACCCGGGCCGGATACGAGGACAATGTCGCCGGCGTGAACGGTTGTTCGTTCGATGACTGCATGTACCGCCACCGATAGCGGCTCGCCTAAAGCTGCCTGCCGGAACGTGACGTTATTCGGCAGGTGATGGCAGCGCGCGGTCCGGATGCACAGGAATTCCGCAAATGCTCCGTCAATCATGTATCCGGCAGATACTCGCCTGGAACACATGAACGGGTTTCCGCCGCAACATTGACGACACCGCCCGCAGGTTTGGGCCGGGTTCGAAGCCACCACGCGCTCTCCGACGTGAAAATCTCTAACGAGGGTCCCCACCTCCACCACGGTGCCGCAGAACTCGTGTCCCAACACGACGGGTGGGCGGCACTGCCATGTACCTTCGATGATGTGAATGTCCGTTCCACAGATGCCCGCTGCGACGATTTTCAACTTCACTTCGTCCGGAGCGGGACTGGGATCCGGCCAGTCGACCAGTTCTACATGACCCTTGCCCGAACTCTGTTTGACGATTGCCTTCAAGATTCATTCCTCGCGCCTAGACTTTGTTTAAGCCGCCAGCGCCGTGCGGCATGCCCGCACGACATCTTCTTCGGAGACCATTACTTCCTTCTGCAGCGTGGAAGAGACAGGCATAGGAACGTCCTTCGTACAGACCATTTGAATGGGTGCATCCAAATGGAAGAAGCATTCCTCCATTACGCTGGCAACCACCTCAGAGGCGTATCCGCAGGATCGACAGCCATCATTGACCACGACCGCACGATTCGTTTTTTTCACGGATTTGGAAAGAAGCGCCGTATCGAGTGGCTTTAGCGTCCGCGGCTCAATCACTTCAACCTCCGTGCCTTCGGCTGCGAGCAGACGGGCGGCAGCGAGAGCCAAGTGCACGGTGCGTCCCGTGGCGATCACAGTAAGATCGCTTCCCGCGCGCCTCACCACCGCGCGACCCAGAGGCACCAGATGCTCGCCTTCCGGCACCGGCCCGGTCTGCGCGTACAACAAACGATGCTCCAGAAATAGAACTGGATTGTTGTCCCGGATGGCACTCTTCAATAAACCCTTGGCATCGGCCGGCGTGGAGGGCATCACTACCTTCAAGCCGGGGACATGCACGAACCAGGCCTCAAGGGACTGGGAGTGCTGGGCTCCAAGACCAATGCCGGCGCAGATTGGCGCCCGCACGACCAAAGGAACGGATGCCATTCCGGCTGTCATGTACCGTAGCTTGGCGGCGTGATTGACAATCTGATCCATGGCGATGGTCATGAAGTCCATGAATTGGAATTCGATGACGGGACGCGCGCCCACCAATGCCGCGCCTACTCCCGCGCCTGCAATTGCCGCCTCGGAGATCGGCGTATCAATGACTCGATCGGATCCGAATTCCTGCAGTAGGCCTTGCGTCACTTTAAACAGACCGCCGAGTTCACCGACGTCTTCTCCCATGATGAAGACAAGGTGGTTGCGGTGCATTTCCTCTCGAAGGGCCTGATTGAGAGCCTCGACGTAGGAGATCGCTTTCGTCGAATTCATTCGTACACTCCCGATAACGCAGTTGCGGGATCCGGTTCCGGGCTATTCTTGGCGAACATAACCGCACGTTCGGCGTCAGACCTTACTTCGGACTCAATTTCCTTCAGCCTTTCCACGGTCGCTATCTGCCCGGCAATTAGTAGTCGCCGGTAACGTTCAATTGGATCCTGACGTTTCCAGTGTTCAATCTCTTCGCTCGGGCGAATTTCCTGTCGCGTGAAGATGGAATGTCCTTCATGCCGATAACTCAAGCATTCGATCAATGTGGGACCCGAGCCGCTGCGTGCGCGTTGCGCGGCCTCGCTCGCAGCCAGGAAGACCGCTTCGACATCATTGCCATCCACGGTTTCCCCAACCATGGCATATGCTGTCGCGCGACCCGAAACACTCTGGCCGGCGGTTGTTTTGGCAAATGCGGCGCTGAGCGCCCACTGATTGTTCTCGCAGACGAAGATTACCGGAAGCCTGTGGATGGAGGCGAAATTAAGCGCCTCATGGAAAGAGCCTTGATTGACGGCACCCTCGCCAAAAAAGCAGAAGATAACGGAATCATCCCGTTTGAGACGAAGTCCCAGCGCGGCTCCTACGGCAATCGGGATGCCTCCGCCCACGATCCCATCCGCTCCCAGCATGCCTTGCGAAACAGCAGTAATGTGCATACTACCGCCTTTGCCCTGACAATAGCCGTCGGCACGTCCGAGGATCTCCGCCATCATACGGCCCATATCCAGGCCACGGGCGATGCAATGCCCGTGGCCCCGATGAGTACTGGTGAGGAGGTCGCTCTTTCCCATGGCGGCACAGGCTCCGACGGCTATCGCCTCCATGCCAATGTAGAGGTGTGCCGTCCCAGCCACCAGACCGGCTCGGTTCAGCGTAATAATTTCGCGGTCAAAGGCGCGAATGGTGCACATGCAGGTGTACCATTCGAGGCGCGTCTCCGCGGAAATCGGCTCGGATCCACTAGCGGGTGGCTGACAGGTTCGTGATATTCCCATGGTCTTTCCCAATCAGTTGCTTGCCCGGGCGCTCCCGCTGCAAACGCCTCAGGCTCTCTGCACTTGGTGGGTTGGCTGATCAGCCGTCACCTTGTATTTCTCAAGTGCATCGAGATTCAATTCGATGCCCAGCCCGGGTCGTTGCGGTATAGTGATCTGCCCGTTCTTCATCTCCAGTTCGTCAATTACGAGTTCCCGGCGAAGTCGCGATTCCGACAGACGGGCGGGAAGAAACT
>DASZPB010000073.1:0-150085 GCA_035550475.1 Bryobacteraceae bacterium | reverse complement strand
GGCCTTCGGCATTCTGCATCCGTATCTGCACCCGGCCGTGCCACGCCTACCTCATTGTTCTCTCTTTCATGCTCATCTTGCATTGGAAACCACCCCAGCCAATGCCCCAGTTTCATGCTCATCTTGCATTGGATAATTCTGTTGCGCTCATGCCGGCTTCGGCCATGAACCCGGCATGGCATACTAACGAATTGGTGGCCCGAATTCTGATTGCCGGCGGCGGCTTAGCCGGACTCTCCGCCGCAGCCGCCCTGGGCAGCGCCGGCTACCAGGTTGACCTTTTTGAAGCCCGGCCGTTTCTGGGGGGCCGCGCCACATCCTACCCGGTGCCCGCGTCTCCCGAAGAAGAAGCGGAAACCATCGACAACTGCCAGCATGTGCTGCTGCGCTGCTGCGTCAATCTGCTCGATTTCTACGAGCGCCTGGGCGTTCGAGACCGGATCGAGTTCCACCGCGAATTCTATTTCATCGAGCCGGGCGGGCGAATTTCCGTCCTGCGGCGGGGAATGCTTCCTGCGCCATTGCACTTTACCGGTTCGTTTTTCGGCATGCATTGCCTGGGCGCGGCTGACCGGCGGTCAATCGCGCGCGGCCTCTATGCACTACGCCGGGAACGCACGCGGCGCAAAGATCTCGACCGCATCAGCATGCTCGATTGGCTGCTGCAGAAGCGGCAGACACCCCGCGCCATCGACCGCTTCTGGCGGCAGGTGCTGGTGAGCGCGGTCAACGAAGACCTGGATCGAATGGCGGCGCGGCATGGATTCCAGGTCTTCTGGCTCGGCTTTCTGGCCCGCGCGGACGCTTACGAAATGGGCGTTCCAGCCGTGCCGCTCGCCGAATTGTATTCCGCCGATGCCTGGACACAGATCGGAAACGTGCGCATCCACCTGCGAAAGCCGGTGGAGCGGATCAGTTCGGAAGGATTCGTAGTGGCGGGCCAAAACCAATCGGCCGACGCCTACATCTGCGCACTTCCTTTCGAGCGCATGGAAGCGGTGGGGCTAGCCGCGCCGGCGTTCGAACACTCGCCGATTACCGGAATACACCTCTGGTTCGACCGCGAGATCACGACGCTGCCGCACGCCACACTGCTCGACCGCACGATGCAGTGGATGTTCAACAAGAACGCGGGCCGCTATCTGCAACTGGTGGTCAGCGCGTCGCGGGACTTGACGCCGCTGTCACGGAGCGAAATCATCGACATTGCGATCGGAGACTTGCGGCTGTTCTTTCCGCGCGTGCGCGATGCGCAACTTCTCAAAGCGCATGTAGTCAAGGAAGTGCGCGCCACGTTTTCTCCGGCGCCGGGCACGGAGGCAATGCGTCCGATAGCAGCGACTGCGTGGCCGAACGTCTTCCTGGCCGGAGACTGGACGCGCACAGGCTGGCCCGCGACCATGGAGGGCGCGGTACGCAGCGGCTACATCGCCGCTGAAGCCGTATCGAAGGCTTACGGCGAGCACAAACGTTTCCTGTTGCCTGACATTGGGTGAATAGCCATCAGCGCCCAGCACTCAGCGTTCAGCAATCAGCTAAAAACCTGCTCAGCGAAGCCGCAGGCCCCAAATGGGCTGATTGCTGACCGCCGAACGCCCCCCTTACCATTGCCGTAGCTGGATCATGTACAACAGGTTCCCATCGGGATCTTCGAAATAGACGATTTTTCCGGCGTTCTCATCGCTCACTGCACTGCGGATGCGCATGCCGTGCTGCTGGAGAGTCGCGACGGCATCCTCGATGCTGCCGGTAAGCTGCATGCCGATAACGGTCGATCCATTCCGGCCCGCCGGGTTCTCATTTGAAGCAGGATGCAGGCCGATGGAAAGTTTGCCGGCTTCAATGGATGCCCAGTGATTCCTGAATCGTTGCGTCAATGGCAGACCAAGGACCCTGGTGTAGAATTCCACCGCGCGATCCATGTCTGACATGAAGATGGTGGCGTTTCCATTCGAAAACGTCTCTTCTTCTCCGCTATTCTTTGACGAGACGGATTTCAAAAAGCTTGGGCCACAATTTGCCGGTGACGAACAGGCGGTCGCCGCGAGCATCATAGGCGATGCCGTTTAGCACGGCTTCGGGGTCCGTGTGCTCCTCGGGCGCCAGCAAACCGCTCAGATCAATCCACGCAACGACGTTGCCGGTGGCCGGATCGATGCGCGCGATCCTGTCGGTATGCCAGACGTTGGCATAGATCTGGCCCTTCACGTATTCCAGCTCGTTGAGATTCTTCACTGGAACACCTTCGGCGGAGACGGCGATGCGATTGGTCTCCTCAAACGTCTCCGGATTCCAGAAGCGCAGCTCCGAGGAACCATCGCTCATGATGAGGTGCGTGCCGTCCTGCGTGAGACCCCAGCCTTCACCGGTATAGGAAAACTGGCGCTGTAGGTCAAAAGTCGCCAGGTTATAGACGAAGCCGGCATGAGTCTCCCATGTCAACTCGACTAAGCGGTCCTGCCAGTTCACGATGCCTTCGCCGAAGTATTCCGGCGGAAGATCGTGCTTCTGGAGCACTTCGCCGGTCTCGAGACGCACCTTGCGGATCGAGGAGTTGCCCTTGATGCCCGTGCCTTCGTAAAGAAATCCGTTTAGGTAAATGAGGCCCTGAGTGAAGGCCGTATGGTCATGCGGGTACACGTGCACGACCTTGTATCCGTAAACCGGAATCGGCCCGGCCTCAGAAGAAGGACCACATCCGCAAGCCGCCAGCACCGCCATCACAAACAGGCTCCGCATCATCACTTATTTCGTCTCCCGCGCACGAAGGCCAGACACCCAGCGTACCCCGAAATGCCGCACCGGATGTGCGGCACCCGTTAAAGCAGAGGCATGATTTGCGCCGGCGAGCGGGGGACCAAACTCTCCAGGTTCGCATAGAGGGCAATCAGCGGATCATTCACCGACTTCACGTCGCCGGCCAGATTTCCCAAACCTAACGGGTCGAGGCCGATGCGCCCGATCAGCGTATTCACGGGCAGAAACCACTCCATGCGGTTTTCGGTTTGATAACGATTCTGCTTCAGGAAGTCAAGCATGGCGCGCAGAACGAGTTCGCGATCCGGCCCGGGCGGGACGACGTTGAACACGTCGCTGTACAAGCCGCACTTATCGCGGAAATAGTTCGCGGTCTCGTCGCCAGAAGGCTCTTTCCAGTCGGCCAGGGCGGAAATGAAGTCCTGCAATTGGCTCTGCCACTCGGTGGTGCTCTTCTGCGCGTTGGTGTAGGGGATGCCGTTCGACCCGAAAATCATGCCGCGGTACTGAGCGGCCACGGTCTTGCATTCGGGGCTGTCACACGAGTTGAGACCCTTCGCGTTCCCATCGATACTCGCGGGCGTCACTTCCTGTTCTTCGACGGCCTGCAGCGGATCGACGCGCAGCTTGTCATTGAAAAATTGAATGGTATTGGCAGCTTCGCTATCGGCGGGCAGGCCAGTCGTAAAGGCAAAAGCGTGGCCTTGCTGCATCTGATCGTCATCAGCGCAGCGCGCGCCGGAAAGATTGTTGACCAGGTAGAGCCGGTAAGCTTCGAGCAGCGGCAGCGGCGATACGCCGTTCTGTTTGGACTTCGCCGCGAGCGATTGAATCGCCGTTCCGACGCCGCGCGAGAATTCGAACGAGCGGTCGTCTCCAGAAATCTTCTCCAGCGAAGCCGCAAACTGCGCGACCAAGGTCCGGAACTGATCGTTGGTCAGTTTCGCGCCGGCAAGCAGCCGGGCTACGGGCGCTACTTGCACTGCCGACGTGATGCCAGCGGTGGAGCTTTTGATCAGAGCGAATGGCTCTTCGCTCTGAATCTCCTTGGGAGTAAATGTCTTGGCGGCGACGCTTTCGAGCACGGCATAATACCGGCTGAAATCGTAGACCATAAAGTCAGCGCAGGTGAGCTTGGGCGCATCGATAGGCGGAATCTGAAGGAAGAGCGTGCGCGCGCGGAAGGGGTCGAGCGGGAGCATGGCTTCGACAGCGCGGAGCCGCAGGGAGAGCGCGTCGAGATCCTGATCGTAAGCGCGGTTCAGAAAGCCGCCGGGGCCCGCGCCGTGGAGAAACGCGGTCTGGCGCTTGTACGGCTGCTGCGCTCCCGCCGCACGATTGAAAGCATCGTCCAGCAACTGGATCTTGCGCGCCTTCGGCACCTGATCGAGCGAAGCAATGCGAATGAGTGCGTCTGCCGCGAATTCGGCGGGTGCGCCCTCGGCGGCATCGATGTACGAATCGAGTTTTGACGGGCTGGCTGCACCCGCCAGAAGCATGGTCAACAATAAAAGGCCAATCAGTTTCATGATTTGCAGGTGTGCTCTCATTTTACCCCGCCTGCGCGGGAGGGCGCCGCGGCGAATTCCGGGGCACACGCCTATGCGGGCATACCGAGTCATGACTTTAGTTAGTGGTTCTCATAACCATTTTCGTAATTGCAAAATTTATCTTCAAGGAACTTTAATATGAAAGAGACTCCACTTTCCCGGAACTCGGCGGCACAAAGGGGATTTATAGCCTTAGGAGCAGTTTGGGATGCTCCCAAGGAGAAGGAAACTGTGAAGAAGCTACTGTTCAGCACCTTGATTTCCGCCGCGATGCTATTGCCGGCTACCTACGCGCAAGACGTGCCGGCCCAGAAGAAAAGTATTCACCAGCGGAAGGAAAACCAGCAGGATCGCATTGCCAACGGAGTGAAGTCCGGCCAACTCACGGCCCATGAGACGGCCCAGGTGGAACACAAAGAAGCCAAAGTAAACCGCGAGGTCCGGAAGGACCGTGTGGCGAACGGAGGGAAGCTGACGGCGCGCGAGAAACGTCAGGTAAACCGGCAGCAGAACCGTATCAGCAAAGACATCTACAAGCAGAAACACGACGGGCAGACGCAATAAACGGCGCCCGGGTTTGCTCCTAGGCCGTCCGGCAGCCCTGCCGGGCGGCTTGTTTTATTTATGCCCTATGGCGCCTGGCCGGCGGCCACTCGGTTGGCAGTGTCCAGGTGGTTATTGCTCGCTCCCCAGATCGTATTGATAGAGGGCTCGAACATTCCCAGCAAAAAGAACGTCGCGAGAGCCACAAAACACAGTATCAACGAATATTCGGCGAGATCCTGCCCGGTTTCTGCTAACCAGAAGTGATGCAACGCCTGCCCCATCGGTGCCTCCTTCGCAATTAAAGAATATCCCGCGCGGAAGCGCAATACCTGGAGTCCTAAAACTAGTACTCACAGCGGGATTCACCGCAAAAAACCTCAAGAATCACTAACTAACAGAAGCTCAGGAAATTAGCGGGATAGAAACAGAAGTTAGCATTACCTGTTAACTACAGATGCTATATTCCCCTGATACTCAAGTCCACAGTTCGTCGATGGGGCCGTAGAGGTTCTCGCTCGAAAAGGGAACATACTCGAATCCCCGGCCGAACGGATCGTCGTAACGGACAGTGGTCCAGTCGATGCCCACCGCCGAATAAACCGTAGCTTCGATATCTTCGGCCTGTACCGGCCGGTTGCGCGACCAGCCGGGATCGGCGGTCGTCGAGCCGTCGGAGGTTGTACTGCCAATGATACGGCCGGCGTGGATGCCGCCGCCGGCGAAGACGCAGGATTGCTGCATCAGGTGATCGCGGCCGCCCGCGGCGGAGAGCGGCCCGACGGTGCGCCCGAATTCGCCCACCATCACCACCAGCGTGTCATTCAATAGACCGGATGATTGTAAGTCAGTGAGGAGCGCGGAGTAACCATCGTCGAGCGGTTTCCCCATGGTGTACATGTTATTTCCCGCGGGATTCTGCTGGCCGTAGATATCCTGATGCATGTCCCAGCTTCCGTAGCTGATCAGAATGAACCGCGTGCCCTGGTTGGCCGCCAGCACCTGCTTGGCTACCAGACAGGCATTCCCGAAGGAAGAGCTGCCGTAGCGCGCGCTGTCGTCGCTCGAAAACGAAAAGGCGCTCTGCACGGTGGCGTTGTACATCAAGCCCTTCGCGGACTGATAGAACTCGTTGTAGTCCTCGAGTGGCTTGCCATAAGGCGATTGGATACGCAGCGGATCGTCGAGCGCGTGCAACTGCGTGAGCATCTGATTGAAACGGCCGCTGGTACCGGTGGGATCATTCGGGTTCTTGGTGTCCGGAAGTCCGGAGGCCGCCGGATTGATCTTGAACGGCGCATAGGTGGCCGGGAAATATCCATTGCCGACGCAAGCCGCGGAATTCAGCGCCAGGAAGGTGGGAAACACCTGCCCGGGCTGCCGTAGTACGTCTTTCTCAATCGCCACGACGCTGCCGATATTGGGAGCGATGTCCCCGAGCGCAGCAGCGGGATTGCGGCCGATCTGTGTCCAGTGCTGAGCCAGCGTGTGCACCAGTGCGTGCGCCTGCATGGAGCGCACAATCGTCATACTTGGAAGCAGAGCGCCCATCTTGGGCAGCAGGCCCATGGGCCAGTTGACGCCGTTCGTCACCGTGGGCTGGAAGTTGGTGGGCGTGACACCGGGCACCACTTTCAAATCGAAGGTATCGGTATGGCTGATGGCGCCGGCCAGCAGGATGAAGATCACGTTCTTGGCCGTGTTCTGCGTGGTGACGCCAGGCTGCGTGGTGATGTCCGTGGCGTGCGCCCGCGTTGCCAGATAGGAGCCGGTTACGCCCGCGCCCAGGATTTCAAAAAACTGCCGCCGCGTCCAGTGAGGCCGGTTGAAGAACGTCTGATGATGGTGCGGATGCCGATTGAAGAATCGCTGTAGTCTTTCCTGTTCCGACATAGCTGGCCTCCGTTAGTAGTTGAAGACGAAATCGACTTTGTTGTAGAGCGACCACAACAGGTTCTCCGCTTGCTGGTTATGATTGCCCGATTTCAGGTTGGCGAGCGCCGTCGACATTTCCGAGGCGGTCGGATACCGCGAAAGCACGGTCAAAAACAGCGTGTTCACCATCTGGTTATCCGGCAGCTTGAGAGCCTGCACCAGCAGGCTGGTAGCCGGACCATTCGATTTCGTGCGGCTCAGCACAAAGTTATCGTTCATCAAGTCGAGCGCCTGCGAGACTGAGCCCTCTCCGCTGCGCACCTGATCGTCGCGGTTGCCGCGCAGGAACGCATCGAGGAAGGTCCGCACCGGACTGCCCGCCGAGGGAGTATTCAACGGCTCTGGGAACTGCATCGCCCAGGTGAGCGTGCCATTGGCCGTCACATTGTAGCTGGGCAGAATGTTGCTCGATTGCGCGATCGCATCGTGCACTTCTTCGGACCAGAGACGCCGCACCAGGTGGCGCGCATACAACGTATCCCAGGCGGCATCGTACGTGCCGTCGTAACGCGACGAAAGCTGATACGCTTGCGAGTTGGTGATCTGCCGCATCAGCCACTTCAGATCATAGCCATTCGACGCGAATTGAAGCGCCAGCGCGTTCAGCAGCCTGGGATTGGAAGGCTGCAAGGTCCATGGGCTGGGCGGCGGATTATCCGGATCGAGCCGCGCCGGGTCGAACTGATCTGGAGGGTCCACTAGGCCCACGCCGAAGAAGTACGCCCACATGTAATTCACGATGGCGCGTGAAAACTGAACGTCTCCGGTGATATCGCGCGCGAGGGCCGCGCGGTAGCTCTCACCGGAGCGCGGCGTGTCACCGGTGAAGATATAGACCGGCGCGACGTTCTTTTCCGAGCCGGAAGGCTGCCGCGGCGGACGGTTGCCGGTGGTGGTGTTCAGCGGATAATCGACACGCGCCTTGGGCGTGTTGTCCTGCAGGCTCCAGTAATACGGATTGCCGCCGGTGGCGCCAGCCACCTTTGTCTTCGCGGCCTGCGTGTGTGAGAGAAACGAGGCGAGCTGCCAGGCCTGGTAGCGCGTGGTGGAACTGCCCCACAGGCTTAACGAATCCAGATGGCCGCGGCCGTTATGGCACAGCAGGCAGTTGACATGGGCCATGCCCATAAAAGCATCGAAGATGTTGGCGGTCTGCTGGTCGAAGATGTCTTGAATTGGCCCGCCGGTCACTACGCCGCCCACAATAAAATTGAGCGTGCCAGTTTCATAGCTGTCCGTACCAGTGGCGGAGATGAGGTCGCGCGCCATCTGATCATAAGGCTTGTCTGCCTGAAGGGACGCGCGGATGTAATCATTGAAGGCTTTCACGCCCTGAGGGTAGCGCCGGATTTGCGAATTCCGCGAGTTGTTCTGGTAGAGATCGCCGAAGAACATCGTCCACTTATCCACCCATTGGGGGCGTGCTATCAGGTTATCGATAAGCCTTGCGCGCTTATCGGGCGTGCTATCGGCGACGAAGCTGGTGACCTCATCCGGAGTGGGAATGCGGCCTGTCAGGTCAAGCGTGACACGGCGGATGAACTCAAAATCGTTGGTGAGGGGCGCGGGTTTCACACCGGCAGACTGCAGCGCACCGAAGATATACGAATCGATAGTGCCGGATTGCGATTGCTGACTGAACGAGTAAGTGCGGCTACCCGGCGGCACCGACGGCAACCGCGCCGACACTGCATCTGTCAGCGCGCTCATCTGCATCTGATGCGGTGAAGCCTTGCCTAAGGCGTCTAAGGCATGAGACACAAACTGCTTATAGTTGGGTCCGAACAGCGTGCATTCCGGATGCGGAACCGTGTAATCGGGCACACCGGGATCGTCCTGCCCCAGCGCCAGCGAGAAAAACAACAAGAAACTCAGTAAGAACCTGAAACCCATAGACAGCCTCCGAGCAGGACCCGTTCATTGGGAAGAACACCGCCGGGCGGCGAAATACTCGTTGAAATGGAAATTTATCCATCAGGATGTGCCGGAAGGCCCGCTCGGACCAGAGACTCACCTTAGTTATGTGAGCTCAAAGTAGTACGGTTAGGTCAGTGCACCAAGCCGTGCAGGATGCCCTTCCACTGCGGACCCAATTGGAATAGCAATCGCGGGACGGCCATTACAAGCGGCAAGAGAAAAACCCAACGGCGGGCCGCGGCGCCAACCACGGCCAGAAAGAAAAGCAACGGCGACATGGTCCGCGCAAACGAGTACGCACCCGACCACGCCTGAGGCTGACTCAGAAATGCGACGAACACAACCGTAAAAAGCACGGCCGCAATTTCCGGGAGACCGGTACTTCTTCTCCAGACCAGCCACGCAGCCAGAACCACTGCGACCCACATTCCGAGAATCGCGACATAATCGAGCACCGCCGCGATCAGCAGCCAGTGCGTGGCTACGGAATCGACGAACGGATGGAGCGTGCGCATGGCCAGACCATAAAACGGCATCCAGGAGGCGAAGACGGTCTGGTCGGCGGCCGTGTGCCTGGCAAGATACGGCAGCCAGACGGCGTAAGGAAGCACGGAAAGCGAAGCATAGAGCGCAGCGCGCCCATCGCGCCGCAGCGCGGCCCAGACGACATAAGCCGCAATCAGAATGATGCCGGTTTCGCGCGCCAGGGGAGCTAGCGCCAGCACGATAAACACCGGCCACGAACGTTTCCCGGCGAAGTAGATGAGACCGGCGCAAAGCGCGGCGAGAGCGATATCGATGGTGAATCGATCGAGCGAGACGAAGACGCCGGGCACGAGAAGAAACGCCAGACCCCAGGCGGGATGAAGGCCCGTGTGCGAACACCAAAGGCTCAACCAAAAGATGCCCAGGAACAGAAATCCGAGGATGACAATGGCATAGGCCGAATCGATGCGGTCCGCCTGGCCGCCGGCCGCAAGAAACGCCAGTGCGGGAACCAGGATGCGCCGCCAGCGCAGGCGCGGATTGTCCACGTAGCTCGCGAATCCGTGAAGCAGCAGCGGATCGTGAGCCACGAAGTGATAGTATTGCCCGTCATAACCCTGGCTGCCCGCGAAGCGATATACGCCTTCACCGGCAATCTGCGGCGGAACGGCCGTCGCCGCGCCGGTATCGAAGAGCGAAGACCAATCGCCGCGGTAGTTGTAAGTGACCGTGAGCGCCTGCCAGCCCAGCGCCACCGCGCAGCCGAGCAGCGCATAGACGAGCGGCGGGCGCATAAGTTACAGCCCGGCCTTTTTCCAAAGATCGTCGACGCGCTGCTTCACTTCGACGCTCATCTCGATGACCTCGGGCCACGGACGCGTGAAGCCTTCGCCGGGCCATTTGCGAGTGGCGTCGACGCCCATTTTCGAACCGAAGTTTGGCAGGCGGCTCGAATGGTCGAGCGAATCCACGGGGCCGAGAGCGAATTCGATATCGCGCTGCGGGTCGATGTTGTTCAGCGCCTTCCACGCTACCTCGCGATAATTCTGGACGTCTACATCCTCATCCACCACGATGATGCACTTGGAAAACATGGCTTGCCCGGTGCCCCAAATCGAGTGCATCACTTTGCGCGCGTGGCCGGGGTATGACTTCCGTATCGAAACCAGAATCAGGTTGTGAAACACGCCTTCCGGCGGCATGGCGATGTCACGCACCTCGGGAAGCTGCAACCGCATCAAGGGCAGAAAAATGCGCTCGATGGCCTTGCCCATGTAGTAGTCTTCCATCGGCGGTGGTCCCACAATGGTCGTTGCGTAAACAGGCTCCTTGCGTTGCGTCACGCACGTGACGTGGAACACCGGGTAATCGTCGGCCAGCGAGTAGAAGCCGGTATGGTCGCCGAATGGGCCTTCAGTGCGCAGTTCACCCAACTCCACGTAGCCTTCCAGCACGATCTCGGCATTGGCCGGCACTTCCAGGTCCGAAGTCTGGCACTTCACCATTTCGACGGGGCTCTGCCGCAGGAAGCCTGCGATCATCATTTCGTCAAGATCAGGCGGCAGCGGCAGAATGGCCGAATACATCGTGGCGGGGTCGGAGCCGATGGCGACGGCGACGTCCATGCGCGTGAGCCCATGCTGGCGCATGCGCCGGTAGTGTTCAGCGCCCTGCTTGTGTGTCTGCCAGTGCATGCCGGCGGTGCGGTCGTCGTAGACCTGCATGCGGTACATGCCGCAGTTGCGTTTGCCGCTATCGGGGTTGCGCGAAAACACCAGCGGCAGGGTGATGAAACGGCCGCCGTCGTCGGGCCAACACTGGAGCACAGGGTAGTCGAATAGGGAAAAACCGCTCGTGCGGATTACTTCCTGGCAGCCGCCCTTCGAAACCGTACGCGGAAAGAAAGCGCCCATCTCCGCGAGCTTCGGCAGCATCTTGATCTTTCCGAGGAGGCCTTCGGGCATGCGCATCTCGAGGAACTCAACAATGCGCGCGGCGATTTCCTCCACCGATTCCACTTCAAGCGCGATTTCCATCTTCCGCATGGAAGCGAAGGCGTTGATGAGCACCGGTACGGCGGACCCTTTCGGTTTCTCAAACAACAGCGCAGGTCCACCCTGTTTTACGGCGCGGTCGGCGAATTCGGTGATTTCGAGAACAGGGTCCACTTCGAACGGAATGCGTTTCAGTTCGTGATTCTTTTCGAGCGCGCGGATGAATTCGCGCAGGTCGCGATAGGCCATAAGTTATGATTGAGCTTAATACACCAGTACATCCCAAGGAGAAGGAATGTTCAACCGAGTTGCGTTCGTTACCGGCGCGAGCCGCGGCATCGGCCGCGCATCGGCCCTGGCGCTGGCCGGCGCGGGGTATGATCTGGTGGCAGCCGCTACGGCCATTGAAACGAACGGCGCGGTAATGGAGGAACTGCGGACTGTCTGTCCCGGCGCGCTCTTCCTCAATCTGGATTTGCGCGACGTGGATTCCATCAAGAGCGCTTTCGCTCGCGCGTTGAAAGAAAAGAACCGCATCGACGTGCTGGTGAACAACGCAGGCATCACGCGCGATGGCCTGTCTGTACGCATGAAGGCGGACGATTGGAATTCCGTGCTGCAAGTAAATCTGAGCGGCGCTTTTCTGGCAATCCAACAGGTTTTGCCGGGAATGATGCGCAACCGCTGGGGCCGCGTGATCAACATTTCGTCGGTAGTCGGGCAGGCAGGCAGCGCCGGGCAGGCGAATTACGCGGCATCGAAAGCGGGCATGATCGGCATGACGAAGGCTCTGGCGCAGGAAATGGGCAGCCGCGGCATCACCGTGAACGTCGTCGCGCCGGGCTACATCGAAACCGACATGACGAAAGATCTGCCCGCCGAGTTAAAGCAGAAGATTCTCTCTTCGATCCCGCTCGGCCGCATCGGCTCGCCCGAAGAAGTGGCGGGCGCGGTTCGCTTCCTCGCCGGCGATGACGCAGCTTACATCACCGGGCACGTGCTCGCCGTCAATGGCGGCATGTACATGTAGTCAGAACCAGTAGCTGGCGCCCACCAAAATCGTGAATTGCTGGAAGATACCATGCCCGGTGCCGTGCAGCACGGGCGCAATCACACGCGTGGGAAAGCCCGTGATGTAGTCGCGAAAATCTCCGCGAATCAGCAGGCGTCTGCCGGCGCGGTACTTCAGGCCCGCGCCGGGAGTCGCGAGCGCGCGCCACTGGCTATGGCGGGTGAGAGCGGCGATATCCGGCAGAGGCTGCGGAAACGGTTCAGGTCCGGAAACGCGATAATACTTGGCGCCCACGCCCATCGAAACGTACGGCCGAAGCTTCCGCTCGCGGTCGCGAAACTGAAACAGCAGGGAGTAGTCGAGGGCATGCGATTGCCCTTGCACGTTGCCCCGTATGCCGCCGGCCGAAACGAATGGATCGCCATCCTGGTAGAGATAGCGGACTTCGCCGGAAAGGTGTTGATAGAGATCCTCGCCGAACACAGCACTGAGCACGAACCGGTTGCGAATGCCGGCCTCAGCCGTACCGTTGGGCGCGATCACGCTGACATCGTGGTAAGCACCATAACCGGCAGCACCGCCGATTTCCCACTGGCTCGCGAACGCGGCCGAAGCGCACAGAAGCGCCACAGGCAATAGCTTCAGACCCACACCAGCAGTAGACAACGGCTACGCCCGCGTTGCAACGGGCAAGTGCCGGACGGCCCGCAAGGTTTCGGACGAACACTCACATCGCTTGCGCGCAATCGAACAATTTTCTAATTCTGCGCCCGTGCGCGATGCATCTCAGTCGCGGCGTTTCAGTGTCGGACGATCGTCGCCATCGTCACCGCTCTTGGTAGAACTGCCGTTCTCATCGATCTTGCTCGAATTGCGGCGCTTCAGCGTAGGCGCATTCGCGTCCTTGCCGGTGTCGCCTTTGTGGCGATTTTCGATCATGGCAAGACGATCGCGCACCTCGTGGAATTCGGACGTATCAACCACGTACTCGGGCTGCGGCTTGAGGTCGTTCTGAATTTCGTCTTGCGCTTTTTTGATCCGGTCATTGGTCATTGGATGTGTGGAGAAAACTTTGGCGACCATGCCGGGCTTCTTCTTTTCCAACGTCTCGATTCGCTCGAAGAAATCGACAAATGCCGTAGGGTCATAACCCGCCTTGTACATGTACTCCAGGCCCAGGTGATCCGCCTCCGCTTCCATGCCGCGTGAGAACTTCAGGAAACCGAGAGGCACGGCGAGACCCGCGGCCTGGCGCACGGCATAACCGGCCCAACCGCCCATAAAGATCAGCGGAATGCTGGCGATGTTCATGATCTGCCCGCGAGTGGCCTGCTTGGTGCCGTGCCGCGCGGCGACGTGCGCGATTTCGTGCGACAGCACACCCGCCAGTTCCGCTTCGTTATCGGCTTTCAAAATGAGACCGGTATTCACGAACATAAAGCCGCCAGGCAGAGCGAATGCGTTCACCTCATTCGAATCGATGACTTTGATGGTGAAGGGCACCTTAGCATCGGAATTTCGCACCAGGTTCTGGCCGAGCCGATTCACGTACTCGGTGACCATCGGGTCATCGATGAGCTTTGCTTCGCGCTCAACCTCCTGCGCCATCTGCTTGCCGAGCGCAATCTCACGTTCGATGGAGTAGAAATCGACGCCCTTGCCGGGATCTGAATTCCCGATATCCTCCGGACCCAGTTTTTTGTCTTTTGCAAAGCTGGCGGTACCCACAAGTGTGAGTGCCAGCAACGCGGTGAGCGTGGCCTTCATGCGTGTCTCCTATGGCGCCTGCTGTTTGTAGTGAATCGGTCCCATCGGCGACCGCGGTTGGACGTGGCGGCCTCAGAAACTCTCTGAACCCGGCCGTGAGAGAGCGGCTGTGCGCGGCGCGAGGCTGCGCGTCCCGGAGAGGGACACTGATGAATTCGCTACCGAAAAACCTGCTGCTTGGGACGTGTGGAAATCACGTCTGGTTTCAAGTTCGAAATCGTACACGCCGCGCAGGGCGTTCCCCGGAGTTAAAAGTGCGCACACAAATCGGCGAACCGCTCGATCACGAGGAGGCGCCCGCTGCCGGGCCTCAGTTCCTCGCGCTCCAGCACCCAGGTGTGCGCATGAGGCACAAAGACGGCGCTCAAGCCGGCCTCAATCGCCGGGTTCACGTCAGATTTCGGACTGTTGCCGATCATCCATGTGCGTTCCGGGTCCATGCCTCGCTCGCCTACCAGACGGCGGTACGCGCCGGCGTCTTTCTCTTTCACAACGGCCGTGTGCCGGAAAAAACTTTCCAGACCGGAGCGGCCGATTTTGAGAATCTGCTCTTCTGGATGACCCTTGGTAAACAGCGTGAGATCGTGACGCACTGCGAGGTATTCGAGCGTCTCGCGGACTCCTTCGATGACCTCCATGGGGCAATCCAGAATGCGCTCGGCAAAGCTCATCACAGTCGCCAGATCTTCCTCGCGGACTTCGCGCTCTACCAAATGCTGATACGTCTGGCGCAGGTTGCGCGCGAAATTCAGGCTGCCATAGCCGTGGATCTTGGCATTGGCCGCTTCGATCTCATCCAGCACGTCGCGAATCTGCCGCGGCGTCATCGAAGAGTGGTTCAGGAATTCGACGAACTCATCGAAGGCCCGCTCGAAGTAGATATTATTCTCCCAAAGCGTATCATCGGCATCCACGATTAAATGTTGGCGCGTCATTGTTTCGATAGCGGGGCGAGGCGAAAAGGGATCTGGAAGACGGCATCCACATCGATGGGAACGCCGTTGCGAAGCGCGGGTGAGAAGATCCACTTGCCGAGTGCTTCTTCGGCACTGCGGTCGAGGCGGTCGTCGAGGTGCTGGAGCAGCGTGATGGAATCCACGTGGCCATCCTGGCGGATCACCGCGGCCAGACGCACGTCTCCCTGTACGCCCTCATCGACGGCCGAACGAATGTATTTCGGATCGACCTTGCGGAGCGCCTTGGGCGGGCGCATATCGGGCGGGGGCGCGCCGGGAACCGGAGCATGCTCGACAAACCACACGGTCCAGCTTCCACTGAAACTCGTGACGTTGGGCATCTGGATGGCGAGTGTGTAAACCAGCCGCCCATTCATGCGCGGGTCAGGCGATGGGCTGATGTGCAAAGGTCCCGTGGGCCGCGGCGTGGGCGATTGTTCAGCCTGATGGAGCGCCGCTACCAGATTCTGATGGGAGGTTGGTGAAAGCGCGGCGATGAGCGGCGGAGGTTCGTTCCTTGGGCTGCCGCGCGCCAATAAACCCGGCACCACGATGCGCGCGGACGTGGCCGGCTCGCCGCCTTCCGGGCGAACCTGGGGCGCGGCCGAAAACTCCGCGGGATGCGACCCTTCGGGCTTCGGCACTCGAACGTTCTTCATCGGATTCAAACCGACGATCGCGAGCGAAGCCACCGTGGGCTGCTGCGCCACGGGTGCGGGCGCGGCGGGGAGCGGCGTCGGCGCGGCGCGCGGAGCGGCGGATTTCGCAGGCGGCACAAACCGCCGGAATTCGGGCTTAGCTTGCGGCCCGGTCTCCAAAACCGCGGGCAGAGCCTCTGCCAACGAAGACGTCCGATCCTGTATTTGCGGAGGAGATGCAAGACGCGCCACTCGCACGCGTTCGGTCGCAGGTTGCGGCGGATTGAACAACCGCACGGGCTTGGGCTCCGCTACCATCTTGCTCAGGTCTACGGGCGCGCCGGCAGGCGTTGTGACGGTGCTCAATTCGGGCGCGGGAGCCAGGACTGTCTTCTCGGCAACGGGCCGCTTCACTTCGGGAGCGATGAACGTGCGCAGCAGTGGCGCGGCAAGGCGAGCTATCGCCAGTTCCTTCGGTGCAGCAGGAGTGACCGGCACGCGCGCGGCCTCGGGCGGAACAGGCAGAACCGGGCTCACCAGCGCGGGGCGCGATGTTTTCGGCGGCGTAAACGAACGCACGGGGCGCGGTTCCGGCGCGAACGCCAGGATGTTCGGCGAAGGCAGTTCGTGCCGCATTTCGATTTCGGGCGCGGGCGAAAGAATCATCTGCCGCACCGGCGTGGGCCGCTTTGCGCTCGCGACCAGCGTCTGGTCAAACCGTATCCGCGCACGCGCCGGGCGAGCCTCTTTGCGATCCGAAGGCGTGACGTCGGGCAACCGCTCGCGCAGGTTGTACCAGACAATATGATTCTCTTCCGGGCGAATCACCTGGTCATAAAGTGACGGCTCCGGCGCGCGCAGCGCGGGCACTACCGCCACCCAGATCAGAATGGCTCCGTGGCAACACGCCGAGACGCTAAATGAAAACGAACGCCGTAACGGTTCTGTGGTGCCGCGGATGACCACCACCATGAGTTACAGTCCCGAAGGTTTCCCGCCGAATCCATTGGTTGGCGCCAGTTCCCTGACTCGCTCGATGGTGCGTTGGCGTGGGATGTATTCCGAAAGATAATGGTTGAATTCCTTCAGGCGGCCGGTTTCGGAGCGATGGCGCAGCAGCGTGCTCTGGAAATCGAGGTCGGGCAGCGCCTGCGCCAACTGGAAACTGAGCTGCGGGTCGGCCATGTCGGGGTCAGCCGCCTCGCGCGCGGATTCCAGCTCATGCAGCGCGCGGTAATGCGAGAGCGCCTCGTCGCGCAACTCGTTGGGCGCGGGCGCGAAGTCGTCATCATCGAAGAAGTTGACCTCGGCCTGCAGGTAATCCTTCTCCTCGTTCAGCGTCAGAATCTCGAATCGGCGGCGGCCGCGCGTCAGCACGTCCAGGCGTCCATCGGGATACATCTCCAGGACCTTCTCAATCACCACCGTGCAACCCGCATTTACGATGCCGTCTTTGCGCGCCAGCACCACACCGAATTCGGAATTGTCGCGGATCGCTTCGCCGACCATTTCCTTGTAGCGCTCCTCAAAAATATGAAGCGGCAACTGCGTCCGCGGGAAGACGACAACCTGCAATGGGAACAGCGGAATAAGCCGCGAAGCCATGCTACCATTATGGCGTCTCAATAGAATGCGCAGCAATTGCCGGCTTCCCAGCTTGCGGCTCGACGCACAGAATCGCAAGCGCCGCGGGTGGCCGCTTCAACTCCATGCGACTCGACGGCAAAGTGGTGCTCATCACGGGAGCTTCCGAAGGCATCGGAGCCGCGTGTGCGGCGGAATTCGCGCGCGCTGGAGCGCGCCTATCCTTGACGGCCCGTTCTGAGGCAGGGCTCATCGCCGCCGGCGGCCCATCCGCGCTAGTCACGCCCGGCGATCTGACTTCGGAAGAGACGCGCCGGCATGTTGTGGAGCGCACGCTAGAACATTTCGGCGCGATCGACGTACTCATCAACAACGCGGGAATGGGGCTTTATCTTCCCTCCTGGAGCATGCCGATGGAGGCCGCACGCCACCTGATGGAGCTGAATTTTTTCGCCGCTCTCGGCATGGCGCAGCTCGTGGCGCCGCACATGCGTGGCCGGGGTGGGATGATCGTCAACGTGAGCTCCATCGGCGGCAAACTCACGCTACCCTGGATGACGCTCTACAGCGCCTCCAAGTATGCCCTGGGCGCGCTCACCGATGGCATGCGCATGGAGCTGATGGGCAGCGGCGTGAAAACCATGCTGGTCTGCCCCGGCTATGTGAAGACCGGCTTCCAGCAGCACGTGCGCGCCGGAAAAGCTCCGCCGGCCGTGATTCGCAGCCGGCGCTTCGCCATAACCGCCGGCCAGTGCGCGCAAGCGATTCGCCGCGGCGTGGAGCGGGAGGCGCGCACGATCGTGACGCCGCGTGCGGGATGGCTGCTGGTGGCTGCCGTGCGCCTGTTCCCCTCAATGGTGGAGCGGCGCATGGCGAAGATGAACGAGACGGCATGAACCTGCGGCTGAAACGGACTCCTGGAGTTTACGTGGTAGGGTTCATGGGGTCGGGCAAATCGACCGTGGGCCGAAGCTTGGCGGACCGGCTGGGTTGGAGTTTCTTCGACACCGACGATGAAATCGAGGAGTCCGAGCAGATGTCCATCTCCGAAATATTCGAGCTGCGCGGCGAACAGGAATTCCGGGACATCGAAACCGGGGTCATTCGCCGTTACGTGCGGTGGATCGAGCGTGGACACCCGGCCGTCGTAGCGCTGGGAGGCGGAGCGTTCATCGAAGACTCCAACCGCGAGATGCTGGCGGATCATGGAGTCACGGTATGGCTCGACTGCCCTTTCGAAATTGTCGAGAGGCGAGTGGCGCGGGAATCGCACCGGCCGCTGGCGCGAGATCCGGTGAAGTTTGCCGCACTCTACCGGGCGCGGCGTGAGATCTATCAACTGGCGGACGTGCACGTGCCAATTAACTGCGATGACGCCGAAGAGGCGGTCGAGGCGATCCTCGCCCATTCCTTGTTCCGATAATAAGAGCGCTCGAATGACGGAAGCGACGATGATCCGGAGCCCGCAATGAGTGAAGCCGCGCTGCGCCGCCAGGCGCTCTCCATCTTCAAAGCGGCGCTGGCCGCGGCTGACCCGGCCAGCGCTGTAACGCGCCATCTCGAACGGCTCGATACCGGGCGCTACCGCCGCATCTTCGTAGTCGGCGCGGGAAAGGCTGGAGCTTCGATGGCACGGGCCGCCGAACGCGTGCTGGGACGGCACGTGACGGCCGGTCTGATCAACGTGAAGGATGGCCACTTAGCGAAGCTGCGGCGCATCGAACTCAACGAATGCGGACATCCGGTGCCGGATCAGCGCGGCGTCGCTGGAGCCGAACGCATTGCCGCACTGGCAGAAAGCGCCGGAGTGGATGATCTGGTGATCTGCCTGATTTCGGGCGGAGCCTCCGCGTTATTACCGCTTCCCGCGCCGCCGGTGACTCTCGAAGAGAAACAAGCAGCTACGCGGCTGCTGCTGGCGAGCGGCGCGAACATTCACGAGATGAACGCGATCCGCAAACACATCTCGCGCATCAAGGGCGGACAACTGGCGCGGCTGGCGGCGCCGGCGGCGGTCGAAGCGCTGCTACTCTCCGATGTGGTCGGCGACAACCTGGATGTGATCGGCTCCGGGCCCAGCGCGCCGGACGCTTCCACATTCGGCGAAGCCCTCGCTATTCTCGACCGGTACGGAATCCGCGCGCGTGTGCCCGCTTCCGTGCGGGAGCGCCTCGAAAGCGGAGCGGCCGGCGCAATCGCCGAGACGCCCAAACCTCCCGATCCGGCCTTCCGCCGCGTGCGCAATGTCATTGTGGGCAGCAACGCACTCGCGCTCGCGGCAGCGGCGCGGCGGGCCCGCGAACTGGGCTTCCGTACGCTCGTGCTCTCGAGCGAAATCGAAGGGGAGACGCGCGAGATTGCGCGCATGCACGCCGCCATTGCGCGCGAAGTGGTTCACACGGGACAGCCTGTCAAGCCGCCGGCCTGCATCATCACGGGCGGCGAAACGACGGTGACACTGGCGGGCGAGGGATTGGGCGGGCGCAATCAGGAATTTGTGCTGGCGGCCGCGATTGATATCGCCGGCTTGCCGCGCACCGTTGTGTTCAGCGCCGGCACCGATGGCACCGACGGCCCGACCGATGCCGCCGGCGCGATTGCCGATGGCACGACTCTCGCGCGCAATCCTCATGCGCGCCAGTATCTGGACGCGAATGATTCCTACCATTACTTCGAGTCGCTTGGCGATCTGGTCAAAACCGGCCCGACGAACACGAACGTGGCGGACGTACGGATCATGCTGATCGGAGCGCGCCCGTGAGTTTCTGGCGGAAAAACGTGATCGATTTCGCCCTCGATCAGGAAACGCGCGGCCACGTGGAGGAACAGTGCGCCTGGATCGAGCGCGAGCCTGCCAACCCCCTTCCCTATTACCACCTGGCGCAACTCTGCCGGATGATGTACCGGCCCGATGAGGCGCTGGGACTGCTGCTCGAAGCCGTGCGCCTGGATGATGGGCTGGCCGATGCCCACGTGGCGCTGGCGGAGATCTACGCCGTGCGCGAGGATTATAGGGCAGCGTGGCAGCACGCGCGGGCGGGCGAACTGCATGGCAACGCGCGCGCGGTGGAACTGCTCACGCGCTATGGCGTGCCGGAGTAGCCGGACTGCCGGAGGCCAAGCTGCGCGCTCCGGCCCACAGCGCCGCAGCCAAAGCGACGGAAAACACCGGGATCACATACATCGCCTGATGCAGGCCGGAAGCTTTGGCAGCTTCGGTAATGACGGGCGAACCGGCGGCGCGCGCCGCAATCTGCGCGAAGTGATCGCTGAGCCGCCCGGTGACAAGCGGCCCGAATGAAGCGCCGCACAAGTACATCGCCATGAAGTAGACAGCCATCGCCGTGCCGCGCAGGTCGGGGCCCACAATATCCTGAATGGCTGCATAGACTAACCCGTAGTACATCTGCAGCAGGCCATAGGCCGTCATGAGCAACGGCACAGCTTGGGCGGCGTGGCCAGAGGGAAGCAGAATGGCGGCGAAGGCGAAGGGCGCGGAGACCAACGCGGCCCCGGCTGCCAATGCCATCCGCCGGTGCAGCCCTCCGCGGATCACGCGGTCGCCGTAGATGCCCGCCGCTACGCCGCCGAGCAGCCCCGCTACGCCGGAACCGATTCCCGTCGACACGCCCGATTGCGCAACCGAAAGCCCGTGAAAACGCGTCAGGAATGCCGGCAGAAACGTAGAGAAGGAATACAGGCTGAAGTTGACGATGGCGCCCGAAATCACAATCCAGATAAACGCCGGATTGCGCAAGAGGGCAAGCGGCGCAAACCATCGGCCTGTTTGCTGCGTTACGGCGGGCGCCGTGCGCAGTGGCTCGCGCAGCCAGAGCACCACGGGCACCAGCAGCAGCGCGGGCGCCGCGGCCAGCAACATGGCGGTGCGCCATCCGTACGCCTGCGCCACCGGTCCGCTTACGGCGAAGCTCAACATACCGCCGATGGGCACGGCCAGCATGAACCCCGCCATGGCTTTGGCGCGCCCGTTCACCGGCACGACATCGCCGATCCAACTGCTGGCCACCGGCGCACAAACGGCCTCGCCGATCCCCACACCCAAACGCGTCGCCAATAACACTGCATAGCTGGCCGCCGCCGCACCTAAGCCCGTGAGGCCGCCCCACACGGCGACGCCCCACGCCAGCAGACGCTTCCGGCTCCACGTGTCCGCGAGCCTACCCAGTGGCAGGCCGACCACCGCGTAAACGACGGTGAAAATCGTGGTGAGGCCGCCGAGTTGCGCGTCAGAAAGGTGGAACTCACGCCGCAAGGGCTCGAGTATTGCGCCCAACACCTGGCGGTCGTAGAAATTCAGAACGTTGATGAGGAATAGAACAACCAGCGCACGCGACATTCCTCAGACGCCCGGAATCCGAAATCGCGTGTACGCCGCGGGGCGATTGCTCCGCCTCTGTTCGCGCCCGATCACAATTCCGTCTCGCTGTCTTTGAGATCCGGTACTCCCGGTGAATGCGGTGGAAGGGGAGCGGCCGGCACCAGTGGGCGGTCAGCGGCCCCGGCCTTGCGGATCGAAATCGATCCGCGTTCGGTCGAGAGGTGAACCATCGGCCCGTCGCCCACTTTGCCCTTCAGCGTGGCGCTGCGCCCATCGACGTCTTTTTGAATGCCCGGTCCGAATTCATTCAGAGCGTCGCCGCGTTCGGCTGTAGCCTGCAACTGGAACTCGGATTTTTCGGGGAGCATCAGTTCAATGCTTCCCGCCGCTGAGCGCACTTCGATGGACGGCAAGGGAATATGCGCCGGAGTCAGTTCGATATCGCCGCGATCGCTTTCGAGTTCGAGCGATTGCGTGAAGTTCTGTATCCGCACGTCGCGCGACCGCATCACCAGCCGCACCGGCCCGGTGAGATTGCGGCCGTTGAATTCCCCCAGATCCATGCTGATGTGCCCGGGGACGGCCGCCACGTGCATCTCGGTATTGCGCGCGCCTTCAAACTGCAGCGGCTTAGCGAGGTTCTGGAAAGCGAGTGTTCCCATGAACGCGCCGTTGATGGTGACTTGCCCGGAAATGTTCTGGAGATCGATGTCGGAGCCGCGCCCATCGATATCAACAGCGCCTTTCACGGCCACCGCGCGAATCAGATCGCTGCGGCCCACCTGGATGCGGGCATTGCCGTCAAGCCGCGCCAACCGCACGTCCGCGCGGTCAGAGGTCAGATCGACATCGCCCGACACGTCGCTGATTTGGAAATCACCGTACCGCCCGCGGGCTTCAATTGCCATTGCCCGCGGCACGGTCACTTCGAGGTCGTCGGAAATCCGCTGGCTGCCGGGCGCATGATCCTGATTCGTGCGGATCAGCAGGCGGTCGCCTTGCGTCACGATTTCGACCGGCGTCTTGTGGTCCGTGCTCTCGGCTTCGCCGCGGTTGTAGGCGCGCACGAGTTTGTGGCCGTTGACCGTCACGTTGGCAACGTCTGCTCCGGTCACGCGCAGGTTGCCGCGCAGATTATCGAATACAATGCGCTTCACGCCGCCGGCCGGAGCCTGCGCCGCCACCGGGAAATCGAAATCATTCCCGAACATTTGCAGACCGCCCGGGGTGAAGCGGATGCCATGACGATGTGCCGCCCAAATGCCGGAGCCCGCGATACAGATCAGGACCACGAGCGCGATTTCGCCTCCCGTGAAACTGCCGCGATACGGCGTTTCGCGCCAGATCAAAACTTCGATGAGGCGCAACAGCCCCCAACCGATCAGAATGAAGGGCCAGTACTGAGAAATCAGGTCGAAGACCGGCGTCTCCGGGTGCAGGTTGTTCCAAAGAAACAGCAGACCCAATAACACCAGAATCAGCGGCCCGGTGAAGGGGCGACGCCTCATCGGTAGCCTCCTGTAGGCGGCGGGGGCGGTTGGCTCGGATTATCCGGGCGCGGCGGCGCGCTTTGCGGCGGATAGGGCGGCTGCGCATATCCCGGGGGCGGAAAAACCGGCGGCGTATCGGCTGGTTCGGCGCGGCCCAGCAGACTTAGCAGTCCGAAGACAATCAGGATGACCGGCCAGGTCTTGCCGAAGCTGTAAGGCGTGAAATTATTCAGCGCGAACAGCACACCGATCGTGATGATCGTGATGGGCCCGCGAATGGTTCGCGCCAGCGACGTATTATTGCCGTTCATGAGAAACTCCGGCCGTTGGGGATTGGCGGCCGGCGACGCGGCCGTACAAGAGGTAGACGCCCGCGGCGATCAGCAACACCGGCCAATAGCGCACCAAGAATTCGAAACTGAGCACATCGAGCGTGTCAAGCAAAAGCAGAACACCGAGCACGATGAGGATCACGGCCGCTACCGGCGCTTGATTGCGACCGCCGTGCAAGTTGAGCAGGCTCGAGAATTCATCCACCGGCTCTCCCGCTCTCCGCCGGCGCGCGGTGTGATAAGCCTCAAAGCCCATATAGAAGACCCAGGCCGTCAGCAAAAAGGCGAACAGCGGCGCCATGCCCTCGTGCCCGGAACTCAGGATGCTGACCAAAAGACCGAAGACCACTGCGTGCACCAGGCCTTTGGCGTACTGGCCGTTGTAAATGGCGCCCACACCCGGGATGAGGAAACCCAGGATGAGCGCGAGACCTGGAGAGACGTTCGCATATTGGGGACGTCCCATTGGCGGTATCATCGGCGGTGGCATCGGTGGCACGGAAGGCGGCGGCGCGGCCTGCGAGGTCTGCACCGGCGCATGCTCCGCGCAGAATACCGTTCCAGAAGCTTCGTAACGGCACTGCTCACAAACCGGTTTGCCACAAGTGCGGCAATAGGCCGCAGCCGGCACGTCAGGATGATTCTGGCAGTTCATAGCAATCCCCTAATGGGACGTCCCCGGCTGCACCGGCAGCTTCCGATCGTCGGTCTGCGTGCCGGGGTTTCCCGGCGGCGGGGGAGTCCGCTGCTCTTCTTCTTGTTGTTGTTGCCATTCGTTCAGCGTGGTTTGAATCTGGTACACAAACTTCAGATTGTCGTAAAACTTCAGCGTGCGCGCCCACACTCGATAGCCGCGGTCCTCGAGCGAAGCCCACACTTGCGAGGGCTCAAAATCGGAAGGCCGCAACTGCCGCACGGGCAGAACAAACTTGGCCAACATAGACAACCAGAGAATGGTCATCGCCATTCCCATCGAAAACTTGGGCCGCAGGATCGGGCTCACCAGTGAGGCGAACCATCCTTTGGCGCCGCCCGCGGGCTTCTTATGCGTCCAGGGGCCGTCGAACAGAATGCGGGTAATCAGTTCGGGCGGCGGTTCGACATCGGCCGCCCGGCCCATGAAGTCCACAGCCGCGGCACAATCTTTCGCCATCGCGGCACACGTTGGGCATTCGGCCAGATGCTGCTCGACCGCGGCCCTTTCGGCCGGCGCGAGCGTTCCGTCCAGATAATCACAGATGCGGATTTCCAAGTCCGCGCACTTCATACAACCAGCTTCTGCTTCCGCAGCAACCGCGCCAGTTCCGCGCGGCCGCGGTTAATCCGTGATTTCACCGTACCTTCCGGTATCCCCAGAATAGTAGCGATCTCACGATACTCCATTTCCTGCAAATCCCGCAAAATCACGGCCTCGCGCAAATCCGGTGAAAGCCTTTGCAAGGTGGTCTGCAAAATCTCGCTTGCTTCGCGACCGGCTACGGCGTGATCGGGAGCCGGCGCCGCACCGCCGCTCTCTTCGAGCACGGGAAGCTGCCCCTCAATCGAATCCGTCACACGGTCCTGACGGGTGCGGCGGTAGTGGTCGATCAAAAGGTTACGCGTCACTCGCGCCAGCCAAGTGGAGAAAGAGCCATCGCTCGCGCGGAAGGTGCGCAAGGTGCGGAAAACGCGCAGGAAAACATCCTGGGTAAGATCCTGTGCTTCCGGACCGCTCCCCGTAAAGCGGTAACATAAACCGTAGACCTGCCGGGAGTGGCGCCGGATCAACTCCTCCCAGGCGGTCTCGTCACCGTTCAGGCACCGCGTGACCAGACTGATTTCGAAGTCCAAGCTACGTTCTACCAAATGGCCGTCTCCGCGGACACCCATCCCTCGTTCCAGGGACGATTCACCGGCCGCGTTGTTACCAAATATCGCAAAGGGTAGCGTCGCGCTCGCCATGGCACTCGCTCTTTCAAATCAAGTAACGAGGCTTTATCATGATAGGTTCAATTTTTCCGGCATGCCAGTTCTTTTGAGGCAGATCCGGGCGGGGGAAGCCTGAGTCACCGTCATACGTGGAAGTGGGCCGCAGCCTGCGTGGCGGCAGCCGCCATCATTTTGTGGTGGTTTCGTTACGAATGGTCGGCGAGAGCCTTCGATTGGCATCTGTTCGGCGCCAGTCTCGCCAAGCTCCGGTGGCCGTGGCTGCTGGTGGCGCTCGTTCCGATTTTCGGAACTTATTACGGCCGCGCGCTGCGCTGGGCGGTGCTGCTGAAACCTGTGAAACCCGAGCCTTCGCTCCGCAATCTGCTCTCGGCGACGATCATCGGCTTTACTGCCATTACGCTGTTCGGGCGCCCGGGTGAATTCGTGCGGCCCTACCTGATCGCGGTAAAGGAGCGGGTTTCCGTGCCTTCTCAATTAGCGGCCTGGGTGGTGGAACGGATATTCGATATACTCATGGCCCTGTTGGTGTTTGCCTACGCCCTGACGCGGGTACGGACATCCGGTTTAACCGTGGGCCCGACACTCGCCTGGGTCCTCGCCGTTGGCGGCAAAGTGGTCGCGCTGACGTGTATCGCGCTATTCGTGCTGCTGCTGCTGTTCCGCCACTTCGCCGAACCGATGCGGGGACGCCTCATGTCAGCTCTGCACTTCCTCCCCGAGCATCAATTTCTTAGAATGGAAAGGCTCATCGCCAACTTTGTGCAAGGCGTGGAATCGACGCGCAGCGACGGCTCTCTCTTCCTGGTATTCGCCTATTCGGCGATTGAGTGGGTGCTCATCGCGGGCTGCTACTGGTGCCTGGCGCAGGCATTTGCTGGTACAGTGAACCTGAATTTGGTCGATGTGCTGATCTTTATGGGCTTTGTTTCCTTTGGAGCCGCTGTACAAATACCCGGAGTCGGGGGAGGAATGCAGGTTGTCGCGGTTTTGGTCCTAACCGAACTGTTCGGCGTGCGTTTCGAACTGGCAACGACGTTTGCCTTGGTGATCTGGATTTTTACATTTGTAGCAATTGTGCCGATTGGGTTGGCTCTGGCGCTGAAGGACGGGCTGAACTGGCACAACCTCCGCCAGATCGGACGGGAGGCTTCCTCTTGAAGTGCCCATTTTGCAATCACTTGCATGACAAGGTGGTGGATTCCCGAGAGAGCAAGGAGGGCGACGCCATTCGCCGTCGACGGGAATGCCTGGCTTGTGAGCGGCGTTTCACGACTTATGAGCGGATCGACGAAGTTCCGTACATGGTCGTGAAAAAAGACGGCCGACGCGAGAAATTCGACCGTCAGAAGGTATTAGGGGGACTGTTGAAGGCGTGTGAGAAACGGCCCGTCGCCATGTCCAAACTGTCGGAGCTGGTCAATCAGGTGGAGTCGCGGGTGAGTGATTCTCCTGACCGGGAGATATCTACTACAGATATAGGTGAATTCCTGATGGAGCGGCTGGAGGAACTGGATAAGATCGCGTATGTGCGGTTCGCTTCGGTCTACCGCGATTTCCAGGACGAAGAGGCGTTTTTTAACGAGCTGAAGAGCCTGATGCGGCAGAAGCTACCATAGGGAGAGCGGGTGAGTTCAGGGCCTAAGAATCCATGTAACCTAAACAGTTTTAAGACATCTTTAAAAATAGAACTTAACTTTATTGGGGAATGATGGTATCATCAAGCCGGAAGTCGAACTCCGAATGCACCCGAGACTCTCGACACATCGGGCTGGTACAGCAAATCGGACTTTTTTCAAGTAGTACCCCATTCCCAAACATTCGACGGTGTTTCGTATGTTGCGTGGGGGAGGTGAGTCTTAGTGGATCATTTTGAAGATCATTTTCTAGCAGAAAGTCCGGAATCCCTGGGCCTCGGATTTGACGAAGACAGCAAGTTTTTCGACTCTGAAGCTGCGCATGACGCAGATTTCCTGCATCCGCAGCCGGTTGAAGAGTCGATCTACACTGACGACCCGGTCCGGGTTTATCTGCGTGAAATGGGCGCGGTGCCGCTGCTGACGCGGGAGGGCGAAGTAGACCTTGCACGCCGCATGGAACGCGGTAAGCTGCGAATGCAGAAGGCGATTAGCCGTTCCGCATTGGTTCAGGGCGTGGTGGTTGATTTGGCCGAGCAGTTGCGGAAGGGCCAGATCGAACTGGAAAGCCTGGCGGATCTGGGAGATGTCGAGGAAGGCACCCCGGCTGACGTGAAAATCCGGACGGACGCCTTGAAGTTGTTCTTCGATGTCACCACGCTGCATAGAAAGCTCCAGCAATTGCAGGACAAAGCGGACAGCACCCCGGCGACGAACAAGAAACCCCGCCGGCGCCTGTGCGCTAAACTCAATCGGGCCAAAGTGGAAACGTCCCTGGCAATTCGCCGGGTGCCCTTCCGGGTCAACAAGTGGAAGGAGTTTTCCAAGGAGATTGAGCGCGCTGTCGATGAGCTGAATCATCTGGACAGCGAAGTGAAGAAAATCGAATCGCGCAGCAATGCGGCACAGCAAGCCCGGCTGCGGGAATTGAAGCGCGAAATCAAGAAGCGGGAACTGGCGGCCGGTGCCACCCTGCCTGAACTGCGTCACAGCATGACGGTGATCCGTCACGGTGAAGCCGAAGCCGAACGGGCCAAGAAGGATTTGGTAGAAGCCAACCTGCGTCTGGTGGTGTCGGTCGCGAAGAAATACGTGAATCGCGGACTTCACTTGCTGGATTTGATCCAGGAAGGCAATATCGGCCTGATGCGCGCCGCGGACAAGTTCGAATACCGGCGCGGCTACAAGTTTTCGACCTACGCCACGTGGTGGATTCGCCAGGCAATTACGCGAGCGATTGCCGACCAGTCCCGCACGATCCGCATTCCGGTGCATATGAACGAGAGTATGAACAAGTTCCTCCGCGCTACGCGCGAACTAGAGAAGGAACTCGGCCGTACTCCTACAAACGAAGAAATTGGCCGGCGCATGGACATTCCGGTCGAGAAAGTTCAGAAGCTCAAGACGATTTCTCGCGACCCGGTCTCGCTCGAAACTCCGGTGGGCCGTGATGGCGAATCCGCATTGGGCGATCTGATCGAAGATCGTTGGGTGGGGTCGCCCGTAGATGCGGTAATCGAATCCAATGTTCGGGACGAAACCGCAGGCATTCTGAAAACGCTTTCCCCGAAAGAGGAGAAGGTTATCCGAATGCGGTTCGGCATCGGCTGCGAGCGCGAGCACACACTGGAAGAGATCGGGCAGGAGTTCGATGTCACGCGCGAACGGATTCGCCAGATCGAAGCCAAAGCGCTTCGCCAACTGCGCGCGCCGGAACGGGCCCGCCGCCTGCGGGCGCTGATGGCGGCGCGCTAAAAAGCGCCGGAATTACGATTTTTCTACTCCTTGTATTCAAGCCGGGGCACACCGCCCCGGCTCTTCTTTTTTAACTCGAATCGGCTAATCGCCAGGAACGCGGTCCGGCTTGCGGATGGACCACCCCAGATCCTCCAGGGCCGTGGCAATGCGTTTGCGATAGGTCTTGATGGTAGAGAGCGCCAGCATCAGGGCGATCACGGAACCGGCCGCAATCACCGTCTGCTGCACCGTCAGATTATTCTTCAGGAAATACAGCCAGCGGCCGTAGACCAGCTCGATGTGCACCCAGTATACGAGCAGTGACGTGGTTCCAAACTGGCGCACCCAACTCCAGCCGTCTTTGGCGGCGTAGCGCGTCCACAGGAACGCGAACGCCAGCAGCAGCAAAGTTACGCCCTGCTTGGTCAGCACTTGCGCCGGGCTGTTCAGCCAATAATCCGACTTCGCGTAGATCGAATATGGCAGGTTGCTGAAGTAGTGGCAGGAGAGAATCAGCGTCCCGCCCACAACCGCAGCCCATTGCATCATGCGTTCGGTGGCTTCCGGCGGAATGGCGCGAATGATGCTACCGGCGCTCATGCCGAAGGCCAGATAGGCGGCCCAGGGGAAGAAAGAGAAGAATGCGTAGTCGGGAACGATGTAGTGGCGAATGAGCCAGGGCATCCACGACCAATCCATCTGTGAGATCAACGGCGAGGCAAACGCAATCCCCAGACCCAGCATGGCGCAGAGGCGGGCGCGCTCCACGGTGCGAAACAGCGCCATGATGGAGAGCGTCGCGATCGCAAAGCCCATGCAGTTGAGGATGTCGACGCGCAGCAGATCTTTCCACGGCGCGGGCCAGCCGGTGATCCACATTTGGGTCCGGAAGGCGAACGCCAGAAAGAAGAGATATCCGGAACGGCGGAAGGCGGCGCTGACGCGTTCGAGCGGGCGCAGACCTTTGCGCTCCGTACTATCCATCAGAAACGCGAGGGTGACGCCTGTCAGGAAGAGAAAGATCGCCGGCGGCATTCCACCAAAGAACTGCGAGAGCACGAACGCGCTGCCGCCACGCAGGTCCGGCTTCAGGAACGAATCGAAAACGTGCCCCTGCAGCATGATCAGGGCGCCGATGCCGCGCACCCAATCGAGATACTGAAGCCTATACGTGCTGGTCTTGGTTTTCATGATCGCCGGACGTAGCTACCGTTGCGGGTATTCCCAGTGCACATCCTTGGAAACGTTCAGCTTCATCACCGAATCAGGCAGGTCGGGATTGAGCTTGATGTTGGTGTATGTGGCGAGATTGAAATCCCCACTCGGCAGATAAAACTTCTGTTGCACGGGGATGCCGGTGGCGTCGGAAATCCAAAGTTCTACTTTCAACAGATGCGCCAGCACATCCGGAGATTTCGGAACCAATGCAATGCGCGCGGCACTCTGGCCGGCAATCGAGTCCGCGCCAACCAATTGAATGTTATAGGCGCTTTTGAGTTCCGCCGACGTACTGCCGAAGCCCAGGAGCAGGAACTGATCGATCAGGTTTTTGTTCTTCCCCAGATCATACTCCTGCACGGTTGCACTTTTCGGGGTGTAGATCTGCACCTTGTGGCCTTCGATGTAGACGTCCTTTGGATCGGGCTGCTGAATCTTTACCAGAAGGCGGACCTGATGCGGCTTAGGCCGCTTCACCAGGATAGTCCCGATATCCACAGTATCTTCGTTAATGACGGCGGTATGCGAAACCTTCTTGAGGTCGGCGGATAAGCCTTTAAAGGAAGAAGCCGCCCGGTCCATGCGAGCGAACACGGATTCCAGCGAATTATCCCCACCCGACTGACCGGCGAGCAGAGGCCCGGCCAGCAAGAATGTGCTGGATAGTACAGCGGCAGCAGAGAAGTATCGCATTCTACACGGGCTCCTTCATCAAATACGCGCGCGAGGCTACCGGTGGTTACTTCATGGCCGCGTATAGGCCATATACCCTTGCAGTTCGTTTTCCGAACCCATGACCGGCTGCAGCCGAACCACAGTGAGCCGGCGGTTGCTGGTACGGGCCTGTAGAACCTGTGTAAGTTTGGCTACGCGCTGGCTTTCGGGAATTCCGGCGAGCAGGGTCGTATCCACCCAGAAGGCGGATGTACCCTTTTCGGTCGGGAGCATGGCGATACTACTGGCATCGGGGATGCGGGGCTGATCACGAAACCAATCGCGCGGTATCAGGAAAATAAAGGCGAGGATGATACCGACCATCACGTCGTATTGCCAGTCGCCGCGTTGGAAGTCCCACAGGATGAAGCGCTTCAACATACAATCAAGGTCTTCGCGAACAAGTGCTATGAAGCCATCTTAGCAGGGGACGGGCGCGGCGTCCCACCACCGTGGGGTATAGTGGACTGAGATCACCCGCACATGGGCCGCATCCGTATTCTTCCCGACCAGGTGGCCAACAAGATCGCAGCCGGCGAGGTGGTGGAGCGCCCGGCTTCGGTGGTGAAGGAACTACTCGAAAATTCTCTCGACGCCGGTGCGACCGACGTGCGCGTCGACGTGGAATCGGGCGGCCGGCGGCTCATCCGGATCGTGGATGATGGCTGCGGCATGCTGCGCGATGACGCGCTGCTGGCCTTTGAGCGGCACGCTACCAGCAAACTGCGCGACGTAAAGGACCTGCTTTCGATTGCGACACTCGGTTTTCGCGGAGAGGCGCTGCCTTCGATCGCTTCCGTCTCGCGACTCCTGCTCGAGACGCGCGCGGCCGAAGAATCTACCGGAACCTGCATCGAAATTGCCGGCGGCAAGATGCTGCGATGCGAAGAAGCAGCGCTCGGGCCGGGCACGACGATCACTGTGCGGGACCTCTTCTACAACGTGCCCGCGCGCAAGAAATTCTTACGAACGGAACAGACCGAACTGGCGCATATCGCCTCGCTGGTGACGCACTATAGCCTGGCGCACCCGGATAAGACCTTCCGGCTTACGAGTGGGACGGCCGAACTGTTGAGTGTAACGCCCGCCGCATCCCTGCAGGAGCGTGCCTATCAGGTATTCGGCAGCCAGGTGCTGGAAGATCTGGTGGAGATCGGCCATCGGGAAAAAGAGCTGGTGCTGACGCCCCCGAGCGTTGCGCCTGCTCAAGGCGTGGCCGAGTATCGGCGGGAACCGGATGAGCCATTCAGCCGCACCTTCGGATTGCGAGGCTTTTTCTCCCGGCCGCAAGTACAGAAGGCCAACCGCAACGGAATTTTTATTTTCGTCAACGGACGGCTGATCCGCGACCGGCTGCTGCTGCACGCGCTCTCTTCGGCATATCACAACCTGATTCCGCCGTCGGCGTATCCGATGGCGCTGCTTTTCCTGGAATGCGACCCGGAAGAAGTGGACGTGAACGTTCATCCATCGAAGACCGAGGTGCGGTTCCGGCATCAATCGTTCGTACATGATTTCGTGCGCGACACGCTGCGCGACCGTTTGATGGAAAGCCGGCCGGCGCCCTCTTTTTCACCCGCGCCGAGAGCCATGGACCGAGTGCAGCCGGCGGCGCAACTGCCCTACTCGGAATTCAGCCAGATGCTGGAAGATGCGGGCTCCCCAGCGGCGGCAATGGACGCGGCGACGGCGGCGAGCCGCGCGCCAGAGTTGCCCGAATTCACGCTGCGCCCACAGGCAGGGCCGTCGCCGCGGCTGGATTTCAGCGGGCCGGCTCTCGAAGTGGCGCCGGGCCCCACGCCTTCCGGCAAAATGATGCGCGCACCGGATGCCCACGGCGTGTTTCCGGCGGACGCTGTAGCGGCGGGTGTGGAAGCATCGCTCGGCGCGCTCTCTGAACTGCGGCCTCTGGGGCAACTCCACGAGAGTTTCATCCTCGCCGCCGGGCGGGACGGGCTGTGGATTATCGACCAGCATGTGGCGCATGAGCGGATCCTGTTCGAGCAGGTGATGCGGCAGCGCGCGGCCGGGCATGTGGAGACGCAGCGGCTGCTGATGCCGCTCATCCTGCAGCTCACGCCGGAACAGCAGGTGGATTATGCGCGAATTGCGGACGAACTGGCGGCTTCCGGTTTTGAAACGGAGCCTTTTGGGAATCGGACCATTGCGGTGAAGGCCGCACCGGCGGCAATTGGCAGCGCGGATCTGGAAAAAGTGCTTTTCGAGATTCTGGAAACTGCGGAGGGAGAATTGCGCGGCGCATCACTCGACGATTTGCAGCGCGGCATTTGCGCGTCGATCGCCTGCCGCGCGGCGATCAAGATCAACACACCACTCGATGCGAGCAAGATGGAATGGCTGCTGCGGGCGTTATCCGAAACCGATTGCCCGATGAGCTGCCCGCACGGCCGGCCGATCGCTTTGCGGTACTCCACGCGCGAGATTCTGAAGGCGTTTCATCGAATCTAGGGCGGCGGACGCCGCAGAGGAGCGGTCTATAATTGAGGCGATGCAGCGTGAACTGCTCATCCAGACACCGGACGGCCGCACAAGAACGGTCCCGCTCACTGGCGGACGGCTCTCGGTGGGGCGCTCGGTTTCAGCCGAGCTCTGTTTTCCGGAAGACGCCGGACTCTCCCGGCAGCACTTCGCACTGGAAGCCGAAGGCGACGGCTGGATGGTGCAAGATCTGGGTAGCAAGAACGGAACGCTGGTCAATAACATCCCGCTCAAGGCGCGGCTTCGCTTAAATCCAGGCGACCGGATTGCCGCCGGGCATCTGGTGCTGGTCTATGCGCCAGATACCAAGCGCTTCGATCCCGGCGTGGTGGTTTTCGAAGGCGAACGCGAGAATCCTTCGACGGCGGTGATCACCAACCTCGCCGGCGCGCTCTCGAACCCAACCATCAGCGTGCCGCGCGGCGTGAAAGGGCCTGCGTCCAACCGCGCTTTGCAGGCGTTGATTCGCGCGGGTCAGGAGCTTTCCCGGAACCGGCCGCTCGAAGAATTGTTCCTGGTGATTCTGGATCTGGCGATTCAAGCGGTGGACGCGCATCGGGGAGTCCTGATGCTGCTCGAAGATGGCGCGCTGATAGCCAAAGTACACAAGGGCGAGCGATTTCGCATCAGCTCGGCAGTACGCGACCGCGTGCTTCAGGAGAAATGTTCGCTGCTGGTGCGCGACGCGCAGCGCGACGAGGCGTTCCGCGGCTCCGCCACGATTTTGCAGCAGATGATTCACACCATGATGGCGGTGCCACTTGAGGCCCACGACCGCATCATTGGACTGATCTACGTGGACTCGCCTTCGGTGCTGCGCGAGTTTACCAAAGACGATCTCAGCCTGCTGACCGTGATGGCCAACGTGGCGGCGATCCGAATTGAAAATGTGCGCCTGGCGGAAATCGAAGAAGCCGAGCGCATCACGCGGCGCGAATTGACACAGGCCGCTGAGATTCAACGCGGCATTCTGCCGGGAAGCGCGCCACGCGTCGCTTGTGCGGACCTGGCGGGATACAACGCCCCTTGCCACACGGTGGGCGGCGATTATTACGGCTTTTTTCCATATGCCGACGGGCGCGTAGGCCTGGCGCTGGCCGACGTTTCCGGAAAGGGCATGCCGGCCTCTCTGATGATGATGGGCCTGCAGGCCCGCGTCGAGGTGCTGGCCGAAGATCCTCGTAATCTCAGCGCGCTGGTGACACGGCTGAATAAGGCAATCAGCGCCAACTCTCCTCCGAGCCGATTCATCACGTTCTTTTTCTGCGTGCTCGACCCGGCGGTGGGCGAACTCGCCTTTGCCAATGCGGGCCACAATCCGCCGATTCTGTTGCGCGCCACAGGCGAGGTGGAAACGCTCGAAACGGGCGGGCCGGTGCTCGGACTTTTACCCGCCGCTTGCTATCGGGAAGGCCGCGCCGCCCTTTCGAATGGCGACTTGCTGGCGCTCTATAGTGACGGTTTGACGGAAGCTACCAACACCGATGGGGAAGAGTACGGCGAAGAACGGCTGATTGAACTGCTCCAGCGGCATCGGCAGGAGCCAGCGGAGCGCTTGGTGGAAATCATTACGAAATCATTGGCGGAGTTTAGCGCCGGTTCGCCGCAAGTGGATGACATTACACTGGTGATCGCCAAGTACGCCGGCACACCGCGAATGTAAGCCGCAAGTTCTTACCTAAGGCTCTTCCGTCAATTCAAATCCGCGTTCGGCGATGTGCGCCACCAGCGCTTCCGATGCATGGCCGTGCAGTTGAAAGATCTGCCTCACCAGGCTGCATACGCTTTCGTAGCCGCGCTCAAAGAACACGACGATGGAAGGTCCCGCGCCGCTCAACGCGCAGCCGAGCAGGCCAGGGGCGCGCAGTTTGAGAATCTCATCGAGGCCCGGAACCAGAGAGAGGCGGTAGGGCTGATGGAAGCGATCTTCGAGAGCGGCCGGAAAGGCTGTGATCGAACCCGTGGTCAATGCCGCAACCAGCAGAGCGGCGCGCTGCACATTGAAAATCGCATCTTCCTTGCTGTAACAGGTGGGCAGCACCGAGCGCGCCTTCGACGTGGGCAGTTGGAAATCCGGCACTACCACGCCTACGCTGAACTGGCGCGGCAGCTCGAGCCGCACCGCGCGCGCGACACCACCGGAATCAATGGCGCTCGCGACGATCGAGCCCAGCGTACAGGCGGCGACATTGTCAGGATGACCTTCGAGGCGCGCGGCTTCATCGAGCACTCGGAGCGGCTTCCATCCGAGGCCCAGCACTTGATCGGCGATGACGACTCCGGCGGTGAGCGCGGCAGCGCTCGATCCCATGCCCTTGCCGATCGGAATCTCGTTGTGAATGTACAGTTCGACCGGCGGCATGCGAAGCCGCAGGCTCTCAGCTACAGCGAGCGCGGTCTGCCAGATCAGGTTTTCCGGGCCGCTGGGAATCGATTGCGCATCGCGGCCCTCCACGTGGATCTCCAGTTGTTCGCGACAGCGGAAGCGGCAGGTCAGGTAGACGCCGAGGGCAAGGCCAAGCGCGTCAAACCCGGGTCCCAGGTTGGCGCTCGAAGCGGGCACTCGGACGGTGAACCATGACATAGATTTGAAATTATCTCACGCGGCGAGCGCCGGCCCGGTGATAGATGTTGCCGCGCTCAGGCGAGGGCCCGGCGGATGACGTCCAGCAATGGCGCCGGGTAGGTGCCGAACCAGACCAGCGCGATGGTAAGAATCACCAATACTACCGATCCAGCGGGCGCGAGCGATGCAAGACGAGGCGAGGCTTCGGCTGGTGTTGCGGGCTCACCGGCTGGGCGCGAGTAGAGAGCCACGACGATGCGCAAGTAGTAGTACAAGCCGATCGCGCTGGTGACCACGAGGATCACGATGAGCGCCCATTGAGCGGAAGAGGCACCTGCCGCGAGAATGTAGAATTTGCCCAGAAAGCCTGCCGTCACCGGAATGCCGGCGAGGGACAACAACATGGCGGTGAACACCGCCGCCAGCGCGGGCCGCCGCCAGAAGAGACCGCGATACATTTCCAGCTCTTCCGCGTCGCCTGATCCATCGGAGAGCACGGTCACGACACCGAAAGCGCCAAGCGTGGTGACAAAGTAGGCGACGAGGTAGAACGTAACGGCTAATGGTCCCAGATCGCCGCCGGCTTGAAATGCCACCAGAAGATAGCCGAGATGCGCGATGGAAGAATACGCCAGGATGCGCTTCACGTTCGATTGCAACAGCGCGAGTATGTTGCCGGCAAACATGGAGGCTATGGCAATGATGCTGAAGACAATAAACATCGGTTCAAACAGGTGCGCTCCGGTGTGATAGAAGAAGCGCAGCAACAGGGCGAAGACTGCGCCTTTGGATACGGTGGCGATGTAGGCGGTGACTGGCGCGGGCGCACCCTGGTAGACGTCGGGCGTCCAGAGATGAAATGGGACGACGGCGAGTTTGAACCCCAAGCCGGTGACAATCAATGCCATACCGGGCAGCACGAGGGTATGGTCCATCGCGCCGCCTGCCAGAAGCGTGCCGATGCGCGCGAAGTTCATGGTTCCCAATGCCGCATATACCAGCGCCATGCCGAACAGCAGAAACGCCGCGGAAGCGGCGGCGAGCACCAGATACTTCAGGCCCGCTTCGACGGGCAGCGGCCGCCCGGGAAGGTACGCGATCATTGCGTAGAGCGAGACGCTGAGGAGTTCCAGGCCCAGGAACAAGGAAACGAAATGGCTGCTTGCCACGAGAACCGCCGAACCGAGTGTGGCGATCAGCAGCAGGATGTAAAGCTCCTCAGGATCACTTTCGCACTTTTCGAAATAGCCGTAGGCGAGCAACACTACCGCGATCGATGCCGCAAGAATCAGTCCCAGATAAAAGACGGTGTAGCCGTCGATTACGAGCATGGGCGTGACCTGTCGCGGGGTCACCGGGATCACCGCCCACAAAGAAGCAAAGGCCGCCGACAGCCCGACTACCGAAAGAATCACCGCGAGCAGATGATTGCGCTTGACGGCCGTGCACAGCATCACAACGACAGCAGTGGCGGCGAGGATGAGCAGCGGGAGAATGGCGAGGAGGTCGGCGGCGCTCACAATCATCTCCCCGGTAGCGGCTGCTCGAGGCGGGCCATCACCGGCTGGAACGTATCCAAAACCGGCTTGGGATAGAGGCCTAGCCACAAGAGCGCCAGAATCATCACTGCCATAACCAGGCCCTCGCGCGGCACGAGGTCCGCGATCTGCCAACCGTGCGTCTCGGGTCCGTGGAAGGCGCGCTGCACCAGACGCAGCGCATAGAAAGTAGCTGCCAGCACGCCCAGCGTGGCAAGGATGGCGAGTAGAATGTTGACTCGGTAAAGACCAAGCAGGACGAGGAACTCGCCGACGAAATCCCCGAGGCCGGGCAGGCCGAGAGAAGCGAGAGCAAAGAAGAGGGCCGCGCCACTCATGCGCGGAACGACTGTCCACAGCCCGCCCATGCGCTCCATTTCACGGGTGTGCGTTCGTTGCTGCAGCGCACCCACAAGGATGAACAGCGCTCCGGTGCTGATGCCGTGGCAGATCATCGTCATCACAGCGCCTTGCAAGGCGAGATCGTTCCAGGCGAAGATGCCGGCCAGCACGAATCCCAGATGACTCACGCTGGTGTACGCCACCAAACGTTTGAGGTCGGTTTGGCCGAATGCGAGGATTGCGCCGTAGAGAATGCCTGCGACGCCGAGGGCCATAGCGATGGGAGCGAAGCGATGCGCAGAATCTGGGAACAGCGGCAGCACGAACCGCAGCATTCCATACGCACCGGTCTTCAGCAGCAGCCCGGCCAGGATGACGCTGCCAGCGGTAGGCGCTTCGGTATGCGCATCGGGGAGCCAGGTGTGCAGCAGGACCACCGGTAGCTTCACCGCGAAGGCGACGAAGAAGCCGAGCATGATCCACATGGCGACGCCGGGCGCGAGTGGCGTGTTCAGCAATTGCTCATATTCGAATGTGTAGATGCCGGTTGCGGCATGGTGCAAGAAGTAGAGCGCGAGAATGGCGAGCAGCATCAACAGGCCGCTCAGTTGAGTGAAGATGAAAAACTTGATGGCGGCGTACGTGCGGTTTTCGTGGCCCCAAATGGCGATCAGAAAGTACATCGGCACGAGCATGAGCTCCCATGCGAAGTAGAACAGGAACAGATCGACCGCCAAAAAAACGCCCGCAATGCCCGCCAGAATCCAGAGCAGGTTGAGATGAAAGAAACCGGTGGCTTCGGTGATTTCGGTCCATGAGGCCAGCACGGAAAGAATGCCCAGGAAGAAGGTGAGCAACAGTAGCAAGAGGCTGAGACCATCGATGGCCAGATGGAAGTGAATGCCGAAGCTGGGAATCCAGGCCCAGTCCAATTGCTCAAACCATGTGTGCCAGCCGCCGTGGAAGTTGCGGGCCCAGAGCGAGAGGGTGAGGGCAAAGTCGAGCGAGACAGCGATCAGCGCGATCCAGCGCGCGGCTAACGGGCGATGGTGTCCGGCCACCCAGGCGAGGATGCCGGCAACCAACGGAATCACGATGAGCCAGAACAGAATCATAAAAAGCTCACGATTGCCACGAACACCACTGAGCCCACTGCGATCCCGGCGGCGTACCAGCGCAATTGCCCGTTCTCGGTGAGGCGCAGGATGCGCCACGTCCATTCGATGAGGCGCGACAGCCCGGTATAGAAAGCATCGACGAAGTCGCCGCGATTGACGCGCGCGATCCAGAGCACCGGCTGCACAAACAGGTGATCGTAGAGCCAGTCAAATCCCCAGTCGGCAAACCAGAAACGATGCAGCACGCTGCCCACTGGATTCGCAGCCACTGCCGTTGCCCGTGCCGGCTTGCTCAGGAAGAAGAGCCATGCCAGCCCGAAGCCGGTCAGAAAGGCGAGGGCCGTCACCGCGCTTGAACCCGTTTCCGTCAATGCGCCGGCTCTGCTTTCGAGCGCCGCTGGCAGCGCGGTTTTCAAAAACGTGAGCAGCGGAGGCCCGGCGTAGCCGCCGATGATCGAGAGGATCGCCAGAATCCAGACAGGGATGCGTATAGGCAAGCCAGGCCGCTTGCTGACCGGCGTTCGAACGTCACCAAAGAACACCAGAAAGATGACCCGGAACGTATAGAGCGAAGTCAGCACGACACCGACAACACCAGCGGCCCACAACACCACGCTTCCGGCGGGCGAGTTCCAGGCATGCCAGAGAATGAGATCTTTGCTGTAATAACCCGCTGTGATCAGCGGAAGGCCCGCGAGCGCGCAGCCGCCGGCAAGGAACGTCCAGAAGGCGACGGGCAATTGACGTCGCAGACCACCCATGTGGAAGATATTGTGCTCGTGATGCAGCGCCTCGATGATGATGCCCGCGGAAAGAAACAGCAGCGCCTTGAAGAACGCATGTGTCATGAAGTGGAAGATGGCGGCGCTCCACGCTCCCACACCAAGCGCCAGGAACATGTAGCCAATCTGGCTGATGGTGGAGTAGGCCAGAACACGCTTGATATCCCACTGAGTGAGCGCGCTGCATCCGGCTAGCAGGAGCGTGGCCGCGCCGACAATCGCCACAGCCAGTTGCACCGGCGGAGCCAGTTCGAACAGCACATGCGTGCGCGCAATCAGGTACACGCCTGCCGTAACCATCGTGGCGGCGTGAATCAATGCGCTGGTGGGCGTAGGCCCCGCCATGGCGTCGGGCAGCCATGTCTGCAGCGGCAGTTGCGCGGACTTGCCGACCGCTCCTCCCAACAGCAGCGCAGCCGCGGCGATAGCGTAGGAAGAGCCCACCCCCCACTGTGCGATCGCGCGCTGCATCAAATCCTGGATGCCCAGTGTGCCGAGGCTGTGATAGATCAGAAACAGGCCGATCGCCATGGCGGTATCGCCGGCCCGCGTGACGATGAAGGCTTTGCGCGCGGCGCGGCCATTCACCGGGTCCTGATACCAGAAACCGATCAGCAGGTAGCTGCACAGGCCAACGCCTTCCCATCCCAGATAGAGCAACAGCAGATTGTCCGCCAGGAGCAGCGTGACCATGGAGGCGACAAACAGATTCATGTACGCGAAGAAGCGCGAGTAACCTTCATCGCCCTCCATGAATTCGGCGGAGTAGAGATGGATGAGGAAACTGACGAAGGTGACTACGACCATCATGACGAGCGAAAGCGCGTCGAGATAGAAAGCGATTCGAGGGTTGAAGCTTCCAACGTCAATCCAGGTCCAGAGTACCTGCGTGTAGGCGCCGCCGGGCGGTGGCGCAGCGAGGAAGGCGACGGCGATCAGTATCGATACGATGGCAGAAGCAGCGATCGTGCAGACGCCCACTGCGGCCACGGCCTTGCGCGGCATGCGGCTGCCGAGGGTAGCCAGCAGCAGCGCGCCGGCAAACGGAATAGCCGGAACCAGCCAAAGCAGATCGAACACATCAACCTTTCATGCGGCTCGCGCCGTCGGTGTCGAGCGATTTGTATTCGTGATAGAGGCGAACCAGCAGTGCCAGCCCGACCGAGACTTCCGCGGCCGCCATCGCCAAGATGAACAGGAAGACCACCTGTCCATCGGCCTGTCCCCATCGGGCGCCTGCCACAATAAAGGCCAGCCCGGCCGCGTTGAGCATCACTTCGAGCGACATCAGGGTGAACACTATGTTGCGCCGCACTAACACGCCCAGCAATCCAAGAGCGAACAGAATACCGGCAAGCAGAAACCCGTAGCGGATCAGTTCCATGATTCTCTCCCCGCGCGGATCTTACGAACGCCTAGGTGATACGCACCCACCAATCCGGCCAGCAACAACATTGAGGCGAGTTCCACGCCAATGACATACGGCCCGAACAGTGCCACGCCGACTTCTTCGGGGTTGATGGTGGAGACAGTCGCGTAACCCGGCTCGCCGGTCGCCAGGAGATAAACGAGCTCGGCTATCAGGATGGCGGAAAGGATGCCCGGCCCGATCCATACCGCCGGACTGCGCAGACGCACGCCGCGCGCGGTTTCGATGCGCACATTCAACAGCATGACTACAAAGACAAAAAGCACCATGATCGCGCCGGCATAGATAATGACTTCGAGCGCCGCGACAAACGGCGCGCCGAGATCGTAGAAGATCACCGCCACCGCCAGCAACGAGACCACCAGGTACAACAGCGCGTGCACGGCGACGCGTTGCGTCAGCATCAGAATCGTCGCCACAATGGCGACTATACCGGCAACATAGAAGACGATTTCCATAACGGCTCAAGGCAAAAGCGTGCGCACATCCGCGGGAGGGCTCTCATGCGCGGCCTCGCCCTTGTCCTTTCCGCCAATCTGTACACCGGCGACGCGCCAGAAGTTGTAACCGGGATACTTGCCGGGACCGTTGATCAGCAAATCTTCCTTTTCGTAAACCATGTTGTGGCGCTGATACTCCGCCATTTCAAAATCCGGCGTGAGCTGAATCGCGTAAGTGGGGCACGCATCCTCGCAGAAGCCGCAATAGATACAACGTGAAAAGTTGATGCGGAAGAATTCGGGATAGCGCCGGCCGGTGGGGTCTTCCGTCGCCTGCAAGGCGATGCAATCCACCGGGCAGGCAACCGCGCACAGATAGCAGGCCACGCAGCGCTCGCCGCCATCCGGATCACGCGAAAGAATGATGCGGCCGCGATAGCGCGGCGCCAGGTACGGCTGCTCGTCCGGATACTGCACGGTGATGCGCCGGCGAAACATGTGAAGCATCACGCCCCAAATGGTTTTAGCAATGCTAAGCACTCCGCATACTCCTCACTTTCCGAATGCGAGCACGACAGCGCCGGTCACCAGCAGGTTGGCCAGTGCCAACGGAAGCATGATCTTCCAGGCCCACGCCATCAATTGGTCGAAGCGCGGCCGCGGCAACGCGGCGCGCACCAGGATGAAAAACCCGATAAAGAAGAATGTCTTGATAAAGAACCAGACGATTGGCGGCAGCACGGGCCCCAGCCATCCTCCGAAAAACAGAATGGTGATCAGCGATGAAATCAGCAGCACGCCCATATACTCGCCCACATAGAACATGCCGAACTTCATGCCGGAGTACTCGGAATGGTACCCGGCGATAAGTTCGCTTTCGGCCTCCGGCAAATCAAAAGGAGTACGCCGCAGTTCAGCCGTGCCGGCGATCAAAAACAAAATGAAGCCAAGGAATTGCGGTACGACGAACCAGAGATGCCGCTGCGCCTCCACGATGCGCGTGAGATTGAACGATCCGGCCAGCAGCACCACCCCCATCAGCGAAAGGCCCATGAAGACTTCGTAGCTCAACATCTGGGCGACAGCGCGCATCGATCCCAATAGCGAATACTTGTTGTCCGAAGCCCAGCCGGCTAGCGCCACGCTGTAGACACCGAGCGAAGACATTCCCAGAAAGAACAACAGACCGATGTTCAGATCCGAGACAATCACTCCGGGTGCGGCCGGAATCACGGCGAACGACATCAGCACGGTCGCCACGATGATGGCGGGCGCCAGAATAAAGACCGGCCGGTCAGCGAAGGGAGGGATCCAATCTTCTTTGAAGAAGATCTTGATCATATCCGCCAGCACCTGCAGCAGACCGAAAGGGCCGACACGATTTGGTCCGTAGCGATCCTGCCAAAGCGCCAGCAGACGCCGCTCGGCCCAGATCAATCCGGCCGCGATAGTGAGCGCCACAAACAAATAGCCGAGAATACTGATGATGGGATAGGGACTGATCATACCGGCGTGATCCCGCTCCAGGTTGGAAGTGCGAAGCCATCGCTCGGATAAATGCCCGCTACGCCGCGCGGCAGTTCCGGCACAATCTTCACGGCAAGCCGGACGCCGAGTAATTCGGCTTCGCCGTCGAAGCGGGCTGCATCGTCCGGATGCAGCGCGACGTAAGGCTCCGGCGCAAGTTGCGCTACTGCCGGCGCAAAGCGTGCCAGTTCGTCAGAGCCGAAGATGTGATACAGCGGCACCACGAACCACTCACCCGCACGCCGCTCATAGGCAGGCGGCACATCGCCGAAGTACAACGGCTTCTGTGAGCCGGGCTCAATCAGACGGACGCCTGGATCTCCTCCATGAAGTGGGCCTCCGATTTCGCTCTGAAACTTGTTCACGGATTGAATGGAATTCCAGCCGGGCGACCAGAAGAACGGAATCAGCGGGGAGGGCGGCTGGTCAGGATTCCCTTCCATCGAAAAAGAAAGCGGTGCATCGCGATCTTCGGGCGGCTCGGGTTCGTGCACGCTGAGGTTCGCCGTCATCGCCGTGCGGCCGCTGAAGCGATGAGGCTCGCGAGGAACCTTTGCGCCGGCCATACGGAAAGCCGCGTTGGGCGCAGCCGCGACGATCGACGCGAGTTGCGGAAGATCGCCGCCGACTGCGCCGGTCACCTCGTCAAGATCCTCCCAGTCGCCGAGCCAGCGCCAGCTTTCATGAAGGTCGCTGCCGCCAGTGAAGGCATCGGCGGTGAGCACTTGAAAGAAGCGCTGCGCACGGCCTTCGCTGCTGACAAACGTGCCATCACTCTCGGCGAAAGTAGCGGCAGGCAGTACGAGCTCTGCCTTTGCGACAGTCGTGTTTTCAAGCGAGTCGACAACCACTACGTGTGGGCAGGCACTCAGGAAGCGGTCTACTGCGTCTTTGGGGAGACGCCGGTAGAGATCGTTTTCCAGAATGATGACAACGTCCGCTTCGCTCTCAAGCCCAGCTTCGAGCGGCTCAGCTTCAAATAGAGCCAGTCCGAGACTGTTCGGCTCGGGTGCAGTGAATGCGAGACTCGCGCCGGGCAGGGCCCACGCGATGTTCGCCGCGGCCTGCAAGACGGCGACGCTGCCAGTGGACGGACCGGAGATCACCAGCGGATGCTTCGCCGATTTCAACGCCGCCGCAATCTGCCCGGCCCACTCGGCCACATCCGCAGCCAGTTCCACTGCCGGCGCGCCGCCATCGAGCGCGTGGGCCACGGCGAAGCCGAGCCGCGCGATGTCATCCGGCGCAGCGCGCCAAGCACGCGTGGCAATATCATCGAGGCGTGTTGCCTGAACCGTGGCGAGGAACAGAGGTCCCGTAGCGCCTTGTACCACTTCGCGCACTGCCTGATCCATCCATGCCGGGATGTGCAGCCCCGCGGCAGCTTGCTCCGGTTGGCGGCGCACGGATTGCCTCAGCGCAAGCGCCATCCGCGGAGCCACGGCCGTAACGTCTTCTCCGAGAACCAGTACGGCATCGGCCTGTTCCACCTCGCGCAGCGAAGGTGTGCGCGCAGGCCCGCTGCGCAGAATACGGAGCATCTCGGCCAGGAGCCTGGATTCGCCGGCTGGAATACCGGAGTAGAAATTCCCGACGCCTACCAAACGGCGCAATGCGAAATTGCTCTCCACCGAAGCTCGCGGCGAGCCGATGCCAATAGTGCGGCGACTCTGGGCCCGCAGCGTCTTCAACTGTGCCGCGGCGTCCTGCTGCGAGATGGCGTTGCCTCGGAGCCTCGGGTGGCGCAGGCGATGTTCGCTGTTGACGAATTCATATCCGAAGCGGCCGCGATCACACAGGAAGTATCCGTTGACCTCGCCGTTGTAGCGGTTCACCACGCGCCGCAGCGTGCCGTAGCGCTCGGCGACGGTGAGGTTGCAGCCGAGGCCGCAGTGCACGCAGACCGAGGGCGCCATCCGCATGTCCCATTTCCGCGTGTAGTGCCGCTTCAGAGTGGCATCGGTGAAGACGCCCGTGGGGCAAATCTCCACCAGGTTTCCTGCAAATTCGTTTTCCAGGACGCCATCGCGTTCGCGCCCGAAGAAGACGAGATTCCGGAGCGAGAAGTTATTCAAATCGCTGCCGCCGGCATATTCCCGATAAAAGCGCACACAGCGGTAACACTGGATGCAGCGGTTCATCTCATGGTTGACGAACGGTCCCAGGTATTGATTGCGGTAGGTGCGCTTGTCATACGTGTAGCGGCGATAATCATGGCCGGTCATCACCGTCATATCCTGCAAATGGCACTCGCCGCCTTCATCACAGACCGGGCAATCATGCGGATGATTCAGCATCAGGCCTTCGATAATGCCTTTGCGGAAAGCCACCGCGTCCGGATCGTATATCGAAATGCGTGTACCGTCAGAAGCCGGAGTCATGCAGGCCATCACGAGCTTGCCGTGCTGATCGTGCTCGTCCTTGAACTGCTTGACCGCGCATTGGCGGCACGCGCCCACCGACCCGAGCGCCGGATGCCAGCAGAAATATGGCAGGTCGAAGCCGAGCGTGAGACAACCGTGCAGCAGGTTCTGCTGCGGGTCCATTTGATACGAACGGTTGTCTACGATCACGGTCGCCATGCTATCTCCACGGGCAGCGCTTCTCGCGGATGTGCCGGTCGAAATCTTCGCGGAAGTATTTGAGGCCGCTCTGCAACGGCTCGGCCGCGCCGGGTGCGAGCGCACAAAACGTATTGCCGGGCGCCAGGAACCATGTCTGGAACTGCAGCTTTTCGACATCGCCCGGCTCACCGCGTCCCTCTTCGAGAGCCAGCAGGATTCGCTCTGCCCAACCCAACCCGCTCCAGCACGGCGTGCACCAGCCGCAAGATTCCTGCGCAAAAAAATGTTCCAGATTCCAAAGCATTCCTACCGGGCACGTCTTGTCATCGAGTACGATCATCGTGCCGGTGCCCAGGCGGCTGCCTACTTTTTGCGGCGCGGTGAAGTCCATCGGCACGTCCAGGTGCTCTTCGGTGAGAAAGTCAGTGGACGCGCCGCCTGGCAGCAATCCGCGGAACCGCACGCCATCCTGCATCCCTCCGGCGTGTTCTTCCAGGATTTCACGAACCGTCGTGCCCATCGGCAACTCCCACAGGCCCGGGCGTTTTACCTTGCCGCTGGCGCCATATAGCTTAGTGCCGGCATCCTGCGTGCGGCTCAGGCTTTTGAACCACGCCGCGCCACGGTTCACAATATGCGGCACGTTGCAAAGTGTTTCGATGTTGTTCACGATGGTCGGCTTGCCGAACAGGCCTGAGACGGGTGGGAACGGCGGCTTGGCCCGAGGATTGGCGCGCTTGCCCTCGAGCGCGTTGAGCAGACCCGTCTCTTCGCCGCACATATAGCGGCCGGCGCTCAAGTGCATGTACATTTCCATGCTGTAGCTCGAACCCAGAATGTTCTTCCCCAGATAACCGCTGGCATAGGCTTCGCCGATGGCGCGGGCCATGCGCTGCGCGGCGAGTTTGTATTCCCCGCGCAAGAAAACGTAAGCGACGTCGGATTCGGTGGCATAGCCTGCCAGGATCATCCCTTCGATCAACTGGTGCGGATCGGCTTCCAGCAGCAAGCGGTCCTTAAATGTGCCGGGCTCCATTTCGTCGCCATTGGCGATCAAATACTTCGGGCGCTGCGCGTCTTTGCCCGTCGGGCTGAAGGTCCACTTCAACCCCGTGGGGAAGCCCGCGCCGCCGCGTCCGCGCAGGTTCGAGCTCTTTACTTCTTCGGTCACCTGCGCAGGCGACATTCCACCGAGCGCCTTGCGCAGCGCCGTGTAGCCGCCTACCCGCTCATACGACGGCAGATCAAGCGGCTGCCTATCGGGACGCATGTTCTGCGTGAGCGGCTTCTCCGTCGCCACTACTTGTATTCCTCCAGAATGCGGTCAATCTTCTCCACGTCCACGTCCAGATGCGTGTCATTGTCGATCATCAGGACGGGCGCGTGGTCGCAAGCACCAAGGCAGACGATGGGCAGCACCGTGAACCGCCCGTCGGCCGTAGTTTCGCCGAGCCGCACGCCCAATCGTTCGGCGAGGTGCTGCGCCTGCCGCGATGCGCCCATGATCCAGCAGCTCACACTGTCGCAGAGATACACGACGTGCCGGCCAACAGGTTTGCGAAAGATCAGGTTGTAAAACGTCGCCACTCCATCCAGATCCGCCGGCGACATGCCGAGAAGTTCGCCAATATCGTGGAGGGCATCATCCGATACCCAGCCGCGGTGTCTCTGCACAATCTGCATGGCGTCGATGCAGACCGCTTCCCGCGTGGGGTAGTGCGGGAACTCGGCTTCGATTTCCTTCTGTTCCTCCGCTGTCAACACAAGTGTTTGTTCCTCATCGATCAATGTCCGCCAGAACGAAGTCCATAGCGCCCAGCACGGCAAGCAAGTCCGGCACCAGGCGGCCGCGGCAGAGCATGGGCAGCATTTGCATATGCGCGAATGACGGCGTTCGGATTCGCGTGCGATAGGAATAGGTCGCGCCGTCGCTGGTGAGGTAATAGCCGTTGTTTCCTTTCGTGGCTTCAATTGCGCCCAGCGCTTCTCCGGGCGGCAGCACGGGGCCCCAACTCACGCTCAGGAAGTGCGTGATCAGCGTTTCGATGTCGTGCATCGTGCGGTCCTTCAGGGGCGGCGATGCCAGCGGGTGGTCGGACTTGTACGGTCCGCCCGGCATCTGGTTCACGCACTGCTCAATGATGCGCAGGCTCTGGCGCATTTCTTCCACGCGAACCAGCGAGCGGTCGTAGCAATCCCCATGTTTCCCCGTAGGGATGTCGAACGCCAACTGGTCGTAGCCCGAGTACGGCTGCTTTTTGCGAAAATCCCATTCGAAGCCGCAGGCGCGCAGGTTCGGTCCGGTGGCGCCCCATTCGATCGCCTCAGCGGTTGTGAACGCTCCCACGCCCACCGTGCGCGCCTTGAAGATTCGATTCGCTAGTATCGTCCGGTCGTACTCCGCGAGACGCGGCGGAAGATATTTCACGAAATCGCGAATCATTCCATCCCAACCCTTGGGAAGGTCCTGCGCCACGCCTCCGATGCGAAACCAATTCGGGTGCATCCGCGCGCCGCAGATGGCCTCAATAATGGAGAAGGCGCGCTCGCGGTCGTTGAACGCATAGAATACAGGCGACATCTGCCCCATGTCCTGCGCGAAGGTTCCGTACCAAACCAGATGGCTAATGATGCGGAACAACTCAGCCAGCATTACGCGGATCATCTGCGCGCGCGGCGGCACTTCGATGCGGGCCAGTTTCTCGACGGCAACCAGGTAAGCCAGGTTGTTCATCACGCCGCCGAGATAATCGATGCGATCGGTATAAGGGATGTAGGTGTGCCAACTCTGCCGCTCGCCCATCTTCTCTGCGCCGCGGTGATGAAAGCCGATCTCCGGAACGGCGTCCAGAATCTCTTCGCCATCGAGCTGGACAACAATGCGGATCACGCCGTGCGTGCCTGGGTGTTGGGGTCCCACGTTCAGGAAGATGAGGTCGGCATCGTCGCGGGTTCGCCGCATGCCCCAATCTTCGGGGCGGAATCGCATCGCTTCCTGTTCGGCTTCCTGCTTCGCTTCCGGCAGTCGAAACGGCTCCATTTCCGTGGCGCGCGCGGGATGGTCTTTGCGCAGCGGATGTCCCTTCCAGGTGCGCGGCATCAGAATGCGAGCCAGATGGGGATGCCCGGAAAAGCGGATGCCGAACATGTCCCACACCTCGCGCTCATACCAGTTGGCGGCCGGCCAGAGACCGGTGATGCTGTCGAGTGAAGCCGCGCCGTTTGGAAGAGCCGTCTTCATGCGCAGATACTCGTTGCGATCGAAGGAAAACAAATGATAGACCACAGTGAAATCGCCCGCAGGCTGGCCCTGACGGTGCGTTCGCATACGCTCGTCGATCGCGGTGAGATCGTAGAGCATCGGGTACGGGCGCTCGATTTCGTTTTTCAAATACGCCAGAATCGTGCGAATCTGTTCGGGCGCCGACCAGAACGTCGGCACCTGATCACGCGTCTCTTGGGCCGTGATTGCGGCTGCGCCGAATCGCTCCTGAAGCACGTCGATAACTGTTCCGGCCGCCGTCATGTTCAAACCTGGTCAATCGTCCGCAAATCCGTGGCCTGTTGCCGCTGCTGCCGCTTACGGTCACGCATGGAAAGAACCGCCGGCCGCTCCACGCCTTGTGGACCCACAACCCAACTGAGCGGACGCCGCTCGGAGCCTACCACTTCGCGCAGCAGCGTCAGCCCTTCCAGAAACGCGTCCGGACGCGGCGGGCACCCAGGCACATACACATCCACGGGAAGAAATTTGTCGACGCCCTGTACGACGCTGTAGATGTCGTACATGCCGCCGGAATTCGCGCACGAGCCCATCGAAATCACCCAGCGTGGCTCCATCATCTGCTCATACAGGCGCTGAATCACGGGCGCCATCTTGATAAAAACGGTCCCCGCGATCACCATCAGGTCGGCTTCGCGCGGCGTGCCTCGAATCACTTCCGCGCCGAATCGCGCCAAGTCAAACTTACTGGTGATACTGGTCGCCATCTCGACGTAGCAGCAGGACAAGCCGAAATTGAACGGCCAGATGGAGTTCTTGCGGCCCCATGCCAACAGGTCCTGCAGTCGCGACAGGATCACTGTGCGCCGCATCGCTTCGTGCGTCGATGCGTCTTCCACGGCCGCCGCGTAGGGCGAAACCGGTGGTCGCGTGATGGTGACATTCATGCCGTGTTCCTCATTCGGTTTTTCTCAATCCAGCTTCCGCAGCCGCGCCCAGTCGAGGGCGCCCAATCGCCATAGATAAATCAGCGCCGCGACGAGCACACCGATGAACATCACAATTTCCCAGAACCCGCTCCATCCCGCCTGCCGCGCCGCTACGGCCCAGGCGAACAGAAACACGGCTTCCAGATCGAAGACTACGAAGAACATCGCGATCAAGTAGAACTTAATGGAGAACCGCACGCGCGCCGAACCCTCCGAAACGATGCCCGCTTCGTATGGCTCGCCGGTGGCGTGTTCGTTGTGCCGCTGCCCGAGCAGATAAGAAATGGTCAAGATGGCAGCAACCAGCAGCAGCACCAGCACGAAATAGACACCGAGAGGCCAAATCGGCATCAGCGTGCCTGCTCCTCTTCGGGCCAGGCGAGCGTCAGCAGGCAGGCGCTGTCTTCCAAGGCTTCGAGGTCATGCGGCATACAACGGTCGAGCGCCAACAGATGTCCCTTCGGCAAGTCAACCACTTGACCGGAAGCGCCTACGCGCACGTGGCCCGTGATGGTGTACACCGAAATGCGGCCCTGCGCCCGGTGCTCCAGAATATGCGTGCCCTTCCTCAGAGCCATGAGCACGATGCGGAAGTCCGCGAATTTCACGATTGTTTTGGAGTTGCGGCCGCTCTGCCAGTAACTCTCGCGCCGCAACTGCTCGATTTGTGCGTCTAGATCGAAGGCCAGTGAGGGGCCTTCGGTGGGTTCCGGCATTCGCGCCGCACCCCGATGAGGCATTTCCGGCTCAGGCATGAATCAGACTCCTTTCGAGTTGTGTCGATGTCGGTCTCATAGCGGGTTCAGTTCTTCAGGCGCCCGTACTTCGCCCAGCAAACGCATCAAACCCTGAACTGCTGTGTCTTCCAGATGGCTGATGCGGTCGGCGATTTCGCGCCGCTGCGGCGGCGTCGTGTACGGTCCGGCAAGCTGCTCGAACTTTTGAAAGCAACTCTCCCAGGACATCGGTTGGCTGACGAAACCCAAATACTCCCAGGCTTCCTTGGCCAACACGTGACCGTCCCGCAACACCACCTGCACGCGGCACGGCATTTCTTTAGGGAAGCGTTCGGAATAAGCCGAATTCGGGCGAATCGAAACGCGGCGCAGCATCTGCTGCACGTCGGTGCGCCGTATCCGTTCGAGCTGGTACTGCTCCGGCATCACCTGACCATCAAGGATCGCGACGGCAACCAGGTAGGGCAGACTTTCGACGGCCTGTTCTCTTGTATCGATCCCGTCAGTGCGATCGCCATCCTCGCCTCCGCCGGCGGTGTGGTAGGCCACCTCAAAAATCTCGACTTCGACGCGCTCGATCTCATCGGGCGTGAAGCGATGGCGGCGTTTCAACTCCAGCGCAGCCTCAATGGCCGTTTGCGCATGGATGCCGGAGTTGTACTTCTTCAAGATGGTGTGTGGTACCCGGTCTAACTCTTCGCGCGGCCAATCAATTTCAAAGACGCCCGTGATGGCGTCCATCAGTCCTTTTTCGCCTTCGATCACTTCGGCCGGCCCGCTGATTCCAGCGTGCGCGAGAAACGCCAGGCGAATCGCGCAAGATGCCATGAACGGATACGCCAAGGCCTGCCACTCCGAACGTCTACCGGTGCGCGATACCCGCAACGCATTCAGAGCAGTGCCGCACAGAGCTAGCGCGTTCGCCGCCACCCTCACGTCGAAACCGAGCACGCGGGCGATCCCCGCCGCTACCGCATAAGAGCCCTGCACCGTATGATCGAAACCCGCGGCGCGAACCGGTGCTACATCGCTCAAGCGGCACTGCACCTGATAGGCGACGGCCATTGCGGTCAAGAGGTCGCGGCCATCTTTGCCGGCGGTTTCCGCTGCCGCCAGAAGCGGCGCCAGGTTGTCGCTGGGGTGGCACGTTTCGCCTTTCGCAACATAGCTGTCATTGAAATCGAGATAGCGGGCGAGGGCTCCATTGTAAAAGGCCGCACGCTCCACTTCAGCGCAGCCACCCGCCACCAGAGTGCACCGGCCGTGCCCCTGGCGCTCGCTCCTGTAGGAATGGATCAGTCTTAGCGGGCGGCCGCTCAATCCCCCAATCGCGCAGCCGAGACTGTCCAGCACACGGATCTTGAGTTGCTCGCGAACGCCCGTGGAAAGTTCCTCGAACGGAACCTTCACCGCGAATTCCGCCAGCCGCTCAACCGCGGTCATACCCTATCATCATTGAGAGAAGCGCCGCCATGCTGACAATAGATCGTTCGTCACAGAGAGCGAAACAAGCGTCACGCCATTGCGGCTATCCATTTAGGTTTTCTGAATCCCTGTGACGACTCGAGGTCGATCTTTTTCGTCTGTCATTGTGAGATTGAAAACAGAAACTGGGCAGGCGCGCAGAACGGGCGGATGTTTCGCGTTCTCAAACAGGCACTATTTTCAGATTAGCCCGCGCTTTAACGCGTGCATCACGGCTTCCAAGCGATTGTGTGTGTGTAGCTTTTCATTGATGCTGTGCAGATGATTGCGTAGCGTCGGCAAGGTAATTCCCAGCTCGCGGGCAATTTCCGCCGAGTTTCTGGCATTGGCGAACAGGCGCAGGACTCGCCGCTCCTGTTCCGAGAGGGGAGAGACTGGCACCGTTCCATTCGTGCGGCCCGCGGCAGATGCCAACTGACGCGAGAAATCCAGGATACTCGATAGCAGCTCTTCGTTCTTCTTGCGCCGCGAAATATCGCGCGCCATATGGACCACCAATTGACGCGTCCGTCGGGTGTCTTCAAAGAGCACGGTCGATACATTGACCCAGAGCCGTTCCCCCGACTTGGTCTTCACTTCGAGATCGAAATCCGGAATGACACAGTTCTGCGCTGCGCAGTGCTGCACACTGCGGTCACCGCTGCACGCGGGCGTACCAAGCGTGCCGCGGCCATCCAGAATCTCCCGGCAGCTCCGGTTCAGAACCTCGGCCGCGGAATATCCAAACAGCTTTTCAGCGGCCTTATTCCAAAAACGGATCTCGCCGCTGTCGGTGACTGCGAAAGCAGCGTCCGCTGTCCTCTCCAGGAAGGCAAACAACTCTCCTTCGAGCATCCGGTCACCTTAGAACTGCGGAAGTAATCATTTCCATTATAAGAATAGGAACGCGAATGCCCTGAGTCCGTTGTGGCTTCAAGTACAGTCGGCTCAGGACGCCAGTGCCGCCCATAAGCCGATACCGGCGATGCCGAGCACCATCTTGCAGTAGTCGAGCGTCACATAGGCCCGATGAAATCTTTGCAGTTCCACTCGCTGAGATTCGACGCCGTTCCCGCCAGTATTGAGCAACCGCCGGCGCGCGGAAATGCGCGGCCGTAGGTAAAACGCCTGCGTCATGGCGGTGAGCCACATCCCAGCGCCTGCCAGTAAACCGGCCCGCATGTAGCCGTCCGGCGCATGCAGCAGCAGGATCGCCCACGCGCAGACTAACAACGCGCCCAGGATCACCTCGATGCGGTTGAATTCAGCGAACACGCGGGTCCCAATAGCAACGGCCTGTTGGCGCGTGATTTCCTTCGCCCGAAAGCGGATCGGGGTTTCAACCAGATCAATCACCGCAAGCCCGCCCAACCAGAGAGCCAGGCAGAGTTGCCCGAGAAAGACAAAAAGCCAAAGGAACATTTATGAAAGGTCTCCTGCTCGAAATGGTGCCATGACATCACTCTACTCCACGCCAGCGCCTGCCGGTCTAACGACCTGATCAGGAGCAATCAACAGCGTCTTCAGTAATGATCCGGGAACTAAGTGACTACCTCTTTACAAATTTTCTACGATAGTTGTCACTTTACGAACAGGAATTGAGGCATACTTGAAATACAATTGACGGGGATTTGCCCGCAGGCAGCGGGCCGTCAGCTCAGCCCACAAGGAGAAACGGGTTCCATGGGAAAAGGGTACCTCCGCAGTATCTTCCTGGCATTACTTGTGTTCACAGTTGCAGATATCGCAAGCGCAGCCATTACAGTCGATACAACAACCGTTACAGATTGGAAAATCAGCAACGGAGTCATCTCGGTAGACTGGAATTCCTTAAGCGGTCATATCTTCAGCATGCACCTGGCCGGTCATCCCGATGATTTGATCGACGTGACCAACACATCCGGCGGCCAGCCGAAAGGCCTGTATATGGACAATACGGGCCTCGGCAGCGGTACCACTACCGCTTCGTTCCAGCAGGACGGGAACCGATATGTGGATTGGTGGATCACCACGGCATCCAATTCCAAGAACCCGTTCACTTATTCGCAACACTTCATTCTGACAGGCAATGACTCCGGCATTCATGTCTATTTCGTCGTCAATCATGGGCCTTCAGATATTGCGGGAAGCATCGGCCAGATTCAGTTTGTATTCCGGATCAATCTGGCGCTGTTCACCAATACCTATTCCGTAAACAGCGGCCTGAACAATCTTGGCGCAACCGCCGTTCCACAGCCCGATCCCAGCGTTACAGGCACCAGAGACCCAGGCCGGCAAGTGCAGGATGCAACGGTGGACTTACACGGCCTGACGCTGCCCCAGGGATTTCGCCGGGAGTTCTATACCAAATACGATTATTCCAGTTATGAGTACCTGCACCAGGCGCATGGCGTTTATGGAAGCACGTTTGGCGCATGGGCTGTGCTGCCCAGTAAGGAGTCGCTGGTTGGCGGCCCTACCAAGCAGGATCTGATCTTCACGAATAACATCATCATCATGGAATGCCAGTCTAACCACCTGGATAACGGATTGCCCTTCCCAGTAGCCGCCGGCACTACGCTGAACCGCATGTACGGTCCTTTTTATTTCCACATCAACACGTTCGACCTGCTTCACCGTACACCCGCCTCGCTTTATTGGGATGCAGTCAACTCCGCCCGTTTCGTCAATGCTTTCTATGACCATGAGTCTGTCCTGCTGCAGAATGGCTATGTACCATCCACCTCTCGCGGAGTTGTGGAGTCTCTCATCCGGGGCGCCGGCACGTTGAAGCCGCTTACTTCCTGGACCGTGCTGAGCGACAGCCAGAAAAATTTCCAGTATTCGGATGTGGGCCGGCAGTATTGGGTCGATAACGGCCCCCTCGGTCTTGCCAGTTTTCTGGGCGTAGCTCCCGGTACTTATCGCTTATCCACCTATGTGTTGGGACAGTGGGGAGAACTGCGCCGTGACGGCGTTACCGTCGCCGCGCACCAGCCCACGGTTCTTCCCCTCCAGTTCACTCCTGAAAACTTCGGCTCTGCTCCGCCCATCTGGACCATTGGCACGCCGGACCGTTCCGCGCACGAGTTCCTCCACGGTCAGACTAACGTCGATGATACCGACCACCAGTTCTTCAATCCAATCCTCGCGTTGAACGGCCCCAGCCATGACGACCGCGAGTACTGGGGTAACTGGAATTATTGGGCGGATTTCGCTTCTACCCAGGGGGCTGTCATCTACTATGCGACGCCCGTCGGATCCACGCCGGCAACGAACGACCTCAGCAAGTGGAACTACGTGCAGTGGCATCGTTTCCATCCCGGGCTTTATGCCGGCATCTACAACCCTGCCGACGACACGACCGATGGTTACAAGTACATCTGTCCAAGTTACGTAGGCGACTGCACGACCACCAACGTGCCGGATTGGCAGGTTCACTTCACCACTACAACCGCGCAGCAGGCACAGGGCCAGTACGTGGTCATGTCGGTCGGGCTCGCCGCTACGGAAGCCAGTATGATCGTCTCATTGAATGGCCACACCCTGATCTGGCACGGTTTCGGCCTGAAGAACGCGGACGCGCAGGTGCGCAGCGGCCTTGCCGGCACTTATCAATGGGTGGTCTTCCAGTGGCCTACCAGCGACCTGAACGCCGCCGGCGCGGACAATATTGTCAATCTCTCCGTGAATCGCGATCAGGGCGTGATGTATGACGCGCTTCGTATGGAGATCACCAACACCTCAGCAGCCCACGAATCCACGGGCTGGAATGACTACGAATACCTGAACACCAGCACCTACGAACCCGCGAACGATAGTCTGCCGAATCAGTGAGGCTCCCATCCGCCTGGTGGTAAGGCAAGACGCCAGGCGGATGTTCTGCCCAGCCAGGCCAATTTGAAATGGCGAGGCCCGCCCGGTACGCTTACTAGACATGACTTCGTCTTACAACCGCATTGCCGGGCAAAGCGTGGAGCGTCTGGCCGCCTTGAGCGATGGCATCTTCGCAGTCGCCATGACTTTGCTGGCGCTCGATCTCCGCGCGCCCGCCATGGAAGCGGTTCATAGTGAGCAGGGTCTATGGCACGCGCTTACTCCGCTGGCCCCGCGGCTGGTCATGTACATGATGAGCTTCATCACCCTCGGCATTTTCTGGGTCGGCCAGCAGACTCAGCTCAATCACCTGGCCCGCTCGGATCGCAGCCTCTCCTGGATTCACATCTTCTTTCTGTTCGGAGTCTCGGTAACACCGTTTTCGACTTCGCTGCTCGCTGGCTTTACCGGATATCGAACAGCGCTGCTTGTCTACTGGGCGAACATTCTGCTGCTCGGGGTTGCCTTGTATCTGAGCTGGGTGTGTGCCATGGGCGCCGGCCTGGTGAAGACAGAGCTGCCGCCGGAAGTTCCCTCCGCCATCAAGCGGCGTATCCTGATCGCGCAGGGGCTCTACGCACTCGGCGCGCTGCTCTCGTTCATCAATACCTACTGGAGCATCGCATTCATCGTGCTCGTGCAGCTCAACTACGCGGTTGCTCCACGCTTACCGCGCTTCCGCCGGAATCCTCGACCTGCTTAACCGGCGATGCCATTTTTCCCCGGCTGACAAATGGATTTCCGCGAATCACGTATCGCAGCGGCCAATCGGCGCATTCGCGGATACCGATGCGCGGCGTCACATCGATTTCGAAGGTCCGTCGCACCGCCGGTTCTCTCACCACCAGCGCTCCGCGCGTGACATCAGCTCCGTTTTGCGCACGGCTGATTCCCAGTGCTAAAGTCAGCTTGCCCGGTCCCGATGCCAGGTCCTCCAGCTTGCGCGCCGCCGGCCGCCGGCGCTGCATGATCTCGATTCCCTCCACCGGCTCGGCCGCGCGCACCAGAACGCAGCCTGGTTTGCCATTCGGTTCCGCCACCAGGTTGAGGCACTCATACATTCCATAGATGAAGTACACGTAGGCATGTCCCGGCGGGCCGAAGATCACGCGTGTGCGGTCGGTAATGCCGCGGGCCGAGTGCGAGGCCGTATCCTCGCCGCCCAAATAGGCCTCGGTTTCCACGATCATCGCGGCCGTGCCGCCGTGCACCAGCACTTTGCCTAGCAGGTCGCGCGCTACCTGAATCGTCCGTCGTTCATAGAAGCTTCGATTGAGAATCCGCCCAAACCGCACGGCTTTTATCTTCGCATTGCCGCTGCTCGCGAATCCATCGCAGAATGGTTAGGACTCCATGCGATTGTTTACTGGCCTGGACCTTCCCGAAGGCGTCAGCGGAAAACTGAAGCTGGTGATCGACCGCCTGCGGCCGGCGGCATCTATTCACTGGACTCCTCTTGAAAACCTGCATATCACCACAAAGTTTATTGGTGAATGGCAGGGCGAGCGCCTGGACGAATTGCGAAGCGCGCTGGCGGCAATGGCACCCCGGCCGCCGATTCGCGTGCATGTCCGCCGCGTCGGCTTCTTTCCGAATCCGCACGCCCCGCATATGTTCTGGTGCGGAATCGAAGCACCCGGTCTGGCGGAGTTGGCCGCGGACACCGACCGCGCCACTGCCTCGCTCGGCATTGCCTCCGAAACCCGCGCTTATTCGCCGCACCTGACTCTGGCGCGAATCAAGCGCCGGACCAATCTACAGCCCCTTCGTGAAGCCATCGCCGCGCTGGATTCGCTCGACTTCGGGAGCTTTGAAGCAAATGGGCTTTTTCTGTATCAGAGCACACCCGGCTCGAATAGTTCCGTGTACACTAAACTTGCGGAGTTTCTGTTCACAAAGTGATGAATCCGGTCTTGGCCCTCCTGATCGCGTACTTCGCCGGCGCGATCCCTTTCGGATACGTTCTGGTCAAGTGGAAAACCGGAGGAGACGTGCGCGCCGCCGGCAGCGGGAACATCGGCGCCACCAATGTGCTTCGCACTACCGGACGCGCGGCCGGAATTGCGACACTCTTACTCGACATCGGTAAAGGCTACTTCGCCGTCTGGCTGGCAGGACGGCTCACGGGCGAAAGCCCGCTGTGGATGAGTGCCGCCGCCCTGGCGGTGATGGCCGGACATGCTTACCCGATCTTCCTGCGCTTCCGCGGTGGTAAGGCGGTAGCCAGTTTTGTGGGAGCGTTTCTGTGTCTCACGCCATTAGCGCTGGTGGCGATCCTGATAGTATTCGTCGTAGTGGTTGCCTGGACACGGCACATCTCGATGGGCTCCATCGTCGGCGCGGCAACGTTCCCGCTGGCCGTTTGGCTGATTCTGCATCCGCCGCTCGTGGTTTTTGTGGCGGCTCTGGTCGCGGGCGCGTTCATCATCTATCGACACGCCGGCAATCTCACCCGCTTGCGCCAGGGAACAGAGCACCAGTTTACATTCGGGGCGAAGAAATCGTGACGCGTCTCGCCATTATCGGCGGCGGAAGCTGGGGCACGGCGCTCGCCTTGGCCTTGGCGCCGCGTTTTCAGACAGTCCGCCTCTGGATCTACGAGGCTGATCTTGCCCACCGCATACGGGAGACCCGCGAAAACGATGTCTATCTGCCCGGGTTCTCCTTACCCGCGAATGTGGACCCCACGAACTCTCTGGAGCACGCTCTCGACGGCGCGGAAATCGTTCTCAGCGTAATGCCGTCCCATCTGGCGCGGAGCCTCTACGAGCAGATGTTGCCTTGGCTCAACGAACGAATGCTGTTCGTCAGCGCGACTAAGGGATTGGAAAATAATAGTTTACTACGGATGTCGGATGTTATTTCGGAATCGGTTCAATCCCGTTTTCGCCCGTCCGTAGCCGCCATTTCGGGACCAACGTTCGCCCGCGAAGTCGCCTGCGGTGATCCAACGGCACTTGTAGTAGCATCAGCGAACGAAGATATTGCTCGCTGCATCCAGACGGCTTTTTCGGGGTCCACGTTCCGTCTTTATACCAGCACAGATACTATCGGGGTAGAAATTGGCGGGGCAGCCAAGAACGTAATCGCCATCGGCGCTGGTGTCCTGCATGGGTTGGGTTCCGGCCATAACGTCATGGCCGCTCTGATCACGCGGGGACTGGCTGAGATCACTCGCTTGGCGGTTGCCATGGGAGGACGCGCACAAACTCTCGCTGGCTTGGCAGGCTTAGGCGATCTGGTCCTGACTTGCACCGGGGACTTGAGCCGCAATCGCAGGGTCGGGATCGAACTCGCGCGCGGCCGGAAACTGGACGAAATCGTGAATTCCATGAAAATGGTCGCAGAGGGAATCAAGACGACCAATGCCGTGGTGGATCTCGCCCTTCGCTACGGGGTGGAAATGCCAATCTCTGACCAGATGTTTCAAATGCTGCACTTCGGAATATCGCCGCCGGAGGCAATCCGGCGGTTAATGGAGCGCTCGCTCAAAGGGGAATAGCCTCGGAAAACTCCCGCGATCAGCGCAACCTTGGATGTCTGAACGGGTTAAGACGAGTATGGGGGCAACTGCGGCGGCCCTGGACTATGATGCCGAGCTGATGCTCCGCGTCAAAGAGGGGGACGGAGCGAGCTTCGGAGTCTTACTCGATAAACATCGCTCGTCGGTCGTTCACTTCCTCTACCGGATGATCCAGAACCACGCGGTTGCCGAAGAGTTGGCGCAGGAGGTGTTCCTGCGGGTATACCGCTCGCGGAGCACATATGAACCGACCGCGAAGTTTACCACTTGGCTTTTTCGGATCGCGACTCACCTGGCGCTGAATTCACTGCGCGATGGGAAGAAGGAACGGTCCCAGGAACGGCTGGATGATGACTCTACCGACCTGCCGGTACGGCAATTATCGGATTCGCGTCCATCCGTCGAACAGGCTATGGTGTATCAGGCGCGGCTGGAAGAAGTTCGCCGCGCTGTGGCCGGATTGCCCGAAAAACAGCGGGCCGCCGTTTTGATGCACAAGTATGAAGAAATGGAATATTCGCAGATTGCCAAGGTGCTGAATTGTTCGGAATCTGCGGTGAAGTCTTTGCTCTTTCGGGCGTACGAAACGCTGCGCGCCCGTTTGGCACATATGGCGTGAGGTACTTATGACGAAGTGCCCAATGGAGACTCGGGAACAAACAGAGTTGCTGCTCGCATACAGCGCCGGCAGACTCAGCCGCGATGTTGCGGCCGGTCTGGAGCAGCACATGGAAGGCTGTGCCGCTTGCCGCGAATTCGCGCAGGGACAGCAGAAAGTGTGGCAGGCTCTTGAATTTTGGGAAGAGACGCCTGTTTCGGCTGATTTTGACCGGCGCCTGTACCGCCGGATCGAAGAACGTACGGGCTGGTGGGATCGAGTGCTCCTGCCGCTGCGCCCGATGCTGGTCCGGCGGGGATTGCCTATTGCCGCCGCGGCCGGATTAGTGGTGATGGCGGGCGTGCTGCTCGATCGTCCCGCCGCGCCCGTATTGCCATCTCAGCCGCCGCCAGCACAAGTGGTGGAGGTCACGCAGCCGGAACAGGTGGAACATGCTCTCGATGATCTGGAAATGCTGAGCGAATTCAACGACCTGGTTACTCCCGATACGCCTGACCCCAGTAAGATCTGATTGCTCGCCTATGGACCTGCCGCGCATTCGCGGAGTAATGTGGCTGGCTCTGGCCGGTGCTTTCTGCCTGCAATCCGGTGAGGCGCGCCCTCCGGCGCCGCCGCCCCGAGCCGCCGCTCGAGCAGCACGCCAGGTAAATCCGCGTCTGCCAAAGGTCAACGCACCGAAGCGGCAGCGTAGGCCGCTCATGAATCCAGGGAATGCCGCGTCCCGGCTCATGCGCATGACGCCAGAGCAGCGCGAACGCGCCCTGGAAAAGCTGCCGCCCGAACGGCAGAACCGCATCCGGCGCCAGCTTCAGCGCTTCGATAACCTCTCGAGCGACGATCAGGCGGCCGTTCTGAAGCGTTACGAGCGATTTTCCCAGTTGAGCCCCGAAAAGCAGAATCTGGTACGCCGCCAGATGCAGAGCTTGAATCAACTGCCTCCGCGCCGCCGCCAAGCCATTGCCAGAGAGCTTCAGAATATGGGTTCCCTGTCGGAAAGCGAACGGCGCAATCTGCTGAACAGCGATGACTTCAAAAGCAAGTACTCACCGGAAGAGCAAAAGATGATCGGAGACCTTTCCGAGTACATGCTCCCGCCCAAGTAAAATCACGTGCTGGTAATCCCATATCCAAGGGATTACTTCAAATTTCGTATTGTTCAAAATGGAGAATTCTGATAGCTTCTTGAACCACTATGCTGTTCGCGATGAGCGAAACAGATTGTGGGGAGGCCTTATGAAGAAAGAGGGGCACGCCTCCGGCAGCATGCAGGCTTACCGGCGGGAACTATTGGAACGTCGTGCGGAAGTGCTCTCCAGCCTGGGAATTCAGTTTGACACGCTGGCCCACATGGGCCGCGTCGCCGAGGAAGATCAGGCGCAAATTTCGCACGACGAATTCATTTCACTGCGCATCAACAGCCTCGACTATGGACAATTGAAGCTCGTGGACGAAGCGCTCGACCGGTTGGATTCCGGCGACTTCGGTATCTGTCTCGCGTGTGAGACGCCCATTCCACCGAAGCGGCTGCGCGTTCTGCCTTGGGCGCGCTACTGCGTCAAATGCCAGGATGAGGCTGCCAACCCGCTTCCTGCCGCCGGCTGAACCAGCAGGTGACAAGCAAAAGCCGGGACGCGCTGCCGTGTCCCGGCTTCCAATGTCTTCAGTCTTTCCAAGCTTACACGTGCGGATCGATCATCTTCTGCACTTCGGACTTGCCGATCGCGCCCACCCGCTGCTCCACGATGTTACCGCCCTTGAACAGCAGAAGCGTCGGAATGCCGCGGATGTTATACCGCATTGCCGTGTTGTTGTTGGAATCGACGTCCAGTTTTCCCACCTTGAGCTTACCGGCATACTCCTTCGCCACGACGTCGATCGTGGGAGCCATCTGCCGGCAGGGGCCGCACCATTCGGCCCAGAAGTCCACCAGAACCGGTACATCCGCCCGGAGTACGTCCTGATCGAACGTTGTATCGGAAAAGGTTAACGTGTTCTGACCTGCCATGTCGTCTCCTAGCTATTAGATCTTAAACGGTTGGCTGGGATTCATCCTTCCTGAAGCCGCCGGTACAGCCGCGAATACTCAGCGGCCGAGACTTTCCAGGAAAAATCCTCCTGCATTCCGCGGCGCATCATCGTCCGCCACCCGTCCTGGTCTCGATATGCCCGGACAGCGGCACGAACAGATCCCAAAAGCGCCTCGCCGGAATATTCGGCGAATTTAAACCCCGTGCCGTCTTCGATAGTATCATCAAGGCCGCCGACGGCGCGAACCACTGGCACTGTTCCGTATCTCAAACTGAAAATTTGATTTAGCCCACATGGTTCATAGCGGCTGGGCATCAAAAACAGGTCCGAGCCGGCTTCGATCCGGTGTGCTAAGGCGTTGTCGAATCCAACGCGGACAGCGATTCTACCCGGGTGTTTCGCCGCGATCTGGCGGAAAAAGTCTTCGTACTCCGGTTCTCCGGTTCCAAGGGCCACCAGGTTCAGGCCCTCTTCCAACATCTCGCTCGCGGTCTCGGCGATCAGATCGGTTCCCTTCTGGCGTGTAAAACGCGAAACCACGCCAGCCAGCGGCTGCGCGGCCGCTTCGTCGGGCAACCCGAATTCCCTTAGCAGATGCAGTTTACATACCGCTTTTCCGCTCAGATCATCGGCCGAATAGCGGGCCGGAATCCATGGGTCGATTTCCGGACTCCATTCTCCGTAATCGGCGCCATTCAGGATACCCGTCAGGTCCGCCGAGCGCGCTCGCAGCGCGCCATCCAACCCGAAACCGTACTCCGGCGTCTGAATTTCCCGGGCATACGTAGGGCTCACCGTGTTGAGCGCGTCCGCATAGGCAATGCCGCCTTTGATCAGGCTCACTTGCCCAAAAAACTCCATGCCTTCCGGCCGGAAAACACTGGAATCAAGGCCGATCTGCGCCAGCGCGGTCTTCGGAAACAGCCCCTGATAGCCCAGGTTGTGAATAGTAAACAGCACCTTCATGCCGAGAAACGTCGGATCAGTGGCGAAGACAGTCCGCAGATAAGCGGGCACCAGTCCGGCCTGCCAATCGTGACAGTGCAACACGTCAGTGCGAAAGAGGAACCGCGATACGGCCAATGCGGCGCGCGCTAAAACAGCAAAACGAATGTGATTATCCGGGTAATCCCGCCCGTTATCGCCGTAGAAGCCTTTGCGCTCGAACAGAGGCGGACAATCCACCAGGAAGTAGGGAACCTTTTCGGAAACCTGGTAAATCACCGTGTCATAGCGCGCCGGACCCAGGAAAACCGGCACGTTGTCATAGACGCGGCGCGCGCCCTTCAGGTCAATCGAGCCATAGCGCGGAAGCACGACCGCCGCCTCATCACCACACATCTGAAGCGCGGCGGGCAGCGATCCGACAACATCGGCCAGCCCGCCGGTCTTGGCCAAAGGCGCGGCCTCGGAGGAAACCATCAGGACACGGGACACACCGAATTGTATCGGAAAAGGAAAGCCGGAAGTAAGAAGGGCTGCGTGGAATTACGCACCATGACGCGGGAACGGCGCCGGCCGGGTCGCAGATTTGGGTTCCTGTTATCATTGCGTTAGCCGGTAAAACCAGTGCAGCGGGAAGAGATCCTCGCGAAGCTGCGTGAAAGGATCGTAGCCTTCGCGGCATTTCATTTATCGAGAGACGCCGCCGAAGATCTGGCGCAGGAGGTGCTCATGCTGTTGCATGAAAAATACTCGCACCTCGAACGTCCGGAAGACCTCCTGCCACTTTCCCTGCAAATCGTGCGGTTCAAAATTATGGCCCAACGGCGCAAGGCGGTCCGGCGCGGTGAATATAACCAAGTCTCCATTTCGGATATCCCTCTGCCGGATCTGGACTCCAACCCCGCCGACGCCATGGAGCGCAAGGAAATGCTTGAGCGCCTGCAACGCGCCGTCGGGCAATTGGGAGAACGCTGCCGCGAATTGTTCCGCCTCAAACTGGAGGGCCGGACGTTTCCAGAGATTCAGAAATTGATGGGCGCGGGCGCCATCAACACCATCTACACCTGGGATCACCGGTGCCGGAAAAATCTGCTGGAGCTGATGGGCGGCGATTGGGAATCGGGGAAGCGATGAACCGGGAAGACGTCGAAAAGCTGTTGGGCGGTTATGCCACCGGCACCCTGACGCCTGAGGAACGCGAGGCGCTGTTTGCGGCCGCGCTCGATGATCAGGAACTATTCAACGCGCTGAGCCGGGAGCAGGCTTTGCACGATCTGCTGCAGGAACCCGCGGCTCGGGCGCAGTTGATCGCCACGATGGACAACCGGCGGCTGCGACGGCCGATGCGATTCGCAAGCTGGTTTCGACGACCGGCGAGAGGGCCTCTGTTCGCCGCTGCGGCGACGGCCTGTGCTGCCCTGATCGTGCTCTATGTAGCGCGCCATCCTGCGCACCAGGCTGAGCCGCTCACCGTCGCTCAATATCATCGGCAGTTGCCTTCCGGCGTGATTCCGGCCGAACCGCCACGGGCGCAGGTGGAGATGGAGCAGCCCGAGACGCCGCCGACGGTTGAACGCAAACGGGCGGTGCGTCGCGCCCCTGCGCCTTTGCGCGACAAAGCGCTTGAATCTGCTCCGCCCGAGCGTCAACTGCAAGCCCAGGCGAAATCTGAGGTGACGGCGGACGCCGTGCCGCCTCCGCCGCCGGCCGCTGTTCCGGCTCCCGCGCCTCCGGCTGCGCCCGCTGCCCCGCCGCCTGGTCCATCGGAAGCCGTTTCGCGTTCCCCCGTATTTGGGGCGCTGGGCGGTGTGGCCGGGGCAAATCTGTCGTCCGGAGCTCCGCGTTCCCCGGAAGATCCGCGCACTCTTTACTACGGCTTCTCTTTCCGCAGTGCTGAAGCCCACGAGGCAGCCGGACCAGCGATTTCGTCACTGAAGAAGTCGGAGAGCAGCGATGCGGCGGGAAAGGCCAAAACCGCAGCCGCACCGGCACGCGCACGTGTGGAGGTGCAACCTGCCGCACCCGGAATGGCAGGTGCGTCCGTGCGCACTGTCGCGTATGCACCTCATCTGGGCGTGCGCTATACGGTGCTTCTGCATTCGCCCGGCGGAGCAACCTCCGAAGCCGATCCAGCAGCCGATTTCCATGTGGGCGACCAGATCACACTGCGGCTGGAGCCGAACGATAACGGATACCTCTATGTGATGCAGCGCACCGCGCTCGGCGCTTGGAGCCCGCTGGCGGAGGTCCGTGCACAGAGGCTTGTGCCTGTCCTGGTTCCGTCATCCGGCACGCTGACGCTCGAACATCCCGGGCAATCCGAGTTCTCCGTGCTCTTCAGCCGCCAGCCCGAGTCGCGCGCGGCAGAAGCCGCGCAGCCCATCGCGGGTTTCGTCTCCGGAGGCATCCTGAGTGTGACTAGACCGGCCCAGTTGGCGAGCGGAGCTTCGGAGGGATCAGTATACGTGGTGAACAAAGCCGTGGAAGGCGCTTCGCAGCAAGTGGGCTTCACCATTCGGCTCAACTGTAAGTAGGCGAAGTCAGGGGCAAGTAGTCCCGGCCGGTCTGAGGCAGCTCACCGCCTCCAGGAACGACCGCGCCACCCGCGGAGCATCGAAGTTGGCGACCCGGGCCATGCCCGCCGACGCAGCTTGCGCGCGGACCTCCGGCGAGCGGTAGAGGGTTTCGATCCCGGCCGCCAGAGCTTCGGCACTCTCCGGCTCCACCAGGATGGCGTGAGGCGCCACTTCCGGGATTGCCGCCGCGCGGGATGCGACAATCGCCTTCCCCGCTGCCATGGCCTCCAACAGTACGATGCCGAAGCCTTCCTGCACGCTCGGCATGCAGAAGGCCCCGCATGAATTGTATTCGGCGACCAAGTCCGCGCGCGAGACGTCTCCCAGCCAGGTTACGGCTTTCTCCAGCCTCAATTCCCGCGCGAGATGATGCAGCGCCTCCCTGCACGGTCCGTTGCCCACGATGCGTACTTCGAGTTCGGGAATCCGCGCGTTCAATTGTGCCGCCGCGCGCAATAGCACATCGACTCGCTTCCTTCGGTAAAACCGCCCAACGAAGAGCACTCGAAAGCGCGAGGTGGAAGCCGCTGGATGGAGTTGGAGCAATCGCCGCCACTCTTCCAGGTCGATCAATTCCGGGACAATCGCTGGCGCCGCTGCCAATCCGTAGAATTCGCGCGCTCGTCCGGCTGAGTAGCGGCTGGTCGCCAGCACCAGCCCCGCGCGTTGGACATGCTGTTCTTCACACCGTGCCTGCAGCGACATGGTGAGCTTCGTCATGCCTGTTTCAAAGCGCACTTCATCGGCGATTACGCCTTTGAGCGATGCCGCGTGCGCCCGTTCGCGGCCCGCGATCCGGTAGCCATCCATATCGAAGCCGACCGTGAGATCGAAATCGGCTGAAGGCCGCAGCGAATAGTTGAACAGCAATCGCTCCACGGTGTAGACCGGGAACCGCCGGTGCGGCGTTTCGAATTCGACGGTATGGCCGAGCGCGGTGAGCGCCCGCGCCAGAACGTGAATCCCGACGTACGTGCCACTGCCGCGTCGCACATCCATTGGGGTTGCAGTCAGAAAACGGATTCGCACTTACGCGTACTATGATACCGGCCTCTCCGGAAATTCGTTAAGCTCAAATTAACCACGTGAAGCGAGCGGTTTGTCTATTGAGCGGAGGACTCGACTCTTCCACCTGCCTGGCTCTGGCGCGGCGTGAGGACTATGCCTGTTACGCCCTTTCATTCGATTACGGCCAGCGGCACCGAATCGAACTGGAGGCGGCCTCCCGTATAGCCGCGCACCTCGGAGCAGAACGGCATATGGTAGCGCGCATCGATCTGGAAGCCTTCGGTGGTTCCGCCCTCACCGCCGATATTGCGGTTCCTAAAGGCCGCTCCGCCGCCGAAATGGGAAATGGCATTCCCATCACTTACGTGCCCGCTCGCAATACGATTTTTCTTTCCTTCGCCCTCGCCTGGGCCGAAGTGCTCGAAAGTTCCGACATCTTCATCGGCGTCAACGCGCTCGATTATTCCGGTTATCCCGATTGCCGTCCGGAGTACATCGCGGCTTATCAGACGATGGCCAACCTCGCCACCAGGGCCGGCGTGGAAGGCAAAACCCATTTGCAGATCCACACGCCGCTGCTCGCGCTCAGCAAAGCTCAAATTGTCAAACTGGCGCACGAACTGAGCCTGCCCTTCGGGTTGACGCATAGCTGCTACGACCCCGCGCCCGACGGCCGTCCCTGTGGGCAATGCGATTCCTGTCTGCTGCGCCGCAAAGGCTTCCAAGAGGCCGGCATTGAAGATCGCTGAGCTGTTCTTTTCAATTCAGGGGGAGGGCTCGCTGGTGGGAATGCCTTCCGTCTTCATCCGAACCAGCGGCTGCAACCTTCGCTGCGCCTGGTGCGACACCCCCTATACATCCTGGAACCCGGAAGGCACAGACCTGAGCATCGGTGAAATCCTGGAGCAGGTGAAGAGTTATCCCGCGCATCACGCGGTGATCACCGGCGGGGAGCCAATGATCGCACCGGAAATCGTGCCGCTGACCGAAGCTTTGCGCGAATTGGGTTTGCATATCACCATCGAAACCGCGGGCACCATGGTGCAGCCGGTCTCCTGCGATCTGATGAGCATCAGTCCCAAGCTTTCCAACTCGACACCGGAGGGCAGTTGGGCCACTCAACACAATCGCCTGCGCATCCAGACCGCGAAACTACGGGAGTTGATGGATACCTATGAATACCAGCTCAAGTTCGTCATCGCAAACCCGGTCGATTTGGAGGAAGTGCGCGAGCTGCTGAGTGTTCTCGATACCGGGCCCGAGCACGTCATCCTGATGCCGGAAGGGGTAGACCGCGAAGTGCTGCGCGAACGCTCCGTCTGGCTGGCCGAAATCTGCAAGCGGGAAGGATACCGCTTCAGCCCGCGTCTGCACGTGGAACTTTATGGCAACCAGCGCGGTACTTAGCGGCGTCGGCTTCTATTCCAGCCAAGGCGTCTCGCCAGTCGCCGAGTGCCGCCCATGGATCGGCGGCGCGGGCACCCCGCCGAAACGGCGCTCCCGCAAACGGAACTCGCGCACAGCCCCGGCCAACTCTTCCGCGCCGAAGTCCGGCCACATCCTTTGCGAAAAGACCAGTTCGGCATAGGCGCTTTCCCAGAGCAAAAAATCGCTGAGACGCCGCTCGCCTCCAGTGCGGATCAAAAGGTCCACCGGGGGACCCAAAACGCCGCCGATCGAGTCACGCGAGAGCTCCAGCACACGGCCGGCGGCAGCGAGGATCGCGTCCCGACCCGAGTAATCGACGGCCAGCCGTAGCCAGAGCCTGCTGCCGCTTGCTGTTCGCTGCTCGGCGCGGGCAATGCCGGCCCGCAGCGCTGGGTCCAGTCGATCCCGGCGGCCGATCACTTCCAGCCGGACGCCGTGTTCGCGGCAGCGCGCCGCTTCTTTTTCCAGGTACTCCGCCAGAAGTGACATTACCGTCCGGATTTCTTCCGGAGGACGCCGCCAGTTGTCGGAAGAAAAAGTGAATAGGGTCAGCACACTGATTCCCAGGTCCGGCGCGGCCTCGACCACACGCTGCGCGGTTTGGGCTCCGGCGCGGTGACCGGCAATCCGGGGCAGTCCGCGCGCCGCTGCCCAGCGGCCATTGCCATCCATGATCAGGGCCGTATGAAAAGTACTTTGTAAAATAAAGAGCTGAGGCATAAAAAAACTTCCTATTTTTCGCGCATGGCCTGAATAAGGGCTTCCATGTGATCCAGATAGCGCTCAAGGGCGCGGCGCCCGGCGGCTGACAAACGGTAGTCCGTGCGCGGCATGCGGCCTTCAAACGACTTCGCACAGGAAATATAGCCCGCATCTTCCAGTTTCCGCGCGTGAACACTGAGGTTGCCGTCCGTGGTGTCGAGTAACTTCTTCAATTCGTTGAAAGTGAGCGATTCATTGACCGAAAGTGCGCTCAGGATTCCCAGCCGCAACCGCTCATGGATCAGGCGATCAAGCTTCGACGTTTGTCCGGGGACCACCGCCGGCTGTGCCTTCTTTTCCCGGAGATGCCGGGCCGTATTTGCTTTCGAACTCATTCTGAGATTTTCCTTTCCGCCGGTTCGGCCGGAATGCCGCCCTCAGCCGCCATACTTCACCGAAATAACGATCCCAAACAGGATGTGCAAGCCGCCGAACCCCGCCGCCAGTAGCAAATCGTTCCATCCGGGCGAGAAAAGCAGCGCCGCGGCGCCCAGCAGCATGAAGCACATTCCCATCAGCGGCACCACGCGCACCGAAGCCGCGCCGCCCGAAACCACGCCGGCGCCATAGAGCAAAAGCCACGCTCCCGGCAGGAAAGCCGCCAGTTCGGCACGAAACAGCACGACCGTGAGTACCGCGCCTGCCAGCAAAGGCGGAACAAAACCCGCCACGAACTTGCGTCCGGGGCCTGAAAACAGCGGAACGCCGGCCCGGCGCGATTTCCGCGAGGCGGCGGCGATGCCGGCCAGCAAAGCCACTGCCGCCGCCGATAGCCACACTCCCATGCGCGCCGCCGCGGTGGCTTCCCGCGAGGCCATCCATGCGGCCGCTAACGCTGTGAATCCCATGAAGATGCCGCCCAGACCAGGCACGGCCGTGAACGCGCCGGCTCGCTCCATGGTACGGCGGATGTACTGCAAGTGATCGAGTGCATGAGCCTGCATCTCGACCGGTGGCGGCGCAGGTGCGCGAATCGGGCGGATCGACGCCATAGCGCTATTGTACTCGCTTTGGCGTGCAGCATCAAGTACTTTTCGATGTAAAGTTATTACCCGGTCACGGAAACTCGGCTTAGTGGAGGACCGCGAGTTCTCACCCATGCGGTTCGGTCTACCGGATCGGGATCACGTTCGCGTGTTCCAACCGCGCGCCTTGCGGCTTCCATTCGATCTTGGTCAGAGTTCCATTGATATTCGAATAGGAAATGACCTTGGCGCTGTCGCCCTCGATTTCGATGCCCCAAATCAGATTCTCGTACCGTCCCGCGGATCCCGAGTTCATATAGAATTTGCGCGACTGGAGCTGTCCTGACTTGGAATCCTTATACATCGCTTCGTGGCGCGGCTCGTGCGTGTGTCCCACGATCAGTGTTGGAATTTCGGAGCCTTCGTCAAACTCGCCGGCGTATCCGTCGCACAGGTCCACTTCATTCATGTGCTTCAGTTTGTACATTTCCTCGCCGGTCCATACCTCAAGAGTGAACGCGTTGAAACCGTCCGTCTTACCGCCATCGGCGCTTTCGCCCTGACAGTTCTCGAAGTATTCCCATCCGATCTGCGCGCCCAACAGAGTCTCTATAAAAGAGCGGCTATCTTTCTTGACATCTTCTACCGAATCGAAGATCAGGTCGAACGCTCCGGAAGGAACTACATCGTGACAGTGACTCTTGTTGACGTAATTTGACGGTTTTTCCGTCGCCAGTAAATTGGCAAACGAACCGTGATTGTACCAGAGCTTTGTGTCGGATTCCGTCCAAACGCGGTCCGCGCCCTGATTGGCCCAGGACAGACATTCGGTGTAGATCTCACCGCAGCTCTTCGCAAACGGAATCTGACCATGTTGCATACATGCGCCATCGAACTGGTGTCCGTGTAAGACGAGATACTTGATGGCCCCACCTCCCGGCTTGATTTGCAGCGCATCGAACACGTCGATTCCATGGAGCTTCTTTAGATTGTCGCGTAAGTCGCGTTCATGGTCCTCATCCAGATAGCTGTCGTGATTGCCTGCCAGCCGAATGTACTTCTTTTTATCCATGAACTTCTTGACTGTTCTGTAGTACTCGGGAAAGCGATTGAAGATGTTGTTCTGGCTATCCAGGCGTTTGAGGTACCGCCGCTGCAGGAAGTCGTCCCAATCCGCACCGTTCATGACGGGATAATCGATGGGGTTCTGTTCCGGATCGCCGCCTTTTGGAGGCGCGGCAGCTCGCCGGGATTGTGCCTCGCTGAGACTGGGCACGTACAGCAGACAGTCTTCTACGTCGCCGTTTTCCACCAGACAGAAGCCATCCTCCGTATTGAGATAGTAATCCAGCACCTGGAGGTATAACTGGTCGTTGTGGAAGACATCGAAGTAATAGTTCGGCAAAGTAGAATCGAATGCAGTCATGTGGAAGTCAGAGAAGATGACAAACTTTGTGTCCGTTCTCTGGACCGCGCGTCCGAATGTCTTGTCCTTAACAGTGGAATCGCCTTTCGCCAATTGGGCCGCAAGGTGGTACGCCGTCTTCAGGTCTCCGCTGATGGTGCCGTCGGACTTTTTATCGCATTCGAACTTCCGGGCCTGCTTGACGAAGTCCCATAGTTCGTCGAAAGCGGCCTCCAGGCCGGAAGGGAGATCAAACTTCCGGGAAACGGCCTTGGCCGCATCCCTCTGTATATGCCCCACGCCCCACGACCGGTAGAACTGGTCCCAATGGTACTGGGCAATCACCGGCTTCATATAGCCCAAGTAAGAGCCGCCGGCATCGCGGTATCGAACGGGCGGCTTATCGAGTGGTATGAAAACCGGAGTGTCACCGAGCGCGAAGTTGTCGCCGAATCCGAAGTGCGGTTTGATATCTTTCTTGACGCTGATCGGCATAGCTCGCTCCTAACGCGGGGTTACCAATACAGGAATCAACGCGCAGCCGGAGGTCAAAGGACGCAGTGCTTTGCCGATGACACTCCCGAAAGCTCGGGCGCGGTCGGTGGCCGCCATGGCGTGCCCCCGATTGGAACTGGTAGTGAGCAGGTCGCCCGCGCGTACGGAGTGAGCGCCGGCGTCCACCCAGCAGTAGACTTTCCCGGCGAGCGCCACCGGACGGCGGTTCATCGCCCCGCTGCGATCGAGCACAATGCCCGGGCGATACGAGCCTGCCCCGGCGACGATGCCCGCCACTCTGCCATCGTAGGCGCGCTCGCACGGAACGATTCTGCCCTCTTCATCGAGCACCACAACGACTCCGGGCGCCACATCGTCCAGCAGCCCGGCGGGAACGTCGAACTCTTCCGCCACGTCGGCATTCAGGAACGTGATGTCGCCATCCGCGCCGGTGATTTTGATGGTCTCAATATCATTGTCGTTCTTGATGATGATGTCGCCGTTCGCTCCCACTCCGCCCAGTGTGAGCAGGGCGTCCGATCCATCGAGCGTAATGGTGTTGTTGCCGGCTGCGGTCTTGATGGTGATGTCGCCATCGTGCCCGCCCGCGCCGCCGAGTATCAGCGACCCGGTCGCTCCCTTGAGGATCACTGTCTCCTTATCGCCCGCGCCCTTGACGATGAGCACGCCGTCCTTGCCGCCGCCGCCCACAGCCGCTATTCCGGCGGAACCGCGCAGAACCAGCGTCTCCTGTCCGTCTTCGCTTTGCAGGTGGACGTCGCCGCCGGCGCCTTTGACACCCACGGTAATCGTCGAACTGCTACCGGTTAGTGCGATGGCCGCAGCGCCGCTCGCCGTGAGGATCTTTAAAGCGCCGTCTTCTCCACCGCCCCCAATGGTCACACTGCCAATCGATCCATCCAGGAGAATATTCTCCTTGCCCTCGCTTGTCCGGAGGCTGAGATAGCCACCCGTTTTGGGGATCTCCGGAGTTGCGGTGAGCCCGCGCATCACGGGAGTACTCGCCGGGTTGAAGGCCACGGGAGTTGTGGCCCGGATGACTACGCCGTCCTTTCCGGAACCATTGTTGAGACTGAGAGTTCCACTTCCCGCCTTGTCACCTCCCAGGGTAATCGTGTTCGTGTCCCCGTCGAACAGCATGCTTTGTGCAGCCGCTGCGTTTTCGAGGAACAACTTGCCGTTCTTTCCGTTCAGCCCCAGCGTGAACGTGGCCGTACCGTTCGATTCGGTGTAGATATCGTCAAATTTCTGCATCACGCATACCTCCGATCGTGATTGGTTCCGGTGTGAACCAGCAGTCGAGGCGGCTGAGCCGCGCGAGTGCATCGCTACGACAATCGAAAGCTCTGACGCTGGTCAATCGGTCTGATGCGTGCGCCAGGAGTGTTCTTGCCCAGCATCTTCCCCAGCATGATCATGACCGCCTTCCTGACAACGATGAGATCAGCCTTCGCTTGTCGAGTTAAATACGCTTAGAGAATTCTGCTTCTCAGGGATGGACCTCCCGGAGGACACAGGAAACGCGCTCGCCTGCAACGAAGCGGCGCGGCTTCTTCACCCTTACCAAACCGGGGCGGGTCTGCTCGAAGCAGGCTCCTACCATCGCTCTATCCGGGGTCGTTGCTCGCACCTCATTGGATGGGAGCCCGCCATCGCCCATCCACATGACGGCAGCAGCATTTTAAAGATTCGTCATGGGCATGACAATCCGGTGTAAGCCCCCCAACTCCCGTCCACGGCATATTCGCAGCCTTTCAGGCCGAATGCCCTAGCCGTAGCGCCCGCTTCGGTTGCCCGGGGCCGCTCGATTGCGGTATCCTGGATACTCGATACTTTTGTAAGGATTACACTTAAGCACAGATGGCTAATACTTATTCCGCACTGAAGCGGGGGCGTCAGACCGAACGGCGCACAGAAGTCAACCGGAAGAACAAGACCCGCCTGCGTCACCAGATCCGCGCCATGCGGCGTGCCATTACCGGCAAAGACGCCAAGGCTGCCGCAGCTCTGCTTCCGCAAACGTTTTCTTTGATTGACCGCTCGGTGCAGCGAGGCATCGTTAAGAAGAATACGGCCGCGCGCTATAAATCGCGGCTGCATCTGCGCGTCAAAGCCCTCGCCGGCTAAGGCCGGCGCATTCACGCGGTCAGTCGCAGCACAAACTGTTCCATGATGATCCGGTCGTCCGGCCGGGCACTACGCAATCCTTTATCCGCGTCGAAGATCAACCGCAGCCCTTGTTCGAGTTGGGTCTTGCTGAACTTTGACATGGTCTGGTAGATCTGATCGGCGCGCGATCCCCACATCGGCACACCCATCCGGGCAAAATGTCCCTGAACCTGCGAAGCGCTCTTGAGTCCCGCCTCACGGGCAGCCAGCGCCATGCGCATTTGCGTCGAAAGGAATGCCAGCGCCAGCGGCAGGTATTCTCCCTCGCGAGACAACGTATCCAGTGTCTGCAGGGCTCGCGTGCGGTCGCGCCGGCCGAGCGCATTGACCAGCGCGAAGATCGTAGTGGAACGAGCATCGGGCACCAGCGCGGCGATGTCATCCACACTTACCGGCTTGTCGCCCGCGTAGAGCGCGAGCTTTTCGATCTCCACCGCGATGCGCCCCATGTCAGCGCCCAGCGCTTCCGCCAGCAGTTCGGCGGCGCCGGGCTCCAGCCGGAATCCGTTCTTTCGGGCGAGCGCCTCGGTTTCCGCGCGCGCATCGTCCATCGCAAAGCGGCGCAATTCCACCACATCATTCACGGCGGAGTAGAACTTGCGTACGCGTTCCTGTTTACGTTTGTCGTCACCTTCGAAATCGAATCGAATCGCCTCAAACACCAGCACAACGTCCGGCGATGGATTCTTCAAATAATCAGCCAACGGAGCCGCTCCGCCGCTCGCACTTTCGCCATCGCCGTCATCGTCACCTCGGCCGCGCGGCAGAGCGGCTTCGGCATTGGTGACCCAGATGAGGCGTTCGGAAGCGAACAGGGAAAGCGCTCGCGCGTCATCGAGCACGGCGGCTAGTGAAACTTCCGTCAGGTCGTGCTGGGAAAGCGCGTCCTGCCGCTCTTCGCCGCCGCTGACCGCCGCAATCAGCGCTTGTTTCAACCGCCGCCGTTCGTAGGTCTCCGGACCGAGCAACAGGTAGGCGGGCGCGACGTCGCTCTTTTTCAGCCTCGATAACAATTGTGCGGGCGTCATGGCGTTCAGAAGTTCTCCAGCACCGCGCTCACAACGCTACGCGCCACATCCTGACTGAGTCGCTGCATGGCCGTGCCGCTTTCGTCGAAGTAGGTGGTTGGATCCACCGAGATTTCATATCGCTCGCGGAACTCCGCACCCGGCCGCGAAAACAGCACCGCGCCGGTGGCCCTATCCGTGAGCGTCAGTTGCAGCGTCACGACCACCTGCACGCCGGTAGCGCGTCCGGAAACGGGATCGAAAATGGTCGGGTAATCGACGAAGTTCACGACCCCACCGGTGAGGACAGCATCGGCCTGATTGGGATCGGCCACGACTCCGTAGCGCGTGCGCGAAAGGAACTCGCGTGTGATATCGGCGGGCAGCATCTGCGCCAGCTTGTAGCGCGGAGTGACGTTGGTAAACGCCGGGATCGCGATCGTCTTGACGTTCTTCGGCAGCACGTCAGCGTGCCCTGCTACGTGATAGCCGCAGCCCGCCGCCATCAGTGCTATTGCCGCGGGAATGAGCACTCTCATACCAGTTGCCGCGCTACTTCGACGGCATTCTCCGCCGTCAGCCGCAGGTTATCGGCCACAATCCAAAACCAGCAGGCCTCGGCCGAATTGCGGTCCTCGGCGATCGCTCCTACCGCGATTCCGCCCTGCCCCGCCGGCCCCACATTGTTCGGCGGTTCCATCTCCCGGCCGAGCAGTTCGATTCCCGACATCCCCAAGCTGCTTTCGAGCGCCTCGATTCCCGGGTTCGATTCGAACTCGACCCAGGCGGAAAAGCTGTAACCGTGAAACACGGGAGCCTGGATGGCGCGCAGTGACGGCATGGGTGTGCCCTCGCCTTCTCCCTCGATCCCGAGCAGCGTCGCGAGATGCCGCTCAATGCGCAGTTCCGTTTCTTCCAGAGCCACCGGAGCTTCCGCGCCGTATTGCGCGAGCATGCTGAAGCTGAGCTGCGCATCGAAAACGTCCTTTGGCACGCTCTTGAAAGAGAGCAGATTGATGGTTTGCTGCTGCAGTTCTTCCACGCCGGCCGTGCCGTGTTCGCTCGCCGGCACGAAGATCTGAATCACCGCGCGGCGGACCGGATCTTGCGCATGCAGGCGGCGTAGAAACAGGGCCAGAGCAATCGCGGCAGGATGCGCGATCACATGCAGGCCCTCATCCTGTTCGGTGCTTCCATCCTCAATGGCGGGCGCGCGCAGCCGCGCCTCCGGAGAATCCTCGGCGGCGAAAGTCAAATCGATTACTGCGGCGCCGTCGACCAGTGCGAGCGCCTTGCGGCTGGTCTCCGCCGTTCCGGCCAGGAACACCGCGCGCGCGCCGCTGAGGCTTTCGGCATTCAGCCCGCCTACGAGCGCCGCTTCATCGCCCACACTGGTCAGCTTGCCGGCACTCTCTTCATCTTCCGCCACCAGGCGCAATGCGAAACCGGGCTGAGCCGATGCCACCACATCGCGGATCTCGCGGCCCAGCAGCGATTCGCTTCCTACCAGCACGACCGTTGTATCGTTAGCCAATCTGATGCTCCGGCTCCGGCGGCGGAGGCGTATGTCTCCAATGCCGGCGAACAATACCGCCCAGGCGGGTTACAATCCCACTGCCCACATACAGCACAGCCATCCCCAGCAGCACGGGGCGCGAATAATCCCAGATCGCGTAGATCAAGCCGCCCAGCAGAATAAAAATCAGCGGCGTATGTGGCTTGTTTAAATCGATTCCTTTGAAGCTGTAGTAGCGCCAGGTGCTGACCATCAGAAACCCGAGCAACGCGAGCAGCGCGAGCCACGCTACCGAAAACGGCCACCACGTGACCGGCTCCGCGTGAAAAGCATAGACCACCGCCGCCACCATGCCCGCCGCCGCCGGAATGGGCAAGCCCACAAAATATTTGCGGTCCGGCCGCCCGGGATTCTTCGGCAGCGGATTTTTCTGAATGTTGAAACGCGCCAGCCGCGCCGCGCCGCAGAGCAGAAACAGGAATGCCACGAAGTAGCCAGCGTTCAGAATCTGGCTGCGGACGCCCTCGACCATCGTGGGATCGACGAACTGCACGCCCCAGGTAAAGGCCAAAACCGCCGGGGCAATTCCGAAGCTGATGACGTCGGCCAGTGAATCCATCTCACGACCGAAGTCGGAAACTGTGTTCGTCATGCGCGCGATGCGTCCATCGAGGCCATCGAGGAAGACGGCTGCGCCGATGGCGCGCGCCGCGATCTCGAAGTGATCCGCCGCTCCCGGTGCGCCGCTGGCGGCGAGCATACATCCGCGGAACGATCGCAGAATCGAGATATACCCAAGGAAAATGTTGCCCGCCGTGAACAGCGTCGGCAGCGCATAGGCTGCCCGGCGCGGCCGCCGGTCCGGAGACCGCGTATCCACGAATTTGTCTCTAAGCCCCACGCTGTTCGTCCTTCCTCCGCCTGGCGATCACGCTCTCTCCCGCTCGAACCCGCATTCCCGGCTGCACCGTAATTTCCCACTCCGGCGCGAAAAGAACATCCACGCGCGAGCCGAACTTGATCATGCCGACGCGATCGCCGATGGCGAGCCGGTCCCCGGGCTTCTTGGTGAAAACAATCCGGCGCGCGATCAAACCGGCGATCTGTTTGAAGACTACGGTGGTATCTTCCGCCTGCACCGTCACCACATTCTGCTCGTTCTGCGTGGAACATTCCTCCCGGCTCGCCACATGAAATTGCCCAGGACAGTATTCCACCTTGGTGATGGCGCCGCTGATGGGCGACCGGTTCACATGGACATCAAAGATATTCAGAAAAATGCTGACGCGATTCAAACCCGGATTTTCTGCTTTAACGGCAACGACCTTTCCATCGGCCGGCGATACAGCGACGGGACCGGCCGGCGCTTGCCGTTCCGGATCGCGAAAGAAATACAAACAAAAAGCCGCCAGCACCCACAGCGGAACCGCGAACCATGCGCCCGCGAGCCACGTAATCACCGCTCCTGCCGCAGCCAGCGCCAGAGCATACCAGAGACCGTCTTTTACAATCACCAATCCACATTTTCCCATATGCCCGGCGCCTGCCAGAGTCAATCCGCGCGGCGTTGCACTAAACTAGCGGTGTGGCCTCGAAAAAGCAGACCGACCGGCAGTCGGTTTCGGTCATGCTGGGGAAATATACAACGCTGGCCCTGATGCTCCCATCAGCCACGTTTGCCGGTTACGTCATCGGCTATCTTCTCGATAAGGCATTCGGCACGCACTATCTCTACATTCCGTTCCTGATTCTGGGAATCGTCTCCGGGTTTGTTCAACTTATCCGCCAGTTAACCCGGGATATGCGCAATGACGGCTCCTGACGATCAGTTCTTCACACGCGCGACCGAGCGGCTGACACGCATCCTGATCGCGCTGGGGGTGATCGGCACGATCGTCGCATTCGTTCTACGCGGCTGGACCTGGGGCTTGGGATTCGCGCTGGGCGCGGGGTTTTCCTGGCTCAATTTCCGGTGGCTGCGGCGGGTCAGTGAAGCGCTCGGCGGCGAACCGGCGCCCAGACGCCGGCGCCGGATGTTCGGACTGCGCCATGTCCTTTTAGCCGCGGGGGCTTATGCTATATTGAGGTATACTCCTATCAGCCTTCTGGCTGCTTTGGCGGGATTGTTTGTTGCGTCGGCCGCGGTAATCGTCGAAATCATATTCGAATTGTTGTATGCACGAGACTGAACTCTGGATCACCCAGGTTTTCAATAATCATCTGGCGGAGCTGGGAAACTACTTCCGCGGCTTGGTTGGCGTGCAGCCGGACCCACGTCCGTGGGCCAATTACATCACCATGCAGATCCTGGTAGCGATCATCATGGTGGTGACTTTCGCGCTGCTGCGGTCTCGTCTTTCGGCGGACCGTCCCGGACGCCTGCAGCACATCTTCGAACTGATTTACGGATTCATTCACAGCGAAACCGACGACCAGATGGGCTCGGCGGGCATGCGCTACCTGGCCTACTTCGGAACCATTTTCTTCTTCGTGCTTTTCGCCAATCTCATCGGCGTGATTCCGGGCTTTGAATCACCCACCATGGTTCCGGCCGTGCCGCTCGGTTGCGCGATGGCGACATTTCTCTACTATCATTTCGTCGGCATTCAAGCGCAGGGATTCTTCCGTTATCTGGCGCACTTCGCTGGCCCCATTCCGCTGCTTGCGATCATTATGGTGCCCATCGAACTCGTGAGCCACCTGGCGCGTCCTTTGTCTCTCACCATTCGTCTTTACGCGAATATGTTCGCCGGCGAGCAGGTAATTCTCGTCTTCCTGAGCTTGACTTATTTCATCGTCCCAGCGCTTTTCATGGGTTTGCATATTTTCGTTTCGCTCCTCCAGGCGTATATCTTCATGCTGCTGACCATGATGTATGTGGCGGGAGCGGTCGAGCACCAGCATTAATACCGGCTTTATGCCGCCTTTCAGTGTGAGCTCGTGGCCTCCAACGGCCCACGAGGACCACCTCCTGAGGCGATTAATTGAAGGAGAACCACATGACGAAGAAGATGTTTTTCCTGCTGGCTCTGATGCTGTTAGCCAGTCCGTTCCTGTTTGCGCAAACGCCCGGTGCGCCTGCCGCCGCGGCTGATTCTCACTGGGCCATTGTCATTAGCGCCGGAATTTCGATGGCATTCGCCTCCGGCCTTTGCGCCCTCGCGCAAGGTAAGGCCGTGGCCGGAGCCTCCGAAGCACTGGCCCGCAATCCCGCAGCGACCGGAGCGATTCGTTTCGCTCTCGTGCTCGGATTAGTTCTAATCGAATCCCTAGCCCTCTACACACTGGTGATCATTATTTTGAAAGTGCAGTAAGACCCGTCCGAAGTACACCGGGAGCGAAATATGTTTTCGCTCCCGGTTTTTTCCTTCCCGTACTACTAAACCGCTCCTCCTAGTACGATTCATAGGGATACTGGGAGGCCCAGGTATTGACCATTAGGCTCGCCAAACCGTAGCATTAGTAAGCAATTCATGGAACAGCGACGTACTAGGCGATTTAAGCTGCAGCTCCCGCTCGCGATTACACGTTCCGGCGCCGAACGCGTTACACTTGCTGGCTTCACGAAGAACATCAGCTCGAGCGGAGTGCTGTTCACAACGGAAAGGGTCGCTGATCTGGGCGGCCCGATTGAATACATCATTACGTTGAATTCTGAAGGCCCGCAGGCCGTGAACCTGCGCTGTATCGGCAAGGTAGTGCGCGCCGAACGCATGACCACTATCCTCCAGCAGGAATCTTCCGGATATCAGGTCGCCGCGACGCTGGAGCGTTACGAATTCGTCCGCGAACATTAGTTCCTCCCCTTGTTCTCATCGCCGCTTTCGTTGTACTGTAGCAAAGAAAAGGCGAAGACGCGATGGGCGTATCTCTTCAGTTTCCGGAAATTCCGGCAGAGCGGGCAATTGCCCGCAAGCCCTCTCTCGATGCGGTATTAGCCCGATTCCGTACCGCTCATGAAGCACTGGACTCGCCCGTGCGCGCCATTCATCACCAGCCGGCTGCTGAAGGCGAACTCGTGGAAATCCCCGATACAGTGGACAAACGCCTGCGGGCTGCCTTGGAAAAGCGCGGCGTCACGCAGCTCTACACGCATCAGGCGGAGGCGCTCGCGCGCATCGAAGCCGGCAGGAACGTCGTGATTGTGACGCCCACGGCCAGCGGGAAGACCTTGTGCTACAACCTGCCGGTTCTCAACTTACTCTTGCGCGATGCCGGCGCGAGCGCCATGTATCTGTTTCCCACCAAGGCGCTGGCGGAAGATCAATTGGATGAATTTCACGGCGCGGTCGAGGAGATGGGAGCCGGGATTCGTGCGTTCACTTACGACGGCGATACACCACAGGATGCGCGCAAGGCCATCCGCCAGCGGGCGAACGTCGTGCTCACTAATCCCGACATGCTGCACTCGGGCATTTTGCCGCATCACACGCGCTGGGCGCGGTATTTCGAGAGCCTGCGCTATATCATCATCGATGAGCTGCATTATTATCGCGGGGTCTATGGCAGCCACCTGGCGAACCTGCTGCGCCGGCTGCGCCGCATCACGGAATTCTACGGCTCCAAACCGCAATTCATCTGCTGTTCGGCAACCATTGCCAATCCTCGCGAGCTGGCAGAATCGCTCACGGGCGAAGAGTTTGATCTGATCGATCGCAATGGCGCGCCGCGTGGGGAAAAGTACTTCATTTTTTATAATCCGCCGGTGGTCAATCGCCAACTGGGAATTCGCCGCGGTTACATCAATGAGACGCGCCGCATGGCTCTGGAATTCATCGAACGCAACTTGCAGACACTGGTATTTGCAAACAATCGGCTGGCCACGGAAGTACTGATCACTTACCTCAAAGATGCTTGCGATCGCGGCCCCGTACCCAGCCAGAACGTGCGCGGATATCGCGGGGGGTATCTTCCGCGAGAGCGGCGTGAAATTGAACAGCGGCTGCGCGATGGCGCGATTCGCGCCGTGGTCGCCACCAATGCACTTGAACTCGGAATTGATATCGGCTCGCTCGATGCCGTGGTGATGGCCGGTTACCCCGGCACGATCGCGGCAACCTGGCAGCGGGCGGGCCGAGCGGGACGGCGGCAGAGCGCGTCGGCCGCGGTACTGGTAGCATCGAGCGCGCCGCTCGATCAATATATCGTGGAGCACCCGGATTATTTCTTTGGCCGGTCTCCGGAACATGCCTTTATCAACCCGGAGAACCTGGAGATTCTGCTGGCGCATCTGAAATGCGCTGCCTTCGAGCTGCCGGTGCGCGACGGGGAATCGTTCGGACCAGCCGATACCGGCGAATTGTGCCGCTTTCTGGAGGAGACCGGCTTCCTGCATCACTCGGCCGGCGCATGGCACTGGACATCGGACAGTTATCCGGCCGATGCCACCAGTCTGCGCAGTGTGACGAGCGATAACTTCGTTGTGGTGAATATTACCGCCGAAGCCAACGTCATTGCCGAAGTTTCTTTCTCCGCGGCCCTCACGACGTTGCATGAAAAAGCGATCTATCTGCACGAAGCGCGTCAGTATCACGTGGAGCGGTTCGATTATGAGCAGCGCAAGGCCTATGTGAAGCTGGTGGATTGCGACTACTACACCGACGCTATCGATTACACGCAGGTCAAGACGCTGCAGGAATTCGAAGGAGAGAGCTTTGGCGGCGCGCGCCGGGCGCATGGCGATGTGCGCGTCAATCGGCAGGTCGTGGGTTTTAAAAAGATCAAGTTCTACACCATGGAAAACGTGGGCGCCGGAAAGCTTTCCATGCCGGAACAGGAGATACATACCACGGCGTTCTGGCTGCATTTCCCCGCCACTTTTCTAGCGGGCTTTCCCGCCTATACAGCCGCGGAAAAGCAGAGCGGCATTATCGGGCTCGGCAACGCGCTGCGCACCGTGGCGGCACTGCTGCTGATGTGTGATCCCAGGGATTTGGGCGTAGCGCTGAGCGGTGAGCTTACCGGCGCGCCGGAGACTTTTGAGCCTGACCTCTATCTCTACGATGCCTATCCGGGCGGTGTCGGGCAAAGCGCGCCGCTCTTCCGGATGGCTCCTCGTCTGCTCGAACAGACCGCGGACTTGTTGGCCGCGTGCGGTTGCGAAGCGGGGTGCCCTTCATGCGTCGGACCCGTCGGCGAAGTGGGGGAACGGGGAAAAGAAGTCGCTGCGAATCTTCTTGCTGCGCTCTGCGCAGCGGCACGGGCCGTCTCGCGCGAGGCCGAATAGCCGGCCCAAAATCCGGGCGAGCGGGTGCCCCAGGCGGCCTTCACGAAATCGGACAATTTCTTCTGGGCTGGGGTAAACTGGGGGTATATCCTAAGGCGGACCCGCTTGATTCGGTTTGTAACTCCAGCCATCCTCTTGTTCGCTCTGTCGGCCCAAGCCGCCAAACCAGAGCGCGGCCAGCTTGACGCCAGCCCCGGCCTCTTTACGGTGATGGCCGCCATCAATGCGGCCGGGTACAGTGCCGACCTTTCATCCCCTTTAAATCATCCGCTGCGGGATGCGATCCGCGCCGAATTGGCGAAGCGGAAGATTCCGTCGCTTCCTGCGCTGAAACAGTTCTTCGAGCAGCACCGCCAAGCCAACGATACGGCCGAGTTGAGCCAGTACATTTCCTTTGCGCTCACCGCCGACGGACCTCCCAACTTCGAAATCAAGATGCGCGACGTGGAAGTTCCACCGGACGTCGGACCTCTCATAGGCCTGTCTCCGCTGCTGGCGGAGTTCTACAAGGAAGGCGATATCGAAGATTTGTGGAATCGCTCACAACCGGCGATTGAACAGTACCTGGAGCGCTATCACGATCCGATATCCGACGCTGTGCTCCAGGTAAACGCCTATCTCCGGCAGCAGACCTCCGGTTTTGACGGCCGCCGCTTTCAGATCTTTATTTGCCTCCAGGCCGCTCCTAACCAGATCCAGACGCGCAGCTACGGCAACAACTACACCATCGTGGTCACGCCCTCGCCCGATCCTCGTATCTTCGACATCCGGCACGCGTACCTGCACTATCTCCTCGATCCCATGGCGACGCGCAGCCAGGAAATCCTGCTCCGCAAGAGCAGTCTCTCCGACGATGCGCAGCGCGCCGAGGCGCTGGCCGATGCCTATAAGCAGGATTTTCTTCTGCTGGCTACGGAATCGCTCATCAAAGCGGTGGAATCGCGCCTCGATCATAAACCGCAGGCCGTGGACGCCGCACTCCACCAGGGATACATTCTCGCGCCTTACTTTTCCGAGCAGTTGCCCATCTACGAGAAGCAGGAAGAGGCCATGCGCTTCTACTATCCGGACATGGTCAAAGCCATTGACCTGTTGAAGGAAGACGCGCGTGTTTCTCACGTTCAGTTCGATAAGCGGGCGCCGGTCAAGACCATCGCAGTGGCACAACCCGCGGCTCCGCCGCTGACGGGCGCCGCCAAGACGATGGAGGAAGCTGAGGACCATTACCGGGCGCGCGAACTCGACAAAGCCCGCAAATTGTATCTCGACGTACTGCAGCAGCCGGATGCCAATTCTCTTCACGCCCAAGCCTACTATGGCCTGGCTCGCATTGCGGCTCTGCAAAATGATCCGGAATCAGCCGAACGCTTCTTTAAGAAGACGCTCGAAGTGCAGCCGGATGCCCAGACAAAGGCATGGACGCTGGTCTATCTCGGACGCCTCTCTTCTGCGGCCGGGGACCAGGCTCAGGCCGCAGCCTATTACCGAAGCGCTTTGCAAGTTGACGGTGCGTCGCCCGCGGCGCACCAGGCGGCTGAGCAAGGTGTGCAACAAATCCCAAAGCAATAAGATATACATATAAGGTCAAGGAGTTTCGCATGAAGCCAACGATTCTCACCGGCGTCCTCGTATTGGCAGCCGGTGTTCCAGCCCTGATGGCACAGGCCACCCAGCCACAATCGCAGGCAAATCAACCCCAGGCGGGTCAATCGCAACCGGCGGCCCATCAGCCTCAACCGAAATCGAAGGAAGAAGCGCAAGCGCTCCAGGCAATCGTCGCCGCGCAAGATCCCGATGCCCGTATCCAGGCGTCAGAGAACTTACTCACCAAGTTCGCTGACACGGACTACAAAGAACTCGCGCTCTTTATGGAGGCGGCATCCTATCAGCAGAAGAATGACCTCGATAAGATGCAGATCTATGCCGAGCGCACGCTCGAAGTGAATCCGAAAAACTTTCAGGCCATGCTGATGATCGCGGATAAGCTCGCCATGACGACGCGCGAGCATGATCTGGACCGAGACGAGAAGCTGGCCAAGGGCGAAAAGTACGCCAACGGCGCAATCGATGAGTTGAAGGTGACTCCCAAACCGAACCCGCAGATCACCGATCAGCAATGGGACGATGCCAAAAAGGACCTCACCGCGGAAGCTCACAATGCGCTCGGTTTGATGGCCATGACACGCAAGAAAAACGATATCGCCATCAATGAGTTCAAAGCGGCGGTAGATGATGGCTCTCACGTCGAACCGGCCTACGAGGTACGGCTGGCCTTTGCCTACCAGGCCGACGGCAAGAACGATGATGCCATTGCGCTCTGCGATAAGATCATGGCCGACCCGCAGGCGCAGCCCTCCATCAAGAGCGCTGCCAAAGGCGTGCGCGACACGGCCACGCAGGCCAAGTCAGGCGGCGCAAAACCGGCTCCGAGCAACAACACCGTTCCGCAAGTCGAGATCAAGAAGTAGCTCTCCTTGTTCATGCGCGCGGAACTGGCATCGCTCGAAGCCAAAATCAGCCATCGATTTTCCAATCGGGAGATCCTTTGCCGCGCGCTCATCCACAGTTCACACGCCAACGAGGCCCGTAGCGGGAGCGGGCCGCCTGTCAGCGACAATGAGCAACTCGAATTCCTCGGTGATTCCGTGTTGGGATTCATCGTTGCCGAAGTGATGGTCCAGCGCTTCCCGGACTACAGTGAAGGCGACCTCTCCCGCCTGAAGGCGCACCTGGTAAGCGCCGCGCATCTGCACGGCGTAGCGCGCCGTCTCGATCTGGGCAGCTATCTCGAACTGGGCCGAAGTGAAGAAATGAGCGGGGGCCGCGCCAAGAAGACGCTGCTGGTCGACGCGCTCGAAGCGCTGATCGCTGCCATCTACTTGGATGGCGGGCTGAGTGTCGCTCGCGATTTTATAATCGCGCACGTGCTGGACGCGCCCGACGATTGGGATGCTTCGGCGGGGACCGACATACAGCCGGCCCTGACCAACTACAAGAGCGCGCTGCAGGAAGCCGCCCAGGCCCGCAAACTCCCGCAGCCGCGCTACGCAATTATCTGGGAGCGCGGCCCGGAGCACTCGAAGGTATTCACGGTCGAAGTCCGTGTGGGCAAAGACTGGAGCGGACAGGGCGAAGGCCGCACCAAGAAGCTCGCCGCGCAGCGGGCCGCGCGCCTGGTGTATGAGCAGATGCTCACCGAACCGCAGTGACTGTCCCAGCAACTCCCCAGCCGCGATAACCGCAAACCAACCCCAAGCCGGCCGCAAGCCATCTCCCCTGCTCTCTGTGATAGACTGATCCCGTTTCAACTATGACTTACAGAATCATTTGTGGTGTTTTGCTGCTCTCCGGCTGGATGTTTGCCGCCGAGCGGGGTGAAGAGGTCCGGCTGTGGCCGAATGGTGCGCCCGGGTCCGAAGGCGTCACCGCTCCGGAAGTGTTCCGGCCGGCCGATTCCAAGCTGCCAACACAGTTCACCGTGGTGCATTACCCCTCCATTTACGTTTTCCTGCCTCCTAGAGAAATTGCCAATGGAGCCGCGGTAGTCATAGCGCCGGGCGGCGGCCATTCCCAGCTCGTGATGGCTAAGGAAGGCTACGACATCGCTGATTGGTTCAACCGGCAGGGCGTTGCCGCCTTCGTGTTGAAGTACCGCTTGGCGCGAGCGCCCAACTCACATTACACGGTCGAAGGCGATGCGCTGCCTGACGCCGCGCGGGCTATGCGCACCGTGCGCAGTCGCGCGGAGGAGTGGCATGTGGACCCCACACGCGTCGGAATCGTGGGCTTCTCGGCGGGCGGCGAGGTAGCAGCGCTGATGGAAACACGCTTCGATGCCGGCAACGCCTCCGCGAGCGATCCGATCGACCGCCTGAGTTCGCGGCCGGACTATGCGATCGTCATCTATCCCGGATTCCGGCCCAATACGATTACCGTGCCGAAGAACGCGCCGCCCACGTTTCTGGCATGCGCTGACGATGACCGGTCGCATGTGGTGACCACGGTCAACCTTTATCTCGATCTGGAAAAGCAGGGCGTGTCTTCGGAAATGCATATCTACGCCCACGGCGGCCACGGCTTCGGCATGAAGGCTTCGGATCTGCCCGTGGCCACCTGGCCAGACCGGCTGAAAGCGTGGATGATCGATATGAAGCTCATCAAGCCGTAAGCGGGCGAGTGCATCCGGCCGCTCGACTTAGTCCGCTAATATCTATCTACCAGGGTTTATGTGGCCAAGGACGAATCCTCGCTCCCAGTGGGCGCGGTGAGAACGGCAGCGGGCGTTCCGAACCAAGTGGTCAGTGCGTCCGTGAGTCCCCGCTCGCTCCGTTCTCCCACCCAAGCCACGTAACCATCGGGACGAATCAACACGGCGCTGGGAGCGGTGACTGCACCGATTGCCGGCAGCTCCCACGCGCCAATGTATTCGGCCTCGATCAGCTTTACGCGATCCGCCCGCAGAGTGATGTCGAAGGTGCCGAGCTTACCAAGGTTGAGAAGCAGCGGCCGTGCATCGTGCAGGAGCGTGAAGACGCGCAGCGGGCCATTCGCGGTGATCAGGTCGAGATCGGGCATGCGGCGGCCAAGCAGCGGATGTCCCTCACCAAGGTCGTAGTGAATGCCCAGACCGGACATCATCGCAGCGTATCGCTTGCGGAGCTCGGGCATGCGCAGCAGCTCGGACATCATCTCGCGTAATGCGCCAATGCGGTCGTCATCGCGGTCGAGCGCGGTTTGTGCCATGGTGTTGCGCAACACGAGTGCACCGACCGGGTGCCGTTCTGCATGGTAGGTTTCGAGCAGGCTCTCTGGCGATATCCCATGAACCACCTGGGCAAGCTTCCATCCCAAATTCACGGCATCCTGAAGCCCGGTGTTGAGTCCCTGTCCACCTACTGGAGAATGCACGTGCGCCGCGTCCCCGGCCAGGAGCACCCGTTTGTCACGATACGACGCCGCCTGCCGGGCCATATCGGTGAACCGGGAGATCCAAGTGACGTTGTGAAGGCCATAGTCTGTCCCATAGACAGCGATGAGCAGTTCGCGGACATCGCTTATGGCCGGCTCGTCGCCTTGGCCGACGTGCGGTTCACTCAACACGACGCGCACGCGCTTCCCATCATCCAGTTTGCCCATAGCATAGACGCCATTTTTGCCGCGGCGGATGCCCCACTCCCCCTCTTCGGCCATCTCGGCCACGGCAATTAGGTAGCTGACGGACGCGTCCCACCCCTGGAAATCGATACCGGCTTTTTTGCGAGTCAGGCTGCGACCTCCGTCGCACCCGACCAGATACTTCGCTCGCAACGATCGGCCGCCGGACAGTTCGATATCGACGCCGGTGTCATCCTGCGCAAAACCCGTCACCTCCTGACCGCGATAGATCGGCACCGCCAACTCACTGACCCAATCCGCCAGAATGTGCTCGATGCGGTCCTGCCGGAGCGCAAGCCCATAGTTGTGGCGAGTCGGGAAGTCGCTGATGTCCAGTTGGACCCCCGCGAAGGATGAGACTTGAAGAGTCCGCCCTTGCGAAAGGAACCGCTCGGCAATTCCCCTCTGGTCGAGTATCTCGATCGTGCGTGAGTGCAGGCCGCCAGCCCGCAAACCGTCGAGATCCTGGCCTTCGCGCCGTTCGATGATGGCGACGTCCACGTGCGCCAACGCCAATTCGCCCGCCAACATCAGCCCGGTCGGACCTCCTCCGGCGATCACTACCGCATGATCCGTTATCGGCGCATTTCGACTAGCAGCGGCATGGCGGCATGAGTCAACTGCACTTGGAGTCCCTATTGATTCGACATCCCCGCGCGACCCATAGGTCGATGACAGATGCATTCTGTGCCCCCCCATTTCCGTAGATTTTTTGCTTGTCCGGCAATTATGCGCCACGATTCGGGTCTTGCCGCAAGTCCCCCGCCGCGCTCTATACTGGAATTAGAGAAGAGGTTCAGCTCTCTCCTTTCGCTTGGCTGGTGCAAAGGGCCGCTGCGAAAGACGTTCTCCTACCGCACCAAAGCTTAGAAGAAGAAGTGCTTCGTCCAATCCACGAGCATGTGCAGACCGGCGGAAGAAAGCACTGTTGACGCCTTCTGAAAAACCTTGCCGTAGGCCACTCCCGCAATGGTCGCCAGAATCATGTAACGCCAGTTGGGCAGAGCCTGCGGCCCATTGTCCAGATGAGCGCAGCCGAAAATCAAACTAGCCAGCAGCAGCATGCGAGTTCCGGTGCCGAAGCGTAGCATGAGGAGGTTCTGAATCAACGAGCGAAACAGGATCTCTTCGGGTAACGCGGTTCCTAGAAAGACAACGACCACAGCGGCTCCCATGCGCCCGCCCGCTTGTGTTGGTACATGCGGCAGCGGAATGAACCCAATCAGGTAGCCGAGCATCGCCAGGACTGGCGCCAGGACGGCGAACGCAGCCAAAGGCAGCCAGTAGTCGCGCGCAGCGCGCGGCAGGTTGTACTTCAATCCCGGGAATGCACGAAATCCAAGAAAGAGAACGAGCGCCAGAAGTATCGCGATGCCATACGTGACGCTGTGCAGAAAGCCTTGCGATGCTCGCGGCACCAATGGCGCGCCTGCCGCGAATTCAAGAGGCAGCCACAGCAAAACAATAGCGAGGAAGTCAAGGAATCCCGGCCGGGCCGCCGATCCCGTGCCTTGCACGGCCACACAGAGGGTAGGAGCCGCAAGATAGATCGCCACCGTCAGCGCCAATTGCGCTCGAAACGCCCCACTCGCTATCGCCACGCCGCAGAACAGTGCCGTCAGGATAGCGGGAGCGCCCCACACGAGAAGCGGGGCGGCGCGAAGTGTAGCTTGCGCGCGACGCCGCACCGAACTGCACAGCCACGCGAGAATCGCGGCCGCGAGCAGCACCAGAATCGCCGTCTGCATCTCAGCCTACAGCGTGCCAGACGCGGCAGCTTGCGGGCAATGGTTCGCCTGCGTAATTGGATGATATTACTGGATTACGATACCGCGCTGATCCAGCAGTTCACCTGTTCGGCTCAGCAGGTTCAGCATGTTGCGGCGCAGGTTCACTGAATTCTGCACCACGGCCGATTCCGCCTGCACGAGTGCGTTCTGCGCTTGCAACACGAAGAACACGGTTTCCGTGCCGAGTTCGTATTTCTTGTTTTCGGCGTCCAGATACTTCTGCGCGAAGTCCCGAGCGACGATGGCCAGCTTCACCGATGCCCGGCTCGATTCCACGTTGGTGACCGCGTTCAATACATCCAGCCGGACCTGCTGCCGCACCGTGCGAACCTCGAGCGCGTCGCGCCGCTTGGCGACGAGTGCATCTGCCATATCCGCCGACGCGCTGTGGGACTTGATCGGCAGACGAAGATTCAGGCCGAACGCGTAAACGGGGAATCCGAAACCGAACATCTGCGAGAACGAATCGCCCAAGCCTCCCGGCGTCACCGTCAGGATTTGCGACGTGGCTCCGGTGGTGTCGAAAACGTTGGTGCGCTGGTAAAATATGCCGCCGCGGCCCTGCGTGGTGTACGAAGCCGTCAGCGAAAGGTCAGGCAGCAAGCCGTTTTTGGCTTGGCTAATGGAAAGATCATCCACATCCAGGTTTTGCATTGCGGACTTCAGATCCGGCCGCGTGGTGAGAGCCTTCTGGACTTCTTCTTCCGGATCGATGACCGCGGTTTCTGTTGGCGGCGCTACGGTTTCGGTAAGGGTGATGGGCAGCTTGCGGATATCCGGCGAGAGGTCGGCGCCCATCTGTTTCCGCAGCGCGTCTTCCCGCTGCGCCAGAACGAATTTTGCCTGCGAGACGTTCAGTTCGGCCGTGGCAAGCTGCTGCTGCGGATTGTAGATATCGAGCGGAGAAAGCGCGCCCAACTCCAGTTCGCGCTGCGACCGTTTGAGCGATTCCGCCGCCAGGTCCCGTGCGCTCTGTTGCACTTGCAGGTCCTGCTGCGCCTGCACCACGTCCCAATAGGCATTCTCGGCCGCGCTCACCAGTTGGGTAAGTGTGTTTCGCAAATCGTACTCGGATTTGCGATAGCGGCTGCGCGCCATCATCAGGTTAAGGCGGTTCACATAGCGCCCGCGATTCTTGATGAGAGGCTGCGTGAAATTAATACCGAAACTGGAATTCAGTGCCGGGTTGAAATTCGTAAATCCGCTGTTCGTCGTGCTCTTGCTGCCGCTGAATGACACCGTATACTGCGTCCCCGTATCCAGCGTCTGCTGGAAGGAGAACCGCGCCGGCTGGCTCAGCGACTCCAATGTGCTCGCGCCCTGCAGAGCGTCAGTGGACGGAGTCTTGGTGCGCGTGCTGGTGAAACTGGCCTGCGCCAGGGGATCCCACGGCGCCATGGCCCGCATGATTGCATTCTTTGGAGTCTCGAGGGTGAGCATCTGAATCTGGATATCGGTGTTGTTCGCCATCACCAGCTCCAGATACGACTTCAGCGACAACTCGAGTTTTCCTCCGACTACGAAGTCCTGGAGGCGCACCGGCCCCTTTAACTCGACCGTTGTAGACGGCGGGATAAACGTCTCCCGGAAGTATGACGGCTTCGGAAATGAAGACAACTGCGCGAAGACACACGCCGTGGTCAGGGCACTTGCAAATAGGAATCGAAACAACATAACTCTACTCGTAACGAATGGCCTCGATGGGGTCTAATCTTGCGGCCTGCACGGCCGGATAAATACCAAACAACAACCCGATAAACACGGAGACGCCGAAGGCGACCGCGATCGAGGAAGTAGTCACTACCGTCGACCACCCGGCGGCCGACGCGATTACTCGGGATAACGTAAATCCAAACGCGATTCCGATCAATCCGCCGACGATCGAAATCATCACGGCTTCGGTCAGAAACTGCCGCACAATGTCACCCTGCCGCGCGCCGATGGCTCGCCGGATACCGATCTCGCGCGTGCGCTCGAGCACTGTCGCCAGCATGATGTTCATAATGCCGATACCGCCCACCAGCAGCGAAATACCGGCAATACAGATCATGACGATGTTGAAGATGAATGACGTGCGCCGCCGCTCTTCGAGCAAGCCGGCGGGCACGATTACCGTGAAGTCTCCAGCATCTTTGTGTGTTGCTGTCAGGATAGCCCGCACCACGCCCGAAGTCTCAATGGAATCGGTGGTAGGCGTAACTTTCATGTAAATGCCGTCGATCTCATCTTTCAGGTAGCTGGTATTGTCTTCAAACCGGCGCATCACGGTATTGAGCGGCGCGATCACCAGGTTGTTGCGGTTCACGGTTTGCGCGCCTTCCACATCGGAATCGCTGCCGGCCTGCGGAGTGAGCACGCCGATGACTTGCAGCCACGTGTCATTGATCTTGACGTACTTGCCTATGGCATCGTCGAATCCCAGCATGTTGACTTTGGCGGTTTCACCCAAGACACATACTGGCGCTGATTTGCGATTCTCCTCCTCGTCGAAGAAGCGGCCCGAAATCAGTTTCAGGCTATTGATCTCGACGAAATTCGGCAGCACTCCGATCAGTTGGGGAACCTCCTGATTCGTCTTGGGAAACACGCGCTGCGGCTTGAACCGCTTGCGCGGAGTAATCGCCACCAAGCCCTGCACGTTTTCCGAAATCGCACGGTAGTCACGGAACGTGAGCCCCGGAGAAATCGCGCGCACCGTCTGCAGCTCGTTGCGGTCCACTGCTTCGCGCGCCTCGACGATGATGTTGTTCACGCCGAGCTGGTCGATGAAGCTCATCATTTCCTTCTGCGCGCCGGCCGTAATCGAAAGCATGGCGACCACGGCTCCCACGCCGAAGATCATGCCCAGCATGGTGAGCAGACTGCGCAGCTTGTGGGCGACGAGACTCGAAAGCCCCATCGCCAGTTCAGGAAGAATACTCGAAAATCCCACGGTTATTTGCCTCCGCCCACGATTCCCATGGGACTTCCCTGCTTTTCCGAACTCCCTTTCTTTGACGATTGAGACTTATCGACCGTTGGGTCAGAAAGTGCCACGACCTCGCCTGGCTTGACTCCGGAAGCCAGTACCATGGTCGACTCGCTCTGCTTCACCAGTTGTACCTCACGCGGCTCGAACTTGGTCCCGTTCTCGACGAAGACCGTCGGTTTGCCATTCTTCTGGAAAATCGCCTGCACCGGAACGTGCAATGCGTCTGGAACTTTTTCTACAATGATTTCCACGTCCGCCAGCAGGCCGGGACGCAGCAGAACCTGCAACTGCGAATCCTCCTCGGGAGGCACCGGCAGCTTGGCATTGGCGCGTTCCTCGTCGGTGAATTGCGCAAAACTGCGCGGCCGGCGTATCAATCCGAGCGCGCTATCCGCGCCAGGCCCAGCGTTGCCCGAACCACCCTGAGCGGCTTGCCCGCTTCCACCCTGTTTCTTCAAGGCTTCTTGAATCTGCTGCACGATCTTTTGACGGTCTTCCGGACTGATCTTCCCCGGGTCTTTTCCGGACATCGCCTGCTGCATCATCTGGCGGAACTTTTGCCGGTCTTCATCGGAAAGGTTGCTGTTTCGTCCACCGCCAAACCCACGGCCCCCGCCGTTGCGCGCTCCACGCCCGCCGCGTTGGCCCCGCTGATTCTGGCCGCCGAACCCTGCCTGGCCCTGGCCTCCGGCAAATCCCTGCTGATCAGGAGGGCCAAACCCGCCCGCTTGCGGACCTCCCGCGCCCGGACCGCTCGCGCCCGGTCCTCCGGGCATTCCACCTGCCATGCCCGGCGCGGCCTGCATACCGCCTCCCAGCACGGCCGGCTGATAACCTCCCGGCGGCGCCTTGCGCGCATTAGCTTGCGCGGTTGCCATAATGCGGTCTACCATTTCGGGCTTCAATCCGAGGCTGGTGAGCAGTTGCCGCATGTCAATCGAGAAAACGACGTCAAACTTCTTGGCGGGGTCCCCCGAGAAAACGTCGGAACTCGCCGTGCCGCTCATGGATTTGATCTTGCCGCGGAACTGCTTATCCGGCACTGCATCGAGCTGCAGAATCGCATCCTGTCCTTCATGCAGGTTGGCGCGGTCCATCTCCCCGACCTTCGCCACGACTTCAAGTTCGGAAAGGTCCAGCAAGTCGGCCACGGGCATACCGGGCTGCAGCGTGTCGCCTTCGCGAATATCCGGCAACTGCTGGCCAAAGTTGAAATAGCCGGAGCGATTCTGCTTGATCGCCACCAGGCCGGCAATCGGCGCCAGCATCTTGGTTTGCGCGATGCGCATCTGCTCGCGCTGGACGTCAATGAGACTCTTGTTGCGCTGTTCCTGCAGTGCGCCAATCTGGGCGTCGGCCTGTTCCTGCCGGGACTTGATGTCGCTTTGGAGCTGTTGCAGAGCCCTCTTCTGCTGTTCGAGAGTCAGCAGGTTCTTCTTGGCATCAATGGCCGAGATGATCTCGTTCTGTTGCACATCGAGTTCGGCGCTGCGCACGGCATATTGAGTCTTCACCAGGTTCACGCGGTCCTGGCTCTGCTGGATCGCCATGTCGGCCTTGGCCTTCTTGATCTGCTCGTCGATCTGCTCCACTGCGAGCTGCGCTTCCTCCAGGCTTGCTCGCCGTTCGGAATCGTCGAACTCAACGATCAGGTCCTTTTCCTTGGCCAATGCTCCCATCGGCGCCAGCCGCGTCACCTGCACCGTACCGAACAGGTTAGGCGCCGTCAAAGTGACCGACCGGACGGCGCGCAGTTCGCCGCGAGAATAGGCGCGGATCACGACGTCGCCGCGCATCACCTTGGCTGTGGGGACCTTCTCCTGCCGCTCCGGCAGTTGTTGCAGAAACCAGTATCCGCCCCACCCTGCCGCGGCCAGAACCGCCAGCACACCCACGCGAATAATTACTTTTTTCATGAAAAACGTTCCCGCGCCTTAAAACTTCTTCTTTGCTCTCTTGGCCGCTTCTTGAGGACTTTCGAGCGTGACCATCTCGCCTTCTTTCAGCCCTTTGGTCACTACAATATCCTCGTCGTTGCGTTTGCCGACTTCGATGTGGCGTATCTGAAACGCCTGCCCCTGTTGTACGTATACCGCAGGCTTGCCGCCGTCAATAAAGCTGGCGCGCGTAGGAACCAACAGGGCATTCGGATCCCGCTCGATAATGATTTCGGCGCTGGCGCTCATGCCGGGACGCAGACGTTCGTCCAGATTCTTGAGCGTCGCGCGCGCGGGAAATGTCTTTTCCGTATCACCGCCGTTGTAAACCAGCGAAGCAATCGGGCTGATCCAGTCGAGCGTGGCCATGAATTCCTTACTGGGAATCGCATCCACCCGGACGCGCACATTCTGGCCCATACGCAGCTTGCCGCGGTCCACCTCATCCAGCTTCAAATCCACATACATCTGGGATAGGTCCGGGATCTCCGCGATGGCGGCGCCGGTCCACGCCGAGTCGCCTTCTTTGAATGGAGGAGTCGCCTGGCCATAAGATCCGCCGGAGCGGAAGTTCGGCAGCACGTTCACGATGCCGTCAATCGGCGCGCGGACTTCCATCTTCGAAAGATAGCTTTTGGCCTGGTCCAGATCGCGGACGGCTTTGTCTTTCCGTTGATTCAATCGATTCAGATCGGCATCGTGCGACACCTTGTGCGATTCGACCGTCACTTTGACCTGCTGCAGCGCGCCTTCCGTGACTCCAACCTGAATCCTGTTCTTGGCGCCTTCAATGGCCGAAAGGATTTCGGCTTTGCTCGCGTCCAACTTGGCCCGTTCGACGTCATATTCCGAGGACATCTGGCTCATGGCATCCGCCTGATCGTCCATCTTGTGAGTAGCCTTGGTCTGCACGATGTCACTGTCGGCCGCGCGCACGTTGGTGGTTCGCTCAATGACATCCTGTTCTTCCTGCGCGGTGTCGAACGCTACCACGACGTCACCCTTTTTGACCGATTCGCCCGCGGCCGCAAGATGAACAATGCGCAGATTCGGCACCTGCGGCGCCGAAAGAATCACCGAATGCACGCTTTTGATCTCGCCGCGCGTCCGCACGCTGATGACGAAATCGCCGCGCCGCGCCCGCGCTACCGGGACATCGACTTCCGTCGTGCCCGTAAAATGGTACGCCGCCACGATGGCGCCGGCCAACAGCAGCGAGAGCGCCGTCCAGGTGATCACCTTGCGCTTGGCTGACTGTACATGTCCCAGACGTTGCTTCGGTTTCAGATCCTTCGACATAGATGCTTCCTGTGGGTAGTGTTCCGGGAAATCAAAGTGGCACTACAGAGGACGCTGCAGCGCGACGACATCTCCCTTGTTCAGGCCGGAATGAACCGCAACCTGGATGTTATTGGCCAACCCTAAATCCACCGTCTTCCGCACCCAGCCGGACGGGCTTTTCAGGAATACGAACCGGCTGCCAGAGTCCCCGAAGACCGCCGCGCGCGGTGCGATGACGGCGTTATTCTCGGATTCCAGCACGATTTCCGCGCTACCCGACAAGTCCGGGATCACGCGCGGGTCCATCCGATCGATATTCAGACGCACCGGTATCTCACCAACGTAGTTGGCGCGAAATGTGCTGGTCACCGACATGGCGCCAATCCCCACCAGCGTTGCCGGCAGGCGAATATCCGGATAAGCGTCAAGCCGGAGCGTGGCTTTCATACCCAGGCGGAGCTTTTCCGCATCCACCTGGTTCACCGAAGCGTTAATGATCATCGAGCTGGGATCGACAATTGAAAGAAAGATCTGCCCTGGGTAAACCTGATCACCCTGGCGGACGGTTCCTACCTGTCCGTTGCGCACGATGCTCTGCATTACGACGATGCCGTTCATCGGAGCCTTGACCGTCATCTTGGTGACGTTATCCTGCGCTCGCTGCAATTCGATCTGCGCCTGATTGCGATCGATTTCCGAACTGCGAATCTGCGCCTCTTGCGAGTCCACTAGCAGTGCCGATTCCGCGGAGACCTCGTCATAGTTGGCCTTGGCCTGCTCGGCGGCCAGCTTGAACTTCTCTGCGTCGATGGCCGACCGCACTTCCGCAGTCTTCAAATCCAAAACGGCTTTGTCATAGTCCGCCTTGGCGCTGCGTACAGTCTGCGCCTGCGCTTCCTTGGCTGCCTTTAGGGCCGCTTCCATCTTGCGGATGTTGGCTTCCAACTGCACCACTGAATCCTTATAGTCGTCCAGGCGCATCGACTGGGCTTGCGGATCAAACTGCGCGACCACGTCACCTTCCTTAACGTGGACACCCGGCGCAGCCAGCATCGACAGAACCAGATTGAAGTCGCCACCGCCGCCACCGGGCGTGCCGCCGCGGCCCCGGCCCGTGCGGCTGCCGCGAATGCGAGGAGCCATCAAGCCGGCGAAACGCTCCGCGGCAATGGTTCCGGTGACGCGAATCGTGCGTGCCAGATCTCCGGTAGACACTTCCGCTGTGCGGACCGCTACCGCCTGCGCCGTAGCCTTGGCCGCCGATTCCTGCTGCGCCTTCCAACGCCACACGAGGCCGCCCGCCACCAGAACGAGCACAATCAGGATTCCCCAACGGCGGCGATGCGATTCCACCCCGGCACGATGCGGCGGCGGGACTACGGCAGGCCCCGGCCCCGGTTCCGCGGGAACGGCACGTCCGCCGTTGCCCGGACCGGGTGCGGGCACACTACTGAAATAAGATTGCATTTCTCACCTTCCAACCCAAAGGGATCCCGTTACTCAGAGGCTCTCGTAACAAAAGACGATATTTCCGTCCGAAGAGTTATCCTCCGGGGACACAATCTTTAATTTTTTTGATCTCCTTAAGATTCAACGATTTCCTCACGATTTCAGGGTCGATGTCAAGTACCTTTTGGCCAGGAACGCCGAATCCCGGGCCGTGTTATCGTGAAATACAGTGTCATCGCCGTTGAATTTTCATCTGGAGCAGTACGACGGTCCGCTGGACCTGCTGCTGGACCTTATCCGCAAGCAGCAGATTGACATCAAGAATATTCCGATTGCCACCATCACTTCCCAGTACCTGGAGTACATGGAGAAGGCCCGCGAGATGGATATCGACTTGGGCGCAGAGTTTGTCTACATGGCGGCAACCATGATTCACATCAAGTCGAGGATGCTGCTGCCTCGAGACCCTGCCTTGGCGAAAGAGGGCGAAGCCGACGATCCGCGCCAGGAACTGGTGGAGCGGCTGCTCGAGCATGAGCGCTTCAAAAATGCGGCGGAAATGTTGCAACAGAAGAGGTTGATCGAAGAAAACGTCTGGTCCAACCCGCAGATTAAGGCCTTTGTCTCCGAAGATGACGACCCGGGGTTGGCGATTACCCTTTTCGACCTGGTGAAGGCTTTTGGCGAATTGCTGGATCGCGCCAAGAACCGCCCGGTTTATGAGGTGGAGTCGGCCGATGTGACGGTGGCCGACATGATTCGTTATTTGCGCGAACGGTTCCTCGAAATCGGCGAACAGGACCCGGTATTCATCCTTCGCATCTTCGAACAGCAGCGCTCGCGGCGCGCGATGGTCGCTCTGTTTCTGGCCGTTCTGGAAATGGTGCGCATGCAGGCCGTAATCGTCACCCAGAAAGACCTGTTTGGCGAAATCGCTCTCCAGCGGCACCACGGTTTCGACGCTGTCTTTGCCTCCGATCAGCCCATGGCCGCAATCGAAAAAGACTACCTCTGAAGAAGCATGGAAGAATTGGAAACACCCCCGCAGGGCTCAAGCCCGGAACAGGATGAGACGCGGTCCGAGCCGGCCGTTTCCATGGATGAGCTGCTCGCAGCCTCCGAAACGCTCGAAACAACCCCCGTTTCCGTGGAAGACGCGCAACTGCAGGCTGTGCTCGAAGCCATTGTCTACGTAACCGAAGAGCCGCTCACCCTGGCACAGATCGCTGCCGCGCTGCAGCAACCCGCCGAGCGCGTGCGGATGCTGCTCGATCAGTTGGTGGCGGAGTTCGATAAGCCCGGTCACGGCCTGACCGTCCGCGAAGTAGCGGGCGGATACAAGATGGCTACCAAAGCGGAGCATCACGAAGCGGTGCGCAACTTCGTGAAGAGCCTCAAACCGCCGCTGAAACTCTCGCTGCCGGCGCTCGAAACTCTGGCCGTGATTGCTTATAAGCAGCCGGTTACTGCTCCCGAAATTATGGAAATCCGCGGCGTGCAAGGCACGGGCGTGCTGAAAACGCTGCTCGATCGGAAACTGATCGCGGTGGCGGGCCGAAAAAACGTGATCGGCAAGCCCATTCTCTACAAGACGACCAAGGAATTTCTGATCCAATTCGGTCTAAAAGACCTGAGCGAGCTGCCGTCGCTGAAGGAATTCGAGGAAATCCGCCGCATGGCGTTTGCTGATAGTGAAACCGCCGCAGCCGATCAGACAGCCGAATCACCCGCGGAATCAGAGACGCCAACGCTGCAGGACGAGCCATCCGAGTCGGCAGAGAGCGTGGACGCCCAGGCAGCCGCCTCTGAGACGCAACCGGAACCGGAGCCTGGGAATCAGGAAGAGTGATGGCAGAGGAGCGGCTACAGAAGATTCTGTCACAAGCAGGAGTGGCATCCCGCCGGCGGGCCGAGCAGATGATTGAGGAAGGGCGGGTTTCGGTGAATGGAAGTGTCGTCACCGAACTCGGGTCCAAGGCCGATTTCGAGCGCGACCACATTAAGGTGGACGGGCGTCTCCTTCATCCTCCTAAGCGATTGATCTACATCGCTTTAAACAAGCCGAACAACACCGTAACCACGGTCAGCGATCCCGAGAGGCGTACCACGGTAATGGAGTTGCTCCATGGGGTTCGGGAGCGCGTTTATCCCGTGGGGCGGTTGGATTATCACAGCGAAGGCTTGTTGCTGCTCACCAATGATGGTGAGACGGCCAATGCCATCCTTTCGGCGCATACGCATCTGCCGAAGACGTATCTAGTGAAGGTGAATGGCTACCTCAGTGCCGATCAGGAGCAGCAGTTTCGCGAAGGCGTGCCGCTGATGGGCAGACGCACCTTGCCTGCGGGATTGAAGCTGGTTCGCCGCGTCGAGAACCCGTGGTATGAAGTGCGCCTTTTCGAAGGCCGCAACAACCAGATTCGATTGATGTTCAAGCATTTCGGCAGGTTGGTCGAGAAGTTAAAAAGGGTTCGCGTGGGTCCGGTCGATCTCGGTCCCTTGAAGCCTGGCGAATTTCGGTACCTGCCGGAAGAGGAGATTGAAAAGTTGAAGCGCGCCCTTCGGCGCTCCAACCAGCGGGAAGCAGTATGAAACAGATTGCTGACGTATTGCACTCCGCCCGGACGGTCGCGGTGGTCGGTCTCTCCGGGAAGCGGTATCGGCCCAGTTATGGCGTCGCCGAATACCTGAAGCGGGCCGGTTATCACATCATTCCGGTCAACCCCGGCGAAACACAAGTGCTGGGCGAAAAGGCTTATCCCGATCTCGATTCCATTCCGGAATCGGTCGATATTGTAGACATCTTCCGGCGCCCGGAATTCGTGCCGGAAATTGTAGAAGCGGCCATTCGCAAAGGCGCCAAAGTCATCTGGATGCAGGAAGGTGTGGTCAACGAAGAAGCTGCGCGCCGCGCTCAGGAAGCGGGAATCACGGTCTTCATGGATCGCTGCATCCTCAAAGATCACCGCCGCCTGGCGTACGCTTCCTAGCAGCAAGCTGTTCCCGACGACAAGCTTAGGAACTTTAAAATGTGTACCATGGTGCACTATTGGGCGGTACTAGCAGCAAGCTCTTCCCGACAACAAGCTCAGGAACCGCTTTCCGGCGATTGCTTTTCGATCGCTAACTCGTCTCCCACTTGAGTCTCGGTCTGAGCCGCAGTGCCGGCCGGCAATTCCAGCACAGAATGCGCCGAGAGGCAGGCCGAAAGCCGCCACGGCGGGACTGCATTCCGGATCTTCCGCACTTTGTGCCTCTTATCCAGATACAACAAGTCAATCGGAAACTTCATGAAGAAGGTGTGGACCGATTCGCAGGGCACGATCCACAAGCCGTCGCCCGGTTCGAGGCGCTCATGCTTCAGCAAGCCCGTGCGTCGCTTGGCGCTGGTGTCAGCCACATCCGCAGCCTGAGCAACTACCGTGCCGCGTGTCTGGTTGCGCACTAAGATTCTCAAGTCGAAAAAACTATAACACGAGATACAGGCTTTTTGTTTGGGAAGCCTTCGCCGGCCGGGCGCGCGGGACGAAAATCGCCGCCCAATAAAAAAGCGCGCCCGGTAGTGAGCCGGACGCGCTATTGAGGACCGGGACGCCGGTCTTAGGTCACTTGCTCTGCTTCAGCTTTTCGCGCTGCTCGCGCAGCACGGCTTTGCGGCTGAGCTTGATCTTGTTGCCTTCCGTCGCCAGAACCTTCACCAGAATCTGGTCACCTTCCTTCAACTCATCGCGCACGTCGCGGATGCGCGTCTCGGCGATTTCGCTGATGTGCAGCAGACCATCGGTGCCGGGGAAGATTTCGACGAAGGCTCCGAAATCCACCAGACGTACGACTTTGCCGAGATAAATCTTGCCTACTTCGGCCACCGCCGTAATGTCGGAGATGATCTGCAGCGCCTTATTGGCTGAAGCTTCATCGCTCGATGCTACGTGGATGGTGCCATCGTCTTCCACGTCAATCTTGACGCCGGTTTGCTCAATGATGCCGCGAATGACTTTGCCGCCCGGTCCGATGACGTCGCGGATCTTATCCTGCGGAATCGTCATGGTGTAAATGCGCGGCGCATATTGAGAGATGTTGGTTTTCGGCTGCGGCAGCGCCTCTTCCATCTTGCCAATAATGAACAGCCTGCCGCGACGGGCCTGCTCCAGCGCCTCCTTCATGATGGCCGTGGTCACGTTCGTGATCTTGATATCCATCTGAAGGGCGGTGATGCCGGCGCGCGTTCCCGCGACTTTGAAATCCATATCGCCGTAATGATCTTCCGCTCCGGCGATGTCCGTAAGGATGGCGTACTGATCGTCTTCCTTCACCAGGCCCATGGCAACTCCGCCGACGTGAGCCGTGAGCGGCACGCCCGCTTCCATCAGGGAGAGCGAAGCGCCACAGACCGAAGCCATCGAACTGGAACCGTTGGATTCCAGAATGTCACTGACGACGCGCAGTGTATAAGGGAATGTCGCCTCATCCGGAATCATCGCGCTGAGCGCGCGTTCGGCGAGCGCGCCGTGGCCGATTTCCCGGCGTCCCGGACCGCGCATGAAGCCCACTTCGCCCACGCTGAATGGCGGGAAATTGTAATGCAGCATGAAGCGCTTGGACGCTTCACCCGGCTCCAACAGTTCAATGCGCTGCTCATCTTCCTTGGTGCCGAGCGTTACCGTGACCAACGCCTGGGTTTCACCGCGCGTGAACAAGGCGGAGCCGTGCGTACGGGCCAGAATGCCGGTTTCGATCGTGATCTGCCGGACCTGATCGAAGGCGCGGCCATCCGGACGCCGGCGCTGTTTCAGCATCTCGTCGCGGAAAACACGTTCCTTCAAAACTTCAAAGCACTTGGCGGCCTCAGCCTGCTTTTCCTCCGGCTGCGCCTCCACTACTGCCTTGCGCAGGGCCGAAACGCGGTTGTGACTTTCGAGCTTCGGATACTTTCCCGTGTCGAGCGCGTCGCTCAGTGCCGCGCGCTGTTCCTTCTCGATCTGGGCATAAAGTTCCTGATCCAGCGCCGGGGAAGCGAACTCCACTTTTGTCTTGCCGACAAGCGAAACCAACTGCCGGATGCCCGCCGCAATCTTCTTGCAGCAGTTATGGCCGAATTCGATCGCTCCCAGCACTTCCTCTTCGGAAACCTGCTGGGCGCCGGCTTCCACCATCACGATGCCTTCTTCGGTGCCGGCTACTACGATATTCAGGCGCGACTCACGGCCCTCGCTATAAGTCGGGTTGGCAATGTACTGACCGTCCTTCATGCCGACGCGGACGCCGCCGAGTATGTGGTGGAACGGAATGTCGGAGATCGCCAGCGCCGCGGCGGCTCCGGCGATGGCGAGCGAGTTCGGATCCTGCTCGGGGTCCGCCGAGAGCACCATCGCGATAATTTGGGTTTCGTTGAGAAAACCTTCAGGGAACAACGGCCGCACCGGCCGGTCAATCAGGCGGCTGGTGAGCACTTCTTTTTCCGAGGGACGTCCCTCGCGTTTGATAAAACCACCCGGAATTTTTCCGGCGGCATAAGTATATTCGCGGTAATCCACGGTGAGCGGGAAAAAACCCGCCCCGGCCTTGGGTTGTTCCGCCATACAGGCGGTGACTAATACTGCGGCATCGCCGGATCGCACGACCACGGCGCCATTCGCCTGCTTGGCCATCTTGCCCGTTTCGAGGGTAATTTTTCGGCCGCTCAGGTCGACTTCAATTGTGTGAAACATGTCTCTTCAAGACCTCCAACCTCGGCCAGGAACCGGTCCCGGCCAGTCAGGGATAGGCTCAGTCTGATGACCGGCCTTCTTGAGACTGGAGTTGACAGGATAGGTAGTCCGGGTCAAACGAGAAGGCACCTCCTCGTTTCACCCGCACCGAATTGGCTTGATATTCCGGAAGAACCACTGAAGTGAACACGACACTCAGGCAGCTTCCGAAGAATGGACTAGCGGCGGATGCCGAGCCGTTGCAGAACAGCCTTGTAACGATCAGGATCCGTATCCCGGAGGTATGTCAGAAGCCGGCGACGCTTGGCGACCAGAGTCAGCAGCCCACGCCGCGAACCATGATCTTTCTTGTGCGTCTTGAAATGCTCCGTTAGCAACGTAATGCGCTGGCTCAACAGGGCAATCTGTACTTCTGGAGATCCAGTGTCGGATTTATGGCGCTGATTCGTCGCGAGAATCTGCTGCTTTGCTTCAATCGCCAGTGCCATTCTAGAGGTAATGCTCCTTGTCTTCTCTTAATCTCGTTTTGATACGTAGTCCAGAATACCACACACCAAGAGCTTCTGGTGTTCGAGAGGGTCCGACGAGTGGAGCGCGTTACCGGTTCCAACCGGCGATTCTTCAGGATACCTGAATTTCACAGAACCGGCGCACCCCTACCGGCTGAAGCCGCGCGGCTAGGCGGACCGGTTCTTCGGTCCATGGCGTTCTACTACGGCCATGACTCGCATACGACAAAATCCTAGAACTCTATCTTTTTGCTACTAAACGCTTGCCTTCCAGGGCCATGCTAGACTGCCTCGATTGCGTTCCATCTGAACGCACAAAGGGGTGAGTGATGCCCATGCTGTTTGCGTCATTTGTGAACGGCCAGTTTGTTTTGGGCTCGGTGAAAGCGCGGCCGTGCCTCGACCAACCGGACGAAACCATTGACGGATTTCCGGAACTCGCCGTCACCCTGGACACAATCAGAGATCCTGTCGTGAAGGCGAAGCTCAGGGCCCTGGCCAGAAGGATTGTCGCCAGTCACAGCACGCCCAACCGCATCATCGGATTCGAAATCCATGGGCATGCCGACGTCGATCTCCGCCTGCCTCCGGGCGCCGAGCGCACGCAAACCGAGTTGGAGGTGAGTGTCGATCGCGCCGAACATGCGCGCGACTTTCTCCTCGAACTGATCGAAAAAGAAGGTGGTAAACCGATCATCGCCGGAATCCGCGCCAATGCATCCGCGCTCGGCGTGGGGAGCAAGTGCAGAAAAGTGATCAACGCCCGCACGGAAGCCGAGATGAAAAAGAACCGGCGGGTCGAAATCTTTCTGAAGGAGTTCCGCAGCCGGCCTGTTCCACCGCAGCCGGAACCAAAACCGATCCCACGCCCGCCCGAGCCGGGCCGAAACTGGAAAGTCCAGATTAAGAGCGGCACCATCACTTCCGGAAATTCGCCGGTGGGTGACGTTCTCGGATTCGCTCGAATCAGCCTGAATGTTGTAATTACGGACGTCGATCGCAAACAGCAAGCCAGTTTCGTCGCGACGGCTGAGGGAGTCACGGTGTCGGGAAGTTCTGGCGTCTCGCCGCTGCCGTTCGGCACGACCATCTCCCGGGTCGGGGAAGGCAGCCCGCGAAGCTTCACAACTCACCAGAGCTTTGGGCTACAAAGCTTCAACGGCGCATTGTTCATGGGCCAGAACCCCAGTGCCGGCGTCTCCCTTCTATCCGCGGGCGGAACATTCGTGATGACCTTCACCGCGCTTCCTTCTTCTACGACTCCAAGAATCGTGGAGGTACCCGGTGGCAATGACCCGTTTGCTTTGCCTCAAGTCTCATTGGGAATCGCGCCAGGCGACGGCCGGCTGACGATTCAAGGTTCGCCCGGGCCCGTCAAGTAGACGCTGGCAAATCAGGACGCGGCTCGCGAGCGTGCCTTGCGTGGAGAGGAAGCGTAAGCGTGCCTACCTGTGGCGCGGGGTGTAGCCTTCTCATGCCAGAACCCTCTTACATGTTCTCTCGCCTCCCACGCGTTGTGATATTCTGAGCCCTGCCGAAAGAGATTTTTCCATGCACACCGCGATACGTCTTGTTCGATCTCCCATGAAACTCGGTTTGACGCTGCTGCTGGTCTTGACGTCGTCCGCCTTCTCGCAGACAGGTAGGGAGCATTGGGTCGCAACTTGGGCGACACCCGAACCTCTAATTCGCAATCCACCGCGCGCTCAGCGGCCGGCTCCTCCGCCGTCCGCGCAGAATGGGGCGGCTCCCTCTGGCCAAGCCGAGGCGGTGCGCCGCCGGCCGAACGGTGGAATGTCTTTCAATTTCCGGGGATTCCAGAATCAGACCGTGCGCATGATCGTTCACACCAGCATCGGTGGACGCGAAGTGAGAATCAAGCTTGCGAGCGCGTTTGGAAGCGAGCCCGTTACAATCGGCAGCGCCCATGTCGCCGTCCGCAGCAAAGATTCGGCAATCGTCCCGGACACCGATCGCGCGCTGACCTTCAGCGGCAAGCCCGGCTGCACACTCCGCTCCGGAATGGTCATGATTAGCGATCCCGTGAATCTGACGGTGCAGGGCGGAAGCGATCTGGCGGTGAGCCTCTATCTTCCCGGTGAATCCGGCCCGCCATCGGCCCACGGCGGCCTGCATACCAGCTATGTCTCCAAAGAAGGAGATGTGACGGGCGCGCCGGAGATCGCCGATGCCGTAACCACGCCATCCTATTACTGGCTGGAATCGGTGGATGTGTTGGCTCCGATGGATACCTCTCTCATTGTGGCTTTTGGCGACTCCATCACCGAAGGTGCACGCTCCACTCTGGATGCGAACCACACCTGGCCCGACGATTTGCGGACGCGCCTGGCGGCCAATAAAAGCACTGCCAATTTTGCCGTGGTGAATATGGGAATCGGCGGCAATCGGGTGCTCCGTGATGGAGCGGGCGCGAGCGCGCTGTCCCGCTTTGACAGAGATGTGCTGAGCCTACCGGGAGTCAAGTGGGTAGTGATGCTCGAAAGCATCAACGACATCGGGCATGGAAATACCGATCCGGTTACCGCGGAAGACCTGATCGGCGCGTTCAAGCAGATCATCGAACGGGCCCACATGCACGGAATCAAAGTGATGGGCTGCACGGTGACGCCCTACGGAGGAGCCAGTTACTCCCGGCCGGAGGGCGAAGCGATCCGGCAGGCGGTGAACAACTGGATTCGGACCGGAGGAGCGTTCGACGCGGTGGCCGATTTCGAAGCGGCAACGCGAGACCCGAATAATCCGGAGCACGAGCGCCCCGATTTCGATCCCGGCGACCATCTCCATTTCACCGATGCCGGTTATCAGGCGATGGCAAACTCTATTGATCTCTCGGCATTCACCGGCAAGCGGAGCAAATCGGAAAAGTAGGCTGTGGCTCAGAACGGCCGCTCAGAAAATCTCAAAGCAGAAGACCTGGTTAGAGCCTTCCGGCGATAGCACATATTCGCCGTTTTTCAGGCCGTTGTCGACTTCGAGCTTATAAATGCCATCCGGCGTCAGTCTCGTGACTTCCATGCGGATGGGCTCGGTGGTCGATTTCTTTTTGAAGAGAATTTCGCGGCGGCCATTCTTCGATTCGATTTTGAACAACTGCAGGCTTTCGGGAGAGATCTTCACCGATTGCATGATGAAGATGGGCGAAGCGAGGGGCGTTCGCGCCGAAGAACTGGCTCCGTCCACGGTATACAAGACCTCGTCCTTACGGTTGTCCTCTTTGGCTTCCACGGCCTCGGTGGGAACCAGGTGAGAGGCATGGAGCAGGTAAGGAAGATCGGGTTTGGGGGGACGAGGGCCGGTGTACTTCCCCTGCCCGGAAACCAGCGGCGCGAGAGCCAGCAGCAGGAAGCAGACTTGAAGCTTCATAGTATCCCCTATGCTACCGCCACAAGAGCGAACTGGCGTGAGTTCCGCAGGCTCGCCTGATGCGGAAACGTATCTGAGGAGTTCTTCGGTAAGACCCGCGATTGTTCTGGCGCGGCTACACGGAACACACTGCCGATTGCATCACCGCTGTGTCCCGTCGTGAGGCTGCACCGCCCTGCGCCGCGGGGACAAGCCAACTCCCAGGAGCACGCATCCAATCAGGAATGGAATCAGCGCGGCGGCAAGGGCGAGGCGCACCGAGTCGTGATTCCCAGCGACGCTTGCCATCAGTCCGGAACCGATGCCAACGGCCATTGTGATCAGGCCGCCTACGATCCATCCTCTTCGGTCCTCGCGCTCCCTTCTTTCGGCGCGAGCCGCATCTTCTTTACGGATCAAATCCAACACCTGGCTGGCCTGAGCGCTAGGACTCTCGGCGATCGCTTTCAGCAGAGCCAGCCGGTCCCTGGCCTGCCGTTCCCGGGCCGGAGCGGTGACCCAGACGACGATACTGAGGAACGCGAACACCGCAATCACGGTGGCCGCCAGAAACAAAATGAATGCAACGCTAATTGACATTTCCCCTCGCTTTCAACGGATGAGACCAGTGCAGGCACCACGGGGTTGCATTTTCTGCCCAACAAATCGACACGAGAAAATGCAACCGGCCTGCTTCGCCTCTGGTCCAATTCTCAGACGCGAGACTGAACGATGCGCAAAGAAGACCAGGATGCCGCAGACGTTGCACGTGTCATTGCCGGCGATCTCTGTGGATTCGAAGCCATCGTTGAGCGGTGGCAGCACAGACTCGTCAGCCTGGCTTGGCGCTTCTGTCGCGACCGGGCTACGGCGGAAGACATGGCCCAGGAAGTTTTTGTAAAGGTCTTTCGATCGCTCGCTTCGTTCCGCGGCGATTCGACGTTTTCGACTTGGTTGATTTCCGTCGCGGTGAACACGTTCCGTTCCCGAATCCGTGCGGAGGGGCAGCCATTGCCGGACGTCGATCTGAATCGCCTTTGGGACACCACACCAAGCCCGCTTCACGAACTGGAAGAGCGCCAACGCGCGGAGGCCTTGCGCCGTGCCGTGCTCACGCTTCCTGAGCGGTATCGCGACGCCATCCTCGTATACTATTTCGAGGAAAAGGACATGGCGGAATCCATACGGGTTCTCGGTGTAGCCGAGGGTACACTGAAAGCAAGGCTGCACCGCGGACGGGAATTATTAAGACGCCGGTGCGCGAATTTGAACCCGCGCGCGGAGAGCGCGTTTGAGGAGGCTCAATGAAGCCGGATGACATCGATCGAATCCTCTCCACGGACGATCTGCTGGAGCCGTCATCGAACTTCACGGCGGGCGTGATGGCCGCGATAAGCCAGCCCGCCGAACCGCCTCCTCTGAGATTTCCGTGGTTTCGGTTCCTCGCAGGCGTCTTTGCGTTGCTCGTGATGGCTGTGGCGGGGGCCGTTCTGCTGCTACACTCCGCGCCGGCTCTGAAGCCTGTCATCGCCCCGCTGGCGCCGCTGACCGCACTTGCGCCGGAGTTCGGTTATGCAATCGCGGTGATGCTCCTGAGCCTGGCACTGGTTGCGATCCCGAGAATACTCGCCCGGTCCTGACGTAGGAGACCCAGGCTTTTAAGCGATGCCGCTGCGTGGAGCTACTGTGGAATCGAGCGAGCGAAGCACCCGGTCCAACTCCTGCTCCTGCACCGGCTTGGGGACTACGAAGCGGCCATCGCCTTCGAAATCGGCGGACAACTCGGGATCATAGCCATCCGAAAGGAGAATGAACGCTCCCACACGCGACTGCAATCGCTCGGACAGCTCCACCCAATTCAAGCCGGGTGCGTGGACCGAACAGAAAGCCGCGTCGAAGCGGAGGCGGTGCACCAGTTCCAGGCCCGTGTCGGAATTGTTCACCGGCACCACGCGATAGCCACGCGCGGCCAACAGCCCGAGCAACTGGCGCTGGGCTGGTTCATCGGGCTCAATCAACATCGCGGTCATGCGGCGCGAGGCATCCCGCGCGGGGGCGTTGGGCGCCGGCACAGCGCCGCTGCGCTCGCGGGAAGCCACCGGGAGATCCACTTCAAAGCGCGGATCGGAGTTCGGTTTATCGATCAGCCGCACTTCCCCGCCGTGGCCCGCCACTACACTGCGCGTCACTCCGAGTACCGCGGCCGTCTCTTCCGCCTTGCGCGAACCGGGCGGCTGGCTGAAACTGATCTCCACCAGCAGACGGCGCGCCAGAACGCTGGTGCGAATGGAAATCACTTTTTGAGAGCTCTCCGCTAGAGACTGTTCGGCGTGCACCAGCAGATTGAGAAAGACCTGCTCCAGATGGCCTTCGGAACCGAGCACCAGCAGCGGGTCGCGGCTGGTCAGGTCGCGGACACGAATACCTGAGGCTTTCCAATCCCGCTCACGGAACTCGATCAGGTTGTGCAGGAGCGCATTCACATCAACCGGGCGGGCCTCCACTTGTTCGGCCGCGGCAAAAGAAACCAGCCGTGCCACAATGCCGGAAGCTTTCTGGGCTTCCGCGGCGATGGCGGCGACTTCCCGCTCGGCGGCGGATGCCTGTGATTTTTCGAGTGCTTTGGCCGCCAGATCGGAAATCGACGACAGCGGCGACTGGAGTTCGTTCACAACCCCGGAGATCAGCCGTCCAACAGCCGCCATCTTTTCGGTACGCGAAAGCTGTTCCTGCACAGATCGCTGGTCGAGAAGCCGGACGGCCACGGCGATCTGGTTGCTGAGGTGCTGCGCGAGCGCCTGCTCATCGGCGGTGAAATCGCGAGTGCGATCGTCCTGGTCGAGTTCCAGCACACCGATCACTTCATTCTGCGCCAGCATGGGGACCAGCATCACGGATTTCGGGCCGTGGTCAGCCGGTTTTCTTCCCACCGGAAACGGGCTGCGGTCGATATCGGGGATCATGAGCAGCGTGCGGTAGTGGAAACAGGCGACCGCGCCGGCCTGCGTTCCGCCGGGAGGAGATGCGAGCGAGATCGACAAGGGTTCTTCGCCCTCCGGCACCACGGTATCGAGCGTCTTCGTGGCGCGGTTGTGAACGTATAAGTGAACCCGCGTCACGCCCAGGATGTTCGGAAGGACGTCGGTAGTCCGGCTGAGCACCGTCTGCATAGAGGAAGCGCCCAGGATCTCCTCGCCGAGCTGATAAATCTTCCGCAGCCGCTCGCGCTGGGAGCGAAGGCGGCGCTCGCGGCTCCAGACAATGAATCCCATGACGCCGGCCGCGCCGAGCGCGGTCAATAACGCGATCGGGGGAATCACCCAGCTCCGGCCGGTGCGAACGATATCCGCGGAGTCGCTCACCACCAGTTCGAACCAGCGGTTGTAGGGCGCCGATGGGCAATACTGCAGAGCGACGCCCGTGGCGCGAACTTCGTCTCCTACTTCCACTTCCGGCAGGCGCGACTGGGTGCGGCCAGGGCCATAGGGAAGAAAGATCTTGTACTCTTCCTTGGGTCCCGCAACCAGAAGGTACGGCCCCGCGGTAGTCTCTCCGATTTCGGTGACGCGTGCCTCCATGCGCTCCAGCCGGCCGAGCTTGGAGAAACCCATCAGGTCGGCAACGCTCGAACTTTCCGGCTTGGGCGCGGCGGAGTGCCCCGTGACGCGAATGTCCGAGGGATAAATCACCACCATGCCGGCATGTTCTCCGACTATGCCTTGTACTTCGAGCATTTCTCCGGGATGATACCGATCAAGCTGCTGGTCTGCCTCGGTGGATTGGAGCACTATACCGCCCTTGGCGTCCTGCATCGGCAGCAGCGTGTATTCCGGAAAGTGAAGAGCGGTGGTCGATACCACCCCCCGCACGATGACCTTGTGCCCTGCGTAGGTGGGGGAATAGCTGGGCGCGGTTCGAGCCGTAGCTTGCTGAAGGTCGAAGACGATTTGTGCCGTAGCGGTCGAGGCCAATACCGCCGCCGCTATCAGCATCCCATACGCATGCCGCGCGGTCAGGCTACGCACTGTTGTGCCCGCAGCCATCTATCCAGGTCCCTGTTGAGGAAATTATCGATGGCGAACTGGGTCCCCGGCAAGTCCCCATGAGTAGTACGCAGCAAAACGGTGCGCATTCCGGCAGCACGCGCGGCAGCGACGCCGGATTCGGAATCTTCGAAAACGATGCAGTGAGCGGGCTCGGTTTCGAGCAGCGCGGCGGCGCGGAGGTAAATCTCCGGGTGCGGTTTCGGAAGCTGAACCTCGTGGCCGTTAACGACCACGCGGAAATAGGGCCGCAGCCGTGCCTGGTCCAGTAGGAAATCGACGTTGGCCGGCTCGGCATTCGTGGCCAGACCCATAGGCAGATCGCGGTGCCGCTCGAGAAACTGCCGCAAGCCGGGCACGAGCGCGTGCTCGATATCGCCGCCTACCATTTGGCGGTAGAGTTCTTCCTTGGCCGCGCCACGTGCGGCGATTTCTTCCGCAGAAAGGGCGTCACCGAAAAAATCACGAATAATTTCATCGTTGCGTTTGCCGTACATGCGTTGCTGCATGGCGTCGGTGGTTTCGAGACCATAGCGACGATTGAAGGCCGCCCACGCAAGGCGGTGAATCGGATTGGAATCGATTACCACGCCATCCATATCGAAGATCAGCGCGATCTCAGGCCGTGCTCCGGATTGTAATTGATGAGTCATGGGATCCCGGGGTGGATTTCAGCTTTGCAAGCTGGATTGGAGCCAGTTCAAGTACGCTTCCGCGCCATCCACAACCGGTAGCGCGAGCACCTCCGGAACCTCGTAGGAGTGAGACTGTTCCAGCAGGCTGCGAAGCGGGCCGAATAGCTTGCGGGAAGACTTGATTACCAGCATGCATTCCGCGGAAGACTCGATGGCGCCGCGCCAGCGGTAGATGCTGCGCACGCGCGGCACTACGTTCACGCAAGCCGCGAATTGCTGCTCCACCAGCAGGCGGGCCAGCTTCTCCGCTTCTTCCTCGTTGGAGCACGTGCTCAAGACGACAATTTTATCGGTCATGCGAAAAAATTTGCAGAGCGAATCCGGAAAGCGATGCTACCATTATCTTCCAGGCCAAAGCTTTCATGAAAGTTCCACTCTCCCGATTGGTCTACGTAGTCGCCTTCCTGATGGTGGTAAGTTATGCGTTTTTCACCTTACGCGGTCCTAAGGGCATTCCCGCGCTGGTCGAAAAACAGCATCAGATTCATGACATGGAGAAGATCAACACCGATCTGACCCGCGAGATCGAGCGCAAACGCGAGCACATCCAGCGGCTCGCGGATAATCCGGCCGAGCAGGAACTGGAAATTCGCCAACGCCTGAAACTGGTGCACCCCGGCGAGAAGGTCTATATTCTCGGCGAAACCGACGGCAAGTAGCAGCCGGGTGAATCTCTTCTGAGATTTGCATTCGGCCGATTCGCAAGGCGAGTCTAGCTTTTCGTTCTGCGCTTGGACGTGCTCTTTTTCGGCGTGGGACGGGGCTCCTGCAACAGGTCTTCCACCTTGCCGCGTAGGTTCTTTTCCTGCACAGCCTCGGCAAGGAAAGGATCGTCGCCGCCGTATTGGCCTCGGATCACGCCGCGGCGATCGACGAAAACAACTTGCGGCATCATGAGGCGGGCCGGGTGCTCGAGGAAATCGAGGACGGGAGCGCGGGTGTTGAAGCCCATCGGGAAGGGCGGACGGAACCGGCGCAGAAACTCCGGGAGGTCGGCCGCGGCCATATCTTCGACCGCCGAACCGATCACCTGGAATCCTTTCGGCCCATACTCGGTTTGCATCTTGGAAAGGAAGCCAAGCGTCTTCTGGCAGTGGGGACAGTAAGTGAGAATGAATGCGAGCACGACCACTTTGCCCCGGTATGAACTGAGCGAAATCTGTTTGCCCCCGTTGAGTTGAACGGCGAATTCCGGAGCAGGACGCGGCACAGTCGCGGCGCCGAGGATAGGTGACAGGAGCAGGAGCAAGCCAACGGCCACCAGGACGACCCTAGGTCTCGACATGAAGCTTCAGTTTACCGCAGGGTCCAACCCTTCCACGCTGGTAACGATCGCTCCCTGGAGACTCAATTCAAAGCGGCCGTCGTCGCCTTCACCAGTGACCAGATCGGGAGTCTCGGACGCTACTTGCATCTTCTTCCACTTTTTACGAAGCGCTTCCCGATAAGCGTCGAAGTACCACCGGGCGGCTTCCGGTGTATCCCATTCGGCGGCATAGAGCAGAACCACGCGCTCCGCTTTCTTGTTTTCCCGTAACTCGAAGTTCGACCCGCGCCAGTGTGACGCGATTTTTTCGGCTCGTTCATTGCCCACAAATTGGCGAAGCAGCACGGCATGATCGAGCTCCCCGAGCGTGCCGCCGATCAGCGACTTATATCCGTGCGGAAGGTGAGGGTCCGGCAGTTTCGGATCGGTAGGCTTCACATGCGAAAAATATTTTTCCGGATGAAGGATCTGCTGCGTAGAAACCGGCGGATCTTCGAAGACTTCAGCAAAGCCGGCCTGTCCGTCATGGCGGTTGACGGCATTTTGAAACAGCATGCCCTTGGTGTAAGGAAATACCAGCGTTTCACGAAGGTAGAGAGGCGACTTATCGAATACCGGATACTGGCCCGCTCCGCTTTCACTCAGATGACTCATCATTTCGGCCAGCGACGGAGAATTGCTTAGCGACTGGCCGGCCCGCCGCGCCAGATATTCCGACATGAGCCACGTAGCCTGCCCTTCCATTACGGCCAGCCGCGCGGTAGAGCTGTCATCGTTCTGATGCCCTTTACGGATGAAGTGCGACAGGTTGAAATTCTGGTCGGCGATGGCGTGCGAGAGTTCGTGGGCGAGCACAGCTTCCTGGCTGTCGGAAGGCGTGGAGTCGGTGATGAACAGCTTCTTCTTGTCGTAGTCGTAGAAAGCAGCGGCCTGTTCGGTGAGCAGGTCCACGGTGGTTTTGGCAAGGTCGAAATCCTGCGGAACGAGGCCGAATTTCTTGAGAGTCAGCTCCTCCGCCCGGATGTCCTCTGGGCTGGCGACCTCGTGTACGCGCTCCTTGAGAAACTGATTGACCTTGTCCTTGCTGATGAAATCGCAGGGCACCGGATGCTTGAGGCGCATGCCGGAAATACTGGTGAGTTCCTGAGCAATGCCGGCGATTTCGCCACACAGTTCCCGCGCATTCTCGTCGGAGGGCGCCGGTGGCGGCGCGGCCGAAATCAGCAGCGGCAGCAGAAGAGCAGCCAGCAGGCGGCCGCCGTGCCGGAGCGGGGCCCGCTCAGACAATCGGGTTCCTCCCGGCGCTCCACCCGAAGAGGGCCGCGGCGCCGATGGCGAGAATGCCGCCCATGGCAACGGTAGCGGGCGCGCCGAAATGGCCGGCCAGCGCGCCGGCCGCGAGGCTCCCGAAAGGAGCCAGCCCGACCACGGCCATGGCGTAGAGCGCCATTGTACGGCCGCGAAGGTCATCCGGCACGACCGTTTGGATGGTGGTATTGGCCGCTGCCATTTGACGCATCATACTGTATCCGATCAGCACCATGACAGCGAGTGAAAAATAAAACCAGGTCGAGTAGGCGAACACCAGTGAAGCAACGCCCAAGAGCATTCCGCTGTAAACGATCACATGCGCAAGCCCCTTCACATTTGTCCGGCGCGCCAGCCCCAGCGTGCCAATCACAGCGCCTACGCCCATCGCACCCATCAGGATTCCCAGGCCGCGCGCGCCGCGCCGGAACAGGGCGTCGGCAAAAACGGGCATCAGAACAATCACCGGCACATTCGTCAGCGCTGCGGCCGCCATTACGGCCAGCAGCCGGCGGACGGCCGAATTGTGCCAGGCATAGTGGAAGCCTTCCGCCATGTGACGCCACGGCGATTCCGGAGCCGGGCGTTCGAAAGCCGGGAGCCGCATGGCCAGCAGGCTCCCCAGCACGGCGAGAAAACTCAAGCCGTTGATCAGGAAGCACACGCCTTCGCCAAACGCCGCGACCACGAGTCCGGCAATGGATGGCCCCACCACGCGTGCGCCGTTAAACATGGCGGAGTTGAGTGAGATGGCATTGAGCAGATCGTCCTGATCGGTCATCTGGACAATCAGCGATTGGCGGCCGGGGACGTCGAATGCATTAATGGCGCCCAGCATGACGGCCAGCGCCAGAACGTGCCAGACGTGAACATGGCCCGTAAGGGTCAATGCTGCCAGCGCAAAAGCCGGAATCATCGAGAGAGACTGCGTGACGATGACGAGCTTGTGGCGCGAAAAGCGGTCTGCCGCCATACCGCCCAACGGACCCAGAACGAAGACAGCAATCTGCGTGCAGAACCACGCTACGCCGAGTAGAAATTCCGAGTGCGTGAGCCGGTAAACGAGCCAGCTCTCCGCCGTTCTCTGCATCCACGTGCCAATCAGTGAAACTGCCTGGCCGCCGATAAAAAGACGGAAATTGCGATGGCGCAAAGCCCGGAAAGTGCTGCCCCGGGTTCCTGGGACTTGTGGCGGCGACTTTTCCTCAGATCCTGTGGTAGGAGTCGCCATCCTCATCTACCAGCATAATGCGCGGTACAATAATCTATCAATCCAACACCAACAACAGGAGAATCCCCATTGGCGGACGAAAAACTGTATAAGGCTGAATATTTGGGAAGCGGCACCTTCGCTATATCCAAGCCGAAGCGGAAAAAAGCGAAAATGCGCCAGACGCAGTTGAAGAATCCGCAGCGCGGTTCCCGGAAGTAGCTCCTTACCGATGGGTGCGGCGCTCCGCTTTGAGGATGCGGAATAATCCTTCGAGCGCCGCCTTCTGAAGAACGAATGCCCCCAGAAAACTTCCGGCCAGTGCTGTCAGCAGTACGAAGGCTTCCATTGCTGTTCCTCCCCGCAATACCTTGTATTGCAATTCCCGTGCCATGCGAATCACCGAGCTGATTCTTCATCCCATCGCGATTGCTGATCCTCCCTTGCGCAGCTCCTACGGGCGGCATGCACCGTTTGCACTCCGCACGATCGTGGAGTTAAAAACAGATTCCGGCCTTACTGGAATCAGTGAAACGTACGGTGGCGATGGCCCTTTGGCGGGGCTTGAAGGGGTGCGCGGGCGCGTAGTGGGCAGCGACCCATTCCAACTTGCCGGGCTCCAGCGGGATCTGACCGCGGAAGCCGGACGGTATCGGGAAAGTGCGCCGGGCGGGAGGACACAGACCTACCTGGTCCCGGGCGAGAACCCGCTCGACCGTCACATGCGTACGTTTGCGGCCATCGAGATCGCCTGTCTGGACCTAATTGGCAAGGCGATCGGCAAGCCGGTCTGCGATGTGATTGGCGGACGTGTACGGGACGCCGTCAGTTTCTCGGCGTATCTCTTTTACAAACACGCCGGCGGTGGCGGCATCGGCGAGGATGCCCGCGAGGACGAATACGGCGAGGTGCTGGACCGTAAAGCCTGCGTCCGCGAGTGCCGTCAGATGATTGAGCAGTACGGATTCCGCGAGATCAAGCTCAAGGGTGGAGTGCTCGACCCCGACACGGAGATCGCGAGCATTCGCGCCTTACGCGAGGAATTTGGCTCAGCCTATCCCCTGCGCATCGACCCCAATTGCGCCTGGAGCGTGGAGACATCGGTGCGCGTAGGGCGGGAGCTGAAAGAGGAACTTTCGGGCGGTGGCTACCTGGAAGATCCATGCGCCACACTGGAGGGAATGGGAGAAGTGCGCCGGCGCCTGCTCGCCGAAGGCAACCAGACACCGCAAGCCAGCAATGTGGCGGTGACCTCTTTCACCGACGTGCCGCGTGCGAAAGCCCTCGATGCCGTACAGATTGTGCTCTCAGATCCACACTATTGGGGCGGAATGCGCAACGTGCAATATCTTTCGCACATGGCCGGCGTGCTGGGAATGGGCCTCTCGATGCATTCGAACAGCCACCTGGGAGTGAGCCTGATGGCGATGACGCACGTGGCGGCGGCGTGTCCGAATCTGACGTATGCCTGCGATACGCACTACCCGTGGCAGACGGCCAAAGATGAAGTGGCCGTTGGCGGACGTGTTCGCTTCGAGAATGGCCGCGTGCGAATCCCCGATAAGCCGGGACTCGGTGTGGAGCTGGACTACGACCAGGTCGCTCGCGGACGCGAACGGTACAACCGGATTCCGTACCGGAAACGGGATGACGAGGCCGAAATGCGCCAGCACGTGGACCCCAACTGGCGCCGCGTTCTGCCGCGCTGGTAAAGGGCCGTGTGAAGATGCGCCGACGATTGCAGCGAGATTTTCCAGAAAGCACGCCGATGCACGCAAGTGGATGCAACACTATAGAGGTCGTTACGGCCGCCGAATGGTCAGACTTCATCGCGCTAAAGCAATCCTCCCCCTCAACCGACTTGGGGCGTAAGACCGGGAAGGGATGTTTGACGTTTGTCACAACAAGTACCGTCTCATCGCACGCGTGAATTTTGAACAACAAGAGCTGCTGATCGAATCGGTGCTGACACACAACGAATACGACAGAGGGAGCTTCTAATGCCAACAGCGACCTATAAACAACTTCTCGCCGAAGCGCTGCCATCTCGCATTGATACCGAAAGGCAATATGACGCACTTCATGCCAAATTCTCCGAGTTGTTCTCGTTGCGTCGCCGCACCGCCGCAGAAGAGAAACTGAAAAACCTACTCGGCGTGCTGATCCAGGATTACGACCGCCGCCATGCGTTGCCGCCACAAAAGAGCACGCCAGCCGAGGTCCTGCGATTTCTGATCGACCAGCCGGGAAGGTCGCCAGCCGATCTGCTGCCCGTGTTCGGCCAGCGCAGCCATGTGAGCGAAGCCCTGAATGAAAAGCGCCCCATCAGCACCATCCAGGCGCGCAAACTAGGCGAGATCTTTGCGGTCAACCCGGGACTTTTTTATTTAAACTTTATTTAAATTCGGTTATCAGGAAGATTCCCCCATTCCCTAGGGGCTTGATTCGCGAGTTGCATCGATCAGCAGGACTATTTCGTCGCTACTGCAGTTGCACCAAACCTTGTGGCTCGTCTTGCACTGCTGAGGGTGTCAAATCCTGTGGGCTGCGCCAGAAGTCCATATAGGCCACTTGATGCGCACAGGCCACCGTACAACGCGGCGCACACGGTTTAGCGGTGCGGTACTCACGCCGGATGTCTTCTACCGTGTATTCGGCCAGCGGTTTCCCGGGGTAGCCACGCTGCTGCGAGCAATAGTGGACCAGGCCATCCTCGCAAATGTAGAGGTAGCGCGCACCGGCCCGGCAGCGCCATTCGTTTTCCTTGCCGTGCGCGATGTTGTCCTGGAAATAATTGATCTGCGCGTAGCTGCTCTTTTCCATTGCGCGCATGGCCATATAGACTTCGCGCTCGGCATCACGCAGCGGTTGCAGTTGGCCATCGCCGTCGTGAATGATTCCCACGGTGGAGGTAAAGCCCAGCGCCAAGGCGCGTTTTCCAATCACCAGGGCGTCCTCGGGATTGCGAATGCCCCCGCCCACCACAGAATTGATATTGACGTGAAAATCGGCGTGCTCGGAAAGCAGTTGCAGCTTCCGGTCGAGCACCTTCAGGCTCTTCTTGGAGACGTCATCCGGCATCACGTTATCGATGCTGATCTGCATGTGCTCCAGACCGGCGCGGTTAAGGCGTTGGATGCGGTCCGCGGTCAGCAGGTAGCCATTGGTGATCATGCCGGCGACCATGCGGTGCTTGCGGACACGGGCGATGATGTCGTCCAGATCCGGGTGCAACAGGGGTTCGCCGCCGCTGATCGTAATGATCGTGGTGCCGAGCTCCGCCAGGCGATCGACGCGCCGGTACATGACGTCGAGATCCACCGGCTTCGAGAAATTATCGAACTCGTTGCAGTACGCGCATGCGAGATTACACCGGCGCATCGGGATCAGGTGCGCCAGAATTGGATGAGACGTGGACGTCAATCCCTTGGCGATCATGCGCAGTTCACGCGCCCGCCGGTGTATTGCTTTCCACTTTCTTTTCAGCTGTTTGCTCGCGTCCGCCATACCGGGAAGTGCTTCTAGTACATCACAATCCCGGCGATTTGCCGAGAGCGGCCGCTTAATCGGGGTTTAACGCGGGTTAAACGGTCGAGAAGGCGAATCCAGCGCCGTTCGCACAGCGGTGGTCAGCGTTTCCGCCCGCACCGGTTTTCGCAGAAAGGCCGTGGAGGATTCGAGTGGTCCCGTGCGAAGCAGAACATCGCCCGTGTAGCCGGACATGAAAAGCACCCTGGTCGCCGGCTCGCGGACCCAGAGTTGGTCCGCCAATGCCTGGCCATCCATGCCGGGCATCATTACGTCGGTCAGAACCAGTTGGATTTCACTGCCATGCTGCGCGAAAAGCCGTAGAGCCTCTTCTCCGCCAGCGGCGGCGAGTACTCGAAAACCGCGTCGCGCCAACACGCGCTCCAATAGCCGACGAACTCCATCCTCGTCTTCGACAATGAGAATGGTTTCCGTCCCGCTCGCTGCGGCAGGCACCGCGTTTGCGGAGTTATCTATCGAGGCGGGCCGGGAGGGTTCAGTCTTCGGTTGAAGGCCGGTAGGCTCGTCGACGCGCCAGTCCCATGCGACACAACGTTCGGTTAAAGTTGCCATGGGAATCACCACCGAGTGAAGAAGCAATCTTCGTGCCGATCCACACGCTTCGCTAAACTGCAATAACCACAGTAACATAGCTCCAGACGTAGGGCTCGGAACGCGCTTTCAGGTGCGATCGTGCACAAAATGCATGGAAATAGTTACATTACCTTCGTCAGGAAAAGAGTGTTAACGGAAAGGAAGGGTTAGCAAAAAGAGTATGCTATCCGGGAATCTACGGAGGGAGACATGGCTGCGGTCCCGAAAACCTGCGACCTCGCAGGTCATTTGACACTCCTATATTTCAGATGCTAAGTGTAGGTTTCTTCACGAGGATAACCGATGGCTGAAGAGCAGAAGCCTGGGAATCCCCAGGAACCTCTTCCGGGTGCGGGAGAGTCCTCGCGCGCGTCGGGAAATCCCCTGACTGACGGTCCCCGGTCCGTTCCTCCGAAGCCAGCGGCGGCCGGATCAGGCGCGCCGCCGAAGCCTCCTGCCCGTATGGCCTCCGCTCCCTGGGAAAGTGAACTGGCCCGGGAAATCAAGGAACGGTTTGGCAACCGGGTACTTGAGACCTCCACCTACTTAGGGCAGAATTTCATAGTCGCGCATATCGAAGCGGTCATTCCGATCCTGGAGTACCTGAAGCTCGAAGCCGACTTCGACTACCTGGTGGACGTGACCGCGGTAGACTGGTTGAAAAGGCCAGAACGCTTTGATCTGATTTACATTCTCTACAGCTTTCAGCGTAACGAGCGTCTCCGGATCAAGACTTATTTGGCGGATGGCTACCGGCCTCACACGGCTGTCAACGTGTATCCGACGGCGAACTGGCTGGAGCGCGAGGTGTTCGACCTGTTCGGCATCGAATTCGCCGGGCATCCGGATTTGCGGCGGATTCTGATGCCCGAGGAGTGGCAGGGACATCCCTTACGTAAGGACTACTCGATCCTGCAGCAGGACGAACGCTGGGTCGAGGAGAATCTGGGCATCGAAAGCGCCCAGTAATCGCTGTTGTCATGCCCGATGCGACTTTCTTAGATTCGACCGAGCTCGTGCTCAATATGGGCCCACAGCACCCGTCTACCCACGGCGTGCTGCGCGTCATTTTGAAGCTGGATGGCGAAAAAGTGCTCGGCGCCGATTGCGTAATCGGCTACCTGCATCGCGGCGTGGAAAAGATTGGTGAGAACCGGACATACACGCAGTTTGCGCCCTATGTAGATCGCATGGACTATGTAGCGGCGGTTTCGAATGGCTTGGGATATTGCCTGGCGGTGGAGAAGTTACTGAACGTGGAGGCGCCGCCGCGCGCGCAAGCCGTTCGCGTAGTTCTGACGGAACTGAACCGCATTGCAAGCCACCTGCTGTGGCTGGGGACACATGCGCTGGATATCGGCGCCATTACTCCCGTGTTTTACTGCCTGCGCGAACGCGAAGAAGCGCTCAAGATCTTCGAAAACTACTGCGGCGCGCGGCTCACCACGCACGCCTTCCGCATCGGAGGCTTGCAGTATGAAACCTACGACGGGTTCGAGCGCGAGATCAACGCCTTCTGCGATATGTTCCTTCCGAAGGTGGCTGAGTACGAAGAGCTGCTCAGCAATAACCGGATTTGGGTAGGAAGATTGCGGAACGTCGGAGTTCTTCCCGCCGATGATTGCCGGGAACTGGGCGTGACCGGGCCCGTTCTGCGCGCCGCGGGCGTGAAGTGGGATTTGCGGAAAGCGCAGCCATACTCGGGCTACGAAAAATACGATTTCAATATCCCGACCCGGCAGAATGGCGATACGTACGACCGCTACATGGTCCGGATTGAGGAGATGCGGCAATCAGTGCGCATCATGCGGCAAGCCGTGGCGCACATTCCCGAAGGACCGATCATGGCCAAGGTTCCGAAGGTGATCAAGCCGCCGGTGGGCGAAGTCTATGTATCGATCGAGGCGCCGAAAGGGGAACTGGGTTACTACATCGTGAGCGACGGCACGGTGCATCCGTACCGCGTGCGCGTGCGGCCGCCGTCGTTCGTGAATCTGCAGGCGCTGAACCGGATGATCCGCGGCGGCCTGGTGGCGGACGTGGTGGCAGTGATCGGCACACTGGATATCGTATTGGGCGAGGTGGACCGCTAAACTACGAAGAACAGTCATATCTATGGGCAAGCTTTTCAGAAAGGTATTTCTGTTGGATCTGTTTCAGGGGCTGTGGGTGACGTTCCGGAATCAGAATCCAAAGAACATTTACACGGAACAATATCCGGCGGAGTTGCCGAAAGTGGCGGAGCGCTATCGCGGCGCGCCGCGCCTGAACATCAACCCGGAAAACGGCGAGACGCTGTGTATTTCGTGTAATCTGTGCGCCCTGGCTTGCCCGGAAAATCTGATCGTGGTGGGCAGTGTCCGCAACGAACAAACCAAGCACAAGGACCTGACGACGTTTACATTCGACATCTCCCGCTGCATGTTCTGCGGCCTGTGCGAAGATGCCTGCCCCGTGGATGCGCTGGAGTTGACGCAGGATTTCGAACTGGCCAGCTACACCCGGGAAGGACAGATTTGGGACCGGCAGATGCTCGAGGAGGGGCCGCGGCCGACGCAATATAAATGCTGATCGACACGGTTCTCTTCTACATCTTTGCCGCCATGGTGCTGGGCGGCGCCATCCTGACCATCACGCGGCGCAACGCCGTCCATAGCGCGATTTCGCTGATTGTTTCGCTGTTGGGCGTCGCGGGACTCTATCTGCTCCAGCAGGCCGAGTTCCTGTTTGCGGTGCAGATCGTTCTCTACGTTGGCGGCATCATGGTGCTGTTCCTGTTCGTCATTATGCTGGTGAATCTCGATCAGGCGGCACGCGAGCGGCAATTCAACCGTCAGTGGCTGATCGCTCTGGTGGCAGTGGGCGTTGTGGGTGCGCAGATCGCGTACTTCCTGGCTCGCGGCTCGAAGTCTTTCCACGTGGCGGAGATGCCGGCGGTGGTTCCAGCCCCTCCGGCGCTGGGGAATACCGAAGTGCTGGCGGATGCGCTCTTCTCCCAATACCTGCTGCCGTTTGAGCTGACGTCGCTGCTGTTGCTGGTGGCCGTAGTAGGCGCGGTGGTCATGGCGAAAAAGAGGATCTGACCGATGCATCCGATAACGACCGTTCATTACCTGGCTTTGAGCGCGGCGCTGCTGCTGATCGGCACGGTGGGTGTGCTGACGCGCCGCAACGTCGTGATCATTTTGATGTCGATCGAGCTCATCCTCAACGCGGTGAATCTCAACTTAATCGCGTTTTCGCATGCCCTGCACAACGTCAACGGGCAGATCTTCGCCATCTTCGTGATTACCGACGCGGTGGCGGAAGCGGCGGTTGGGCTCGGCATCCTCATTGCGCTGTTCCGGAATAAAGAGACGGTGCAGGCGGATGAAATCGACCTGCTGAAGTGGTAGGCCTCGTGTGAATTTCCTGGACCGGATTTGGCTGATACCCCTGTTTCCGCTCTTCGGGGCGGCGCTGATGCTGGCGATCGGCAAATGGCTCGACCCGCAGCCGGCGTCGGATGTAGCGCTCGCGCCGGAAGTGGCACCGCCCGCGGGCGGTGCGCACGGGCACGTCCACGCGCCGCAACGATTCCTGGTGAACGTGATTGCCGTGGGTGCCGTATTGCTTTCGTTCCTGTTTTCGTGCGGCGCCGCGTGGCAGCTTTCGCAGCAAACCGAAAAAGTGCACCAGGTGATTCAGTTCACTTGGCTTGCAGGCCTGCCGTTCCACATGGCTAACGGCCACATGGCAACCTTCCAGGCCGACTGGGGCTTTCTACTCGACCCACTGAGCGCCGTGATGATTCTGGTGGTAACCGGAATTGGGCTGCTGATTCACGTCTATTCCACCGGTTACATGAAGCACGAGAGCGGCTACTACCGGTTTTTCGGGTACATGAACCTGTTCGTCTTCTTCATGTTGATGTTAGTCCTGGCGAACAATTACACGCTGCTGTTCGTCGGCTGGGAGGGCGTGGGGCTCTCGAGTTACCTGTTGATCAGTTTCTACTTCCACAAGAAGACGGCGACCGATGCAGGCAACAAAGCCTTCATCGTCAATCGTGTTGGTGACGCAGGATTCATCTTGGGGATGCTGTTGATGCTGGCGATGCTCGGCACGGTCCGGTTCACGGACGTGAACGCCGCGCTGCGCAGCGGACAGTTCTCGGCCGAGGCAGGCTTCGGTGTGCTGAGCGGGATCGCACTGTTGTTATTCGCCGGAGCGGCTGGCAAATCGGCGCAGTTTCCACTGTACGTCTGGCTGCCGGATGCCATGGAAGGGCCCACACCGGTTTCGGCGCTGATTCACGCCGCCACCATGGTGACGGCGGGCGTTTACCTTGTCGCGCGCTCGTCAGCCCTGTTCCAGTTGACTCCGTCCGCTTCGAACGTGGTGGCAGCGGTGGGCGCGTTCACAGCGATTCTGGCGGCGACCATTGCATTGGTGCAGAACGATATCAAACGAGTGCTCGCCTATTCTACGGTCAGTCAACTCGGCTATATGTTCCTCGCGCTGGGCGTGGGTGCATATTGGGTGGCCGTGTTTCATCTCTTCACTCATGCCTTCTTCAAGGCCCTGCTCTTCCTTGGCTCGGGATCGGTGATTCATGCCTTGGGCGGCGAGCAGGATATGCGCCGCATGGGCGGACTGAAACATAGAATCCCGATTACGCATTGGTCGATGTTCATCGGATCCGTCGCGATCGCGGGCATTCCAGGACTCGCTGGTTTCTTCTCGAAAGACGAGATTCTGTGGCAGGCGTACAGCTCGCCGCAAGGGTCGAGCGCGCTATGGTTCGTGGGGCTTGCCACAGCCGGCTTGACGGCGTTCTACATGTGGCGCCTCATGAACATGACGTTCTACGGGGAATCGCGAGTGGATCCGCAAGTGGAAGCGCACATCCACGAATCGCCGGCTTCGATGACGGTGCCGTTAAGCCTCCTGGCTTTGGGCAGTGTTTTGGCCGGTTGGCTGGGAACACCGAAGCTGTGGAGACTGGGTGAGAGCTTTAGCTCGTTCGAGCGCTGGCTCGAGCCGGCTTTCGCCACGGCAGCGGCGGAAGCCTCGCAACAAGGAGCGCACGATGCTTCCGTTCAGTGGATTCTCATGGGGATATCCGTTGCCGTCGCCATCATCGGTATCTCGCTGGCCTATTACTTCTACTCCCGAAGGACCGAGATTCCCGGACGAATCGGGGCCCGTATCCGTCCGCTCTACCTGCTCCTCTACAACAAGTGGTACGTGGATGAGGTTTACGATTTTCTGTTCGTCAATGGCTTCGCCCGGGGCGGCGGGCGTTTGCTCGGCACTTTCGACCGCGCCGTTGTGGATGGGGGGGTGAACGGCGCGGGCTGGCTGACGCGCTTTACTTCGCGCGTCTCGATCTGGTGGGATACGTGGATCGTCGATGGCCTCGTGCGCTTCAGTTCGTTACTCGTGAAGATGGCATCCTACCCGGCGTGTCTGTTGCAGACCGGGCGCGTGCAGGCTTACGCATTGTTCGTTGTGGTTGGCGTATTGGCGTTTTTCGGATACTACGTGACGCGATAGAGGCATGGATCAGCACTTACTCAGCATCGTGTTATTCACACCGCTGGCCGGTATGCTGGTGCTGCTGTGTCTGCCATCGCGCAACACGCATCTGATCCGGATCTGGGCGAATGTGGCGGCGCTTGCCGGTTTCCTGGTCTCGCTGCCGCTGGTCTTCCGGTTTCACAGCGGAGCGCCCGGTTTTCAATTCGTGGAACGCGCCGAGTGGATTCCCTCACTAGGCGCGCGCTACCTGATCGGCATCGACGGCATAAGCCTGCTGCTGTTGATGCTCACGACGCTGATTGGCTTCCTGGCGATTCTCTCTTCCTGGAACGCCGTTCAGGATCGCGTGAAAGAGTATTACGCCATGTTCCTGCTGCTGCAGGCGGGAATGATTGGCGTCTTCATCTCGCTCGACTTCTTCCTGTTCTACATCTTCTGGGAAGTCGTGCTAGTACCGATGTATTTCATCATCGGCGTGTGGGGTGGGCCTCGCAAACTCTATGCGGCCATCAAATTCTTCCTCTATACGCTGGCCGGTTCCGTCTTGATGCTGTTGGGTATTCTGACGCTCTACTTCCAGCACTTCACGCAATTCGGCTTCTACACCTTCGAGATTTCGGAATTGATGAAGTTGAATCTGCCGCTCCATATGCAGCAGTGGGTCTTCTGGGCCTTCTTCCTCGGCTTTGCCATCAAAGTACCGATGTTTCCCTTCCACACCTGGTTGCCGGATGCGCATGTGGAAGCGCCCACCGCGGGCTCGCTCATTCTGGCGAGCGTCATGCTGAAAATGGGAACGTACGGGTTCATGCGATTTTCCCTGCCGCTGCTGCCGCGAGCGTCTGTGGACCAAACCATCGTGCAGATTCTTGCGGTTCTCTCCATCATCGGAATCATTTATGGCGCGCTGGTGAGCCTGGTGCAGCAGAATTGGAAGCGTCTGGTGGCATACTCGTCGGTGAGCCACCTGGGATTCTGCACGCTGGGCATCTTCTCGCTCAATCCGAACGGCCTTGCGGGGAGCGTACTGCAACAGTTGAATCACGGCATCTCGACCGGCATGCTCTTCCTGATTGTGGGTATCGTGTATGAGCGCCGGCACACGCGCGCGATCGCCGAATATGGCGGCCTAGCGCATGTGATGCCGCGGTTTGCGGTGATCTTTGCGATCGCCATGCTCAGTTCGGCCGGGTTGCCGCTGCTCAATGGCTTCATCGGAGAGTTCACGATTCTTCAGGGCGCGTTTGAAGCCAATCGCGCCTGGGCCGCGTTCGCCGTAGTCGGAATCATCCTCGGCGCGGCCTATCTGTTCTGGCTCTACCAGCGAACGATGCTGGGGCAAGTGACGAATCGCAAGAACCTCTTACTGGCCGACCTGAGTTTTCGCGAGACTGCGCTGTTTGTGCCGCTGATTGCGTGGGCGTTCTGGATCGGCATCTATCCCAAGCCTTATTTCGACGTGCTGCGGCAGCCGGTGACGGAAATCGTCGAGCGCGTGCATCCCGGTTACTACCCAGCCAGCGGCCCGGCGCACTCACAAACCGGGATTTCGATAGCGCAGATTGGGGGTGGCCGGTGAGCCAGTGGTATACCTCGACGGACCACTTCACCATCATCCCGGCGATCATGCTGGCGCTGTTCGGATGCGCCGTGCTGTTATTCGATTTCCTGGTTTTTCCCAGCCCGCGCCAGCGCAAGTGGCTGCTCATTTTCGTCGCGCTCGGCGAAGGCTTCACCGGCCTCGCTCTCTATCGGCAGCAGGCGTTTCTGGCGGCTGCCGGGCTCACAGAACTGGTCGGCTTCCACGGCTCGGTGACGGTTGACGGCTTCGGCATCTTCTTCAACTGGATTTTCGTAGTGGCCGCCCTCATTGTGGCGGTAGTTTCCTATCGATACCTGGAGATCGCGGGCGAGCACCACGGGGAATACTACGGACTCATTCTGCTGGCCCAATCCGGCATGTATTTTCTGGCCACAGGCACGGACCTGGTGACGCTGTTTATCGGCCTGGAGCTGATGGCGCTCTGCTTCTACGTCATGGTCGGCTTCCTGCGCGGCGACAAACGCTCGAACGAGGCCGCGCTGAAATACCTGCTGCTGGGCGCATTTTCGTCAGGATTTCTGGCCTACGGTTTTTCCGTGATGTACGGCATCGCGGGCTCCACGCGGCTATCGGATGTGGCCGCGGCGATTGCGGCGCGCCCAGCGTGGGACCCGGTCGTGTTTCTGGCGCTGGTGACGACATCGGTGGGCCTGTTGTTCAAGATTTCGGCCGCGCCATTTCACATGTGGGCGCCTGACGCCTACGAAGGCGCGCCTACCACGGTGACGGCATATCTTTCGGTAGCTTCCAAGGCCGCTTCCATCGCGTTTCTGCTGCGCATCTTTCTAGGACCGCTCGCTTCCGTGCGTGTGGCGTGGGAGCCGCTGATTGCGGCGGTCGCTCTTGCCACGCTGACTATCGGAAACCTGGCAGCCATCAGTCAAACGAACATCAAACGTCTGCTGGCCTACAGCTCGATTTCACACGCCGGGTATATGCTGCTCGGTCTGGTAGCGGGCAACGATACCGGCATCGCCGGCATTGCGGTTTACGTGCTGGTCTACACGTTCATGAACCTGGGCGCGTTCCTGGTAGTGGTAGCGCTGCGGCGCGCCAACATCATCGGCGAAGATATCGAGGATTTCGCGGGCCTCGCCCACAAGAGCCCGGCGTACGCAACGCTGATGGTCATTTTCCTGCTTTCGCTCGCGGGCATTCCGCCTACGGCGGGGTTCCTGGGCAAGTATTATATTTTCCTCGCGCTGATCCAGACGCAGCATTATTTTCTGGCGGTGGTTGCGACGCTCTATGTGGCCGTGGCGATTTACTACTACTTCAAAATCGTGCGCAGCATGTTCATTCAGGAAGCCAAGGAGACGGCGCCGCTGGCTAGCAGTTTCGGTCTACGGCTGGCTCTCGGTGTCAGCGGCGTCCTCACACTGGTGATCGGTATTTATCCGGAGCCGTTCCTGCGGATGGCGGTGACGTCGCTGGTGCGGTAAAGCCATATGGAATCGGTCCTCTCCAATCCGCTGTTTACGCCGATCATTGTTACGGTGGTGATTATTGCGCTCTTCCCGCTGGTTGCCGGCTACATCGTATTGGTGGAGCGCAAGGTTCTGGCGGATTTCCAGGTCCGGCTAGGGCCAATGCGCGTAGGGCCGCATGGATTGCTGCAGCCCATCGCCGACGCGCTCAAGCTGCTGATCAAAGAAGATCTGATCCCCGCCGGCGCCGATAAATCCATCTTCTGGATGGCGCCTGTGGTTTCGACGTTCACCGCGCTTACGTGTTTCGCCGTGCTGCCGTTCTCACGCAGTATCTTCGTGGCAGACGTCAACGTTGGGTTGCTGGTGATCTCGGCCATGTCGGCGGTGGGAATCCTCGGGATCATCCTTGGCGGCTGGGCCTCCAATAGCCACTACCCGCTGCTGGGCGCGTTGCGCAGCGGAGCGCAACTAGTGAGTTACGAGGTCGCGCTATCGTTCGCTTTGCTCTCCGGCGTGATGGCCGCGGGAACGCTCAGCATGCAGGGGATCGTCAAGGCGCAACTCGAACGTGGCGTCTGGTTCGTGTTCGATAACTACGGCTTCATGATCGTGCCGTTCGCCGTCTACCTGCTGGCTGCCACAGCGGAAACCAACCGTGCGCCGTTTGACTTGCCGGAAGCCGAATCGGAACTGGTGGCGGGCTTCCATACCGAGTACAGCGGATTCCGCTGGGCGCTTTATTTTCTGGCGGAATACGCCAACATTTTCGTGGTCTCCTCGGTAGCGGTCACGTTGTTTCTGGGTGGATGGCTGCGTCCCTTCCCGAGCGTTACCTGGCTCACTGCGCCGCTGAATGTGGCTTTTCCCGCCGCGCTGTTCATTGGTTCTGCCGCGCTCACCTTCCCGATGGTGAAGCGCTTGAAGGACCCGGTACAGCAGAAAGTCCTGGCCGCCGTAGCGCTGGTGCTTCTTGCGGCGGGAGCGCTGTTCCTGGTCCCAGTCGTCAATCAGGCGGTCATCGGCTTGTTCTGGTTCCTGCTCAAAGTCGCCTGCATCATCTACATGATGATTTGGTTCCGCGGCACGTTTCCGCGTTTGCGCTATGACCAGCTCATGAACATTGGGTGGAAAGTCGCAATCCCAGTCGGGATGGCGGCCGTGTTAATCAATGCCGTGCTCGGCATGACGCACGGCGCCTAGGGCCGCGCCTCAGGAATTGCGCCGTAGTCGAGCTGCCAACGCCGCGGCGCGCTCGAATTCCTCCTGCAGTTGACGCGTGCGAAGATTCTCCCGCAGGTGCTCCAGCTTTTGGATATAGATGCCCAAAGCATGGTCGATGTGCTCCGGGTTCGTGGCCAGAATATCGCGCCACAAATCGTACGAACTGAGCGCGAGCCGCGTCATGTCGGTGAGTCCGGGGCCGGCCGTCTCGAGATGCGCGGGCGCGCTCATTCGTTCCGCAACGATGGCGGCGAGTGCCGTCGAGGCAAGCTGCGGAAGGTGAGAAGTAAGCGAGACGACACGGTCGTGCTCATCGCAGTCGAGAGTGACCACGCGTGCGCCAATCCGCGACAGCCAGTTCAGGAAATCACGCGCGGCAGGTGTCGCAAGCTCGGAGGAATCATCGGGCGTAAGCACCCAGGTGCGGTCCTGAAACAGGTCCGCTTCGGCGCCGGCCGCACCGCGGCGCTCTTTGCCGGCCATCGGGTGTCCTCCCAGAAACTGGCAGCGCTGAATCTGCTGCCGCGCCAGGTCGACGATCTCACATTTGGTGCTGCCGGCATCGGTCACCAGCGCATCCGGAGCGAGTAACGCGTCCAGATGGCGAATCGTATCGAGGATACGTCCGATAGGCTGAGAAAGAAACACCAAGCCGGCTTGCGGCACTGCCTCTTCGAGCGGTGCGCCACGATCAATGGCGCCGGCATCCAGGGCTTCGCGAATGGCCCGTTCCGAACTGACACCGAGAATCGGGCCCGTGAAGCCCGCCTTTCGCAAGGCCAGTCCAAAGGACGCCCCGATCAAACCGGTACCAACGATAGCGACGCTGTTCATCTCAGATAGCGCGGCCCACGGCGGGCGCGATCATGCGCAACTGCCGCATCAGTTCGTCGAATTGCTCCGGCCGCAGGGATTGTGCGCCGTCGCTCAAGGCGTGGTCAGGATCGGGATGGACCTCGATGAGCAGACCGTCCGCTCCGGCAGCGATCGCGGCGCGCGCCATGGGCGCCACCTTATCGCGGCGGCCGGTTCCGTGGGAAGGGTCTGCAATAATCGGCAGGTGCGAAAGCTTCTTCACCACGGGGATGGCGGAAATATCCATGGTGTTGCGAGTATACGTTTCGAAAGTACGGATGCCGCGCTCGCATAGGATGACGTCGTAATTTCCGCCGGCCAAAATATACTCGGCCGAGAGCAGCAATTCTTCGATGGTGGCGGATATCCCGCGCTTCAACAGCACAGGCCGCCGCTGTCTGCCGAGTTGGCGCAGCAGGTTGTAATTCTGCATATTGCGCGCGCCCACCTGCAGGATATCGGCGAACTCGGAAACCAGCGGGATCTGCGTGTGGTCCATTACTTCGCTGACCACCAGCAGGCCATAACGGTCGGCAGCCTCGCGCAGCAGCCGCAGTCCTTCTTCGCCAAGGCCCTGGAAGCTATAGGGAGAACTGCGCGGCTTGAAAGCCCCGCCGCGAATGATCGAAGCTCCGGCGCAGGCGACTTGTTCGGCCGCGAGCAGAATCTGTTCACTGCTTTCCACGCTGCACGGGCCGGCCATTACCACCACGCGCTCGCCGCCGATCTCGACCTTGCCGACGCGCACGATCGATCCTCCCGGACGGAAATTATGGCTGGTGAGCTTGTAAGGCGACGCGATGCGATGCGCTTCCTTGACGCCCTCCATCACTTCAAGAATGGCCGGGTCAAAATCTTCCTTCCCACCGACGCCGCCGAGCACTGTGTGAATGACGCCCGTGGAACGATGCACGTCGAAGCCCGCCTCCACCATGCGGTCAATCACCGCCTGGATCTGGCGCTCCGTTGCTTCCTGCTGCATGACGACTAGCATGACCGGTCTCCATCGGACTCCATGCGGACGCGCTGGATGCTGCGCATCTCATCGATGATTCGTTCGAAGATGCGGCGCACCGCCTCGGAAGAGAGCGGCCCGGCGTTGGCATCCGTGATATTCGCGAACACCTGGTCTTCCCGCTTGGGCTCGTAAATCGGCAGGTCCGCGTGGCGTTTGACACGGCCAATGTTTTCGACGATGCAGGTGCGTTCATTGAGGAGCGCCACCAGTCGGCGGTCCACATCGTCGATCAGCACACGGTAGTCTGCCAGCGCCTTGCGCGCTTCCTCTATCGTCATACGTGCGCTCCGAAACCATGCTTCAGCTCGCGCGCCAGGGATTCGAGCTGGCTTTCGAGGGAGGGGCTGTCGAGATTGCGCTCAATCAGGCGCACGAACGCGCTGCCCACCACGACGGCCTCCACCTGGCGGCCCAGTTCGGCGACGTGTTCGGGGCGTGAGATGCCGAAGCCTACCGCCATCGGGAGGCCCGTGATGGAGCGCATCGACTGAATCAGCGGCGCTACAGCAGCGGAAAGCGAATCGCGTTCGCCGGTGACGCCGGTGCGAGAGACCAGATAGACAAAGCCAGTGGAATAGCGCGCCACCAGATCAAGCCGGCGCGGCGTACTGGTGGGTGCGGCGAGAAAGACGGTGTCGAGTCCATGCCGGTGCATGGCGTCCACATAGGCTTGCGCTTCTTCCACGCTGGCATCGGTAAGCAGGCAGCCATCGATACCGCAGGCGGCGGCATCTTTCGCCAGGCGGTCCAGGCCATAGCGAACCACCGGATTGAGATACGTAAAAAGTAGCAGAGGAACTTCGGAGCGGCGGCGGATTTCCGCCGCGATTTCGAGCACCGCCTTCAGACTTGTGCCGGCTCGCAAAGCGCGTTCCCCGCCGCGCTGGATCACCGGACCATCGGCGATCGGGTCGGAAAACGGCACACCCAATTCGATCAGATCCGCGCCCCCGCGAACGAGTGCGTCCACCAGCGCTGGCGTGCGCGCGGGCGAAGGATCGCCAGCCGTGATGTAGGCGATGAGACCTTTGCGATTGTCCTTCTGAAGGCTTTCAAACAGGCGCCCGATGCGCGTCATGATTCGTCGAGTTCCTTGAAGTTTTCCCGGTAGATGTCGATGTCCTTGTCGCCGCGCCCCGAAAGGTTCACTATAAAAATTTTCCCTTTGGCATCTGGAGCTCTTCGGATCGCTTCAGCCACTGCATGCGAGGATTCAAGTGCGGGAATGATGCCCTCAGTGCGGGAAAGCAACTTGGCGGCTTCGAGCGCGTCGCCGTCACCCGCAGCAACGTATTCGGCGCGATGCTCATCGTGCAGCCATGCGTGTTCCGGGCCAATCATGGCGTAATCCAGGCCCGCCGAAACGGAATGCGTGAGCGAGACCTGGCCATTTTCGTCCTGCAGCAGGTAACTGAACGCTCCTTGCAGCACGCCGGGCGCGCCTCCGCGAAAACGAGCGGCATGTTCGCCCGCTGCGTCGCCGCGGCCGCCGGCTTCAATGCCGACAAGGTTCACCGCACGGTCCCCCAGAAATGGATAGAAAATGCCAATGGCGTTCGAGCCGCCGCCGACGCAGGCGAAAATGCTGTCGGGCAGTCGATTCTCAGCCTCCAGGATCTGCCGGCGCGCTTCCTCACCGATGACCTTATGAAAATCGCGGACCATCATGGGATACGGATGAGATCCGAGCGCGGAGCCAAGCAGGTAATGCGTATCGGCCACGTTGGTGACCCAATCACGCATGGCCTCGCTGATGGCGTCCTTGAGCGTGCGGCTACCGGTCGAAACGCAAGAAACCTTTGCGCCGAGCAGGCGCATGCGGAAGACATTGAGGCGCTGGCGGCGCATGTCTTCCTCGCCCATATAGACCACACACTCGAAGCCGAAGAGCGCGCACACGGTAGCCGTGGCTACGCCATGCTGCCCGGCTCCGGTTTCCGCGATGATCCGGTTCTTCCCCATGCGGCGCGCGATTAAGGCTTGCCCCAGCGCGTTGTTGATCTTGTGTGCTCCTGTGTGCAGCAGGTCTTCGCGCTTCAGATAGATGCGGGCCCCTCCCAACGCTTCGGTCAATCGCTTTGCGAAATACAGGGCTGTGGGGCGCCCGGCGTAGTGGTGCAGCAAGTCACTGAGCTCAGCCTGGAAGCTGGGATCGTTGCGCGCTTCCTGGTAGGCCCTTTCGAGCTCCTCGAGCGGGGCCATGAGGACTTCCGGTACATAGCGGCCGCCGTAAGGCCCGAAGTGCCCTCCGGAATCAGGTTGCGGCGTCACGACGAAAGCGCCGCCTTGGCCGCCTGCAGAAACTCGGTCATTTTCCTGTGATCCTTTTTCCCCGGCGCGGATTCGATGCGGGAACATGCATCTACGCCCCAGGGGTGGGCAATAGCGATAGCCTCAGCGACGTTGGAGCCATCCAGGCCTCCCGCCAGAATGATGGGCAGAGTCGCGGCACCTGCCAGTTTCCAGTCGAACGTCTTGCCGGAGCCGCCGTAAAGGCTGGCGGCCGGGCCATCCAGCAGCAGTGCTTCGGCAGCGCAACGGTTCCAGCCGGCAAAATCGAACGAGGGCGTAATGCGCACCGCCTTCCACACCGTAAGCGCCGCCGGATAATCCGCCTCGCCCTCATCTCCGTGGAGTTGCACAACATCAATTCGCGCCAGGCGGGCAACCGTTTCCACGTGAGAGGCCGGCTCATTCACAAACACACCCACACGGCGCACGCCATTGGGCAGCGGAATGGCCGCCGCGCGCTCCGGCGCAATGTAACGCGGGCTGCGCGGATAAAAATTAAATCCGAGTGCGTTGGCCCCCGCTTCCACGGCCGCGGCCGCATCTTCCGCATTGGTGATGCCGCAGATTTTGAGGATCATGCCGACACCAGCTTTCGCAGCGCCGCTGCCGGGTCGCCCGATTTCATGAGATGCTCGCCCACCAGGAAAGCATGGTAGCCCGCGGCGCGCAGTTGGCCGATATGCGCCGCTTCATGGATGCCGCTCTCACTGACTCGCAGCACGCCCGACGGAATGTGCGCCGCCAACTGCAACGATGTTTGAAGCGTGACCTCGAACGTGGTGAGATCGCGGTTATTGACGCCGATGATCTCGCTCCCCGCGCCTACAGCGGCTTCCAACTCGCGGTGGTTGTGTACTTCCACCAGGGCGGCCATTCCATAGAGGGCGGCGGCTTCGCGAAAATCGCGCATTTCCCGTTCACTGAGGATGGCGGCAATCAGCAGGACGGCATCCGCTCCATGCGCGGCAGCTTCAACGATCTGCGAAAGCGCGATCGTAAAATCCTTGCGCAGCACGGGAAGAGGTGCGGCCACCCGGGCCACTTCCAGATCATCCAGGGTGCCCTGAAAAAAGGACGCATCCGTAAGCACGGAGAGCGCGGCTGCCCCACCAGCGGCGTACTGCGCGGCAATGCGTTCCGGACGGAAGTCGCTTGAAAGAATACCTTTGCTGGGCGACGCCTTCTTGATTTCCGCAATGATCGCGGGCTCGCGCGCGCTCAGTGCGGCGCGGAAATCACGGCGGGTGGCGCGGCGGATCTCAGCCTCACGCTCCCATTGATCCAGCGGTGGAGTAGTACCGGCAAGTTCTTCTCGCTTTTTGGCGACAATACGAGCCAGGATGTCTGGAACAGTGTCGATCAAGGGTGATTCCTTATGGTAGCAGACCTGCCCCTGGAAATCGGCCGCCGGCGGGCGTATCGAGGGCTAGCCATCTCCTTTTGCCGATTGCCTTTCGGACCTCTGAAGGGCCTTCGCGCCCAAATAGGACATTCTCACTTTGCTGCGCCCCGTGAGACGAGCGCCCGTCTTTGCGAGAATGGTCTTTGACTGACCGATGAACTCGCGACCACTGGTGGAATGTGTTCCGAACTTTTCCGAGGGCCGCGATCCGGCCATTGTGCAAGCGATTGCCAAGGCCATCGCCTCGACAAACGTAGCAATTCTTGATCAGACCATGGATCGGGATCATAACCGGTCAGTCGTCACATTTGCCGGAGCGCCGGAGAACGTGGCGGAAGCCGCATTCCGCGGCATTCGAGAGGCCGTCAGGCGGATCGACCTGCGTTTCCACAGCGGCGTTCATCCGCGCATCGGAGCTGCCGATGTTGTTCCATTTGTGCCGGTGCAGGGCGTGACGCTGCAGGATTGCGTCGGCATCGCGTGGCGAACCGGTCAACGCGTCTGGGACGAACTGCAGGTGCCGGTGTACTTCTACGAAGCCGCGGCGCGGCGCCCGTGGTGCGTGGATCTGGCGGAAGTCCGCCAGGGGCAGTTCGAAGGGCTGCTGGAGGAAGCGGTCAGGAATCCCGATCGCCGGCCCGATATTGGAGGCCCGAACCTTCACCAAACGGCCGGCGCAGTTGCCATCGGCGCAAGAAAGTTTCTGATAGCCTTCAATATCAATCTGGCCACAGCCGATGTCTCGATCGCCCGGAGCGTCGCGCGAGCTGTCCGCCAGTCTTCGGGCGGGCTGCCTTGCGTAAAGGCATTGGGCCTGCCATTGGCCTCCCGCAATCTTGCTCAAGTTTCGCTGAATCTTACGGATTTCGAGCAGACCCCGATCGCGGCGGCCTTTGAAGCCGTGCGGGCCGAAGCGGAACAGCGTGGTGTTGCGGTCGTCAGCACCGAACTGATCGGGCTGCTGCCCCGCAAGGCGCTGGACGAACATGCAACGTGGTTTCGACTGCTGGAAAAGTTTGAACCTGGAAGAGTTCTGGAGACACGCATCGAACAGGAAACAGCTTCGTAACTACGACCCGTCCCCGAGGGAGGTTCGGGCATCCCCCCGGGGAGGCGGGGAAATTACATAGCGTGCGGTTGTGGTTCCTGAATAGTGCGGCGCGAGGACGCGTGAAAGATTGGGCTCGCGAACAGCTCAATCAGGAATCCAATCACAAGACCGGATATCAACCACCCCCAGAATCCCAAGGCGCCGGCGTGGTTCCAAACCGCATCGGCCGCTCCAGGCAGGCTGAAGATGATTCCTAACACGATGCCATGCAGTGCCCAATGCGCTTTCCACGCGCTGATACCGATTCCAAAGCCTAGCAAGGCACGTGACAATACGACCGTCCAAGCCTGCGCTCCGGGAATGGTTCCTATCCACCACCACGTGCACAGACCGGCGATAACCCCGAATAAAGTTGTTAGTAACAACCGTGAACCTCTTATCATCTCAGTTGTCTCCTACTTATTTATTGTTACACTCCGGTGAGTATGTGGATAAGAAGAGTTGTTTCCCTTGATACTGCTGAACTCATCGTCAGCCCGGGCTTAGTGATTTTCCGGGCACTCCATGGCACGTTTGGTTTCTCACCGTGAGCGCTGCGAGAAAATGCAGTTGTTCTCAGGAGCTCATCTTTACTGCTGAATATGTAAGGACCTTTTGAAAATAATTCGAAGACCAGGTGAAACGCGGGGACTCTTATTTCGCACTAAGAGAATAGTCGCGACTCGATCGCTCCGCGAGGCGGAAATCGTCTCGGAGGATGGACACCGCCTTTGCGGAACGGTTGAGCTCGGCTCTGAGAGCGCAATCTTTCCCCTAAAGAGGCACCCTGGGGCGGGGAAGCTGCGGGGAATCCTGGGCTGGCCTTCCAGCAGAAACGAAAGTACTACCGCACTCTGTCCTGGACAGTTTGCACGCGGAACGAATTCGAGACTATTGTAAGGCCCCGAATTCGCTGCAAACGTTCGAAAAATCACCCCTATGGTTGCAGTCGACAATCTCACAGAGATTATGAGCGCAGGCAGTACTCTCGATCAGTAAGTACTAGTAAAACTTACAAATCTTCCGGAGTCTCCGAGCTGTGAGAAAAATAAGTGGCTAAAGAAGCAGCAATGTCGGTTAAAGTTAATGTAGGACGATGCGTACGTATTCCAGTTCGAGCCGTTCCCGCCGCGCCAATCGGGCTCTGGACTTGGCCCGCGTTCTTTTGGTGCATGGGGATTTGGCGCCCCGTTTGACGTTGCAAACCATTCTGCAGGCAGGCGGATACGAAGTTGATGTGGCGGCGAGCCCGGCCGAAGCTTTAGCGAAACTGGACGAGCGGCAATATGATCTGGTTTTGAGCGAAATGGAGTTTGACTCCCGGCGGACTGGACCGAATGTACTGGCTTATGCGCGAGTCAAAGACTACAGGCCCGCTACTGCTCTGATCACTTCGTATGAGCCGGTATCGCGCGACCGCTCCGTCCGCACCAATCATCAGCTTTCGATTTACACGGAAAACCTGCCGCGACTGCTTGCTGATGTTGCGGAATTGATCGGACTGCGCGCCAGCCGCCGCTACCGCCCGCTTCGCCAAGCCGTCTAGGTCTACACACTTCCAGCAGACTACGGCTTTCTTGCTTGGCGCAAAAGTGTGAATGTGGGCCGTAGTGCCGCAGGCTAAACCGTTCTGGTCTCCACAAAGTGGAAAATGCTCAGCGCTGATGTCCACCGCCGGAGGCGGAGCCGCGCCCGATGGGAGCCGACGGTGCAGCCGCGGGAGCGGTGGACCGGGTATTCACGGAGGGCGCAGCGCTCGAAACGGCCATCGTACCCGAGTTCCCGCTCATTGTCGGCGGCATGGCGGTGTATGCCGGACGTGCTCCAGCGTCCCAGTTTCCAAAGTTCGGCCGGGGCGGAACGTAGAACACGCGTCCTACCGTGTAAGGACTCCAGAAGGCATACCCGTAGGGGCTTGAAACTCGTCCATAGGCCGGAATGAACGTGACCATTCCGAACCAGGGGTTCCACTGCCAGGCTCCGGTAGATATCACCGTGCCGGAATCACGCAAGGACTTGGCGGAGGAAACATTGGCCATGGCGACATATCCACCGCGCACCTTGCTCCAGCGGTCCAGGGAATCGGTGTCGTCACGATCGAATTTCTCGACTGCGGCCATTTCGGTCGAAAGGTTCAGCATCTTGCCGCTGCCCACTTCGACGTTCTGCTCGCCAATCTTCACTGTGGCTTGACCCGAGTACACTTTGATTCGCGCCGGCTGTGTGTCGAGATGGTACACGCCCGCTTTGTTCAGTGCTACGGCATCGCCGTTCACCACAATGGTGAGGTTCGTATCTTTTGCAATCTCATCGGCTTCTACAACCGCCGAACCGGTAAGCAGCTCGAGGCGGGTGTCGATGAATCGATCGGTGAGCAGACGGAACGAACTGTTTTCCCCTACACGCAGAAACACACCGGGAGTCAGCAGCACCTCTGCCCGGCCCTGCGCCGTGTGCAGAACGCTGTTCTCTTTAATTTGCGGGAACCGGGTTAGCGAAGACTCGACCTTCTGGCCATCTATGTCCACTTGGCCCTGAATGTACGAGACTTCACCGGAGCGGGCTGAAATCACTGCTTGCGCGAGTGCGGGAACCGAGCTCAGCGCGAGTGCGGCCATCGAAACCCCAGCCACCCAAATCGGCTTCACGAGACACCTCCGCTTCCTCAACCGCGAAATTTACTATCTATAGCTTCGGCCTTCCCCAGATGGTTGTCAACGGCCACTTCGAGGTGGGGAGAGGGCCTGGAACCGTGTTTTACAAATTTGCGATGTTCACCCTGCCTACCCGACCGGCGCTGCGCCAGACTGGTGGCGGTGCGAGCATCCCTGAGCGGGGCGCGCAGCTACGCGCCTTGCGGGTAGCTGCCCAGAACGCGAAGGAAATCGGCCAGTTCGCGCAGGTGATTCAGCGCGTTCACTGCGTTGGGCTCGTCAACGCGCCCGAGGAAGTCCAGGTAGAAGAGATATTCCCACGGCTTGCCTCGCAGAGGCCGCGATTCGATCTTGGTCAGATTCAAATCGCGCAGCGCGAAGGCGCTCAGCCCCCGGAACAACGCACCCGGCGTATTATGCGTGCTGAACACCAGCGACGTCTTCCAGCGTGCGCGAGGCGCCGTCTTCACCGGGTGCCGCCGCGCGTATTCCGTTTTCCGAAGCAGAAAAAATCGCGTGAAATTCTGGCGGTCATCCTCGATCGATTTCCGTAAAATGCGCGCGCCATAAATCTCCGCGGCGACCGAAGAGGCGATCGCTCCCGCGTCCGTCAATCCTTTTTCGGTGACCATTTTGACGCTGCCCGCCGTGTCGTAAAACGAGATTCGCTCAATCTGCGGGTTCTGCGCAAAAAAATCCCGGCACTGATTCAGCGCCACCGGGTGCGAAAACACGCGGCGCACTTTCGAAAAAGGAACGCCTTTCAGCGCGATTAAATTGTGCACAATGCGGACGCTGGTTTCCGCCACAATCGGCAGTTCGAAGTGCTGCAAGTGGTCGTAGTTCTCATGAACGGAACCGGCCAGCGTGTTTTCAATCGGAATCACCGCGCCGGTAGCCCGGCCGGTTTTCAAACTGCGGAAGACATCTTCAAAGCGCGTGCACGGCAGAACCTGCGCGCTCGGCCCCACCAGTTTTCGCGTGGCCTCTTCGCTGAACGCGCCGCGCTCACCCTGGAATGCGATCCGTTCGCCTTTGCCGGCGCTCACCGGGCCGCCCCTTCCCAGCGGCGGACGTTCGCGTCCGGCACGCCGATCAGGTCCAGAATCCGATCCACGCTGTGGTCCACAATGTCCATTACTGTCTGCGGATGATGATAAAAGCCGGGAACGGGAGGAGCAATAATAGCTCCCATTTCTGCTAATGCCGTCATGTTTTTCAAATGTCCGAGATGAAAAGGGCTCTCGCGCACTACTAGAATGAGTTTGCGGCGTTCCTTCAAAGCCACATCGGCGGCACGGATCAGAAGGTTCGAACTAATGCCTTGAGCGATCGCCGACATGGTGTGGATTGAGCAGGGAGCTATCACCATAGCGTCCGTGAGATACGAGCCGCTCGCTAAGCTACAAGAGATATCCTCAAGGGGATAGCAGTGGTCGGCGAGTTTGCGGACCTCAGCGGCCGACTTGCCCGTCTCGAGGAAGAGCGCCTTTTCTCCGGCGCGTGTGAGGATGAGGTGCACTTCCACCTCGTCTCGTCCATGGAGGCGCTCGAGGAGGCGTAAACCATAAATTGCGCCGCTCGCTCCGGAAATCCCCACCACGATTCTCATGGGATTACCTCAGGCATTTTCGGTGTTTGTTCCGATTGTGGAACAAAAAAGCCGGTTTTTGCTTGATGGCACCTGACCTTGGGGATATAATGCAAATTCGCTTCCGATCGCTGCATGGTATTCAGCCCGGCGCACTTCCCCCGGGCACAGCGAGGATCATATCATGGACCGCGCCGGAGAAAAGCTGAAGCGGGTCAGGGAGCGGTTGAAGCTGACCTTTCGGGACGTGGAAGAGGCCAGCCAGAAGATCGCGGCCCGGCGGTCCTCCGAAGAATTCGCCATCGCGCTGAGCCGCCTTTCGGATATTGAAAACAAGGGCACCGTACCCACCATTTACCGCCTCTACTCGCTCTGCGCCATTTACCGTCTGGATGTGAACGAAGTCCTTCGCTGGTATGGGGTTCCGCTCGACCAATTGCCTTCGGAATCACTCCAGATCGGCCTGGAGGAGACGCATGCGGTGCATTTTTCCGCGCCTCAGTCGGTCACTGTCCCGCAGCCCGTCTCAGCCGACATCGATCTCTCGAAGACCACTTTCCTAAGCTACCTGGTGAAACGCTGGGGCCGGATGCCGCTGAGCTTGTTGAACGGGCTCGATCTGCGGCCATACCGGTACGGATTCATTGGCCTCGAAGACTGGTCAATGTATCCGATCCTCCGCCCCGGGGCACTGGTTCTGATCGATGAGAGCCGGCGCAAAATCGCGGCCGGAGGCTGGGCGAATGAATTCGACCGGCCGATTTATTTCTTTGAGCATCGCGGTGGTTACATTTGCGGCTGGTGCACGCTGCAGGGGCAACAGTTGTTAATTCAATCTCACCCTGCATCTCAGCAACAAGCCTCTTTTTTTCAGTATCCTGCGGAAATCGACTTAATCGGTGAGGTGGTCGGCGTGGCGATGCCGATCGAGCCGCGCAAACGGCGTCATGCACGCCTGCCGGTGGCCTCCGCCAAACCTTCGAACACCTAAGGGAAACTCACTAGAAAGCGCCTTGCAGGACGGAATGGCCCGCAATCGGGTCAGCCTTCCCTGTTTCACTTAAAATCAACTACTTACAAGCATCTCTCCCCGGCGAATACCTGAGCCACCACTCACACGCTGTAGAACGAAAGGTTGGATAACGTTCCGTTTTCGGAAAATAATTGAGAGGAACACCCTATATCGGTACAGGCACGGCTAGTATAGTACCGAAATTACTCATCTCTGCGTAGTGCAGAAAGGAACGAGACGGATGAAACGGTTGATGGTTCTTACTTTGATGGCGATGGCAGCGTTCATGGCGACGGCGAAGACGACGCACAATAGCAAGGTGGATAATCCTATCCCCACGTGCAATCCATGCGATTGGGCTCGCTAATCGACAAAAGTTTTCGCGGCATCCGGTGCTAGAATTGGGTTTTCGCCCAAATGCTATCGGGTGCCGCTGTTGTAACCACACTTCAGATCCTGGCGGTGGTTGGCTGTATATTAACCAGCGCCAAGTTATTTGCCACCAAACTCTCCAAGAAATATCGGATTCTCTTTGCCTACTTAATCTTCCGTTCTATTCTGACGTGTATTTTCCTGTCGCTTTCCGATGTTTCTTCCCAGTTGTACCTGAAGGTCTGGATTGTCACTGAGCCATTCGTGTGGTTGTTCTACGCCCTGCTCGTGCGTGAACTCTACTCTCTGGTTCTCGAAAGGCACCGCGGACTTTACACCATCGGCCGATGGTTCCTATATGCCGGCATGTCGGTTTCGATTTTCATCTCGGCGCTTACTTTTCTGCCGCATATTCACAGGGGAATTTCCCAACGATCTGCGGTGCTTGGATATTACATGGCTGTCGAGCGCGGTATCGATTTCAGTCTATTGATCTTTTTATTGCTCCTGCTTTTTTGGCTGACTCGCTACCCAGTGCCTTTGAGCCGGAATGTCCTCGTGCACGGAGCGGCATACTCAATCGTTTTCCTCAGTGGGAGCGTCGGGGTTTTTGCTCGGGCTGCGCTGGGGCTTCAGATCTCAGGCGCCGTTAACACTTTCCTAATGGGCGTTTTCCCGGCCTGTGTGTTGATTTGGCTGCTTTTTCTGACGCCGAAGGGCGAGGAAGTGCAGATGAGCATTCCCCACTTTAGTCCAGAGCAGGAAAAACGGATTCTTAGTAAGTTGGATTCCTTAAACGAAACTCTCTTGAAAGCTACCAGAAAATAAGGTGTTTTCCAGGTACACCCCAGTACCGATATTACTCTCTAATGGATTGCATTTTCAGGCCTCTCCGGATATCATTTGGTTGGAAGTGAGCATCCACATGAACTGGGTGATAGCTATAGCAGTCCTGACATGCACGGCAGGCGGAGGCGGTTTTATGCTGATCGTGCGGAGGCTCGCGAATCGTCCGAAAGGCAGTCTGCCCGTAACGGCGGAATGGATCGATGATCTTTCCATTGAGCGCTATCGTCCTATGATTCGGCTGCTCGATGGGGAAGATCTGGAGTTCCTTCGAGCGCAGCCGGGCTATACTCCTAAGATGGCCAGCCGGCTTCGCATTCAGCGTTGCCAGATCTTTCGCGGCTACCTCCGGTGCCTTCATACGGATTTTAAGCGGGTCTGCATAGCAATTAAAGTACTCATGCTGCAATCCGGGCATGACCGGGAGGACTTGGCTTCGGCGTTGGTCCGCAGCCAGATGCAATTTGCCTTAGGGATGGCGCGGGTTCAAGTCCAATTAATGCTCTACCGGTGGGGACTCAGCGGCGTTGATGTCGGGGAATTGCTCAGCGTTTTCGATGTCATGCGTCTTGAACTTCGAAGTCTGGTTCCAGCAGGGATCGAAGCGTAAAAGCAGCACGCACTTTTGTTGAATTTCTAAAGCGGCTGGAGCCATTTTTATGGTTTATAGCCGCTTTAATATTTCTTTGGCTTCCTTCAGCCTCGGAAATTTCTTTTCTTCTTCCCGGAATTCCCGCGTATGCACCCGCCGGCGCGCCCCCGTATGATCTACCGGACACCGCAAGTGCAACATTTCATGGAACATCACATACTCCAGCGCCACCACTGGAACGGAAGACTGATCGAAAATCCGGCTGATGATGATGGCATTGTGCGATGGATCGAAATGGCCCAGCATGCTGCGCGAACGCTGGCGACTCCAGCCGAGTTGCGGCCGACCCAATAACCCATCAAAGAAGCCTGCATTCAGCTTCTCAAAGATCTGATCCAGATTGTGAGTCGCGCCCTGCGGTCCGGAAATGAACTTGCGCCCGCGAATCTGCCGTACGAGGTGCATCTGGCGGCGCATGTCCCGCCGGTTCAGATAGAGGCGGTAGCGATGCGCATAAACGCGCGCCACCGGCTTGCGGTAGAGTTTGGCCAGCAGGATATAGGCCAGCGCTTCGGTAACCGGCGCCGGAGCGCCCTGCAAAAGGTCCGAAATCCGAACCTCCAGGCGGCCATTTTCCAGGCGAATAAAGCTATCGGCATTAGCGAACCGGCAAAACTTCACGCGGAGATCCGGCATGGGTGTGCGCGGCTTCAATTCCCGGAACACGCGCGCGTAGATCTCTTCCGGGGTCTCGAAGAAAAGAGAGCTCTGGAGGCCAAATGGCTCCGGTGTCAGTTCGCTATCCGGCATTCCTTTACCAGTGTAGTGCGCGTCGGGGGAGCAGCCGCCGGCAGCTACCGCGAATGGACTACAGTCGCCTGCCGCAACCGCTCCAACTGACGGCGCGCGATATCGGCCCATTGGCTGGCACTATCCAGCTTCAGGTACAGCTTCCAGTGATGAACAGCCTTCAGAGCATCGCCGATGCGTTCGCACAGCAGGGCCAGGTTGAAGTGAGCGTCAGCGTAGTTGGGATTCAGCTTAAGCGCTCGCCCGTAGTGCTCGAAAGCCGGCCCCACGCTGCCCTGCTCGTCGTAAAGATTCCCCAGGTTGAACTCAGCCAGCGGATAGCCGGCGTCGGCAATGGTAGCTCGCTTGTAGTATTCCTCCGCCGCGCTGAACTGGCGCTGGCGGTAGCAAATGGTGCCCAGGTTCACCAGCGCGCCCGCCGCTGACGGATTCAACTCCAGCACCTTCCGGTACGCCGCGATGGCCTCTTCGACGGGGGCACCGGCTTCCTCCAGATCGAGCCCCTTCTGAAACCAGGCTTCCGCCTCGCGAAGCCGGCTGGCAGGCTCTTTGCGGCCTGGGAAACTCTTCACACCGCCCAGTCCGGCGGCTTCGAAATCGAAAAGCGTCTGGCCGCTGATGGCCTCCATTTTCTGGCCGGACAGATGGACGGCAATAGTGCGCCCGTCGGAGACAATGCGCAGCTCCGAGAGAGGGTGCTTGACCCAATCGAGCTTCTGCCGCAATGAGTTCAGAGCCGCCCCGATGCGCCGGGGCGGGATACGGCTCTGGCGCAGCTTGACCAGTGTCTGAATGGCAATCAGGTCAGAGAACGAATACGATTCCGCGGCCGGAATCCACTCCAGCTTTTCCCAGCTACGAAGCTGCCGCTCGCTAAGGCCGAACTGACGGCGCACTTCCGCCCGGGAGTATTCCTCCATCGGCGCTTTCTGGAGCACGCGATCATTTTAGCAAGACCCGACCCACGTGGCCGTGCGAATCAGGGACGCGCAGCAGGGATTCGGGGCTCCGGAGCTTCGTAAACACAGCTCGCCGGCTCCAGCCTACTGATCCATCACTCCGCCATCGGCCGAATGATACTCAGGCCGGTTCACAGGTTGATATGGGTGCAGCGCCGCGACTTTCTCATTCAATGCCACACCCAATCCCGGACGGGTGGGCAGCTCCGCATAGCCGTCTTTGACAACGGGCCCGCTTCCCTCGAACAGGTCCTGCGCCAACTGATTGCGGCTCGATGTCGATTCCTGGATCGTCGCGCTCGGAGTAGTCGCGTCGATATGCAGCGACGCTGTGGTGCTGACCGGACTCTGTGGATTGTGCGGAGCCATCTCGATGCGCCAGGTTTCCGCAAGCGCGCCGATCTTCTTCAGTTCGAGAATTCCGCCCGCGTGACAGACATCCGGCTGGATATAGTTCACCAGATGCCGCGCGCACAGGTCGCCAAAGCCGTACTTGGTGAACAGCCGCTCTCCCGTCGCCAGCGGAACTTTTGTCTTCTGCCGCAGCAGTTCGAGTTCTCCCAGGTCCTCCAACTGCGTCGGCTCCTCGACCCAAAACGGCCGCAACTCTTCGATACGGGTGCAGAAATCGATGGCCATCGTGGTAGTCAGGCGCCCATGCGCGTCGATGCAGATATCGAAGTCGTCGCCGACCGCCTTGCGCACCGCGGCCAGCCGGTTCGCGCCTTCCCGCACGGCGAAGTCCGGCTTCACGAGCGTGCCCTCAATCGCGATAAAGCTGGATTTCGCGGCCGTGTAACCCATCTCCTTCGCCCGCAGGAAATCGTCGGGCGTGGAGCCGACATCCAGGTACATGCGAATCCGCTCGCGCGCCGCACCGCCGAGTAGTTTGTAGATGGGTACTCCAAGCGCCTGGCCGAGAATGTCCCACAGGGCAATTTCCACCGCGCTGATCGCCGAGTTGAGAATCGGCCCTCCGCGCCATCGCGGGATGCGGAACATTCCCTGCCATAGAAGTTCAATGTTGGTAGGGTCCCTGCCGATCAGGAACCGCTCATGTTCCATGATGGCCTGGGCGACGGTAGCTTCCTTGCTGGTCACCGAGCCCTCGCCTAGTCCCGCCAGTCCTTGATTCGTATAGATCTTGCAGAAGACCCAGTTCACGGTACCGGCATTCACGACGAATGTCTTCAGGCCGGTGATCTTCAGGTTGAGCGGTCTCGCCTTTTCACTGTTCTGCTGTGCCAGCGCATAGACGGGCAAAAGCACAGCGCCAAGAGCCGACTGCAGAAACGAGCGGCGTCCCATGCCCGCAACGCCGTAACCGACGGATACGATTGGGCTCTTCATACAGTTACTCCCTCGAAGGCATTCCTACTGAAAACTTCAGGCCATGCGGCCCACGGCCCGTGATCCGGCATCATCATATACGAATACCCGGCCTGTGGGTAGGTCTGGATCGCTGTGGCGCGACCCCTCCTCCCTCTTGCTGGTCCGTTCGGCCATTTTGCCGGAAAAATCCAACTACTTTTGAACACCCAACATCCGGAAGCCAAATCGTTGCACCTGATTCGCGAACGGCCATTCAGCTTCGATACGCGATTGATTTAAGAGGGGACTTCATGTCCCTGAGTACGCCGGAATTTCAAGCCATGCGCTCCACGGCCTGAATCAACGCGCGAATGTAGCCATAGCAGAAAGCGAACGATTGCAAGCCGCGCGGATCGTCGGGCGCTTGCGGGACGTGGTCCGGCATCATCATGTACGAGTACCCAACGTCTTTGTAGACCTGGATCGCTTTTACGAAATCGACGTCGCCTTCATCGGGATAGACCTCCACGAATTCGTTGCGATGGCCGCGGATGTTGCGAAAGTGCACGTTGAAGATCTTATTGCGCGACCCAAAATAGCGGATCACATCGTAGATCTCCTTGCCGGGATCGTTCAACATTTCGGAAACGGTGCCCTGGCAGAAGTTCAGCCCGTGATAAGGACTTTCTTTGATGGAGAGGAACTTCTTCAATCCGTCCACAGTGCCGAGCACCCGTACAACTCCCTGATAGCCTTCCGGCGGCACTCCGGGATCGTGCGGATGACAGGCCATGCGGATCTTGTACTCTTCGGCCACGGGCATGATATGGCTCAGGAAATAAGAGATCCGCTCCCACGCCGCGTCCGCATCTACATGGCCCGCGCGCGTCAGCGGCGGATCGGGGTGCGCTTTCTTTAAACTCCACAAGCTGTAGGTGCAATCACCGCGGCCGGGGACGCGCCCGGTGCGCAGCACGCCGAGCATGCTCATGTTGTATTTGATGGACGGAATGCCCGCCGCAGCACAATTGCGGATCAGCGTCTGCAACGATTCGATATCGCGATCGCGCTCCGGGCTTTGCGCCAGCATGATAGCGGGATGCTTCTCCCGATCGATGTGACTGGAAGCCAGAAACGGCGGCGCGATGCAATCGATGCTGATCTGATTGCGCTCCCCGAGTTCGCGCAATTGCTTGAGCTCGTCCACTGTTGCGTAGAGATGCCCCGGTTCGACTTCCGGATAGCCGCAGACATTGTGCACGCCATAGCGCGCCAGAAACTGAAAATGCTTCTCGGTACTCGGCTCACTCTGGCAGCCGAGTTTCATCAATGCGCGTTTGGCCGGTGCGGCATTGGCGCCCTGCGGTGGAACGGCGGAGAGCGCTGCGGCGGTGGCGCCGGAGGTGACGAATTGTCTGCGATTCATAAGCGGCGGGTCCTTCCAACCAACCTGTAAAGTTATATCGCGTTTTCCCGTGCAGGGACACGGCAGCGACCGTTATGCTGGGACCATGAAAGCTGGTTTTATCGGTTTGGGCAAAATGGGTTCATGCATGGCGCGGAATCTGCTGCGCGCCGGGCACGAAGTGGCCGTCTTCAATCGCACTCGCCAAAAGGCGGAGGAACTGGCGGCGGAAGGCGCCCGCGTGGCAGGCTCTCCGGCCGAAGCCTGCCGCGGTGCGGATGCCGTCATCACGATGCTGGCCGATGATGAAGCCGTCGAACAGGTGGCGTTCGGCCAGAATGGCGTTGCTTCCGGACTTGGTGCGGGCTCCGTCCACATCTCTTCCAGCACCATCAGCACGGCGCTCGCCCGCCGTTTGGCGGCCGGCCACGCAGCGCGCGGCCAAGCCTACTTGAGCGCTCCAGTATTTGGCCGCCCGGAAGCCGCGGAGAGCCGGAAGCTTCTGGTGGTGGCCGCCGGGCCGCGGGAATCCATCGAGCGCTGCTGCCCGTTGTTTGATGCCGTTGGGCGTCAGACATTCATCGCGGGACAAGATCCGTGGCAGGCGAATGCCACCAAGCTCTGTGGCAATTTCATGCTCGCCAGCATGCTGGAAGCTTTCGGCGAGGCATTCGCCACGTTGCGCAAAGCAGGCATCGCGCCACAACTGTTCCTGGATGTGATGAACAGCCTGTTTGCGTCTCCGGTCTATGCGAATTATGGGCGGCTGATGGCGGAGCAGCACTTTGAACCCGCCGGATTCAGCCTGCGGCTGGGACTGAAGGACGTGCGTCTGGCAATCGAGACTGGCGGTGAATGCGAATCGCCGATGCCGCTCGCCAGCCTCATTCGCGATCACTTCCTCGACGCCATGGCCCACGGGCAGGGCGAGCTCGATTGGTCCAGCCTCGCGCAGGTCGCGGCGCGGAATGCGGGAGTTTAAACTGCGAGCGCCGGCCTTGAACCAATCACGCCGCGACGCGCGCCGGCAGTTCCTTAATGATCTCTGCGACAAACGCTTTGGCGTCGCCGAACAACATCAGGGTCTTATCCTGATAGTAGAGTTCATTGTCGATGCCTGCGAATCCGGGGCTCATCGACCGCTTGATCACCATCACTGTTCGAGCGCGATCCACATCGAGGATCGGCATGCCATAAATCGGACTCGACTTGTCCAGCCGGGCCGCGGGATTCGTCACGTCGTTGGCGCCGATTACCAACGCCACATCGCACTGCGCAAATTCTGAGTTGATATCGTCCATCTCGAACAGGCGGTCATAAGGGATGTCGGCTTCCGCCAGCAGCACGTTCATGTGTCCAGGCATGCGCCCGGCCACGGGGTGGATCGCGAACTTTACATCGACGCCGCGCTTCGAGAGAACGTCAAACAATTCCCGAATCTTGTGCTGCGCCTGCGCGACAGCAAGACCATAGCCGGGCACGATGATCACGTTTCCGGCGGATTCCAGAATTGATGCGGCTTCTTCGGCGCTGGCGCTGCGGGCGGAGCGCTGCTCGGTCCCCTTCTTTGAGGTCTGCACCTGCCCGAACGCGCCAAACAGCACGTTGCTGAACGACCGGTTCATAGCTTTGCACATGATAATCGAGAGGATCAATCCGGACGAACCATCAAGCGCGCCCGCAATGATGAGCAGTTTATTGTCGAGCACGAATCCCATGGCGCACGCGGAAAGCCCGGCGTAGGAGTTCAGAAGAGCGATGACGGTCGGCATGTCGGCGCCGCCGATTGGTAAGAGCAAGAGCACACCGAAGATCAGCGCCAAAGAGGCGAAGATCGGGAAGATCCAGGTATCGGTAGGAACGAAGATCAGCCGGATACCCAGTCCCGCAGCCAGCGCAAACAGCCCGAGATTTGTCAGATTCTGATTGCGATAAACCATGGGCCGCGTGGGCAAGACTTCCTGCAGTTTGCCGACGGCCATCAGGCTGCCCGTGAAGGTGAGGAATCCGAGCAGTGTTTCCACGATCAGCGCGACCATCACAAAGCCGGTGGGCGTTTCGCGGTAGTACTCCGCCGTGCCAACCAGCGCCGCCGCCAATGCGCCGCACGCGTGCGACAGCGCGGTTCGCTGCGGAACAGCGGTCATGGGCATCAGGTAGGCAAGCGGGATACCGATGACCGTTCCCACGAACAGGGCGATGAAGATCCACTCATAGTTCACGACCTCGTGCCGCAGCAACGTTCCTGTAATGGCCAGGACCATGCCGATTTCGCCGACCAGCACACCGCGCCGCGCAGTAACGGGCGAGTTCATCCACTTCAGCGAGAGAATGAACAAGGCCGCCGAAATGATGTATACGTAGCTGACCACGTGCTCGATCATTTCTTGTTCTCCCGCTTCTTGAACATCTTGAGCATGCGGTCGGTGATCAGGAATCCGCTGACCAAATTCGTGGTCGAGGCGACCACGGCAATGAAGCCGAGAGTGCGGCTGAGCAGCTTCGCATCACCCGCGCCAGTGATAAGAATCGCGCCCACTACCGCGATTGCCGAAATGGCGTTGGTGAGCGACATCAGCGGGGTGTGCAGTAAGGGCGATACTTTGCGGATTACTTCCAGTCCGACGAACGTAGCCAGCATCAACACGTACAGTGCGACTTCCAGGTCCGTGGGCATAGATGCTCCTGATTAAACGGCCTGCGGCGGCGCGATCAGGCCAATGAGTTCCCGCACCCGCGGGTGGACAACTTCTCCTGCATGGGTCACCAGTGTTTCGCGGACGATTTCATCATTGATGTCCAATACCGGCTGACCGTCTTGCAGAAGATACTTCAGAAATGCTGCCAGGTTGCGTGCGTACATCTGGCTGGCGTGATAAGGCACCGTGGAAGGCACGTTGACGGGGCCTGAAATCACGACGCCGCAGTGATCCACCGTTTCGCCGGAACGAGTCAATTCGCAATTGCCGCCGCGCTCGGCGGCCAGGTCCACGA
>DASZPB010000072.1:0-3197 GCA_035550475.1 Bryobacteraceae bacterium | reverse complement strand
TTTTGGGCGCAATGCTTATTGTATTCAGAAGCGCGCCAGGCGCAACTTGCCGGGTAGCCGGACCACCCAGGCCTTCCGCCAGTTTGCCATGTTATTTATGGCATAATGGCAGCAGAGGTGAAAATCATGCCAGTGCAAGTCCGCAAAATCGCCGAGTGGCTCGGAACCAACCCCGCGACGGAGTTCGAACTGACCAGGATTGTGCGTCAGGGGTTGCCGTTGTCGACACAGGCGATCTTTCTGGAACGCGGTATGACGAAAGATGAATTTCACCATATTGTGATCCCCCTCCGTACGTTTCGTCATCGGAAAGAACGATTCAACAAAGGCCTGAACGAAGTTCTCACTGCGGATGAATCGGACAAGGCCCTGCGTGCAGCCCGGGTTCTTGCGCTTGCGGAACGAGTCTTTGCGAATCGTGATAAAGCCTTGTCCTGGATGAGAAAGCCAAAAAAGCGCTTCGAGAACGCAACGCCGATGCAGATGCTTCAAACCGAGGCGGGAGCAAGGCTCGTTGAGCAGATGCTAATCCAACTCGACGAAGGCATGTTTGCCTGATGATTCTCTGGAGAATCAGCAATTATGCTGACCTGTTAGGTATCGGTGGATTGGAGGCCTCTGCAAGATGGCATACCGCAGGCCGACCAATCGTTTACCTCGCGGAGAGTCCGTCGGCTGCTCTTCTGGAGATTCTAGTCCATCTCGAAACTGACGAAGAGGATCGGCCCGGCAGCTATCAGATTTTGAAGATCGAAGTCTCAGAGGGCGTCGCCGCAGAAAGCGTGCCGCTGGCGTCGTTGCCTCCCGGTTGGCGGAGCAACGAAAGCACGACGCGCGAAATTGGGGATGCCTGGCTGGCGAAATCGGCAAGCGCACTGTTGCGGGTTCCATCCGTGATCACCCCGGAGACTTATAACTGGCTTCTCAATCCAAGGCATGCGGACGCGAAGAAGATCATGATCGTCCATGTCGAAAACCATCCTTACGATTCCCGTCTGCCCCGCAGTCATATTAAACTAACCTCATGAAGAGCCTGCCGGGTGTAGCGAATCCTTACGGCTTGTCGCGCCGGGAGCTTCTCGCGCTGCTTGCCGCCGCCCCCGTCTTGAAGGCGTCTGTTTCCGCGCCTTCTCTGCCCGTCGCCATTGCGCGCTGCCGAGCCTATGACGACGGCGTTACCGCTTCTATGTCGGCCATGTTCGATCAGCTTGGCGGTCTGCCGCGCCTGGTGCGCAACAAAACAGTCACCGTGAAGCTGAACCTCACCGGAGGCCCCGATAACCGTTTTCAGGGCCGCGCGCCGGGCCTGACGCATTACGTCCATCCGAAAGTCGCCTTCGCCCTCGCCGCCTTGCTCGACCGCGCCGGCGCCCGCCGCATTCGTTTCGTCGAAAGCTGCTGGGCTTCGAACGGCCCGCTCGAAGACTACCTGGCCGAGGCCGGCTGGAACGTCCGCCGGTTGCAGAGCATCTCGAAAAACATCGAGTTCGAAAATACCAACGCGCTCGGCAAGGGCAAGCGCTATGTGCGCTTCAAAGTTCCGGGAGGCGGCCTGATCTATCCCGCCTACGATTTGAACCACTCCTACCACGACACCGATTTCTTCGTTTCCCTGGCGAAATTGAAAAACCACGCCATTTGCGGTGTCACGCTGTCGATGAAGAATATTTTCGGCATCACCCCGGCATCCATTTATGGCAACGACGCCGGAATCCACGAGCCGAACGAGCATCCGCGCTCCAGCCGCGCCGCCGCCTGCCACAACGGCAGGCGCCAGCCGTCTTCTAACTCTCCCGCCGAAATCAACCCGGCCTCCAGCCGCGATCCCGGCTACCGCATGCCGCGCGTCACGGCCGAGCTCACCTCCACGCGCCCCATCGATCTGGCCATCATCGACGGCGTCGAATCGGTGGCCGGAGGCGAGGGACCCTGGATCGGCGGCCTGCGCGCGATGCATCCCGGCGTGCTCATCGCAGGCACCAATCCGGTGAATGTCGATACGGTCGCGACTGCCGTGATGGGCTATCCTCCGCGAGTATCCAAGGGAAGGAAGCCTTTCGTCACCTGCGACAACACGCTGCTGCTCGCCGAATCGCTGGGGCTTGGCTCGGCCGACCTTAAGAACATCGAAGTGCGCGGCCTGCCGGTGGCCGAAGCTCTCTGCCCTTACGCCTAGTGGAGATCCAACTTAATACGACGAATAATGGCCAGCTTTCTTAAGGGGTGGCGCGCGATGCCGAGGCGCTTGTGACGGTATTGGAGGTAGGCGGCCACACGTTCCTGGCGCTGTTCGTGGGAGGCGTCGTCGGTATTGGCGACGGTGAACTTTTTGAGAACCCCGAATTGAGCTTCGATCAGGTTGAGCCAAGAAGACTGCGTGGGAGTCCAAATAGGATGGATGCGCAAGCGTTTGAGCAGGTTGAGGAAGCGGGGATGGTCATGGACGAGATGGAGGTTGTCCAGAACGACGAACAGTTGGCGGTGTGGATAGCATGCGCGGAGTCGGCGGAAAGCGTCGCAAACCTCGTCCAGCCCGCGGTGGGAACGAAAGATTCCGTTGAGGTAGTCGCCATGCACGTCGTAGAAGGCCAGGAAATGCTCGATGCCGTGCGGGCGATGGTAGGTGGCGCGCATCCGCACCGGGCGCGCCGCCTGCGCCCAGGCCGTGCCGCCCATCGGGCGGACCTCCAGCGGGCCCCACTCATCGAAGCACAACACGACGGCTCGTGACGGACGCTGGCGGTAGAGTTGCTGAATCAGTTTTTTTTACGGTCGAAGTCAGGATCGGAGGATGTCTTCCACGTCCGGATGCGCTGTGGTGTGAGCCCTTCCCGGCGCAGCAGGCGTCGAATCCACTCATCGGTCACCGGCGGAAGCAGGCGACGGGATCGGCAGTATTCCCCCAATTTGGGAACCGACCAGTTAGAGAACGGCAGACCGCGCTCCTGGGGGTTGGACAACGCTACTTCGACCAGTTCGCGTAGTTGTTCGGCGCGCAGAATGGGCGGACGACCTTTGGGATTGGACACCTGCTCGAAGCTGGCGAACCCACTTTCGTTAAAACGGTGAATCCAATCGTAGACGACGGTGAAGTGGCAACCGACACGATCCGCCGCTTCCGCCAAGGAGTGGCCGTTCAGGACCTGTTCGATCAGGCGATATCGTTGGTGCACCCGAGCAGAGAGGGAAAGATCGCG
>DASZPB010000071.1:0-34049 GCA_035550475.1 Bryobacteraceae bacterium | reverse complement strand
CAGATTCTACAAATTTTGAGCGTGACACTTTTTGAGAAAACGCCCATTTTACGGGCTCTTCAGGCATCCGACTCCGAAATGGATTTAGCCGATCCTGACAACCAGTTGATTCTGTTCGATTTATAGCCGGACAGTAGTGAATGGCGAAGGCAAGAGACTACCAAATTGGCAAATCCGTCATAACACCCGATCGCTATTCGCCAGTCGTGGATTCGCTTGGACATGCGGCTATCAAATATGGCGGGGTCTCCTCAGGAGATCCGAACATATTAGTCACCTTCAATAATGTGATCAAGCAGGCATGGGCGAATAACCAGGCGAATCTCGTGGACCTTCATTATAGCCTTTCGTGGATGCTCGGCGTAATGGATACCGATCCAAACAGCTCGATGTACAGATACGCCCCCGTTGAAAATTTTGTTGCGCCGTTTGAGGTTCAGCCTACGATCATTTTGACGGACTTGCCGAACCTCCATGTGTCAAAGAGGAACGGAGAGGTTAGGGCCGTCTTCCAGGGAGTCCCTCAGCCAGTAAATTAAACACCAACCATGAGATTTGGGTGGATAGCCACCAGGCCCACTCCGCCCAATTTACAAACGGCCCTTTGATCTGGGCTTAGCCCGAACAGGGATTCATTAGGAGAAACAAAGTGGAGATTCAACAGGAGTTGCTGGATTTGCCTTATTCTGGCGATTATCGTCATGCTCGCAACACGCTGGGACGTTATGCTAACTGCGCGATGCAGGTTTTCGTAGCCGTGGCTTTTGCGTTGTTCCTGGCTGCTGCCGCACCCTTTGTTGGCCAGCCGGCGGGAGGCGCGAATCAACCTGCCTTGTTACTTGTTTCCGTCGATGGCATGCGACCAGATTATGTTCTAAAGGCTGACCAGTACAACCTTAAAATTCCTCGACTACGACGTCTTTTTCGCGAGGGCACCCATGCCACCGGCGTGCGCGGCGTGCTCCCGACGGTGACATTTCCCAGCCATACGACGATTCTCACGGGAGTTTGGCCGGTGAAGCACGGTATCTACTCCAACGGCGTCTTCGATCCGCTCGGTACAAATGCCGCGGGGTGGCAATGGTACAGCGAAGATATTCACTCGCCCACACTCTGGGAACTCGCAGCGAAGGCCGGGGTGGTAGTCGGTAGCGTCGCTTGGCCGGTCAGCGTTGGAGCGCCCGGAGTGAGCTATCTGATACCTGAGTATTGGCGGGCGCCGAAGTCGGAGGAGGATATCAAACTCCTGCGATCCCTGAGCACGCGCGGCCTGATTGCGGAGATTGAAAAAACGTGCGGTTCTTATATTACCGATATGGACCAGGCGGCCCTACTGGACCGTCAGCGGACTTGCTACGCAGTCGCAATTCTGAGGAACAAACGAACTCGCTTCACCACCGTTCATTTTGCGGCTCTTGACCACGTGCAACACCAAACCGGACCCTTCAGCGTCGAGTCCCTTAAGACTCTGGAACAACTGGATCAGGAATTGGGCGACCTTGAAGATGCCGCCAGAGCAACCTATCCGCAAACTGTGGTTTGTGTTGTTTCGGATCATGGGTTCACACGTACCGATCATAGTCTCAACTTGCTGTCTGCGTTCGTTTCAGAGGGACTAGTGACGATGACCAATGGTCATGTGAGCGAGTGGAAAGCATACCCGCAAGGCGACGGCGGATCGGCCGCCGTTGTACTGAAAGAACCTCACGACGAAGTGACGCGTATGCGTGTTGCGCAACTATTGGATCGCCTCGCGAACAACGCGGACAATGGAATCGCGCGAGTTCTCGGGCCAAAGGAGATTGAGTCTTTCGGCGGCTGGGCACGCGCCGCGTTCTGGGTGGATATGCAGCCGAATTTTTCGATTGTGGCTGCGGGGCCATTGACACAGGCACGAAAGGTCGGGGGCACACATGGCTACCTACCCAGCCATCCCGAACTGCTGGCGTCTTTTTTTATTGCAGGGCCTGACATTCGCCCTGGCGTGGACCTCGGAGAAGTCGATATGCGAGCCGTCGCGCCGACTCTTGCACGAGTGTTGAGCATGAATATGCCCTCGGCGGACCTCGAGGCCCTTCCCATATTCGAAGCTTCAAAGAAGTGAAAGCCGGTATCACCGTCTGTTGGACTGAAGCTTATCTTGAGCGATGTGCTCGCGACTGAGTTGGGTTTCGCGGACTCGTGTTCAACTGATTCAGTTCTGGGTAGTGACGACGGAGCGTTTCCCGGAGTGTTCACGGTCCTGCCAGAAAGCAAATACGCAATCTCCAGCGCATTGGCTACCGCTTCCGCCAAATGGTGGTTACTCGTGATGGCGTAAGCTTCTTCGCTATCCTCGTCAATCTTTCGAATTCGATCGGTGCGACTGCAAGAGGTAGGCGCGGTTCTCCGCAATTTTCTTGAACGACCACGGAAAACTGCGATCGAATCGCGCCGAGTTTGCCTGCCTCGACCATTGGAGCGATGCCATCCTTAGAATGCAGCCTCATCCGCCGGCGCGGTTTCGAGCCCCGATTCGGAGAAATGGACTGCGAAGCCCTCGATTATTCTCCTCAACGGGCGCAATGGCCAGTAGGAAATCGAAGGAATCGTTCGGTTCGATATCGGAACGGAGGGACGGGTGGAGCAGATCTCCGATTACCAGCATTGCCCGTGGATTTTCACCGCAGGTCCATCGCGATGCGGTTCGATCGCCTGATCCGCACGGCTAGCCGGCCTATTCCACAACAAACAGTTGCAAATTGTGGACATACGTCGCTCGCGATGCCTCTCTAAGAGCGTCCTTCTCGCGTTTTGTCCTCTCATCATGGATGGTTCGGCTGCGATCGGAGGGACGCAAACAGCAGCGGCTTGCCGCGGGGCGTTTCACTGTGCCCGTTCGGCTCAACCGTGACGAACACCGTATCGATTCTCGCGAGCGTCTTCGGGTCATCGAACTTCAGAACCCAGCGGCGGTTCGCCTCGTTGTCCATGTAGAAGATTCCCATATTGACCGGGTGAGCATCCTCGCGACCGCGCCGGCCCCATGCCTGGAAGGTACTGGCATTGCGCACATTGCGCTGTTTGTCGAGATCGAATGCGTAGAAGATGAGCGATTTGCCCCGCGTATAGAAAACGCGGCCGAACGGTCTCTCCGTTCGGCCATTGGGGTCTACGTCGAACACGTCGGCAATGTAGAGATCGCGGGCGCCCATCAGCTCCCGGATATCGCGGTCCGAGGCGAGGAGCTGTGTGTCCAGCGAGGTGGCGTCGTCCTGTTTCTTGAGGCGCGAGGAGAGGTCGCCAATCCGGTGTTCGAGCGTCGCCGTGTAAAGAAGATCGCTCGCACGCTGGTCACGGAGACGGTTGAGCGCGGTCTCCGTCGACGCCAGCGTCGATTCGGCATCGCGAAGTTTCGCCGTGAGCGCGTCGCGCTTCTGAGTAATCGAAGTGGCCCGGCTGTTCGCCTGGGCGACTTCGTCTCGCTGTTTCTCAAGATTCTGTTCGGCCTCGATATCGGATTCCTGCTTCGCCGCCACCAATTGGTCCAGGCTGGCCCTGGCGGACTTGACTTGCCTCGCAAGTGCATCGATCTGTCTGTTTCGGTCCTTCAGCCGTTGATCGAGCGAAGCCTTCTCGCGTGTCAGTGCGTCGATTGTTGCCAGGATCGCGTTTTGTCTCGTGGCGGCAGACTGGACCGCCTCAGACGCAGCTACTCTGCGGGCTCTCTCGCGGCCTGTCCGGACGCCGTATTGGTATCCGAGAGCGAGCGCGAGAACGACCACGCCGAGCGCGGCTGCCCACTGGAAACCGGCCTGTCGCCGGAACACCGCGAGCCACCTCCACGGCGTTACCGCCTCAAGCCGCTGCGACCGAAGAGCCGCATCGTGGGACCAGGCGACCTGGTCGCCCTTGGCAATCCGGGCGAAGAGATCGCGCTTGGCGAACTCCGGCGTCCACGCCTCCTTTCCGCTGTGATCGCCCATGGATTCCTCCGTCATCAGCAGGGGCATCCCCGTCCGCGCGATTTCGCGGTACTTGCGAAGCGCGGTGCCGCATTCCCCGCAATGCGCGAGGTGAGCCCTGAGACGATTCCATTCCCGATCAGTCAGTGTGCCGGTGGTGGCGAGAGCGCACAACTCCTCGTAGTACTCATGGGAGGAACGCGGCACTCTCCGGTTGTTTCGATCACCCTGCAAATAGTCATGACCTCCCATATCATTCGTCCTTCAGTGAGTTCAGTTCGGCGCTGGCTTTGAGGCGGCTCAGCGCCCGATAATAGTGGTGCCGTACATTGACCAGACTTTCTCCCAGGCGCTGACTGATCTCACGGAGCGAGTAGCCTTCGAAAAAGTAGAGCTGAAGCGTGGTTCGCTGGCTTTCGTTCAACTCCGCGAAGGCGTTGCGCAGAGCTTCCTCGGACCGGCTGAGCTGAACCTCATACTCCAGATCGACCGCGGTCTGGAAAACATCGGCAAAGTCATCCAGGTTACGGTGATCGTAGAAGCGGCGCAGATTCAGATACTCGCGCCGGTTGAGAGCCCGGTGACAGGTAATGCGGATGAGCCAGCCGCGCACGGTCCCGCGCCGCGGATCGAACAACTGGCACTTCCGGAAGGCATGAAGGAACACATCCTGCACCAACTCCTGTGCTTCGCCGATATCGCGCAGGATGCGAAAGCCGATTCCCAGGACCAGGCGTGCGTGCCGGTCGAGCAATTGCCCGAGAGCCGCCTCGTCGCCCGCCTGCACGCGGACCATGAGTGCCTCGTCGTCGGACTTCGGCGCCTGCGAAGATGTTCCTGAATGGTCGACTGGCTGTGCCCACATCGCCCTTGAGGGAATCCCCTCTGGCACTGATGAATTCACGAGATGTTCGCCCGCAAGCTCTCACGTGTACGGATTTTTCACCGCCTGTATAGAGTACGGGCTGGTCGGGCCGAATTGTGCCACTAGTTTTTAAGAAACTTGAAATCAGCGCTTGCGTGTAACCCAATTGGCACAAAATCCCCGCGCGCAGCCGTATTACCAGCAGGCCCTGCAGGCTGGGACCAATCAGGTTCTCACGCTGTCTGCGACAGGAGCAAACTACCGCTTGTGTCCAGGGACACGGGTGTGGGTCATCGGACCTCCGCGGTCGATGAAGGATTCCAGCAATGCACCCCGCAATCACGCTTCGGCAAATCCATTATTTCATTGCGGTTGCCGAGGAACTGCACTTCGGCAGGGCGGCGGTTCGTCTGTCCTACCCGCAGCCTGCTCTCAGCAAGGAGATCGGCCTGTTGGAGGAAACTCTGGGAGTCAAATTGTTGATTCGGAGCCGGCACGGCTCCCGGCTGACGGAATCGGGGAAGGCGCTTCTCGAATACGGCAAGCGGATCGAAGTCGATCTGGAAAACGGGATTCGGGAAGCCCGGCGCGCGGGGTCAGGTGAGCCGCGGCAGCTCTGGGTGGGATGGTCCCCGGCGGTCGGCCCCACCATCCTCGCTGGAGTTCAGGAGTTGTTCGCCCAGCAGTCTCCCGGCGTTACGCATCGCCTGATCAGCAGTTTCAGCCAGCAGCAGGTAGACTCCATTCTGCGCTTCCAGTACCAGCTCGGCCTCGTGGTTCTGCCAATCCAGGACGAAGAACTGAAGGCGGAGTGCCTTTCCCGTGAGCCATTCATTGTCGCTCTTCCCTCGAAGCACAGACTGGCGGCACGGAACGAGGTTTCTCTTAGAGAACTGCGGAGCGATCCCGTCATCTGGATACCGCCCGCTCTGCACCCCACGTTTAACACCTACTTCCACCACCGCTGCCGGCAAGCCGGGTATGAGCCGAACATCGTCCAGGAAGTCACATCCATTGGGGAGATGCTGGACTTTGTGGCCGCTGGCGTGGGGTTGACGTTTTTGAACAGTTCGGCGCAGCGACTACGTGAGAGCGGCGTCGAGTATCGCCGGCTGGCCGATCGCGGCATGTTGTTTGAGACGGGAATGATTTACCGCCGTGATAGCCGTTCGGAAACGGTGCGGAAACTGGTCGATGGATTGAGAGATCGTTTCCATTGCGGCGAACCCTGAGCTGATGGAAAAGCACGCTGGTGTGCGTTGCACGCGCTCCTGATATCACCAGACATCGGGATGAGATAGCCCTTCATCGAATCCAGGCCGTATTTCTTCTGATGCGCCCTCTCTGTCGTTCCAGTGGTACGATATATAGTACGATCATGAATCGTACTGAGAACAAATCGGATCGAAAGGCGAAGAAGAGCTATACTCTTTCGCCGGAGATTGTTGCCTTCCTGGAGGCGATGCGAAAGAAGCATCACGCAGAATCGGTTTCGGCAATTCTGGAAGAGATCCTGCAAAATGTTCGACGTGAACACGAGCGGGCATCTGTAGAGCGAGCGGTGGCCGACTACTACTCGTCTCTTACCGATAGTGAAGTAGAGGAGCACGCCAACTGGGGCGAGTTTGCACTCGCGCAGTTCCCGAGCGAGGAGGAAGCCTAGATGCCGTCGCCATCGAAGGTCCCGCTCCGCGGCGAGATCTGGTTCGTGCAACTGCACGTCGATCCGCCAACGAAGGGCAGGCGTCCTGTCGTTATCGTGTCGCTCGATGCGCGAAACCGCCATGAACGCGCTGATACCGTGCTTGCTGTTCCGCTCACGACCAGCATTCATAAAGACGTTCCGACTCACGTCTTCCTGCCCTCCGGCGAGACAGGACTCCAGGCAGATTCGGCCGCCCGAGCAGAAGACGTAACAGTCGTCAGAAAAGAGAATCTGGTCGAGTCAAGAAGCCCGCTACGGAAGCTGAGCGACAAGCGGATTTGCGAACTCGCCACGAAGGTGAGCGTTGCCATGGGCTGCACGCCGTGATTGTGACTGTCTGTTCTGTTGAACAGCCGCGTCCCTTTCATCAGCCATGGGCATGACAAGCGAGCAAAACGGTATGAGCCGGAACGTCTGAATCGTGCGATGAAAAAGAAAGGCAATCAGTATGGCTGTATTTCGACCAAAGTTCACCGACCCGAAAACTGGTGAGCGGAGGACTGGGACCGTCTGGTGGTACAAGTTCTATTTCGCCGGCAAGCCCATCCGCGAATCGGCGAAGACTGGCTCAAAGACGCTGGCGAAGCAGGCCGAGCAGAAGCGGCGGAGGGAACTTGAAGAAGGATTCAATGGCATCGTTGATCGCCGCGATGAGCGGATCAGAACAGTTCAAGAACTCGCCGACGCGTATCTGGAAGAATACCGACTTCGATCAAAAGCTGTGCCCTTCGCGGAGTATGCACTCGGTCATGTCACACGCCTTCTCGGAGATCAGATGGCAGTCGAGGTCTGCGACAGAACCGTCAAAGAATTTCGGACTGCCCGGTTAAAGGAGAGCGCCGCACCGAAAACCATCAACGAAGAGGTGGGGTTTTTGCTTCGCCTGCTCGGCGAGCAAGGTGACGCGATTCGTGCGAAGCTGCGACGGCAGAAGGCGCTGAAACTCAAAACGAACACGGAGATCGGTAAGGCATACGGCGCGGACGAAAAGGGGCTGCTTTTCACCGAGGCAAAAAGGCGCCGGTCGAAAGCAATCTATCCGGCACTGGTGCTTTCCTTGAACTGCGGAGTACGCGACAAGGAACTTCGCGGTTTGCAATGGAGCCGCGTTCATCTGCGCGAGGCGTACATCGCTGTGGGGGAATCGAAGACGGAAGCCGGAACCGGACGAACTGTTCCACTCAACGCCCTGGCCCTCGAAGTCCTAAAAACGTATTCCACCTGGTACCTCGAAAAATTCAAGGAGCTCAAACCGGAGTGGTATGTGTTCCCGGCGGGAAGACCGCAGCCTACCGACCCAACTCGTCCCTGCACGAGCTTCAAGACTGTTTGGCAAAAGATCAAAGCGAACGCGGGCGTAACCGGCCGGTGGCACGACAACCGGCACACGTTCATCACGGGCCTGGCTGAATCCGGGGAGGCCAGCGATCAGACCATTATGGATATGGCCGGCCACGTTTCCCGCCGAATGTTGAAGCACTATTCCCACATCCGCATGGAGGCGAAGCGCAGGGCCGTAGCCGCGTTGATCCCCGCTGATACCGCTTCTACGCCGGAAGAAAAGAAGACGGGCGCCGAGGCTCAGGCGGAGGCAAATTCAGAGAGCATGGGCAAAGAAATGGGCAAAGTAAGGAATTTGCGTCGGAGGGCAGCTTCGTAAGTGATTGAAAGATTTGGCTCCTCAGGTAGGATTCGAACCTACAACCCTTCGGTTAACAGCCGAATGCTCTACCATTGAGCTACTGAGGAGCAAGATTAGTGTCCTTCCATTTAAACAGACCCCTCAAACCTGTGTCAAATTTCTCGCGATTCGCGGCTCTCGGGCCTCGGTCCGCTTGAACATTCGCATCGGTCTGGTCGCGCGGCTGTCCGCGATGGAAAGACTATGACGAGCGTCAACCCGCGCGCCGGCTCACACCATCTCTGTGAGCAACTCCGGACGCGGATGCGCGATGACTACCTTATTCACTAGCATGCCCTTCTGTCCGACGATCTGCGCGCCTGCTTCGATCGCGCTTTGCACCGCGGCAACGTTGCCGGTCAACGTCACAAAGGCCTTGCCGCCTAATGCCATCGCCAAGCGAATTTCGACGAGCTGAACGTTTGCCGACTTTACCGCCGCGTCTGCTCCCTCGATCAGCGATGCCACGGAAAAAGATTCCAATATTCCTAATGCTTCGAGCGCTTCTATCTTCGTCGAGCCGCTGATCGCCGGGAACACCGATTCGTGCAGGTTCGGAATCACGAACGAATCGATCACGGAAAAGTTGCCGGCGCTCAGGCCTGACGATACCGCCGCCTGTACCGACCCTACTTCGCCGCGCACCATCACCATGTACTTGCCGGAGCAGATGGAACGAGACAGGATCAAGTCCACATCCGCGGCTTTCAACATCGCGTCGGTCACCTGGTAACCGGCGGCGATACTGGTCAGCTCGATCAAACCAATTGAATTCTTTGCCATCGCTTATGCCACAATCTCGACGTATTCCGGAGTCACCTTGCGCACTTTCCCATCAATGCTCGCGTGCACGTTCGCCCCTAACTTAGAGTCTTCCACTCGGCCCACCACCTGGCCCTTCTTCACGCGCTTGCCTTCCTGCACCACGGCTGCGGCCGGCTGCCCCGCGTGCTGCCGCAGTTTGATGCGAACTGCCGCGGGATGGCACTCCACCGTTTCGAAGGGCGTCTCTTTTTCGTACTCTTCGATCTGCAATCGCTTCCGCAGTTGCGAAAGCGGCAGGCGCCGATACTCCTTCATCGGATGCACCTGCACCGGCTTCTGCTGCGCGAACTTCAGGCCGGACGAGCGGCGGTCCCGTTTGCCTTGGTCGCACGCTTCCTTCGGATACAAATCTTCCGGACACGCGTAGAGCGTACAAATTCCGCAGGCGCAGCACAACTCAGACCACTGGTTCCAGATATCGCTGCCGGTCGATGTGAAGCCCAGACTGCGCATCACTTTGTGCGGCATCACTTCATAGCCAAGCAGGTATCGGGGACACAGTTCCGTGCAATAGCTGCACTGGTCGCATGCCGATTTGCCGATGTGATTCATTTCCTGCTGCGAACGTGTGCGGCGCGTCATTAAGTAATGGTCGCGCGGCAACACGATCAGCCCGCCTGTCGTCTTCGTCACCACGTCGTCCAAATCGAAGGTGAGCGTTCCCATCATGATGCCGCTTACGAATACGCCGAAATCCCCCACCGTCGCACCGCCGCCCAGCGCTATCAGTTCACGGAATGACATTCCCACCGGCGCCCAAAACGATTTCGGATTCTTCACCGCGCCGCAGACCGAGAGGAACTTTTCCGTCACCGGAGTGCCCTGCTCCGCGAGTGCCACATTGTAGAGCGTCTCCACATTGCTCACGACGCAGCCCACATTCAGCGGAATTCCCGCGGGCGGAATCAGCCGGCCCGTTGCCGAATAGACCAGTTCGTACTCATCGCCCGAAGGGTAGTAATCGCCAAGCAGCACGAACTCGATGCGGTCGGACTTCACTTCGCGCTTTACGGCCTCGATCGACTCCGCGTTCTTCGTCTTGATGCCGAACTTGCCGGTCTTCGCGCCCGTCGCGTCCATCATGGAATTCATTCCGGCCACGATCCCCGCCGGAAAATGCTTCATCAGCTCCGCATCTTTGTGGATGAGGGGTTCGCATTCGGCGCCATTGGCCAGCAGATATTCCACTTGAGACTGCGCCTTGACGTAAGTCGGAAAGCCCGCGCCGCCGGCTCCCACCACGCCGCATTCGCGCAATTTCTCACTGAGCATAAACATTCAGAATAACGCACGGTCCCGCCAAAACAGAATTCACCGCCTTCGCGCTTTCCCGTCGCCTCGCGGCTCCGGTTGCAGCGTTGTCCTCCCGGCCCGTACACTGGTAATTCCGACATGAAACTCCAAAGCTACACGATCACTCAGGGCCGGGACCGTGCGCCCGCGCGCGCCATGCTGAAGGCCATCGGCTTCACCGATGCCGATCTGGCAAAGCCGATCATCGGCGTCGCCAATACCTGGATTGAGACCATGCCCTGCAACTACAATCTGCGGGAGCTGGCCGTGAAAGTGAAAGAGGGTATTCGCGCGGCAGGCGGCACGCCCATGGAGTTCAATACCATCGCCATCAGCGACGGCGTCACCATGGGCACTGAGGGCATGAAAACATCGCTCATCAGCCGCGAGTTGATCGCGGATTCGATCGAGCTGCTCGTGCGCGGCCACATGTTTGATGGCGTAGTGGCGCTAGTGGCCTGCGATAAAACCATCCCCGGCGCGGCCATGGCTCTGCTTCGCTTGAATGTGCCCGGCATTGTGCTCTATGGTGGGTCGATTCTTCCCGGCAAACACAACGGCCACGATATTACGATTCAGGATGTCTTCGAAGCCGTGGGCGCGAACGCAGCGGGGCGCATGTCGGATGCGGAGCTGCGCGATATCGAAGATCACGCTTGCCCCGGAGCCGGCGCCTGCGGCGGCCAGTTCACCGCCAACACGATGGCAACGGTAATGGAGTTGATCGGCCTTTCGCCGATGGGCACGGCTTCCGTTCCACAGGTCGATAAGCGCAAGGATGCCGTGGCTTATCGCTGTGGCGAGGTCATCATGGATGCGGTGCGCCGCAACCTGCGGCCCCGCGACATCTGCACGCGCAAGGCTTTTGAAAACGCCATTGCCGGAGTGGCCGCTACCGCCGGCTCGACCAACGCCGTTCTGCACCTGCTGGCCATGGCCCGCGAAGCGGAGGTGCCGCTGACCATCGATGATTTCGGCACGATCTCCGCACGCACGCCGGTGTTCGTCGATATCAAGCCCGGCGGGCGCTTTATGGCGGCCGACGTGGATAAAGCCGGCGGGATTCCGGTAATCGCCAAGCGCCTGATGGATGGAAAACTGGTCGATGCCTCAACGCACACCGTCACCGGCCGCACCTTTGCCGAGGAAGCTTCCGAAGCCCGCGAAACGCCGGGTCAGGAAGTGATCCACCCGCTCACGAACGTGCTCAAACCGCGCGGTGGCATTGCCATCCTGCACGGCAGCCTGGCGCCGGAAGGCTGCGTCATCAAACTGGCGGGCCACGATAAGAAGATTCACCATGGGCCCGCTCGCGTGTTCGAGCGCGAAGAGGACGCCATGCAAGCCGTCACGCACGGCAAGATCAAGGCTGGCGACGTCGTCATCATCCGCTATGAAGGCCCGCGCGGCGGCCCGGGTATGCGCGAGATGCTGGGCGTGACCGGCGCCATCGTAGGCGCGGGTCTCTCCGATAGCGTGGCGCTGGTCACCGATGGGCGCTTCAGCGGCGCAACCCACGGATTCATGATCGCTCACGTGGCGCCGGAAGCCTACAACGGCGGGCCCATTGCCGCCGTGCGGGAAAACGATCCCATCACGGTGGATGCCGATCAGGGCGTGATCAACATCGACATTCCCGCCGAGGAAGTGGCGCGGCGGCTGGCGGAATGGAAGCCCCCGGCGCCGCGATACCAAACCGGCGTCTTCGCGAAATACTGCGCCCTGGTGGCTTCAGCATCCGAGGGCGCCATCACTTCTAAAATCGGCAGCGCGGCTCTGCAGCCGCCCCTAGCTGCCGGTTTACGGCAGTCATGATGAAGCGCATCGCGGTGATTGGCGCCGGCAACATGGGCTCGGCGCTGGTGGGCGGGATTCTCAAAGTCGGTGTTGCCGACCGCGAGCACGTCGTCGCCACCGTTCGCACCGCCGAACACGCTTCCGAAGTCGCCGGAAAATATGGCATTCCGGTAACGGCCGGCGGCAACCGTGAAGCCGCCGCCTGGGCCGAAATCGTGGTGCTCTCGGTAAAACCCGGCACGCTTCCTAAGGTGCTGGAGGAAATCCGCGATGTCCTGCATCCCGGCCAGATTCTGATTTCGCTTGCCGCTTCCCTGCCTATCGCGCTGATCGAAAAACTCGTGGAGCGCACTTTGCCCGTGTTTCGCGCCATGCCGAATATTCCGGTGGTGGTGGAAGAAGGAGCCACCGCGGTCGCGGTCAACGCGCATTGCACGCCGGAACAGCGCGAATTGGTCGCGAGCATCTTCCGCGCCGTAGGAGTTGTGGTCTTCGTGGAGGAAGACCTGATGCACGCTGTCACCGCGCTCTCCGGCAGCGGTCCGGCTTACATTTACATGGTGATCGAAGCGCTGACCGCCGGCGGATTGAAGATGGGTCTGTCGCGCGAAGCCTCCACACGCCTGGCGGAGCAGACCGTGCTCGGTGCGGCGAAGCTCGTGCGCGAGACCATGCTGCACCCGGCGATTCTGCGCGACCAGGTAATCACGCCCGGCGGCGTCACCATTTCGGCGATCCATGAACTCGAAAAGCATGGACTGCGCTCCATGCTGATCAGCGCCATCGAGACCGCCACGCACCACTCCGAAAGCCGCACGCGCGCGCTCATGGCGAAGTTCGGAGAGAAGTAAGAACGACTCAGCTCGTGCGGCGGCCAAGGCTGCCGCTACAGGATCTGGCATAATTGCTTTGGCGGATTCCCGGGCAGTCGCATGTTAACGTGAGATCCAGGAATGAACATACTTTTCATCGGCGACATTTTCGCTTCGCCCGGACGCCGGATCGTCGCTGATCATCTTCAGGACATCATCGAGACCAATCGCATCGACCTCGCCGTCGCCAATGCGGAAAACGCGGCAGGCGGCTTCGGAATCACCCCCACCATCGCCGAAGAATTGTTGGCCCTGGGCTTGGATGTGCTCACCTCCGGCAACCATGTTTGGGATAAGCGCGATCTCTATGACTACTTCTCGCGCCAGCCGCGCCTGCTGCGTCCCGCGAATTATCCCGCTGCCCCCGGCAGGGGTTCAATCGTGTATCCTGCGCGGAATGGTGTCAATTGCGCCATACTAAATCTCCAGGGGCGCACTTACATGCCGTCCACGGATTGCCCATTTCGCAAGGCTGACCAGCTCTTGAGCGAGCTCGATAGCGCCGTGAAGGTCCGCTTCGTCGATTTTCATGCCGAGGTTACCAGCGAAAAGATGGCCATGGGCTGGTACCTGGATGGCCGCGTTTCCGCCGTCGTGGGCACTCACACTCACGTGCCTACTGCTGATACGCGCATCCTCCCGGGCGGCACCGCTTACCAGACCGATTGCGGAATGACGGGCCCTTACGAATCGGTCATCGGCGTAGACCGCGACATCATCATCCAGCGTTTTCTGACGGGGCTGCCGGTCCGGATGGAATCGGCGCGCAACGGCGCGGAACTTCACGCCGTCATCATCGATGTGGATGAAGCCACAGGCCGGGCCCGCGCGGTGCGGCGCTTCGCCATCGATGGAGACTGAAGAATGGATCCCTCCGGCCCGATTGCGGATTTCACAGCGTTTTTGATCCAGGAAATCGGCGCACTCCTGTTCGGGCTGGTCTTCTTTTTCCTGTACCGGCAATCGAGAGTAGTTTATTTCGGGTTGTGGGCCATCGCCTGGGTGCTGCGATTCCTCGCGGCCATTTTCGGCTATGAGCTGCTGAGCTCTCCCCACCCCGGCTGGCTCGCTCCCTACGCCGTCTTCGAATTTGGCTTCGTCATTGTGCTGATCGCGGCCGCGCGCGCCGGCTTTGCTTCCGGCGTGAAAGATTGGCGCACGGTTCTGCGCCTCATCTCGATTCTTCCCATTTTTGTCGCGCTGGTCTATGCCCTAGGCTGGTATTCGCGCATGGAAGCTTACCATGCTTCGGAGGCACTGGTGCTGTGCTTCGTCTATTTCTATAACTTCATCGCGCTGCGCCGCCACCAGGGAATCGGCGCGCGGATCTTCCGGTTCTCGCTGCTCGTGCTGGCCGCCGCCTTCCTCGAACACGCTATCATTTTCATCTACCTCTACAATCGCGGCGGCGCTCCTGATTGGGCACGTTATCTGCACCACGAAACGTACTATGATTTCGTGCTGCATTGCGTGCTGGCGTTTTCCGCCATGGCAATGTGGAGTGAGAGCCAGATCGATCGCATCCGCGAACTCGCCGGCGAGTTGGACCGTGTGCGCCGCGAGAGCAGCCGCAATATGGAACTTGACCGCCTCACCGGTCTGTTGAATCAATCGGCACTCGCGCGGCGCGTCGAGAACGCGGAAATGTTCGAGGGCATGGTCGTAGTTTGCGACATGGATAATTTCAAGGAGATCAATGACCGTTACGGTCACTTGGTGGGCGATGAAATCCTACGCAACATCGGCCATCTCCTGAATTCTTCCATCCGCATAGAAGATGAAGCCTTCCGCTGGGGCGGCGATGAATTCGTCATCCTCTTTCATAACCAGCGCGGCGAAGTCGCGCGCAAACGGATGGAAGAGATTGAGAACCGCCTGCGCGATTTCCGCGTGCGCGGCTTTGGCGTGCTGCCGATCTCGTTCAGTTGGGGAACCACCGATGGCGCCGGCCGCCCCTTGCGCGAGGCCCTGGATGAAGCCGACCGCAACATGTACACGATCAAGCGCACTCGCGCCGGAGAGCGGGAACGCCGCCCCGTTTGAAGAGACCGGGAATTCTGAAGATGCTTCCGGGCCCCTTCAAACAGTAAGCCGGCGTTAGTTCACCGCGATCACCGTGGCATAAGGCGAGGAAGCATTCGTGCTGCTCTGGCTGTTCAGCGTCACCACGACTTTAATCTGCGGCGCGGGCGGAACGGCCATCGGAATCCGCACGTTGATCTGCCATACGCCGACCAGTCCTGGCGCAAGGCCGGAGTAAGTTACACCGGGCGCGCCCGGCTCTCCGCAATCGTCGACAAAGCACGTGTTGATCAGAACGCGCGGCGTCGTTGGCGTCGTAATCTGTCCGGAGGGCGCGGCTCCGTCGGGCGGCGCCCCCGGCACAAATCCCTGGCCGGTGGCGAAGATCTGGATCGTGGAACCGCGCGCGGCCGGGTTCGTCGGACTATTCACGCTGTTGTCCTGATTCAGCACCGCGGCCTGCCTCAGATTGCCCGAAGTGCCCAGCAGGAAAATGCCGGGAGATGCCGCGTTCATAGCCACTTGGCCGCTGGCCAACACTTGTCCGTTCGATTGGTGAACGATCTGTAAATCCGCGTTTCCGCCGGTCGGCGCTCCCATTGGCACAAAGAAGTTGATCTGGTTCGGCGAAACGTAGTACAGCGGCGCAGGCTGGCCATTGAACAAAACCTGAACATCGGCCAACTTGGTGGGCAGGGGAAGCGGGCTCGGCAGGTCGGTAAAGGCCTGCATATCGGAACCGAAAGTGCCGCCCAGTGGGAAGACGGAAGCCACCATTCCCGGCGCGAGCGTCGTAGTCAGGAAATTCGCTCCGTTGATCGCGCTCAATCCCGGGAAGTAAATGGCGATCCGGTTGGCAGCATCCGCAACGAATAAGTCGCCAAATTGGTCCTGCGCCAGCGCCAGTGTGGAAGTTACCGCCGGTATGTTGGCGGTTGCCGAATTGCTGACCACCAACTGATCAAATCGCGGAAACCGCAAGCTGCGGCTGCTTCCGCTGTCGGCGACCCAGATCTCGCCGGTAGACGCGCTGACAAACAATCCTTCCGGATGATTCAGCCCCGTGATGATCTGCGCGGCATGCGCGCCGCCGGTTGGGTTGCTCTCAATCTGGTCGAAGATCAGGATCCGGCTGTTGCCTGTGTCTGCCACATAGGGCCGTCCATCCGTGTCACTCGAGATGTGATGCGGCGCATTCATCGCGTTATCCGATGAGCCGGTTCCGGACGTGTTAAAGTTGGGCTGTCCGAACACTTTCGTAGCCGCTTCTCCGCTGGTGAAGCTCCCGTTCGTCATAGGGAAGAACAGCACGCGGTTATGCGCTACGTCGGATACCAGCAGCCCGTTGGTTCCCACCAGCGACAGACCGTACGGCCGAGACATCGTGACTGCCGTCGGGTCCGTAATCTTCGTGTTGAAGGAAGTCTGGCCGAGAACCAGGTCGGCCTGTTCGAGCACCCCCTGGTGCGTAAACGGCGCCGGGAATCGCAGCACGCGACCGTTACCGGAATCGGCTACGTAGAGGTTTCCCTGCGCGTCAACCGCCAGACCAATCGGCCGGCACAGACTCTGTTGCGAAGGCTGATTCGCATCGTTGGTCGGATAATTGCACTCAGCGGTCTGCATGTCGGGCTGGCCAATCACGATATCCGCGCGCGAGCCTGGCGCAATGCTGCGCAGATCGCGAAAGCCCAGGACGCGATTGTTGTACGGATCCGCCACGTACAAATGCGGCGTGTCGCCGCTCGAATCGATGGCAATTCCCGCGTCGGCCACCAGGCCGCTGGTAGTCGGAAAGATGAACTGGAACTCGCGGCCTTCAATCAGGTTGATCGAGCTGGTGTCGAAACGGTCCTGGCCTAGCACGCGCGTCGCCGCCAGAAAGGTGCCGCCCTGCATCGGCGAAACCAAAACGCGATTGTTCAACGTATCGGCGACAAACAATTCCGTGCCGGAAAATGCGGCCGCTACCGGCAGCGAGTAGGTGCTCGCCGAAGCCGCAGCCTGGCCGTTGTTGGCGGCTCGGTTATGAAAATCCAGATTCTGTCCGACCACCGCTGTCGCCGAGGGCGAAAACTGCGTTCCGGTGCCGGGCCATTGATCGAAGCTGTCAAAGAGCAGAATCCGGCTGCTCCCCGCGTCCAGCACACCCACCTTATTTCCGGGAAGGATGAAGATTCCCTCTGGATCGAGCATCAGCGTGTGGTCCACCATCGTCTGCGTCACGTTCGGAGTCTGGGGCGGAATCACCCCCATGATGCGCGCGGCTGACTGTCCGCTGCTGAACGGAGGGTTGAAGACCAACACACGGCTGAACTCGTCCGGCCGATTGGCGTCGCTATCTGAGACAAAGACCCGGCCGTTCCCGTCCACCGCCACCGAAGAAGGTATGGCGAACTGGTTTGCCACCATGTTGCTGCCGGAGGTGCCGGGATTCAGGGCCGGCAATAGTGACGTGAAATCCAATTGGCCGAACTCCAGGTCCGCGGAAAATCCTCCGCCGGTTTTTGCCAGGTCCGAAGCTTTGAACCGCAGGACGCGGCGGTTGCCCGGGTCCGTCAGGTACAGATTGCCCGACGCATCAAAGGCCATGTTCGCCTGATATCCACTCAGACTGATGCCCTTCTCACTCACGGCGCCGGTGTAGTTCGCCGTACGCGTCGTGAAATTCGGCTGTCCCAGGACCAGATCCGGAAACTCATTGGCCTGCGTCATCGGCGTAGGAAAACGCAGAATGCGATTGTTTCCGCTATCGGCCACATAGAGATTGCCGTTCTGTACCGCCAATCCGGTTGGACTATTCAATCCGATGGAAAACGCGGTGCCGGGTCCTCCGGGAAAGGTCGTAAACTTGTCGGGCTGCCCGATCACAAGGTCGGCTGGCGCACCGTTGGCGAATTGCGAGGCATTCTTCCATACCAGAATGCGGTTGTTGCCGGTATCAGCGACATACAGAATCGGCGGAGACGCGGATGTATCGAGCGCGATGCCTTGCGGATTGAATAGCTCGCGGCCCTCCACGAGGTTCGGGTTGGAAGAAGATACCGTAAGTTGAGGCTGGCCGACGGCGCGTGTCGCATTGGGATTCAGAGTGACTTGAGAATAACCCGCTGCAGCGCCGAACAAAATCAGAGAAGAGAGGATGCAAGTATACTTGTGTCGCATTGAGATTTACAGGAGGCGCGACGCGGAATGCGCACTGTTTGAGCATATCAGACAAGCCGGACTGCGGAAACCCGTACGTCTCGCCGGAAGTACGGTTACGTCCCACTCACAGCGCGGTCCCCGAAGACGTCTTTGTTACACTGAGACTTGTCTTCCACCATTCCCGCTAAACCGCGCGTCTGCGCAGTCAGTTTTCTCAACACCACTCCGCTGGTCTGGGGTATGCTGCACGGCCCTCAAAAGGGCCTTTTCGAACTCGATTTCCGGATTCCCTCCGCATGCGCGGATCAATTGGCTGCCGGCTTGGCGGACATCGGAATCGTGCCCTCGTTCGAATTGACTCGCCAGGATCTGCAAATCATTCCCGGCGCAGGCATCGCCTGTCATGGAGCGGTGCGCAGCATCCTGTTGGTTTCATCGCGGCCTGCATCGGAAATTCGCAGTCTCGCGGCCGATTCGAGTTCCCGAACATCGGTGGAATTGGCCCGCGTCGTCCTGGCGCGCCGTTATGGCTCGGAGCCTGAAGTGATTTCGCATCCGCCCGATTTGGAAGCCATGCTCCAGACCGCGGATGCCGCACTCATCATCGGCGACCCCGCGCTGCGCATCGAGCCGGCGCATCTGCCTTATCACACCTATGATCTGGGAGCGGAATGGCTGGAGATGACCGGCCTCCCCATGGTCTTCGCCGTCTGGGCAGGCCGCGCTGACTCCATTACGCCGGAAGTGGAACGTGCCTTTCAGGACTCCTGCCGCTACGGCTGCGCTCATCTGGAAGAAATCGTGGCTTCCGAATCCGCCCGCCGTGAGTTCCCGCCCCAACTGGTTCGCGAGTATCTGACGCGCCACATCGTCCATGAGCTGAACGAGCGCGAATACGAAGGGATGCGCCTGTTTCTGACCTACGCGCGGCAGAATGTGCCGTTGAGGCCTCCGCGTGCTTGAAGCGCGTCAGACGAGCATGGATGCAACACTGCCGTCTGAAGACGGAACGCCTGCGTCCCGGCTCCGTATCGAATTGCGCAAGAACGAGCGGCGTTAAAGTGAGCCGGTCGAGGCTGCGGTCGACGGCTGCTTGGTGTAAGTGAACGTCTCGTTCTTACTCCCCGGCGGCGAAATGTGAATCACTTCCACGCTCAGGGACTTGCCGTCGTCCGAAGTCTTGATTCTCTCCTTCGTGACGATGTCGTTGTCGTGCCCGCGCGTCTCGATCATCACCAGCATCGCGCCGTTGTACCACATCCGCACCTGTGCCGGGTGCCCCTCGTCCTCCACCTTGCACTGTTTCCCATCGGTGGAGCACTGCAACTGAAACTTCTTCTCCTGATTCGAGTTATCCATCAACGCCCGGGAAATCTGGATGGAGTCGTCCTTCTGATCAATGGTTAACGTGGCCGATTTTAGAGCTTCGTCGGTCTGGCTGTGGGCTGCGTCCAGTTGCCAATTTCCATTGAGGTCCGGCCGCTCCGCAGCCATCATGACCCCAACGGCCATAACGGAAAAACAAAGGAACGTTCGCATAGAGTCACTCCCTTCCGGAAGTTAGTCGTACTTTCAGTTTAGTTGCATGCGTTTCCAGCGGAGCTACAAGGAATTCCGTATTCGAACAGGGAAATGGTAACAATTACCAAGGACAGCGTCGCACGATACAGTCCCGAGTTCATTCTTGCCCGCGCGCCCAAATTCTCATCCGGACGGGACCTTCGCCGAGGGCCGCTTGTTAGAATCGAAGCAACGCGTGCGAATCACCATCTCGAAAGAGAACTACCTCAAAGCGATCGCCGAGGCCGAATCCGAGGGCGAAGCGGTCAAGGCCGTGACGCTCACCCGCTGGCTCGGAGTCTCCGCCCCCGCCGTAACCATGGCCATCAAGCGGCTCAAGCGCGACGGCCTCATCCGGCTGGAGGGCGACGCTCTGATTACGCTCACTCCGGCCGGCCGCGAGATCGCCAACCGCATTCTGCACCGGCATCATCTGATCGAACGCATGCTCACCGAGATCTTCGGCCTGGAATGGTACAAAGTCCACGAGGAAGCCGAGCAACTGGAGCACGCCGTTTCGGCCGACTTTGAACGCAAACTTGTCGAACGCCTCGGCAGCGGCGGCGTGTGCCCGCATGGCAACGTCGTCGGCATGGATACGCCGCTCGACCGCCGCCGCCGCGGTTTGAAGCCGCTCGAAGAAGCACTTCCCGGCGAATCGATCGCCATTGCGAGCGTCTTCGAACGGGACCGCGGTCTGCTCGAATTCCTGGATGGCATCGGCGTCCGGCCCGGTGTGCGCGTGGATGTCGCCGCGGCCGGTGACGGAATCGAGCTATGCGCGGCAGGCCGCCGCGTGCGCATCGAGCGCACCGTTGCAGCCAAAGTTTGGGGCAAAGCCGAATAGCGGCTGCCCGGCGTTATTCCGCCTTCGAATAATAGTAGGTGTACTTGCTGTAGAGTTCGGAAGCGCGCGCGCCGTTGGCCACAATCCCCAGCACATTGTTCTCGCACAGCGATTGCATGGCGCGCGTCACATTGTCGAACGTCGTCGCACCAATCTTCACTACCAGCACCGTGCCGTCCGCCATGGTGGCCAGTAGATTCGCATCGGCCGAGAACAACAGCGGCGGCGTATCGAAAATCGCCCAGCTAAACAAGCGTGGCAGATCCTCGAACAGCAGTTTCGCCTGCCGCATATTCAGGAGCTCCAGCGGATTCTTCACCGGCGACCCGGCCGGAAGCATGTATAGATTCATCCCCTCGATGCGGCGCAGCGCCTGCGCGAAGGTGCACTGCCCCGTGAGGTAATCGGAAAGCCCGGGAGCGCGGTCGATCTGGAAGAGATTGTGAACAATCGGGCGGCGCAAGTCGAAATCACCTAGCAGCACCGAACTTTCCGCCAGTTGCGATTCGGCCAGCGCCAGATTCACCGCCGTGAACGTTTTTCCTTCCGCCGGCGACGGGCTGGTGACCACGATGGTGTGCAGCGGCTGCAGCGTTTGCAGGTGGTTCAGGCGCGTGCGCAGGGTGCGGAATTCCTCCGCCGGCGTTTCATGAGAATTGTTCAGGTCCAGCAGGTGCGATTCCGGCGCCGGATGAAACGGCACTTCCACCACTTCGCTCAATAGACCGGGTTGGACGTTCAGCCGTACCGGCGCCGGCGCGACTGCGGATGCGGGGCCCTCGGCAAATTCTGTCGCCTGCGCCGGCAGCGGCAAGGGCTCGGATTCCGAAAGGATTTGTTCCGGAATCATGCCGGCTTGTTCCGCGCGGCGCAAGGCGTCGTGTACTCGGCTCATCGTGTCTCCAGTATGGTCCGTCTCTTCCCGTTTCTCAGGTTCTGCCGAAGTAGTAGTAATACATCGATCCGCTCATCGCGATGGTCCCGATAATGATCGCACTCGACCATGCCAGCCAGAATAAGCGCCGCTTCCTCCGCACCAGTAGCGCGTTCTCCAGCAGCGGGATGCTGCTAAGAACAGGAAGATTTGTGTAGGCTCGCACGTCCTTCAGGTTCTTCAGAGACGTGTTTTTCATTTCCTTGGCGCCGGCCAGCAGCAATCCCAGCATCAGGCCGCCCGCGGTTCCGAGTCCGGCGATGGCCAGGCGATTCGGCTCTGAAGGCTGCTCCGGCAGCGATGCCGGATCAAGCACTTCCAGATTCTCGCCGCCCTTCTGTTCTTCCAGGTCCTGCGCCGTCTGCGAGATCTCATGGCGCTTCGCCATGTCATCGTAGTTGGCCTTGGCCAAGTCGTAGTCCCGCTGCAGCGCCGCGTATCTCTGCTCACTCACCGGACTGACTTCAATTCGCGCCTGGTAGCCTTGAATGGCCTTGGTGAAGGCCTCCTGCTGCTTGGTGCGTTCCGCAATATCCAGGTCCTTGGCCTTGATCTGCGATTGCACGAGGGCGATGTTGCTCTTGATATCTTCCAGGCTCTTGGCAACTTCGGGATTGACCGTCTTGTGCGCGCCGGCCGCGGCACTCTTGGCTGCCGCCAATTGGCTCTGCTGCACCCGGTCACGCTCGCTTTGCAATACCCGAAGCTTGGATTCCAGGGCTTTAATATCGGGATGGCTGTCCTGGTAAATCTGCCGCGCCGCCGCCAGTTGCGTTTCGAGCGTGGTGATGTCATTGTTCAACTGCGTCAGCCGGTCATTCCGCATGCTCTCGGCGCCCGCGGTGGGCTCAGGAGCGGCGTTGGCGACATAGTTCGCCTGGTTGTTGAGATTCTGAAGCTGCGTTTGCAGCATCATCTTCTCTTCCTGACTCCGGTTGAGGGCTTCGTTGGTTGCTCCCAAACGCAATTCGAGCGAATTCAAAGCTTGAACGTTCGCCTGAAGCTGCTCCGGAAGGCGGCCGTTATTCTCTTCTTTGAACTTGGTGATCTGCGCATCCAGATTATCGAGCCGTTCCTTGGCATCCTTCAACTGGTCACCCAGGAACGCGGCCGTGGCGGTCGATTGCTTCCGCTGCACGTTGATGTTCTGCTCCATGAACTTGGTCACCAGTTCATTCACCACCGCCTGCGCCTTGTAGCGATCCGTATATTTGAATTGGATACGGAATGCCGAAGCCATCGTGCGGTCTGGCGAACTCGCCGAAGGGACATTGATCATCTGGATCGAAATATCCTTCCGCATCGCATCCACTACGTCTTCGAGCGGCTCCCGCTGGCGCTTCTTCTTGTAAAGATCGAGTGACGGGCGCTGGATCAGCTCCGAAAGACTGCTGCGGCTTTCAATCTCCGTCTGCATCTGGGTGAGCCGCTGGGCCAATTGCGTGCTGATCGAGTTGGGGACCAGGCGTTCGGGAATCTGCGGCGGCGTAATCCGCATCATGGCTTCCGAAACGTACGTGTCGGGCCACCAGAACGCCACCACTACCGCCACCACCAGCCCGGCGAACATCGGGCCGATGATCCAGGACCGGTAGCGGCGCAGGATGTCGATATAATCCTCAACGTCCGGCGGCCGGCGGCTTACGCTTACATAATTCTGTACAGGCCCCATCTCAACCTCTCTGCAACTTCCCTCAAACGCTCAGGGAACGATGATCTGATCGCCCGGTTGGAGCAGGATGTTCTGCTCCAGATGTTTTCCGTGCGTGACGTCCTTGTAGTTAAACTTCAGTTGTTCCTTGCCACGCAATATCGTAATTTTTTTGGTATTCGCAAAATCTTTGAACCCGCCTGCATTCACCAGTCCCTCCAACACAGTGGTGGGGACCACCAGCGGATAAGGCCCCGGCTTGTTGACTTCGCCTTGAATGAAATACTTCTTGCTGTTCACCTGCAGCACAGATACCGTGACTTGCGGCGACTTCATCACCGCCGAAAGTCCCTTTACCACGGCGCCTTCCAATTGCTCGGGAGTTTCACCGGCCGCCATGACTTCCCCCGCCAGCGGAATCGAAATCCGGCCATCCGGCCGGACGACGAATTGTCCGGAGATTTCCGGCTCGCGCCAGACGTGAATCATGAGCACGTCTTCGGCGCCAATTACATAGGCCTTCCGGTCCAGAGGTAGACCCATCTTGACCGCCTCGGCCTCTTTCGAAGCCGATAGTTTTGCGGGATCGGTCTCCGGTGTGGCCGGCTCAGTCGAAGAGGGCTCAGCTTTGGTCGGAGTCGGGTTGGGTGTGGCCGTTGGTGTTGCCGGCTCGGCCGTCTTGTCCGTGTTGGGAGGCGGCACTGTGGCCGCCGGATCATTGTCCGGATGGACCGCCGTGCCCGCCGCGCCTTGCTGCGCACTTGGCTCCGCCGTCGATTGAGCGAATGCCGGCACGATTGCTAGAAACAAGCAGAAAAAGACAGTCTTCATGAGGGCCTCTGAAGCGGTGCCGGACCACGCGAGCGGCCCGCCCGCCCTGCGAATTGCTCGAAGGGATCATAGGCGCTTGTCACTGATTACATAGTGTACAGCATTCCATTGTGGAACTAGAACGTCTACCGGTACCGGATATAACGGGAAGCACGATTCAGCCAAGCTTTGTTTTCAGTGTCTTGAACCGTACATACGACGAAGGTGACAAGCGCCTCTCAGCAGCCGCTCAGAGCACCACCTACAATGTGGTTGTCCACTCGCTCAACAGGGCCTATACATAGCCATAGGTCTTTCTCCCAAAATCCGGAGTGGGTGGCCGGATCTGCTTGCTAAGTCATAGAAAAACAGGCTAGTCTTGAATTAGAAAAATCCATATGACGCGGCCCCAGACGTGCTTGTGGGGCAGCGGGGTATTGTCTCGCCCGACCGTAACGGCAGCTAGGTATGTTTCAGGAACTCAAGTTTCAGTTGTCCACAGCGATACTGACGATCCTGACAGTAGCTGCAGGTGTATCCGCAGTAATCAACTTCGAACAGCAGTACCGTTTTCGCCTTCCCGAAGACGGCGTGGTCTGGGCGGACCACTCGGCCGGCGTCACGGCGATCTACGTTCCACCGAAAAGTGAAGGCGCAAAAGCCGGTATCCATACCGGCGATCTGCTGAAGCGCATCAATGGGCTCCCCATCCAAAAAGCAATCGATGTAACGCAGGTGCTGGTCCACATCGGCGCATGGCAGAAAGCCGAGTACATCGCCAGCCGCGACGGTGTGGAATTTCGTGCCACTTTGTACACCGGCGAGGTCCCCTTCGACCGCGCTCTGGTGTATGAGTACATGGCCGGGTTCGCCTACTTGATTATTGGCCTCTTTGTTTATTTCCGCCGGGGAAGCGCGCAGAAAGCGCAGCACTTTTACATTCTCTGCTTATCGTCATTCATCTTCCTTTGTTTCCACTACACCGGTGTTCTGAACGGTTTTGATACGGTGATCTATTGGGGCAACGTCGTGGGCGGTCTGCTCGCGCCAATCGTCTTCCTCCATTTCTGCCTCACGTTCCCTGAGCCTCGTAAGTGGCTGCAATCGCCCGTCCGTGCCGCGCTGCTTTATGTGCCCTCCGCCTTCCTGCTGGCGGCATGGGTGGGATTCTCATCGGGATTGCTGCGCGCGGCGGCCCCCCTGGTGGAGCTTCGCTGGCTGCTCGACCGCATTTGGATGGTCTTCGTCACGGTGCCTTACCTGATTGGCGCGGTGGCGTTGACGTTCGAATACCGAAGGACCGAAGATCCGGTAGCGCGCCAGCAGCTCAAGTGGCTGCGCAACGGCACCGTCTGCGCCATTCTTCCCTTTGCCGCTCTTTACGTGCTGCCCTACGCATTCGGTGCGCTGCCGAACGCTTACCTCAAGATGTCGGTGCTGACCCTGACGCTGATTCCGCTCACCTTGGCTTACGCCATCGTGCGCTACCGGCTGATGGACGTCGACATCCTGTTCCGTCGCGGTTACGCCTACACGCTGGCGACCCTCTGCGTGCTGGCCGCGTTTTACGGTATCGTCTTCTCGCTCGGCAGCATAGTGCAGAAGAACTTCAAAGACGTGGGGAATACCGGGCTGATCACGGTCATGCTGATCGCCGCCTTCCTCTTCCAGCCGATTCGCAACTGGATTCAGGAACGGCTCGACCGGCATTTTTATCGCGATCGTTATGACTACCGCCGGACCCTGGTGGCTTTCGCTCGGGAGTTGAGTTCGGAAACCGATCTCGACGCCATGCTGGCGTCGGTCGGCGACCGTCTTCTGCAGACGCTCTCCATCAGCCACCTCGCCTTCTTCCTCGCCGAAGAGACCGATTCCGGCCCGCGTTTCCACATGCGCCGCGCCATGGGCCCCAACCCGCGCCTGGCTTCCACTGACGATCTGGACCTGAGCTTCCTCAATTGGGAGCTCCCGGAGCCTTACCTGTTCTTCGAGCGCACGCGCCACCAGCTCGACGCCATTTCGCGCGGCTGGCCCTCCTCGGTACGAAAGACGATCGCCGATCTGGACTTGACGTATTACCTGCCCTGCACGGTCCGTGGGCGCACCATCGCCTACATGGGAATCAGCCGCACGGCGGATGGCGACTATCTTTCGAGCGTCGACGTGGAACTGCTCGTGACCCTTTCCGGTTACGTGGGAATCGCGATTGAGAACGCTTCGCTCTACCGCTCCCTCCAACGCAAAGTCGAAGAGTACGAGCGGCTCAAGGAATTCAGCGAAAATATTGTCGAATCCATCAATGTCGGCATTCTCGCCGCAGATCTCGACGATCGCGTGGAGAGCTGGAACACTCAGATCGAACAGTTGAGCGGCATCCCGCGCGATCGTGCAGTTGGCCGGACCTTGGCGGAATTGTTCCCGTCCGAGTTGGCGGGCGAGTTCGGCCGCGTGCGCGGTGAAACCGGCATCCACCACATCTACAAATTCGTGTGGAAACCATCGCTGGCCGCCAACGCCACTGCCGGCAGCAATGGAAACGGTATCGGGAATGGCCATAGTCATCCTCCGCGTTTCCGCGAAGCCACGCTGAATATCGCCATTGCGCCGCTCGTCTCCAAAGACCAGCAGCAGATTGGCCGGCTCATCATCTTCGATGACGTTACCGACCGCGCCGAACTGGAGCGGCGCTTGGTGCAGGCCGATAAGCTCAGCAGCATCGGTCTGCTGGCGGCCGGCGTCGCGCATGAGGTCAACACGCCTCTGGCCGTAATCTCGACCTATGCTCAAATGCTCGCCAAGCAGGTGAGTGAAGACTCGCAGAAGTCGCTGATTCTCGATAAGATCGCCAAGCAGACTTTCCGTGCCAGCGAGATCGTCAATTCCCTGCTCAACTTTTCGCGCACATCCACCACGTCTTATGGCGATGTGAGCCTGAACCGGATTATTCAGGAAACGCTCTCCCTGCTGGAGCACCAGCTTCAGAAGGCCGGCATCCAGATCAAGAGCGAGCTCGAGCCCGACCTGCCCCCTGTGCACGGCAACACGGGCAAGCTGCAGCAGGTCTTCCTCAACCTCTTCCTCAATGCGCGTGATGCCATGTCAGGCGGCGGCACGCTCGAGATCCGGACTTGGCAGGAAGGCTCCGGAGTCAAGGTTGAAGTGTCAGATACGGGACACGGCATCGCGCCGGAACATCTGCACCGAATTTACGATCCCTTCTTCACCACCAAGGCTGCGCGCAAGGGCACCGGCCTCGGGCTTTCGGTCACATACGGTATCATTCAAGAGCATGGTGGCTCCATCGAGGTAGCCAACCGCCGAAGCGGCGGCGCCCGCTTCCGTCTGGATCTTCCGCTGGCTGTCTCGGCCCGGAAGCCAGTGAATGCTGCTTGACAAATGACCGCTCCACAATCCCAAACATTTGAATTAAAAGGCCGGGTCCTGGTAATCGACGATGAGTCGGATATCCGCGAGAGCCTGGAAGCTCTGCTGACCCTTGAGGGCTACTCCGTCGATCTGGCGCAAAATGCCACCGAAGGCCTCCACAAAATGGCGTCGTTTGGCTACGACCTTGTGCTGCTCGACCTCATGATGCCTGACCGCTCCGGTATGGAGGTGCTGCAGGAAGTCCGCGAGCGCGATCGCGAAACTCCCATCTTCATGATCACGGCCTATGGCTCGGTCGAAGCCGCCGTCACCGCGCTCAAGTACGGAGCCAATGATTATTTCTCTAAACCCTGGGACAACGAGAAACTGATCATCGAGATCGACCGCATGATCGCCAAGCGGCGGCTCGAATACGAAAACACCCACCTCAAGCGCGCCTTCAAACAGCGTTACAGTTTTCCCAACATCATCGGCAAGAGCGACCGCATGGTGCGCATCCTCGACCTGGTAGCTCAGGTCGCGCCCAGCCGCTCCACTATTCTCATCACCGGCGAGACCGGCACCGGCAAGGAACTGGTCGCCAAGGCCATCCATTCCAATTCCCCGCGCGCCGACCGCATGTTCGTGCCCGTCAACAGCGGCTCGCTGCCCCCGGAACTGCTGGAATCCACGCTGTTCGGCCATGTCAAGGGAGCCTTCACCAGCGCCATCCAATCCAAGAAGGGCTACTTCGAAGTCGCCGACCAGGGAACGATCTTCTTCGATGAGATCGGCACCATCGGCCCTGAAACGCAGATCAAACTGCTCCGCGTGATCGAGGATAAGGAGTTCATTCCTCTCGGTTCCACCGATCTGGTGCGTGTGGATGTGCGGATTCTCGCGGCCACCAACTCCGACTTGCTCCAACTCGTCAAGGAAGGCAAGTTTCGCGAAGATCTCTACTACCGGCTCAACGTCATCAACGTGGCGCTGCCGGCGCTGCGCGAACGCCGCGAAGACATCCCTCTGCTGGCCGACTACTTCTTCACTTACTATTGCCGGGACAATAACAAGTTTCTGGACGCCAACGGCCATTCCACGCTGCATTTCAACGCCGAGGCCATGCAGGTGCTAATGGAGCACACCTGGCCGGGCAATGTCCGCGAGTTGGAAAACGTTGTGGAACGCGCCGTAGTGCTCGCTTCCGAAACTGAAGTTCCGATCGAAGTTCTGCCGGATTCCCTGCTGCAAGCCAACGGCATCCGTCTGCGCCGCGGCGACGGCGGCCCGCTCCCCGCGGACGCCTCATTGTTTGAGATCGTGAACGACTACGAACGCCGCATCATCATGGAACGGCTCGAACAATGCAACTGGAGCCAAACCGAAGCCGCCGAGAGCCTGCACGTTCCGCTTTCTACGCTCAATCAGAAAATCAAGCGCCTCGACATCAAAATCCGCAAGAAATCGGAAAACTGAAATCCGCTGACCTCTCGTACACGCGGCCACAGGAGGGCGGTTGACCTTCTGTAGCTATTTCTATAATAATCGAAGTATCGAAATGGGAACGAGTACAGCGAACCAGGATCTGGAGCGAACGGCTCTCTACGCCGACAGATTTGCCGCGCTCGGCGCCGAGCCGCGGCTGCGCATCGTGCGCCTGCTGCTGGCCGCGCACCCGCAAGGTCTGGTGGTGAGGGAGGTACAAAAGGCCCTCCACTTGACTCCTTCCACTCTTTCACACCATCTGGAAAAGCTCAAGAACGATGATCTTGTGACTGTGTCGCGAGAAGGAACATTTCTTCGCTACCGTGCCAACGTCAGGGCGCTGCAAGACGTACTCCAGTTCCTCTATGCCGAATGCTGCTCCAAGAGCCGGAATACCAGGACCGGCAAGATGAGGATTTGTCCTTAGGAGGTCTCGGTCATGGACGAAGCTGTCGACATCAAAGCAGCCGTAAAAGAAAAATATGGCCAGGCGGCCGTCGAAGCCGGCAAAGGCAACGCGGCCTCGTGCGGGGCCTGTGGGTGCAACGAAGCGGCTTCGGCCGCACCCTATGATCCGGTCACCGGCCATCTGTACGATGCCCATCAGCAGGCACAGATTCCCGAGGAAGTCTTTCGCGCCTCGCTCGGTTGCGGCAATCCCACGGCCCTGGCGAACATTCGTCCTGGCGAAGTCGTACTGGACCTGGGCTCGGGAGGTGGAATCGATGTATTGCTAGCTGCCCGCCGCGTCGGCCCTCAAGGAAAGGCGTACGGCCTGGATATGACCGACGAGATGCTCGCCCTCGCCGATCGCAATCGGATTCAATCCGGACTCTCCAATGTGGAATTTCTCAAAGGCGAAATCGAGCACATCCCGCTACCCGATAATTCGGTCGACTTGATCATCTCCAACTGCGTCATCAATCTTTCCGCCGACAAAGATGCCGTCCTTCGAGAGGCGTTCCGCGTATTGAAGCCGGGCGGCCGTCTGGCCATATCCGACGTTGTCACTACCGGCGATGTCCCGCCCGAAATCCGTCGAAATGTGGAATTGTGGATCGGATGCGTTGCCGGAGCGATGTCAGAAGAGGAATACCTTGACAAGTTGCAGCGGTCCGGCTTTATCGAAGCCACCATCGAACCGACCCGCGTCTACCGGGCGGCGGACGCGCGAGAGTTTCTCGCCGGCAAAGGGGTCGACTTCGACTCAATTGCTTCCCGGATTGATGGCAGATTCCGCAGCGGGCTCATCCGCGCCGTAAAACCAGCGTTTCCGCATTGACCGATTTCCACCATCGGCTTCCCGGAATCGCGTACCTGCCTGGCTGTGGTATGAACTCGCTATCATATAACACCCCGCTTACGTTGTTCCCTACCCCATAGTAGTTCACACTTGTTTCTTATAAGTTACGGCCGCGTGGTCCGCTAAATAACTAACGCAGCGGCCTAAAGGACCTTCGGACTCCCGCCGATACTTCATAAGAGTATCGCCGTATGATCTCCTTACGAACCTCACTGACTGAACTCGAACAGGCGCACCAGTTCAAGACTCTCGCACTCGAGTGCTACCGGGATGCGATCCAGAATGCGGCCCACTATGCGATCGAGTTGGATGATCAAATCACTGCTCCCCATCGCCAATACCTGAACGCATTGGCTCGCGAGTTAACTCATGCCGGCATAGAAGAGATTACTTCGAGCCGCGCGACCCTCCGTGGACTTCTGCGCGACTATCGCGATAAGTCCGCTCAGTATATTAATGAGCTCCGGCAGGAACTCGGCAATACCGCTCATGCGCTGCAGGAGATCATGGATTCTCTCTCCCAGGCGGACGGCGATCATGAAAGCCGGCTGCGGACCACGCTGAAGCGCATTCGGGAAGTCGCCTCGCAGCCCGAAGGCAACCGCGTCGGCCCGGTCCTGCTCGACGCCGCTAAGTCCATCGAGGATAGTCTGGAAGAGATCCGCAAGCAGCACCAGTTTACGATTTCGCAGTTTCTGGAAGAAGTACGGATGCTGCACAAGCGCATCGATTCGATGGAAGCGGCTGCGGCCGTTGATCGTCTCACCGACCTGCTCAATCGCGGCGAAACCGAAGAACGCATCAAATCTGCCGCCAAGGGCGGTGCCTGTCTTCTGCTTCTAAAAGTGCGCGGCTTCCGTCTGGCCGCAACCCAATTTGACCAAAGCGTGGCTTCTGAACTCGCAGCCGCCTTCATCAAGCGGCTGCGCGGCAGTCTGCCGCCCGTCACTATCATCGGACGCTGGAGCGAGGAAGAATTTGTCGCCATGCTCACGCCGGGCAAGACCGAGTCCATGGCGATCGCGAAATGGATCGGCCGGCACCTCTCCGGCGCCTATGTTTGCATATTGAACGGCAAAGCCGTGCGTCCCACCATTCAGGTAACGGTGGGTTTGGCTGACAGCCACCCAAGCGATAGCCCGGAGCGTACCACCGAACGGATTCGGGAGTTCTTTGCTGCCTGAGCAGCCGCCGGCTCACATCAGCGTGAGGGGGTCTACGTCCACCACCAACGCCGTGGCGCCCCACTTGTGCTCCAGAGCGAAGCTGCGCACGCGCTGCAGCAGTTCATTCAGCGACTTTCGGCTGGCCGCCTTGATCAGAAACTGGTAACGATACTCATTCTTGAGCCGCGGCACCGGCGCTTCGGCAGGACCGATCACGCGCAGCCTTTCCGGCGGCGGCATCAGCAGGTGCCCCAGGTCCGCGCTCATCCTCAACGCCGCTTCTTTCTTTTCGTGGTGCACCAGTACGTTTGCCATCGCGCTGAAAGGCGGGTAGTGCATCATGCGCCGGAAGCTCAACTCCTTTTCATAAAAGCCTGCATAGTCGTGAGCCGAGGCGAAGCGGATCGCGTAGTGGTCCGGATTAATCGTCTGCACCAGCACTTCACCTGGCGTGTTGCCGCGTCCGGCCCTGCCTGCCACTTGAGTCAATAGCTGGAATGTCCGCTCGGCCGCGCGAAAATCCGGCATCCCCAGCCCCACATCGGCCGATACGACTCCCACCAAAGTCACGTTGTGGATGTCGTGGCCCTTGGCGATCATCTGTGTGCCCACCAGCACGTCATAGTTGCCTTCGCGAAAGTCGTGCAGAATTGTCTCGTACTGCCGCTTGCCATTCACCGTATCGCGATCGAGGCGCGCGATGCGCGCGGCCGGGAATGCCTGGTGCAGTTCCTCTTCCACCCGTTCGGACCCCAGGCCGAGAAAGTAAATGTGCTCGCTCTCGCACTTGGGGCAAACCCGCGGCACTTTTTCGGCATAACCACAATAATGGCAGAGCAGCCGACGGTCGCGCTTGTGGTATGTCAGCGTCAGCGCGCAGTTGATGCATTGCACGCGTTCGCCGCAGGAGCGGCACGCCACAAAGCTCGAAAAGCCGCGCCGGTTCAGCAGCACAATGGCCTGTTCGCGATTTTCGAGCCGCGCGGCCAGAGCCTCCATCAGCTTCCGGGAAAACGTAGCTTGCTTGCGCGTCTCCAGAAACTCCTGCCGCATGTCGATCAACTCTACCGTGGGCAGCGCGCGCTGCTCCACGCGCTCCGGCAATTCGAGCAGCGTGTATTTGCCGCGCTCGGCGTTATAGCGGCTCTCCAGACTGGGCGTGGCTGAGCCGAGGATCACGCACGCGCCCGCCGCCTGTGCCCGCACAATCGCCACATCGCGCCCGTGGTACCGCGGCGTCTCTTCCTGTTTGTAGCTGCCGTCGTGCTCTTCGTCCACCACGATCAGTCCCAGCCGCCGCACCGGTGCAAATACGCCGGAGCGCGTGCCCACCACTACCGAAGCCGCGCCGGAACGAATGCGCCGCCATTGCTCGGAACGCTCCACATCAGTGAAGGCGCTGTGCAGAATTGCTACCCGATCGCCAAAGCGCGCAAAGAACTGTCCCGCCACCGCCGGCGTCAACGCAATCTCCGGAACCAGCAGCAACGCGCTGCGGCCCTCGGCCAGCGCGGCCTCGATCGCATTCAAATAAACCTCGGTCTTCCCCGAACCCGTGATGCCGTGCAACAGGAATGTGCGGAATTCCTTCGCCTGTATGGCCTCGCGAATCTGGGCGAATGCCGCTTCCTGTGCCGGATTCAGCGCATGACGCGCACGCACCGCGCCGAGCGCCATCACCGCCGGCTCCGTTTTGAGCGACGCCAGTCCTTTCCGCGCCAACGAGCGAGCAGCGGCGCTCGCATTCTTCACTGCCCTTTCCAATTCCTTCAAATTATGCGAGCCCGGGTGCAACTCCAGAAACGCCTTCAATTCTCTCTCGGACTTGTTTAGCGTTCCGTTGCTTTCCACGCCGGAGCGCTCAATGCGCAGGCGCTCGGAGGGTGCGCGCAGCGGGTCGCGCTCCGTCTGCACCGCTTCCGCCACAATGAAGCCTTTGCGTTCGAGTGACCGCAGCGCCTTGTCGGCCAGCGGAACCGCTCGCGCCAGGTAAGCGGAGACGAGCGGCCGTTTCTCGAGCATTCTCAGCACCTGCGTCAACGGCTCATCGGGCGCGGCATCAAGTAGGAGTTGCCGCGCCGCATCGCGCCCGGCATCGGTAAGCGACCAGATCTTCCCCCGCCGGATCTCGGCCGCCAGGGGCAGCATCCCGCGCAGCACTTCGCCCAGCGGCGCGCAATAGTACCCGGCGATCCACTTCCCGAGCGCCAGCAATTCCGCATCCAGCACCGCTTCGGAATCAATCAGCCGCAGTGCATCGCGCGCCGCCATTGCCGGCCGCTCATCATGGCAGCGCAGAATCACGCCCGTCAGCTTTCGAGGCCCGAACGGCACCAGGATGCGAGCCCCCGCCTGCACGCGATGCCGCAAGGTCTCCGGCAGCGCATAAGTAAACGCCTGATCAAGCGGCACGGGTAAGCTGACATCGCAATAGAGATACGATCCCTCAGGCATGAAACCTTCAGGATACCGAACGGGTCATTGAGAGACCGGATCGGAAAGGACGGACACAGCACGGAAGCAAATGTTGGATGCCCACGAGCTGTGATGCAACGATTGCGCACTCCCTCGCGGTCGTGCCTCGGAATCGAGGTGGCGCGGCTTTATGGGAACTAGCCGGCTTACCGCCGCGCGGTTCCGAGCCGCGCGCGCAAGGGCCTGTGAAATAATCAATTTTCGGAAGAGCTGGCTTGGCACGCTGGCGCCTCACGACGTTGCTTGAATTTTGCGGGTTAATTCTCGAAGATTGGCTGGCCGCCGCTTGTGCCGGTTTTTA
>DASZPB010000070.1:0-37315 GCA_035550475.1 Bryobacteraceae bacterium | reverse complement strand
GCCATCGGCTCCACGCTCTTGCGTTCACCCGGCAACAGCAAAGCGGTGCAGTAGTTTTTCAGCGGAATCACTCGGTCGGCATGCCCTGCGGCTTTTGCCAGGCCCTCGATATATGCCGCAAAGCGCAGTTCTTGTGGGCCTAGCGCGGTTTCTTTGCCCACAGAACAATTCTACACAAAATTGTTCTTTTATGACACAGTAGTACTAAGTGCTCGTTGCGCGCGAGGAGCGGCTTCAATGAGGCCGCGATCAATTGGTCGCGGAAAGCAAAGACCGGGAATTCGGCTGTTATCACACGTGCGCAGCTTCAATGAGGCCTTCCATACCCACTCCCTTATATGCTTTGATCGTCGCCGTAGTCATTTTTCTAAGTACATTATTTTATAAGATTCTTATACTTTATGCTATACTCGGAAGCGTGTCAAGCGAAAAGCATTCCGATCTCGCGCAATCCCTGGCTTTGGAAGTGCGCAAATTCATTGCCGGTGTGATTTTGTACAACGAGAAGGTGGCCGCCGCGGTGGGCCTGAATGGCACGGACTTACAGTGCCTGCATGTGTTGCAACTTCAGGAGGCCGTCACACCGGGCGACCTGGCGCGATGGTCGGGGTTGACCACGGGCGGCGTCACGGTGGTTTTGGACCGCCTGGAACGCGCGGGCTACATCAAGCGACAGCCGAATCCGGCGGACCGCCGCAGCACGATTGTGGTTCCGGTTCCCTCGCAGCTACGGAAACTGGACACGTATTACCGGTCGAAGGGCGCGCTGCTGATGCACGCAATTGACGCATACAGCGAACGCGATCTGCGCGTGATTCTGGAATTCTTCAAGAAAACCAATAGCGCGGAGCGGTAAGCACTTCCGCTCCGCGACGGGCCGGACGAGGCCGGCCACTACGCAGCGGTCACCCCTTCTGGATCATCACTTCGGTCGATTTGATGATGGCCTTGACGGAGTCACCCACCTTCAGCTTCATTTCGTCGGCGCTGGTCCGGGTGATCACACTCTCGATCAGGTTATCCCCGACACGAACAACCACATGCGCCATGAGGTCGTTCACTTTGATCTCTTCAATCTGGCCGCTCAGTTGATTGCGCGCAGAAAGTGCCATAGCGTGTTCCTCACATCAGGCGGATGCCTGCAAAATGTCCTCAGGCGGATGCCTGCAAGATGTTCTTATGATAGCTTTCCGGAGCCTGGCACATTTCTACGTACCCGGCACACTGCCTATTTTTCTGTCCAGGGGTCAGCGAACCGCTGGTCATGGATCACCTCCTGATCGGTGAGATTCTTCAGAAATGCGATCAGGTCAATCCGGTCTCGGTCGGAAAGAGAAAACCCTCCGATGAGCGCATCTTTGTTCGGATTGTCGTGTCCCACGCCAGCGTCCGGACCGCCGTGGATAGTTCGCCCGCCGGCGGCATAGTGATCGAGCACGTCTGTGAGCGAGGAAACACTGCCGTCGTGCATGTAGGGAGCGGTGAGCGCGATGTTGCGCAGGGTCGGTGTCTTGAACTTGCCGACATCGGAGGGTTTTTGTGTGTACTCGTAGATGCCGGTGTTCGGAGCGGGATACGACAGAATTCCCGCAAGATTGTAGAGCCCGGTGTTGTGAAACTCGATCTGGCGGGAGGGGTTGCGCTCGGAAACAGTTGCATCGCTGAAATTGAATCCTCCATGGCAGCGGAAGCAGGAAAGCGGCTGGCTGAAGAATAGAATCTCACCACGCTTGGCGGATTCGGAGACGGCGTGATCGTCGCCGCCGAAATGGTAGCGGTCGTATGGCGAACGGGCCGAGATGATGCTTCGCTCGAAACAAGCGATCGCGTGCGTCACATTCGTGACCGTGAACGGATCCATCTCGCCTGGAAAGGCTTGTTCGAAGAGTTCGCGATACTTCGGCTCGGCACGCAGCCTCGTAAGGAAGTCACCGTCCTTGCTCAAGCCCAACTCGACCGGGTGCCGGCCGAACATCGGCACCAGCGCCTGATCCTCCAGAGTCTTCATCTGCGGATTGCTCCACGTGAGGACGCCGGCATATGCCACATTCACCAGACTCATGGCGCTGCGCGAGTGCTTTTCGCCGGTGGCTCCGATGCCCGTGGGCCTGCCGTCGGTGAACGCCAGCGACTGCCGGTGGCACGTAGCGCAAGAGGCCTTGCCATTCACCGACATTCGCGTGTCGTAAAACAGATATCGGCCGAGTTCAACCTTGGCTTCCGTCATTGGATTGCCGGCCGGCACGGGCGGCTTCGGGAAACCCTGGGGCAAACGCCATTGATAGGGCGCGCTCGCACCGCCGGCCGCGGCCGGCGCGGACCACCATGTCAGGAGCACGGGGGCGAGCATGCCAAGCGCCAGCAGCACACCGCGGCGCATCTGAACCGCGGACGTCATTTTTGAAGCCGGACGATTTCGAGCGTCTCCAGCATTCGCACGGAGCGCGCCCCCGCCTTGTCTCCAGGGCAGACCAGCCGGAACGGACCCTGGTATCCGAATAGCGGCTTGCCATTGCGACGGTCGGCGATCAGAATCTGCTCGTTGCCGAAGGCCGGATCGATTTCCGCAAGCGTGAACACTACCTGATAGCCATCGCGGGCCTTCGCGAGCACGTAGCTGGCCAGGGCCTTACCCCTCAACTGATTGCCCAGCGGGGCGCCCGCGCGCTTGAGAACTTCCAGCAGCAGGACGCCTTCGTAATCCACCTTGGTTCCATCCTGATCCTGCACACTGACGGTTTCCCTCGGCATTTTTGACAGGTCCTCGGCCTTCAACACCAGGGACGAAGGCAGATCCCCTGTGATGGTGAGGGTGGCCGGAGCCGGCTGCGGGTCAGGCGTCTGGGCGCAGAGCAAGCTCGCACCAATCGCCGCCACGATACAAAGCGGGCGGACGGCGAACCCCAACAAGAATGACGGGCGCCGCTTGTATCTCATACCATGCAATTGTCTTGTAAAACTTACAGCGAGGCAAGGCAGTGACGGGGCGCCCGCCAAATCAGGCGGGCCGTTCTTAAAGCGATTCGGACTTTCGGCCGATACTATCTTTCGGCAATTGCCCTTTGTGAACAGAATCCGGAGTATCACTGGCTGACTTGTCTCGATCACCAGTGTGCGGTGAGGATGAGGTGAGTTCTGCTACGTTGCGATCACTGCGGGAAAAGATGAAAATGCGACTCGATCTGCTGCGACTGTCCCTATCTATCGCCCTGGTTCTGCTCGCCGGTCAACCGAGGGCCGAAGCACAACATGTTCAGACCTCGGCCGCGCAGGCCCGCAAGCTGGAGGCGGACCTTCAGAGCAATCCGCACGACCGGGCGGCGCGTGGCGCATTGCTTGACTACTATTTCCTCGATTCGAGCATCGACCCGGCCGAAGCAGTACCGGCGCGCCGCCGCCTGATCCTGTGGCTGATCGAAAACGCTCCCGCTGACCCTCTGGCCGGTACGCCGGCAGCGACCATCGACGCCTCCGGCCACCGTCTCGCCGATCCGGAAGGATTCAAGCTGGCTTCCGCGGCATGGCGCGCGCAAGCGGCGAAGAAGATCATCGGAGCGGCGGCGCTTGTCAACGCCGCATACTTTTTCAAGCTCTCCGACAAGCCATTCACCATTAGCCTACTCGAAAGAGCGCTCGCGCTCGAACCCTCCAGCAAAGAAATTGGCGCCCGGTTGGGCGATGAGTATGCCCTCGCAATTATGGGCGTGACCATGGTGAACAAGAACGGCTATCCGCTGGCGGCAGATCCGGTAGAGGCGCAGTCGGCTACCGCCCAGGAAGCGCGCGAAGCGCTCCAGACCGGACGCAATCCCTACGTGCTTGCCAAGGCAGGCTACATGCTCTCGTTCCAAGGCACGATTCTGTACTACTCGCGAAAGTTGGCCTTTGACACGGCTCCGTTGGCGGAAGCCGCGCTGCAACGCGCGGTGAGCCTGGCTCCTCATGACCGCGACGTCGCAAATTATCTGGAACAGCATCACGAAATGCAGCGGGAGATCCAGAGCCAGATGGGCGGAACCGCGCCGGCGCGTACCTCCGTTTCTACGGCGCACGCGGCGCGGACTCATGCGGCGGTTCACACATCCTCATCGAAAACCGTGCCGGCGGCGAAGCCGGTTGCCGCTGCCGCTCTGCCGGCCGCCGCGCCGCCCGAACCGGTGATGACGGTGGACGGGTTGAAGGAGGTCAAAGCCGGAATGACTCGCGACGATCTTCTCAAGCTCGGCAAGCCGGCCGGAAGCGTGACCATGAATGATGACGGCCACATGGTCGAAATCTTTCAGTATTACGCCGGCGATACGAACCTCGGCAGCGTTCGTCTGACCGATGGAACCGTCTCCAGCGTGCAGATTCCCTGAACCGCAGCCTTACCGCCCCATCCAGCCGCCGTCCACCGTCAACACGGCGCCGCTCACATAGTCGGCCGCCGCTGAAGACAGGTAGACCACCGCGCCGGCGAGGTCGTCGGCATTGCCCCAGCGGCCGGCCGGAATACGCGCCAGGATCGCGGGATTGCGAACCGGATCGTTACGCAGCGCGGTAGTGTTGTCGGTCGCGATGTAGCCCGGTGCGATGGCATTCACCTGCACGTTTCGCCCCGCCCACTCGTTCGCCAAAGCCTTGGTGAGCTGCGCCACACCGCCCTTGGCCGCTGCATAGCCCGGCACGGTGATGCCGCCCTGAAAACTCAACAGCGATGCTGTGAACACGATTTTGCCGGAGCCGCGCTGAAGCATGTCGCGGCCAAATTCACGAGCCAGCAGGAACTGGGCGGTCAGATCCACTTCGAGCATCTCATCCCAGTATTCGTCGGGATGTTCGGCGGCGGGTTTGCGTACGATGTTGCCCCCATTGTTGATGAGGATGTCGATGGGCGGGCATTCGCGCTTCACCTTCTCGATGAATGCGTAGACCGCCTTCCGGTCACCCAGATTGCACGCGTACCCATAAAACTTGCGCCCGCGGCTGAGAATTTCCTTTTCCAGTGTGCTGCCCTGACGCTCCAAAGTAGCGCTCGTGCCAACGATATCGGCGCCGGCTTCGGCTAAGCCAATCGCCATCGCCAGACCAATTCCGCGCCGCGCGCCGGTGACGAGCGCAGTCTTGCCATTCAGTTGAAACCGTTCGAGGATGTTCAATTTTTACTCCGCACAAGCTACAAGAACTTTCATGACATCACCGCCGCGCTCCATCTGACGCATGCCGTCTTCCAGACGGTCGAGCGGCACAACGGTGGTGATGAGTTTTTCGAGCGGCAGCTTGCCGCCCGCGGCGAGCGCAATGGCAGCTTCGAAATCCTCAGGCTCATACACGCGCGCGCCGGCCAGTTTCAATTCCCGCCAAAAGAAGCGGAACAGATCGACTTTGGGCGGCTCGGCGAAAATCGCCACCACCACGATCCGGCCGCGAGCGCGCGGAAGCTTCGTCATCATTTCAGCTCCAGCGGCGGAGCCCGAGACCTCAAACACCACATCCGCGCCTGCGCCGCCAGTCTGCTGATTCACCAACTCCACCACGTCCGCTTCCTTCGGATTCACTGTTTCGATCCCGAGGCCGCGGGCCAGCGCCAGGCGGAATGGATTGATCTCAGCGAGCAACACGCGCGCGCCGTGTGTCTGTGCCACCAGCGCAATCAATGCGCCGATGGGACCGCCGCCGATCACGACGACGAAATCGCCCGCCTGGACTTCACCGATGCGCACGTCATGACAAGCCACGGCGATCGGTTCGACCAGCGCGGCCTCACGCAGCGAGAGCGAATCCGGAAGGCGATGCAGCGTGTGCGCCGGCACAGTCCAGAGGCCTTGCAGAGCGCCCGGCTTATCGATGCCGATGAACTTCAGGTTCTGGCAGATGTGGCTGTGGCCCGCCCGGCATGCGGGACATTCGCCGCAAGGATCGAGCGGCCGCATCGTGACGCGGTCGCCCGCACGGAAGCCGCTCACGCCCTCACCAACCGCCGCGATCACTCCCGACATCTCATGGCCCATCACATGGGGAAAGCGCAAGCGATGCGCCATCGCGCCGTGGAACAGGTGGAGATCCGTGCCGCAGATGCCGCAGTACTCCACGCGGATTTGTACCTGGCCGGCCGCGGGGGATTCCGGGACACACGGGCCCACACGAATGGTTTGGTTCCCTTCGTAATAAGCTGCTCGCATCCTTTCAGGTTAGCGCGAGGCGAGTACACCGAATGCGAGGAAGAAGAGGCTACCGATCGCGATGACGGCTCCGTGCGGCAACCCGACCGATTTGGGACTTTTGACGTCCAGCTCTTCCCGGCTGAGATAGGCAGGCCTTCCCTGCTTCATCTCCGCGAGAATGAAACCTACATTGAATATCGTCTTCTGCAGCCGGTGCTTAGCGACCACCAGAATCAGCGCCATGACACCCCCCAACAGCGCTGTAATAATGAAGATTCCGACCCAGTTCGCCCAGCCCACCATGGACCCGACCGCCGCCATCAGCTTCACATCGCCCGCCCCCATGGCATGCAACACGTACAGGACAAGATAAACCCCGAAAGCCACCAGCAGCCCGACAAGGGAGAAGCGCAGACCGGACCATCCAAAACCCAGGAAGGTATTCAGCGCGACACCCACGGCCGCGCCACTCACGGTTAACCAGTTGGGTATACGCCGATACCGCACATCGTAAACAGCCGCTCCGAGAACTAAAGCTAGTAGAACAACTTCAATGCCTGGAGGGGGAAGCATGAGCCGCATGAGACAGATTAGTATATCGCGGGATTTGATTTTCGGCCTGTAATTCGGCCTATGCTTACGGCTCAGTACTACTAATGCGAATGGGATGAATCGCCTGCACGGTGATGCCTTCTCCATACTTGGCTAAGCCCGGTATCGTGACGGGCAAATGGCCGTTGATCATAATCTCACCGAACAAGGCGCGCACCGCGGCGGTTTCCGAGGGCGGTACGTTGCTGAAGGTAGCCAGATAGGCCGCTACATCCGGAAAGTTACGCAGCAGGTACGGGTTGCCAAGAGCAATCAGCGCGATGGGCTTGCCCTTGGCCGCGAGCGTCTCCATGGCGTGCGGCAATTCCCCTCCCAGGCCAATCGAACCACGGTAAGCAGCGACGGTCGCGAATGCCGCGACGGCATAGTTGTCGCACGCGGGCAGCTTGCCGATGGCATCATCGACCACATCGCGTGGCATCGAAGTATCGAGCGTGACGCTCGCAGCCGCGGGCAAACGGTCGTGAAGTTCGCGCAGGAACTGTTGGCCCTCGACCGAGTATCGATTTTCGGCCAGGATCACGAAGCAGGTCCGGTCGGGTTGCGCGAGTGGAATCAGATTGCCGGTGTTACGAACCAGTGTGACGGCTTTATCGGCAATTTCCTGTGCTTTCTCCTCGGATTCGGGCGCGGCCACCACATCACCAATCGCTTCCAGGTCGACGTAGCGCCGGCGGTCCAGGCCCACACGCTCCTTGGCCGAGAGGATCTTGGCCACGCTTTCCTGAATGCGCCTGCGGCTCAGACGGCCGCTATGCACGGCGGCCACCACGGCACGAATCGCGGCGTCTGGATCGGGCGTCATTAGCAGCGCGTCAGCCCCAGCCTCCAGGGCTTTTACAGCGGCGTCGCCCGCGCTGTAGCTTTTCGTGATCCCTGCCATCTCCAGTGCATCGGTGATCACCAGGCCCTTAAAGCCGAGCTGATCACGCAGCAAGCCGGTGAGAATCGCCGGGGAAAGGGTCGCCGGCACACCGGCCGGGGCGAGCGCCGGGACAGCCACATGGGCGGTCATCACCGCATCCACACCAGCCGAAATCGCAGCGCGGAAGGGCACCAGTTCCACCTGCTCCAGCCGGTCGCGATCCGCGGTCACGGTCGGCAGATTGATGTGCGAATCGACGGCTGTATCGCCATGCCCGGGGAAATGCTTAGCGGTGGTGAGAACGTAATTCCGCTTATCGGAGTGAGCGCCTTCGATAAACGCCTTGACGTGCATCGACACTTCAGCCGGATCTTCGCCGAAGGAACGGATATTGATGATCGGGTTATCGGGGTTGTTGTTAACATCGGCGACGGGATAAAAGACCCACTGCACGCCCAGCGCGCGCGCCTCTTTGGCTGTGATTTCACCCTCATAGCGCGTCAACTCCGGGTCACCCGCTGCGCCGAAGGCCATGGCGTGCGGGAAGGGCGTGGTATCGGAAACACGCATCGAAGCCCCACGTTCAAAATCGCCGCTCACCAGCAGCGGAACCTTCGCCAGCCGCTGCATGCGGTTCAGAAACGCCGCCAGCGCATACGGCTCGGCCTTCTCCACCAGGCGTCCGTTCGACCAGTTCACCAGGATCAAACCGCCCACTTTGGTGTCATGAATCAGACGTACGAACTTGCGGTATTCCCGGGAGCGCGAATTCAAAGCGCCGTTGTGAAATGGAATGAAGATGAGCTGCGCAACTTCGTCCTGCAGGGACATTCCGCGCATCCACCGCCGGACAGTCGCCGATGCCTTCACGGCCGGTGCGGAGCGGGTGGGGGCCGGGCGGCGGTGAACAGCGGCGGCAGCAGCCAGACCTACGGCCAGCGCTGCCGATAAAAAACGGATATAAGTACGCGCCACAATTCCAGTGTGACAGATTCTAGCGGCTGGCAGCTTCGGATTTCGCGGAACCGGTTTGCCGGGAGGGCGGCTTCCGAATGTTGCCGTGATTCGCCAGGCGCTTCACCCAGCGGGCCAGTTGCGCCGGCTCGTTGGAACTTTTTGCAATCACGGCATCGGCGCCCGTATTCCGCTCGGTTAAACCCAGCGGTTCCACAAATCCCGAGAGCAGAATGATCCGCGCGTTCGGATCATACTGGCGGACTTTTTCAATCAGCTCGGCGCCGTTCATGCCGGGGGTCATGCGGAAATCGGTCACCACGACGTCGAATTTTTCAGATTCAAAGGTCTTAAGCCCTTCTTCTCCGCTTTGTGCGGTTGTGACCCGATACCCCAATTCCTCCAGTAGGGCCTTCCGAACAATCAGCCCGTCGTGATTATCGTCTACGAGTAATATTTTGGGCGGCGTAACAGGCAAGGTTTTCATGCGGAAACCGAGCGAGCGTAACAGAGCTGTCGCGAAACTGTCAACCGATTCGCATCGCTTTGGAAAAGCGCCAGATTCAGTCCTTGACAACCAGCAGCGAATGCCATAAGAGCATCGCGTCATACGCCGCTTTCATGCACAAAAGTGGTGCAATCGTGGCTGATCCTGACCGGAAGTGCGGTGTCTTGTTTACTCGACGGCGCGCGGAGCCTTGTAGCCGGCCTTGGCGACGATCTGATACTTAATCGGCTTGCCTTTTTGGTCAGTCACCTTCAGCGGCTCATTAGTCGCTGGGTTCACCAGTTCCACCTTGATCTTCCGGAATGTGCCGTCATGCTTGGTGTTGCTGGAAGTGTAGGTGATCACGTACTGATTGCGCAGCGCCTGGTGAATGGCTTCGAAGATCGATGGGAACTCGCCTTCGAAGCGCGGGAAAAAGGCTTGGCCGCCAGTCTCCTTGGCGAACGTCCGCATCTCGTTATCCGCCTGCAGGAAATCCATGCGCTGGATAGGTCCCATTCCGCCATACGCATCCGCCAGTTCCCGCAGCGTCTGCATCAGGCCGATCGCATAGATCGGCACACCCGATTGCTGCAGGGACTTGCGGCACTGGTCGAAAGTGATCTTGCTGAAGGTGTCGATTCCCGAAGAGATCAGCACGATAGCCTTGCGCCCTTCGATACCCGACATGCGGTCCGCCGTATCGGTGATGGCATCGAATAGATTGGCTTCGGAGAAACCGGGAATCTGCAGCCGCTGCATGGCTTCCTGCGCTTTGCTCTTGTCGGTAGTGAAGTCGGTCAGAATTTCCGGCTTCATGTCATAGGCCACCACGGCCACGTAGTCCTCCGGCCGCAGGCTCGAGAGAAAGCCCCAGGAAAGTTGCAGAGTCTGATACCAGGCCGGGCCCCAATACTGCTGGAACAGGTTGCTGAATTCGATCACCATCGCAACCGTGATAGGCGCTTGGCCCAGGTTCACATTGCGAATCTGCTGCGGAACATTGTCTTCCAGGATTCGGAAATTGCCGGCGGGGATGCCGGGAATGAAGTGGCCCTTATTGTCCAGTACGGCTGCATCCACGGTGACAATATCAACGTCGCTCTGGAATGTGGGCAGCGAACCCATCACAGGCTTGTCTTTCGTGCTCAGCTTCGAAGGGATGTGCGGCAGGTTGGAAGAATCATCCGGATTGCTCGGTGTACCTTTCTTCCGCGGTTTGGCGACCGTGTCGCCCACATCAGGATTGGGTCCTTCCTGGCCGACCGACAGGGCCGTCAGCACGAAAAGTGCGGCAGTGCATAGCACCACGGGTTTCCACAATCGCATAGGCGTGCTTCTCGACGTAACTATAACAGAAGACGTGGATGAGCATGCCCCCGTTGCAAGCTTCGCCGTAAAATCTTCCGGTCATCCAGCCGGATGCAGCGTGGGACTTCGATGGAAGCGCCGCTGATTAATTCATCCAGGGACCGCGATCTCGACCCTGCTTCCGCAGGTAGACCTGAAACTTCTTTTTGGCGCGCGCCAGCCGCCATTGGTTGTAAGCCGCCCGCGCGTCTCCCAGGCTGAACCACGACCAACGTGCTTTTAAGTACGCGTAGCCGAATGCCATGCCGCCCAGATGCGCCAGACTGCTGACTCCGGTATTCACCCCGAAGGAAAGCCACAGTTCCACCGCCGCATAAATCATGACCATGTACTTGGCTTTGATGGGGAACAGGAAATCCATCAGCACGGTCTGGTTCGGGTAGAGAACGCCGAACGCCAGCAAGAGGCCGAAGATCGCGCCCGAAGAGCCAATGGTGCGCGTGCCCCAGTTGCCGATTGCGGCATTGATTAGCACGTCGCACAAGCCGGCGGCGATCCCGCAGTAGAAGTAATACTTCAGGAAGCGGCGCGTGCCCCAATCCTGTTCGAGCGAGACGCCAAACATCCACAGCGTCAGCATGTTGAAGATCAGGTGCCAGACGCCGCCGTGCAGGAACATGTAGGTGACAAGCTGCCACCAGGCGAAATGTTTGACCACCGCCACCGGCGCCAGCGCCAGCAACAAAATGTGGCTCTGTGCCTCCGGACCGGCCAGACTCGTGAGGATGAAAATGACCGTGTTGCTGATGAGGAGCCACTTGACACCGGTCGGGAAATAGCCAAAGAAGGCGGATCTCCTGAAGGTATACCGGCGGTATGGCATGGCGGGTCTCTAGAGCTAGAATATCAAATCGATTTGCGCGATCAGGATGCGGCCGCGTCGCCGCCCCTGCCGTATCGATTCAGCATGTAGGAGCAGAACTGCAGCACGGCCGCACCGCCCAGCCACACCTGCCAGTGCGAAAACAATCCGGAGGGAATCGCGAAGCTCTTGGCCCAGTTGAAATCCGCGGCAATACGCCATACTCCGAGAACTGAAGCCATCACCGCGGCGGGCGTGAGCAGAGCCGCAGTGGCCAGCGCCATGCGCTGGTTTTTTCTCCGCTTCTTTCCCACCTTCGGGCCGTTCCCGAACCGGATCCTCACTACCATGGCGCGAGATACCAATCTAACAGTTTTTCGGATAGAGTAGACATTTCATCGAGGAGAAAGAAGCTATGCTTCGATTGCGAACCGCGGTATTCGGCGCCGGTTTTGTCGGCCGTGTTCATGTGGAAGGCATAAGGCGGCTGGGAAATGTGGAGGTGAGCGCGCTTGCCGTGAGTAGTCGGGAGAAGGCGGAGCGGCTGGGAGCCGAATTGAATATTGAAAACGCTACCGCCGATTACCGCCACATTCTGGATGATCCCAAGATCGATGCCGTCCACATCTGCACTCCGAATGCGCTGCACTTTCCGATGGCGAAGGATGCGCTCGAAGCCGGCAAGCACGTGCTCTGCGAGAAGCCGCTGGCTGTTTCCGTAGAAGAGGCTCAGAAGATGGTCGCGCTGGCGCGGCGCGCGAATCTTCGCAACTGCACGTTTCACAATCTGCGCTACTACCCGATGGTGCAGCAGATGCGCCGCATGAGAGAAGCCGGAGAATTGGGCGAGATTCTGGTGGTGCAGGGCACGTATTCACAGGACTGGCTGCTCTACGAAACGGATTGGAACTGGCGTCTCGATTCCAAAGAGAACGGCCCCTCGCGCTGCATGGCCGACGTCGGTTCACACTGGTGCGATATGGCGGAGCACTTGAGCGGGCTGCGAATCACATCGCTCTGCGCGGATTTGCAGACGTTCCACAAGACGCGCAAACGGCCCAAGGGGTCGATCGAAACTTTCGCCGGTAAGACGGTGAGCACCGCCGATTACACCGAGGTACCCATCGATACCGAAGATTTCGGCGCAGTCATGCTGCGCCTGGAAGGCCGCGCGCGCGGGTCGTTCACGGCCAGCCAGGTGTCGGCGGGACGAAAGAACCGGCTGAGCATCGAGATCTATGGTTCGAAGGCGGGTGTGGCATGGGATCAGGAACGGCCCGATGAGTTGTGGATCGGCAATCGCAACACCAACAACCAGGTGATCATCAAAGACCCGGCACTGCTGAAAGACGGCGCGCGCGCTTATGCCGACCTCCCGGGCGGACACAGCGAAGGTTACGACGACACGTTCAAGCAGGTGTTCCGGCGCTTCTATCACTCGATCGAAGACCGCAGCGCGAAGCCCGAGTATCCGCAGTTTGAGGATGGCTTGCGCCAGCTCACCATTCTCGAAGCCGAAATGAAGAGCAGCCGCGAGCACGGCTGGGTGGAAGTGCCTTCCGTGCAGGCGATGACGGCCTGAACAAAAACCGAATTCATGCTCCGGAAGGCCAGCCATTGGCCCTCCTCGTTTGCATTTCGGCATACCTTGGCGCGCCTTTGGTACGATGAAAAATCCCCATCATTATGGCGCTCCGCTTCTACAACACGTTGTCCCAGCAGGTCGAGGACTTCTCTCCCGCGCGCGACAACACCGTCCGCATGTATACCTGCGGGCCTACGGTCTACGACTACGCCCACATCGGTAACTTCCGCACATTTACCTTCGTGGACATTCTGAGGAAGTGGCTGCGGGCCAAAGGATTTTCACTTGATCACGTGATGAATATCACGGATGTGGATGATAAAATCATCCGCAACGCCGTAGCCCAGCAAAAGAACCTCGATGAATATACCGCCGCTTACATCGAGGCCTATTTCGAGGACTGCCGGGCGCTGCGCCTGGAACGTCCCGAGCACGTCGTGCGCGCCACCGAGCACATTCCTGATATGGTCTCCGCCATTGAACGGCTGAGCGCCGGCAATCACACTTATCAAAGCGATGGCTCGATCTATTTCAGGATTTCGACCTTCCCCGAATACGGAAAACTCTCGCACAACGATTTCAGCGGCATCAAAGCCGGAGCCCGCGTGGATGTGGACACGTATGAAAAGGCCGATGCCCGTGATTTTGCGTTATGGAAGGCGCCCAAGGATGGCGAACCATTCTGGCCTGCCGACATTGGGCCGGGCCGGCCGGGCTGGCATATCGAATGTTCCGTCATGGCGATCAAGTATCTGGGCGATACGCTCGATATTCACGCCGGCGGCGTAGACCTGGTGTTCCCGCATCACGAAAACGAAATCGCGCAATCGGAGTCGCTGACCGGCAAACCGTTTGCCCGCTACTGGCTTCACGCCGAGTTCCTCATGGTGGAAGGCCAGAAGATGTCCAAATCGCTCGGCAACTATTACACGCTGCGCGATGTCCTGGCCCGCGGCTACGCTCCGGAAGCGATTCGTTACCTGCTGGCATCGGTGCCGTACCGGAAACCGCTGAACTTTACGTTTGACGGCTTGAAGTCCGCTACGATTGCCATCGAGCGCCTGCGCAATTTCAAGCTTCGCCTCGAAACCGACCAGTTCGCTCAAGGCCGCAGCGAGCAGTTGGCCACGCGGACTGCCGCGGCATCCGAAGCCTTCACCGCCAGCCTGGATGACGATTTGAACGCGGCCGAAGCGCTGGCGGCGGTTTTCGAATACGCGCGCGATGCCAACACCGCGATGGATGCCGGCGAATTCCGCTCGGGAAACGTTGCCGCCGCGCTGGAATTTCTGGCGCGGTTCGACGCTGTCTTCGACGTGCTGAAGCCCTCCGCCGCGTCTGGCGCTTTGCCGGACGCCGAAGTGGAGCAGCTTATCGCCGAGCGCACAGCCGCCAAGAAGGCGCGGGATTTCGCCCGGTCCGACCAGATCCGCGACCAACTGCTCCAACAGGGAGTCATACTGGAAGATACGAAGTCCGGCGTTCGCTGGAAAAGGAAGTCGAGTTGAAGATAAACACCAAAGCCGTGCATGCGGGCGACCGCAAAAAGCCCGGCCCGTATATCCCGGTCACAACACCCATTCATACCGCTTCGAGCTACTTCTACGAGTCCATGGAGCAGCTCGACCGCATTTTCGCCCAGGAAGAAGAGGGCTATTGCTACGCCCGCTATGACAATCCTTCCGCGGCGGCGCTTGAAGAATTGGTTACGTCGCTGGAAAACGGCCACGGCGCGCTGGCCTGCGGCTCGGGAATGGCGGCCGTGCAAATGGCTGTGGTGACCGCGCTGGCCGATCGCCGCAAATCCGTGCTGGCGGCGAACGCGTTGTACGGCGCCACCATCAGCCTGCTGTTGAACGTGCTCGAGCCTACCGGTGTCGAAGTGCGCTTTGTGGATATCTGTGATCTCGATGCCGTGCGTGCGGCGGTGAAGGAATCGAAGCCCGGCTGCATCCTGATCGAAACCATTTCAAACCCGCTGCTCCGTGTGGGAGCGATCGACGAGATTGCCGCGATCGCGCGAGAGGCCGGAGCCGCGCTGGTGGTAGACAATACGTTCGCCACGCCGCTGATGTTCCGCCCGCTTGAACTAGGAGCTCACTTCAGCGTTCACAGCCTGACCAAATACCTGGCCGGACATGGCGATGTTCTGGGCGGAATCGTAGTAGCCGATGAGGCACACTTCCAACCGCTGCGCAGTCTTTCGCGCGCCATTGGCCCTGTGCTTGGCCCGTTTGAAAGCTATCTCACGATGCGCGGCATCAAAACGTTTCCGCTGCGCATGGAGCGCCAGTGCGCCAACGCGTGCCGCGTAGCCTCATGGTTAAGCGCCCATCCGAAAGTGGAGCGTGTCTACTTCCCTGCCGACCCCGCGCATCCGGACGCCGCCAACATCCGCCGACTCTTCCCGCCGAACCTGTTCGGCGCGATGGTGAGTTTTGAATTAAAGGACGCCGGCCGTGACGAGGTCTTCCGCTTCATGAACGCGCTCAAACTGGTGGTGCGGGCAACCTCGTTAGGCGACGTGCACAGCATGATGCTCTACCCGGTGATGAGCTCTCACCGTGAAGTCTCACCCAAGCATCGCGAGCGCATGGGCATTCGCGATAACCTGGTGCGGCTCTCCGTAGGTATCGAAGCCTGCGAAGACATCATCGCCGATTTGGAACAAGCCCTCGGCTAAAACGGCGCGAAAGGAAGCCGCGGTTCACCGCGGCCTGTCTATGATTTCCTGTGCCGCGGCACTCTTGCCTGCTTTGCGGCAGCACCCCAGCGCAATCAACAGCACGCCGCCGGCCATCAGGCCGATCGATCCCGGTTCCGGCACCTCCGGCGCCTCCGGAACGACGGTGAGGAATCTCTGAATCCCCGGATCATTCGGCACCCAGATGAGCGTATTCGGAAAATCGGCCGGAAGCAGAGAACCGCTCGCATACGCATTCTGGGCCAACGTGACAAATGGCTGCGCCGCCGGATCGCGCGGAACATCACCAGGTGTCGGGTCCATGATTTGCCAGACAGCCATTGAGATGGGGCCTTGATACAGATTCGTGTTTGCCGACTCTCCGCCGTAACCGGCCAGTATCGAAGCCAAATAGGCAGCTTCCAATTCGGTCTGTGCGGAGGGAGAGATCAGCGTACCCGGGTAACTGGCGCCGAAGTTCGCCGTCTTCAAGAAGTCGATGCAGAAGACGCCGTATTGGTCGGCCGGAATGTCCGAACCGATATAAACCGGATAGGGGCCCGCGGGAACTTCTACGACTGTGTTCGGGTATTCTGAGCCGGCAACCGGGGTGTCCGTCCGTGTGAACGTGTAGTTTTGATTGGGGTCACCGTGCAATCCGAGGATGACGGTATTTGCGCAAAGAATTCCTGACAGGACAGTCGTGAGCGCAGCGACCGATAGAAATCGGTAAAGTTTCATGGTTCGTCCGTGAACCGCCCGGGAAAGCCGGCCGCGGCCGTCAGGCATCGTCGCAAGCGTCGCTAGCCGGCTTCCAAGTAGGATCACGGCACTATTGCAACAGGCTTCTCGTCTGCGTTCGAGTCCTGGAACTGCCACGGAAGTACCGACTTGTTTACTCTAGGGAACAGCGGAATGAAACCGAAGAGGGATTGAGATTAAAATCAGATTTGCAAGTTTTTGTTTTTGCACATCTGAAGCGAAATATCGCCGCGCGATAGGAATATGTGCAGCGCGTTTCTGGCGCAGCGGCGTTTACGGCAGAACTTCAAAGAGGCGATCGATCTCCGCGGGGCTGATATAAAAGTGCGGCGAAGTGCGAACCCAACCGTTCCGCGGCGCCGCCACAATCCCAGCCAAGCCCAGTCTACGGACCAGGTCTGCCGCATCGTATCCAGGCTTGCGAAAGCTGACGATACCCGCAGCGTTTTGAAGCGTGCGGGTACCCAGCACTTCGTAGCCTTTGTTCTGAACTCCGGCAGCGATCCGGTCGCCGAGGTTTTGGACAACCGGGGCGATTTCTCCTGGACCGACTTCGAGCAAAAAATCAATTGCCGCCCGTAAACCAAAAGAGCCAATTGTATTTAACGTTCCGCATTCAAACCGGCCCGCGTCTTTACGGAGCGTCATATCGCGAGAATCGTAGTCGGCATACCCAGCGACATTCGTCCAACCGAATTCGACTGGCTCAATACGATCCTGTAATTCCTGATTGACGTAGAGGATGCCACAGCCTTCCGGACCCAGCAGCCACTTGTGTCCATCAGCCGCCATTGCGCCTACGTGGCAGGCACGCACGTCCAGCGGAAAGGCGCCCAGGCCTTGAATGGCATCTACCATTAAAATGCAGTGGTTACGATGGCAGATTTCACCAATTTCTCGAAGCGGAGCACGATATCCACTCAGATATTGCACAAAGCTGATGGTGAGCAGCCTCGCGCCCTTCGCGGCTTGTTCGATGCGTTCCAGACGGTCGGCTACGGAGAGCCAGGTGAGAGACACGCCTTTCTCTTCCAACTTCTTCCATGGGTAATAGTTAGCTGGAAATTCTTCATGGAATCCCACAACCCGGTCGCCCGGCTTCCAATCGAGTCCCAAAGCGACGGTCGCAATTCCCTCAGATGTGTTTTTGACGATCGCGATTTCCGAGCGGTCCGCGTGAATCAACCGTGCAGCGGACCGCCGCAGTCCTTCATAGGCCGCCAACCAATCGCTGTAATGCAGGCTGCCATAGCGCAGGCAATCATCGGCAAGGTGTTTCATGGCGTCCGCTGCGGGCTTGCACAGGGGAGCCACCGCCGCATGATTTAGATAGATCAGGCTTTCACGAACGGGAAACTCGTCCGCATAACGCTGCCAGAGGGGTAGCGCCGTGGAAGATTCTGCATTGACTAAGGAACCCATTTCTTCCAAGATACGTTATGAGAGGCCAAAGAAGACAGCCGTGCGGTTCTGGTGCGCCCTCACTCTCGTGATATGTTTTGCCGCTGCGCCGCTCTCGGCGGGCGATAAGAAGGACGATCCGAGCCAGATCGGCAATCGCGACGCCTCCAGAGGACTGAACTTCTATTCGCTCGAAAGTGAGATCGCTCTCGGCAAACAGTTGGCCGAAGAAGTCGAGCGGCAATCCAAGATCCTTGACGATCCGATCATCAGCGAATACGTGAACCGCATGGGGCAGAATCTGGTGCGGAATTCGGATGCCAAGGTCCCCTTCACATTCAAAATAGTGGAAGCCGATGAGGTCAACGCCTTCGCGCTGCCCGGCGGATACGTTTTCGTCAATACCGGGTTGATCAAGATGGCGGATGAGGAATCGGAATTTGCCGGAGCGCTGGCACATGAGATTGCGCATGTGGCGGCGCGGCACATGACGCGGCAGGCTTCACGATCTGAGTTGACGCAGATTCTGACGCTGCCTCTCAGCATCCTGCTGGGCGGCTTGCCCGGCATAGCCGTCCGGCAAGGCGCGAACCTGGCAATTCCCATGACCTTCCTGAGTTTCAGCCGGAAGGACGAATCGGAAGCCGACTACCTCGGCTTGCAATACATGTATGCGGCGGGCTATGACCCGACCGGCGCCATCAGCATTTTCGAAAAGATGGAATCGCTTGAACGGGGCAATCCGAACCTGATCTCGAAGATCTTTGCGACTCACCCCATGGATGCCGACCGCATTCGCAATGCCGAGAAGGAGATTCAGGAAATCCTGCCGCCCAGGCCCGAGTACGTGGTGACCACGTCCATGTATCACGATATCCGCGCGCGGCTGATGGCCCTGCAATCCCGTCATCGGCTTGAGCCGAAGGACAACCGCCCGCACCTGCGCGTTGGGCCGCGCGATCCGGATGGCAGCGGCACGGATGCAGATAGCCATCCGACAATCCAGCGCAGGCATTGGTCCGAGTAGCCGGCGTTTTCCGCGCCGCCCTGCCCTCCTGCCTCTTGCCCGGCCATTTTTTAGCGTAACCGGTTATTGCCGCAGGTCGCCTTTGGAGTACTATGGATACTCATATGAAACACTTCGGGATTCTCCTAGCATCCGCCGCGGCTCTGGCACTGCCTGCCGCCGCCCAGGTGAAAATCAGCCCCGGCCCGGACAAGATCGGCATCGAAATCAATGGCAAGCCATTCAGCGATTTCTATGTGGCCGGCAAGCTGCCGTCGTACACGTACCGGGGCAAAACGGAGGAAGCGGTAGTGACCAAGCCATATCTGTGGCCGTTGCGGGCAGCTTCCGGAACCTACATCACGCGCATGTGGCCCATGGAGGACGTCTCCGCCGAAGCCAGCGTGCAAAAGGACCATCCCCACCAGCGCGGCTTATGGTTTGCGCATGACAGCGTGAACAAGCTGGATTTCTGGAACAATGAGTCCTCTTACACGACGCCGAACCGCGGCAAGATCGTCTTCAAGAAACTGGGCGCGGTGAAGAACGGCAAGAAGGAAGGCTCGCTGGCGGCCGACTTTGACTGGACCGATCTGAAAGACAATGTGCTGCTGCACGAAGCGCGTGTGATGACCTTCCACGCCGACCCGAAGCTGCGCATCGTGGACTTCGACATCACTCTCACCGCCGCGCAGCCTGTGACGTTCGGCGATTCCAAGGACGGCACGTTTGGTCTGCGCCTTCGCCCCGATATTCAGGAACAGGGCGGCAGCGGCCACATCGTCAATGCCGACGGCCTGGAAACCGAAAAAGCGGCATGGGGCAAGCCCTCCAACTGGTGCGACTACTACGGGACCACGAAGGAAGGCGAAGCGTTGGGCGTCGCCATCCTGGACAATCCTGAAAACCCGCACCATCCAGTGCGCTGGCACGTGCGCGGCTATGGCCTGTTCGCGGCCAATCCGTTTGGTCTGGCCGTATTCACGCGCGACAAGTCTCAGAACGGCTCGATGACCTTAGCGCCTGGGCAATCGCTGCGCTACCGCTACCGCGTGATCATTCATTCCGGTGATGTGAAGAGCGCTGACATCGCCCAATTGTGGCAGCACTACACGTCGGGCAAGTAACTCCGTCTCTCCTTCCTCCCTACGAAGCCGCGGTGGACGAGCGCCGCGGCTTTCCTATTGCACTAGCGGGCAGCGCCCGCAGTGCGTCACAATCGAGCCATGCGGTGGTTTGCGGTCGTTTGGATGGCGTGGTGCGCGTCGGCGCAGCCCGCTCCCTTCACTCTTGATCAGGTTCTTGGCTCGGCATTTCCCACGGAACTGACGGCTGCGCCCGCGGGCTCGCAATTTGCATGGATTTCGGAAACACGCGGCGTGCGCAACATCATGGTGGCCCAAGCGCCGCAATACCAGGCCCGCAAGATCACCAATTACACCGACGACGACGGCCAGGATCTGAGCAACCCCACGTGGACTCCCGACGGCCACGCCGTGGTCTACGTCCGCGGACAGGGCCGGAACCGAGCAGGGCAATATCCCGATCCCTCGCTCGATCCCAACGGCGCCGAACAGGATATCTGGATCGCTCCGCTGAACGGCGAAGCGCCGAAGAAGATCGGCGAAGGCAGTTCGCCGGACGTTTCACCGAACGGAGGTCGAGTGGTCTTTGTGCGCCGCGGGCAACTCTGGTGGGCGCCTCTCACAGGCGACGGTTCTGCGTCACAATTGGCAACGACTCGCGGTGCCTGCGAGAGGCCCAAGTGGTCGCCCGATGGCACGCGCATCAGCTTCACGAGCAATCGCGGGGACCACAGCTTCATCGGCGTGTACAACGTCAGCGACAAGACGCTGCTCTACCTCGACCCCGGCACCGATTTTGACAGTGACGCCGCGTGGTCGCCGGACAGCCGGCGCGTCGCCTTTCTGCGTCAGCCCAGCACCGGCAATCGTCGCATTTACGGCCCGCAGCGGACCGGCGCGCCGTGGTCGATCCGCTCGGCTGAAGCCGCAACCGGCGAGGGACGTGAAGTGTGGCGCGCACGGGATGGCGCGGGCAGCGTATTCCGCGAGGTGAAGGCAGAAAACCAAATTCTATGGGGCGCAGACGGCCGCCTCGTCTTTCCGTGGGAGGGCGATGGCTGGACGCATCTCTATTCGCTCCCGGAAAAGGGCGGCAGCGCACTACTACTCACGCCCGGCGATTTCGAAGTGGAACACGTATCGATTTCAAGAGACGGCCGCGAAGTCGTCTACTCGTCGAACCAGGACGATATCGACCGCCGCCACATCTGGAAAGTGGCTGTCGCCGGCGGCGCACCGGTGGCGGTCACGTCGGGGAACGGCATCGAGGTTTGGCCCGTGTTCGCGGGCGATGGCACGACGATCGCTTTCCTGCGTTCCGACGCGCAACACCCGCTGCGTCCCGCGGTCAAAACGGGCGGCACGATCCGTGACCTTGATCCAAATGCGATCCCGGCGGACTTCCCACTTTCGCACATGGTGACACCCGAGCAGGTAGTCTTCGCGAGCTCGGATGGTTTGCGCATCCATGGGCAACTGTTTCTGCCGCCGAAGCGCTCCGCCGCCCGCGCGCCGGCCATCGTGTTCTTTCATGGTGGTTCGCGCCGCCAGATGCTGCTCGGCTGGCACTACATGCACTACTATTCGAACGCCTACGCGCTCAATCAATACCTGGCCAACCAGGGCTTCGTCGTGTTGAGTGTCAATTTCCGCAGCGGCATTGGCTACGGGCTGGATTTCCGCGAAGCTCCCGGCTTCGGAGCTGCCGGCGCCAGTGATTACAACGACGTGCAGGGCGCCGGTCTCTATCTCAGCTCGCGTCCCGAAGTGGACCCCACGCGAATTGGCGTTTGGGGCGGTTCATACGGCGGTTTTCTCACTGCGATGGCACTCGCGCGCTCCTCCGATCTCTTTAAAGCAGGCGTGGATTTCGCTGGTGTGCACAACTGGGCGCTGGAGTTGGAGATTCCGCCGGAGGACCCGGCCGCGAAGATTGCCTACGAATCGTCACCCATGGCATTCGTTTCGAAGTGGCGTTCACCCGTGCTGCTGATTCAAGGCGACGACGACCGCAACGTGCAATTCCGAGAGACCGTGAACCTTGCCGACGCACTACGCCGCAATCACGTGGACTTTCAAGAGCTAATCTTCCCAGACGAAGTACACGAGTTTCTGCTGTACCGGCATTGGCTGCAATCTTACGAGGCCGCTGCCCGCTTTCTGGAGCAGCACCTGCTGCCGTCTCATGCGCCAAAGAGCAAGTAAGTTACGGCCGCTCATGCCAACGCCGCGAGCCGATCAGACCGGCACTCCCGCCATGCGCGCAATGGCGAGCGCGTTGGATTCAGTAGTCACGCCGGGTTTGAGCTTGTAGTCGAAATCGAGGGGGTTCGCTGCGCCCTCGCGGCTGCCCATGTGCAGATTGGCGCCTCCCTGTTCGGCGATCGCAGCGAGTGCGATATCGTGCGTAGAGACGACGCCAATCGCGCCCCGCTCGGCAAGCGCGCGAACAACGGCGTCCGCCGCGGCCTTTCGATCGGGCGAGTTCGTGCCGCTGAAAATCTCGTCGATTAGAAACAGCACCGGTCCAGCGGCGGCAAGGACGAGCATCTCGCGAAGACGCTCCACTTCCGCCAGAAACTTCGACTTCCGCTCGCGGAGCGAATCCCTGATCGAAATGGATGCGCCGACCCGCATAATCGAGAGCCGCAGCGACCGGGCACGCACGGGAGCGCCCGCAAATGCAAGGACCGCCGCCACGCCGATCGAGCGCAAGAGCGTGCTCTTGCCGGACATGTTGGAGCCGCTGAGAACACAAAAGCGATATTCGCAGCCGAGAGAGACGTCATTCCGAATGCAGCCATCGCGCGGGATGAGCGGGTGCCCGAGTTCTTCGGCGCGGAAGCAGGCATCTGCGTCTTCCACCACGGCCCAGCAGTCTTCCGGATTCTCATAGGCATAGCAAGCCAGAGCATTCAGCGCTTCAAACTCTGCCCAGGCATCAAGCCATTTCCGCATCGAGTCACCGTGGTGAAGACGCCAGGATTCGATGGCGAGAGCGCTCTGCGTGCCCAGCATCAGCCAGAGCGAGAGCCAATGGTACCAATCCTTCACGCGTTCCTGGACGATCGTGAACCATGGCTTTAACAGCCCGATTACCGCTCCGGCCGTCACTACGCGCATTTCCAGTTCGGCCAGTTTAGGACTGACAAATTTGCCGCACGCCAGCAACTTCAATCCTTCCCGCATGAGGACGATTTCGTCGGTAACCGGCATCGCTGCCTTCAACACGCGGCGCACCCGTTTGCCCAGCCAGAGGGCCGTGGCAGTGTGGATCGCCACGATAGGCAGAATGAACGGCAAGAGCGCCCGCCACATCGACGGACTCACGAGCAAGGCCAGGGTAAGCCCACCCAGCACGGCGCTGCTGGCGAACAAAGCCGGCCGAAGCCAGCGCGCGAATCCAGCCGGAGGAGAATCCAGCCACTCCGCAAACGTCCGCCAGCGCGATTGCTCAAAATCATAGCGCCCGAGCAGAGCCAGCTTTTCCCGCAGACTATTGCGCTCCGCCAGTTCTCGAACGGCGGCCTGGCGCCGGCAAATCTCGTCGAGTTCCGCGGGCTCTTGCAAGTAGGAGGCAAGCCGCTGGCAGCCGATGTGAGTACGCGCGGTACACAGGCGCTCGAAGAGCGATCCATGGCCGATGAGATTCAGGTCCGCGGCATAGATGTGGCCAGGCTTCTCGAACTCTTCACCGGAGACGCCGCGTCCCGCCCATCGTTCTTCCAGCCGCTCCACGCCGCGGTCGTAAAACCGTTGAAGGCGCGCGACGCGCTCCGTCTCCGAGCGGAGACGGCCATGCTTGCGCAATGAGACAGCGACGAAGGGGAGCGGCAAGACTAGCGACCAGACGGGTGCCGTGCGACGGGAAAACGCGAAGTAGAAGAGAGCTATCGCAGTCGCAATCGCAAGAATCAGAACCGCCAGCACGATGTTGTATCTCGCCTGCAGATGACTCAGGGTTGTTTCTATGTGATTGATTCGCTGCTGGTAGCTCAGTAATACCTGCGCGGACGTCATGGTCCCAGCGTACACTGTTACGTCTTTTTGCGGCTTTAGGCCGCGGTGATCGCTGGCGCCTCAGGCCAGCATCACTTTTCGCGCCTGACTTCCGACGCAGCCTTATCGTCCCGAAAACCCAAAAAGCGGGGATGCCGCAACTTTCCGCTGGATGTCCATTCGGTAAAACCAATCTGAGCCACCAGTTTCGGCTTCACCCAATGCACGCCGGATCGAGGCCGCAGGTCCGAATCGAAGGTGTTTGTATGCGTCTCTAGCGCATGAAGCTGTTTTCCCAACTGCCGCAGCAGCGCGTCGTCGTATCCGGTCCCGACTTTCCCCGCATACTTCAGTTTTCCGCGCTCATAATATCCAACCAGCAGTGCGCCGAAGCCGATGCGCTGCCCCTCTGGATCCGTGTAACCGCCAATCACGAATTCCTGCTCGGCGACGCATTTGAACTTGAGCCATTCGCGCGAGCGCCCGGAAACGTAAGTGGAGTCGCCGTTCTTCGCAATCACGCCTTCCCAATGCCGGCGGCACGCCTCCTCGAAGTAGGCCTCGCCCTCGGTCTCGCGGTGTTCGGTAAATCGCAGCGGCTCAGCCAGAGCCAGCGTATCCCCGAGTAACTGCTTTCTTAGACGAAGAGGAATGCCGCGCAGATCATATGGGTCGAGATAGAGCAGGTCAAAGATATACATCGAAACCGGCACGGCACGTTGCAGTTCAGTACTCGGATACTGCACCTGCATGCGCTGTTGCAGCCTTGTAAAACTCGTGAGGCCCTTATCAAACGCGACAATTTCTCCATCCGCAATGAATGAAGAAGGCTTGAGCTCCTGTAAGGCCTCGACTAACTCGGGGTACTTGGTATTTAGAAGCTTCTCATTTCGGGACAACAACTCTACGCTGCGCCCGCGCCGGAATACCAGGCATCGGACTCCGTCGAATTTGGGCTCGAACAGCCATCCCTCGCGCGAGAATCGTTTCTCGGTGAGAGTGGCAAGCATCGGGCGAAACCAGCCCGGTGGATCGGTTTTTCGCAACTGGCGCCGGATCTCGGGAGGAAGATTGTCGAAAGCTTTCGGAACCGGCATGTGCGGAGCCTGTTTACCTGTGCAGTTACGCCTTCAGAATCGCACGAAATGGGCTGTACTGGACCGCACAGGCCTTCTAGGAGTGCCCGCGCTACCCGCAGGCGCCGCCGCATCGAAAGCTTGGGAGCGCCGCACCAGCAAAATGGAAGCCGGTATGCAGTTCCCAAAAGGGGTACACGACGATGGCGCAAGACGATAGTGAGGACAAGCGGGAAAGCGGATTGCCGGGCGGTGGCGCAGGCAGAAAAGATGAGGTAGGCGGGTCGGGAGTCTACCCCATGTCCGGCCCGCTGCCGGACAGCGATGCGCCGATCACCGGACTGGCCGGCTGGGGTCAGGGGCAACGAGGTGCGGAGGGCTACCTGGACCATGGCGACTCTCCGTTGCATCTCTCCAAAGCAGCACCGGAACGGTGCCGCGACATCATGACGAAAGACCCTGCTTGTTGCCTCCCCGGCGACAGCGCGGAACTCGCCGCACGATTGATGCTGGAACACGATGTGGGCATGCTTCCCGTGATCAAGAGCCGGGACGACAAGGATCTACTGGGAGTGATTACCGATCGCGATCTGACGCTGGCCGTAGTCGCTGCCGGACGCGATCCGACCCGGACGCCAGTGGAGGCGATCATGTCCCGCGGGCCGGTGGTCTGTTCGCCGGACGATCCCTATCAAAAAGCATTGCTTGTCATGGAGCGCCGCCAGATCCGCCGGATTCCCGTGGTAGACCACGCTGGCCGTATCCTCGGAATTGTTTCTCAGGCGGACGTCGCCTTACGGACCGGTGACAAGGGCGAGATGGCTCACTTACTTCAGCAGCTTAGCCGCCCGGGCGGCGTGTAAGTGGTCGACTTCGTGAAAAGTATCTACTATGACGAAAGCGTTGAAGTAAATACAGATCGCCATCAGACCGGGTAAATACCTGCTAAGTCCGCAGCGATGGCTTCGATATCTCTTCCACCGTTTCGGCAGCCTTCACAGGCTCGACGCCGCGTGTTGCCACATCTGCCTGGCTAATGATGCCGGCTAAATGGCCAATGGCCGCGGTCATCGACCACCGGAATCCGGCGCACCTGGTGGCGCTGCATGGCGTCCAAGGCCTGCTCGATCCCGTCGCCCGGATGGCAACTGAGTGGTTCTCCGATAGTTAGATCCTGCAATCGAATGCTGTTGGGATCACGGCCTTCGGCGACCACCTGCAGCGCGAGGTCACGATCGGTAACAATCCCGATCAAAAGGCCGCCCTGCCGGCTTTCGCAGACCGGAACTGAACCGACGTTTTCAGTCTTCATCAACATGGCGGCTCTTGAGACAAGATCGGTCAGGGTACAGCAGACCGGATCCCTCGTCATCACGTCTCCGCAGTTCATGGTAGTGCCTTTTCAATCAACCGTTTTCTTCTGAGGGAAGTGCAGTTTTCGGTCCATTTCCTCGCGTGCTGTTAGACACGCGCGGGCACAACACAGAGATCGCGAGTAACAATCCGTAAAACACCTCAAGTAAGTTTGTTGGTATCCGGGCTCACACGGTATCCGGCGGCATTGCCAGATTGAATGCGCTGATCAGCAGTGAATGTGGTACTTGAGAAGAGTAGGCTTCGAGATTCGAAAGGAGCACTCATCATGGCAAGTCGAGCACTTAAAGTTGACCCACGAAAGGCCACAGTCAGCACACAGGAACCGCATGTGACGGAAGACGAAATCGCCGTATGCGCATACCGCCTCTGGAACGAGCGCGGCTGCCCGATCGGGTCAGATCAGGAGGATTGGTTCGAGGCAGAGCGCCAGCTCAAGGGGCAGCGCGAGCAAAGCCCCAGGTCAAGCAGGCTCTGAGTCTATCCTGCGGCGTCGCGGAACTTTGAATCAATGGGCCCGTTGAACGCCGGGCGGCGGGCTGTGCCGTACCGAACGCCGGCGCCTGCTGAATCTGCGTTTCCGGCGGAGCTCATCTTCCGTAACTTCGCCCAGCGCGATTGGAAATCGAAGGTCAATCACAATCGTGATCGCGAGCAATCCAACCGGCACTACAAGCGCAATGCTGCCCCATTGAATATCACCGCGCGCGCCGAGTACCGCCCCCGCAAAGAAGGCGAACCACAATCCGGCGGTCAACACGGCGTGCTGGGCCGGTTCGTACCGGAGCGTAACACAAAGAACCTTCCCGATGCGGGTTCGAAATCGTCCTCTCGTGCGATCCCATAGCCAGAAGGCATACTGCGCCACCGCCTCGGCAAACTTTGAGAGAGTGCCCGTCAAGTAAGTGGTGTATACGCGCAGAGACCCCACCCGAGTAACGGTCACGGTCTGCATACCCATAGCGGCGCAGGGCAGGAAAATCAGGAGCGCGACCGGCGCAGCCGTTGACCGGCCGAACCAGATGAAGGCCGCCAGGAGAACTGACTCCAGAAACAAGACGGCGGCGAAGGCGGAACGAATTCCATTGCGCCGTTCGGCATGGGTGAGGCAGGCACCCAGAAGCAAGCCGAACAGGAAGCACAAAATCGCCCATCCATACCGCGCGGCTTCATGCCAATCCCCTTGTAAAAAACGGGAAGCCAAGGAGGCCGTGTTGCCCGTCATGTGGCTGGTGTAGACACGCTGCAATTGCAAGTAGCAGGCCGCGTCTACAAATCCGGCACACCACGCCATTCCGATGGCGATCCAGGCCGTTCCGTGGGCGCCTAGCTTCTTCGGCCGAGGCGCCAAACTCAGGTCATCCGCCAATGGAGTGCCGCCCTCTCGAAACCAACTCTCGACGGCGCCGGTCTTGGCCCCTGCATCAGCTTGCGATGGTCATGCTTGCAGTTCGCGCGCGTGAAACAGCCTCCGGGTTCTTGCCAGAATGGAGGTCACGCGGCGCCGCACCTCATCGGCTGAGATTTGTCCGAGGCGCACGCTTAGAGAATCACCGGCGGGCTCTTCCGTACCCAAGCCCGCCCAGTTATAGGGAATCTCCTTGCCGCAGTTCAGGCAGACAATGTAAGTCTTCTTCGCCGCCGAGCCGCCCGTGGATTCTTTACCGGCGGCGGCGAGCGTAATCGGAAACGTAGTGCGCCGATGCGCGCATCGGATACTCTCCAAAAATGAGTCAATCACCCGGCCTCCAATCATCTGGACCCGCTTGCTCTTGCATGCAAATCGAAGCAGGAGCCCTGCCAATTCCGGCTACAAATTGTATGTTTCGTACGGGAATAACCACCTTAAATAGCGTACGGTTTAATACCGGTCTATGACTGGCCCGCCGGTTCAGCTCTTCCCTAACTGTCTATACTTTGCCTAATATTTGGTTCAGTAAGTGCATTAAGTGGTGCTAGTGCTCGAAAAGACGGATAAAATCTCCGACCGGCTTGACTTCAAATAACGGGATATGCGGCTTGAATTATCAACTGCACCGGACTGCTGGCGGGTGACCAGTTCACACGCACTCGTATGTGACTCTTGCGGCGAAACTACTATGATGCTTCACCATCCTTCGGGGAATCTCGGGAACTATTGTCGCCGATGTTGTCCAGCCTGCCGAAACGAGGCGGAAACGTTGAGTTTCGCCGACAAATTGAGGCAGTTCTGCCAATTCCTGCGCGAATAAGCCGCGCTTCTTGGTAGAATCTACGCGCAGTATGTGCGGGAATTGCGCATCCTCCGATTCTGCCGGGCATTGCTGCTGTAGCTTCACATACAGGAGCGCCGACGGCCGGTCATACCCGCGCGCGCTTCAGTTATTCTTGGGTGTCAAGGTCCCGGCTTTGGACTACCGGGAAGCCGATCGTGAAGTGGCCGATTGGCAAGAGAGCGCAGGCGCATCAGTTAGAAAAAAGATCCCCGCTGGAGAGCACCCTTCGACGTGCCACCCGTGATCGCCGCAGGTTTGCCCGCCGCCAAAGACGTGCGTGTCAGATAAGCTGCTGAAACACATGCGCTAAGGGCTAACTAACGCCCTCCTTTCCATCGATTCGGCACACCCGAAAGACCCAGAAGGGCCATTACGAAGGTTTTGCGCCCGTACGATATGCACATGATTTACGAAGCGAGCGCCCTCCGATATAGTGCAGGAAAGGCGACGGAAACCTCCGTTTGACCGCCGGCCCCCACGCGGTTTTTCGAGGGACAGGCAGAGGAAGGTTTCCTTCTGATTTTAAAAGGGGATTTTAACGGGGAAGGGGTGTATCCATGCAAAAGTCGTTCACGCGGTGGCGTGCGCCGTTGGGGTGTGCCATCGCGCTTGTGTTCTCTTTGCCGCTCGCTGCGCAGATCGGCGGCGGAACTATTCAAGGTACAGTTACGGATCCGAGCGGCGCTGTCATTCCCGGCGCTACAGTCGTTGCCGCAAACGTCGCAACCGGTGTAAAAACAACTCGGGAGACGACGGCCGCCGGTGTCTACTCGATCACTCCATTGACGCCGGGCCAGTATACGGTCACCGTAACCGCGCCCGGGTTTCAGACAGTGGTGCAACAGCAGATCATCGTGGATGCGCTGGGCACGGTGGGCTTGAATCTCACGTTGAAACTGGGCCAGCAGGCGCAGCAAGTCACAGTTACGACCGAGCCGGCACAGTTGAATACGGCCGACGCGCGTATGGGCGAAACCATGCGCAATGACGAATACAGTGCCCTGCCTCTGGCGATGGGCAATGGTGCGCCGCGCAATCCGCTGTCGTTTCAATTCCTGCTGCCCGGCGTTACTAACACGAGCCGCTGGGGCAATACGCTCGGTGCACAGGATTTTGCGAATGACCTATATGTCGAAGGCATCGCCATCACTAATTCCGTGCAGGAAGGCGAAGGCCGCAACCTTTCGCTCGGCATCTCGGTCGAAGCGGTCGATCAGTTCCAGGCCGAAACCGCGGGCACGGCTGTTCAGTTCAACGGCCAAGGCGTACAGAACTATACCATCAAATCCGGCACGAACAGCTTCCACGGGTCGGTCTACGAATACTTCCGGAACACGCATCTGGACGCGCGCGGTTTCTTCAGCTCGGTTCGCGCGGCCGAGCATCAGAACGAATACGGCTTCACCTTCGGTGGGCCCATCGTGAGGAACAAGGCATTTTTCTTTGGCTCCTATGATGGCTACAAATATCGCGCCGGCAGCCAGGCCAGCTTTTATTCGATTCCCACCGAAACCGAGCGCAAGGGCGACTTCAGCGCCGTGCCGACCACTATTTACGATCCGGCGACAACCGATTGCAGCAGCGGACCGTGCACGCGCCTGCCTTTCGCGGGCAACGTGATTCCGAGCAATCGTATTTCACCGATCTCGCAGTACTTCCAGCAATTTCTTCCAGCCACGGTGAATGGCGCGATCCAGAACAACTATCTGGGCTCGGTGCCCACCGGTTTGAACAACTACAACACCACGGATAAAGTGGACGTGAATCTCACCGAGAATAATCGCTTCACAGCGATGTACAGCCGCGGCCACCGCGGTCAGTCCACTGCCTATCGCGGTGGCACGCTGCCGCTTCCGTATGCCGTGACGCGACTGGTGGATGAGATTCCGACGACAGCTTCCACCAAATACACCGCCGTGCTCCGGCCGAATCTGCTCAACCAGCTCAGCTTCGGATTCGCCCGTATTTGGGTTCCGATCACCAGCGCCACGGCCGAAGGACTCTATCCGCAAAAGGCCGGGCTGAAGGGACTGCCTCCGGGGGACGCCGACGCCTCTTTCCCGGAACTCTCGTTCTCCGGTCCCAACTCGCCCACCGGCTGGCGCGGCACCGATGCACGCCCCTTCACCGAAGCGATGAACACTTTCACGCTACAGGACAACGTGCAATGGGTGCACGGCAAGCACTCCATCACAGCCGGATTTCAGATGCAGCGGTTGCAGGATAACTACATCGCGCGCGTGAGCGGTAGCCTCTTCAATGCCAACTTCAGCAACAACCAGACCCTCGGTTTCGATTCGAAAGGCAACCGCCTGACCACCACGGGGAATTCATATGCCAGCTATCTGCTCGGCGCGGTGAACTCTTCAAGCGTGATTGAGGATTCGGTTGTGGGGACCGGAGCGCGGTTCACTTCGTACGCCTGGTGGCTGAACGATGACTACAAAGTCGCGCCGCGCCTCACACTGAACCTCGGGTTGCGGTATGACATCATGCTTCCTTACAAGGAAGTGCTCGATCGCGAATCGTTCTTCAATCCGAATATGCCGAACCCCGCGGCGGACGGTTTTCCCGGCGCACTCATGTTCTACGGCGACGGGCCGGACAGTTGCCAATGTTCGAGCAACATCAAGACCTATTACGGCGCTTGGGGACCGCGCGTGGGCCTGGCTTACAGCATCAACGACAAGACGGTGTTTCGCGCGTCCTACGGCATCATGTACTCGCGCAGCGGCGCGGTGGGCGGGCGCGGCGGCGCGCGCGACGGCACAGGCACTCTCGGTTACTCGGCAAGCGGGCCGTTCGGCTCGGATCCTGACGGCCACAGTCCCGTATTCGACTGGGATGACGGCATTCCGGCGTTCCAGCATGCACCCTTCTTTGACTCCACTTTGAACACGGGCTTCACGACTACGAATCCCAAGGCGGGTGGTATGACTTACGGCGATCCCTTTATCGGCGGCCGGCCGCCGCGCTACCAGAACTGGAGCATCGGATTCCAGAGGGCAATCACAAATGAAACCACGATCAGTGCGAATTACGTGGGCAGCAACGGCCACTTCCTGCGCGGCGGCGGGCGCGGCTTGTGGTCCGGCCAGATTCTGCCGAAGTATCTGACGCTGGGAAGCCTGCTGACTCAGAAGGCCACGCCGGCCAATGTCGCGCTGGCACAGAAGCAATTCCCCGAGATCGGTTTGCCATTCCCGTCTTTCAACGGCACCATCAGCCAGATGCTGCGGCCCTTCCCTCAATATTCGGGAGTCTCCGACATCTGGGGCGATGTAGCCGACTCCCACTACAACTCTTTCCAACTGCTGATTACGCAGCGGCACTGGAAGGGACTGACGATGCACTTCAATTACACGTTGAGCAAGAGCATCGATAACACATCCGGAAGCCGTTCGGCCTACAACTGGAGCACGGAAACCGCCGTAACGCCTGAGGACGCGACGCATGTCATCAACATGACGGTCGTATATGACATCCCCTTTGGCGAACACAGCGCGAGCCGCCTGTTCCGGAACGTGGTGCACGGCTGGGAGATTTCAGCCATTACTCAATTCAACACCGGCCGTCCGCTCGGTACCGCCAGCGCCAGTTGCAACCTCCCGAATGCCGGTGGATGCTATGCCGACTACAACCCATCGTTCTCGGGACCGGTTCAGATCGCCGACTATGGAAGTGGGAACCTGCTGGGTTCAAATACCGCGGTGTATCTCGATAAGACCGCCTTCCAGAACCCGGCGCCTTACACCTACGGCAATACGCCTCGAACGCTGGCATACGCTTTGCGGGGGCCCTCCAGCTTCACACAGGATCTCAGCCTCCGGCGGGAATTCCAGATCCACGAGAATGTGAAGTTTCAACTCCAGGCCGATGCCACTAACTGGCTGAACCATGTTGTCTTCCGGAGTCCGTCGTTGAACACCACATCGTCGAGTTTCGGAAAGATCACCGGCCAAGCCAACGGTCCTCGCGTTGTGCAGTTCGCGGCGCGCGTGACATTCTAACCGATTCTTCAAGCCCACCGGCTCTGAAGGATTGGGCCGGTTCCCGGATCGTAGGGTATCCGGGAACCGGCTTTTCTTTTTGGACCTCAAACAAAAGTAATTGCCGTGCCGGCACATTCTGGACGATGATGGCAAAAGCCCTCTGAGCAGGGAAAAACCGGCGGGGGAGTGAAGGAGGCCTGTGGACAGCGGCAGCGGGAAAGCACTCGATACGACGGCGAGCTACAACACCGGCTACATTGTGCTCATCTCGCTGGTGGCAGCGCTCGGCGGCCTGCTCTTCGGCTATGACTGGGTGGTCATCGGCGGCGCCAAACCCTTCTACGAACCGTATTTCCAACTCCACACCGAAACGCTGGTCGGGTGGGCCAATAGCTGCGCTCTGGTGGGCTGCCTTGCGGGGTCGATTCTCTCCGGTTTCCTCAGTGGCCGCTTCGGCCGTAAAAAGCTGCTCATCCTTTCGGCGATTCTGTTCGCTGTCTCCTCCGCTTTGACCGGCTGGGCGCCTATATTTTCCCTGTTCGTGACATGGCGCATTGCGGGCGGCGTTGCGATCGGCATCGCTTCCAACGTATCTCCGATGTATATCGCTGAAGTCGGTCCGGCTCCGTGGCGAGGCCGGCTCGTGGCGTTGAATCAGTTGACGATCGTGCTCGGTATTCTGGCCGCGCAGATCGTCAATTGGTTGATCGCTCAGCCGGTGGCGCAGAACGCGACCGCCGAAATGATCCGGCAATCCTGGAACGGGCAATTCGGCTGGCGCTGGATGTTCACCGCGGTATGCGTGCCCTCCGTCATCTTCTTTTTCAGCGCGCTGTTCGTACCGGAGAGCCCGCGATGGCTGGTGCAAAAAGGACAGAACCGCAGAGCGCTGGAAACCCTTGCGCGGATCGGCGGTGGAGCTTATGGAGAGCAGGCAATCCGCGAGATTCGTGACACCATCGGATCGGAGCCAAGCGCCGGAATTCCGTGGAGCGATCTGCTCCATCCGAGCATCCTTAAAATTCTCAGCATCGGCGTTGCTTTGGCTGTGTTGCAGCAGTGGAGTGGCATCAACGTCATCTTCAACTACGCGGAGGAGATTTACCGGGGCGCCGGTTACGGCGTCAGCGGCATTCTGTTCAACATTGTGATCACGGGCGCGGTCAATGTGGTGTTCTCCATTGTGGCGCTGGGCTTCGTGGATAAAGTGGGGCGCAGGGCGTTGATGTTGCTCGGTTGCGCGGGGATCGCCGTATCTCATTTGATGATTGGGATTGCGTATAGCCTGAGTCTCAAAGGTTTGCCCGTGTTGATCCTGACGTTATGCGCCATCGGCTGCTACAGCATGTCGCTCGCGCCAGTGACCTGGGTGCTGATCTCGGAAATCTTCCCGAATCGCATTCGCGGCGCGGCGATTTCGATTTCGGTTTCGGCGCTCTGGACTGCCTGCTTCATTCTCACCTTCACATTCCCGGTTCTCAATGCGGCTCTCGGTACCAGTGGCACGTTCTGGCTATACTCCGCCATCTGTTTCACGGGCTTCTGCTTCATCCTCTGGCGAGTGCCTGAGACCAAGAGTAAGACGCTCGAGCAGATCGAGCACGAATTGACCGGCACGAAGCGGGCTCAGGTCTGAGATAGAGTTCCCGCTGCGCCGCGACCAACCTGCCGGAGTTCGCAGCCTCTCTGCCGCTTCCCCCAACCTCGCCGGATGCCGAAGGAATGTCCGCTCGAGAACTTCCAGAAGACGCGAAACAGAATACGCACAGCGCCCTTATGGGGAGTGCACCTTCGTTCGCGGCTCATGCATGATGGAGGGTCTGCGACCCTTCACGACGCCATTCTGCGGCATGCTGGTGAAGCTGATCAGGCAGCGCGCGGATTTCGAAAACTGGGGTCAAAACGACCAGGAAGCTGTCCTGGAATTTCTGCTGTCGCCTTGAATGCCGAGGGGTTCCGCAGGAATCGTTTGTCTCAAGCGAAGTCATGCCGCTGTGGGCGGGGCGACTCAAAGCCCGTGGCCGCGTGATAACATGCAAGCTCTCGGAGGTTTTTCCGATGCCAGAATACTATCAAACATGGCGGCCCCTATTGGCCGCGCTGATATGCGCTACTATGGCGGGCGTCACGGTTGAAGCGCAAGTGCCTGCCCAGGACTCCCGCAACACGAATATTCCCAACACAGACACTCATTTCAAAGCGCGCGTCTATCGCACGCTGGACGAGTGGCAGGCCCGGCGCCCTCAACTGCGCCGGCAGATCCTCGCGGCGGCAGGCCTCTTCCCGATGTTTCAGAAGGAGGACTTGCACGCGCAAGTTTTCGGAAAGATCACCAACAGGGACTACACCATCGAGAAAGTGCAGCTCGAAACGCTGCCCGGTTACTACCTCGGAGGCAATCTCTACCGACCCCTCAAACCTGCTCCGGCCGGTGGTTTCCCGGGGATTGTTTCGCCGCACGGCCACTGGTCGTATGGCCGCCTGGAAGCAACGCCCACCGCATCAGTCCCGGCGCGATGCATCAGCATGGCCCGGCAAGGCTACGTCGTGTTTGCGTATGACATGGTAGGGTACGACGATACCATCCAGACGCCGCACGATTTCGGCGCAGAGCCCGAAGAGCTCTGGGACTTCGGACCGATGGGGTTGCAGTTGTGGAATTCCATTCGGGCCGTGGATTTTCTGCAGTCGCTGCCCGACGTCAACCACTCACGAATCGGCGCTGTGGGAGCCTCGGGCGGCGCTACGCAGACCCTCATGCTGCAGGCGGTGGATGACCGCATTCAGTTTTCGGCTCCGGTCAATATGATTTCGGCGATCATGCAGGGTGGCTCGCAATGCGAGAATGCGCCCAACCTGCGCATCGGCACGTTCAACGTGGAGATCGCCTCCATGATGGCGCCGAAACCCATGATGATGGTTTCCGCAACCGGCGATTGGACACGCAATACACCGCGTGAAGAGTATCCCGCCATCCGTGCCATTTATGCGTTATACGGCAAGCCGGATGAGGTGGAGACTCAACAGCTCGACGCACCGCACAATTTCAACCTGCAGAATCGCGAAGCAGTCTACCGGTTTTTCGGAAAGCACGTTCTAGGGGAGACCGATCCCGCGCTCTTCAAAGAAAAGTCAATCCGCCTGGAAAAATTGCAGGACATGTTGGTTCTATCGAACCGCAAACTGCCGGATAATGCCCTGGACTACCAGGGAGTACGGGCTGAGTGGATTCGCATGTCAAAAGCGCAGACGGACTCCATCACGGATCACAAGACCCTCAAGGAGATGCTGGCCGCTTCCCTCGCTTCGGAATGGCCGGCCAAGGTAGTGAGCCAGGTGGATGGCGAGCACATCGTACTCAGCCGGCCCGATGTAGGCGACCGCGTCCCCGGCATCTGGATCAAGGGGACAGGGCAAGCCGCGCTGGTTGTGGATCCGCAGGGCGCCGAAGCAGCACGCAAGAGCAGCACGATTCAGCAGTTGATTCGCGCCGGTCGCCCGGTGCTCCTGATCGATGCGTTCCAGACAGGCAGCGCTGTCGCCCCGCGCGACAGGTCTGTTCGCAATTTCCTCACGTTCAACAAGACCGATGATGCGAACCGCGTCCAGGACATCCTGACCGCGCTGGCGTTCCTGAATTCTCCAAAGGCTGAACTGGTGGGATTAGGCAAAGCCGGCATCTGGTGCCAGTTCGCCGCCGCGCTATCCGATAAGCCGGTCGAATTGAAGGCCGATCTGAACGGCTTCACAGGTTCCGATAAGGATTTCCTGGACCAATTCTTCATTCCCGGTATCCAGCGTGCAGGCGGACTCAGGACGGCGCAGCTTCTCACGCGGTAAGGGCGTACCGCTTGCAACATCTCCCCATGTAGGCGTCTCCGCATGGGGAGTGGAAGTAGGATATCCGCACTCTGGGAGAGCGATGGAATGCAATCACAGAATCAATCTCCACTTCCTCGCCAGATTTCGCGTATTTCTTTTCGAGGGTGCTCGGAAAGCACCCAAATGGAACTGCTTTCCAGAATGCCGATTCACGAAGGGGATCTGCTCTCTGACGAGCTACTTCAAAGAGCACTACAGGTGGCGAAAGCGTTCGAGGCAGGCCTGGAGATTCTGGTCAACCCGGATTTCCCACGCGAGGTGTACCTCAAGCTTCTTGACAATATCAGGAGCAGGATAAGACTTCCGGTCTGCGATGACGGAGTGACTATCACTATCTATGACCCTGCATCTCTGCCGCAAAGGATCAGGATCGACGGCAGTATACAAGAGTCCATGTTGGTCGAAAAGGTCATGCCCGTCTACCCGCGGCAGACGGACGCAGACGCAAGTGAAGGCGTGGTTCAGCTTGCAGTTGTCGTCGGAAAAGATGGAACTGTGATCGATGTCAAGCCGATAGCCGGGCCAGAATTCCTGATTGACTCCGCCATACATGCAGTCAGGCGATGGACGTACAGGCCTACTTTACTGAATGGTTTTCCGGTCGAAGTACAAACCACCGTCGAATTAACTTTTACGCTGAGGCATTGACAGATCGAGTTAGCTCGGGTATTGAGCTTGTCCGACTGGGCCGCGCCTTGACGTGACCGGTGCATTCGAAGTCCGCAAACGAGCAACCCCGGAACAAAACAACAGGACTTACAAAGCACAAAAGCCTCCGGGGAAAGACCGGAGGCTTAGGAGGATAACCGGGCGACTTCCTACTCTCCCACACAGTTGCCCGTGCAGTACCATCGGGGCTGAGAGGCTTAACTTCCGTGTTCGGGATGGGAACGGGTGGGTCCCTCTCGCTACGGTCACCCAGAACTGGTTGGCCCGAAGCCTCACAAGCGAGGAATCGAGAAGCCGGCGGGGCCGGATTTC
>DASZPB010000069.1:0-7007 GCA_035550475.1 Bryobacteraceae bacterium | reverse complement strand
TTTCAGAGCCTAAAAACCGGCACAAGCGGCGGCCAGCCAATCTTCGAGAATTAACCCGCAAAATTCAAGCAACGTCGTGAGGCGCCAGCGTGCCAAGCCAGCTCTTCCGAAAATTGATTATTTCACAGGCCCTTGCGCTCGCGGCTCAGAATCGAGTTCACGTTGCAGAGCCGCGACTGCGAAGGAGCGGAGCGCGTCCAAGGAAGGGCTGCGCGGGTCAACTGTGTACCATCGGCACTCAATCGCACGGTAATTCTGACGAACTCCACAGCGTACGTCCGGAGCTGCTCGCGATACGACTTTCACGCGCCTCGCGGCCATTTTTTTCCAAGAAGCTCGTGCTTGTGTGTGAATCGGTGATTGTGGTGCGTGTGTTCTTCACCCGTCGCCGGCCTCTCGGCCGGTGGACACCGCTGGAAAGCGGGTCCGCAGCCTGAAGAGGGCTGCCTCACACGGGGGTTGCTAGGTTCGCGAGCGGCGACGGCGCCGGCGCTGCCAGACTTCGTAACCGATGCGCACGGCGCCGGCCCAGACGATGGCGGCGGCATAGCCGGCCAGGACGTCGGTCGGGTAGTGCACGCCCAGATACACGCGCGAGAATCCGATCAGGGCGGCCAGGAGCGCCGCCGCCAACCAGATGGCGGCCTTGCGGCGCGAGGAAGTGGCACGCATCGCAAAGACAGCGGCGACAATTCCATAAAAGGCGGCCGAGCCCATTGCGTGTCCACTGGGAAAACTGTAGGTGGAGGGAACTCCGAGTCCAAAGAAGGGCTCAGGGCGGGCGCGGTGATAGATGATCGTCAGGGCTTCATGCACGGCGGCGGCGCCCACGGCTACCACAGCGAGCATGACGGCCGCATGATGACGTCTCTGGGCTGCGAGGCGGTAGGTGAGGAACGCGCCGAGGGCGATGAGGAACACCGCCGAGCCGAGCTGCGTGATGGCCTCCATGACGCGGGTGACGAGGGGAGAAGACCAGGCGTGGATATCCTGGCGTACGGCGGTATCGAGGCTCATTCCCGCGCCTGATTGTTCCAGACGGGCCAACCACAGAAACAGCAGCAGGGCCGCGACCGAGGCGGCAAGGCCCGCGCCCAACCAGCGGTTTGATTCGTTATCCAACTTCCAATTTACAGCGGTGATAAGATGTCTGGCTATGTTCGCGTTACTTCTGGCCGCCATTCTGATGCTGCCCGCAGTTCTTGCGGCGCAGAACACCTTCTATCTACATGACCATGACACCGTGATGTTCTACGGTGACAGCATCACCGAGCAGAAATTCTACACGAACTTTGTGGATGCTTTCGTGGCGATGCGATATCCGGGGTTGGATGTGCGCTTTGTAAACTCGGCGTGGGGCGGGGAAAACGCAATCGGCGGTAATGGCGGGACGGCGGATGAGCGGCTGCGCCGCGATGTGATTCCCTACAAGCCGACCGTGATGACGGTGATGCTGGGTATGAACGACGGCGGCTATCGGGCCTTCGATCAAGAGCGGTTCGAGCGCTATAGCAACGGCATGGAGCACATTGTGCAGGTCGTGAAAGAGGCATTTCCTTCGCTGCGGATTACGTTGATCGAGCCCTCGCCATATGACGACGTGACGCAGCCGCCGCAGTTCGCAGACGGCTACAACGCAGTGCTGGTCCGATATGGCGCATTCGTGAAGCAGATGGGAGAACGCGGGCAAATGCCGGTGGTAGACATGAACGGGCCTGTGGTGGATGTACTTCGTAAGGCGTATGCGGCGAATCCGGAAGTGGCGCGGACACTGATACCCGGCCGCATTCATCCCTCGCCGGCGATTCATCTGGTGATGGCGGAAGCGCTGCTGAAGGGCTGGGGCGCGGGCCCGACGGTTTCGACCGTAGCGATTGACGCGGGGTCGAAGCAGATAAAAGAGGCTGTGAACACGGAAATCAGCGGGCTCACGGTGAACCGCTCGATTTCCTGGACGCAGAAAGATGCGGCGCTGCCGTTTCCGGTGAACGTGCATGCGCGCTCGCTACCGATCGCGCTGCGGCGCGGTGGGGCGGGCACGAACTTGGTGTTGAAGGTCTCAGATTTCATAGACGCGCTCGACCAGCAGACGCTGCGGGTGAGTGGGCTTCCCGCGGCGGAGTACTCGCTGAAGATCAATGGCCAATCGATCGGGTCTTACTCGCGTGAGCAGTTGGAAAAGGGAATCAACCTGGCGGCCCTGACCACGCCGATGAGCGAGCAGGCCGCGGGCGTACTGAACCTGGTGTTTCAGAAGACCGACATTCACACACTGCGCTGGCGCAATATTCAGATGCCGTTCCAGAATGCCGACATTCCCCGGCTTTCGGCCATCGAGAGTGATCTGGATTCTTTGGAAGCCGAAATTGCAGCGCGGGAACGAGCGGCGGCGGTTCCTCAGGCGTGCTATTATGAGTTGATTCCTGAGTAGGCTTCCGCGGCACGATTACTTGTCGTACCGCCGTATTTGAAACGGAAATCTTACATTCTGGTCTAATAAGCACGCGAGATGACCGGTATTCTTCGCCCGGCTGGCTGAAATAGCGCACAATGAATAGTTTTCAGGAGATCGTGAATTTCATCTGGATTGCCGATGACGTTCTGCTGGACGAGGCGAATCCGCAAATAGAGGCTATCAAGATGAAGATTCGGAAGCAGACTCCGGAAGTCCAAGAGTACAGCACCGTCCTGATTTCGGCAGTGGTGACGGGTAAGATCGACGTGGAGATGTGTGCCGAAGTGTAGACGATGTTGCCTAAACTGACTGCCATCCACTTCGAGCGGTTCATGACCAGCGGCAGGACATCGCCCGCCCTGTGTGGCTGCGAAGACCACGCAGGCAAACCGGCTGGTGAGTACGTGGTGAAGCTACGGGGCACCGTCGGAGCGACTGGTCTTCTGAATGAACTGTTCGCGGCGAAGCTCGCTGGTCACTTCGGGCTGCAGTCACCGGAGCCGGCTTTGATCACCATTGAGTCAACCCTCGCAGAACTGATCGCAAGCTATGAACCGGCGCGGGCTTCGAACATGCGGGCAGCGTCGGCCTTAACTTTGGAACAAAGGCTTTGACAGGCGTCAACACTTGGCCTGTGGACAAGTCTATCCCTGAAGCAGTGTGGCGGGCTGCCGTCGACATCTTTGCCTTCGATGCACTGATTCAGAACCCGGATCGCAGGTTCAATAACCCTAACCTGTTTACGAGGGGAGACAGTCTCTTTGTCTTCGATCACGAAGCGGCGTTTTCTTTCCTGATAGCGCTATTCCCGTCCGCGACTCCGTGGAAACTGGAAGACCAGCAGTACCTAACAAACCATGTCTTTTACAGAAAGCTGAAATCGAAGCAGATTGATTTAACGGGGTTTACTGCGTCCCTGAGCAGGTTGTCGGACGGGCTTTTAGATGAGATCGTGGCAGAGATCCCCGCTGAGTGGAACAATGATAATTTGGCAAGAATCAAACAGCATCTTGAGGCGGTGCGCAATCGCGCCGCAGAGTTTGCAGAGGGGGTCCAGAGGATACTTGTATGAAAGTCGCGTATAGCTTCAGCGTTCTGCGCTACGTTCACGATCCGGTGACACAGGAATTCGTCAACATCGGTGTCGCCGTGTTCTCTCCAGAGGCCGAGTATCTGCGCGCGATCTGCACCACCAGCTACAGTCGTATCACGAACATGTTCCAGCGGATCGACGGCCCGCGCTTCCGGCAACTTTCCCGGTACGTTCAGGATCAAATTTCTGCGGCGGAGCAAGACTGCAGGTCCGTGCTGCCGTTTGAGAAGGCTCCGACGATTGAGCAGTTGTTGGCGAAGGTCTTGCCGCCCGATGACAGTGCCGTTCAGTTCTCCAAAGCGGGCGTTGGCTTGAGCGCGGATCTCGACCGCACCTTACACGAGTTGTTTCAGCGCCACGTGGAGAAGTACACTGCGGTCGGCGAAGCACCGCGGCGCACAGATGAAGACGTCTGGCGTGTTTTCCGGGAGCAAATGGATCGGGTTTTGGTGACGCCACGCCTCAAACCGAAACGGATTGTGGCGCCCAACTACGAGTACGAATTTGAGCGGGCATGGAAGAACGAACTCTGGCACGTGTATGAGCCGGTGTCGTTCGACATGATCGAAGCCGCGTCCATGCTGGACAAGGCAAACCGGTGGGTCGGTCGCGCTACAAGCCTAATGGATAGTCCAGATCCTTTTCGCATCCACATGTTGCTCGGGGAGCCGACGGATAATGGGCTGAAATCTACATTCGTGAAGGCGCAGAACATCCTAAACAAAATGCCGGGCAAGAAGGAGTTTATCCGGGAATCCGAAGCAGAGGCCTTCGCGGAGGAACTGGCAAGAGAGGTCCAGGGCCATACCGAGGAAGGGCCGACGGATTAGCACGCCGCCTTCTCGTTCATGGATACCTCCGAAAGAAACCTCGAAATGGAATACTGGGCGAGGCTTGGCGTCGCTCGCCGCGATGTCGTCGAGTGCCGCCAGCGCCACCGTGGACAGGTCAACGCGGCAGGGGATCAGCGTTTGTAGCGCCACTTGAGGAAGCCAATGATGGTCTTGGCGTCTTCGATTTTTCCGTCCCGAATCATTTCGGAGAGTTCGCGGCGGGTGAACCAGCGCGCTTCGATCTGTTCGTCTTCCATCGGTGTGGCGTCGCCGGCGGTGAGATTGGTGGCCACGAAAATCGTCATCCGTTCCTGCACATAGCCGGGGCTCACCCAGAACGAGGCCAGTTTTTTCCAGGTTCGGGCGCGGTAGCCGGTCTCTTCTTTCAGTTCGCGCTTGGCGGCCTGAAGCGGCGTTTCCCCATCGTCGAGGCGCCCAGCGGGAAGCTCCCATAGATACTTACTGGCGGGCAAGCGGTATTGGCGGACGAGCAGGATGCGCTGTTTCTCATCCACTGCCATCATGACGGCCGAGCCGATGTGGCGCACCACACAGCGCTTGATTTCGAAGCCGGATTTGGGATCGACGGCTTCATCTTCAGTGACGCGAAACAAACTGCAGCGATAGACTTCGCGGGAAGCAACGGTTTTCATAATCGGGTTTTCAGCCTGGCCTCGAACTCCGCAACCGGCAGAGTATTCAGGATATCGCCGGGCCCGAGCCAGCCTCGGCGCGCGGTGAGCACACCGTAGCGCATGCTATCGAGATGCCGGGGATGGTGAGCGTCGGTAGAGATGGTGAAGCGCGCACCTTTCGCTTTTGCGGTGCGGATCATGGCGGCGTTCAGGTCAAGGCGCTCGGGGCTGGCGTTGATTTCAAGCCATACGCCGCGGCCCACGGCCTCGGCGACGATGCGTTCGAAATCGAAGGGAAACGGGTCGCGATGCAGCAGGATGCGGCCGGTGGGATGTCCGAGAATCCGCAGGTGAGGGCATTCGAGCGCACGCAGCAGACGATCGGTCATTTCGGCGGCTTCCAGATTCATGTGGCTGTGTACGCTGCCGATGACCAGATCGAGTTCGGCCAGCGCGTCGTTGGCGATATCGAGCACGCCGTCCTTGAGGATGTCGCATTCGAGGCCGGAAAAGATGCGCATCCCGGAATTGTTGCGATTGATCTCACGGACCTGGCGCGCAAAATCCACGACGCGTTTTTCATCCAGGCCATTAGCCATGGCGAGGGCTTTCGAGTGGTCGGTGATGGCGATGTATTCGTAACCAAGAGCGCGCGCTGCGTCGGCCATTTCTTCCAGGGTCGCGCGGCCATCGGTCTCAGTGGTGTGCATGTGGAGATCGCCGCGAATCTGGGAGAGTTCAACCAACTCGGGAAGGCGGCCTTCGGCGGCAGCTTCGATTTCGCCGCAATTTTCGCGCAGCTCCGGTGGAATCCAAGCGAGGCCGAGAGCTTCATAGATGCCGGCTTCGGTTTCGCCGGCCACACGCGAATCGTCCTCGACCCGGAACAAACCGTATTCGCTGAGCTTGAGGCCCATTTTGACGGCGCGCGTGCGGATGGCGACGTTGTGATCTTTGCTGCCGGTGAAATACTGCATTGCTGCGCCGAAACTTTCCGGGGCGAGCGCGCGCACGTCCACCTGCAACCCTTCGTGTCCGACTTTGGCGCTGGCTTTATTTTCGCCATGGCCGAGCACTTCGGAGACGCGCGGAAAGGAAACGAAACGGTCGAGCGCGGCCGTGGGATCCGGGCCAGTGACGAGCAGGTCGAGATCGCCCACGGTTTCGCGGCCGCGGCGCAGGCTGCCAGCCGGCGTGACCGCGGCGACTCCGGGAACCTGGCTGAGAGTGTCGATTAACTCGCGCGCCACGCCTTCGGCATAACTCAGTAGGAAACGGCCCGTGCGCTGGCGGTATTGGGCGATGGAGCGAAGCACCTTTTCTTCGAGCTTGGCCCCCATGCGCGGCAGATCGCGCAATTTCTGGTCGACGCACAGGCGCTCCAGTTCGTCGATGGTGCTGATTCGGAAATGCTCGAAGATGAGCGCGATGCCTTTCGGCCCCAAGCCTTGGATCTTGAGGAATTCGAGTGCCGTGGGAGGGAATTTCTGGAGCAGGATGTCGCGCCGCTCACAGGAACCGTGGTCGACGATTTCCGCCAGCACGACGGCCAAGCCTTTGCCGATGCCCGGGATTTCGGTGACTTTGCGCGGAGCGTCGCGGAGTATATCGGCGATGCGCTCGGGATGGCCTTCGATGGCGGTTGCGCCGTTGCGGTAACTGCGGATGCGGAAGGAGTCCTCGCCTGCGATCTCCATGAGATCCGCGGTTTCCCAAAGCACACGGGCGATTTCCCGATTCTCCAAAGGCAGTGTCCTCGATTCAATTGTAAGCGAGGGTTTGCGGGCGGAGGCTAGGGTGAAAAGCCGATTGGTCGACGAACGGCAGAGCTTGCTCCACACCGCTTGCTTGCGGGTCTGTGAAAAAATCTCGCGAGTTTAAGACATTTGGAGCAGAAAATGTTTCCGTTTGTTTTAAGCTCAGGATGTGGAGACTACCAGAGAAGTCCCAAAAGCGTCGGTCAAAACGATCGACCTGGATCGGGCCCAAGT
>DASZPB010000068.1:0-29437 GCA_035550475.1 Bryobacteraceae bacterium | reverse complement strand
ACTTGGGCCCGATCCAGGTCGATCGTTTTGACCGACGCTTTTGGGACTTCTCTGGTAGTCTCCACATCCTGAGCTTAAAACAAACGGAAACATTTTCTGCTCCAAATGTCTTAAACTCGCGAGATTTTTTCACAGACCCGCCAGAAAGCGCTTTCTGGCGCTTTTCAAAAAGCTGTTGTGCTCCGCAGTTGCGTCTCGGAGACACCACGGCTCCGAGCGTCCCGCCCTCTCCTTCCACTTGACATTCCCGCAAGCCATCCCTCACGCTGAACACTTATGCCGCTCTTGCAGGTCGTTGTCCTGGGGCTCATACAAGGACTTACAGAGTTTTTACCTATCAGCAGTACGGCTCATCTTTACCTGACTTCCTGGGTTCTCGGCTGGGGCGTCGAGAGCCTGGATTTCGATATCATGCTGCACCTGGGCACGCTGCTCGCGGTGTTGCTCTACTTTTATCGCGATTGGCTGCAGATCATCGCGCAGGGCTTCGGCATGCAGTTCGGACATGACGTCGAGCTGAACCAAAATCACATGCTGCTGTGGCTGCTCGCTCTCGGTTCCATTCCGGTCGGGATTTGCGGACTGCTGTTCAACAAACAGGCCGAAACTACCTGGAGAAATCCCTACGTAATGGGCGCGATGATGATTCTGGTCGGCGTCGTCATGTGGATCGGCGAGAGTTACGGCGCCAAAATTCGCGACATCGCCATGGTCAACCTGCCCGACGCCCTGAGCATCGGCGCGGCCCAGGCGCTGGCGATTGTTCCCGGCGCGTCGCGCAGCGGCGTGACCATCACAGCGGCGCTGTTCCGCAATCTTGACCGGGAAACCGCGGCGCGCTTCTCTTTCCTGCTTTCCACGCCCGCCATTGCCGCCGCGGCCGGAAAAGCCTTGCATGACCTGCACAAGAACGGTGGGCTGCATGGAATCTTCACGGCTTCGTTCATCGTCGGCGTAGCGGTGAGCGCCATTACCGGCTGCGCGGTGATCGCCTGGTTCCTGCATTATCTGCGTCGCAGCAGCCTGATGCCATTCGTGTACTACAGGATCGTTTTTGGCATAATAGTGCTTGCTCTGGCTTTCATCCGCCGGCCAGCGTGATGAAGCTCTTATCTCCGACACCACACAAGCGTCTGAACGAACTGACGGGGCTTGTGCTTCTCGCGCTGGGTCTCTGGATCCTGTTGAGCCTGGCTTCTTACCACACGCAGGATCCCTCATGGAATACTGCGACCGCTTCGCGCCCTGTCAACCTGATGGGGTATCCGGGCGCCTACCTCTCGGATTTCCTGTACCAATCGTTCGGTCTGCCTGCTTTTTTGTTTCCACTCATGACTTTTCTGCTGTCGTGGAAGTGGATTCGTTCCGAGGACGTCAAAGCGCCGGTCATTAAGATCGCCGGTTCGCTGCTGCTGCTTCTGGGAATGTGCGCCGGGCTCTGCTTCACTCCGTGGCATCTCTTCAGCGGCGCCATCCTGCTGGGCGGCACGGTAGGACTTACGCTGGCCAGCTACCTGGTGCAATCGCTGAACCTGGCCGGGGCGCTGCTGGCTACCGGGACAGCGGTGGTGGTTTCCATCTACCTGGTCTCGACGTTTACGCTTTCCAAGCTCAGCGAGTGGTTTGCCGGACCCATCGCCTGGTTCCGTCGCCGCGCGGATGCGTGGTCGGCCTGGCGTGAGCGGATGCGTGTGCGGTCTTTGGAGAAAGGGCGGGAACGCGCCCGCAAGCGAGTGGAAAAGGCGCGGGAACAGCAGACGCGGAAGCGCCGCAAGCCGGCGACGGCGGAGGCGGAAGCCGCCGCGGACCTGCCGCCTTGGGAGACTCCTGGAGAGCCCTCTTCGACACATGCCGGAGTAGAGGAAGAAGAGGCGGCGTACGCCAGTATTGAAGAGATTCCGATTTGCCCGATCGAGGAGCTTGCGCCTCCGCCTGCTCCGATGCCGGTGGCGCGACAGGATACGGCGGTAGTGGAGCGGCCGGCCCACATGGCCTACCATTTGCCGCCCACCGATCTGCTGCATCCGGCCCAGGGGCGCAACGCCTATGACGAGCAGGAACTCAAAGACACGGCCGCGCGCATCAAATCGAAATTCGAGGAATTCAATGTTTTGGGTTCGGTGGTGCAGATCAATCCCGGCCCCGTGGTGACCACGTTCGAATTCAAGCCCGAGGCGGGGATCAAGTACAGCCGCATTACCGCACTCACGGAGGATTTGTGCCTGGGCTTGCAGGCGGAATCGATTCTGATTGAGCGCATTCCCGGCAAGCCTACCGTTGGTATCGAAGTGCCGAATACGCGCCGCGAGTTGATTGCTTTGCGGCAAATGCTCGAGTCTGAGGAATTCGCTCAGTCTCATTCCCATCTGACGATTCCGCTGGGCAAGGACATCAACGGCCGCATCCGCGTAGCCGCACTCGATACGATGCCGCACCTGCTCATCGCCGGCTCTACCGGATCGGGCAAGAGCGTGATGATCAACTCCATGATCATGTCGATTCTCTACAAGGCCACGCCCGACGAGGTTCGCATGATCATGGTCGATCCGAAGCGCGTGGAGTTGGGCATGTATGAAGGTATCCCCCACCTGCTCACGCCGGTGATTATCGATCCCAAAAAGGCCACCAATGCTCTACGAAACGCCGTGCTCGAAATGGAGCGGCGGCTGCGTCTGCTGGCCGAATACGGCGTCCGGAACATCGAGCAGTTCAACAAAAAAGTACGCAAGCTGCAGGAAGAACCGCGCAGTCTGTTTGCCGAACAGGAGCAGGAGCAGCCGGAAGAGGAAGTCAAGCCGCTTCCCTACATCATGATCCTGATCGACGAATTGGCCGACCTGATGATGCTCGAAGGCCGCAACGTGGAGGAGAGTGTCACGCGGCTGGCGCAGATGGCGCGCGCCGTAGGCATGCACCTCGTGCTGGCGACACAGCGGCCCAGCGTGGACGTCATCACAGGCTTGATCAAGGCGAATTTTCCGGCGCGCATCAGCTTCCGCGTAGCCACGCGCGTGGACTCCCGCACGATTTTGGACGTGATGGGGGCGGAACACCTGCTCGGTAGGGGCGACATGCTCTTCCTTCCGCCGGGGTCCTCGCGGCTGACGCGCGTGCACGGTGCGTTCGTCACCGAGACCGAAATCAACCGCGTAACGGATTTCTGGAAACAGCAGGGCCAGCCGGAATATGACCAATCCTTCCTGGTGGCGCCGCCGAGCGAGGAAGAAGCTGGCGCCGAAGGCGAGTCCGCCAACGATGACCAGGATCCTTTGTATGAAGAGGCCGTCCGTATGGTGCTGCAGATCGGCAAGGCCTCCACATCGACCTTGCAGCGCCATCTTCGCCTGGGCTATGGCCGCGCCGCCCGCCTGCTCGACATGATGCAGCGTGACGGCATCATCGGCCCGCCCGACGGCAGCAAGCCGCGCGAAGTGCTGAAGCGTCCAGACTGGTTGCACGAAGTCCAGAATCAGATACGGTAGGGTTCCGTTCCGGTTTGCTAACGCAGAATTGGAGCCTTGTGAAAGGCACCCGCAATCCATTGTTTAGTGCGCGTGTTTAGTGCGCGATGGCACTGTCGGAATACCGCTCGTTCCGGTTAGCTACTGCACAGTGCGTGGTGCGGGCCGCCTGCGAGGCGCTAAGTCGTCCTCTAATATGAGGAAAGAGGGTGAGGATGAGGTCCTTTTTCGCTGCGTGCCTTCTTTCTTCCGTTCTTCCATGGTCCGTCCTCTGCCAGACGACACCTGGCGTGGAAAATGAGATCGCGCAGCAGTCCGCCGAGCCGGAGGAAAAAACACCAGGCGCTACGCTGCCGACCAAGCAGGGTCCACCCACCATCAAGAACAAAGACATCGTAGAAACAAAGACGGCCGCGCCCTTCAAGCGCATGCCGCATTATGTCTTGCAGGACCAGGGGTCGATCTGGACTAGTCCCTTTCACACCAAGCGCAACGAAATCAAATGGTGGGCCATATTCGGCGGCGCCACCGCCGCGCTCATCGCCACCGATAAATACACCGTAAAGGAATTCCCCAATACGACGGACCAAGTCGCAGTTGGAACCTGGAGCTCACGGATCGGCGCCGCGTATTCGCTGATTCCGATCAGCGCCGGGTTTTACCTCCTCGGGACGAAAACGCACGATCAGAAATTCCGCGAGACCGGTATCCTCTGTTTTGAAACGCTGATTGACACCACTATCGTCGAAACGATCGTGAAGAGTGCGACGGACCGCGCGCGTCCCCTGGAAAGTGATGGCAAGGGCCATTTCTGGGACAGCAGCGGAGGGCCCTACAATGCGAGTTTTCCTTCGGGCCATGCCATTAACACGTGGGCCCTGGCGTCAGTGATCGCGCACGAATACTCGAACCATAAGATAGTTCCCGTGCTGGCGTACGGATTTGCGTCGATCGTTGTCGTGGCGCGGCTGGCAGCGCGCAAGCATTTTCCCGGCGACGTGGTGGCGGGAGGAGTCACGGGCTGGTTCATCGGCGATTATGTCTACGGTAGGCGGCACAATCCCAATCTCGACGAGAAAGCTTCCGCCGTGCAAAAGGTCCTGGCTCACGTGCGGATCGGCCTGAGTTTCTGAAGCTGGAAAGGTGGTAAGTTTGGGACGGAGGCAGCACCTCATGGCGCGAACCGGAACTCTGCTACTGTTCCCGTTCGTTCTGCTGGCTCAATCGACGCCGCCGTTGGCGCGCGGCGTCTTGCTCGAAAGCGAGGTCCATAGCGGTTCGGGAGAATTCAGCATCCGCGCCGCCGACGACCACGTCTTCCGTTACCGCTTCGACTCCAAGACGTATATAGAACTGGAAGACCGCTCGGTCAACATCGCCGCTCTTCGCACGGGCGACCGGCTGGAAGTCATGTCGGATGACGAGCCGGGTTCAGCACTGCGCTACGCGCGGACCGTTCATGTGGTGGAGGCGCCGCGAACCGCGGCCCGCCGGCCCCGGCCGCAATCGCACGTCTGGAGCGACCCGTTGGAACTTCTGGCGCCGGTGGGAAACCTGACGTATGCGGGTGTCGTCTCTCGTCAAGGCGGGGGGCAACTCACGCTGCGTACGCGGGATAACGGCAGTCAGATGCTTCTCTTGCGTCCCGACACGCGCTACGTGGAAAACGGCGCCACGGTGGATGCCGCAGCGTTGAAACCGAACATGCGTGTATTTGTGCGTGCCGGTAAGAACCTGTACGGAGAAGTGGAGGCCTACCAGATCGTTTGGGGTCACATCCTGGAACCGCATCCCTGAGGTGGCTTACCCGCCGCCGGCGAGACGTCCGCAACCGTTTGTTAGACTGGAAGTTACAAGCCCACAATGCACGTGCGAGTGTTGTTTTTCGGGATGCTGAAGGACGTAGTGGGCCGTTCCGCCGACGAGGTCGAAATTGCGGACGGCTCTCCGCTGCGCGCGGTTTTTGACGCCTATGCAGACCGATATCCCCGTTTGCGGGATCTGGCGGGCAGCACAGTGCTGGCGCGAAACCGGGAGTTCTCGGAACCGGGGACGTGCCTCGTGGACGGAGACGAGGTGGCTTTTCTGCCTCCCGTCAGCGGCGGTTCGCCGCGCGACGCGGTGGAAACCGGACCGGACGGACACTACTTCAGCCTCACCCGACACCCCATAGACACGCGCCAGGTGGCGAGCCGCATTCTGACGGGAGCTGATGGCGCGGTGGTGACCTTCGAAGGCATCGTGCGCAATAACACCAAGGGCCGCGCCACGCTCTGTCTGGATTACGAGGGCTATGAAGCCATGGCGCTTCCCACCATGGCACGCATCGGCCGCGAAATCGCGCAGTCGCATGCCGTAACCCGCGTCGCCATGGTACACCGCTTGGGGCGTATGCTGATCGGCGAAACGAGCGTAGCCGTGCTGGTGGCGGCTCCTCATCGCCGCGCGGCATTCGAGGCGGCACTGGAAGGAATCAACCGGCTGAAAAAGCTCGTGCCCATTTGGAAGAAGGAACACTTTGTTGACGGCGAAGTGTGGGTGGAAGGAGAGTGGGACCGCGATGCGCCGGTGGTCGGCTAGCGGCAATTTCGCTGTCTGCTGCCTGGCGGGTGTACTTTGTGCCTGGCTGCTGGTGGCACAAACCACGCCCACCATTCGCGTCAACGTCAACCTGGTGCACGTCATCGCCACCGTCAAGGACCAGGCCGGCCAGTTAGTGGGGGCGTTGCAGAAGAGCGATTTCGAAATCTTCGACGACGGCGTCCGCCAGGATATCGCAGTGTTTGAGCGGCAGACCGACCAGCCGCTTTCGGTCGCGCTCATGGTGGATACCAGCGGCTCTACCGCCAAGGAATTGAAATACGAGACCGAATCGGCCGCGCGCTTTTTGAAGGCCCTGCTGGCGGAAGGTAGCCCGCGAGATGCAGTCGCGCTCTACACCTTCAACTGGCGAATCGCTCAGGAATTCAATTTCACCCACAACTACGCCGCTCTCGAACGCGCCTTGAAAACACTGCACGGGGAGGCCGGCACGTCTCTCTATGACGCCATATGGGCCGTCGCGCAAGACCTGGAAATGCGAGACGGCCGCAAGGCCATGGTGATCGTGACCGATGGCGGCGATACCACCAGTTCAAAAAACCTCAAGCAGGCGCTCGAAGAGGCCCAACTCAGCGACGCCATCATTTATCCGGTGGTCGTGGTACCCATTACGAACGATGCGGGCCGCAACATCGGGGGCGAGCATGCGCTGACATTCATGGCCGAAGGAACCGGCGGCAGAACGTTTCTTCCAACGCTCGGCCCGGAGCTGGACAAGGCGTTCAGCGACATCATCTCGGAATTGCGAACGCAGTATCTGCTGGGATTTTATCCCCAGAACGTGCCGCCCTCGCGGGATCGCTTTCATCGTCTGGAAGTCAAACTGAAGAGGCCGGAATTGCGGGTATCGGCGCGCAACGGCTATTATGGTGAGACAGAGGGCGATTCCGGGACACCGGGCGCCCGGATCTCAGTCGATCCGGCAGGAAAGACGAAGAAAAAGCAGTAGGGGAGTTGTTTACGTCACAATCCGGTGGAAAATCTGCACGGGCACCCGAACAAACGTTTGAAGAAACCAAATACCTCAAACGTCTGATTGAGAGCGCCACGCCTGTCAAGGTCACCATGGAAGATGGCGAGGAAGTGGTCGGCGTGATCGAATACTACGACCAGTCCTTCATTCGTTTGACCCGGGACGGCGAACCGAACCTGTTCATTTTCAAACACGACATCAAGTACCTCCAGGAAGTGGGCTAAGGTTCACGAGGAGAGATTGATTCGAGCTTGATGGCTTACTTAGAAACAGCAGTGGCGATTGCGCGCGAAGCGGGCGGTCTTCTGGCGAACTACTTCGAGCGTCGCGTCCCGTTCGAGCTCAAAGACGAATTCGACCTTGTCACTGAAGCCGACCGGGCCTCCGAGAAACTGGTGGTCGAACGGCTGCGTTCGCATTTTCCATCGCATGCCATCGTCGCCGAAGAAGGCGGCGGGCACGAAAGCTCCTCGGATTATTGCTGGTACGTCGATCCGCTCGATGGGACCACGAACTTTGCGCACAGCTACCCGATGTTCAATGTGACGCTCGGTCTGGCGCACGCCGGTGAGATCGTGGCCGGCGTGATTTACGATCCGGTGCGGCAGGAAATGTTCAGCGCGGAGCGCGGCGCGGGCGCTTACCTGAACAACCGTCGGATTCGCGTATCCAACGCCGCGCGCTTGCATGACAGCCTGGTTTGCACCGGCTTTCCAAGCCGCAAACGCCATCACGATCTGAATATCCACTTCTACTACCAGGTCGCCATGGCTACCCACGGAGTGCGCCGCTCCGGATCGGCGGCGCTCGATTTGGCTTACGTTTCCTGTGGCAGGCTGGATTTATTTTGGGAGTTCGGTCTCAATCCCTGGGATGTCGCCGCAGGCACGCTGATCGTGCGGGAAGCCGGCGGCTGCATTTCGGACATGGAAGGCCGTCCGCATAGCGTAACAGGCTCCCAACATCTGCTCGCGGATAACGGCAAGCTCCACGAACAGGCCACCGGCCTTTTCGACCAGATCTTTCACGGCCGGCTTCCGTTGCCGATGCCGGTAATTGGATAAGCGAGTAATTCAATAAAGGCCAGGCCGCGACCTTCGTCCGGCAGCCCGGCGCTGCACATTAAGCCTTCTTCGCGGGCTTGGCTTCTCCAGGCAGTCCCAGCTTTTCCATCTCGCTGTAGTAGACCTTCCGGCCTTCATCCATGGCGAGGTTGGAGAGGATCACGGCTACGGCGTCCGCCAGGCCGACGTTGATATCGGCGCGCGGCGTCTTCAGATCCCGGCAGTTCTGGAAGAAGCTGATCTGTTCGGTATCCACCGGGTTGGCCTCTTCCTGCTGCGTCATGATGCCCTTCGAGTACAGCCAACGGCGCGCGAATTTCGCTTCACGCGTAAGGAAGCCGTCATTGCCTGTGATGCTCATATCATCGAAGGGAAGCGGGATAGGCCGGACCGGGCCGCCCGCCGTCACCATGGTGGCGCCGGCAACGAATTTCTCCGACTTCTTGTCGCTGGCATTGGTCAGCTTCGCCCGCTTCGGCGGTTCCGGATACCACCAGGCCACCGCGTGATTCACATCGTCGCCGACCGTGGTCTCGATGGTCCCCTCCGTGCCCATGATGATTTCACCGCACTCGTGGCGCTGCCCGTCGAAGTACGGGCAAAACTGATTGGTGCTGATGGCGGAATAGGTGAACTTGCGGCCGCCTGAATATTGGTAGATCAACTGGATGTTGTCATAGACATCGCGGCCGTCCTTCAGCGTATCGAGCCCGCCGAGGCCCATGACGAAATCGGGCGAGGAGCCGAACATCCAATCGGCCACATCCACCTGATGCGACGCGAGCTCTGCCGTGTAGCCGCCCGAAAACTGGCGATAGAGTCTCCAATTGTTGGGATTGGAGGGGCCGCCCGGCTTCATTGTCCAGAGCGAACTCGGCGTGTTGACCATATTCCGGTGCCACTGCGCATGAATATGCTTCACTTCACCGAGAATGCCCTTATCCACCATCTGCTTCACCATCTGGTAGAAGCGGCTGTAGCGCCGCTGCAAGCCGGTTTGCAGAACCTGCTTGGGAAACTGCGAATAGAGCGCCCGCAACTCATGGACTTCCTCAGGCTTGAACACCAGGCATTTTTCGCAGAAGACATGTTTGCCCGCCTGCAAAGCGTCGCGTGTCATCTGGAAATGCAGCCAGACCGGCGTGGTGACGAATACCGCCTCCACGTCTTTTTGCGCCAGCAGTTCGCGATAGTCCTTGTACGTCTTGGGATTGTTGCCGATCGTCTGCACGCCATGATCGAGCGCAGTCTGCTGGATATCGCAGAGCGCCACGCAACGTGCCGAGTCTAGGGATTTGAGGTGCTTCAGGTGATAAGACCCGCGGCTTCCTGTACCGATCATGCCGAACTGCACCTGATCGTTTGCCGCTCTGACCTTCTGAATCGCCGGGAAACCTTCTGTCCTCAGCGCAGCCGCGGCGGTCACGCCGATCGCTCCGGCCGCTTTCACTACATCGCGACGCGACATTTCGTCTTTCACAGACATCGGTACACACCTCCTCCAAATTGGCGCCAGTGAACTTCAAGTTTATCGGTTTTGGCGTGCACTTGCCAAACTTGCCCGTTTTTTTGCGGAGAAGCCTTCAGCAAACGGATGCCCCACGGGTCGCAGTAGAACATTTCACCAGGGCGCAGCGTGGCATCGTAACGAAAACTGGCACCAATTCCGCTTGCCGCGGTTATCATTAGGCGAAAGGAGTTGCTTGAAGAGCTCAACGGGCTTGAGTCAAATCCGGCATCGATACAGTGCCGCAGCATTGAGCGTGGCGTTGATGGTGCTCGTCCGCCTGCCATTCGTCAGCATGGTTGGGACTCAGTTTCCATACACCACGGTTTATATCGCCGTATTGATCTCGGCCCGATTCTGGGGAGTAGGTCCGGGCGTCTTCGCATCCGTGCTGGGTGCGATTGGCGATGCATACTTTTTTATCGAGCCGCGCCGCCAGTTTATGGTGCACGGCACTCACAACTGGGTAGGCCTGGGTTTCTATTTCATCGTTTCATTCGTCTCCATCTGGATGATCGAGCTGCAGCGCAGGGCTCGCGCCGAAGCCGAGGAAAACGAGCGTCTGGCCGAGCAGCGTTTGCAGGAATTGCGCATCCAGATCCAACAGCGCGAGCGCAGCGAGCGGCATTCGGCGCAATTGCAGGCCATTGTGGAATCGTCGGCGGACGCCATCATTTCCAGAGATCTTCGCGGCGTGATTCAAAGTTGGAATCAGGGAGCCGAACAGATCTTTGGATATACCGCCGAGGAAGCAATTGGGCAGCAGATCACCATGCTGCTGCCGCCCGGCCATTCGCAATCCGAATCGGAACTCTCCGACAGAGCATCGAGCGAGGGACGCGTCAAGCACTTCGAGACCATGAGGGCGTGCAAAGGCGGGAAGCTGATCCACGTATCCCTCACGATTTCCCCCATTTGGGACAACGCAGGCAACGTGGTGGGCGCCTCGCACATCGCCCGCGACATCACCGGCCGCAAGGAGTTCGAAGAACAGTTGCGCCAGACCCAGAAACTGGAAAGCCTGGGCGTTCTGGCGGGCGGCCTGGCACACGACTTCAACAACCTGCTGACCGGAATCATGGGCAATGCCAGCCTGGCGCTGGATGACAAAAACGTAGGCGGCACCGGGCGGGAGCGCATCGAAGAGATTGTGCAGGCCAGCGAGCGGGCGGCACTGCTGATCCGGCAGATCCTTGCCTATGCGGGCAAAGGGCGTTTCGTGATCGAGCAGATGAACCTCTCCCGCCAGATTTCGGAGATCATCCCGCTGATTCGCACATCCGTTTCGCGCAACGTGGTTCTCGAGCTGCGGCTGGAAGAAAAGCTGCCTCCGATCGAAGCGGACCCCGCGCAGATGCAGCAGCTCATCATGAACCTGGTCATCAATGGCGCCGAAGCCATTGGCAGCCGTCCGGGAACAGTCATCATCCAAACGCGTCATCGGAAGCATGGCGCGGAAGACCAAGTGGTCCTGGAGGTCCAGGATGATGGCTGCGGCATGGACGAGCAGACCAAGGCGCGCATCTTCGATCCTTTCTACACCACCAAGTTCACCGGCCGCGGACTGGGGCTAGCGGCGGTGATGGGCATTATCCGCGCGCACCAAGGTACGATCGCGGTAGACACGGCGCCTCGTTCAGGGGCCCGGTTTACCGTTACGCTGCCCGCCGCCACACCTCGCGAAGAAACAGCGGCGGCGAAACCGGAGGAACGCCTTGCCGGCGAGGGAACCATTCTGGTGGTGGATGATGAGGAACTCATCCGGAACATGGCGCGCTTTACGCTGGAAAAGTTCGGATATGCCGTCGTGGTGGCGAGTGATGGAGTGGAAGCGGTAGAGGAGTTTTCCGCCGGCCCGAACGGCTTCGTCGCAGTGTTGCTCGATCTCACGATGCCGGTGATGAGCGGCGAGGAGACGCTGCAGCGCATCCAAGCCATCCGCCCGGCAGTGCCGGTAGTGCTGACCAGCGGATACAGTGAGGCTGACGCCTTGGAACGCTTCAACCAGCAGGGGCTGGCCGGTTTTCTACAGAAGCCCTACACGGCGACGGCGCTGGCGCGCAAAATCGAACAGGCCGTCAGGCAGCGTCGCGATACCACTTCAGCGTGATCCGCATTCCTTCTTCAAATGTGAATTGAGGCGCGTGGCCCAGATCCCGCACCGCCGCAGTGGTTTCGGCCTGCGAATCGCGCACATCGCCCGCGCGCGGCGGGCCAAAGTTAGGCTGTATTTTGACGCCTTCAATCTTCTGCAGCAGTTCCCAGGCCTGGTTCAGAGTGATGCGCCCACCGTTGCCGGCGTTGTACATCTTGCCGGCGACGCCTGCCGCCCGCGCGGCTTTGAGGTTGAGCGCGGCTACGTCCTCCACGAAGGTGAAGTCGCGCGACTGCTCGCCATCGCCGAAAATCGTGGGAGCGCTGTGTTCCAGCACGGCCTTCATGAATAGCGAGAGAACTCCTGAATAGGGGCTGGACGGGTCCTGGCGCGGGCCGTACACGTTGAAATACCGCAGCGCCACCGTCTCCAGACCATAGACCGACGCAAAAACGTTGCAGTAGTATTCGCCCACCAGCTTCTGCAATGCATAGGGAGATTTCGGGCTGGGCGTCATGGTTTCGACTTTCGGAAGAACCGGCGTATCGCCGTAAGCCGAAGACGAAGCCGCATAGACCACCCGGCCCGCTTTACCTTCCGCCGCCGCGCGCAGCACGTTGAACGTGCCGTCGATGTTGATTTCGTGCGAGGGCACGGGGTCCGCGATCGAGCGCGGAACCGACGGAATAGCGGCTTCGTGAAACACCACCGCGGCTCCGCGGATGATCGGCGCGATTTCCTCGTACTGGCGGATATCGGCGCGCTGGAAATCGATCTCGCGGCGAACATCGGCAAGGTTCGATTCGTGGCCGGTCAGTAGATTGTCAATGACCACAACGCGCCGCGCGCCTTCCCGCAACAGACTGCGTACAATCGCGGAGCCAATGAACCCCGCGCCTCCGGTGACAACGTATTGGCTCATGTGAGTTGTGCAATTTCCGATTCAAGATGGCGCAGAGATTCGTTGGCGAGCGCCTCGGCGCCAGGTGTGAAGTCAAAAGCTTCAAGCGAGATCCAGCCGGCATAGTTGCGACGCCGAAGCACCTCGAAAACCGGCTTGTAGTCGTACCCACCGGCGCCGCAATGCCTGCCATCCATTTCATTCACGTGCACGTGGCGAATCCATTCGAAGTAGCGGTCGACCAGGCTGGCGTGCGGTTCGGTTTCATCGAGCGTGTTATGCACATCAAACATCGTCTGGACCGCCGGACTGCCGATTTCCCGGACGACCGCAACCGCTTCGCTCAGCGTTCGGATCACGTCCGACTGATTCGACGGCAACGCCTCCACCAGCACCGTAACTCCGCGCTCCTCCGCATCCGCCACTACCGACTTCAGCCCTTCGACGTAGTTGCGTGTAGCCTCGGCGGGCGTCAGCCCACCGGTAGTCGAGCGCTGTTTGGGCGAGCCGAACACCATGACCCCGCCTGGACCCAGGTCGGCCGAGAGGTGGATGAGATTTCGGATGTGCTCCCAGCTACGGCGGCGCAGCGCGGCGTCAGGCGCGGTCACGTGCAGCCCTTTGGGGCTCGCCATCAACCAATGCAGACCGACATAGGCGAGGCCTTCAGACTGCATGATGTCGCGATACTCCCTCCGATGCTGCGCGGTGAGTTCTTCCGGATCCGTGGCCAGCGTGAAGGGCGCCAGTTCGATTCCGGTATAGCCGGCTTTGCGAACCGCGCGGCATACGTCCGCAAATGACCAGTTTTCAAACGCCTCATTGCAGATGGAATGGCGAAAAGTATAGGCCATGGGCTAACGGCGAACCATTCCCATGAATTTAGCGAAGCGTTTGCTTCCGCGCCGCGGGCACGCCAGTGAGTATCGGCACATCTCCTCTAGTTTACGATGGGCCGGGCAATCGGGCCATCCTGATATGCTGATTGTAGGTCCTATGGCACAAACACAATCGAGTATGCTCGAGCTCGGGACAAAGGCTCCTGATTTTCACCTGACCGATGTCGTGTCCGGCCGCGTCGTAAGCCCCGCTGACTTCAGCGGTAGGAAAGCGCTACTGGTGATGTTCATCTGCCGCCATTGCCCCTACGTCCAACATGTGAAGCACGAACTGGCCCGCATCGGAAAAGACTATGCCGGTAAGCCGGTCGGCATCGTTGCGATTTCCTCCAATGATGCTTCGGTCTATCCGGATGACGGCCCAGAGAGTCTGCGCGAAATGGCCGAAGAATCGGGCTTTGTGTTTCCGTTTTGCTATGACGAAAGCCAGCAGGTGGCGCGGGCGTATCAGGCCACATGCACGCCGGATTTCTTCCTCTTCGATCAGGCACAGCGTCTGGCTTATCGCGGCCAGTTGGATGGCAGCCGTCCAAAAAATGACGTGCCGGTTACCGGCCAGGACCTGCGGGCCGCAATTGACGCGCTGCTCAGCGGCCAACCGGTGGATTCGAGCCAAAAGCCAAGCGTCGGGTGCAACATCAAATGGCGCGCAGGCGTCGTCCAAGCCCAATAAACGCGCGAAGAGCTCGCTTGACGAGCTGAGAACTACGCTTCGATTCAGCCGCTCTACGGCTGATGCTTCGGTGGCGCCGCTGGCGGTTTTGCTGGGTTTGCCGGGCGTGAATCAGCGCGCGGCTTGCGAAATTGGAGCTTTTGGTGGCCGGTCTGAATGCGCTCCACCCTCCAGGTGCGGATAACGTGAGGATGACGCGGTTTGTCCATGATGGTCCTCCTCCTACTCACTAGTCTAGATCTCCCCAGGACTCCGGAAAGAGAACGGCATGAAGCTCTCCGCGCGTGGTATCACTAGAACTGAGTGGATCGAATCGGGCGCTACAAGATCGTCAGGGAACTCGGGCGTGGCGCCATGGGGGTGGTCTACCACGCCATAGATCCCAATATCGGCCGCCCGGTGGCTATCAAGACCATCCGGCTGGCGGATGTGCGCAAGCCGGAGGAGCAAAGCCGCCTGCGCGAGCGGCTGTTCCGGGAAGCACGCTCGGCGGGCATTCTTTCGCATCCGGGAATTGTCACCGTCTACGACGTGGAGCAGCAGGACGATGTCGCCTACATCGCCATGGAATATGTCGATGGGCCCACACTCGACCAGTTGCTCTCTGAGGACCACCCGATTTCCTCCGAGCAGATGTTTGCCATCCTTGGGCAAACCGCCGTGGCGCTCGATTACGCGCACGCCAAAGGCATTGTTCACCGCGATATCAAGCCGGCCAACGTCATGATCGCGAGCGACGGAATGGCGAAGATCACGGATTTCGGAATCGCCAAGATCACCGCCTCCGAGCAGTTCACCATGACCGGCACTATTGTGGGGACGCCGCACTACATGTCACCCGAACAGGTGCAGGGCCTGATCGTGGACGGACGGGCCGACCAGTTTTCTCTCGGCGTCATCGCGTTCGAGATGTTGACCGGGGAAAAGCCGTTCACCGGCGAACAATTGACGACGGTCGTTTATAAGATCGTCGCGGAAGAGCCGGTTCCGCCGCACCGGTTGAATCAGACGTTGAGTTCGCCGATTGAAGCGGTTCTGCGGAAGGTGCTCGCCAAAAAGCCGGAGAACCGTTATGAGACCTGCCAGGAATTCATCGAAGCCCTGGAGCAGGCCTGCGCGGATAACAAGGGATGGAAGACGATGCCGCGCGGCGGTAGTCTCAGCGAACCGACCGTGCTCGATGGCGGCGCGCCGGCCGTCAGCCTGCCGCCGGCGCGACGGCGTTCGGCCCGGTCGGAAACTCTCACCGCGGAAACCACGGAGAAGCGGAAATCGGGATTCCTGCCCTTCCTGCTGGCAATTCTGATGGCGGCCGCCTTGCTCGCGCTGATCGGATTCCAGGCCATGCCGTGGCTTTCGCCGCGCGCGAATCGCACCGCATCGAGCAGCCCGCCTCCGGCATCGAAGACCGCACCGCAAACTCCGCCGCAGCAGACGCCGCCGCCCGCAACCCCACCTGCGCCGGCGGATACCAAGCCGAGCCCCCTACCCGCATCGCAGCCGGCGGCAGCTTCGGCAACGCCGCCGCCCGCATCGGCTCCGCCGGAGACGCAGGCCGCACAGGAACCGGCTCCGTCCACCCCGCCTGTCGAATCCGCTGCGAAGCCTGTCGCTCCCGAAACCGCGCAGCAGCAGCCGGAGCAGCAGTTGCCGCAACGCGCGCGGCTCGCACCGCAGGCAGTGACCGTGGTGAGCAGTCCGGGTGGCGCTACGGCGACGCTCGATGGCCAGCCGGGAGTGACCTGCACCACACCTTGCGCGCTCCAAGCTCCTCCTGGGCAGCATACGATTTCCATCGTGAAGCCCGGCTTTCAAGTGGAGCATCGGGAAGTGCAGGTATCAGGCGGCGCGATTGAGGTTCCACCGGTTATGCTGCACGCGCTTGGTGGAACACTCATGCTGACGACAGATCCCAAAGGCGCGACGGTATCGGTGGATGGCAAACGCATCCCACAGACCACACCCGCACAGATTACACTCGGGCCCGGCAGTCATCACATTACGGTTGAAAGAGATGGCAAAGAAATCACTCGGACTGTAGAGATCCGTGACAGCGGAATCAATTATTTGAAGATTCCACTCGAATAAAGGGCCTCAAAATTCCCACGTACGGAAGACGTGTTGGTGCTCCGCCATATCGACGCGGCTTCCGCGAAAGCGCACGCCTTCCATCTCGAGGCGGGTGCGCTGCTCCAGCCCGGCTTCATATTTGAGTTTGATGGCGCCGCCCGCGCCCACCACGCGCTGCCATGGCAGTGCATTGCCGCAGTGCCGCAATACCTGCGCGACATGCCGGTGATAGAGCGGATAACCCGCTGCGGCGGCCACTTGCCCGTAAGTGGCGACGCGGCCACGCGGAATCTGCCGGATGGCTTTGCGAATGGCGGCCTCTCGCTGCGCGCTCTTCGGGGCGCGAATGAGCTTCCGCGCGACTTCGCGATGCGAGAGCTTGCGCTTCACCCGATCTCCTGATAGCGGAAACAGGTGGCCAAATGGTCGTTGACCATTCCGGTAGCCTGCATGAAGGCGTAGCAGATTGTCGATCCGACAAACTTGAAGCCGCGCCGCGCTAGGTCTTTGCTCATCGCATCCGATTGCGGCGTGCGGTTGGGCACGTCTTCCGGGCGGCGCCAGCGATTTCGCAGCGGCCGCCCCTCGACGAACCGCCAGATGTAGGCGTCGAAGCTGCCGAATTCGTCCTGCACTTCGAGAAACGCACGGGCATTCCCGATCGCCGCGGCAACTTTGAGCCGGTTGCGCACAATGCCGGGATCAGCCAGCAAAGAGGCCACTTTGCGCGCATCATAACGAGCCACGCGGCGCGGATCGAAGCCGTGAAAGACGGCGCGGTATCGCGGGCGTTTGTTAAGGATGGTCGCCCAGCTCAGCCCGGCCTGCGCGCCTTCGAGAATCAGGAACTCGAACAGTCCGCGGTCTTCATGCAGCGGCACGCCCCATTCGCTGTCATGGTAAGCAATGTTGAGATCTCCCTGGGCCCAACTGCAACGCTGTGGCATGCAGGTATTATGGCGGAAAACTGGCCCCGGCCTGGAGACCGGGCGCCGGCAAGATCCGGACTACGGACAGTTTTCCGCGTGCAGCAGTTCCGTCTGCTCGGTGAGCAGCCGGCAGCCGCCGGTTTCTACTTTTTCAATTGGAGTTCCGTTCCAGTTCAAAGTCGCGGGCGTCCAAAGGGGCGGAATCGTGACGCGCATCTCAGTCACTGTCCGGCTGATGATTTGAATCGTCTTCTCCTGGGGATTGTACGCGGCTTGCACACGCGCAGTAACGGTGGATTCGCGCTGCGGCACCACGATGCGGGTTTCCAGGCGCACCTTGTCCTTGCCGCGCTGGACCATCGCGACCACTGGCCGCTCTTCGAACGTTTTCTCCATGATCGCTGCATACTGACGCGCATTCTCGATTTTCCGGCCATCGAGTTCCACAATGCGATCGTCCAGTTTGAGTGGTCCTTTGTACTTGTCCGGCAGCCAGGAAACGCGCACACCGGGACCGGGATCGTCGAGCTTAAATCCAAATCCGCCGAGATCGAGCGCAGCCCCCGAGCCGGGCTGCACGCGCGAGGAAGGAAGCACGTCATTGCGTTCGCCGGGGTCGAACTTCACCATGCGTATCCAGTAGCAGCTTGCGAAGGTAGGCGAATTGGTTTCGCAATCGATGGATTCCGGAAAGGGCTGGCGCTGATGCCGCGCCAGCCATTGAAACAGAACTCCGGGAGTCACTCCTGCGGCCGGGCGATATTCCAGGTTCACCCCGGCGGCCTTCAATTTTGTGGCGAGGGTCTCATCTTCCGAATCGTTGCCAATCCAAAGTATCGGCGCATTCATGAAGTTGGCGGCATAAAGACGATTGCTGTCCACGGCCGGGCGGGCCGACCCTCCAATCGCCACTTCGGCCGCCCACAGATCGGGGACGCGGGAGACCGCATAAAACACCGCGGCCGCGGCCTCTCCGCGGCCGGCGAGATAAACCCGCGCCGGGTCCACGGAGCCGGCTTTAATGCCGTCGGACACCACCTTTTCGAGCGCCTGAATGCGCAGATCCACGCTTTGGGGTGTGTTGGCGGGCGGCACTAGAACACTCCAGCCGAGCCCTTTCGTCCAGGTTTGCCATTGCGCGAGATCGGAGGAATTCAGCAGAGCCACTGCCGGCACGGCGGGCGCCGCTGCAGGCGCAGTCGCCGGAACCTGAGCGAAGGCCGCAACGGCCAAGAGCAGGCTAATGGCGCAGGCGAGAACGGATTTTCTTGACCAGTTTCTCGATGTCATCCGTCTTTTTGAGCGTCGCGATGGAGAGCACGTATCGGTCGTTCTTCTCCAGATCCTCCTGCAATTGTTTCGACAACTCAACCAGTCTGCCGGCGTCCTTCAAATTCTGTTCGTGTTCGGCTTTCAGGATCTCGTCGCGCTGCAATTTGCCGTTAGGAAGATGGACATCGGTGGTGGCTCCAGGAGCAGCCGGTGGAATGTCCGGCTCCTGTGACAGCGCCAGGGTGCAAAGGGCCGCGAACGATAAGATGCGCATCGACCGCCGCAACCAGGTTTTCATTGGTAGTACCCTATCATAGCCATCATAGCCCGAGCGGGATTGCGCGATATCCAAGTGCAGTCCTTTCCTTCAGCCCGGCAGTATTACAGGCCTGCCTACAGTCGCGGCCTTGATATCATGGATCGAATGCAGGAAGTGAATGTCGGCATAGTGGGCCTGGGGAATGTGGGCTCGGGAACACTTGCCATCCTGGCCGAAAACGCCGGCCAGATCGCCCTCAAGCTGGGATTCCGCCTCCAGGTAAAGGCCGTATGCAGCCGTGGTGTCCACTCGAAAGATATCCCTGCGTCGCTCGGACCTGTCTTTAAGACCACCGACTGGCGCGAAGTGGTGACGCATCCCGATGTGCATATTGTGGCCGAACTGGTGGGGGGAACAACTACCGCCGCCGAGATCATCAATGCGGCCATTCAGAACCGTAAGTCGGTGGTCACGGCCAATAAAGAACTCATGGCCAAGTGCGGTTCCGAGATCTGGGAACGCGCCATTCAGGCGGGCATCAATCTTGCGATGGAAGCCAGCGTTTGCGGCGGTATTCCCATCCATGCAGTGCTGCGGGAAGGCATCTCGGGTGACCGGGTCACGGCCCTTTACGGAATTCTCAACGGCACCAGCAATTACATTCTGACGGAGATTGAAAAGCGCGGCGAGCCGCTCGAGGGAGTGCTGGCAGAAGCCCAGAAACTGGGCTACGCCGAGGCCGATCCTACTGCCGATATCGAGGGATTCGACGCGCGCTCGAAGCTCGCTATTCTGGCGGCGCTGGCCTTCGGAGAAAAGATTACGCCTTCCGACATCTTCGTCGAAGGCATTCGCCGGATCTCGCCGATGGATTTCCAGTATGCGCACCAGTTGAAGCACACCATCCGGCTGGTCTGCGCGGCACGGCAGACGCCGGAAGGACTGATCCTTTCCGTGCGCCCGGCGCTGATTCCCGTTTCCACCATTTTGGCCGGTGTGCAGGGAGCCTATAACGCGGTCTGGGTCAAGGGCCAATACGGCGATGACACGTTTTACTACGGGCGCGGCGCCGGTTCGAAACCCACCGGCGTAGCCGTGGTGAGCGACCTGATGCGTGTGGCTCGGGAGATCCGCAGCGGCAGCCCGGAACGCGTGTCGCCTTTCGCGCACGAGAGGTTGGGCGAATACCGGCCCGTCTCGGTCACGCTCCAAAAACGGGCTTATTATCTGCGGTTTCGCGTAGATGACCGCCCGGGCATCATCGCCAGGCTGGCCGGAATTCTGGCAGACAAGAACATCGGCCTGGAGGCCGTTCTACAAGAGCCTTGCGACACCAAGCACGATCTGCCGTTCGTGATCACCGCGGAGCCGACTACCGAGCAGGCCATTCGCGAAGCCGTGGAAGAGATGTCTCACCTGGATTTTCTGCGTGAGCCTCCGCTGGCCTTGCCGATGGAGACGGCACTATGAGAGGCATCGCGCTGTGGACCGCGCTAGCAGTTTGCGCCGGACTTCACGGCCAGGTGGCCACACAGGCAAATCAACAGTATCAAACCGAGACCGGGCGCAAAGCTATCGCGGCCGGATTGGGCAATCCTGACCGGGACTCACAGGAAAAGCCGCGCGAACTGGTGGCGGCCATGGGACTCGATCGCGGTATGACAGTGGCGGACGTAGGCACCGGCATCGGTTACATGTTGCCGTTTCTCAGCCACAGGGTAGGCCCGGTGGGCCGGGTGTTCGCCGAAGATATCTTCGATGACTTCCTAAGCGCCGCGAAAGAGCGCGCAAACCAGCAGCATCTCACCAACGTCTATTTCGTCAAGGGGACGGAAACCGATCCGGGTCTTCCGGAAGACGGAATGGATGAGATTCTGGTGCTGGATGTTTACCACCATTTCAACTATCCACAGAAGATGCTGGCCGCGATTCACACGGCCCTCAAAGCAAGTGGCAAACTAATAGTAGTGGACTATTACAAGCGCCCCACCGCGATGCCGGATGGACGAGCTATGACGCACATCCGGATCGATAAGGCGGATGTAATCAAAGAAGTCGAAGCCAATCATTTCCGCCTGGTCTCGGAGCGGGAACACGTCAAGGATAGCCAGTACATGCTCATCCTGGAAAAGAATTAGGTTTTACCCATGAAGAAAGTCTTTCATTACGCAAAGTTTGCGGTGCTGCCGCTGGTTTTTCTGCTGCCGCTCAGCGCCGAAGACGGTATCACGCGACAGCAGGCGGATCAGATTCTGAACGAACTCCGCCAGATCCGGCAGTTGCTGGAAAAGCAGGATGCCAAGGCCGCCGCGCCGGCTCCGGCAGCTCCCGAGCAGAACCCCAAGGCGAAGGTCAACCTGGACGGAGTGAACATGCTGGGCTCGAAAGACGCCCCGCTGACGATGGTGGAATTCACCGACTATCAGTGTCCGTTCTGCCAGCGTTTCTTCCTGACAACGTTCGGTGACATCAAGAAGAACTACATCGACACCGGCAAACTGCGGTTTTACAGCCGCGACATGCCTCTTGATTTTCACGCCAATGCACTGCGCGCGGCACAGGCGGCACGCTGCGCCGGCGATCAGAACCAGTTCTGGAAGATGCGCACTTTGATGGGCTCCAATCCCGAGAAGCTCGAAATGAACGACCTGCTTGGTTATGCGCAGGATCTCAAGATGGACGTCAATGCCTTCAAGACTTGCGTGGTCAGCGAGAAATACAAGAATGCCGTCCAACAGGATGTTCTGGAAGCGATGAAGATCGGCGCCAATGGGACTCCCTCTTTCGTCATCGGTAAAAGCACCGCGGACGGGGTAGATGGCGAGTTGGTAGTGGGCGCCATGCCTTATCCGGTATTCGACGAAAAGCTGAAAGAGTTCGAAAAGGCGAATTGACCCGCCCGCGGCTGGAGAGTTCTGCGCGTCGGACGCGCAGCGCGAACCAGACGTCGTGGCCGTCGGATGTTTTGGGCCTTTACATGTTTTCCGCGATGCCAGCACGCCATATGCTCTCGCGGTGCTTCTTGCTTGCCCTGGTATTAGCAACGGGTTGCCGGCACGCGGCCGATCGGGAATCTTCCGTCCCGCGGCAAGTACGCCCGGCATCCGAACAATTCCTGTTCGAAGCGGAGCCGGCGTCGATCAGTCCGGGCGAGACGTCCATTCTGCGCTGGAATATTCCCGGCGCGACCAGCGTCGCTATTGAAGAGACGTCGAGAACCGGCAAACTCCACTTGCTTGGCAAGTTTCCCGGTAGCGGAACGCTTTCCGTGCAGCCGCGCAGCGATGCCATTTACGTGATCTCCTGCGAAGGTAGCCCGGAGATCTCGTGTGCCTCCCTTACCGTTCGCGTGCATTTGAAAAAGCCTTAGGCTGCTTCAGAATCGAGGCGCTGATGAAACGCGTGCTGATTGTCTATGCAACTCGTGAGGGGCACTCACGCCGTATCGCCGCGCATCTGGCGGGATCGGTCCAAAGTCACGGAATTTCGACGGAGATCGTGGATGCCGCGAAAATACCGCCGGGCTTTTCGATGGAATCCTATTCCGCGGCGATCCTGATTGCGTCCGTTCATATCAAGCGCCACGAGCCGGAAATGATCCGGTTCGTGAAGTTCCATAAGTATGAACTGGAGCGTATCCCAACTGCGTTTGTTTCTGTAAGCCTGAGCCAGGCAGGTGTTGAGGATCCTAAAGCGCCTCTGCAACGCCGGGAACAGGCCGCCTCCGATGTCAACGCCTTGATTGAGGCATTCTGCGCGAAGACCGGCTGGCGCGCAACGCGGACCAAAGCCGTGGCTGGAGCGCTTCTCTACACGAAATACAACTTCCTGGTGCGCTTCGTGATGAAACAAATCGCCCGGAAGGCAGGAGGCCCCACCGACACGTCGAAAGACTATGAATTCACCGATTGGGCCGCTCTAGACCTGTTTGTAGCGACCCTGGTTGAATCTCTCGCACGGGGCCAGCCGGCTTAGAGCGAGAGCCTTCCGGGCGTAAGACACTTATGCTCTAAGCGACCTTCTTTGTTCCCTCTTGCACAGGAATTTCTTGCCGCTTCTGTTTTGACTCCTGCACCGGAATGGCAACTTCGAGCACACCGTTGTTGAATTGCGCATTGGCCTGTTCAATCTGTGCGCCCTCCGGCAGCGGAACGGAGCGGTAGAACTTCCCATAACTGCGTTCGGAGTGATAGTAGCCTTCGCGTTTCTCTTCTTTCTCCTGCTTTCTCTCTCCCTCCACGACAAGAGTATCGCCGTCGATATGTACTTTGACGTCCTCCTTTTTCAACCCGGGGAGTTCCGCGTTGACAAGCAGTTTGCCGTCTTTTTCTTTCACCTCGATTGCCGGACTCCAGATCGCGCTCATTCCTTCACCGGCTGCGCGAGGCCCGGCGCCGAGCATCCGGTCCATTTCCTCGGTAAACTGCCGCATGAGTGCGAAGGGGTTCATTGAAAAGAGACTTCCACGAAACAATGGGGTGTCGAAGCCCGGCCAGCGGCTGGGTTCCGGCTTCTCTTGTTTGGGTTGCTTGACTATGTTGACTTCCGCCATTTTCGTACCTTCTCTGGTCGCTGGTTGCGCCACCGTGGACCGGTACTGGCGGGATCGTTCGGACGGATTCCAACAGTTTGCGGCCGCGATGTCGCTTGCAGCCTCAATTGAGTTTACGACTTCATCATAGTCGATCGGTCGCGGCGTGAACTCCGGTTTTGGGGATGAACGCTGCGACAACGTTCGTGTCCGAACAACAATGCTGTGGTTTCTCCGCCAGAACGCGAAAGGTCTTCGACAACGAGCTTCGTTGAGGGGTGTATCCCCTAGCAATTCCCGACTATTTCCGAAATAGCCGGGTTTAGCGGGCGGCGAGGTCTTCGAGGAAGATCCGCCGTGCTTCCTTATAGTCTTCCGGCAGCATGGGGCCAAGCGCAGCCGACTGCGCGGCGGCTGCTCGCTCTTCGGCGAACGTGGTGTGCAGGGATTGAAAAGCCAGCGCGCACGCTTCCACCAGATCGCTGCCGTAACGATCGGCGGAATCGATCAGTTGGTTCACACGGCCCAGAATGTTTTCCGCCGTCTGCACGCGCGCGGACGCCTGTTCCACGATTTGGGACCCGCGTGGGGACTCCAGGTGAGCGCCGAATGCGTTCACCAGCGTGGCCCACCGGTCGAGCACCAGAAGCGCGCCATAGCGGTGCGTATCGAGCGAGATTTCGTAGGCAAATGCCGCGCCTTTGGCCGTGCCTTCCAGCCGGCGCAAGGCAATCACGGCTGAATTCAACTCGCCAATCAGAGTATCGACGAACGCCGCCGTGCAACCGGAGAACTGGGAATTGGTCAGACTCGGAAATCGGGTGATGCGCAACTGCCGCCTCAGGCCGCGTGATCGCCGAGCGCCTGCTCGACTTCCTGGGGATTAACCGATTCTCCATTGTTTAGCCGGATCAGGATCGAATCGATGATTTCTTTCGCTTCTTCCTTGCCGAAGTTCTTGATGAATCCGTCAAAGAAGTGCTCGCCTGCCAGCGCGTGATTGATTTCCGTTTCTTTGTTATGGTCCTGAAGTTCGGTAAAGTAGACGACCTTGTATTTGCCGCTGTACTCGGTGTCGCGATAGATCTCAAACATCACTTTATCGGCTTCAAACAGCATAGTTTCGAGAGTAGCACAGAGGCCGCCTAATGCATGGTGGCGGCGATGATCCAGCACAGGCCGAGCGCCGCGGCGCCCGCCAGAATGGCGGCCGCGACGTTATGCTCCTCCACGATTTCCTTTCGAAGATCAAAGGGCGCCATTTTCGAAAAGATGGAAAAGGCGATCAGGAAAACGGCGATGCCGAGGGCGGTGAAGATCAGGGCGTTGACGAGTGGGGAACCAGTCATGGCAGCGGCCGCGTAGAATCCTCACTGTACGAAGTTCGGCGACCATGAAGCAAGCGTTGACCAGCGCCGTATGGAATCCGTAGAATGAAAGGGACCGGCGGGAGTAACTCAATGGTAGAGTCACAGCCTTCCAAGCTGTTGGTTGCGGGTTCGATTCCCGTCTCCCGCTCCATTCTTTTCAATAGCTTCTGCTCCGTTTACTCCTTAGTAAAGTGATTTCCGGACCTTTCGCTCCTGGCTGATCATTGCCTCAAATTTCCGGACCCTTCGCGTTTCCCAGGCAGTGGGATGCGAAACAGATTGGCGTGAAGGGCAGGCTTGATGTAGGCGTACGTTGCGGGACCAGGCCCGGGAGCGATGCCCGCACGCTCGACGAGCTTGCTTCCTGGTGCCTTGGTCCACGCTGGCAAATCGGCAACGGCTTCAGAGGGAAACAAAGGTAAGGTCCTGCCATATGGAACTGGAATAGCGACCGTTTTTCCGGCCGGATCCTCGCGCGAGGGAGGCTGGATCTCAACGTAGAAATACCGCCCATCGGGAGACCATGCCTCCCTGGCGTCGCTGCGACTGAGTGCTTGTATACGGCCATTCTCGAGAGAGACCGCAACCGTGACGGGCGGACGATTCGGCGCGCCCGTTAACTCCATTGTGACAAGCAACATTTGCCGGTCTGGAGAAATGCCATCGAACTGCAAGATCTGTAGCGGCAATGCCTTCCGCCGGCCCGTTCCGTCGAGATTCATCGTGCCCAAATAGTAGGCGCTGCCCTCTGCAAAACGGAACAGCACCTGTTTGTTCGGGCCGAAGTACGGCCTAACCTCGCCGGTCGAGGAAATCATGCGCGGGGGCGCACTACGATCCAGGGGCGCGATCCAAAGTTGCGACGGCCTGCCCGCGGTGTGGGTCGAAAAGACCACCTGCTTTTCGTCGGTCGAGATGTCGTAGTCGCTAACAGATATGCCGGGAACCATTACTTCGCTTTTTCCGGACGCGAGTTCGGTGCGCCAAAGCTCGGCAGTGGACTCCGGCGAATCATGACGCATAACGTAGTACAGCATTCTGCCGTCGCGAGAAAACCGTGGCGGCACGAACTCCGCGTAGCCTTCCGTAGAGAGAGGCCGGTCACCGTGTATGTCGTGAATCCAAACCGTGTTCTGTTGTGTGAAGACCGAAGTGATCAAAGAGCGGCCGTCGGGCGGCATGGCGATGCCATCCTCGTCAGTGGGACCGAACGTGATCTGTTCGGGTTTTCCATCGGGGAACCGCTGACGCCACAAGTGCCGCCGTCCGTCCACTTGAACGCCCATGTAGATCCATTTTCCGTCTCGCGACCATGCCGCCGATGTGCACGGGCCGCTTGGGCCCACTTGCCTGCCGGGGGATCCGCCGGAAAATGGCACCACGCGGCAGGGTTGCCATACGGGATTCATTTCCACCAACAGGACCCACTTCTTGTCGGGTGAAAGATACGAATAATGTGCCATCTCACGCTCTGCAGCCGGAAAATAGATCTCGCGAAGGCCGGATCGGTCGGAATTCGAAGTGGCAATTCCCATGTGCACTCCAGTCTCGATTTCCGAGAACAGCAAGTGCCGGTCATCGAGCCAGCTCAGTCCGGCCGTGTTCAGAAACATAAGCCGCGGAGTTCCTCCGGCTGAAGACACCGTGTAAGTTTCAAACACGCTGGCCTTTTCAGGGTTGGCAAGAAAGCTGCCCAGCACGGTATAGGCAATTTGAGAGTTATCCGGCGAAAAGGCGATGCCATATTTCCTCCTGGAATCGTGAGTGACTCGAACCGGCTCGCCATCGGGAAGCTGCTTCACCCAGATGTCATCGGGCGTAAGAAACGGAAGAGCGCTGCGATAGAAGGCGACCATACGGCCGTCATGTGAGAGCACTGGCGCTGTGGCCGAATCAGTGAAGCTGGTGAGTTGAATGAAGGAAGCGCGGTCAGGAATTGAGGGTTCCACATCAAGGAACTTGTCAAAGTAGAACCATAGGGCAAAGCTGACAAGCAATGCTACGGCGGGAATGGCGTATGCCCGGCGGAGCTTGGACTGGCGCGCCGGGAGGGCAGGATCGGCCAGAGCCGACAACTCACAAGATACTTCAGATGCAGAAGGTGGGCGATTCGCCGGATCCTTTTCGAGGAGTCTTGTTACTAAGGTGTCAAGACCCGCTGGAACGTTCCGTTGCTCGCGCGAGAGCGGAGGAAGAGTAGTCTGTGAGCCGCTCGCGAGCATTTGTCCAAGAGACGCTCCAGGGAACGGCGGATGCCCGACGGTCATTTCGTAAAGCACCAGGCCAAACGAGAACAGATCGGCTGAAGCATCGGGCTCCCGCCAGTCGACCTGTTCGGGCGCCATATAAGCGGGCGTACCCATCAACCCGTGGCTTTCGGGGCTGCGAGCGTCGGAAGCGATTCTCGCCAGGCCGAAATCGAGCACCTTCACACCGTGGCGAGTAATCATGATATTCGACGGCTTCAGATCGCGATGCACAATTCCGACGGCGTGTGCTTCGGCCAGCGCGCCGGCGATCTGCGCGCCATAGCGCGTGAGCGTCTCGATGGGTAGGGCACCTTTCTTAATCTCCTCGGCGAGAGTGGAGCCATCGATGAACTCCATCACCAGATAATTCGGCCCGACGTCGTAGAGCGTACAAATGTGCGGATGATTGAGCGTCGAGATTGCTCGCGCTTCGAGTTGAAACCGTTCGCTATAGCGTTCAGAAGCGATTTTGATGGCCACCACGCGATCGAGCCGTGTGTCAACGGCGCGATACACCGTGCCCATGCCGCCCGCGCCGATCGGAGCTTCGATGCGGTACGGCCCGAGTTCAGTCCCCGGCGGGATCGCGGTTCGCGCAGGCTCGGCAAACAAAGCGTCAAACGATTGATCGATAATCCAACTGCCGGATTCCACTTCCAGCATGCGCTGGACACGGTCCCGAATCTCAGGATCTGTGGATTTCAGCAGCGCCGAGCGCCTATCAGGCTCACAAGCTCGCACGGCGTGATACAAACCTTCGATTTGCCGCCAGCGATCCGGTGTCATAGCGGGTGCCCCACTCCCGGGTTCCCTAATCTTACGCCACTTCCAGGAAATCGGGATTTCTCTGTTTTATACTTCCGATACAACACCATGACGGACTCATCCGGCCTTGACACGACGCAACTCCTGCGCGCCTGGGCTGGCGGCGATTCGAGCGCACTCCGAGAACTAACTCCCCGGGTATACCGTGAGTTGCGGCGGGTCGCCGCGAAACTACTGCAGAATGAGCGGCCCGGCTACAGCTTGCAAAGCACCGATCTGGTCCATGAAGCCTATTTGCGGCTGGTAAACGCCCAGAACCTGGATTGGCAGGACCGAGCGCACTTCTTCGCCATTGCAGCCACGTTGATGCGGCGTATTCTTCTCGATCGGGCGCGCCGCAAAGCCGCCCTTAAGCGGGCAGGAAAGACGCAAGCTTTGGATCTGACTGGGGCGCTCGATGTCGCTCAAGTAAAGGCTCAGGAGCTATTGGCTCTGGATGATGCCCTCAATGCGCTGGCGGAGGTAGATCCCCGCAAATCCCGAATTGTCGAGCTGCGTTTTTTTGGCGGATTGAGCGTCAAAGAGACCGCCGAAGTGGTGAACGTTTCCTCTGACACGGTCATGCGGGATTGGAAAGTAGCTCGCGCCTGGCTATTGACTGAACTCCGCAGCCGGCCGTAGGCGGGGCGCAAGAGCTACAAATTTTTTTCGGTCCGCTTGCCAGTTTTCGTCCACGTAATGCGCTATTGGGGTTGCACGCGGAATACCCGCGGCAGAAAGAGGAACTTCATGAAGGCAACTTCTCGAGCGATTACCATGACTCTCGGCGCGGGGATTCTGGGAGCGTTCTTTATTTCCAACGCGGTCGCGGGCTGTGGAGATTTGGCCAACCTGCAGGGGCCGTTCCAATTCGCGGACCCGGACGTAGTCGCGCAAATGTTGGCACCGCGTATGGAAGGCATCACTTCTGGCCAACGAGACAGCGAGTCTAGCCAACGAGGCGGCGGGTCAGGCGCCAGCATTGTGGGCATGTGGAATTTTCAGTTTATCTCCATGGGCAATACCGGCCACAGTCCTTCGATCCCGGATGGCGCGGTCCTGGATTTTGGGTACCAGCATTGGCACAGCGACGGGACCGAGTTCGTCGAATCCGGCGGACATCCGCCCGCGGGCGCGAATTTCTGCCTGGGCGTATGGGGCCAGACCGGATACCTGACTTACGAGATCAATCACTTCCCGATCGCTTATGACACGAGCACCGGTAACATCGCGAACTATATCAATGTTCGCGAACAACTCACGCTTTCGCCGAGCGGCGATCGGTATTCCGGCACCTTTACGCAGGACGTGTACGATACGAGAGGCGTTCACATCGATCATGTGGCGGGAATGGTTGTAGCGACGCGGATCACCGTGGATTCGACGCTGCCAAGCTCAATCCCCGGCAAGCTGACTCAATAGTTGTAATAAACAAGTGTGGCCGCGGGGCGCGCGTTCTTGTTGACGCGCGCACGCCCACCACGTCAACAATCTTGATTGCGGCCCACCACGTTATTTTCGATCGATGAAGATTCATCCGAGTTGTTAGTTGCCGGTTCGATTCCCGCCGCCCGCTCCCGGTTTTCCACAGCGCCGTCTCAAGTGAGACTGTTGATTCACGGCCTCCGGGTGCACCCCGTGTCAAGGCAAAGTAGAAATGTCCTATTCCCAGCAAAGTAGAAATGTCCTGTTTTGAGAGGACAGGCGAAGGGACGGGCTTAGAGTGGATTCGATGTTTCGGGGAAGTCGCGCTCCCTGGAGCAGATCCGAAGACCGCTG
>DASZPB010000067.1:0-3235 GCA_035550475.1 Bryobacteraceae bacterium | reverse complement strand
CCGTTCGGCCAGTGGCATCGACAGGGCCTGCCCGATGGCCGCCGCCACGCTGTCGGGATCGTAAGGATTGACCAGCAGCGCCGCTTTGCATTCATGAGCCGCACCAGCGAAACGTGACAGGATAAGAACACCCGGGTCATTGGGATTCTGCGAAGCAATATATTCCTTGGCGACGAGGTTCATACCGTCCCGCAGTGGGGTCACGAGCCCAACACGTGCGGCGCGATAAAGGCCCGCAAGGGTCGAGTGGCTGTAGGCGCGGTTGACGTAACGGATCGGAGTCCAGTCCGCCTCACCATAGGCGCCGTTGATGCGTCCCGCAGCCGCTCCAATCTCTTGCTCGATAGTGGCATATTCCGGGATCTCGGTGCGGCTCTTGGTTGCGATCTGTAGATAGGTCACTTTGCCCTGCCAGTCGGCCTGCGTCCGGAGAAACAGTTCGAATGCCGAAAGCCGATGCGCGATCCCTTTCGAGTAATCTAACCGATCGACCCCGATGATGAGCGCACGACCACCCAAGCTCGCGATCACGCCCTGAACGAACGGCAATCGCACTGAACGCCGGGCAAGATCGGCAAAGGCCGCGGTCTCGATGCCGACCGGGAACGCGTCGATCCGAACGGTCCGGCCAGCGACGACGAAATTGAAATCGCGGCTATGCAGGCCGCATTCGCGCGTCAGGTAGCGGCTGAAATTGAAAGCGTCATCGCCTGTCTGGAAGCCGACGAGATCGTATTCGCACAGCGATGGAATGAGACGCTCGTGGTTGGGTAACGCAGTCAGTATTTCCGGCGGTGGGCAAGGGGTGTGAAGGAAAAAGCCAATCCGATTCTTATGCCCGCGCTCGCGCAGCGCCTTGGCGAGCGGAATCAGGTGATAGTCATGCACCCAGATGATATCGTCCGGGCCGAGCACCGCGTGCAACTCGCGCGCAAAGTGATCGTTGACACGCAGATAACCGCTTAAATCCCGGCGCGAGAACTCAGCGAGGTCGATGCGGTAGTGCAGGATTGGCCAGAGCACGCGATTTGTGAAGCCGTTGTAGTATTCCTGGTGGTCCTCTTTGGAGAGATCGAGCGTGATGTAGGTGATCTTGTCGTGCACCACCTGCTGCGTGGCGATCTTGGAGTGCGCGGTGATCTTTCCGCTCCAGCCAAACCAAGTGCCAGATTTGTGCTTAAGTGAGGCCTTGACGGCAACCTCAAGGCCGCCGGCACGGGCCTTTGAATTTTTTTCGGGAATCGCGATTCTATTAGAGACTACGACGAGCTGTCCCAAAAGCAGGCCTCTCAGTAATAGTGACGGGCAGTCTATAGTCCGCTGACTGCGCGTTTATAGCGGAACCAATCTACAGGTCGCGCCGATTTGCACGATGCCCGGTGGTAATACGCTACATAGCCAATGTCCGTGATTTCGGTTATTACCTTTCCTCTTTATCTTCTAGGCAACAGGCAGTCGTCCATCAACTTTTGGGCGGAACCCTTGTTCCCATTGGGGTGTGGGCCAACGGGGCGGTTCGGGGATGCTCCTGGAATCGCATCATTGCGAGCGACCACCAGCAGAATCCGACACTCTGCAGAGCCCATCCATTCTTTTTCGAAACAGGCCGGCAAATAAAAATGGCGCTAAGTCGTGCCGCACGCCCCTGCCGCCGCCGGCGCGTTCGCGTTCATACACCGTGGCGACCCGGGCATGGGAAATTTCGACGATGCTATGGTTTTGCAGGACTTGGACGAGTTACGGAGATTTGATGCCAGTCCCGCCGCATCTCTGGCATCTCACGATTTTGTCCCCCTTCTTGAGAGTGCCTTTTCCCTCACAGTTTTTGCACGGTTTTTTCTTTTCTCCGACGCTCTTCCGCATGTTGTCCTCCAAATTTGGCTCCCGCATCGTTGTCGGCGCGGTTGACCGAGCTCACGCATCGTCAGCCGGCGCCTTTGATCGGCATGGGTCAGACCGGGGTCTTCGAGCCCTTATCAGTCAGCGTCGGCTCACCCAAAGCTGTATGAGTGATTAGACCAACTGATTTCAATTCCGGGATGCCCTTCTTAACGGTCTTCGCGCTGCCAACTCTCATATTCAATTGAATCAGCGGAATTCCGGAGCCGGGCAGTCGGTTGAACGACTTGATCTTTTGAAGAACTTCTTTTGCTTCCCAACTGAGCCCATCGCTTTCAACCATTTTTCATAACCTCTTCTGCAGAGCGCTGACCTGCCGCTGATTGAATGAACGGTCCGCCTGTGGTTTGTGAATCCTGAGCTCCCGCTCCTTGGTCAGCAACATAAACCCTAGCTTCGCCGCCAGCTCCCAATTTGTCCGCAGCAGTCAGATCGACAGCTCGGGGAAGCTCACCGCGACCGTGCGAATTCACTCGCCGAATATGACGCAGTGTGTTGAAAATGCCACGCCAGCGCAGATTCCGGCTATTTCCCCGTTTCCGCCACAAAAAAGATCCCCCAGGCAGTCCAGGTTCCTGGGGTTTGGAGAAGTCGTTGCCTCAACTTAGGCTTCTGTGCTGGGCGGCGGGGGTGTCGGGGGATGAGGATGCCGCCCAGACGGCCTAATTACACATACAAGTAGTTATTGGCTCTTCGAATTCAATTCATCGCTTCTGCGAAAGGACCCGTTTTCAGCATTAAGTTTACGATAGACCGCAGCGGACATTTTTGACGTACGGCAAAAGCAGGAGGCCGCACCCCAGACTCGACTCGGGGCCCGCACGCCTGTTTAAGCCATCAGCCACCGGAGTTGCCTAACGGCATTATAGCGTCCGGGCCCAGTCACTCTGGCTCGACATTCGTGGTGCGTATCACCTTCCCCGCGCACAACCGGGCTGCGGAGATATCGGACGCTAGCCAGCTACAACACCCTTCACGGCGTTGGCGAAGGCTTCGTAGGCGATGCTACCGTCGGGGGCGATCGGCAAATTCGCGCGCAAATGTGCCTTGAGCTGCTCCATCGCAGTGCGCGACTAATTCCTCGGTGAACGCGCCGTTGCCGCAGCCGACTTCGATCCAGTGCAGGCTTTTCGGGGCTGCGAGCCAGTCTAGGAAAATGCGGCCGACAAGCTTGCTCCACCGACCCATCATCCGGTCGTAGACCTTCCCGTCGGAGAACATTTGGCCGGGGCCGGTCATCGCATCCCTTTCTGCGCCTGCTACAATTTAATCGCCCAGAGCTAAAGCCGACATCGGCTTATGACAAGCTTATCTTCGTTTTTGGCCGTAGCAGACG
>DASZPB010000066.1:0-90937 GCA_035550475.1 Bryobacteraceae bacterium | reverse complement strand
TCAAGAGCTTGGCAAGCTCACTTTGATGCTTCGGCGCGATGTCAAAGCTCAGAGGTGGACGACCCATACCTCAAGTATGCGCCAAAACAATTCTATATAATAATGGTTTTTACCAGATCTTCAAGCGGTCAGAGACCTAGTCATTACCAGTTGACCGCCCATACCACGGATGGCATCTGCATTGTTTACCCAGCAGTTGATCTGGACCTTTCGGAATCCACCGCAGATGGCAAAGCAGTAGCGGTGCCCTTAGGTCCGACTGCCAGCCTTCGAGTGAATCTGACCGGAGCGGATTCCCACAAAGTATATTCCGTAGTGCTGCGGCGGCTAAGCCAGTCTTCATCCGCTACGATGGACGACAGTCGGGCTGATGGGCTCTTGCAAATGCTTACGGCGGCGAGTAACACCGTGTTCACCTTCAATGGCTTAGTGCCCGGTATGTACGGAGTGCATGTGCAACCTGCGGGCACTGACCAGACACGTTGGGGCGAAGCACCGCTCCAGGTCACTTCAATCAGCATCGGCGAAGCGAAAACTATAGAAATCCGGATCGACAAATCCGCGGAGACCACAAGATGAACTACATCGGCCCTAGATTCATGAATTCGAGATTAGTTCAAATATGCCTGGCGGTAATGGCAATTGCGATGACGCAAAACGAGCTCCCTGGTAGTGACACTGGTAGTACGGTAACCGGGCGAGTTGTCGATGCGGAAAGCGGAACGCCAATTGCTGGCGTGCGAGTTGTTTCTGGCAGAATTGAGGCAATCACCGGATCGGACGGGAGTTATAGACTTGTGGGATTGCCTGCCGGGAGGGTGAAACTTGCGGTTCCAACAAACTATCTCTACCCTAAGGATCCTTTAGGGTCGCGCGTGGTCAATCTCGCCTCTGATGAGACCAAGACGGATATCGAGTTACGCATCCGCCGCCCTGGTAGTCTCACCGGCCGGCTGCTCGACGAAAATGCCGAGCCGCTTCCCGGCATTCGAGTGTCCCTAATCGGGCTGCGCGAAGAAATCGGGTCCGAACCCCCTTTTGACAACGAGTCGCTCAAGTACGTCGTTTGGAAGAGTGCCGTCACCGATGAAAAGGGGGCTTACCGATTCGAAAGCGTTCTCGCTGGCCTAACCTATTGGCTCCAGGCGACTCCAGACATTGAATACCCAACGGCGCAGGCCGGAATCGAGCCCGCCAGACGGCCAGGAACGCTGCACCTTACCTATTATCCGGATGCCCCGAACATTGGTTCTGCTCTGCCCGTGATTTTGCACTCTGGGGAACAGCGGGGCGGCGCTGATCTTCATCTCCGTCGGTCTCCTTCATTCTGTGCGGAGATTACCCTGGTCGGGCCCAGCGGTCCCGCGGCAATGGATTTTGCGGTGCAAGATGGCGAGCAGGTTATCCGGCGCAATACCCAGACAGGCCACCCGCGACCGACCGGACGGTCAGGACCAAACGGTAGGATGAATGTCTGCGAGCTATACGAAGGAACGTTTGAGATCACTGCATGGCAGGCGAGTGGCAGTGCCGATCTTCCAGTGTACATCGGCACGTTGCCCGTCACCATCCGGGACCAAGATGTTGTAGGATTGCGCCTTATAGCAACGCCGCCGCTGTTGGTGAGAGGCGAAGTGGAGTGGGAAACTCCGCCACCAGAAGAGCACCGCTTATCTGTGGTCATTGGCCCTCGGCCAAAATCGGCTCCAACCGTCGTGCGCAGTTCAGTTCCTGGTCAATTCACCTTTCGGGCTCTGCCGGGCGTACGTTATAGCGTGAGAGTCCTAAGCGGCATTTCTAATCCGATCTATGTCCGCGACATAACCTATGGCAACGAAAGCGTCCAATTCGGCGCCTTTATGCCTGATGGCCAGAACACCCTCCACATTGTCCTCGGTGACGACAGTGGAGCTATCAGCGGTACAGTCAAGGATCGTGACGGTAAGCCTCGTGCCGACGCGTGGGTCTCTGTGATTCCCGATAGCATATCCAATCTGGCTCAGGCCTTGCGAGCCATTGTCTCAGAGCCATGCGATGACAATGGAGTGTTTTCAATGAAGGGCTTCGCGCCGGGAAAATACCACCTCGTCGTTACTCCGGCACGGATATCTACGACCGGGACGGTCCCCAATATACTCCAGATGCGACAAGACGGGACAGCAGTGGACCTTAACCCGCATGGAAACGCGTTCGTGACTCTGGAGATGGACCAATAGACGAGCAAGAGACCGTCTAAAAAGCCCAGAGTTTTCAGGGTTGAGTTGGTGGCTGGGAGGCAGGGATTCGAACCCCGATACGCAGATCCAGAGTCTGCAGTCTTACCGTTAGACGACCTCCCAAGGTCACTACATTTTAGCAAAGTGGTTCCGAGGGAATCCAGTTCACTGCTGCTTGGCGCGTGTGCATGCAAGTTACTACCAGCGCGATCTTTGCGTCACCTTTCTCTCAACCCCTCCTCGCGGGCGTGGTGTTGTCCTGTGATTGAGTGTGTTGATTCTGCGTGCTTTCTGCGACTTCCGCCAAACCCGTGAATCCACCGTAGTAAACTGAAGGCTTCGACATGAAGAAGTTGTGGCGCTTGGGCGTTCTGGTAGCATTGTGCGCCTCTGCCGTTTGGGCGGTTGACTGGACGACGCTCAAGCCGCAGGGGTATGTCAGTGACTTCGCACGTGTTATCGACCCCGGCAGCAAGGCCCAGATGGAGAACTACTGCGCGATCGTGGAACGTTCAACGGGCGCCCAGATCGCGCTTGTAACCCTCCCTTCCCTACAAGGCGAGCCGATTGAAGACGTCGCCAACACCATTTTCCGTGCGTGGGGTGTCGGCAAGAAAGGAACCGACGAGGGCATCATGCTGCTGCTCTCGATTCAGGACCGCCGCAGCCGCCTGGAAGTCGGCTATGGCTTGGAACCGATTCTGCCGGATGGCATGTCGGGAAGAATCCTGCGGGAAATGCGACCCGCCCTGCGCCAGCAGCAGTACGGCGAGGCGATGCGGGCCGCCGCGGACGTGATTGGAAATACAATCGCGCAGGCCAAGGGCATCACTTTACCAACTACTTTGCCGCGGCGGATTCATCCTACACCCTCGAACTCCATTCCGTGGCCGGTTTTGCTGGGCGGCCTGTTTTTGCTCCTCTGGCTATTGGGAGCGGCCGGCCCGCGCGGCTACGGCGGAGGTGGTGGCGGGGGGCGCGGTCTGCTGACGGGCCTCTTGCTGGGCAACATATTGAGCGGCGGAAGCCGCTGGGGCGGTAACAGCGGCGGCGGATTTGGCGGCTATGATTCCGGCGGCGGATTCGGCGGATTTGGCGGTGGAGATTCCGGCGGCGGAGGGGCTTCAAGCAACTGGTGAGGACCATCATGGAAAAAGTGCTGGACCAACTGGTAGAGAAACTCCGCAAAGCTTATGGCGACCGTCTGGTGTCGGTGGTGCTCTACGGATCGGCCGCCGCCGGCGACCGCCACGCGCAGTTCTCCGACTTCAACATCCTCTGCGTGCTCACCGAAATCTCGACACGCGAACTCGGCGAGAGCGAAGCCATCTTCCGATGGTGGCGTGAAAAAGGCAGCCCGGCGCCGCTGCTGCTGAGCGAGCATGAGGTGGTTACGTCCACGGATTCTTTCGCGGTCGAGTTCATCGACATGAAGCAGAGCCACCAGGTGCTGTACGGTAAGGATGTCATCAGTTCGCTGGTGGTGGACCGCTCGTTCCATCGCGCCCAGGTGGAACACGAACTGCGTGCCAAGCTACTGCGCTTGCGGCAAAAGGCATCAGGCATGTTGTCGAATGAGGATCTGCTGCGGCGTCTGCTGCTGGAATCTCTTTCCACGTTCTGTGTTCTCTTTCGCCACGCACTGTTGTTGCAGGGCGACGGAGCGCCATCCCGGAAGCGCGAGGTGATCGCGCGCGCCAAAGAAGTCTTCGGCATCAACCCGCTGCCCTTCGACAAGCTGCTGGACATCCGGGAAGAGCGCCTCAAGCCGCGCGAACTGGAACCGGTGGCGCTGCTGGATTCGTATCTGCAAGGAATTGCGGTGGTCATAGACGCGGTAGACCGCCTCGAAAAATAGGAGAGATACATGAAAATCGCTCTGATCGTGGTTCTCGTGCTAGCTATCATCGCCGTGGGTGTGGGCGGCAAGTTCGTTTCCGTGCGCAACGATCTTGTGACGCAGAGAGAGGCCGTGTCGGCGGCGTGGTCGCAGGTGGATGTCGTTCTGCAGCGGCGCGCCGATCTGATCCCTAACCTGGTGGCAACGGTGAAAGGGTTTGCCTCGCATGAGACCGAGGTCTATAAATCAATCGCGGACGCGCGCGCTGCCCTGATCAGCGGCCGCAGCCCCGCCGAAAAGATTCAGGCCAACTCGCAACTCGACAGCGCGCTCTCGCGATTGCTCGTGATCGCGGAAAACTATCCGCAGTTGAAATCGAACGAGAACTTTCTGCAATTGCAGGACGAACTGGCCGGCACCGAGAACCGCATCGCCGTCGAGCGCCGGAAATACAATGAGACTTTGCAGCGGTACAACACGTCGATCGAGTTGTTCCCGAACAACATCGTCGCTTCGATGTCCGGATTCACCCGCAACGACGCTTATTTCAAGACCACACCGGGGGCCCAGAACGCACCGAACGTGCAATTCTAGTAACGAACCGAGAGGAGAGAGAAAACAGAATGGCGGAACTGTTCGCGAATTACGTCAACGGAGAATGGGTTAAGCGTCCGCAGACGTTTGAAAATCGCAACCCGGCGAATACGGACGAAGTGGTGGGTTGCTTCGTGAAAGGCGCTGCGCAGGACATGGAGGCCGCCGCGGAGGCCGCAGCTAACGCCTTTCCAGCATGGGCGTCGATGAGTGGGCCGGCGCGCGGCAACATTCTCTTCAAGGCCGCCGATATCCTGGACAAGAAATTCGAAGAAGTCTCGGCCGAAATGACCCGCGAAGAAGGCAAGACGCTTCCCGAGGCCAAGGGTGAAGTGCGCCGGTCGATCAACATCTTCCGCTACTTCGCGGGGGAAGGCTCGCGGCTGCCGGGCATGCTCGTGCCCTCCGAGCGCGATCGCGTGCACATGTTTGCCTTGCGGAAACCCGTGGGCGTTGTGGGATTGATCACGCCGTGGAACTTCCCGAGCGCGATTCCCGCGTGGAAGCTGGCTCCGGCGCTGATTTGCGGCAACACGGTGCTGCTGAAACCGGCATCGGCCGCTCCTCTCAGCGCGTGGCGCATCGTCGAGGCCTTGCACGAGGCCGGCATTCCGAAGGGCGTGGTGAATTTCGTGGCCGGGTCGGGCGGCGAGCTCGGGCAGGCGCTGGTGAATGCTAAACCTCTCAAGGCGGTCTCGTTCACCGGGTCATGCCAGATCGGCGAATGGCTGCACGGCGAAGCATCCAAGCGCCGGTTGCGCATCCAGTTGGAGATGGGCGGCAAAAATCCCACCATCGTTCTGGCAGATGCCGATTTCGATTCGGCGGTGGCGAACGTGGTGAACGCAGCATTCTTTTCGACCGGCCAGAAGTGCACGGCCACCAGCCGTGCGATCGTGGAAGACGCCATCTATGACCGCTTTGTCGCGGCCGTAGTCGAGCGCACGCGAAAGCTCAAGGTGGGCGATGGCATGCAGCCGGGAATCGAGATCGGCCCGTGCGTGGACAAAGGTCAGATGGAAACGGTGCTGAAGTACATCGAGATCGGCCGAAAAGAAGCGGGCGAGCCGAAGACAGGCGGGCGGCGGCTCACCGATGGAGCGATGGCGAAAGGCTATTTCGTGGAACCGACCGTGTTCGCCGATGTGGAAGAGCGGCACGTAATCGCGCGCGAAGAGATTTTCGGACCCGTACTGGCAGTGATGCGCGCCAAGGATTTCGGAGACGCGCTTCGCATTGCCAACAACATTCCATTCGGCCTTTCTTCTTCGATTCAGACCACCAACCTTTCGCGCGCATTCGATTACATCTATCGCGCCGAGGCCGGCCTGTTGACCGTCAATCTACCCAGCGCCGGAGTAGAGTATCAGCTACCCTTCGGCGGCACAAAAGAATCCAGCTTCGGGCCAAAAGAACAGGGCCCCGCGGCAATGGAGTTCTACAGCGACTACAAAACCGTCTACCTGAAATACTGAGCAAAATCGATGCATTTGGGACAAATTAAACACAACGGCGGTGCCATCGCCGCGGTTTTCGAGGGGGGGCTTGCCCGTCCCATTCCCGGGCATACTTCCATCGATCTGATCCGCCGGGCCGAGGTGGAAAACGTGCCGCTGGGGCAACTGGCGGCGCAGCTCGCCAGCCGCCATCCCGAAGAACGTTTGCCGGTGATTCCCGTCACTCCGCCCGAAGTGTGGGGCTCCGGCTGCACTTACGAAACCAGCGCCTCGTTCCGCGACGCTGAGCACGGCACGCGCGAAGGCATGTACGCGTATGTTTATCGCGAAGCGCGGCCGGAACTGTTTCTCAAGGGCACCGCGCGAGTCTGCGTCGGGCCCGGGCAATGCATCGGCATCCGCGTGGATTCGAAATTCACAGCCCCGGAGCCGGAACTCGCAATTGTGCTCGGCAGTCGCGGAGTGATTGTGGGCTATACGCTCGCCAATGACGTCTCCGCCTGGGACATCGAGCGCGAGAATGCGCTCTACCTGCCGCAATCGAAGAGCTATACCGGCTGCTGCGCGCTCGGGCCCGTCATGCTGGTGGCTGACGATCTGGTGGACCCTTATAACCTGGAAATCACCTGCACCATCACGCGTAACGGCCAGCAGATCTTCTCCGGAAGCGTATCAACATCCAAATTGCACCGGCGCCTGGAAGCACTGATTGAATACCTGATGCGCGCCAACCATGTGCCGGCCGGCACGGTGCTGCTAACCGGTACCGGAATCATTGTTCCGCGTGAAGCCGCGCTCGCTCCGGAGGACGTGGTCACCATTCGCGCGGACCAGATCGGCGAGTTGAGCAACCGCGCGATCATTGTGGAGTAGCAATGTCCGACGTGAAACGGTTGGCACAAATCGCCGCCGGCCGGAACATCGGCGGTATCCGGCGGCACATCTTTCTTTGCGCGGACCAGACGAAACCGAAATGCTGCTCCCGCGAAGCCGGCATTGAGGCCTGGGACTTCCTGAAGCAGCGCCTGTCCGAACTCGGCCTCACCGAACAGGTGTACCGCACCAAGGCCAACTGCCTGCGCATTTGCGAGAAGGGGCCTATTGCTCTCGTTTATCCGGAAGGCGTCTGGTATCATTCGGCCACACCGGAGGTGCTGGAGAGAATCATCCAGGAACACTTGATCGGCGGGCGAATCGTGGAGGAGTTCGCCTTTGCCCGTGGTCCTCTCCCTGGGTAGCGGCTATTCTTCGGCGCCCGGCTCGCCGGGCGGCTCGAAATCATCCAGCAGGTCCGGATTTTTCGCGAACCGTTTCAGCACGCGCAGGATGTCACCCGTGCGGAAGCCGGCGCGCAGCAGGCGGCGGTACGCCGATGCCAGGTCTTTGTCTTCCTGAAATAGCCCTTCGCGTGGTTCCATCCGGGACTTTCGGCGAATCCACGCTTCAATGAGCCCTTCTTCGTCGACCTCCTGGTACACGTGCTGAACCGTACGCTCGGCAAGCGGCGGCGCGACACGCCGCTGGCGTAAGTCCTGGATCACGCGCGCCCGCCCGAATTTGTCATTCGAAAGCCGGGCTGCGGCGTAGCCTTCGGCGAAGCGCCGGTCGTCCAAATAGCCGCAGTCTTTCAGCCGCGCGATAGTACTCTCGACGTCGTTTTCGTCAGCCGCCCGCCGCGCCAGCTTCTGCCGTAACTCGCCGGTCGAATGAGCGCGGCCTCCCAATATGCGCAGTGAGTAACTCCACAGGGCTGCGGCGTCCAGGCGGCGGGCAGCGCGCTTCTCCACAAGAAAGCTCCTCATGGCGGAGTATACTGAAAATCAGAGCAGGCCGTCAGTTATCCTGCTGACTTTGAAACTCGCTGCGAAGAGGAGGCACTTATGGATAAGAACGGGTTTTCCAGTTTCTTATTGGGATTGGGCGTAGGCGTGGGCATTGGTTTGCTGTTTGCGCCGAAGTCGGGACAAGAGACCCGCGAGATCATCCGCAACAAAGCCGGTGAAAGCGGCGATTATTTGAAGCAGCGGAGCTCGGAGTTCAAGCAGACGGCCAACGAGTGGGTCGATAAGGGAAGAGACGCGCTCGGACGCCAGCGAGATAATTTCAGCGATGCCATGGAGGCCGGTAAGCAGGCATACCGCGACACCGTGGGCCAGTCACCCTCCGAGGGGATGCCACGGTAGCGCGGAAGCAGCCGGAGGAAGGGCGCTCGAATGCCGGAAGATATTTTTCGCATTGTTGTAACGGTAGCTGTGGTGCTGGCGTGTCTGGCTTTTTTAGTGCAGGCCGGAGTGATGGTCGCACTATATCGGGTCGCTCGAAAAGTTCAGCAGAGGGCTGTATCGCTCGCCGAGCGGGCAGAGCCCATTATCGATAAGGCGGGGCCCATTGCGGATCGGATTGGCCCCGTCATCGACAAGATTGGACCGGTGGTGGAAAAAGCGGGTCCAGTAGTGGAAGAAGCCGGACGCGTAATTCAGAAAGCGGGACCGATTCTGGATACCACCCGGCGCATGATCATCGAAACGCGCCCGCGCGTCTCCGAGTTTTCAGGCGAAGCCGTCAAGATCGCCCGCTCCACGCGACAGCAAGTGGACCGGGTCGGAGATCTGCTGCATGACGCCACCGATCGCGCCCGCACCCGGTTGGAACAGATCGATCACACCGTGGATACCACGGTGGAGCAGGTAGAGATTGTAGGCGAATCGGTGAAACGCGCGGTGATGCGGCCGGTGCGCGAGATGAACGGAATTGCGGCGGGAATTTCGGCCGTGGTTTCGACTCTTGTGCGCGGTCCTCACCGGTCTTCGGTGGATCATGCCACGCAAGACGAAGAGATGTTCATCTGATTCCGGCTGGCGTCATTTCTCTTCCACGCGGCGAACGGATGCGACCACCAGACGGATCTGATCGTTGCTGATGTGCTTGGGCAGCGCTTCCCGCAAAGGCTTTAACCATTGCGAGCCATGACTCCGGATGGCCTCTGTGACTATCTGGTGATTCCCGGCGCCCACCCATTCGATGCGATAATCGACGCGGCCTTTCTCAACCAGATCGGCCACCATGCCGACCACAGTGGAGACTTGGCGGCCCCGGATTTGGGCGATTTCTTCAAAGCTCCTGCCTTCGGCGAGCAGCTTTAGCGTCTCTTCTTGCGCCGGAGACGCTGCTACTTCAACTCGCGCCGCAGCTCTCGCGCCCTTTCGATAAGCATCAAAGACGGCGAAGATTTCGTGTCCGTAGAGCTCGGCCTTGTGCTCGCCAATGCCGCTGACGGCGAGAAGTTCGCGCAGGTTCGTGGGCTTCTTGCGGCACAGGTCTTCGAGCGACGCGTCGGGCAGCACCACGTAGGCCGGCACTTCGGCGCGCTGGGCTACACGCCGCCGCCACTGCTTGAGAAACTCAAAGAGATCCTGATCGATTCCAGGCGCGGCAGCAGGCTGGCGCACGGCCCGGGAGGGTTTAACCGGAGGCGCGGGTTTCGCCTCCGGTGTTGTAGCCGCCGGCGCGGGTTTCCGCTTCTTCCCTTTGGCCGCCTTCGTTTCCGCTAGCGGTGCATTCAGCCATTCGGGCACGTTGCCGCACACATCGCACATCCCGCAGCGTTCCCACTTCGGCGTCTGTCCGAAATGCCGGCAAATCTGAGAATGGCGGCACTCGCTGCTTTCCGCAAACCGGCGTACTGCGTGGTATCGCTGCCAGGCGCGCTGCCGCTCATCCGGATCAGTCAGCTTCTCGATAAAGAAGGCCAGCAAGCCAACGTCTTTCGCACGCCACAGCAGGATGCAATCGGAGGGCAACCCATCGCGCCCCGCGCGGCCCGCTTCCTGGTAGTACTGCTCGATTGATTTCGGCAGGGACAGATGAACCACCGCGCGTACCGCAGGTTTGTTGATGCCGAGTCCGAACGCCACGGTTCCCACCAGCACGCGTATTTCGTCCGACATCCAGCGCTCCTGGTTGCGGCGCCTTACGCTGGTTTCCATTTGTCCGTGATAGGGAATGGCGGCAATGTGGTGGTCCGCGAGAAAATCGACCGTCTCTTCCACGCTCGCAATCGTCGGCGCATAGACAATCACGCTCTCGCCCGGGTACGCTCCCACGGCCGCCAGCAGGAGGCGTGGATGCAATTTCTTGTCACACTGGCGCACAATGTAGCGCAGATTCGGACGATGGAAACTGGCGATGTACTTGTGCGGATCGCGCAGCCCGAGCTGCTGCAAAATGTCATGCCGCACGCGCTGCGTGGCGCTGGCCGTGAAGGCGGCGATGGGTTTGTCCGGAAAATGCCGGCGCAGCGCGCTGAGCTGGCGATACTCCGGGCGAAATTCGTGGCCCCACTCGGAGATGCAGTGCGCTTCATCGATGGCGAAAAACGCCAGCGGAACGCGCCCGAGCCAGGCTACGGTATCCTGCCGCGCCAGCCGTTCCGGCGACAGGTAGAGCAGGCGAAACGCTCCCTTCGTCGCTGCCTGCATCACTTCGCGCTGCTCTTCGCCGCTTTGCGAACTGTTCAGCAGGGCGGCGGGTATTCCCATGTCCCGAAGCTGCGCAACCTGGTCCTGCATGAGAGCAATCAGCGGAGAGACCACCGCCACGGTTTGCCCGAGCGCTAGCGCGGGAAGCTGATAACAGAGAGACTTGCCCCCGCCGGTGGGCATGATCACGGCAACATCGTTGCCGCTCATGAGGCTCTGGACAATCCGTTCCTGAAGAGGCCGAAAGGAATCGTAGCCCCAATAGCGTTTGAGGGCTGCGTAAAGATCCTGCACCGTAGAACTACGAGTTTATCAGGAAGGTGGAGAGCAGTTCCCGAGCGCCGCTACGATCACGTCAATTCAATGACCGCGGCAATCGCCTGGACGATCTCTTCCAGTTGTTGCTGAGTGATGCGGCCCCAACGCTCCAGGAAACGGTCAACAGAAACACTTCTGACTTGCAATGCGTCGGCCGCGGACGACTTCTTCAAGCCATTTTGAGGACTTGGGTCCAGCCGGACGTGCCAGATGTTTGTTTCGAACGCCGGATTCCAGTTGGTGATGGGAACGACCAGCTTGACCGGAAGCTTTCCGACGGCGTCGGAGCTGATCACGACTGCCGGCCGCCGTTTTTGGATCTCCGCGCCTTTTGTCGGATCGAAGTCGACGTACCAAACCTCTCCGCGCTTTGGAGTTTGATTACCTGGACTCGATGACATCACCGTCCTGAATCAGGCGCCACGATTCGTCGGTCTCATAATGCTTTTGCAACTGAGCGGACTGTTCCTGAAGCACACGACGGCGTTCCTCCATGGGCAATCGAAGAAATGCTCGCCTCCGGAGCGATGTAGTAGATTCCCTGTCATCGAGCTTTTCTCCGATGAGACGCTCCGCTTCCTGCTTGCTCACGAAGCCTTCGGCCCAACATCGGAGTGCCGCTTGACGAAGCCATTCGGAAGTCTCGCGCTCAACTGGCTCCGGTTCCTCTTTTCGAAACCCAAGCTTGCTGAAGTGGATGCAGGCCCATTTGTAAGTTGCCTGTGAGATGATTTCCAGATCGAGCATTCGCCTCGCCAAAGCCTGCATGCTCATACCAAAGCGCCGTTTCAGAATCAGCAGCTCTTGCATGCAGATCGATGTTCGATGCGGCCCAATCTCCCGCTCCAGCGAGGCTCTGGGCGCCAGAAATGCCCCGGCGAATCGGAATGCGGCCTTTTCCGGGTCCACACCAGATTTGGGCTTCATGAACAGATGCCCCAGTTCGTGCGCAAGATTGAGGCGCTGCCGATCTCCGGGACACCCCACGCGCGAAACTACTGCCGCCGCCTTCGGCCTTCCCTTCTCGTCATCCGCAACCGCCGAGATGCCATCAAACTTTTCGGGCGCTTCGACTTCAATGACATGCACCAGGTGGTCCTCCAGAATCGCAGTAAGATTTGCGATCGGACCGACGCCGAGTTTCCAGCGATCACGCACCTTCGCGGCTGCATTTTCGGCCTCCGCTTCGGACCGGATTTCGTATTGTTCAATCGGAAGGTCCACCGGGACGAAGGTCGAGCAGCAATCTTGAAGTCGAACTCTCTCTTCGAGCCGTTCGGCCACCAGCGCTTGAACAAGCGCTTGGGCCTTCCGCGGCAGAGTGGAACGCTTCCGGTAAGCCAGGAATCGGACACGAACCGACGGCTCGGACCGAAGCTGGATCGCTTTTACTCGTAGTGCGGCTGCCAATTGATTCAGCACCGGAGCGCTCGGCACAGACAAATCACGTTCATACTTCGAGAGCGACTGTTTGGTCACGATGCCGCCCATGGCAACGGCCAGTTCATCGAGCGAATACCCTCTCGCCAGACGAAATTGCTTAATGCGGTTCATGACGCCCACTCAGTTGACAAATCTATAAATAATATACCATTTGTAAACAGAGAAACTCTATAAGGGTAGCGGATAACAGTGGAAGCTCAGCGGATCATCCGCGATTTTTTTCGGAATCGGCGCAAACGGAACGTACTAGTCGCACCGCCATTTGGACAAGATGTTTTGGCGTGCAACTCGCGCTTAGCAGACCGCGCGGTTACGCTACCGGCGCGGTCTTGCGGATCAGTTCTACTTCGATGGCGATTTTGACCTCTTCGCCTACCAGAACGCCGCCGGCTTCGAGCGCCTGATTCCAGACAAGACCAAAATCTTTGCGATTGATTTTGGTCGTCGCGGTGGCGCCCGATCGCACTGCGCTCCAGGGATCTTTTACCTCCGGCGCAGGACCTTCCACCGAAAGCACCACTTCCCGCGTGACACCGTGAATCGTCAGGCCGCCGGTGACGTTGTACTCCTCCGGGCCCTTCCGTTCGACGCTCCGGCTTTCAAAACGAATTTCGGGAAATTTCGCAACATCCAGGAAATCCGGGCTCTTGAGGTGCGTATCGCGTTGCTGCTCGCGGGTATTGATCGAAGTGGCATCGATCACCGCCACAACACGCGACGCTGACGGGTTGCTGTCATCCAGGATCACCTCACCGGTGAGTTTCGTGAACTCCCCCTTGACGTTCGTGATCATCATGTGGCGAACGGAAAATTGCGCGTGCGAATGCACCGGATCAATTTCATAGATCTTCTGCGTAGCGGATGTCGGGACAGCAGTGCTCATAAAGCTCCTTTTCTCTGTAACCAGATGTTTCCGGCGGGAGCCGGCAGGTCCTACGTCATAGATAACGGCGCCGTAGTTTAGGATTCATCCTATGAAGAATCAGCGTCTCGGAAATTGTGATGCTGCCAGACTACCGTGAAGCAAAAATCACGGTACGATACATTCTTAGTGTAGGTCAACCTGATGATCCGGCCCGATCACACGAAGGTTCGCAGCAGCCGGATTCAGTAAAGGCCGATACAATTAAGCCGCAAATTGCAAAACTGGCAATTTCTTATGACGAAAAGAAATGCGTTTCAAGCTCTTACTGTGACCGCAGCCGCACTGTTGGCCGTGATTGCGGCATCTGGCGCGGAAATCCGGGCCAACGACTACGGCGCCAAAGGAGACGGCACGACCGTCGATACAGCGGCGATTCAAAAAGCACTCGATGCGGCCGCTAAAACCGGTGCGACCGTAGTGCTGAAGCCGGGCACTTACCTGAGCGGGTCGCTTTTTCTGAAATCAAACACGCGTCTGCGTCTGGATGAAGGCGTAACCATTCTCGGCGTGCAGGATCAGTCCGCCTACCCGGTAATGCCCACACGCATCGCGGGAATCGAAATGAAGTGGCCGGCCGCATTGATCAATGTCTATGAGCAATCGAACGTACAGATTTCCGGCAAAGGCACGGTAGATGGCAACGGCAAGATGTGGTGGGACAAGTACTGGGCGCTCCGCAAGGATTATGAGGCCAAGGGATTGCGTTGGGCGGCGGACTACGATTGCCAACGCCCGCGCCTCATTCAGGTTTACAAATCGACCAATGTGGATTTGCAAGGTCTCACGCTGAAACGCCCCGGCTTTTGGACGGTGCACCTTTGCTACTCCACCAACGTTCACGTGGACGGGCTGACCATTCGCAACAACACGGAAGCCCGCGGGCCAAGCACCGACGGCATCGATATCGATTCTTCCACCAACGTGCTGGTGGAGCGCTGCGACATCTCCGATAATGACGACGCGTTGTGCCTGAAATCCGGCCGCGATGCAGACGGGCTGCGTGTGAACAAGCCCACCGCGAATGTCGTGATTCGCGATTGCACAGTCCGAGAGGGAGCCGCGGGAGTCACTTTCGGCAGTGAGACGTCCGGCGGAATTCACGATGTGGAAGTCTACGGGCTGCATGTGGTGCGGCCCGTGCCTAATGGAATCCTGTTCAAGTCGGCACACACGCGCGGCGGCACGATCGAGAATATCTCCATCCACGATATCGATATGGATGGAGTGGCGACTCCGGTGAGCGTCACCATGAACTGGAACCCGAGCTACAGCTACGCCACCATACCTCCGGGCGTCAAAGATTATCCCGGGTATTGGAAGGTGCTCGCAACACCTGTTCCGGCTGAGCAAGGCATGCCGCATGTGCGTGACGTACGAATTTCCAACATCAAGGCCGTGGGCGCGCGGCGGGCATTTCAAGTGGCGGCTTATCCTTCGGCTCCGCTCGAAAACTTCACGTTCAACAACCTGAACATTGAGGCACAATCGCCGGGAGTCATCGCGGATGCCGTGAACTGGGTATTCCAGAATGTTCACATTCAGGCTGCTAACGGCGGCAAGGTTGAACTGCGCGATAGCAAGAATGTGACGGGGCTCGAATAGCCGTGAGATCGCCGGAGGCGCGAGCCTTCGCCTCCACTTTCCGTCCAGCGGGCTAAACCGTTTCGCCGCGAATTAAGTCCTGGAACGTTTCACGTTGGCGGATGACGCGGTAGCCCGAGCCTTCCACCAGCACTTCGGCTGCGCGCGGGCGCGAGTTGTAGTTCGAAGAGAGCACGAACCCGTACGCGCCGGCTGTGCAGACCGCCAGGTAGTCGCCGGGCATGACATTGGCCATCTCGCGGTCACGCGCCAGAAAATCGCCGGTTTCGCAGATGGGTCCCACTACATCGGCTCGAATCAGCGGCAGCGAATTCCTGCGCACGGGAATTACTTCGTGATGCGCACGATAGAGCGACGGCCGGATGAGGTCATTCATTGCCGCATCGACGACGACAAATTCTTTCGGCCCATTCCGCTTGCGATAGAGCACACGCGTCAATAGTATGCCGGCAGGACCGACGATGGAACGGCCCGGTTCGATCAGCACCGAAAGGCCGCTCGACCTCAGCTTTCCATGCAGTGATTCAATGAAGGCACGGATCGGCGGAGCTTTCTCTCCGGCATGGTAGGCCACTCCCAAACCGCCGCCGAGATCGATATGGCGGATCGGGTGGCCTTCGGCGCGAAGCGACGTGGCCAGCCCCAGCACCTTATCAACCGCTTCCAGTATCGGGCTCGGATCGAGAATCTGCGAGCCGATATGGCAGCTCACGCCCTCCGCTATAAGGCTCGTGTACTGCCGCGCGCGTGCATAGACGGCCGGGGCATCCGCAATGGCGATCCCAAATTTATGCTGGCTCAGCCCCGTCGAAATATAGGGATGCGTGGCGGCGTCCACATCGGGATTCACGCGGATCGAAAAACCGGCCTTCCCACCGCGGCGTGCAGCCATCGAATCAATGAGCGCCAGTTCAGTTTCGGATTCGCAATTGAAGCTATGGATTCCGTTTGAAAGTGCGTATTCCACTTCGGCAGCGGTTTTACCAACGCCGGAGAAAACTACCTTGGTGGGATCGCCGCCCGCTTGGATCACGCGAAACAACTCGCCGCCCGAAACAATATCGAAGCCCGCGCCTTCCCTGGCAAGCAGTCCGAGAATTGCCAGCGAGGAGTTAGCCTTCACCGCGTAACAGACCGAATGGGGGAGACTGTCGAATGCCTGATCATAGGCGCGGTAGCTATCGAGAATGGCCTGGCTCGAATACACATAGGCGGGCGTGCCCACGCGGGCCGCTAAGTCCGCGAGCGGGACTTGTTCACAGTAGAGATCGTTTTGCGAGTACGGAAACATGGGTGGGAGCAAAGCGCGTCGTCCAATCCTGAAAGTCCGCGGCCTTCGGCGTTTTCTTCACTTCACTTTCAACACGAAAATTGTCTGGTCATCAAAGATCTTGGTGGAGAAATCGTCCAGCTCTTCGAAAATGGCCGAGAGCACGGCGGCTGCCGGTTTCGCACAGTGGGTTCGAACAACGTGCGCCAGACGTCCGCGCCCGAACTCCGCACCCGAGGCGTTCATGTGGTCTGTGATGCCATCGGAATAGAGAACAATCGTATCGCCCGGCTCGGCCTGGAACGGAACCTCTTCGTATTCGCGCGCATCGAGCAGGCCCAGCGGAACACCTTCTACGCGTAGTTTGAGAACTTCGTTGCCGCGGCAGACCATCGGCGGTAATGCGCCCGCATTGGCCATCACGATCTGGTGTGTGTCCGGATCCCACAGCAGCACACAGAGAGTCACATAGCGCGCTTCGACCTTGCGCTCGATCAAGGCGTCGTTGAGCGCTTTCAGCAATTCGGCCGGCCGCCGGCGACGGGGAGCCAAAGACCGCAGCAGTCCGCTGACTAAGCCGCCGAACAGCGCGGCGGCGGTGCCTTTGCCGCTGACATCGCCGATGGCGACCAGCGTCTGCCGGTCGTTGTGCTCAAAGATGTCGTAGATGTCGCCGCTGATCTCGCGCGCGGGACGCAGACGGACGGCGGCGTCAATGCCTTCAATTTCGGGCGCTGCATCGGGCAGCAGCACGCTCTGCAGCTCGCGCGCCGCACGCAAATCCTCTTCCATACGGCGCTCGCGCGTGGCCAATTCCTCATACAGGCGCGCATTCTCCACGCTGATGGCGATCTGCGGCGCAAGCAGGTTGAGCATCCGGACGTGATCTTCGGTGAAGTACGCGATGCGGTCGCTTTCCACATCCATCACACCCACCACACGATCGAGCGCGGTCAGCGGCACGGCTACTTCCGAACGAATATCCGGATGAGAAGAAATGTAGCGCGGGTCCTTGCCGGTGTCATCCACGCGAATGACGTGTCCTGATTCGGCAGCGGCGCCGGTGATGCCCTTCCCCAGCGGAACGTTGTCAATCTTCACACGCTGGTCATAGCGAATGCTGAAACGGTGCCGCAGCGCTTTCGCGTCATGATCCACCAGCAAAATGCTGAAGGCGTCGTAGTTGATCAACTCCCGCACGGTGCTGGCGATCTTGCCCAACAGCTCGTTGAGGTTGAGGATCGATGAGAACTCGCGCGAAATATTGGCCAGCGTCTTGAGGGTGCGATTCTGACGCTCCACGCGCCGGTAAAGCCGGGCATTGTCGATGGCGATGCTGACGCGCGCCGCAATCAGCCGCAGCAGCGCGCGGTCATACACGGTATACGCGTTCAGGCGCGTCGATTGCAGATCGATGACGCCCACCAGCTTGCCGCGGGCCGTCATGGGAACCGCCATTTCGGAACGCACCGCGTCCACGGTCTGCAGATAGCGCGGATCGTTGCGCACATCGCCCGAGACCACAGGCTCGCGGCGTTCGGCGGCCGTTCCGGTCAGGCCTTCGCCCAGCCCCACGGAAAGATTGCGAATGATCTCCTCGCGATGGCCCACGGCGTAGCGGATGTGCAGCGCGTGCTGTTTCTCGCTGTAGAGCAGAATGGCAAACAGGTCGTACGGGAGGACCTTATGCACGATCTCCGCCACATTCGCCAGAAGCTGATCGAGATCGAGCGTAAGAGTGGTGGCCGCGCTGACCTCCAGGAGGAAGTCGAGCAGTTCGCTGCGTTCGCGAAAGCGGATAGCGGATTTGCGAGTCGCCTGCATCTGCTTCTCTAATGATTGCGGATGGCGCGGATTAGGCAGCGGTGGCCTCAACAATCTTCACACTGGCGCTGGCGCCAATGCGCGTGGCGCCCGCCGCTGTTAAGGATTTCAGGTCTTCCAGCGTGCGAATCCCGCCGGAGGCTTTCACACCCATCGCCGGCCCCACCACATGGCGCATCAGTGCGACATCGTGCGCGGTGGCTCCGGAGGGGCCAAAGCCGGTGGAAGTCTTCACAAAATCCGCGCCGGCCAACTTCGCCAGCGTGCTGGCCACGGCCTTCTGGTTATCGTCAAGCAGCGCCGTCTCCAGAATGACTTTCACGATGGCCCCGGCTTCGTGCGAAACCTTCACCACTTCCTGAATATCGAGCCGGGCGGTCTCATGGTCGCCCGAGCGCAGCGCGCCCACATTGAGCACCATATCGATTTCCTCCGCGCCGGCCCGCAGTGCCACAGCGGCTTCCGCCATTTTGGCTTCGGTGCTGGTCGCGCCGAGCGGAAACCCCACCACGGTGCACACCTTGACGGACGAGCCTTCCAGTTCCGCGCGCACCAACGGAACCCAATATGGATTCGCACACACACTGGCGAATCCATACTGCCGGGCTTCCCGGCAGACTTTAGTCACATCGGCACGCGTCGCTTCGGGCTTGAGAATCGTATGGTCGATCAGTGCGGCGATGGCAGGATCGATCCTGGTCAGGCGGTCGCTTGCAGATACGCGGTCGGCCCCCGCAGCGATGATCTGTTTCGTGTTGCGGGCACACGTCTGAGGGCATCGTTGCGTGCAACCCGGACAGACCTGGTCCGGTAGATTGAGCCCCTCGCTCTTCTTCGGCGCAGGCGCGGATGCCGGGCCGCCGTTTACGCGGCCAAGGATCTCTTCGCCGATTTGCGCAACGAGCTGATCTAATTCCGCTGGGGTCACGAGGGGACCTTCTGCAAGTACTTGCGCTCAATGTCGAGAATTTTTTGCACTCGAGCCTGATGGCGGCCGCCGGCAAACGGCGTCTCCAGCCAGGTGCGCAGAACGTCCTCCGCCTGGGTAGTGGTCAGAAGCCGCCCGCCGAGCGTAAGTACATTAGAATCATTGTGTTCGCGGCTATTTCTGGCTGAAGCTCTATCATAGCATAAGGCCGCGCGGATGCCCGGAACTTTGTTCGCGGCGATCGAAGAACCGATCCCGGCGCCGTCGATGATCACCCCGCGCGTAGCCGTTCCAGCGGCCACCAGCTCCGCTACTTTCAGCGCCTGGTCTGCATAATCGGCCGGATTCTCGTCGTACACTCCGGCGTCTCGAACCTCGAATCCCAGATTTTCCAGAACAGGCTTCAGCGCCTCCTTCAAATGGAAACCACCGTGATCGGCGCCAAGAGCGACGGTCTTCTGCGGCGGAGCAAGCGCCGTAAGCTGATCTTCCGGCAATTCGACAATGCGCACGCCGCGGTCGGAAGCAGCCTCACGCGCCGAAGGCGTGATCAGCGTGCCGATGGGTACCCGGAGGTCCCCGCCGTCAGGCACATCCTGTGCGGTGATGACACGTCTCATATTTCAGGCCGCAAAAGAATCAAAGGTGCTAAAGGACTATTGTAATGAACCGGCGCGGTCCGCCGCGGGATCAGAGAATTGAGGAAGACTGAGCGTTCAGGCTCCCGCTCGTCTGACGCTCTTTTGGTTGATCGCTTCCTATCGCCTTGGGCTTCCGCGAAGATCAATCTTCCGGGCATCAACCAACGTCACGCGAACCTGTTCGTTTTGACCCCTGGTCCAAGCGATCGCCTGCTCTAGACCTTTGATGATGCGCTGCGCAACGGTCGGCCTTCGTTTCGTGAATCTGACCTTTTTTGCTGACACCTTGGCACTCATCTTCGTTAGCTTAGCAGTTCCCGCTCCGCAGAGACCTATCCAAAGACCCTTCGAATTCCCTGCTTTTCCTCATGTGTTACTCTGAAAGATTCACGTGTGCCGGCGTGTGTCAGTGAAGCACTGGTTCTGCGTACTTTCCCGCTGAAAGAAGCCGACCTTGTCGTTAGCTTTCTCACCAGGGACCAGGGTAAGCTGCGGGGTGTCGCCCGGCGGGCTCGGCGGCCGAAGAATGCGTTCGGGGCCGGGCTGGAGCGGTTGTCGCACGTGCGAATGGCTTATTTTCAGCGCGAAACCCGCGAGCTGGTGAACCTGGATTCCTGCGAGTTGATCCGTTCCCAATTCGATCTGGTGACCGACTACTACGCGAGCGTCGCGCTTGACTACTTCGCGGAGGTGTCGGAGCAGTTGCTGCCCGCCGCGGAGCCGAATGAGAAGTTTTTCCGCCTCCTGCTCGCCGTGCTCGATTACCTTCGGCCGGACGCGGAGGCGCCGGACGCCGGCAGGGTGTGGCGCGCCGTTACGTATTTTTCCTTGTGGTCGGTACGGCTCTCCGGGTGGTTGCCGGAATTGAATGTTTGTCTCAGTTGCGGCAGCGCGTTGGACGATCCGGAAACACCCGAGCGGGCGTTCTTCGGCCGCGGCCGGACCGGCTTGATTTGTGATCATTGCCGCCGCGCACAGGCCATGGGGAACAACTGGGAATTGAGTACGGAGTCCCGAACCATTGCCGCCGAAATGCTGCGCCTACCCGTGGCGCAGGCATCGCGGGCGGCGTGGACACCAGAGACGGCTGCCGACCTGCGCCGCTTCCTGGTGCAGCAGATTGAGTCTCACGTGGAACGCCGGTTGCTGACCGCGCCGCTGCTGGAAGGGGGCGGGCTGTAGAGCCTTCGCCCGGGCGGGAGTGCCGCGCTGGGGCGCTGCGGTTGTGGGCTTGGATTTACGGATGCAATCTTTTCAAGACATCATTTTCAGACTGAAGCAATACTGGGCGGAGCGCGGCTGCATCATTCAGGAGCCCTATGACGTCGAGGTAGGCGCCGGCACGATGTGCCCGGAAACGTTCCTTCGCGTGCTTGGCCCTCAGCCCTATCGCGTGGCGTATGTCCAGCCCAGCCGCCGCCCCGCCGATGGGCGCTATGGCGACAATCCGAACCGGCTCTTCAAGCACAGCCAGCTTCAGGTCATTCTGAAGCCTTCCCCCGATGACGTCATCGAGCAGTACCTTTCCAGCCTGGAGGCGATCGGCATTGACCTCCGCAAGCACGACATCAAGTTCGAGGAGGACAACTGGGAAGCACCCACGCTCGGCGCATGGGGCATCGGCTGGCAGGTGATGCTGGATGGTCTCGAAATCACTCAGTTCACGTACTTCCAGCAGTGCGGCGGCATTGCGCTCGACGTGGTCCCCGCCGAATTGACCTATGGTCTCGAACGGCTGACCGCGTTCTTGCAGGTTCGTGACAGCGTCTACGATATCGAGTGGACCAAAGGCTTCACCTATCGCGATGTCCGCTATCTGGACGAGCTGCAATACTCCGTCTACAACTTCGAAATGGCCGATATCCCCACGCTGTGGAAGCTGTTTGAGCTGCACGAAGCCGAAGCTGCACGTCTGCTCGCGGCTTACGACCCGAAATCGCCTGATAAGGCGCGGTTCCCGCTGCTGCCTGCGTACGACCAGGTGCTCAAGTGCTCGAACCTGTTTAATACGCTCGATGCGCGCGGCACCATCAGCGTCAGTGAGCGCCAGGCCGTAATCCAGCGAGTACGCAAGCTGGCGGTGGGCGTAGCCGAGGCGTGGAACGATCAGCAGCAGCCCGTGGCGCAGGAGGTGGCACAGTGAGTCTTCCCTTCCTGCTCGAAATCGGCACCGAAGAAATTCCCGATTGGATGATTCCGCACGCGCTCGAAACGCTGCGTGACTTATTTGAACGGCTCGCGATTCCGCACGAATCCGTGCGTCTCGATGCCACCCCGCGGCGGCTGGTGCTGCGTGCCGAAGGTCTGCCCGAACGCCTGGCCGATACCGAAGAGCGCATACTGGGCCCGGCGAAATCGGCGCCCGCGCAAGCCGTGGCCGGTTTCGCGCGCAAGCACGGCGTCACACCGCAGGATCTTTCGATCGAGTCTACGCCCAAGGGCGAGTACTACAGTTTCTTGAAGAAAGTGGAAGGGCGTCACTCGCGCGACATCTTGTCCGAGAGTCTGCCGGGATTGATTCTGCAGATCTACTTTCCGAAGACGATGTTCTGGACCGTCAAAGGCGGGCCCCGCTTTATCCGGCCGATTCGCTGGCTCGTGGCGCTGCTCGGCAATGACATCGTGCCTTTTGAGTTGGCGGGCGTGCGCTCCGGCGCATTGACCTCCGGCCATCGCCGTTTGGGCTCACGCGAGATTGCCGTGACTACGGCGGACTATGAACATCGCCTGCGCGATCACTACGTGATTCTTTCTGCAGCGGAACGCCGGAAGAAGATCAGCGACGAATTAGCCGGCGTGCGCGTCAAACCCGACGCCGCACTGCTCGAAACGCTGGTGTACCTCACCGAATATCCCACGCCCATCACCGGAAGCTTCGACGCGCCGTTTCTCGAACTGCCCCAGGAAGTGCTGATCACGGTGATGCGGCACCACCAGAAGTATTTTTCCGTTGAGGATGCAGACGGCAAACTGGCGGCGCAGTTTGTGGCTGTGATGAACATCCCCGGCGACCCGGAGGGCTTCGTCCGGCGCGGCAATGAACGCGTGCTGCGCGCACGCTTCAACGATGCGCGCTTCTTCTGGGAAACCGATCAGAAGAAGAAGCTGGCGGATCGCAAACAGGATTTAGCTCACATCACATTGCCCAAGCTCGGTTCGTATTTGGAGAAAGCCGGGCGCACCGTCGCCCTGGTGAAGGAACTCGGCGGGGATGCCCACGCGGTCCGCGCCGCCGAACTCGCCAAGTGCGATCTCACTACCGAACTGGTGAAGGAATTTACCGAACTGCAAGGCGTAGTGGGCGGCCTCTACGCGCGGGCTCAAGGTGAGCCCGAGCCCGTCTGGGAGGCCATCTACGATCATTACAAGCCGGAGAGCATGGACGATTCCATCCCACGCCATCTCACCGGGCAGATCGTCGCTCTGGCCGATAAGATCGACACACTGCGCGGCTGCTTCCGTGTGGGCCTGATCCCCACCGGTTCCAGTGACCCGTTTGCGTTGCGGCGCGCGGCACAGGGCGTCGTGAAGATCCTGGTGGAAGGCGGCATTCCCGCGCCACTGCGCACATTTTTGGGCGGCGACATCAAACTCGAGGAATTTGTACTCGACCGCATCCGTTACTACTTCAAAGATATTCGCGGCTTTCGATACGACGAAATCAATGCCGTGCTGGCTTCCGGTTGGGACAACCTGGTAGACGTCGAAGAGCGTCTCACCGCCATCCAGGCCGTACGTCCCACCGAGAATTTCGAACCCCTGGCGGCCAGCTTCAAGCGCATCCGCAACATCCTGCGGCAAGCGCAATTCGCCGGTGGCGGCTCGATCGACGCCACCCTCTTCGAAGCCGGCCCGGAAGTCGATCTCTACCACGACTTCGAACGGGTACGTAAGGCGGCCGCCGCGCAGGCTTACCAGCCGGCGCTTGAAACCATTGCCTCCCTCCGCCCCAAGGTCGATTTATTTTTCGACAAGGTGCTGGTGAATGCGCCGGACCCGCGCATTCGGGAAAACCGTTTGACGTTGCTCAGCACGCTACTGGCGGAGTTCTCCACCATAGCGGACTTTTCCGAAATTGTTACCAATTCTTAGGAGCCAACCATGAAGAAATATGTCTACTCGTTCGGCAACGGCACCGCCGAAGGGGATGGAACCATGAAGGACGTCCTTGGAGGCAAGGGCGCAGGCCTCGCCGAAATGTCGCGGGCAGGCGTGCCGGTGCCTCCGGGCTTCACCATCTCGACCGAAGTGTGCACCATCTTCTTTGACAACAATCGCACCGTGCCCGAAGAAGTCGAACAGCAGAGCGCCACGGCCCTGGCGGAGCTCGAACGCAGCATCGGCAAGAAGCTCGGTGATGCCGCCGACCCGCTGCTGCTCAGCGTTCGCTCCGGCGCCAAGTTCTCCATGCCGGGCATGATGAATACCATCCTCAACCTCGGCCTCAATGACGAAACTACGGAAGGCCTGGCCGCGAAAACGGGTAATGCGCGCTTTGCCTACGATTGCTATCGCCGGTTCATCCAGATGTTCGGCGAAGTGGCGCTCGAAATCGACATGGCCAAATTCGACGAGGCCTTCGACGCCCGCAAGCACAAAGTGAAAGCGAAGCTCGATACCGACCTCACCGCCGAAGACCTCAAGGCCGTGATCGCTGAGTACAAGAAGATCGTCAAGAAGGAAACCAAGTCTGACTTCCCCCAGGATGCGCTGGTGCAGTTGCGGCTCGCGCGCAATGCCGTTTTCAATTCCTGGTGGAATCCCAAGGCCGGCTACTACCGCAAGATGGAAAAAATCCCGGACAACCTGGGAACCGCGGCCAACGTACAGGCCATGGTGTTCGGCAACATGGGCGACGATTGCTGCACCGGTGTCGGCTTTACGCGCGACCCCGGCAGCGGAGAAAAAGTCTTCTACGGCGAGTTCCTGGTGAACGCTCAGGGCGAAGATGTGGTGGCCGGCATTCGCACACCGCAGCCCATCTCGGAGTTGAAGCAATGGAACGCCGATGTCTATAACCAATTGGTCGACATCACTTCCATGCTCGAACGGCATTACAAGGACATGCAGGATTTCGAGTTCACGGTGCAGGAAGGCAAGCTCTTCATGCTCCAGACTCGCAACGGCAAGCGCACCGGTCCGGCGGCCGTGAAAGTCGCCGTCGATATGGCTGCCGAAGGTCTCATCGACGAGAGAACTGCCGTGCTGCGCGTGGCGCCCAACCAGCTCGATCAGCTTCTGCATCCGGTCTTCGACACTGCTTCTCTTCGTAAACTGACCAAACTCACCACCGGCATCGACGCTTCTCCCGGCGCTGCAGTGGGCCGCGCTGCTTTTTCGGCTGACGATGCGGTCGAACTGGCGGCGAAGGGTCCGGTGATCCTCGTTCGCAAGGAAACCACGCCCGACGATATTCACGGCATGGATGTCGCTCGCGGAATTCTCACCGCTATCGGCGGAAAGTCGAGCCACGCTGCCGTGGTCGCCCGCGGCATGGGCCGGCCGTGCGTGGTCGGCGCCGGCGCTCTGCACATTTCGGAGCGCGCCAAGACCGCGACTGCTCAGGTGGCCGGCAAAACCATCACCGTCAAGGAAGGCGATTGGATTTCCATGAACGGCGCCACCGGCGAGGTCTATCTCGGCCAGGCAGGCACCAAAGAGCCCGACCCCAATTCGCCCGTCTTCGCCAAGTTCATGACGATGGCCGACAAGTTCCGCGGCTCGTTCGGCGTTCGCGCCAATGCCGACATCCCGCGCGACGCCAAGGTGGCCCGCAGTTTCGGCGCCGAAGGCATCGGACTGTGCCGCACCGAGCACATGTTCTTCGCCGAAGACCGTATTCCGCACATGCAGGCGATGATTCTGGCGCGCGATGAGAAGACGCGCCGCAAGGCTCTGGCGAAGCTCCTTCCCATGCAGCGCAAGGATTTCGCTGGATTGTTCGAAGCCATGGACGGTTTCCCGGTGGTGATTCGCACGCTCGATCCGCCGCTCCATGAGTTCCTTCCGAAGCGGGAAGAGCTGATGGTCGATATCGCCATTCTTCCTTATGCGGATATCAAGAAGAAGAAGGAACTGGTCGCCAAGTATCAGCGTTTCGGCGCTGAGGTGAAAACGCTGAAGACCGTTCTCCCGAATCTGCTGCAGCGGGTGGAAGAACTGCACGAGTTCAATCCCATGCTCGGCCATCGCGGCTGCCGTTTGGGCGTCACTTATCCCGAAATCACCGAGATGCAAGCCCGCGCGGTATTTGAAGCAGCGGTGCAAGTAGCAAAAAAAGGCAAGAAGGTAATCCCGGAGGTCATGATTCCGCTGATTGGCGGCGTCAAGGAACTCGAGAATCAGAAGAAGATCGTGGTGGCCGTAGCCGAAGAGGTTCTCGGAAAGGCCGGTATGAAGGACCTGCACTATATGGTCGGCACCATGATTGAGATTCCGCGCGCCGCACTGACGGCAGACCTGGTGGCGAAGGAAGCGGAATTCTTCAGCTTCGGCACCAATGATCTGACGCAGACCACGATGGGCCTTTCCCGCGACGATTACACGAAGTTCCAGCGGGATTACGAAGACAAGAAAATCTTCGCCAATGACCCATTCGCCGTCATCGATCAGGAAGGCGTGGGCAAGCTGGTGCGTATGGCCGTCGAAGCAGGCCGCAAGGCGCGGCCCGAACTCGAAGTCGGCATCTGCGGCGAGCACGGCGGCGAGCCCAGCTCGGTGCAGTTCTGCTACCGCGTCGGCATGGATTACGTATCCTGCTCTCCCTACCGTGTGCCGATCGCGCGTCTGGCCGCGGCGCAGGCGGCGATTGAAGGCGACAAATCCGAGGCTACTCGGACCGCGTAGTCGCCGACAGCACCATATCAATCAGGCCGGGTTCGTTGAGCCCGGCCTTTTTATTTGGTCACATCCAAGTTCACGCGATATTGCAAACGTTCAAAGGCGACTCGGATGACATGGTCGCAAGTCGTATCAATCCAATCAGGCCGGGGTTGGTCTACCGCGGCCTTTTTTATTGGTCACATGCTGTTCAGGCGAGATCCGAAGACTCAAAGCTCCGTCGCGCGCCATGACAGACGTGCAGCACATCCACCTGCTTCCGCCGTTCCAGAACGCGGTATATCACACGATAAACGCGCGGTTTGCGCCCGTAGAGCAGGTGCCTGAGATTCGCGTTTTCACGCGTCACTGGGCACCGGAACGGATGCTTCTCGAGGCTGAGAAGGGCCGCCCTTAAACCGTCATACCAGTCCAGTGCGGCATCGGAATCCTCTGCATTGATTTCGACGAAAAGTAATGCAAGATCGCGCTCGGCACGGGCAGCGACATTAACGAGATATGCCATGCCGGTTTTCGAATTCTTCGAAAAATTTCCTTGCCGGCCGGACTCTGCCTTCCCGGACGTCTTCCAAACCCTGACGAATCCCTTCCTGCGCATCGGCTTTCGCCGCAATATCAAGCAGCCGCTGGTATGCTACCGCGTCTTGCACAATCGCCGCAGCCTTCCCCTTCACCGTAAGCACCACAGGGCGCTTGCTCCGCTTGAGCTGCTTCAAAAACTCTCCGGAGCGGCGGCGGAAAGTCGTGAGCGACTGAATATCTTTCGTAATGTCAAGCATAAGCCCCGATTCCATTTAAGCACCTTTTTAGGTGCTTGCGGAGCACCCCAGGCAATGCGATTTGAATAGGCTCATTCAACCGCCCTTCGGCCCATCTCCCGCCTGCCTCAGCCGACCTGTCTGCCCGTCCCGTCCTCTTACCGGATTCACCATCGCCAGCCGCAATTCCCGCAGGCTTGCCAGCAGGAAATCCGGCTCCTGTTCGGCCAATTCTTCAACGGGCGTCACCCCGGTTGCGACGGCGATCGCGCGCGCCCGATTCGCTCTGGCCGCGCGGATGTCGAATGGCGTGTCGCCGATCAGCGAGATCGCCGCGCCGCGGTTGATCCATCCCTTGCGGCGCGCTTCCTGAATCGCCATGCGCGCCAGCCCCGCGCGTGTCGGCGCCATTTCACCGAACGCTCCGAAGCGGAAATAGTCGCGCAGTCCAGCGCGCTCCAACTTCCGCCATCCGATGCGCGTCAGATTTCCCGTCACCAGGCCCAGCAGCGCGCCGCTTCGCGTGAGTTTCCGCAATGCCGGCTCCACGCCCGGACAATGAGCGCCACGCAGCACCGGGCAGGTTCGCAGATACCGCCGTTCCGCCGCCTGAATCACTTCCGGCATCGATTCCCGGATTAGTTTTGGCGCCGCACCCGCGTTGCGCAGCATCTTCCTCACAATCTCCGGGTCGAGCATGCCCTGCGGCGGAATGCCGTCCATCGTGGTCTCAATTCCGGTGACGCGCCGGATGCCGTAAACGATCGCTTCGCGGTGATGTGGCCCCGCGCGGCGAGTGAGTGTCCCATCGATATCGAAGAGCACGAGCGCCGAATGTGTCATGAAAACCCGATCATAACAGGACCGCGGAAAGCTCTTCCTGTGGCCGTTACAATGGTTCTGTGGCGTATTCCAAATTCCGCTTGGGCTTGATTCAGATGGCCTGCTCGACTGACCCCGGCGAGAACCTTGCGAAGGCCGAGTGGCGGATTCGCGAGGCCGCGGGTAAGGGCGCGCAGATCATCTGTGTTCAGGAACTCTTCCGCTCGCAATACTTCTGCCGCGAAGAGAATGCGCAACTGTTCGATCTCGCCGAACCCGTGCCCGGGCCCACCAGCGAGTCATTCACGAAGCTGGCGGGTGAACTGCGCGTGGTGATCATCGGATCGGTTTTTGAACGCCGCGCGCCTGGCGTTTATCACAATACGGCGCTGGTGATCGATGCCGATGGCGCACTGCTCGGGCGCTATCGCAAGATGCACATCCCCGACGATCCGCTTTACTACGAAAAGTATTACTTCACTCCGGGAGACCTGGGGTTCCGTTGCTTCGATACGCGCTACGCCCGCGTGGCGCCGCTCGTCTGCTGGGACCAGTGGTATCCGGAAGCCGCGCGGCTGGCCGCTCTAGGCGGCGCGCAGGTTCTCCTCTATCCCACAGCCATCGGCTGGCACCCTTCGGAGAAAGCCGAGTACGGCGCGGCGCAGCACGACGCATGGCGCACCATCCAACGGGCACATGCCATCGCGAACGGACTCTACGTCGCGGCCGTCAATCGCGTGGGCTATGAAGGACCGCCCGGCACTGGCCTGGAGTTCTGGGGTGGATCGTTCGTAGCCGATCCCTTCGGCCAAGTGCTCGCTGAGGGCAGCCACAATGCGGAAGAGACGCTGATCGTGGAATGCGATCCGCGCCGCATCGAAGACGTGCGCCGCAATTGGCCCTTTCTGCGCGACCGCCGCATCGACGCCTATAGCGGCATTTGCAGCCGGGTGCTCGATTGACGCCACGAGCCCGCGGCTTCCGCATGCCCGCCGAATGGGAGCCCCACGAAGCCACCTGGATTGCCTGGCCGCACAATCGTGACGATTGGCCCGGCAGATTCGCGCCCATTCCCTGGGTCTATGCCGAAATCGTCCGTAAGCTGAGCCGCGTGGAGCGAGTGCGCATTCTGGTGGAGAACGCCACGCTCAAAGCACAAGCGCGGCGCATCCTGGCCAAGGCCGGCGCGGTCATGAACGCCGTGGAATTCTTCACGCGCCCGACTAACCGCGTTTGGACGCGCGACTATGGCCCGCTGTTCGTCCGCAATGCCCGCGGCAAAATCGCACTCACCACCTGGCGATTTAACGCTTGGGCAAAATATGACGATTGGCAAGCGGACGCCGCCGTTCCTTCCTTCATCGCCAAGAAGCTGAAACTGCCCATGTGGAGCGGCGATATGGTGCTCGAAGGCGGCAGCATCGATGTCAACGGCCGCGGTCTTCTGCTGACAACGGAAGAATGTCTGCTCAGCCCCGTGCAGGCGCGCAATCCCGGCATGAGCCGCGCTGCGATTGAACAGAAGCTCCGCGCCTATCTCGGCATTGACCGCGTGATCTGGCTGCGTAACGGCATCGCGGGAGACGACACGCACGGCCACGTGGACGATATCGCCCGCTTCGTCAGCGCCGACACAGTAGTTGCGGCGGCGGAGCCGGATCGTTCCGATGCCAATCACGCGCCGCTGAGGGAGAACCACGCGCTCCTGCGCGCCGCCGGCCTGCGCGTGGTGAAACTGCCGATGCCGGCGCCTCTGATCTTTTCCGGCCAGCGCTTGCCCGCCAGCTATGCGAATTTCTACATCGCCAATGAATTGGTTCTGGTTCCCACCTTCAACGATCCGAACGATCGCGTGGCGCTCTCCACTCTTGCCCGGCTTTTTCCGGACCGTGAAGTCACCGGCATCGATTGCACGGAACTGATCTGGGGCCTGGGCGCACTGCACTGCATGACCCAGCAACAACCGGCGTGCTCCTAGTTGCCAGATCCAGAAATGCGTTTGAAACTCCGCGACCGCGAGGGAGCGGTTAAAAACTTCCTTTAACCGAACTTCCAACTCAGAACACTAATTCGTCATCCAGAAATCCCGCGGATATAAGCGGAACAGCACCGTGTCCGGACCTTCGGCCGTCTTCAAATACTGTTCGTAGGCCGCCAGTTGCTTCTCGGGCCCGATCACCAGATACACACCGTCCAAAACGCTGTTCGCTTTGATTCCCATTCCTGGCAACACCGTCGCATAAACGCGGCCCATCCGGACGAATAGTTCTTTGGTCAGGTCCGGATCGCGCCGCAGGTCCAAAATAGCCTGGTGAAAGCGCCTCACTACGTCGGGCGTCAGCCCGTCGGCGAGATCGTCCGCCATCGCCTCACCGCGTACTTCGTAGCGCGAAGCGGAGCGCGTTCCGTCAAAGGCTCCGGCGATCGCGTAGCCATTGAGAGATGGGTTCGGCTGCGCGCCTTTCAAATCATCGATCACGAACTTCAGCGTCTGTGGCAGCACGGGGGTGCGCTCGGCGTAGTAGTTGATGCGGCCTTCCCCGAGCCGGACGCGGATTCCGTTGCTGTAGGCCAGTCCCGCGGCCCAGGTCTTCATGAAGATGCCGTGCGCGCCGTGCCCGGCATAGAGGTTCGACGCCAGATAGTCCAGCAGCTTGTCGCGGCTGGTATCGTGATAGCTCGCGAGCGGCGCGGAGTTGAGGAACACACCACCTTGCGAATTCGGATTCACCAGCGCGACGAAAATCGGGTGCGTCGCGCGGCTGTCGCGGCCGGCAAGGCGGGCATCCACGCGCAGCGTTGTGTGGTAAACAGCTTTCTGCAACGGCTGCGCTGTCAGCGACGTCGCGAGGCCTTCAATGTCGCCGGCCAGAGCTCGCTGCGATGCGGGAGAAGCGATCAGAAACAGGCGCGCGCCGCCGGAGATCAAAATGGAACGCCGCACGGCATCGAGTTCCGCCAGCGTTCGCCGCGGGCCAATCGCGAGACCGTTTTTCATTTCGCCGCACAGTGCGCTCCAATCGGCTGCCAGGCTTGAATCGGGAATGTCGGCCAGCGCGATCTCCAGATCTTTCGCCGCATCGACAGCCAATGTCTTCGAGCTGTCCGAAAGTGGATTCATGGCCGGATCGGTTCCGTTCTCGATCGCAGCCAACCGCGCCTTTCGCTCCTCTCTTGTGCCGCTTGCGTGCGCCAGGCTATCCAGAAACGCGTCGATATCCGCGGCGGCACCATCCTTCAGCATCCAGCGCAGACGAAAAACGTTGTGCGCGCGCGTCATGAATGATGCGGTCGCGAGCAACAGCGGGTTGCCCTGCCGCCGATAGGCCAATGCCGGATCGTTGACCCATCTCTCTTCGGGCGATTGTGTAGTGTTGCGCAGAATGCCCAGCGTCTGGTCCACCAGATCGCGGATGCGCGGCAGATTCTCCGGCCGCCAGTCCGGATGAAAGAGAGCGAGCTTCATCCACTCAATGGCGCGCTGCGATTCGGCGGCGTTGTTCCCCGCCCCACGCATCACCAGCTCATACCGGTTCGTCGCGTCATTGATACTGAACCCCGCGTTCAAACTCAGGATCTCGTTCCGCAGGCGTCCGGTCATCTCTTCGTAGGAAATGGCCCGGCCATTTTCGATCACGCCTACACGCGTCAGCAGTTGCGGCAGCATGGAAAGGTACACCAGCCGGTCCTCCGGCACTCCATCCAGCCGCAGGTCGATACCCGTGGTCGCGCTGGCCATCGTGTCGAATGTGGAAGTCACCAGGGGCACGCCGCCCGCCAGCTTGGTGGCCTTAAACTCGAGCTGGTCATCGAGCGTCATCGGCGGGTTGTCGAGGAATTTGGGCGGTGTGATCTCACTCGCTGCGCGCTCGATTGCAGCGCCAGCTTTGTCATAGTCGGCGCGATAATCGCGCAAGGCCTGCTGAACGCCGGCTGCGCCATACTGCGTTTTCAGCCGGGCTTCTTCGGCCGTCACTCGCGCGGCACGCTCCTGAGCTTCCGCACGAACCAGAGACGGGTCGGGCTTCGCGGCCTCGATGTACGGCACCACGCCCGTAATCTTCCATTGGGCGAGGTAGTCGCGCCACAGGTTCCGGCCGGATGAGACCAGTTGTTCGATGGCCGCCAAATCCGGTTTTTGCGTGAGCGACTTTTGGAATCCGCCTTCCTTGTTGAGCTGGTGCAGTTGCACGATCCAATCCGGGCCGGTAGTGCGAAAACCGAAACCGGGCGGCGAATCGACGAACTTCGCGAGCGCGCGCCGCTGCTCGACGATGCGGCTCTTCAATCTTGTGTTGAATTCAATCAGCTCCGGCGAACCGTCCTTCCAGGCGGCAATGCGGGCGAGTTCCTCCATCACTCGGGTGCGCAGATCGCCGAGATCGCGATCATTCAAACGCGCGGCCGGGACGTCGCCGAAGACGACGAACACCGGATTCCCCTGGTCTGTATCGACAAACGAGCCTACGCTCTTGGCCCCGAAATCCTTCACGCGCGTGCGGCTATCGATGAGCAGCTTGTAGAGGTTCGTATCCGGGTCGCCCGCCAACGTGTCGAAAAATAGACCAGCGAGCGTCTGGTCACGATTGCTCAGCTTCCGGTCGGGCGGCCAGAGCAGCATTACGGAACTGGCCTGCTGGTCATTGCCGAACGGATAATTCACATACTCGATCCGGCCCGCGGGCGCGGGCTGCGGCGCAGGCAATTCGGCTTCGGTCGTCACCGCAAGCGCGGGCTTCCGCGGCTCCAGGCGGCGAAGAGCTTCATCGAAGCGCGCCAGCGCCGCCGGAAGCGTCATCTCCTTAGGAAGCGCCGCGATCAGCCCCATGTTCGCCAGAAAATAGTGCTCGTCGTGAAAACGGCGAATGTCGGCCGGTTGCAGCACCCGCAGGGCCGCCGGCATTCCGCCGGATTCATAGGCAAGCGGATGGTGAGCCCCGTACAGCGCTACTTTGGCCGCATGGTAGAGACGGTAACTCGCCTGGTCCATCGATGTGACCATCTCGTTATAGACGGTGCCCTTCTCTTCCAGGCTCAGCACTCCGGTTTTGGGATCGCTGCTCACACCGAAGTTGCGCACTTCGCGGCGCACTTCCTCGTCGGTGTAGTCGGGATGCAGCAGCGCATCCATCGTGCGCTCGAAATGGCGGTAAAAGACATCGGGCCCGGCTGCCGTATAGAAATCGAAGCAGGTGAGCCACTGCGCCGTAAAGGCGCTCGAACTCACGAGCGACATCAGTTCCTGGCTCCCCAGGGCGCGCCCCTTCACTCCCTTGCCAAGAAGCAAGTGTTCCTGCGTGTGCGGCTCGCCCATATCTGATGTGGGATACGTAGTCACCCAGATGAAGGCTTGCGGCACCGATTGGATCGCCAGCAAGTCCAGCGTGAACCCGCTGCGCTCGTGCAGAAAGCGCGCGCCCGTTACACGGCCGGCGTCATCGAGATACAACGCGGCCGTGCGAAAACCATTGATCCGCTGCCCATTGGCCAGTGTTTCGTAGGTGACATTGCGGGGCTGTGCGAACGCTCCAGCCACTAGCATAAAAACCAGGATGATCCGATGCATTCCGCTGTCCTCCCGTATTCGTTTCTCATGCAATTCCTTCGGGCGGTAGCTCGCCCCATTTACTCCTTGGGGCCGATTCCCAGCGTCTTCATCTTCCGGTAGAGGTTGCTTCGCTCCAGGCCCAGTAACTCCGCCGTGCGCGTCACATTCCCGTTGGTCTCTTCCAGTTTTTTCAGGATGTAGTCGCGCTCGGCTGCTTCGCGCACCTCCTGCAAACTGCCGAAGCGGTCGAGCGGCCGGTCCTGCTGCCGCCGCGTGGAACTGAGCGGAATATGCCGCGCGTCCACGCGCACCTGCGGATTCAGAATCACAATGCGCTCAATCAGGTTTTTCAATTCGCGCACATTTCCCGGCCAGTGATAGTCCGCCAGTACGCGGAATGCCTCCGAGGTGAGCTCTTTCGGCTTGCGCCCGTAGGCGGTGGTAAACTCGCGCAGGAAGTGGTCGGCCAGCAGCGGGACGTCCTCGCGGCGATCGCGCAGGGGCGGGACGAAAAACGGAATCACGTTGAGCCGGTAGAACAGGTCTTCGCGGAAATTGCCGCGCTCAATCTCTTCTTCCAGGTTCTTGTTCGTGGCAGCCACCACGCGAACATCGACTTGCACGGATTCCGCGGCGCCCACCGGTTCGAACCGCTGTTCCTCCAGCGCGCGCAGCACTTTCGCCTGCGTGCGCAGGCTCATGTCGCCTACTTCATCCAGGAATAGTGTGCCGCCATCGGCCTTTTGGAATTTGCCGATCTTGGTTTCGTGGGCACTGGTGAAGCTGCCTTTGTTGTGGCCGAACATCTCGCTTTCGATCAGCTCTTCCGGAATGGCCGCGCAGTTCACTTCCACGAAGGGCTCAGCGGTGCGCGGGCTCATGGCGTGAATAGCATGCGCCACCAACTCTTTGCCCGTGCCGCTTTCTCCGAAGATGAGCACGCGCCCGTTGGTAGCGGCCATGAGCGCCAGTTGCTGGCGCAGAGCCTTCATGGGAACGCTTTCTCCGATGATGCGATAGCGGGAATGGCTGTCGCCCTTGAGCCGGGTGTTCTCGATCTCGAGCCGCCTGTGGTTCAGTGCGTTTTTCACCACCACCAAGACCTTTTCAAGGGAAAGCGGTTTTTCCAGAAAATCGAAAGCGCCCAGTTTCGTGGCCTTCACGGCGGCTTCGACGCTGCCATGGCCTGAGATCACGACTACGACTGGCCGATCGCCGAAAGGCACTTCCTGGATGCGCGCCAGCACTTCCATACCGTCGATGCCGGGAAGCCAGATGTCCAGCAGGGCCAATTCACAGGCAGTGTCGCCGAGGCATTTCAGGCCATCCTCGCCGGTCGCGGCGGTTTCCACCAGATAGCCTTCATCCTCCAAAACGCCGCGCAAAGACTGGCGAATATCGGGCTCGTCATCCACTACCAGAATGCGTGCTTGCTTCATACGTTCGCCGCGGCCGGCCGGACGCCGCTCGCTGCCGGTTCGCTCTCCGGCAAAGCTGGGATCTCCACCGTAAACCGCGCACCGGCGGGCTGATTATCCTCTACGCGGATCTGCGCGTTGTGTTCCGCCACGATGCGGCTTACAATCGCCAGCCCAAGGCCCGTTCCGCGATTCTTGGTCGAAAAATAGGGGAGGAAAAGCTTTTCCTTATCCTCCGCGCTCACGCCTGCGCCGGAGTCAGCAATCACCAGTTCCACGGTATCGGCTGCGCCCTGTTGCGTACCGATATAGAGGTTCTTGACTAGAGATTCCTGCATGGCTTCGGCGGCGTTATCCACCAGATTGACCACTACGCGCTGGAACTGTCCGCGATCCAGATTCACCGCCGGAAGCCCGGCGACAAAATTCGTCAGGATGGTAATGCCTTCCAGCCGTCCCTGGAAAACAGCCAGCGCATCCTCCACTACTTCGTTCAAATCCGAGCGAACGGGCTGAGCCGTGGGAAAGCGCGCAAAGCGCGAGAATTCGTCCACAAGCGTCTTCACCGACTCCACGGATTTGGCGATGGTAGCAGCGCATTCATGCGCAATCCGCGCGGTCTCCGGCGGCAGTTCGCTGCGGTCCAGATGGCGTGCGATGCGTTCGGCGGAAAGCGCGATCGGCGTCAACGGATTCTTAATCTCATGCGCTACGCTGCGCGCTACCTCGTGCCAGGCAGCGGCCTTTTGCGCGCGCAGAAGCTCGCTGGTATCTTCGAGCACCACCACAAATCCGGAAGTCAGTTTTTCTTCGAGCGCGGAAACGGTCACAGCCACATGTAAGACGTGATTTCCCGTGCGGAGTTCAATCTGCCGGGTAGCTGCGCCGGTGCGCCGCGCACGCTTCATCAGATATCTGAGCTCGGCGATGTCCTCGCGCGAGAAAAGATCGTCCAGGTGCGTCGCACGCGCTACGTCCTGCGGAGGCAAGATGTTCGAGAGGGCGTGGTTGACGCGTTTGATGGAACCATCGGCCGCGATTGAGATGACACCGGTCGGAATGCTCTCGAGGATCGCTTCGGTGAAGCGCCGCCGGCGGTCCAGTTCGCGGGCGTTGGCTTCGAGGTCCTCCGTCATGCGATTGAAGCCGCGCACCAGTGAGGCCAACTCGTCTACCGCGCGCACGTTCACGCGATGTTTCAGGTTGCCGCGGCGCACTTCGCGCGCCGCATCGAGCAGCGCCGTGATCGGCACGCTGATCTGCTTGGCGACAAACAGCGCGATCCAGGTAGCCACGAACAGCACAAACAACGTGATCAGCGCGATCAACATCGAATAGAAGACGCGGATGTTTTTGCGCTCGGCCTGGAACTGCGCCCACTCGTGGTAATACCGCTGAATCGCAGCCTTCTGCTGCGCCACATCGAGCGGTACGCGAGCCACCAGTTCAACGTAGCCAATCGTCTTGGCGCCGGCCGTCACCGCCTGCCGGGCGGTGACCGTCGGTCTATCGCCGGTCTCAGGCGCACGCGGGCCGAATGCATCTACCAGCTTGTTGCCGGACGGTCCCAGAATAGACGCGGACGCCAGTCCCTGTTCTTTTGAGAAGCGCTCGAGAAAACCCGGCCGGCGTTCGCCGCTTTCGAGCGTCCGCCGCACTTCGGGTTGCGCGGCCAGCAACGCCGCCTGCGTCTTGGCCTCCTCCTGGATCTCCCGCTGCAGCAGCTCGGCCACATTCACCAGCACATCGATCTCGTTTTTCGCGGGCCGGCTGAACCACGCATTCAGGTTGTGATTGAGAACCAGAAAGCTGAATACCAGGTGAAAGAATACCGGGAGAAAACTCAGCATCAGCGCGCCGACCACCAGCTTGGTGCGAATGCGCGAGCCTTCCCGCTTGCTCTGCCGCTCGATGTACAGCTTGACGCCGGTGCGGAACAGGATGAACCCGAGCGTCACCATCAGCAGGAAGATGAGGCTCGATAGCGCCCAGAAGATAAACGTTTGATGCGAATCGGCCGGTCCATACTGACCCAGATTCATTGAGCCCAGGGACACCACGAGCGTCACCGAGACGAGCAGCAGCACGACGGCGAACCCGTACACCAGCCGTTTTTTCATGAACTGGCCTATTTTCTGATTATACGGTGACCGCCGAGGCCGTCCGCAGTCAGACCGTGCCCGCAGCAGTCTGGGTGACGGGCGCTTCCAGCACCTCGCGCACCTTCAGAATCAACGCGGAAGGGAGGAACGGCTTCGGCAAGAGGGGGAGCCGGTGCGCCACAATGCGTTCAGTGATTTCGGGACTGTCGGGCTGGCCGGCTGTGAACAGGCAGCGCGCTTCCGGATGCAGACCGGCCACCTGGCGAGCCAGATCGCATCCACTCATGCCCGGCATCAGGGCTTCGCACAGCAGGATATCCACCGCGGGGAGGCGCGCTGCAAAGCTTAATGCGCGAGCCGGAGATTCGGCACGCCACACCTCAAACCCGGCCCGCTCGAGCACGCGGCACATGGCGTCGAGGACAAACTGATCGTCGTCCACTACTAGTGCGACCGGCGCTCCGCTGATACTCGATTCAAAGGACATTCGGGTAACGCTTGCAATTCTTAGACTCTGGCGCACTCCACAGTCTGAAATCAAGATGCCGCATTGCTAAATGGTACTTGCGGATACAACAAGCCCCGTTGAATCAACTAGTTGTAGTATAAGAGTACTAACCGTATGGTAGGAAGCTAAATTAACGACATTTAATTTCATGAACCTTGATCTTCAGTTAGGCCAGGTTATAGTACTACCTTCCCAAGTTAATCGGTTACTTCGATTGTTACTGGCGATGCATGGATGTTGCCGATCTGAAGCTCTACCCGCTGTGTGCCTTGGGGAGTTTCCGGCGCGACACGCACGTTGACTTGCGCCGCTCCCTCCGCATTCGGCGCGCCCACAAACGTTACAGTCTGGCGGCGTCCGGCAATGTGGACCTTGAGGTTCCCCGGGTCGGCATTCCGTGGTAAGCCATGTACCCAAATCGAAGCAAACCCGTTGGTGAGGGAAATTCGGGATGACTGCCAACTTACACCGTCACATACACCCATGATATCGACCGACTCAGTAAGTAAGGGAACGTCTACTGCGATCTCAATCGGGTTACTCTCCCCTTCCGGAGTACGTAGGCGTACCTGATGCCAGCCGCTCAATAGTCCCGGCGGGAGCTTGAAGTTGACCTGCCAATAGTGCTCCGTAAGCCCGACGAAAACGGGCTCGGATGCGAGGCCGCTCACTTCCGGCCATACCGAATCCATCGCCAGCACTGCGCCTTCGACAGCCACACGGCAGCCCACATAATCGTCGGACGCCTGAGCCTGGAAGTTGACGCCGCCGGTATCGGTGTTGAAAGCCCCCAGCAGCTTCGGCTTCGGACCGGGCCGCGGGGAATCCGCAGGCGGATCCCAGGTCCGGTAACAGCTCACGGCCGCGCCGTAGTCGTGTACATGATTTAGTGCAACCCGGACAAAACCCGCCGTGCGGCAGAACCCGAGCAGGCAGGGAACCGTGGGAGCCACCCAATTATCAAACTGCCCGCCGAATTCCTCGTGCTCGTAAAACTCCATTAAGGCATGTTCCTCGACTCCGAGACCCGGCCGATGACGGTCCCTCAGAACAAAGGACTCGACTGCAACCAGATCTTTGGCCACTGAGCAGACACGCTCCAGCGCGAGAAGAGGGTGCTTGAGATGATAGAGCACGCCCATGAAGAGGACGATATCGAAGCGCCCGATCTGATTCGGATCGAGATCATAAACGCTAAGCTGGCGGTAATCCACGCGCGAACCCAGCAGATTCCGAATCTCGTGGAACCGCGGATTCTCCCACCGGTCAATCGCAACAACATCTGCTCCCCGGCGCTCCATTTCCATGGCGAACCATCCATCCCAGGTACCGACGTCGAGGACGCGTTTGCCGCGAAGATCTTCGGGTATGGGGAATTGGCCGATGCGCATTTTCTGTGCAGCCAGCGTGGAGACGCCTTGAATCAGGCGGCCGTCGGGTAATTCAAAACTATGCCACCAGCCCGTCTTTTCCAGGGTTTGCTGCCACGTTTGAACATAGGCGAAGGCGTCTGAGGAGTTTTCCGGCTGCATCACTGTTCTCATCCTAGCTGAAGTTCGCGGCGCGCATCGGCGAGACAGCGCAGGCTCGCTTGCGCTCTTTGTTATCAGTTGGCTGGCTGTCTGTCACCAGGGCGGTGTGGAGCGTGGAGTTGTTTCCGCCGTCTTCCGTAAACTTTGCTCGATTTTGGCCGATATAAACACAGGAGGGCACGATAGGAGGTCCCCAAAAGAATATGGCACGCATTGCAATCACGGTTCTATTTCTTCTGACCAGCTTAGGTTTTGCTCAAGAGGCTCCGAAAAAGATCGCCAAGGGCGCGGTGCTGACAGCGGCGATTTCTCGCGTTCAGCCCGACTATCCAATAGCGGCCAGACAACTGAAGATCGAAGGCGATGTGGAACTGGAAGCGGTAATCGGCGAGAACGGCTCGGTGGAGAAGGTCACGATTGTCAGTGGGAATCCGGTGCTGACCAGAGCCGCCGTAGAGGCGCTCAAGAGATGGAAGTTCACGCCTTTTGTCGAGGGTGGAAAACCGATCCGCGTCACCGCGCCGGTGAGTTTCGCATTCAAGCTGTAGGATTTCACGGAGTCCTGGAAAGCCTGGGGAGAAGACGATGAGTTTAGGCAGGAAACTGCTCAGTGGGTTCGGGGTGATGCTGGCGCTGGTGCTGCTGCTGAGCGCGGCCACTCTGTTTGTGACCAACGAGTTGAACGGAGATCTGGATCACGCGGTGAATGTGACCGCGCGTAAGCAATATCTGGCCGGGGAAGTGAACGCCGCCACCTCGGCCATGATGAGCCTGCAGCGAGGCGTGGTCCTGGCAGCATTAGTCGGCGACAAGCAGCACATCGACGAATATCAGCAGGAATTCGATGGGCAGGCAAGTCTGCTCCAAAAGGCAATTACAGAGCTTCGGTCTCTGGCAGACACGCAGGAGATGAGCACATCCCTGCGTGCGCTCGATCAGCAGGCGCAACTCGTAATGGAGGCCCACCGGGAACTGCGTCAGGGGCTGGCCAACCAACAGATGGATGCGGCGATGAGCATCTTCTCGCAGAAGGTGCTGCCACTGGCGGACCAGATCAACCGTCAGGCATCGCTGCTGGTGGATCAGGAAAACCGCGAACTCGGCAGCGTGTCGAGAGCCTCGGCAGCGAAAGTGGTGCGAAACCGTGTGCTCACGATCGTCCTGGCCTTACTCGCGACGCTGGTAGGGCTGCTCGTACTGTGGATCGTTCGAGGCGCCAGCAATTCCCTCAAGAGGCTGTCGTCGCAAATGGCGGAAAGCGCGGAACAAGTGGCGGCAGCCGCTTCGCAGGTCTCCTCCGCCAGTCAGTCTCTGGCACAAGGAGCCTCGGAGCAGGCGGCGTCGCTGGAGGAAACCTCGGCATCCACCGAAGAAATCGCATCCATCACCCGCAAGAACGCCGATCATGCGTTGGAGGTGGCCGGTCTGATGCAACAATCCGAACATGGCGCGACCGAAGTCAACCAAACGCTGGATCGGATGGTGGCGTCGATGAAGGAAATCGATGCCTCCAGTAACAAGATTGCGCGCATCATCAAAGTGATCGACGAGATCGCGTTCCAAACCAATATTCTGGCCTTGAACGCCGCGGTAGAAGCCGCGCGCGCCGGCGAGGCCGGCCTGGGTTTTGCCGTGGTGGCAGATGAAGTTCGAAATCTGGCGCAGCGGTGCGCGCAAGCCGCGAAAGACACGGCGGGCCTGATTGAAGAGTCGATCGAAACATCACGCGACGGCAATTCCCGGCTCGACCAGGTTTCCAGCGCCGTGCGCGCCATGACGGAGAACTCCAGCAAGGTCAAATCGTTGGTAGACGAAGTCAATCTGGGAAGTCAAGAGCAGGCTCGCGGTATGGAACAGATTTCGAGGGCAATTCTGGAGATGGAACGGGTCACACAAAGAAACGCAGCGGGCGCCGAAGAAAGCGCTTCAGCCGGCACCGAACTCAGCAGCCATGCAGCCGGCTTACGCTCCCTCGTGCATGAGATGCGCGAGATGGTAGGCGCTGAATAGTAGCGGCCTCCAACTCCCCGCGCGAAGAATTCCTACCTGACAAACTGGAGGGAGAGGCCCGGTGAGGCACTCTCCCGTCCAGAAGTTTACATCTTGACGCTGTCGACCTTGATCGAATCGCCATCCATCGTGCCGGTCAGGGTAACTTTTTGCCCGGCGTGATCCACAACCTTCGCCTGGTCGGCGATCTTGTAAACTTTACCATCCGCGGTGACCAGCACTGCCTCGGAACCGCCCTTGATGCACTTGGCGGCGCACGCAGCGTGCGATGCGCTCGCGGCCTTCGCGCCCTGCTTACCAGCGCAGGCTTGGTCCGCGATATATCCGGTCCATTCCGCAGCCATTGCGCTGAGCGAGAGCCCGGTTGCTACCGCCAGCAAAAACACAAACTTCTTCATCGTGTACCTCCTCTGACGAGAGTTCTGATTCAGAACGACTATACTCTAGTCCCAAGTATCATGCAACTTGGTGCGATTTCGGCCATACGACCAGGGATGGCGCACAAGTCTCTCGCTGCAAGGCCTACCGCTGCACACTCAAGTAGACATTTGAAGGGGAGGACACTCCGTTACTGGTTGCAATCGCCTGTTGATTGCCGCCGGGCACGTCCGGCACGCGAACAGCAATCTGGTACACACCCGCGAGGCCGGGAGAGAGGGCGCCTCCCACGTATGCTGCTGCGACCCCTCCGATCGTGATCGTTGGCAAAACCGTCAAGTTGCGCAACTGATCGGCGAGGACGATGGACGTTGCCGGCGGGTCCGTCGGCCCAAAACCCGTGCCCCACAATATGATGACGTCGCCCGGTTTCGCGGGAGGGCTGCCCACCAGACGGAAGTCGGAGAATGTGGCGAGAGCGAAGGCGTTCCCACTCGCATCCCGCGACGCAAAGAATGCAGGCGACAGCGGACCCATCTGAATGAACGCCGGCACGCTGCTGCCCGCCTTATTCGTTACCCAGACCTGGACCGGCCCAGAGGCTGTGTCCGCGGGCGCCAATGCGTCGATTTGTGTTGGGCTGATGTAGTAAACGACTGCCGGCTTGCCATTGATCGTCACACTAACTCCGTCCAATTGTGTAGGAAGCACGCCGCGCTGAATCTCATCCGAAGTCCAGGTTCGCGTGTTGGGAGCGAGGTTGCTGCCGAATATTGCGACCCAGGACCCCGGCGAGACCGCCGCCTGGTAGCCCGCGCCGTTGACTACTCCCCCGACAGCGATCACAGGAAGAGGACCGCTGGCCCCGGCCGGCGGCGCGGCCAACGGCTGGGTTGAGATCGCGGAAGCGAACGCGACCGCCGCCAGGCTGGCGATTGCTTCGGGATGGGAGGGATCGAACGGCACGGTCACACGTGTCGTCTTTCCTCTATAGGTGATGTCCGCGTAGACCAGGAACGGCGATGCGACCAGGAACTGATTGAAGCCGACTGCAACGATCCGGGGAGCCTCCGCCGCGCCGCTCTGGATGGCGTCGGAAACCGCCTGGAGCACGTCCTGCTTAGGGGCTGCATCCCAGATCTGCTGTGCCTGGATCAGCTTGTTGCTGGCATCCGGCAACGCGTCCACGGCGTTGATCGCTGTTTGCAGCATGGACTTTTGCGACGCGCTGAGAATGTCCCGGTCGTAGACGGCGCCCAGAATACCCACTTTGATGGTGAGGTGCGGATGATTGAGAACGTCCTGCAATGCAACCTTCAACGCGCTGCGCGCGGCACTGCTATCCGGCTGCAGTACGGCGGACTTCAGCGTGGTCATCCTCTGCTTGTAGGGGGCGGCCTGACTTTCCGCATCGCTCTTGGCAGCAGATTTGCCCGGAATGTCCACGCCAAGAACCTGCGGCCATTTGTCAAAGGCACTGTCAATGCCGCTATCGATCTGGCTGTTTACTGTGTTGCAAAGCGGAGGGATGAGGGTCCTCATTCCCCGAAGGCTCAATTCAAACTGGAAGTTCTGGGTGGCCTGCTGGAAAGCGTCATACTGCTGCGAAACCGACTGCCGCGCCGCGGCTGCTGCCGCCTGGATCGTGCTATTGAAACCCGACTGGAACTGCGGGGGGATGGACACCGTTCCCTGCGTGAACAGCGACCCGTCCTGGGCGCGGCCCACCTGCGCGTTCACGCTGATATCGAGCGACGTGTTAGCAAATTTGCCTTGAATCGCGAAACCGGTGGCGGGGGAGATTTTCGCCTCGCCCTGGATCAGCAGGACGTTGGAGAGACGGAGCAGCCCCGAGGTACTGATATAGCCGTTGCCGATACCTTCAAACGGCACCCAGACCTCGGTTTGCCGGTCCGAGGCTCCCAAGGGGCCAAGATCGTTGGTCGTTTCGCCGGTTTGGAGATAACCGTTCTGGTCGATATTCATCGAGCCCTCGCTCTCAAATACATCTCCCAGAGGCGTGCCGATATCCTTCCCAAACTCGCTCGCATCCACAGCGAACCGTCCGTCGATGTGCAGCTTGAAATCGGAAAGTTGTGAACTGATGAAGCCGTAAGCGTGCTCCACGTCCTCCGGCTTGAACGGCATCCAATCGGGAATCCAGGACGTATCCGGTTGGAGGATTCCGCTGAAGTATGCCTGACGGACTGAATTAACCGTCTGAACTGCCGCACTGGCGCTTCCCAGCTTAAAACTGAAAACTGCAATCTTTCCCACGTTCACCAACTTCAGGAACTTGTACGCCAGGCTGAGATTGCCGTTGATTCCCATCTGGAGCCAGGGCGAAAGCCCGGGTACGACGCCAAGGGAGTAGAACGTGGGATCGGTCTGCTTCGTGACGCCGGCGATTTCATAACCGTCTACCGCGAGTGGGAGTTCAGGAACCTGCATGCTTCCCGAAAGAATCAGGTTCCCGGAAAACGGCTTGGCTTGGGCTTCAATCCCGTATGTGGTTTGAGGCCGAAAAGGGATCAGCCCCTGAATCGATTCGCCTACGCCGACTTCTTCGACGGTGTTCTGGTCTGAGGAATTCGGCTGATTCACTGGCTTGCCACCCTTACTCTTCTCCGGCGTGACCAAACCACCGGAGATGTAATAGAACGGATCCGCCGGGTCAATGATTTCCATAGCGGAAACGCCGGCTGCCACGCCCAGGGAGAAGCCTTTTCGTCGCCCGCGTCGCTCGTGGAGCCGACATCCATCTTTAGGCCCGCATCGAATTTGAAGTAAGTGTAAATGCGGTCATCAAGGAGCGGTACGCCTAGCTTGAGGTTTTTCCCAAAATCGATCCCCATCTCCGCCAGCACCGGCTTTTCGATGCTCGCATTTGCCGACACGAAGGGAGACGGGACGTAGGCTTCGCCGTGCATGGTTTGAACCTGGGTCGTACCGGGGGCGTAGCTGAAAGAGAGATTGGCATTGAGGAGCGGGATCTTGCCGAGCGGAGTTATAAGATCCGCTTCGCCGAAAACCATGTATCCGCTCGCCGTGGTAATTACATTGGAACTCTCCGTTTCAAAGTTAATCGGCGTCGTCGTCCCGATAGGGAACACCGATATAACCTTGGTTTCGCCATACAAGTGCCATGCCGGAGCGGCGAGAAGTAGCAGGACTGGAAGTGCTCCGTTCATTTGGAAGTGCTCCGTTTGGTTATTCAGCCTACGGATTTCGATTGCAAGGGGCAATACTGGCCTGATCGTAGATCAGAGCCTCGCAAGGCAATTGCAGTACGCGGTATTCATAGGACTGATGGACCCTGAGCACCGCAGGATTACCCCTCCGCGCTCTAATTTGCCATCTCCTCTGTTGAGGTCGGGAACTAAGACCGCTTACCGGCGCGAAGCTCAAACCCCAGAGGCTACGTTTTCAAAGCTTTGGCATGGGAATGGTGCGATGCTTGATCGAATGGAGCGGAGGGCAATCGAGGCGGCAATTCAGGCAGCAGGCTCGTGAAGAGTCCTGGTCTGGCAAGAACCGGCAGTGTAACTCAGTAAAAGAGATACTTGCGCCACTGCGCATCGCCTTTGCCGAGCATGCGCATCAAGTGCCGGCTGGTATGCAGGCTGAAGGGCCTCGGCTGACGCGCGAGCTTCATACCGGCTTCTTCCGGAGTGCGGCTTCCCTTGCGGTTATTGCAGGAGTGGCAGCACGCCACCAGGTTCTCCCAGGCCGACTCGCCCGCTCGCGAGCGAGGCACCACATGGTCGAGAGTTAGTTCGGCGGAAGGCAGCGTGCGATGGCAATACTGGCAGGTGTACCGGTCGCGCATGAGGATGTTCTTGCGTGAGAGTGCGCGCGTCTGATGCGGAATCCTCCGGTATTCGAGCAGCCGGATCACGGAGGGAAGGCGCACTGATGCCCGCGTGGAATGGACCGCGTGCGCGCACTCCTCCTCGGCAGACGCGACGCCCTTCAGCACCAGAACCAGCGCGCGGCGCGCTGCGCAGATATTGATCGGCTCATAGCTCGCGTTGAGCACCAGCACCGGTTTTTGCAATCGGTCGCTAGGCATTCAGGCAACCCCCTCCACCGTAGTTGGAAGCACTGTGAGACGCCACGCGTCGAAACGCCGGTCCACCCGCGCAACCGTCAAGAGAACCACCTTCTTCGCTCCGGCCCGTTTGAGCGTAAGGGCGCAGGCCGCGGCGGTGGAACCTGTCGTCATGACATCGTCAATCAGCAGGACCCGCTTGCCCTGGAGACCCGCGCCGCGCTGCGGGCGAAACACCGCTCGCACGTTCGCGCGGCGCCGCGTATTACTGAGGCCAGCTTGCGTTTCCGTAGCCCGTACCCGGCGCAGCGCATTCACAGCAGGTATGCCGGAGCGACGCGCAATCGCGCGAGCGAGCAGTTCGGATTGGTTGAATCCTCTGTGCCACTGCCTTCGCCAGTGCAGCGGAACCGGCACCACGGCATCGAACTGCTGTTCGCGAGGCAAAGCCGCCGCTAATAATTCCGATAGCGGACTGGCGAGCGTCCGGACGCGTCCGTATTTGTAGAGCCGGATCAGGTCGCGCAGCGCGCCCTCGTAAGAACCGTAGCTATACGCCGCATCAAAACCACGAAGGCCGCTGCGGCAGAGAGCGCAACGGCCTTCGGAATCGAGCGGAAACCTGTTTTGAAACGGCGTCCGGCAACTGACGCAGAAGAATTCCGCTTCCAGCGGCTGCGGCTCCCTCAGACAGGCTGGGCAAACCGGAATCCGCGTAATTTCGTGGAGTGGACGATGGCAGATCCGGCAGTCATCAGGGAAGAAGAGAGAAAAAAGGGCGCGGGACGCTTCCCGAACTACAGAACGACCGTTCTGGGCACTTGTGGCTCGTCTGCTACTCGAGAAGACCCACCTCCGCTACTTTTTTATTGTATCGAAAATCGCGCATGGGGCAACTCGGGTCCCTCATAGCCGATTCCTGGCGGCTTTTTGTATTACTCTTCCGGAGGCGTCTGCAGCAACGAAGCAGCCTGAAGCCCGGTGGCCATTTCCGGAAGAATGCCAAGCTCCACATAAATCGGGCGCACCAGCGTGCGAATGCGCGGTAACTGGCGCGCAAACAAGGCCGCTCCCGCGACGCAAATACAGCCGCCGATCACGAGCGTGAACGGAGCACCGATGCGCGATGCCAATCCTCCGGCCAGCAAGCTGCCGAAAGGAGCCACCCCTTGAAACGCCACGGAATAAAACGACATGACACGTCCGCGTTTTTCCTCGTCCACGATGGTTTGCAGAATGGTGTTACTCGCAGCCATCTGTTGCAGCATTCCAAAGCCTGTAAACAGAAGCAGGAATAACGACAGCCAGAGAGTGCGGGACAACGCGAAGGCGATCAGCGCCACACCGAACAACGCGGAGGAAATCGGAATCATCTTTCCAAGTCCGACCACCGATCGCCGGAGGGCCAGCGAAATCGCACTCACCAGCGCGCCAACCCCGGATGCCGCCATGAGAAACCCCAGCGTATTGGCGCCTCCGTGCAGCACGTTCGAGGCGAACACCGGCATCAGCACCGTATACGGCAGGCCCACAAGGCTCATCAACGACAGCAGCAAAAGAATCGAGCGGATCGGAACCGAACCGGTGACGTACTGCCAGCCTTCCGCCAGCTCCGCCCACAACTGCCGGTCCGTTCCCCGGCGCGGCGCGGGTGTAATATGCATGGCCAGCAGCGAGAGGATCACCGCGAAATAGCTGACGCCATCAATGAAGAAGCACCACCCCTCGCCCACTCCGGCAATCACCAACCCGGCGACCGCGGGACCCACCAGGCGCGCCGCATTCACCATCGAGGAATTCAACGCGATGGCGTTCCCCAGGTCCATGCGGTCTTCCACCATCTGCACAACGAATGCCTGGCGGGACGGCATGTCGAAAGAGTTGATCAGGCCTTGAAACAGCATCAGCCCGATCACATCCCACACCGTGATGATATGGCCGAGTGCCAGGCCCGCCAGCGCGAACGATTGCAGCATGGATAGGATCTGTGTCACGACCAGCGTGCGGTGGCGGTCCCAGCGATCCACCCAGACTCCGGCAAGCGGGGCTACAAACAACATGGGAATCTGCCCCGCGAAGCTGACCATTCCCAGCAGGAACGCGGAGTGCGTGAGGCGATAGACCAGCCAGGCGGTGGCAATGCGAGTCATCCAGGTGCCGATCAGGGAGATGCTTTGGCCCCCGAAGAACAGCCGGTAATTCCGCGAGTGCAGCGCACGGAATGCGAATGAGAATCTTTCTGAGTGCATGCGCTGATTACGAGTTTCGCATGGCGCCTACAGTGGGCGCAGTGAAACAGACCCCGGCGTTTGAGCCGCGCTGAGAGGAAGCGTACACGGCATCACGGGGCGGATTCTTCAAATTTGCTTCAGTACAACTAGAACTTTTTTGCGCACGCGCTTCATTGTGACGGCCCCGCGCGTAAGAGTAGAATTCGGAGTGCAGGCTTCCGATTTGGGAGTCATTCCGATCGCGAAGCATTTGGAGCACCCAGTGTTTGGAGTGGTCGAGAGCCAGGCGGACTTTCTCGGCAATGAGACGCAGCCGGGAACGCTGCTGGCGGAGCAATTGACGCATGGCGCGCTTCCTCTGGAAGATTTTTTCCGTTACGCCACGGAGATCGGCTCCAGTCTCAGCCAAGCTCACGCCCGCGGCTTGACGCATGGACGCTTGTGCACGTGGGGAATCGTGGTGACGCCCGCGGGCGCACACGTGCTGCGCCCTGCGGCTTCGCCCGGCGGACCGGTGCGCGCGCCCTATCGTTCGCCCGAGCAAGTGACGGGCAAGGAGCCGGATGCGCTCAGCGATATCTTTTCTTTCGGTGCGATCCTCTACGAAATGGCGAGCGGGCAGCGCGCGTTTTCCGGAAACGGCGTCGAACTGAACAATGCGATTGTCTACGGAAGTCCACCTCCATTGTCCGAGACACCGACTCACGCCGCGATCTACCGCATCGTCGCCGAATGCCTGGAGAAAGACCGGGCGCAGCGGCGGCAGCGAATTCAGAACGCGGTCATCGAGCTGAAACTGGTCCGGCAGGAGTGGAAGCGCCTGCCGCAGCCGGCAATTCCACCGCCGGAATCCGCGCCCGAATCATCTCCGGAGCCATCGCCCGCGACGGCAGCGGATGCCGCTCCATCCTCGAAGCCGGAAGAGAAGCCAATACGGGAACTGGAACCGCCGGCGTTTTCCCGCAGAAAGAGAAAGAGTCACCGCGCCTTCTGGATTGCTGTAACCTTGTTGATCCTTGCCATCGCGGCGGCAGGCGCATTCCTCTACTGGAGCCCACAAATTTAGCTGTAACCCCTCCGATTTTCGGCTGAGCCGAACGACAGGCTAAAGTAAGGGGATGGCCGAGAATCGGGAAGCCACCTTCACCAGCAAAATCCAGCAGCAGGTCGAAATGCTTTCCCGGAAGGCTTGGTATCACAGCATCGACTTGCCCGATGGAACGGTGATTCCCGGCCTGATTCCGGTAGATGCACTGCAAGGGCGGCTGAATGCCTTCCCGATCCCGGCTGATCTTTCCGGCAAGCGCGTGCTGGACGTGGGGGCCGCCACAGGCTGGAACAGCTTCGCTCTGGAGCGGCGCGGAGCCGAAGTCGTCGCGGTAGATTGCGTTGAGTATGAAGAGTTCCTCGAAGCCCGCGAACTGCTGAATTCGCGCGTCGAGTATCTCGTGCTCGATATGGAAGAGATGACGCCCGAAGCGCTGGGCTATTTCGATTACGTTGTTTTCTTCGGAGTCTTATATCATCTGCGGCATCCGCTGCTTGGACTGGAGCGCGTGTGCGCGCTGGCCAGAGAAGCGGCGTTCGTTGAATCCTTCGTCACTGACGCGACGAACGGAGACATCGGCGCCGGCGGCCCCTGTCTGCTGGAGTTTTATGAAACCAAGGAACTCGGCGGGCAAATCGACAACTGGTTCGGACCGAACGTGAATTGCCTGATGGCGCTTTGCCGCTCCGCGGGTTTCGCTCGCGTGCAATTCGAATATGTCTCCGATCGCCGCGCCGGCGTCACCTGCTATCGCAAATGGGCATCGCTGCCCGTCGATGACACCGCTCCGGCGCCGTGGATCAATTCGGCCGTGAACAACCGCACCGGCGATGTCTCTTTTCGTCCGCCGAAGGATGAGTACATCAACCTCTATTTCCAGTATCCGGATCGCTCGCTGCGCATGGAAGACGTCCGCGTGGAGGTGGATGGGTACGGGTTGCCGCTCCTCGATCTGGCGGACCTGGGCCGGCGAGGATGGCAGGCGAACCTGCGGGTTCCGCCCGGTCTGGCGCCCGGCGCGCACGAAGTGCGTCTTCGCGCCGGCGCGGGCCCGTCGAGCAACGCGTTCCCGATTTACATCCACACGCGGGCAACACCGGCCGAGCCACAGCCGGAGCCGCGCGGAGAGGAGCAGCCTGCGCCCGAAATCTTCGCGCTGGAGAACACCAGGGATGGAACATGCCACTTTCACGGATATAAGAATGAACAGCTCTGTTGCTGCTTCCGCACGGCGGAGCCCGGCTTGACGAAAGAGACCATGCTGCTCGAAATCGATGGCATAGAGCAGCCGATTCTGCTGCTCACCCATACGGGTCCCAACGAGTGGCAGACCAATTCGCGGCTGCCGAAGGCACTGCCGCCGGGCCCGCATAGCGCTCGCCTGCGCACGCGGCTCAGCCCATTCAGCCGGGAAGCCGGCTTCCACTACGAACCGGACGCTTCATGAAGCTGGGAGCCATGGGAGTAGCCGCGGCGGCTGTGCTCTGCTCGTGTTCGCACAAGGCGGTGATCGAAGCGCAGAACGAACAGCAGATTCAGGCAGCAGTCGAAAGGTCCGGCGTGATCGTGGAGTTGCCGCCGGGTATTACCATTCTGCACAAATCGCTGCGCGTGCCGCGGGGCGTTCATCATCTGGTGATTCACGGCCATGCCCATGGCAGCGTGCTGCGCATGGCGGCTGAGGCCCGCGACAAAGCCCTGATCTGGGTTGACAGCGCGGCGGACGTGCGCCTGCGCGGATTCACGCTCGAAGGCAACCGGCAGTCGCTCACCACCAACCGCTACCTTCCGCCTTCGAACGTGACATTCGCGAATTTTTACGATGATAACGGCATCCTGGCGACCGGGGTGAACGGATTGATTATTCGCGACGTGCAGATTCGCCATGTAACAGGCTTTGCGATTCTGGTGAGCGCGGCAAAAAACGTCACTGTTAGCGGCGTGCTGGTAGAACAATGCGGCTCGCTCGACCAGACAGGCCGCAACAACACCTCCGGTGGAATTCTGCTGGAGCAAGGCACGGCGCGTTTTGCCATAGTTCATTCCACCATTCGCCACATTCCGGGCAATGCGATCTGGACCCATTCCAATTACGGATCGCCGCGCGACACCGATGGGGAAATCGCCAGCAACGAGATTTCCGATGTGGCTCGTGATGCGATTCAGGTAGGCCATGCTTCGCACGTGCTCGTGCTGCGGAACCGCGGCCGCCGCATCGGCTATCCGGTTTCCCAGGTGGATGTGGCAGCCACCGGAATTCCCGTGGCGCTGGACACGGCCGGCAACGTGGATCACTGCCGCTACTCGGACAATGTCTTCGAAGACGTCAACGGCCAGTGCATCGACCTCGATGGATTCCACGATGGCGAAGTCCGTGGGAATACCTGCACCAATCGACAACCGTCATCGGCGTACCCGCTTTCGCATTTCGGCATTGTATTCGGCAATTCGAATCCCGAAGTCAACCCGGTGAACGTCGTGGTGGCGAAGAATCGGATTCAGGGTTTCGCTTATGGCGGGCTATTTCTTATTGGTTCGGCGAACAAGATTCTCGGCAATCGCTTCCTGGATGTGAACCGCGCGGCCTGCACCGGCGACATGCGCCGGCCGCTCTGCAACTATGCGCCGGAACAGCCGGGGATGCTGCGGAGCGCCATCTATCTGGGAAACGGAGCCGCCCGTCCGGCCCAAACCCGCGACAATGTGATTCAAGGCAACGAGGTTTCGAGCGTGAACGGAGCGCGCTGGTGCGTCGAAGCCGCGCCGGGCGTGCGTTTGCAGGACAACCACATCGCTCAGAATTCGTGTAAGGCAACGCCGTAGAATCGCGCAGGCGCGGGTCACGTGCGCGGAGCCATTACGAGGCCGGCGGCGCCGATGATGCCGGATTTGTCCGACACTTGCTGCTCCACGATCGGCACGCTCCGTCCCAGCAAGCCGCGCGAGCGAGTCCACACTTCTTCGCGCAGCGGCAGCAGCAGTTCGTCGCCGGCATCGGCCACCTGGCCGCCGACAATGACGACTTCCGGATCAAAGACGTGGAGCAATCCGCCAATTGCCGCGCCCAACTTACCGACCGCCTTGCGGACGATGGCTCGAGACATATCATCGCCTTCACTGGCGGCCTGAAAAATGGTGCGGCACGTGGCAAGCTGCGGATGCTCGCGGAACAAGCGGTTGAGTGTGGAGTTGCAGCCGCGGTGCACCGCCGCCCATGCCGCGCCTTCGATGGCGCGCGCGGAGAACACCGTCTCCAGACACCCGCGATTTCCGCATCCACACAACAACCCTTCCGGCTCCACTGTCAGATGTCCCAGGTGACCACCAACGCCTGTATGTCCACGCAGTAACTGGCCGTTGACCAGCACTGCGCCTCCGACGCCCGTGCCAAGCGTCAACATTATGGCGTTCTGGCATCCGCGAGCGGCGCCCCATACCATTTCGCCGGCCAGCGCTACGCGCGCATCATTGTCGGCGAAGACAGGGATATCCATTGGGAGACCAACCAGATCACTGAGACGCAGCCCCTGAAGAAAATTCAGGCTTCCGGGAAGAATCTGGACCTCCGTGCTGTCGCAATTGATGATGCCCTTGCAGCCGACACCGACACCCGCAGGAAAGAAGCTGACGCCCAGCAGCCATTGAATGGCATCGTGCAGCGCGCGCAAGAACGTATCCAGATCGGCGGGGGTAGCGACGGTGCGCGAGGCGAGCAGTGCGCCGCTTTCATCTACCATCCCCGCCTTGATTTGCGTCCCGCCGATGTCGATGCCCAGTACAACCATGGTCAGTCCCTTTACTCACACGCCGACCAAACCGCGGACGGCAATTTACCGTGGGGAATACAACCGGCAACCGGGTACGTCGCATCGATCTAAGGAAAGGACGGCTGGCGGGACGATGTCTTTTGACATCGGATGATCGCCCCACCAATTTCATCCCCGTACATGGCGGCGCAGCCACGGTTGGCTGGTCCGGTGAAAATCCCGAGGGGCCCTTCGAACTCTTTATGCTACCAGCGATCGTGCACCAGCGGACGGATTCGGGAATCGTATATGCGCCGAATTCCTTCCATTTGCGTTTCCGAAAGCGGTGGAAAGCCCGCAGACGCACAGTTTTCGGCTACTTGGGCGGGCCGCTTCGCACCGGGAATGGCGCAGGTGACTGCATCGAACATCAGAATCCAGCGCAGAGCGAACTGCGCCATCGTCATTTCCTTCGGCACGAGGCAACGGACTTCTTCCACTGCCGCAAGCGCGGTTTCATACTCCACGCCCGAAAACGTTTCGCCCACATCGAATGCTTCGCCGCGCCGGTTGAAGTTGCGGTGGTCTGCCGGCTCGAACGTGGAATCGCGAGTGAGTTTGCCGGTCAACATTCCGCTGGCGAGAGGCACGCGTGCCAGAATGCCGGTCTGCTTCCTCTTGGCGACTTCAAAAAAAATTCCGGCCGGCCGTAGACGGAAGCAATTGAAAATGATCTGCACGGTCTGCACATTTGGATACTCGATGGCTTTCAAGGCTTCTTCGACGCGCTCGACACTCACACCGTAATAGCGGATCTTGCCCGCCTCGACCAAGCGATCGAGATAGCCGAAAACTTCGGGATGGTAGAAGAGGCCGGTCGGCGGGCAGTGCAACTGCAGCAGGTCCAGACAATCGGTGGAAAGGTTGCGCAGGCTGTCTTCGATAAACGACGTGAGATTCTTTGCGCTGTATCCCTCCACGGTTTGCGCGGGAAGCCGCCGCCCGGCTTTGGTGGCGACGATGATTTCTTCCCTGCGCTCGCGTTTGAGTTGCGCGACCAGCCGCTCGCTGCGGCCCATGCCATAAACGTCCGCCGTGTCGATGAAATTCACGCCACTATCCACGGCTTTGTGAAGTGCCGCAAGAGAATCGGCGTCATGGACCTCACCCCAGGCACCGCCGATTGCCCACGCTCCAAAACTGATTTCCGAAACCTTCCAGCCTGTACGGCCCAGAGCACGATAGCGCATAAATTTTAATGTAACGAAACAGGCCCAAAAATGAGTAGATGGAAAATCAGGACAGCCGCCGGACTGGTGGATTTTCCAACCGGCCCGAACCATCAATCGTATCATCGGGGCGTGGGCGTGGAGCGTGCGCCAGCCGGGATTTCAAAAATAACCGGGCGCGGTACTTCGATGAAGGCGGCAGGGTACACTTCGGCTGCGCGGAGTGGCAATGCATTCCGCTCCGTTGCGTCGCGGCTCGGAATCGGCCCGCGCATGATGTGCGAACGGAATATGGGTAGGCAGGGGGGTCGAGAGAAAGAACGTCGCGGCGGCCGGGGCTGTGCGGACTTGTCGCCGTGCGAGATCCGGCCGCCAATGGTTTGAGCCGCGTCTTCGAGGTCAGAGGAATCGCTGGATGGCGTTACTTTTATACGCTCGATTTGACGGTTCGGCTCTCTGGAACGCAGTGGGGGAACAATCAGCGCTATTTCCTCACCACCGCAAGATATGGAAACCAGTTTCCAAGGTCCCCTGTCGACGCCATACCTATAGTTGACGCCGTGGGCCGTTCACGGGCTCCAGGGGTCCAGCACCACCACAAATGCGACGCATGTTGGCCAACATGAAAAATCGTCGAAGGCGGCCGGGGTGTGCGAGCACCTTCTGATTAGAAGATAGCAACAACTTATTGGTCCGAAGAAGGTGAGCCAGTTGTAAGTAATGGAAAAACGAGGAGCTAAAGAATTCGTGTGCCTCCGTGACCAGCCGCAGGCTACTGCTTCTTTTCCTCAGCATTCTTCGGCCAAACCGGACTTGCCAATTCGATCTTCCAGATAGGCCCATCTTCAAACATCGGCCCTTCCGATTTCAGAAAGCCCGGAATTTTTCCGCGGGCAATCCACATATACGTATTCGGAGGCTGCTTACCGACCAATGGCGCTACTGCGCCAGCGATTCCGCCGATATGGATTTTCACCTCATATCGCGTTGCCTCCTCGCTAGCGCCGGCCACTGAAAAAGGGGCCTCGCCAAGCGGCGAGATTTCAAGCTTCACAATCCGCGGCTTCGGTGTAGAAACCACCATCGAAAGCGTGGTCTGTGGCGTCTTCGGATCGACATCGCAGAGCAGCGTCTGCAGGAGACCATTGGCCACGTCCGCCGGCAGCTTCAGGTGATCCGTGATGGTTTTCGGCTTGCCGTCCTCCGTGTAATGAACTACAACTTCGCCGGTGGCACCGTTTACTGACATATCGGTCGGCCGTTTAAACGACGGTCCCTTCTGCACCACATGATCCGAGAGCAACCGGAAGGTGCGGCGCTGTGAGAAGACGGTTGTTTCTTCATAGGTCGACCCGTCTTTGAAATGGAAGCTCAGCACGCTGGTCACTCTGCTTCCATTCACCAGTTGGGTGAGGCCGCCGGAGGCAAGCACCTTGTCATTGGAATCCCGCAGCACCAAAAAGCCGCGAGTTCGTCCCTCTAAGTGCCGCACGGTTATCGGAGCCGCATTCCCGCGCCGAATCGGCAGAAGCAGGCTGAGGGAAATCAGGAAAAAGAGCGAAGCATGGAGTAAGAAACAGCCCTTCATCTACCCATCATAGGTTCCGCTCTGCCTGCTTCATCGCTGCGCCGGCGGAGGCGCGGTTGTGTGGCGCACATCCGGATCGATCGATTCGTGAGAAGGCGCAGCTTCGTCGCAATCGTTCGCCGGTCCGCTGCTCTGATGGTATTTTTTCAGCCAGATTGAAAGAGATATCCGGCGCGTTAGCTCACGTTCTGATACGCTGTGCCAACCTGTTTCCGCGTCCACTCCAGCTCACGCGAGATCGCCTTCAGCGGATCCTGCGGTTTGTAATCCATTTGCAGCGTAATTGGCCCGGTGAATTTGGCGCGCGCCAGTGTGGAGAAAAATTTTGTCCAATCCACCATGCCTTCGCCCAGCGGGCATGGCGCGGCCTGCCACGCTCCGCCGCCGTCCTTGCTCCAGGTGAAATCGCTCAGCGTCACCATCTTGATGCGCGGCAGCGCCAGCCGCATCGCCACATACCAGCCGCTCGACCCGCTCGCCGCAGTGGCAGCGCCAGGGTCAAAATCGTAGCCCGTCCATTGCGGATCGAGGCCATCGATCACCGTGTACGTATCCCAGATCGCTTCGCCCACATCACCAGCGCGGTTGTGCACGCCCATCGCCAGGCCCGTAGCCCGTCCCAGCGCGGAAAGGCCCGCCATGTCGCGCTCCACGCTTACCAGCCTCGTTGTGACATCGGCCGATTCACTGTATTGCCAGTAGCCCGGACGGAAATAATGCACCCCCATTAACCCGGCAATCGCCATCACGTTGCGGATCGTCGGGTCCGCCAGCGTCGTGAAAGCTGTGGTGATTACCGGGACATCCACCGTGCTGCCGCGCATCGTCTCAATGGCGCGCGAGAGATCCACCGAAGCCAAATCCGGACGTACGTGCCCGTTCGGCTCCACCGTCAGATTGCAGCCGTCAAAGCCGAGCTGCTGCAGAATGGGACCCAGGTCCTGGTATTCGAGCTTAGCCAGTTGCCGCGAAAGCAGGCAAATCTGCGGGCGGGTCCTGGGTTTGGTAGGCTGCCGGGGCGCCTGCGCGGCGGCTACTCGCGCCACCGCCATCCCCGCCAGCATTTGCCGTCTGGTGATTCCCATAGGACGCCTTCATTTTATCGAATCGCCGCGCCCCGCCTGATTCTGCGCCATAACTTTCTGGATCACCGCTTCCCGGGCGCCCTTCGACCACTGCTCCTGGATTTGTTTTTCCGGCAGCCCCGCCATGCGCCCTACCAGCAGAAACGCCGGCAGCGCATACCGCAGGGTTTTCCAGCGCGCCATCTCGACCACCGCCGGCAGCGCGCGCTCGCGGATCTGCTCCAGCGCCTCCCGGTTCCCATGGTCGGTCAACGTCACCAGCGCTTCGGCAGCGCGCTGTCGATCGCTTAGCGAGATCGAATTCAGCATTTCGACAAACCATGTTGCCGAAATCGGAACGTCCGCTTTGGATTGACGGGCGCTCGCGGCCGCAATCGATTCCAGTGCCCGCATGGCGTTGGAGCGGACCGCTTCATCCGGGTCCTGCATGGCGTATTGCAGGTCATTGATGACGCCGGCCTTCTTCGGCGCGTACCCGATCACCGCCACGGCCACAGCTCGCACGTCCGGCTCGGCGGCTTCGTGTATGGCGCTCCTCAGCAGGTCCAGGTGAGCCGTGGCGTAGGCGACGAACTGCTGCTGGTACGCTCTCGCCTTCGGGTCGATCATCAAGGGCTGGCCGCTCGAAAGGTCTTCAGCAGTCGCGCCCCGCCGGGCCGCTTCTTCCACCGCGCTCAGGAATTTGTGATAGGTATCGACGAGGTCTTCGGGGAGTTCGGCATTCCCGGCCGGCGGTGAGTGCACCGCGAAAAGCGGCGCACCCCGTTCTTCGACGCCGATGAAGAGCGCTACGCTGCGCCCTTCGCAGCATACGGCTTGCACGCGAGCCATGACGACACCGGGAATTTTTTCGATGGCGTCTTCCATGTCGCCCTTGGAAGGCGGCAGGGTGTCGCCGGATTTCAATTGGAGCGTGGTAAGAATCTTCTCGGCGGGAACCTTGCGCAACCCGTAGAAGTTGATTTCACCGATCCGCGGCGCTTGGGCGCTTGCCGTCACCGCGACAAGCGCCAGTGCCCAAACTCGCGTCATGCTAGCTGAGACGCACGAAGGCTCAGACTTGTTGCCGGGTCGCGCGGCCTGCAGGTTACGCCTGCTGCTGGGCAAACTGCCCGATGACTGGCAGCACCGTCGTTTTGCCCTGGTAGGCGGACACAATCATGTAGATCCACAAGATCAGTGTGGCCAGCCAGAACAGCGGCCAGAGCACCAGCCCGATGAAGAACCCGAGGCCCACAATATGTCCCAGGATGGCGAAAACGATGGTCATGCCGATTGCCACTACGATGAGGGCAATATGCAGAAAAATCGATTGAAATGCGTGAAACCGAACCCTCTTATTCTGGTTGTAGGGAGCGAGCACCAGGAACAGAATTCCCGTAATCAAGCCCAGTACGTAGCACAGCGCCGATGCGCCATTCTCGCTCATTCCCGAAGCTGCGGCGGGTTGCGCGACCCCGGCCGGAGCGGCAGCCCCTAATGGCGGAGCACCCGCATCGGCGGAGCTGCCGCACTTTGCGCAAAAGCGACCTTCCATAGGGGAACCGCAATTCGCACAGAATGCCATAAGACCTCCTCTGGCACTTTACTGATCCGCCAGCGACTTTGCAAGTACCACAGACCGATTTTCAGTACCGGATTTACTTAGACGGCGCACCCAAAATCAGGAATGGAATGATGGCGCCCACCACACCGCCGATGATCAACGCCGGGTTCCCCGCGCCCATGAATGAAACCAGCAGGCCGACCAGGGAACCGATTCCCGCACCGATTACCGCCAGCATGATTCTCTTACCCATCTTTTCCACCATACCGGATTCCTCAGAATTGCGCCCGCAAGCCTAATTGCACCTCGCGGGCATTGCCCGCCGACGTATAATTTCCCAGTGTGGGCCGCGGCTGCAAGCCAGTGCCCCAAGTGGTCAGCACGCCCGAGAAATTCACCCGGTTCTCCATGTTGAACGCTTCTCCGAGCACCTGCAGGCTGGCCCGCTCGCCCACTGCGAAACGCCGGGAAAGCCGCAGGTTCACCACCGCGCGCCCCGGTCCCAGATAGGTGTTCCGCCCTAAAATATAGGTCCCATTGAACGGACGATCATTATTGTTGCCGTCCAGGTTAACGTCGCTGCCCACGGTCACATTCAGCGGCGAACCACTGGTGATCAGGCAATTGGCGGCCAACACCCAATCGCCCAGCACTTTTCGCGCGAGTGCGTTGCCGCCGCGCAGGTACGGCACCTGCCAAACGCCGGTCAGGGTGAAACGGCGCCGCTGATCTTCGAGCGAAAGGGACCGTTCGGCTCGTGCGTCATAGGGGTCTGACGGCTGCTGCGCCTGCACAAAATCGCTCGCATCGTCGATGGCTTTCGAAAATGTGTAGTTCACCCGCATCTCAAAGCCGCGCGCAAAACGCTTGCTGAGCGATAATTCCAGGCCGTTGTAAAACGAATTCGCCGATGATGAGACCTGCTGGATGTTCGTGAATGCGGAGCTCGGCCGCGCGGCGGCCAGATAGATGCCGCGGCCCAGTTGCTGCGGGTTCGGGCTGGCGACTCCCAGTTGAGCCGCATTCTCCGGCGTCAGTATTACCGGCGGCCCCAAATTGATATTCTGCGACCGCAGCAGATGGACGCCGCGCACCCAAACATAAGTCGCGCTCACCGCCCAATTCCCGGCCAGCGCCTGCTCCACGCCGAGGTTCGCCTGCTGCGCGTATGGAGTAGCGAGGCTGTTCGCCACCGTATTGAGACTGCCTTTCGGCAAATTGAATCCCGATGGGACCGCGTTGGACTGGGGGAACGCGCCGAGCGCGAGTTGCGCCGTCGATTGCGCCTGCGAAAGGGAAAGCGTCTGCCGCGCGATCAGCGCGTTGCGCGCCACCAGCAGAAACAGCTTGTCGTAGAAGATTCCATACCCGGCGCGGATCACCGTCTTGCCGCCGCGGAATGGCTGGTAAGCCATGCCAAGCCGCGGCGCGACATTGTTCGGATCGCGCGGAATGCCGGTTTGCAGCGGCGCTTCGATCGGATTGTTCGGATCGCGCCGGATGCCCTGCGGCTGCCGGTCATAGTCATAACGCAGGCCGTAAGTGATGCTGAGTTTGGGGCTGGCCTGAAACGTGTCCTGGAGATAGAACGCGATCAACGTGTCGGGCAGCCGGATTTCCGGATCACCGAATCCTTGGGAAAACAGGTTGACGCGGCCCGCCGCAAAATCGGCCAGGCTGGCGAAAGAAAACGTGCCCGCGAAATTCACGGGGAACGACGTATGCGCGTGAATCCACTGCAGGTCAGAGCCAATTTTGAAAAAGTGCCGCCCGTGCTGCTTGCTGAAGGATTGCTGCCATTGCTCGCGGCCTTCATCGAGCAGCACCGGAAAGTTCGCGTTTCGCCCGAAGTCGGCCACGCCGGAAATCGAGACATGCGGCCCTTGCGAATCATTGGCGTATTGCGTCAGCCGGCGCGGCGCGTATTGCACCCGTGTCTCAGCCAGCAGCGTGGGTGAAAAGACGTGCGTCCAGCCCCATAGAAACGATTGATCGCGGGTGCGCTGCCCGCCACCGCCCGAGACGTCGATCAATCCGCCGATGCCTACGCCGCCGCTGTTCGACTGGCGGTCCTGCCCGAACAGGTAGCGGAACACGAGCGAATCATTCGGCGTCAACAGGTGATCCAGCTTAATGGAGCTGAGCGTTTCGATCTCTCCGATAGGAAACACGCCGTTCGCAATCGCGCGAACTCCGCTGTTGGGAATGGGCCGCGAGGCCAGGACGGAATTGATTGCCGCTACACTCGCATCCGGGATCGTCACGGCGCCGCTTTCGTGGCGTGCAATATATTCGACGCTGGAAAAAAAGAAAGTCCGATTGGCCGCGATCGGTCCGCCCACAGTCGCGCCGATATTCTTCCTGCGGAACGGAGGCTTCTGCGCTGTAGTGATGAAGGCATTGCGTCCGTCGAGCGCTTCATTTCGCAGATAGAAAAACGCGGTGCCATGAAAATTGTTGGTGCCCGAGCGCGAGACCACATTCACCAGCCCGCCGCCCGCGTTGCCGAACTCCGGAGCGAAGCCGTTCGTTACCACTTGGAACTCCCGCACCGCGTCCTGACTCATGGTGAGCCGCACGTTGCCATTCAACTGGCCGTTGTGATCGACGCCGTCAATCGAGATGTTGTTGCTGCGCCCGCGCTGCCCGTTGAAACTGATGCCGCTGCCCTGCCCCGAAGTCTGCTGATCGGTGACGCCGCCCACCGTTTGCGCAAAATCGAGGAAGTTGCGTCCATCGATGGGCAGGTTATCAATTTCAGTTCGATCGACCACAGGGCCCACGGCCGATCGCCCGGTATCGACCACAGACGTATCGGCGACCACCGTAATCGTCTGGCTCTGGGACGCGATCGTCAGTTCGAAATCCACCGTTGCCGCCTGTCCGACTTCGAGTGCCAGCCCTTTGCGCTCGACGGTCGCGAACCCTTCCTTGACCACCGTGAGCACATATTCACCGGCCGCGAGAGCGGCAATGCGGTAACGCCCAAAAGAATTGGTGACGGTAGTTCGTTTGACGCCCGTTTCGACGTTGACGGCAGTCAGAAGCGCACCCGAAACCGTCCGGCGCGCGCCGTCAGCGACTGTTCCCTGCAAATCGGCTGTCACGGCGGATTGCGCCCATGCCGCGTTGCCGGCGAGTAGACAGACACCAAGGACCCCGAGGTGATTCGCCCAAAAATATGCCATGTACCTGCGAAGGTAGCAGAGTGATGAACTGTGTTTCAAATGGGGAGAGAATAGAACCATGAAGGCCTGTGTGCTCGCTGCGCCCGCGCCTGTGGAAACGAATCCCTTGCGGATGGCCGACGTGCCGAAGCCGTCTCCTTCCGGAAATCAGGTGCTCATTCGCGTTCATGCGTGCGGCGTGTGCCGTACGGATTTACACGTCATTGAAGGGGAACTGCCGCCGCGCAAATCGCCAGTGATTCCGGGACACCAGGTGGTCGGAACGGTGGAAGCGGGCGGACCGCGCGCCACGCGTTTCCGGCCCGGCGCACGCGTGGGCGTGGCATGGCTGCACAAGACTTGCGGAATTTGCGAGTACTGCCGGTCGGGACGCGAGAACCTGTGCGAGAACGCCGAATTCACCGGCTGGACCACGGACGGCGGCTATGCCGAGTACGTACTCGCGCCGGAAGACTTCATCTACGCGTTGCCGGAAGACTTCGCCGACCTCCATGTGGCGCCGCTGCTCTGCGCCGGCATCATCGGCTTTCGCACGCTGCGGCTATCGGAAGTGAAGCCGGGCGGCCGTTTGGGCATGTACGGATTTGGCGCGGCCGCGCACGTGGCGATCCAGGTGGCGCGCCATAAAGGAATCGAAGTCTACGCGTTTTCTCGCGAACCGCGCCACCAGCAACTGGCACACGACTTGGGCGCGGTGTGGACCGGCGGATCGTTTGACCAACCCCCGCATCCGCTCGATGCCGTTCTGATGTTTGCTCCGGCAGGCGAACTGGTCCAGCCGGCGCTCGGCGTTCTCAAGCGAGGCGGCACGCTGGCGTTGGCCGGCATTCACATGAGCCAGATTCCGCCGCTTAATTACGACCAGCTCTATTGGGAAAAAGTCATCCGTAGCGTCTCCAACAACACCCGCCACGATGGCGAGGATTTCCTGGAAATCGCCGCCGAAATTCCCATTCATACCGAAGTCAAAGAGTTTCCGCTGGAACAGGCCAACCAGGCGCTGCAAGCGCTGAAGCACGACGCCATCAGCGGAGCCGCGGTGCTGCGCATCTGAGGTGGCGACACTTGACAGCGCGTTTCTTCGTGGAGAAGATAAGCAGCGGGATGGAAGACCGTAAACGCTTCCGCTCATCAGGGAATTGGAATGTATTTCAAGAAAGTAACTCCCGGCCTCTGTTTTGTCCTGCTCTCCTGGTTCACCGCTTCCGCAGCGTTCGCGCAGATGGGGCGCACCTGGCCCTCTGAGAAAAAGATTGTTCCCGATCCGGTTACCGGGCTGCCTCTGGTATTCCTTACCAGCACCGATAGGAGCTATCGCCAATCGAAGATTTACCAAACGCACCGGCAGTGGACCGTCGATGGAAAATGGCTCATCTTTCGCGGTGTGCGCGAAACCGGCTCGCAGGCTTTCGCGGTGAATGAACAGACCGGCCAAATCGTGCAGGTGACCGAGAACGGTTTCATGGGGATGCTGTGCGCGGGCAACAAGACGATGAAGCTCTACGTCATGACCCGCGGCGGCCGTCGAGGTCAGGGCGCGAACGGCGAGCCACAGCAGATCCTCGAAATCGATCTCGCGAAACTGTTCGCCGATGTGGCCGCGGGCACGGTAAAACCAGCCGCACAGTACACGCGAGTCTGCGGAACTATTCCGGCCGCACTCGAAGCCGACGGCAACATGGGCCTGGATGCGAATGACGACTTCGTCTATTTCAAAGTCGGCGGGCCGGAAACCGCGCAGTTGTCTCCCGGGCAGAAACTGCTTCCGGCGTTCGGGCCGCGGTTTCACCAGACGACCAGCGGATTGCGGAGCATGAATCTGAATACCGGCGAGATCAAGACGATTGTCAACGTCGGCTTTCTGATTGGGCATGTGCAGACGAATCCCTGGGCGCCGGGCGAGATCGTTTTCTGCTGGGAGACCGGCGGCAAAGCGCCGCAGAGAACCTGGTTCATTAAAGCCGACGGCACCGGATTGCGCCCGCTCTATCCGGAAGCGCCGTATGAATGGATCACGCACGAGGCCGTAATCAGCAAAGACGAGGTGGTCATTGCGATGCTCGGCCACCGGCAGATCGCGAAAGCGACGCCGGATTCGGATTGGGGCGTCGCCGGGACAATGGAACACCCGACGGGCGTGGGAATCGTGAATCTGCGAACACGCGAGATGCGGATTGTGGGTCAGGTTCCCGCATGGTCGCACGGGCGTTCCGACTGGCATGTGGCCGGATCTTCGGACGGGCGTTGGGCTGCCTCGGACGATTTCCAATACGAGGTCTGGCTCTACGACCGGCATAACGGCGAAATCAACTTGCTGGCCGGCCCGCAACATGCCGGAGCGGATCACATTCACCCGACATTCAATGCGGATGGAACGGAGATTGAGATTCAGTCCGCGCTGATCTCGAAAGACAATCGCTCGTTGAACATCTGCATCGTTCCCTTGCCGAAGGCGTTCCTGAATCGGAAATACAGCTTAAAGGTGCCTGAATAATGCGTTCTTGGAAAGAATCGAGCCGTTCGAGAAGGTTATACCAGATCGCTGCGTGTGGCGCGCTGATCGCGCTTACCGGCGTGGCCGCCGCGCCGACATTGCCGGCCGCTCCGCGGCAGGATCGCTTCGCGGATATTGCGCCGCGCATGCAGGCGTTTGTCGATCGAGGCGAGGCAGCAGGAATCGTGACGCTGATCGCCACGAAAGATCGGACGCTCTACACGGGAGTGGTAGGAAAGACCGATCTGGCAAAAGACCGCAAGATGCGGACCGATGACATCTTCTGGATCGCCTCGATGAGCAAACCGATCACATCCGTGTGCATCGCGATCCTGAAGGATGAAGGCAAGCTGAGCTTCGACGATCCGCTGGCGAAATTTCTGCCCGAGTTCAAAGATCTGCAAGTGAACGAGAACGGCAAGACGGTTGCGCCTTCGCGGCCCGTCACGCTACGCGACATCATGACGCACACCAGCGGAATCGGCGAGTTGCGCAATCGCGAGCCACACCTGACGCTGGCCGAAACGAGCCGCAAACTGGCGCAACTGCCGCTGCGCTTTCAGCCGGGGACGCGCTGGGCCTATTCGACCTCGGGCATCGAGGCGCTTGGGCGCGTGGTGGAAGTGGTGGGCGGAATGCCGTTCAACGAATTCATGCAGAAGCGCGTGCTTGATCCGCTGGGCATGAAAGACACCAGCTTCTGGATTGCGCCGGCGAAAGAATCGCGATGGGCGCGTCCGTATCGCTGGAACGCGCAGACTTCGAAGTTGCAAGAGACTACGATCCCGTACCTTTATGGCACGGTTCCGACCGACCGGCAGCGTCCGCCGCTCGGCGGGGCAGGCTTGTTTTCCACGGCGGAAGATATTCTGAAGTTCTATCAGATGATGCTCAACCACGGCACGTTCCACGGGCATCGCATTCTGAAGCCGGAGACGGTCGCCGAAATGACGCGCAAGCAAACCGGCGACCTGACCGCACGGCCCGGCATGCCGTGGGGGCTGGGTTTCTGTGTGGTGGAAGACCCGTCCAAGATGGAAGCCAATCATGTTCTTTCGCCGAATTCGTTCGGGCACGGCGGGGCGTTCAGCACGCAAAGCTGGGCCGACCCAGCGAAGAACCTGATTTGGGTGCTGATGTTCGAGCGCGACGGGAAGGGCAATCCGGACAATTCAGACGTGCGCATCGCTTTTGAGGACGCAGCCGCGAAGGGACTGGCTCAATAGGCGCTGACTACGGGCAGGACGATCGACCGCGGCGCAGCGCACGGGCTGCGGTGTTCGGTTGCGAAAAAGGCGCTGGTTTGGTTACAGTGAAATGGTCAGTCTCACTCTCACAAGCGCCCGTAGCTCAGTTGGATAGAGCGTCTGGCTACGAACCAGAAGGTCGGGAGTTCGAATCTCTCCGGGCGCACCATGAAATCAGTTACTTAGGCGCTTCGAACAGCAACCCCATCCACCTCGAAACTTGCGTAATCGGTGAGTTCCGGCCCCCTTGTGGTCATGACAAGCCTAACCAAAAAGCGAACTTGATGCAGCATCCGAGTGCAACAGTCTCACACGAAGGCCCACTACGATACCCGGATGGCGACTTTTAGAACGCCATTTTCGCGCGAAGCAAATAAGTGATACGCGTTTGCGATTTCCTCAAGGGGGAATACATGGGTGAGTAGAGGTGTCAGATCGATCCGCCGTGCATGAACGAGGCGCATCAATCTGGCCATCCGTTCTTTGCCACCGGGGCAGAGCGTGGTCACGATTGTGTGATCCGCCAATCCTGCGCCGAACGCATCAACCGGCACCTGCAGATGACCGGAGTAAACCCCGACGCTCGAAAGTGTTCCACCTGGCCGTAAGGCACGCATCGCCTTCTCGAACGTGTCCTGGATTCCCAACGCTTCGATCGCTACATCCACTCCCCGCCCGGCGGTAACTTCGCGAATTTCGGCAACGGTATCGCACTCCGACAGAATGAGGGTGGTCGCTCCAAAGCGCTGGGCCATCTTCAGCCGGTTCGGGTCGGAGTCGATCGCAATAATCTCCGAGGCACCCATCAGTCGGGCACCGAGAGTGGCACACAGACCGATTGGCCCTTGCGCAAACACAGCGACTGCGTCTCCGAGGCGAATCTTTCCACGTTCGGCTGCCGAGAATCCGGTGGATGCAATGTCAGACAGAAGCAGCACCTGTTCGTCCGATAAATCGTCCGGGATCGGCGCGAGATTGGCTTGCGCGTAGGGAATCATGGCATACTCCGCCTGAACGCCATCCATCGTATTGCCGAGCTTCCAGCCACCCAGCGCTCCACCGCATTGCGATCGATCACCTGCAAGACACGCCTCACACTGTCCACACGGTGTGATGGCCCCGACCAGGACTCTTTGACCAATTTTATAGCCAGTTACGCCGGGACCCAGTTCGTGAATCACGCCAACAGCTTCATGACCCAGGGTCAGACCTTCTCTTACCGCGTATTCGCCGCGAGTGATGTGAATATCGGTCCCGCATATCGTGGTCAGTCGAACCTGAATGACCGCCTCTCCCGCACCAGCCTTGGGAATGACTTTCTCCTCCAGGCCAAACTTGCCAGCGACTCGAAAAACATTCGCCCACATCGCATCGCGCGGAAGTTGTCTAGTCTTGCGTTCCTCCAATGCCAGGTTCATGATATTTGCCTCTTGTTTGTCTATGCAAACGAGTAGCCGAAGATTAATCGTCTTGACGCAATCTCCGGAAAAGGCAGTTCTCCGGCAACGATCTCATGTGCGCCGCGTGGGATGGGCAAAGGTGTTCTGGAATACTGTCAGCCACGGATTTCTGATGAAGGGTTACCAGCGGAAGTGGGTCATGGGTCAAATGACGCTGCGACATGCTCTACGACTTTCTGCCGATTACTGTAGTGTGATAAGGATGCCAGCGCCGGCACTGGTTTGGAAGATGCAATGCATTCGTGAGGAGGTAGGGACTCAGTGAAGTTTTCCGTGCTCGCTCTCGATTTCGATGGCACAATTGCCCAGAACGATGTCCTCGATCCGGCCGTCCGTCAGGCGATCAGCGAGTTGCGTTCACAAGGCATCATTGTGGTGCTCGTGACAGGACGCAGCCTGGAAGATCTGCTTCGCATCGCTGGCGATCTCCATTTTGTGGACGCGATTGTGGCTGAAAACGGCGCCGTCCTCGAATTTCCGGCCAGTGGCTATTCGACTACTTTTGGAGCGCCTCCATCACCACTCTTGTTGGACCAACTGAAGCGTGAGGGTATTGTCTTTGCGACTGGACGAGCGATCGTAGACGCAAGCGCCAGCGACGCTGCTCGGATACTGGCGGTTGTTCAACGATTGGAACTGCCGCTCATGCTCGCGTTCAACCGAAGTCGTGTGATGGTGCTGCCGCAGGCTATCAGCAAAGCTACAGGCATTCATCAAGCGTTGACAATTCTGCGCCTATCACCCCACAACGCCGTGGCCATTGGAGACGCAGAAAACGATCATGAACTCCTGAAGGCTTGCGAAGTGGGTCTGGCGGTCGATTGGGGTAGCGAGGCCCTGAAAGCATCCGCCGATTACGTGGTGCCGGGCAGCGGTCCTTCTGACGTAGCCGGCTACATCCGCCAACTCGCGACTGGACGGAGAGTTCCCACGCCGATAAAAACGCGGCGCCGCCTCCTGCTAGGGCACACCGATTACGGGGAGATGCTCGCCCTGGCGGTGCGAGGGCGGAATGTACTCATCGCAGGCGATCCGAAATCAGGGAAATCGTGGGTCACAGGATTGCTCTGTGAGCAACTGATTCTCTACGGTTATTGTCTCTGTATCATCGATCCTGAAGGTGACTACACCTCTCTTGAAGCACTCCCCGGCGTTGTCGTGTTCGGCGGCGCGGATCCGCTACCCAAGCCGCGTGATCTCCTCCGGGCGCTGCGACACCCGGACGGGAGTGTTGTGATCGATCTCTCGCATCGTTCCCACGAGGAGAAACTTGACTATGTACGCACAATCCTTCCGGCGCTTGCAACGCTTCGCCGCCTGACCGGCCTGCCGCACCGCATTGTCGTTGACGAGGCACACTATTTCCTGCACGGGTCAAATGTTGACCAGATGCTCGATCTCGAACTCAATAGCTACACCCTGGCGACCTACCGCGCGTCGGAACTTCATCCGAACGTACTATCGGCCAGTGAGGCGATTGTTGTGACGAGAGAGTCGGACCCCGCCGAAGCTCGGGCTTTACGGATGTTATGCGCGGGATGTACTGGCCGCCTGGATGAACATGAGTGGGAACAACTCTTAGAAAGACTTGTGATTGGTGAAGCCGCCGTATTGCCGATTACCGAGGAAGCCGGAGGACAAGCCCGACGTATTCGTCTGGCTCCTCGCCTTACGCCGCACGTTCGGCACTTCGCAAAGTACATCGACATTCCCGTTCCGGAATCGCGCGCATTTTTATTCTGGCGCGACGGGTCACCAACAGGCCCCCGAGTCCGTACGCTTCGGGAATTCGTGGCGGGTGTGGAACACACTCCGACTGCCGTGTTCGAAGGTCATTTGCGGAGACGCGATTTCTCCAAGTGGATCGCAGGAGTCTTCGGCGATTATCCCTTGGCGAACTCTGTTCGGGATCTCGAAGATGAGTATTCCCACGGAGACGACACCGATATCTGTTCCCGGCTTGGCGAAGTGATTCGCGCCCGCTATGAATTCATCGATCCCTTGTCGGGACGGCAGTAAGCGAGGCTATCGAGAGCTGATCACCGGACAAGGAGCTTTCCGAAGAATGTGCTCTGGCGTGGAACTTCCCGGGTTTGATTATTCGCCGTTCGAAGCTTGCCGCGTCACAGTAGCCGTCTCAAGGTTATATTTCTTAAGCTTGTACCGCAGAGCGTCCCGTCCAATCCGCAATGCTCGCGCGGCTTGAGATTGATTGCCACCCGCGGCCTCAAGTGCTCGCACAATCAATGAGCGTTCCTGCTCAGCAAGCGTACCCAACTCGGTCGATGGCGCAAGAGCAGCCCCCGTCTCCTCCGGCCCAGCCGTAGTGCGCAAGTACGCGGGAAGATCCTGGAGATCGATGGTATCGCCCATCGCCATCATGCAGGCATGCCCGATCACATTTTCAAGTTCACGCACATTGCCCGGCCAGGTATGCATCGAGAGACGTACCCGCGCGCGGTGTGTCAAACCTTGGATGTCCTTCCGATACTGCGCTCCGAATCGAGCAATAAAGTGGCGCTCCAGCAGCGGCAGATCCTCTTTTCGATCGGCCAGACGCGGAACGTGAATTTCCACCATAGACAGGCGATAGTAGAGGTCCTCCCGGAATCGCTTGTCCGCAACCGCAGCGCGCAGGTTATGATTGGTTGCCGCAATCACGCGAACATCCACTTTTCGAGCCGACAGTGAGCCGACCCGCTGCACTTCCTGATTCTGCAACACTCGCAGCAGCTTGGCTTGCGTAGCCAATGGCATATCGCCAATCTCATCCAGAAACAGAGTTCCACCGTGCGCGTACTCAAACAATCCGGGTTTATCAGTTGCGGCTCCCGTGAACGCGCCCTTCACATGTCCGAAGAGTTCGCTTTCAAATAGCGCTTCGACAACCGCGGAGCAGTTGAGAACGACATAGCGTCCGGCGGACGCCGGGCTGAGGTTGTGAAACGCGCGGGCAACCAGGTCCTTACCTGTGCCCGTCTCGCCTGTAATAAGAACGCTTCGATAGTGAGGGGCCACACGGCGAATCTGGGGAAACATCTCACACATCGCCGGGCTTCGGCCCACGATGCCCTCGAATTCAGAAGTTGCCAGCAACTCCCCTTCGAGCTGCATTGCGCGCTGCTGCTTGCGAGCCCCTTCAACGAGCTTGCCGACACGCTCGCGCAGCGCGGCGATCTTAATCGGTTTGTCCAAATAATCGCTGGCGCCCTTTTTGATTGCCTCCACGGCTGATTCCGTCGAATAGTGCGCGGTCATGAGGATTACTTCGGTAGACGGATCGAATTCCATGACCCGCTGCAGCACTTCCATGCCACTGAGATTCGGCATCACAAGGTCAGTCAGCACAATTTGAGGATGTTTGGCAAAGACCAGGTCCAATCCCTCTTCCGGATCGGAGGCCGTGAGAATCTGCAAGCCAGGCTGGGCCAGAGCGCTCGAGAGCAGTTCCAGACTCTTGGTGTTGTCGTCTATGATCAGCAAGGAGAGCGCTGTGGCCATGAAATCCTATTTTACGAGCAAACGCTCCACTTCGCTCCGCAGCGTGCGCAAGCGGATCGGCTTGGAAATATATCCGGTAAATCCAATAGCCAGCGCCCGCTCGCGATCGCCCTGCATGGCGCTGGCAGTGAGCGCCATCACCGGCGTGGCAGCGAAATCCCCATCGCGCCTGAGTTCCTCGATGACGTCAAATCCATCCAATCCTGGCATGTGCAGGTCAAGGATGATCAAGTCGGGCTTGGACTCCCGCGCCTGACGCAATGCTTCGAGTCCATCGCCTGCCTCGACTACCGCATAGCCGGCATTTTCCAATACCGTGCGGACCAGTTCCCGGCTGGTTGCTCGGTCGTCCGCCACCAGGATCTTCTTCATCGAGGCTGCTCCAGCGCAATGGTGAACGTAAAGCGGCTCCCTTTGCCAGGTTCGCTCTCGAGCCAGATGCGCCCTCCATGCTTCTCCACAAGGGATTTAGTAATTGCCAAGCCGAGTCCAGTTCCCTCACGAACTCCTTTTGTGGTTGCGCCAACCTGATAGAACTTATCGAAGACGGCCTCTTGCTGCGCAGTAGGAATACCGATTCCCGTGTCGCTGACTGACATTTCGAGGCAGTCATTACGGAGCGTGGCCTCCACGCTTATCCGGCCGCCTTCGGGCGTGAACTTGACCGCGTTGCTGAGCAAATTGAAAAGGATTTGCTTAAAGCGGACTCGGTCGGCAAAAATACCGGTAGCGGGCGGAACGTCCGCCTTGATATCAATTGACTTTGCAATTCCCTGCGGAAGGATCGAGGATAGAGTTTCTTCGACCGCGCTTGCCACATCGAAAGTCTCACACCGGAGTTCGAGACGCCCGGATTCAACCTTGCTGAGATCGAGAACATCGTTGATCAGTTCCAGCAGATGCAGCGAATCGGTGTGAATGTGATCGAGGAAGCGCTTCTGTTTTTCGTTCAGCGGTCCTTCAATCTCCTCGGCCAGTAGTTCGGCAAATCCGATAATCGTGTGAAGAGGCGTCCGCAACTCGTGACTCATGCTGGCCAGAAATTCGCTTTTGAGCTGGTTGGCGCGTTCCACTTCGCGATTTCTCAACTCGAGTTCGCGTGTGTAGGCCTGCTGCTGCATTTCGCGGATCTGGTCTTCATTCTGCTTCCGCTGACGGATGTCGCGGATAATCGCCGTTACTCGAAAGCCGTCCTCCGATTTTACGGGGCTCAAGCTGATCTCAACGGGAATGCTGGAGCCGTCTTTGCGGCGGCCATAGAGCGAAAGGCCGCTGCCCATTGGACGCGCAACCGGATGGTTCCAGTAGTTTGCGCGATGGTTCACGTGGATTGCGCGAACACTGTCGGGGACCAGAATTTCTATCGACTGGCCCAATAGCTCGTCGTGGCTGTATCCAAACAGCTTTTCGGTGACCCGATTCAGCAGAACAATGCGGCCTTCACGGTCGACTTCGACAATCGCGTCGGGAGCGGCTTCGAGGAGCTCGCGGAAGCGCCGCTCGATATGCATTTCCCCCCGCGTTTCCTTCTCCCGCGCCTTCATTTGAAGCAATTCCTGTTCGATGCCGGCCAGCTTGCCTTCCGCCGCACGATGCGTGCTGATATCGGCGATGAAAGAAATGGTGCGTCGCATGCTGCCGCCGCCACCCTGGGCGCTGTGCAAGACTCGACCTCAACAACTGTGCCATCCTTGCGTCGGACCTCGGTCTCGCCTTCGCACGTAGGCGCTTGGTGCAATCGAAGTGCCGCAGACGCAGGCCTTTCCCCGACCTCCAGCCTGCTCCATCCGAAAATCCGCTCAGCGCCGAGGTTCCATACGTTCACCAGACCGTTCGAATCAGCAGCGATAGCGGCAAGGCGGGAACATTCGAGAAGGCCGGGTAGCAGCTCTCCGAGGTCTTGTGCCGTCATGGGGAATCCAACTACTACTATAAGCGCGACAAAGATGGCCGCGGAAGACGTGAGCCTTTTGGCGCATACCCGTGGCGTCCGTTGGGTCAAATGCCTCAGCGCCCACGCCGAACCAATTCATTTGTGCCGCTTGCCGTATGATCGAAGGCTACGATACTGATCACTGGGCCTTCCGTCTAGCCGGTCGAACCGCCGAACTGCTGGCCAGCAATGGGTTGAGCTTGCGACTGATCAGTCGCACTTCACAGCGGGTGTCCCAAGCTCGCAGAGACGGAGATTGTATTTGGAGATTTAGCCGAGCCAGCGGCGCTCTGTAGTGCCTTGGAAAGCGTAGTCACAGCATTGATCGTCTCGGGATGCGGAGAACAGCACGCCCGGACTCCCACTCGCGGTACTTTCGGAATGCATTCCACATCGACATGTTTCTCGAAGTGTTCGATGCTGCCGGGATCGTCCGCGGACCAGCAGTGCAGGGAGGTGTGGCCTTTGTTTCTCGCGAAGATTGCGCCCGTGTCGCTGCGGTTGTACTGAAATTTCTCCGGGCGGCATGTATGACGTCACCGAGCGCAGCACGAACACCATTGAACTAGTCGATCGGTATGACGAGATTCACTTCGGGATGGGTTGAAGAATTGAATCTGCTCAGGGTCTTTGTCTCGGACCAATACTTTCGATATCTCGCCTTCAGTGTGTAGTCGATGTCGTCATTTAGCTCTGAGAAATGATAACGGCCGTCCTTGCCGGTTATATAGGATCGGATTGACAAAGTAACACTATCCTCCAGTTGGACAACCGCTCCAGGGAGCACGTTACCCCGCTTGTCAGTTACGACGCCGGTCACCGTACGCAGATTAAACTGCGCTTGGCATGGAAGCTGCGCGAGTAGCGCCATCGCCACAACCAAGACCGCCTTACCGAGCATCCCGAATCTGCTGCCCGTCACGTAAGTCCGTCCGTATTGGTCGTACATATTCGAAGCCTCTCAAGCCGCCATTCCCTTTGGAAGACACCTGCTAAACCATGCAATCACCCACCATCGTTATCACGGCATACCAGATTCCAAAGCGAAGGTGCCGCTGAGCCCGCTCTTCTAACGTATTGTCGCAGTGGTCGAGTCGGAACGTCACTGGTAGCGCGATCCAGCGCAGTTTTGAGAGTGTGTCATGTCGGAATCTCAAGAGAACCGATGCACGATTACTTCCGTTGCTTGCAGTGCGGCTGGTCGTTCGAACAGACCGAGTGGCCAAGCACTTGCTTTGCGAGATTAGACGGCCAACAGCACTGAGGGGGGCAACATGGAAACGATACAGGTAATTAAGGAGCGCCGGGCCGTCAGAAGCTACACTGATGCCCCAATCGATCGCGCCACAATCGAACGTCTAATAGACGCCGCGATTTTTGCGCCGAGTGCGATGAATCTTCAGCCGTGGGCATTTGCCGTATTGCTGAATCGTGACCGGATTGCGGGCTACGCACGCCGAATCAGGGACTGGCTCCTCAGCAATCCCGAGGTGACTTCGGTGGACCCATCGCTATCGAGGCCGATCGGTCGCGATTATCCAAAAATGCGGCCGCACCATCTTCCGGGCTGGAATCGATGACTTGAAACCCGGCAGTGGCCAGGACAAGGCGCAAAAGCTCCCTCGCCTGACCGCGTTCCATCAGGAGAATACACGGCCTCAGTGGCGCTTCCGTACGAGGGGTCATGGCTTCACCGTCTCCGCGAGTTTGGCACGCGAACACGCAAGAATCAGAAGTTCGCACCCACTATCGCCGCGTAATTCCCCAGTCAACAGCCCATTTTGGATGAGGCCCAGGCTGCCTCGTTGTGCGGCAGCACACAATCATTCCGAATTTGCTTTTGCCCGCAAAGCAACCGTGGGATAAATTTGTACAGCATCATCGACCCTGGGTTCTTCGGAGAGAGGCACAAGGTGCGCCATTTCTAAAAGCCTGTCGCTTCTCTGCAAATCGACTGAATACCGATATCCCGAAAGGACTGCTAGCGATGCCAAGCAAAGATGCTCCCAAACAGTTGAAGCAGGACCGCCTGGTAGAGCAATTGATACCCGATCCGGGCGCTCATACACCGACCATCCAGCTAACCGGGTGGCTGGGAAAGGGAACGCAAGAAGGCACGTGGCGCCTGTATCTGACGCCGCGGCTTGACGAATACGTTCAGTTTTCGGATAAAGACGTCGTCCATACACAACCGCTTCAGCCGGACCAGTCGCCCTTGGGCGGGACCATGGTATGGCTGCAAGGTGGCACGGTTTTGCAGCACACGCAGATTGTGGGACGGCAAGTACAGGCGGACTTTCTAAGCGGAGCCGTCGCATCCGGCCTGATGCCGGGAGCGCCCGCCGCAGTCCAGACGGCCGCCGCCTTGAAAGGAGCGCCGGCAGGAAATACGCGAGGGTATCAGTGCTCGGTGAACCAGCATATTCCCGCGTGCCAGATACGGACCGATGTCTGCGGAATCAACTCCGGGGACTTGACTTGCGCCAGCGGCGCATTTTGTCCGACGCGCGAATTCGTGTGCGGAGGGACGGTGGGATGCACCGTCGGCCGGGAGTGTTCCGTAGGCTGCTAGCGTCCTCGAACACCACAACTCTCTATACGGCGGCGCGCGTTTGAAGCAACGGCGAAACCGGGTCCGGGCGGAGAGTCGATCTCAGCGATAGATCGGCGCCGCTCGGGCACGTTTGTTTCGCGAAGCCGCCGCGGCACCGCATGTTGGCTCAATCCGAAGTCGTGGGATATCTTCTTGGCCGCGAGCTGTTAGGCAGGGCGGCGATTGTAGACGGCGATCTGCGCATTGTGGAGGCTTCCCGGCGGAACCGCAACTTTAAAGTGATGGGGGAGCCGGACCGGTCGTATTTGTTGAAGCAGGGACTGGATGCGGATGCGCGCGCGACCGTGGCGTACGAAGCGGCGGTCTATCGCTTTCTGGAAGACTTCCCCGACGCGGGCGATTTCCGTTGCCATGTTCCGCGATACGTGGACTACGATGCGCAGGAAGGCATCCTCATCCTGGAATTGTTGAACGACTCGCAAGACTTTCGCGAGTACCACACACGTCAAGGGCACTTTTCCATCACCCTGGCTGCGGCGCTGGGATCGTGCTTGAGCAAATTGCATCGCTCGGCCGCGGCGGCGCTTCCGCGCGTGCGCGAGAGCGGACTGGCGCGCCCGAAGCCGTGGGTGTTGTCGCTCCACCAGCCCGGGCTCGATGTATTCCGGCGGACGAGCAACGCCAACCTTCATCTGATACGAACCGTGCAGCAAACCGCGGAAATTTCGCGCGTACTGGCTGAACTTCGTGAAAGCTGGCGCGTGGACAGTCTGATTCACAATGATATCAAATGGGATAACTGCCTGGTTCGTGCTCCTTCTACTTTGCGCCATAAGTTCGAGTTCAAGCTGATTGACTGGGAATTCGCCACAGTGGGAGATTCGGCCTGGGACGCAGGGTCGGTGTTCAGCAGCTATCTGAGTTTCTGGCTCTCCTCGGTGCCCGTCTCCGGCGGAGAGCCGCCTGACCGGTTTCTGGAACTCGCGCGATATCCGCTGGAGCGGATGCAGCCCGCCATTCGGGCCTATTGGCGGAACTATGTGCTGGGCATGGGATTCGGCGAAGCGGAAGCGCAGGAGCGGCTGTTCCGGGCCGTACGGTACGCAGCGGCTCGATTGGTGCAGACAGCGTTCGAACAACTGCAATACTCCACGAACCTGACGGGGAATGCGATCTGCCTGTTACAGCTTAGCGCCAACATCATGCAAAGGCCGCGTGAAGCGATTGCGCACTTACTGGGCATTTCTCTCCAGGCGGAAGGGCGCCAGCATTATGAGCGAGTATCTTGAGCACATCAAAATTGCCGTCCGGAAAACGGACGTTCTTTCGCCAACTTCCTATTCGTGGTTCGGGCAGGAGGGGCCGAAGCTTTCCATGCGAATTCAGCGCGCGATGACGGCGAATACGGCGCGCCGCTATCTTTTGCATCAATTGCAGACGCGGCTCTATAACGATTTCTATATTCGCGGCGTAGCTTCTTCGGCGATGTGGGTGGAGGACGGCTGCGCGATGGATTCCAACGCTTTCGTGGAAGCGCTGTCGAATGCGAACGCAGGGCAGGGGTGCTGGGAAAGCGGATGGGAAGTGGTGGCGCCGGCCTCGGGTGAAATCGTTGTAAGAAAGACGGGACTGACGTTGTGGGTGCGGCCGGAGGATTGCCGCGCAGAAAACGGCGAACCGATGCGGTCTGGCGGGATGCTATGCCTGCACTTACCGAAAGAGTTACTCAGCGTATCGCCGGGTTACTACATGGCGCTTGGCGCGCGCGGCGACGATTCCGGTGGAACGCGGCCTCTGGTGAGGCTGTATTGGAATTTGCGAGCGGAGTGCGCGGAAGGGTTCGTTCGCGGCGCAACGCTCGCATTGAACGAGGCTTCGCTCTTCTTTCGGCTGAAAGTGCTGAACGATCCTAAGGCGTACACGCGCTGTGACGCCGGCGTGGTCTATGTATATAGGGATGAATACGCGGCAGTAGCGCGCGCGCTGAGGCACGTCTATCGGGAGGTAGCTCGCGAGATGAAACCGCGGACGCCGATGTTTACTAAGGCGGTCGCTGCGGGAGTCGGCGTGGCGGAGGACCCCAGACTGGCCGAAAGCTTTGGACAGCATCGATGCCGGCTGCTGGCCGATGGGATGATCCAGGCGTACGAGCGGCAGGCGCGGTCGTTTGAACAGCGTCTGCAAGTAGTACTGGAACGGTACTTAATGGAAGGTATTGAACTCAGCCGGCCCTATCTGGAGCCTGCGTCGGCTGATATCTATACTTACTCGTGGCTGGAATGATAGGCACGGGAGCATTGGACTATCTGGGAACGGCCGCGCAGATTGGCCGGCGAGTTATTGAATCGGCCATCTGGCATGAGGATCGGTGTAACTGGTTAGGTGCGGAACCGCTTGAACGGTGGGACGGCGTGACACAAGCCGGAGTTACTTATAGAACGCTGGGGCCGGATCTGTATTCGGGCACAAGCGGAGTGGCTTTATTTCTGGCCGAGTTGTTTGGAGTCACTCGTGAGCCGGCGGTGCGGCGGACGGCTTTGGGAGCAATGCGGCACGCGCTGGCGCGGGCGGATTCGGTGAGTGATTCGGCGCGGCTGGGTCTGTTCAGCGGTTGGATCGGGCTGGCGCTGGCTTCTGTGCGTGTAGGCATGATTCTGGAGGAACCGGAACTGGCGGAACGGGCGAGGCGGCGGTTGCAGAGTTGCATCGCGGAAAAACGCGGCGCCCACGATTTCGATCTGATGTCCGGCAGAGCCGGAGCGATTGCGGGCTTAGCCGTGCTCAGCACCGTTCTGGAAGATTCGTTCGTGCTGGATTTCGCCGTGCGGTTGGGAGATGAGTTGCTCAAGAGCGCGGAGCGGGCGGAGATTGGATACTCGTGGCAATCGCGGACGGTGGAGAATCATCGCAATTTGACTGGGTTTTCGCACGGCGCTTCGGGGGCCGGCTATGCCCTGCTGGAGTTGTTCCAGCTTACCGGTGTTTCAAAGTATCGCGATGCCGCCCTGCGGGCTTTCGAATATGAACGCCATTGGTTTGACTCGAAGGTTGGGAACTGGCCGGATTTTCGCAAAGACCCGCTTTCGCCACAGCGGAAGAAGCGATACGACTGCCTGAGTTACTGGTGCCACGGCGCGCCGGGAATCGCGCTCGCGCGGTTGCGGGCGTATGAAATCCTGAACGATGAAACGTGCCTGGCGGAGGCGCTCACGGCGATGGCGACGACGCGGGCGGAGATGGTGTCGGCGCTCGAAAACGGGACCGGCAATTTTTCGTTGTGCCACGGTCTGGCAGGAAACAGCGAGGCGGTGCTTTACGGCGCTGAGTTGCTGCTCACGCGGCGCGGGGAGGACATAGCGCCAGTTTTCGAAGCGGCTTGCTATGGCATAGAGCGTTATGCGCGGCCGGACGCAGCATGGCCGTGTGGAACGCATAGCGGCGAGACGCCGAACCTCATGTTGGGACTAGCCGGCATCGGGCATTACTATTTGCGGCTATACCGGCAGTCGATTCCTTCGATTCTGATTCTGCGCCGGAATGCCTGGAAGGAAGCGGCCCTTCGGAAAAGCGCGTGACGCGAGCCGGCGGCGGTGTGACCAGCGACCGGGCGCGCACGAGTTTCCGGCGTTGTTCTCATCAAGACCGCTTTTTCGCTTCCATTATGCGAGCGTATAAGAATGGCAACTCTCGGACTGATTGAATACGCGGAAGCCAGTCCCGAAGTGCGGGCAGTCTATGACGACATTATGGCTACGCGGCAAACGGACTGGATCAACAACTTCTGGAAAGCTCTGGCGCATGATCCGGTGACGCTGCGGCGCACGTGGCAGAACATCAAAGAGATTATGGCGCCGGGCACGCTGGACGCCGTCACCAAAGAGATGATTTATCTGGCGGTGAGTGCGACGAATCAGTGCACGTACTGCATTGCGTCGCACACGGCGGGCGCGCGAAAGGCCGGCATGAGCGATGCCATGCTGGCGGAACTGATGGCGGTAGTCGGGATGGCGAACGCGACGAACCGGTTGTCGAGCGGGTATCAGGTAGAGATCGATGAACGGTTTCGGACGGCGTAGGGCATTTCGTGAGTGATGTTTCAATTGTTGGCTGGCGGGACGGGGGCTTGGGTGAGCCCCGGCGCGCCTGATGTGGTTTGGCAGGGCAGCGCACAATCAGAATTGGTTGATCGTATCCTTGCCGAGAGTAGGATTTGACGCAGCCGATAGGCCTCGAATGGAGCGTGTTCTGGAACGAGATGGTTACACAGAAGCCTAAATGCTTTCGCTTCTTGTACATCGTTGAACAATCCCCAGTTATTTAGTGCGCCTGACCAATCCTTTCTCAGTGTTGCCATTTCCTGTTCGGATAGCTTGCAGTTACTGAGCCCGCTAATCAAGAATCTGTCAGCCACGTCGTATCCGAGATATTCGGATGCCAGCGTGGACCCGAGGTCTTTTGGTGTATCCACGAAATCAAACATCATTGGCTCCCAGTACTGCAAAGATTCCTCGTCTGTTGCTACGACTGCAATCTCAACGATCACTGGAGCGCCGCTGGCCCGTGTTGCCGCTCCTGGAAGAGTACCCAGTATTTCGCGGAGGCTTCCCCACAGAAAGAGAGGATATCCCTCGTCGGGATTTGCTGACACAACGGGCCAGACGTCCCGATCCACGGAGATCGGCGACGGGACTTCGGGCCTGATCAAGAAATCAGAACGCCGCTGATCCGTCCACACACTCAATTGCTGGGTTACCGGCACTCTCGCGTCGAATCCAAGAACCACGACATCGTCCATATGTACTTCCGAACGCTTAGAATTCTTTTGCAGACATAATATAGATCTGCATGCAGCGCAATACTATCAGACGCTCAGCGCAATGCGCCCCACATGGTCCGGACTATAGTAGGCGGGCGTCGCCTCATAGGCGAAGTACCGATCTCATGATCCGGCCTTTGATCGCAGGTTGAACTTCTTCAGCTTGTAGCGGAGCGTGTCGCGTGTGATGCCTAACAGACGGGCGGCTTGCGTTTGGTTGCCGCCGGTTTTCGATAGCGCCCGCACGAGTAGGGCTTGTTCGGCATCGGGGAGCGACATATCCTCAAAACCCGGCGCAGGGGCCGGTTGGGTAACGGGAGGCGCGGCAACGGCGGTGGTTCGGCGAATGCCAAGGCTTAGCGGTTGGATCCACGGAGTCTCCTCCACCACCATCGCGCGCTCGATGGTATTGCGCACTTCGCGCACGTTGCCGGGCCAGTCGTGAGCCAGCAGCGCGTCTTCGGCAGCGGGGGAGATTCCCTGAAGCTGGCGCTTGAATCGCGAATTGAACGTACGCAGGAAATAGTTCGCCAGAGGAAGAATGGCGTCTCTTCGATCGCGCAGGGGAGGGATCGTCAATTGGATCACATTGAGGCGGTAATAGAGGTCCAGGCGAAAACGGCCCTCTCGGATGGCCTCGCGCAAGTCGCGATTGGTGGCGGCGACGACGCGCAGGTCCACTTGAATATCCTTGACGCCTCCCAGGCGGCGAAAGACCTGCTCTTCCAGCACGCGCAACAGCTTGGCCTGCAGGGCCAGGGGCATTTCGCCGATTTCGTCGAGGAAGACGGTGCCGCCGCTGGCGAGTTCCAGGATGCCGCGCTTCTGCTGGCGCGCGTCGGTGAACGCGCCTTTCTCATGGCCGAATAACTCGCTTTCAATCAGCGTCTCCGGAATGGATGCGCAGTTGATGGCCAGGAAGGGGTGGTCGGCGCGGCTGCTGTGATGGTGGAGATACTTGGCGACTACATCCTTTCCCGTGCCGCTTTCGCCATCGATCAGGATGGCCGAAACTTCGCTCGCCGCCACACGCCGGGTGAGACTCATGAGCTGCTTCATGACCTGCGATTCCAGAACCAGCTCAAAATCACGGCCGGCCAGGGGGCTGGGCGCACTCTCCCGCGGCGGCGCCGGTTCGGGCCGCGTTTCTCCGAATACAATTACGGCGCCGGCACTCACACCCGCGTGATCCCACACCGGCGCTACTGTGCCGCTAATGGCGTGCCGTTCGCCATCGCGCTCCTCCAACAGGCAGCCGTCTTCGAGGGGAGCGATGGCGCCGCCGGCGAGAACACGACGAATCGGCTCGAAGCCTTCCGGGCGGTTGAGCCGAAACACGTCTTCGATCTTCCGGCCCAGCGCATCGGCCTGTTTCCAGCCCGTCCACTGTTCCGCCGCGGTGTTCAGCAGAGTAACGCCGCGTTCGCTGTTCATTGAGATGACTCCCTCGCCGACAGCGTTGAGAGCCTCGGACATGTAGTTCTGGTGCTGCCTGGAGGCGCGATCGACCGCCTGCTTGCGCAGCGCCATCTCGATGCTGATTTGCAGTTCGGGCTCCTGGAACGGCTTGACGATGTAGCCCATCGGGTCGGAGAGCTTGGCCCGCGACAAAGTGTCCGGATCGACATGAGCAGTAAGAAAGATGGCGGGAATATCGAAGCGCCGGCGCAGAACGCGCGCGGCATCGACGCCATCCATTTCGCCTTTGATGCGAATATCCATTACCGCCAGGTCGGGGCGGCCGTACTCCGCTTCGTGAATGGCGTCGGCGGCAGTGGAGACAATGGCCGTTACCGAATAGCCAAGCTGGGCCAGAATATCGCGGAGATCTTCCGCGGTGACCCGCTCGTCTTCGACGATCAGAATCTTCTCACCCGCCATGGCCTAATCCCCCTTACCTGGAAAGTTGAGCTTCAACTCGGTTCCCCCCTCGGAGTGGACTTCAACGGTGGCGCCCATCTGATCAGCGAGGATCCTTACCAAACGGAGGCCCAGGGTCTTGGTGCTCCAAAGCGTTGGAAGACCCACTCCGTTATCGGCCACACTCAAACATCCGGGATTCTGGGCGTTCATCCGCAGTCCGATGCGGATCTCGCCGTTCCGGCCATCGGGGAACGCGTACTTCAAGCTATTCGATACCAGCTCATTCAAGACGAGCCCGCATGGTACCGCTAGATCCATATTCAAGAATGTCTGTTCGAGATCCAGACGCAGCCGGACGCGCCTATCGCTCACGCCATAGGAACGAAACAAGTGACCGGTCAGATCCGCTACGTACTCCCGAAAATCGACGGCGGACATGTTGTCAGTCTGGTAGAGCAGTTCGTGAACGAGCGCCATGGAGTGGACGCGGTTCTGGCTTTCCTGAAACATTTTTCGGGTGGCCACTTCCGGGATCAGACGGGACTGCAAGCCCAAGAGGCTGGATACCACCTGCAGGTTGTTTTTGACGCGGTGGTGAATCTCCTTCAGCAGGGCGTCTTTTTCGCGAAGGGACGCGCGGAGGCGCTCCTCGGCCAACCGGCGGCGGCTGATGTCACGCAGGATGAGGGTGAAATACCATTCTGTTTCAATTAAAGCCCGGGAGATGGAGGCTTCGGCGGGGAACTCGGAGCCGTCTTTGCGGCGGCCATAAATCTTATCGCCTTCGCCCATGCGTCGGGCGGATTCGCCGGAATTCTCGAAATTCCGCATCTCCTGGCGGTGCGGCTCAATGGCCCGGTCGGGGAATAGCATCTCCAGCGGCCGGCCGAGCACTTCCTGGGCCCGATAGCCGAAAATCCTCTCGGCGCCGCGATTGAACAGGACCATATGCTGATCGTGGTTGATGGAAATGATGGCGTCTTCGGCCAAATCGATGATCGCCCGAGTATGCGTCAGACCCAGGAGCGCACTGGCCGGATCGGGGGACATCGGCTCCATTCTACAGGGATCACACGGCGGTTGTGGGGAGGCCAACTGGGGCAAATGGCGCGGCTGATGTGCGGTTTAGCCCACAAAAGTGCATCGGCGCGAGATAAGGTAAGTCCCTTGTAATGGAAAGAAGCGTGCAGCATGGCGCGGGGACCTCACCGAATGGATTTCCACCAGTACGCATTCACGAGGCAACTGGAGCCCCATCAAGCCGCCGCGCTGGATCAGCATGCACAGGTTTGTGCAATCGCAAAAGGTCATTACATGTGCCGGCAAGGCGACAAGGATGACGTACTGTATCTCTTGCTCGCCGGTACCGTCTCGCTGGAGATTTCAGTACCGAACCAAGGCCCGGTTCAAATTGAACATCTGGGAGCCGGCGAGTTACTGGGGTGGTCATGGCTGACACCGGGCTCGGGCTGGATGTTTGACATTCGCGCTCTGACCGAAGTGAAGGCTTTGCGAATTGAGGGCTCGAGCCTGCGGGAACTGTGCGAACGCGACAGTCGTCTGGGATACCAGTTATGCAGGGCATACGCTTTGGCGACTGCGGAGCGGTTGAATGCGGCCCGGATGCGGCTGCTCGATTCGTTTGGAACACACCACTGAACGCTCCGGTTGTCCCGACGGGAATCGGGAGCCTCTGCTCTGAAACGGAATGTCGAAGCCGGACGGGCCGGTGCGGCTGCTACGCATTAGTTCTGCGGAACCGTAGGGGCGTGGTGTGCCTGTCCCGTGAAGCGTGGGCGATTCCGCAGGCCCTGCTGTTTCTTCCCCTCTTTATTCCAGCTCTGATCGATTCCAGCTCTGATCGCGACGATCACGGCGCAGGCCATTTTCGCGGAATGCGCCCATGGTTTCAGCAGATTTGGAGGGATCCCGATGCGGCAAGCACTATTCCTGCTCGCGGTGAGCGCGTGTCTTCCGGCGGCTGCGGGAACCGGACCGGAATGCAGTTTCCGCGTGGAGGTGCTGACCTCCGCAAACCGAAATGCGATGAAGCGATATCGCGCGGAACAGATCGCGCTCCTGGAAAAGCTGAATCGCGCCGACGCCAGGCATCTCGCGCGGCTCAAAGTGCTGGTGGCGCCGAGCCGGTGGGATTTAGACGAGTTGGCGTATAGCCCTCTGCCCGCCACGTATGACTGGGCGCGGTCACGGGAAAAGGTGCTAGTGGTCGACCTGACGAGCCAGGTATTCGGCGCTTATGAAAACGGAACGCTGGTTCGATGGGGGCCAGTGAGCACGGGACGAAAAGGAGATTCCACGCCGGCGGGCGTGTTCCATCTCAACTGGTGGACCAAGGGACGGTATAGCACGGTGGACCCTACGTGGTATATGCCGTGGTACTTCAATTTTCTAGACCGCGAAGGGTTGGCATTCCATGCCTACACGCTGCCGGGTTATCCGGACAGCCATGCGTGTGTGCGAATGCTGGAGCGCGATGCGAAGTGGCTTTGCGGCTGGGGCCGGGGAACGTCATGCGATGAGAGCGGCGATGTGGCGCGGCGCGGGACGACGGTAGTAATTACCGGCCAGTATGAGTATGGCGCGCCTCCGCCGTGGCGCAGCGCGAAATGGTGGACGCATTCTATTGAGCTGCCTTCAGACCCGCAGGAAGAGAGCGGGCAAGCGAAAGAATGCGGCGATTGCGTCACAGGGCAATGTCCGAATGACGGCGGCGGCATCTTTCCCGAAGGCGTTGGAGCGACTACATTTCGTTAGCGGCAACTGCATTCATGAAGCGGGCGGCCACCGGGCGTCATATGGTTCCATTGGACAAGTGAGTAGTGGTACGTACCGCGATCGGCGAGTGCTGGGATCGAGCCGGGCGGCACGGAAATCGACGGAACGCAGCGAATTCAACACCGCACTTCACAGTTTATGCGCAGCCTGGCGCCCGGATGAGTCATGAGCGGCTTCACCCAGCTTCCGGGGATATTCGCCCAAATTCGTCGATAACTCGGGTGCGGCGCGCGCATTTCGGGCGTGGTCCCCCACATGCATTGGTATCACGTGAGGTGGAACATGTTTCCTCCAAAAAGAATCCTCTTTCCGGTAGACTTTTCGGACCGGTGCGCATCCGTAGCGCCTATGGCGGAGGCATTCACGAAGCGCTTCGAGGCCGAATTGACGCTGCTGCATGTCCTGCCAACCGAGACTCCTGGTATTCCGGCCACGGCCGCGCAAGAAGCGATGGAAACTTTTGCGGCGCGGCACCTGGCGACTCTGACGACGAAGCAGGCAATGCTGCGCGGCGATCCGGCAAGCGAAATCGTGCAATTTGCGAAAGACCACGAAAGCGATCTGATCATGATGCCGACTCACGGCTACGGGTCGTTCCGCCGTTTTCTGTTCGGCTCGGTGACCTCCAAGGTTCTGCACGACGCGTGGTGCCCGATGTGGACCGACGTTCACGTGGAGAAGCCTTCCCGAAATCGCAATACGGAGATCCGCAGCGTGGTTTGCGCGCTGGATTTAAGTGAGAAGAGCGATCCAACCCTGCACTGGGCCGCGCAAATGGCCTGCGAAACCGGGGCGTCGCTGCTGTTGGTGCACGTGGTTCCTTATGTGACATACACGGGAGCGGAGTTGTATGCCGCGGACTTCCAGGAACAAATGGCCAGTTCGGCGCGGGAGCAGATCGCCTGTTTGCAGCGCAACGCGAACACGCACGCGAAGGTCGAGATTGTGAGCGGAGAAGTTGCCTATGCAGTGCGTCGAGCTGCCGAGGAAGCCAGAGCCGATCTGTTAGTGATCGGCCGCAGTTTCGACAAGAGCATGATCGGCCGTCTGCGCACGAATGCCTATGCGATCATCCGTCATTCGCCGTGTCCGGTGGTGAGCGTCTAACAGGTGAAGGAGAGTGAATCGGGGAGGCAGGCCGCGATACAATGCTGCGATGAACAAAGTTCGCTGGGGCATACTTGGCGTCGCCCGGATCGCCACAGCCAAAGTGATCCCCGCCATGCAGCGCGGCGCATGGTGTGAAATTCGAGGCATCGCTTCACGGGACCATGCCCGCGCGGATGCGGCGGCGCAGCAGCTTGGGATTCCGAAAGCTTATGGGTCCTACGAAGAGCTTCTGGCCGATCCCGAAATCGAGGCGGTATATAATCCGCTGCCGAATCATCTCCATCTGCCATGGTCGCTGCGCGCGATCGAAGCAGGCAAGCATGTGCTCTGCGAGAAACCGATCGGACTTACGGCGGCCGAGGCGTGCGAGTTGTTGTCGGCGGGCGCCCGCGCGGGAGTGAAGACCGGCGAGGCGTTCATGGTGCGCACGCATCCGCAATGGCTCCGCACGGTGGAACTGGTCCGCAGCGGCCGCATCGGCGAGCTGCGGTCCGCCCTGGGCTTTTTCAGCTACTTCAACAACGATCCGCGAAACATTCGGAACATTCCGCATTACGGCGGCGGAGGCCTGATGGATATTGGATGTTACCCCATCACGACCTCCCGATTGGTGTTTGGCGAGGAGCCGCGGCGCGTGCTCGGGCTGATGACGCGCCATGCACAACTGGGCACCGATATTTTGACTTCGGCGATCCTGGAATTTTCCACGGGGCACAGCGTGTTCACCTGCAGCACGCAGCTTGTACCGTACCAGCGCATGCAATTCATGGGAACCAAGGGGCGCATCGAATTGGAGATCCCGTTCAATGCCCCGCCCGACCGCCCGACGCGCATCTTTATTGACGATGGACGCGATCTGCTCGGCTCAGGCATCCAGGCCGAAGAATTCCCCGTCTGCGACCAGTACACCATTCAGGGCGATCTGTTTTCCCGAGCCATTCGGGAAGACGGACCCGTGCCGGTGCCGCTAGAAGACGCCGTCAAGAACATGACGGTGATCGACGCGCTGGTGGAGTCCTCGAAGACCGGACAGTGGCAGGCTCTGAGCTGAAGGAATACGCGGAGCAGAACGACTTGTCCTTCAGAATTCTTTTTATAATCAATACCTTATGTGCCACTATTGTCACTCGACCGTTGAGTGTGCTAATAATATTTGGCGGAGCCCAGCATATCTGGCGTGGGTTCTCATCGTAAACCAAGTATTCAATTTCCAGTTGTGGAGGTTGTTGTTCTATGAAAATCCGTCCGCTTTATGACCGGATCGTGGTCAAGCGAATCGAGCAGCAAGAGCAAATGCAGGGTGGCCTTTATATCCCCGACTCGGCCAAAGAGAAGCCCCAGGAGGGCGAGGTCGCGGCCGTGGGAAAAGGCAAGCGCCTCGAAGATGGCAAAGTGGTGCCTCTCGACGTGCAGGTCGGCGACCGCATCCTGTTCGGCAAGTACTCGGGTAGCGACATCAAGCTGGATGGCGAAGAGTACCTGATCATGCGCGAGGACGAGGTCCTCGGCATTCTTGACGCCGCACCGAAGGCGGCGAAGAAAGCTTCCTAAAGGAGTCGATGGACGATGCCCAAACAGATTATTTATTCCGAAGCTTCCCGTCAGGCGATATTGCGTGGAGTCAACCAGCTCGCCGATGCCGTGAAGGTGACCCTCGGTCCTCGCGGCCGTAACGTGGTTCTCGAAAAGAAATTCGGCGGCCCGAATATTACCAAGGACGGCGTTACCGTCGCCAAGGAAATCGAGCTCAAGGACCCGCTCGAAAATATGGGCGCGCAGATGGTGCGCGAAGTCGCTTCCAAGACCAGTGATGTGGCCGGCGACGGCACCACCACGGCGACGATTCTGGCCCAATCGATCTTCCGCGAAGGCGTGAAGGCGGTGGCTGCCGGCGCCAACCCGATGGCTCTCAAGCGCGGTATTGAAAAAGCCGTGGAAGTGGCCATCGAAGAAGTGAAGAAGCTTTCCAAGCCGGTTTCCGGCGACATGATCGCCCAGGTCGGCACGATTTCGGCCAACAGCGATTCCACCATCGGCACCATCATTGCTGACGCGATGAAGAAGGTGGGCAAAGATGGCGTGATCACGGTCGAAGAATCGAAGACCATGAACACGGAGCTCGATACCGTGGAAGGTATGCAGTTCGACCGCGGCTATCTCTCCCCTTACTTCGTGAGCGACGCCGAGCGCATGGAAGCCGTGCTCGAAGATCCGTACATTCTGATCCACGAAAAGAAGATCAGCAATATGAAGGATCTGCTGCCGCTGCTCGAACAGATCGCGCGTTCCGGCAAGCCGCTGCTGATCATCGCCGAGGAAGTGGAAGGCGAAGCGCTGGCGACCCTGGTGGTCAATAAGTTGCGTGGCACGTTGAACGCCTGCGCCGTGAAGGCCCCGGGTTTCGGCGACCGCCGCAAGGCGATGCTGGAGGATATCGGTATCCTGACCGGCGGCAAGGCCATCATGGAAGAGACCGGTATCAAGCTGGAAGGCGTCCGCCTGGAAGATCTGGGCCGCGCCAAGCGCGTGACCGTGGATAAGGACAACACCACGCTCGTGGACGGCGCCGGTTCGCAGAAGGCGATCGAAGGCCGCATTAAGCAACTGCGTGCGCAGATCGATGAGACTACTTCCGATTACGACCGCGAGAAGCTGCAGGAGCGGCTGGCGAAGCTGGCCGGCGGTGTTGCAGTGATCAAAGTCGGTGCGGCCACCGAGACCGAGATGAAGGAAAAGAAGGCTCGTGTGGAAGATGCTCTGCATGCGACGCGCGCCGCGGTGGAGGAAGGCATTGTTCCCGGCGGCGGCGTGGCTCTGCTGCGCGCGTCCAAGGCGCTAGGCAGCCTGACGATGGATGGCGACGAGCAGATCGGCGTCACCACTGTGAAGCGCGCCTGCGAAGAGCCGCTGCGGCAGATCGTGGCCAACTCGGGTACCGAGGGGGCCATCGTAGTCGAAAAGGTTCGGGAGAACAGCAACCCGAACTATGGCTACAACGCTGCTACGGATACGTATGAGGACTTGGTGGTTGCCGGTGTGATCGATCCCACCAAAGTGACCCGCTCGGCCCTGCAGAACGCGTCCTCTATTGCGTCGTTGATGCTTACGACTGAAGCGATGGTCGCGGATATCCCGGAAAAGAAACCGGCTCCGGCCGGCCCGGGCGCACACGGCCCTGAGATGGATTACTAAGAAGAAACTCACCTTTGAAGTGTGATTGGCCGCGCTTTCCCGAATGGGAAGCGCGGCCTTTTTTGTAGTTTTGTAAAGATTGCCTACGAGCAGACTCCTCGTTTCACCCCGCGCATCTATATAAATGAAAGGGGGTTTCAAATCAAATGTTTCAGTTGATGAAAACTCCCGGCCGGGTGATCGGGATGCTGTTCGCAGCGGCTTTATTCACGGCAGCCAATGCTGCTGTGGCAAGGCCGGGAACTGTGAACTATACGGAAGGCCAAGTCACACTGGATGGAAACGCCATTCAGGCGCATGATTTGGGATCCGTGGAAGTTGCTCCGGATCACACAATCCATACCGCCCAGGGACGGGCCGAAATTTTGCTGACACCGGGCGCATATTTACGGCTGGGTGATCAAAGCGCCGCGCGAATGGACTCGGCATCGCTGACCGATACCAGAGTCGAATTGCTGCACGGCGAAGCTCTGGTTGAGGTGGCGCAAATCGAGCCGGAGAATCACTTGCAGGTTCTCGCCAACGGCGTGGAAACTCAGCTCGACAAGAAGGGATTGTACGACTTCAAGACGAGTCCGCCGCAGCTAGCCGTTTATGACGGCAAAGCCATGGTGGAGGCGAATGACCGTTCCGTGAAGGTAGATAAAGGCCACGAATACCCGCTGACGGCGGAGGCGGAAGTGAAGCCGCAGAAGTTCGACCGCAAGCAGACCGATAGCCTATACGACTGGAGCAAGCTGCGTTCAGACTATCTGGCGCAGGCGAATGAGTCTTCAGTGAATGCCATCGTAGTGGACCGGCCGGGTTGGTATTACGGAACCGGCTGGTATTGGAATCCGTGGTACAGCACATGGGCTTTCGTGCCAGGCGGCGGATACTTGATGAGTCCGTTCGGCTTCGGCTTTTACTCGCCGACCTATTGGGTCTATCATGCGCCGGTCTACTATCACACGCGCCCGGGCGTTGTCGTGACTCCGCGAGGCTGGCATGGAGTGCGACCGGGGCCGCGCCGGGTACCCGCACTGCGGGGGACAGCTCCGGTAGCACGGCCATCGATGCGAGGATCGTTCGCGGGGCATGGGGGCCATCGGCGGTGAGCTAGTCTTCTAAGTCGGGTATAAGAGGGATAGGGGGCCACATACTCCCTGATACTTAGATACACTTCGGCTAGACAGAGATGTTATAGAGCGAGAAATCGTCGCGGCGGCCGGGGCTACGCGGACTTATCGCCGTGCGAGATCCGGCCGCCAATGGTTTGAGCTGCGTCTTCGAGGTCAGAGGAATCGCTGGATGGCGTTACTTTTCAACTCTCGATTTGACGATTCAGCTCTCTGGAACGCAGTGGGGGAACGATCAGCGCTATTTCCTCACCACCGCAAGGTTTGGAAACCAGTTTCCAAGGTCCCCTGTCGACGCCATACATAGTTGACGCCGCGGGCCGTTCACGGGCTCCAGGAGTCCAGCACCGCCGAAAAGGCAACGCTTCGTGACCACGAAGAAAAAAGTGTTGGGAAGGGCCGCGGTGGGCGACTCCTGCCTGATTCGAAGATAACAGGCATGGGCGATGTTGCTGCGGGGGCGGGGCGGTAAATGCTTTGCGGTAAGCTTGGAAATATTTTTTGGGTTGGTGAACGGTTGGCGCTATTCAGTTGAACTTAATGAAAATCGCGCAGTTCAGGCGGACCCATTTCGCCCCATTTCGCCCCCAGGTTTCACACTCTCAGGCTGACCCGCTTCGCTGGGCCTGATCACTGTGCCGCAGTGAATGTGACACTCACCGCTCCGGATTTGACCACAGCTTTGTTTTCGTTGTCCAGCTTCTGTGCACGGAGTGTGTACGTTCCGGGTTTCTTGATATCGAATTCTTTGCTGAGGTCTGCTTCTTCAGTACGGCTCTCGCCGGGTTTCAAAATCGCTAACTGGCCGTGCCCCCCGCATCCAATCCCTCGTTCCCGTTTCCCACTAGCCGGTTCCCGTTCCGCGCCACTTCGGCCCTGGACTACTGTGCCGTATACGGTCAACGGCACGGGGTTTCCCTCGTCATCATAGAGTTGGACCTGCATTTGGCGCACCGTCACGTACGCATTTATCAGGGGCGGGCACATCACGTACATCACGCTCAAGTGAAGATCGTGGTCCGACGTGTTGGTCATAGTGAGTTTTACGGGAGCTGGTCCTCCCAGCTTGACTTGGGTTGGGCGCGCGCTGAGAGCAACTGAAACTGATGGCTTCGAGCGGGCTTCGTCCTGGGTCAGGCCAAGTCCGGGGAAAGCGATCAACATTGCGATTGCTGCGAGTTTTCGTTCGAGTGTCATACATATCCCTTCGACCGCGTCCTTCTTCAATCCCAACCGATCATGGCCACGTGGGATGAGCCGCTGTCGGCGAGTACGCCGTGGGGCTCGGTCCGCCGCACGGCTCCATAATCCAGCCGGTCCCGTTGGATGTGGCAGGTAGGTTCGGATCGAGTGTGTTGACAGCACTTGCGCTAAAACCCCAATCGATCCTTCCGAGAGGCACCGGGATAGATCCCGTACACGAGCTTGGTGTTGCAGCATTGTCACCCACCTTGTCGGCAGGGTTGCAACCGCTGGGCAGCGCGGGATCCCATAGGAGGTATATTGTCGCGCTAAAGTTCAAAGCCGACTCACCAATAGGGGAAAACCGGGGGAAAACCGGGGACAGACGGAACGTTTTCGAGATTTTCTCCACCTCTCATACACCTCTCGATTATGGCTCGTTTGGCCCGCGTGGTGGCGGCGGATGTACCGCATCACGTCACCCAGCGCGGCAACGCTCGCCGCACG
>DASZPB010000065.1:0-65079 GCA_035550475.1 Bryobacteraceae bacterium | reverse complement strand
AGCACCTGGAGGTTAGTCAGACTGACGTTGCCGCGCTGTACCGGCAGGCTATGTTTGATGCGCACGTACTGCTCTTCGGTAATCTCCATGCTACAAACATTTTACTACCTAATTGTTTTATTAGTGTGAACACGCCCTAGTACTTTATTCCCTATGCGCGACGGATGGGAGCGTCTTAGAATCAGAAGGTGGCAGTAAACCGATGCGTCATCCTCGGAGTCTCGATGTTAGCGGCGCTTCACGCGAGCACGATTGACGTGTCAACGGCCAACACGGCTACGCTGGAGACTGGCGATTCGCTGCAATTTCAATTTGGAAGCTCGAATTACTGCACCAACGCGCAGTTGTATGGCGCACCATTATATCCAACTTATGTCGGATTCGTCTTTGTCTCGGGCGTACTCGACCCTTCGGCGCAATTCGCCGCGGAACTGGAATCCGCCGATGGTTCCGTGTCGAAGTGGTTTGATTCTCCGTTGACATTTGCGCCGGGGCAATTTTACGGCTCGAGTTACAGCGGAACCGTTGCGACGTTGAGCGCTGGACTGGACATATCTCCAGAGTTATCCCAGCAGTTATTCGCCGATTCCGCGGCGAAGCTCGTGCTGCGAAATCTGGGTGGCGAAACGACGGTGGGCCTGCTTCCCTACACGCTCCAGCAGGATTTGAACGTCAGCCTTACCGGCGGATTGATGAGCGTGGGCGCCATGCACAGCGCGGTCATGCTCGATTCCAGTGCGCCGGTGCCTGAACCGCAGACGGGGATGCTGTGCCTGACTGGCCTGCTGTTCTATGCGGCATGGAAGAGCCGGCGGTGGCTGGAATCGAAGAGGTCTCACTCTACCGTGAAGGTCTTCAGTTCGGGCCGAATTCACAACTTCAGCCAGCGGTCCTGACAGTCCCTCCAATTCGAAGCATAGCCTGATAGTACGGTAGCCGAAAAATGGATCGGCGACCGCCGGTCTGCGCGGGAGGGCGTCAGCTTTCCTTTCCTGACTGCGCCTATAGTGCACAACAGTTGCGGCTAGGGCTGGTGCCCTGAGTTGGAAGTTCGCTTAAAGGAAGTTCTGACCGCTCCGTTGCAGTCGTGGCTTGGTGACGGCAGTGTTGGCGCGACCGCGAGCGAGCGGTGCAGATTGCGCATGTCTAAATCAGGATATTACGCGGCGGATTACTTTAACAGGGTCGACGACTTGCCGGCAAAATCAAGCACCCAGGTAGGAAAGATCCCCAGGAAGAGCGTGGCGATAGCGGGAAGCACCAGCGCGAAGCGCATGCTGAGCGAAGGCGCCTCGGCGTAATTGGCGGCGTCACCTGGCTCATGCATGTACATCATCACCAGCAGGCGTAAGTAGTAGTATGCCGCCGCGGCCGTGGTGAGCAGGCCCAGCACCGTAAGCCAGACCAAATGTGATTCGAGCGCGGCTTTAAAGATGTAGAACTTACCGAAGAATCCCCCGGTGAGCGGGACGCCGATCAACGACAGCAGGAAGATGGATAGCATGGCCGCCGTGAAGGGCTGCTTCTGCCCGAGTCCAGCGAAGTCTTCAATGTTCTGGTAGCGTTCGCCTTTCCCGGATAGATAACTGACCACCGCGAACGCGCCGACGTTCATGAAGGTATAGGCGGCCAGGTAGAACATGGCAGCGGCCGTTCCGATGCTGGAACGGGCAGTGAGCGCCACCAACACGTAACCTGCATGCGCAATCGAGCTATACGCCAACATGCGTTTGACGTTCTGCTGGAGCAGCGCGGCGAAGTTCCCGATCACCATGGAGGCCATGGCAGACATCCAAACTAACGGTTCCCAACCGCCGCCAACCGGACCCAAAGCGGTCATAAAGATGCGCAGGAACACGGCAAACGCAGCGGCCTTCGGTCCGGCGGAGAGGAATGCCGCTACCGGACTCGGCGCGCCCTGATAAACGTCCGGTGCCCAGATCTGAAACGGCGCGGCCGAAACTTTGAAACCAAGGCCGACGGAGATCAATGCCGCGGCTACGCCGATGAAGACCGGTGACGGGGCACTTGGTCCGGAGAGCACGCCACGAATGGCGGTGAGCGATATCGTGCCGGTGGACCCGTAAATCAGAGCGACGCCATACAGGAAGAAGGCGGTGGCGAAAGAACCCAGGAGGAAATATTTCAGCGAGGACTCGTTGGCGCGCTTATCATCGCGGAGATACCCGGCCAGTACGTAGCTGGCGATCGAGGAAATCTCCAGGCCGATGAAAACCATGATCAATTCATTGGCCGCCACCATCAGGCACTGTCCGGCGATGGAAAACAGCAGCAGGGTGTGGAACTCACTCGTTTCGGCATTCTGGCGCGCCAGAAAACCGTAAGACGGGAGAACCGTGAGGATGCCGGTTATGATCACCAGCACGCGGAAAAACGTAGCGAAGCCATCCACAACCAACATGCCGCCGAAAGCCGGACCGGCCAATGTATAGGCATAGACCGACGCAGCGAGGGCCGCCACCAGCGTCAGCAGGCTCAGATTCCCGAAGGCTTTCGAATTGCGCCGTTGCAGCAGCGCATCAAGCACCATGAGGAAAGTCCCCATCACCGTTAAGATGATTTCGGGAAGGAGGCGGAGGATGTCTGCGGTGTTCGGCATGAGACTAACGGGCATTGGCGGCCTCCGCATGCGGGGTTTGGATTTGCCCCACCTGGCTCGGTACCTGTACCCGGAATGGCACGTTGACTTGAGTCTGCTCCAGAATGTGAGCGGTGGTCTGGCCCACCTTCGGAAGGAATGACTGCGGGTAGACGCCCATCCAGACCATCATCACGACGAGTGGCACGATCACTGCCCACTCACGTGGATGAAGGTCCGGCAGATGCGACCGAATCTCTTCCGTCACTTCCCCGAAAAAGACGCGCTGGTATAGCCAGAGCATGTAGCAGGCAGAAAGAATCACGCCGATGGCGGCGTAGATCGCCCACTTGTAATTGGCGAGGGCGGCGCCCTGCAGCACGAGGAACTCACCCACGAAGTTGTTCAGCAATGGCAGCCCGATACTCGCGAGCGTGGTGATGAGAAACGCGGTCGAAAGCCACGGCGCGGCGGTCGCAACGCCCCCGTAATCCGCAATCTCGAGAGAGTGCCGGCGTTCGTATAGGATTCCGACCAGCACGAAGAGTGCGCCGGTCGAGATACCGTGATTCAGCATCTGGTAGACAGCGCCATCGAAGCCGAGCTGCGTGAAGGAAAAGATGCCCAGCACGACGAAGCCCAGGTGGCTCACCGAAGAGTATGCCACCAGCTTCTTCATATTCGGCTGCACCATGGCCACCAGAGCACCGTAAATGATTCCGATGATGGCGAGTGTGACAATCCACGGCGCGCACGCCCGTGATGCGGTGGGAAATAGCGGCAGGCAGAAGTGCAGAATTCCGTAGGCGCCCATCTTGAGCATGACGGAGGCCAGCATCACCGAACCGGCCGTGGGGGCCTCCACGTGGGCGTCGGGCAGCCAGGTATGCAGCGGGAAAATCGGCACCTTAATGGCGAATGCGACAAAGAATGCCAGGAAGAGAAGCAATTGCTCTTTGCCGCTGAACATCAGCTTGCCGCCTACCAGCATGTCGAGGAGTTCGGGATAGCTGAACGTGCCGGCGCGATTGTAGATGTAGATAATCGCAGTCAGCATGAGCACCGAGCCGGCCATGGTGTAGAGGAAAAACTTGACGGCGGCATAGATGCGGCGTTCGTGGCCCCAGATGCCGACCAGGAAATACATGGGCACCAGGGATACTTCCCAAAACACGTAAAACAAAAACAGATCCTGCGCCATGAATACGCCTACGAGGCCGAATTCGAGCAGCAGCAGGAAGGCGTAAAACTCCTTGGCTCGATTCTGCACGGCGCGCCAGGAAATGAGCACGCAGAGTGGCGTGAGGAAGGTTGAGAGAACGACCAGCCACAGGCTCAGGCCATCGATGGCGATGTGGAAGCGAATCTCCGGCGAGCGAATCCACGGAACATCAAGCAGGAACTGCTCTCCGGCAATGCCGCGCTGGAACAGCACCGGCAGAGCGAGCGACACCACAAACGTGGCGAGTGAAAGCACGAGCGCCCATATGCGGCTGCCTTGCGGCGATGAGCGGGGAATCAGCAGCGCAATGAGGAAGCCGGCCAGCGGAAGCGCCAGAACCAGAAGCAGCGGGTTCATCGGAGGCCTCCCACGACGCCCATCGCGGCGATGAGCACGACCGCACCGAACAGCGTCCATGTGGCGTAGCTGCGAATGTTGCCTGATTGCAGCAGCCGGAGCACACTACCGATTGCGCGGGCCTGTGAGCCGGCGCCGTTCACCATGCCATCGACTACGCCTACATCGATCCCTTTCCAGAGCACGGTTCGTGAGCCATTGATCACAGGCTGAACCACGGCGGCGTCATAGATTTCGTCGACGAAGTACTTGTTGTAGATCAGCGTGTAGAGACCTTTGAAACTGGAAGCCACCGAGTCGGCCATGCCGGGCTTCAAAACATACATCACGTACGCCAGAGCAATGCCGATGACGCCCGCGGAACTGGAGATAATCACCAGGCTGAAGTCGCGTGCTTCCTCCATTGCGGGGAAGAGCGGAGCGAGGAAATCGGGAACCTTGAAAAGAATGCCGCCTAACACGGACAACGCAGCCAGAATCACGAGCGGCGCCAGCATGATGCCGGGTGATTCGTGCGGATGCTCATGGCCGCGGTAATCGCCGAGGAACGTCATGAACATGGCGCGGAAGACGTAGAAAGCCGTCATCCCGGCGGTGATGGTGCCGAGCCAATACATCCAGGGCTCGTGCTGGTGAGCGGCTACGAGGATGGCATCTTTGCTGTAGAAACCGGAGAAGGGCGGAATGCCGGAGATGGCGATGGCCGCGGCCATCATGGTCCAGAAGGTCCACGGGATTTTCTTCCACATACCGCCCATGTGGCGCATGTCCTGCTCGCCCGCGAGTGCGTGAATGACGCTGCCGGAGCCAAGGAAAAGCAGCGCCTTGAAGAAAGCGTGCGTCACCAGGTGATAAATGCCGGCTGAAAACGCGCCGCAGCCAACGCCCACGAACATGTAGCCGAGCTGGGAAACCGTGGAGTAGGCGAAGACCTTCTTGATATCGTTCTGCGCCAGGCCGATCGTAGCGGCGAAGAAGGCGGTGAGAATTCCGATGATGGCAATCGCTTCCATCGCCGCCGGCGCGTGCGTGTAGATCTGCCAGGAGCGGGCGGTCATATAGACGCCGGCCGTGACCATGGTCGCGGCGTGGATCAGAGCGGAGACCGGTGTGGGACCGGCCATCGCGTCCGGCAGCCAAACGTAGAGTGGAAGCTGCGCGGATTTACCGCAGGCGCCGAGCAGAAGCAGCAGGCCGATGGCGGTGAGGACGCCTTGGGATGCGCCCGAGGCATGGCTGAAGACCGTCGCGAAGTCGAGCGAACCGAAGGTCTTCACGATGTAGAACATGGCCAGCGCGAAACCGAAATCACCGATTCGGTTGACGATGAATGCTTTGTTGCCGGCGTCGGTGGCGAACTTTTTATCGAAGTAGAATCCGATCAGCAGGTAGCTGCACAGGCCGACACCTTCCCAACCCACGAAGAGCACCAGATAGTTGGCGGCCAGCACCAGGGTCAGCATGAAGAACATGAACAGGTTCATGTAGGCGAAGAAGCGGTAGTAGCCGCCTTCGTGCGCCATGTAGCCGATCGAGTAGAGGTGAATCAACGACCCCACGCCGGTGACCACCAGCAGCATGACCGCCGTGAGACGGTCCACCGAAAAATCGCAGCCCACGTGAAACGAGCCGCTCTGGATCCAGGTGAAATAGTGCTCGGTGTAGGCAGCATCGAGCGCGCCCAGTCCGCTGAGCGTCTTCAGCACCCAGAGAAACGACAGCACCACGCTGCCGACCGCCACGGCATTGATGACGCTCTTCGGCAGTTTCCGGCCAAAGATGCCGTTGATCAAAAAACCCGCGAGCGGAAGTAAAGGTATAAGCCAGAGTTGCATCTAATCTTTTTGAATCCGCAATGCTGATGTCTCAGTTTTTCATCGAATCGATTTGATCGATGTTCAGGGTTGCCCGGTTTTTGAAAATCGTCAGAATGATCGCCAGCCCCACAGCCGCTTCCGCCGCCGCGACCACCATCACCACAAAGGTGAAGATGTGGCCGTCGACCTGCTTGAGCTGGTAGGAAAAGGTAATGAAGCTCAGGTTCACCGCATTGAGCATCAACTCGATCGACATGAAGACGGTGATAATGTTCCGCCGGAAAACAAACCCGGCCACTCCCAGCGCGAACAGGACCGCGCTCAAGGTGAGAAACCACGAGATGGGAACGCCTGTCATACTTAATCCAGTTCCTTTCGCGCCAGAACAATGGCGCCCACGATGGCGATTAAGATCAGGATCGAGGTCACTTCAAACTGCAGCAGGTAGGTAGTGAACAGCGCCCGGCCGATCGCGAGCGCCGTGCCGCCAGTGAATCCACCGAAGTGCACCGAGTCAGACCGCGGGAAGAGGCGCTGCACAAAGTAGGCGAGCAAGCCCAGGAGCCCGATCAGTAGCGGCACGCCCAACAACTGCACCATGATCGAACGGCCGTGGCGGGTTTCCTCGCCCGCATTCAGCAGCATGATGACAAAGATAAACAGCACCATGACGGCGCCGGCATACACGATGACTTGCGCGGCTGCAATGAACTCCGCGCCCAGCAACAGATAGAGCACCGCTAGCGAGCCCATGACGCCGATCAGCGAAATCGCGCTGGAAATGGGGTGCGTCTGCACCACTACGTTGATCGCGCAAACCACCGCGATGATCGCAAAAACCAGGAAGAGAATTACATCCATTTCAGGAGAACCAAGCCACCAACAGACCGGTCACGAGCAGATTCAACATCGCGACAGGGAAAAGGAACTTCCAGGTGAAGCCCATGAGTTGGTCGTAACGGAACCGCGGCAGAGTGCCGCGAATCCAGATGAACACGAACAGCAAGCCGCCGGTCTTGGCGCAAAACCAGAATAGCGGCAGCAGCCAGGATTGCACGATGGGCAGCAGGAAGACTGCCGCCACAATCAGAAAGATGATGCCGAATGCAGGCAGCGTGTACTTATCCATGCGCCGAGCCGGGTTCATGCCGTGATAAAGAGCGACGATCCCGGCAATTGCGAAAATCACCACGGGAACCAGACTTGACCCATAGCGCGCGGGCCATGGCGCCACCCATCCACCCAGGAACAACAGCGTAGCCATGGAGCACACCGTGATCATGTTGGCGTACTCTGCCATGAAGAATGAGGCGAATTTCATGCTGCTGTACTCGGTGTGGAATCCGGCGACCAGCTCATTTTCAGCTTCCGGCAGATCGAACGGCACGCGATTGGTCTCCGCGAACGCGGCAATCAGGAAGATGAGGAAGCTGAAGATCTGCGGGAAAGGCCCATGCAGGATATTCCAGTTCAGAATGCTGCCGCTCTGCGCGCCTACAAGCTCGCGCAGGCTGAGAGTATTGGAAATCAGCAGCGGCGCGGCGATAGCGAGCGACATGGGCAGCTCATAGCTGATCATCTGCGCGGAGCTGCGCAGCGCTCCGAGCAGCGCATACTTGTTGTTGGAAGCCCACCCGGCGAGCGCGATACCGTAGACACCCATGGAGGAGACCGCCAGCACGAACAGCACGCCGATGTTGAGGTCGGTCAACTGCATCCACGTCTCGTGCCCGGCCACAGTGATGGTGGGGCCGAAGGGAATCACGGCGATAGAGAGCAGTGCCATGGTGATGGCGATGAACGGCGCCCCCAGATAAAACGTCTTGTTGACGTAAGGCGGCACCAGATCTTCTTTGGTGATGAGTTTGATAACATCGGCCAGGGGTTGCAGCAGGCCATGCGGGCCCACGCGGTAGGGCCCGGGGCGCACCTGAATATGCGCAATGACTTTGCGCTCCACCCACTGCAAGTAGGCCAGCGTGGTCATCAGGACCGCAAAAACCACAAAGACCTTGATCAGGCTGATGACGATAAACGAATCCATTTAGCGGCTCAAGCGACTTTCCAAGACGGAGTTCAGTACTTCAGAATAACGCCCGAGGGTTCCGGACGCGAACAAACCATTGTGGTCGGAGTAAACGAGATCGGGCCGGTTTTCGACCGGGACACGGCCATTGACGGGCATAGTTTGCGCGGCCCCACCCGTCGAAATCACCGGTTCCGGCACATCATAGCCGCGAACCGTCTTGCGGATCTCGGCCAGCACTACGTCCGGAACCCAAGGACCTAGCGCCGCAGCGACTCCCATTTCCCGTGCGATGAAACCCATGATTTCGAGGTCCGGTTTCGCGCCCATGGTCTGCACGGCGCGCCGCAGCTTCTGCACTTCGCCGGTTACATTGGTGACGGTGCCGTTCTTTTCATAGGCGCATGCGGCCGGCAGAACCACATCGGCCTGACGCGCGGTCTCGGTGAGGTAGAGATCCTGCACCACCAGGAAGCCCGCCTTGCTGACCGCGGGATCACCGCCATTGCCCTTCAGCGGATTGGCTCCCACCACCCATAACACACCGAGATCGGCTTCGATCATTTCATGGACGCGCATACCGTCTCGGCCTGTGGGTTTGAAGCCGGGCAGCAGCTCGGGCGTCACGCCCATATCGATCGCGCCACGGGAGTTCGAGTAGTCGACTAGCGCGATGTATTTTACGGGGATGCCGAGTGATTCGCCGAATTCGACCAGCTTGCGAACGTCGTTCCCCTTGAACGAGTCGTCAAACAGAACCACCAGTTCAGGCTCGGCCTTCAGACGATCACGCAGCGATTCGAGCGCGCCAAAGTAATCGGCCGGCGTGGCTGTGCCGCGCGGATGCGCGAAGCGCGAAGGGTCGGCATCTTCGGAACCCGCCCCGACGCGGATGCTGGCCACCGAGTAATTGCTCTCGCGCACGACCGAAGGAGCCACCGTGTAAATCCGGGCTTGGTGATGCCGGTAATTGGCACGCACCTGGAAGGAGAGCAGCGGATGTTCAAGCGCGAGATCCGCACCCAACACGAGGATCGCCTTGCGCTCATAGAGATCGGCCACAGTGGCGAGTTGGGCCTCACGGCCGCTCAGCGCATCGATCAGTGTGACTACGTCGCCGGTGCGGTGATGGTCGATGTTGTTAGTGTGCAGCACTTCGCGCGCGAACTTCTGCAAATAGAAATTCTCTTCATTGGTGGTGCGGTTGGAGCCGATGACGCCGAAGCTCTCGCCATCGGCGAGCGCCTGATTGAACTTCCGGCTCACAGCCTCGAGCGCCTGTGCCCAGGAGACTTCTTCGAGCTTGCCGTTGATGCGGACCAGAGGAGCCTGCAAACGGTCGGGATGCTCGTAGAAATCGAATCCGTAGCGGCCCTTGATGCAAAGGAACTCGCCGTTGATGCCCGAGCGGTCGCGGTTATTGCCGCGGATGATGCGATCGTTGCGCACGCCGAGAGTAGTTTTGCAGCCATCCGAACAGTGAGTGCAAATGGTGCCGGCGTGAGTCATTTCCCAGGGCCGCGTCTGGTAGCGATAGGCGCCGCTGGTGAGCGCGCCCACCGGGCAGATATCAATGCAGGAGCCGCACTCGTCGCATTCCAGGTGGTCGCCCTGATTCGGCGCAATCTCGGAAACGACGCCGCGGTTGATCACACCGAGCGCGTTCACGCCCATGCCTTCATTACAGATGCGCACGCAGCGGAAGCACAGAATGCAGCGCGGCGCATCGAAAAATACTACGGGGGAGAATTGCTTCTCGGGCGTGTGGACTTTGTTTTCGGTGAAGCGGCTCTCGCCCACGCCGTAGCGGAACGTCATGTCCTGGAGTTCGCACTCGCCGCCTTTATCACACACCGGACAATCGAGCGGGTGGTTGGTGAGCAAGTACTCCAGCATGTACTTGCGGGCTTGCGCAACCTGCGGCGTTTCCGTCTTCACCACCATGCCTTCGGCCACGGGCAGCGTGCACGAAGCCATCAGCTTCGGCATCTTTTCCACTTCCACCAGGCACATGCGGCAGGCCGCTTGCAGGGTGAGGCCTTCGTAATAGCAGAAGGCCGGCACTTCGATGCCGGCTCGCTTGGCGGCATCGATGAGCAGCGTTCCGGCGGGGACCTGCACTTCCCGGCCGTCGATTGTGAGCTTGACTTGATCAGCCATTTACACCATCACCATGTGCCGCGCGTTCTCATACGGGCAGGGCTTGCCATTCAGGTGGTCTTCGAACTCTTCCCGGAATTTTTCGACAATCGAGACGGTCGGCAGCGCTGCCGCATCGCCTAGCGGGCAGAAGGTCCGGCCCAGCATGTTCCTGGCGACATCGCCGATGAGGTCGATATCGGTGCGCGTGCCCCCGCCCTCATGGAACCGCACCAACAGCTTGCGCAGCCAGGTGGTGCCTTCGCGGCAGGGAATGCACCAACCGCAGCTCTCGTGGGCGTAAAACCGCATGATGCGCAGCGCGGCTTTCACCATGCAGGTATCCTCATCCATGATGACCACGCCGCCCGAACCCAGCATGCTCTTCTTGGCGGCCATGGCATCGTAATCCATGGTGAGACCCTCGCACTCCTTGGCGGTCAGGATGGGGCAGCTCGAGCCGCCGGGGATGAATGCCTTCAACTTTTTCCCGTTGCGGATGCCGCCGCCGACTTCCTCGATCATCCGGTCTACCGGGAAACCAAGCGGCAATTCGTAAACGCCGGGTTTGTTGACGTGGCCAGTGAGGCAGGTCAACTTAGTGCCCCCGGCTTTGGGAACACCCAATGCGGCAAAAGCTGCTCCGCCATCGCGAATGATGGGCGGCACGGCGCAGAACGTTTCCACGTTATTTAAGACGGTGGGACTCTGGAACGCGCCGACTACTGCGGGAAACGGCGGACGGATGCGCGGGATGCCGCGCTTGCCTTCGAGCGATTCGAGCAGCGCCGATTCCTCGCCGCATTCATAGGCGCCGGCGCCCGTGTGCGTATAGAGATCGAAATCGAAACCCGTGCCCTGGATATTCTTGCCGAGCCAGCCGCGAGTGTATGCTTCGGCGATGGCCTTATCCATCACCTCGATCAGGTAGCGATATTCACCGCGAATGTAGACATAGCCCGCGTGCGCATCCACCGCCAGACCAGCGATGAGAATGCCTTCGATCAACTGGTGCGGATCGTTTTCAATCAGCACGCGATCTTTGCACGTGCCCGGTTCGCTTTCATCACCGTTCACTACGATGTACTTCGGCTTGGGGGATTTGCGCGGAACGAAGCTCCACTTCATTCCCGTGGGAAAGCCCGCGCCGCCACGGCCGCGAAGATTGGAGACCTTCACCTCCTCGATGATCTGCTCCGGGGTCATCTTGGCGGCTTTCAAGAACGCCTGATAACCCTGGTTCGCCAGGTAGGTATCGATCGATTCCGAATCGGGCAGGCCGAAGCGGCACGTCAGTACCCGGGTCTCGAGCGGACTGGGTTCGTTATACAGCATGGTCTATTGCTTCTTCCTCAGGCTGTCCAGGAGCTGGTCCAGCTTCTCCGGCGTAACGAAGTGGTGAAAATCGTAGTTCACCTGGATCGCCGGCGCCCAGGAGCAGGCCCCGATGCACTCCACCTCTTCGAGCGAGATCTCGCCGTCGGCCGTCACTTCCTTGTGGCCGATTCCGAGCTTTTCGCAGGCATGTTCCCAGAGTTTGTCGCCGTCCCAGAGCAGACAACTGATGTTGGTGCAAATTTGAACGTGATACTTCCCCAGCGGCTTGCGGTGCAGCATGGAGTAGTAGCTCAACACCTCGTTGACCTGCAGCGGCGTCACTCCCACGCGGCGGGCCACTTCCTCGATCAACTCGTCGGAAATGGAGCCCAGTTCATCCTGCGCATAGAGCAGCATTGGGATCATGGCCGAGCGCTGGCGTCCGGGTGGGTAGCTCTTCAGCAGTTTTTCAAACCTGGTTTCCAATTGTGGTGAAAATGTCATGGAAATAGCGGATGGCTCAGCGGTCCGTGTCACCCAGAACGAAGTCCATGCTGCCGATGGAAGCGATCACATCCGCAATCAAAATCCCTTCCACCATCCTTGGCACGGCTTGCAGATTGCCGAAGCTGGGCGTCCGCATGTGCACACGGTAAGGATGCGTAGTGCCGTCGCTGACGACGTAGTAACCCAGCTCCCCGCGCGGTGATTCAATCACTTGGTAAACCTCACCTTCGGGCACACGGAAGCCCTCAGTCACGATCTTGAAATGGTAGATCAGGGCCTCCATTTGCGTTTTCATCTTTTCCCGGTCAGGCAAAACCACGTGCTGGTCCTCGGCCTTCCAGGGGCCGGACGGCATTCCTTCCATAGCCTGCCGGATGATACGGGCGCTCTGGCGCATCTCTTCGATGCGAACCTGATAGCGCGCATAGACATCGTTTTCGGTGCGAGTCGGCACTTCGAAATCGAACTTCTCGTAACTGGAGTACGGTTGATCTTTGCGCGTATCGATCTTCAGGCCGGCGGCCCGCAGCATGGGACCGGTGATGCCCAGGTCGAGCATGTCTTCGAGCGAGATGTAGCCCACGCCGCGAGTGCGGCCGATCCAGATCTGATTCTTGGTGAGCAGATTCTCGTATTCGTCGACGCGGCTGGGAAAGACGTCGATAAACTTCCTCACGCGCTGATACCAGCCGCGCGGTGGTTCCAGGGCCAGGCCGCCTACCCGGAAATAGCTGGTCATCATGCGCTGGCCGGAGAACATTTCAAAGATGCGCAGGATGTCTTCGCGTTCGCGGAAGCAGTAGAGAAACACGCTCATGGCGCCGATATCGATGGCGTGCGTGCCGAGCCACACCAGGTGGCTGTTCAAGCGCGTGAACTCGGTGAGCATGACGCGCATCCACTGCGCCTGCGGCGGAATCTCCAGGCCGAGCAGTTTCTCAATGGCCAGGCAATAACAGAGATTGTTCGAAAGCGGGGCCAGGTAATCCACGCGGTCCGTCAGTGTGACGGCCTGCTGGTAGGTCTTGACCTCGCACTCCTTCTCAATACCGGTGTGCAGGTAGCCGATATCGGGTTGGCACTTGCGGATGATCTCGCCATCGAGTTCCATCAGCAGGCGCAGAACCCCGTGCGTGGAGGGGTGCTGCGGGCCCATGTTGAGCACCATGGTGCGCGGCGAAGAGGCCGAAACTTCCTCATCCACGCCCGCGACGATTTGCTCTGGCACTTCCGTTTCCCTCATGACTTAAATCCTGTATCCGGTGATCGGGTAATCCTTGCGCAGAGGATGCCCCTCCCAGTCGTCGGGCATCATGATGCGCCGCAGATCGGGATGATTGAGGAACCGGATTCCAAACAGGTCGAATACTTCCCGCTCATACCAGTTGGCGGAACGCCACACGGAGGTGACCGATTCGATTACGGGATCTTCGCCCGGCAAGCGGCACTTCAGACGCACACGTTCATTGCGCTCGATCGAATGCAGATGGTAGACCACTTCGAATCGGGGCTCACTGGGATAATGATCGACCGCGGTCACCGAACTGAGGCGGATGAACTTTTGATCGTACTTCAGGAAGCCCGTGACGCTGACGATTTTCGCGGGCGCGATTTCGAGCGTCCACTCCCCACGGTAGGATTTGCCGCCGGTCAACGCTTCGGCATCGAACGCATCGATGGCCGCGGCCACGGCATATTCTCGCAAATTGTCGGGTAGCATTTCGAGTCTTACTGCTTCCGGCTGGAGTGATCCGGTTCCGCCCAGTCCAGGGCTCCTTTTTTCCAGATGTAAAAGAATCCGGCAAGAATCAGAATCACGAAGACCAGCATTTCAATAAACGCGAACCACTTCAGCTCGCGGTAAACCACTGCCCACGGATAAAGAAAAATTGCTTCGATATCGAAGAGGATGAAGAGCATTCCCACCAGGTAAAATTTGACGCTGAAACGGCGGCGCGCATCGCCAGTAGGAGCGATGCCGCACTCATAGGGCGTCTCCTTGATCTTGTTGCGAACGCGCTTTCCCAGCAGGAAAGAGACGGTGAGCAGGCCGCCTGCGAGCGCCATCGCAAGCAAAGCCTGCACCAGGACAGGGAAATACAGTTCCGTGTATGACTTAGGCATGGGTATGCGAGATGAAGAGGGTCAAATCTGACTATAATAGTTTGAAAACAGGGGTGTCAACCAGCGATGTCCATCGCAATCGTCATCAATGGCGAGCCGCAGATCACAAATGAGGGCCAGACGGTGCTCGGACTGCTCGGGCAATTGGGAATTGTGCCGGAGCGCGTGGCCGTCGAACTCAATCGCCGGATCGTCAAACAGTCGGCATGGGAGCAGACGGTGCTGGAGGCGGGCGCCGAAATCGAAATCGTGCAATTCGTCGGCGGCGGATAGCCGCAAGCCAGCCAAAATAGAAATATGAGGGAGGCGGCCCACGCGAACGCGGGCCGCGAGCGCACTACGAGAAACTGCGAATGGCGGCCGCTTCGTCTTCATGAACATCAAAGACGGTGTAGAGCTTGGTGATTTGCAGCAGATCTTTCACCCGCTTGGTGAGGTTGAGCAGCTTCAACTGCCCGCCGTTGTTGGTTACGGACGTGAAACCGGAAACGAGTTCGCCGATACCGGAACTATCGATGTAAGAGACCTCGCCGAGATTGAGCAGGATCTTCTTGTGCCCCTTGCTCACCAGATCGCGCAAGGAATCGCGCAGCGCGCTCGAACCCTCACCCAAGGTGATGCGCCCCGCTACATCGACTACGCTCACGTCACCCACCTGCCGAACGTTCAACTTTACGCTCACTGAATATGCCTCCTGACAAAAGCCCGCACGAATTTATTTAGACACCATGTACTTGACCAAAGTTACTTCCGTGCCGCCTGGCTCGAGACGGCGGATTTGGAATTCATCCATGAAGGACCGGATTAAGAAAATCCCGCGTCCCGAGGTGGCCAGCAGGTTTTCGGGAGCCAGCGGGTCCGGCAGGTGCTCGTAGTCAAAGCCTTCGCCCTCATCCGCGATGCGGACGGTGAACCGCGTCGTGTTGTTGACAACGGAAAGATGCACCTTCTTGTGCGCGCTGTAGCGATTCCCATGCACAACGGCATTGACCATGGATTCGCGCACGGCCATGCCGACCTTCATGACGTCCTCTTCGTCCAAGCCGGCCCTTTGGGCCTGACCGACCGCAATCTCCTCGGCGCTATCCACGCTCTCCAATGTCGAATCCAGAAACCGCTCCACGGTTTCGGGATGGCGGGTCGAGTTTTCCCCCATACAAGAACGGCCTTGGGAGGGCCGAAGCGAAGGGCTAGGATAAATGACCAAGCGGATGAAAGTCAAGGAGATGGGAGAATTTTGAGTGGCTTACAAGGGCACAGTTGCTATGCAGGGATACACTCGATCCCAAAACCGGAGACGACGCGGAAGGAAAGGTAAGGCGGTGCTCAAACCGCAAAAGTGAGCACCGCCGAAACCAGCGTGAGAGTTAAAACTCAACGCGCACGTTGCACTGCAGGATTCGCGGCCAGTTGCTCTGGCCAGTCAGCGTGCCAAAGGCGGAGCTGGTAACCGAAGTACTCGGCGCTGAAAACTGGGTGTGGTTGGTCATGTTCAGCATGTCCAGCGCCACCACCAGTCCGAGCCGTTCGTGGATACCGAAACGGCGCAGCACCTTGGTGTCCCAGTTGCGAATGCTGTCAGCCCGCAGGCTATCGATGTACTGCGGGAAAATGCGCGCCTGATACGTATTGGGTTGAGCGGAGGAACGGCCCTCGAAGCCTACAAAGTTAGACGGAGGCGCGCCGCTGCCGGTCCAGACCGCCGCCGGACTATACCACATGTGAATGTTCTGCGAGTGGGTCTGGTCCTGATTCAAAGCGGATACGATCTGGTCGATGCTGCCGTAGTAGAACAGATTCCCCCAATTGATCAGCGGACCAGTCTGGTAGGTATAGATCCAGCTCAATTGCCACCCGCCCAACACGTGCGAGAGCGGCCCGTGCGTGAGGAGCTGGCGGCCTTTGCCGAAGGGCAATTCCCACACCGCGCTCCATACCAGCCGATTGGGCCGAATATTCGGGTTGAGCTGCCATGAAGGAGTGGTGTCGAACTGGTCGGGCAGCCATTGCTGCCGGCCCCACATATGCGAGAACTGCACGTTCGTCTGGAGCCCCTTCGACATCCGCTTTTCATACTGCACGCGGATTTCATTGTCGACGACGTTGCCGCGAGTGGAGTCGTACTGCTGCAGGTTGAATCCCGCATTGGGGTAAGCGCGGAGAAGCTGCTGAACCTGCAAGGTGGTCGCCTTGAACATCGAGATCGTGTTCAGGTAGTTGTACAGGGTCGGATTCGACGTCTGGACAGCGGCCAGTGCTGCGGTGAACGGGTTAGCAACCGTAGCCTGCATCGTCGTATCGACGGTGGAGCTGCGGCTATCGGCGAAGTTCCAGTATTGCGCCGGCAGGTAGCTCAGATTCTGCGTGAACGGAACCGAAGCATAGCCACCGTTATAGGAAACCTCCACTACGTTGTTGCCATGGATTTCGCGCTGGATGCCGATGCTGTATCGCTGTTCCCAGGTCGGCTTGTAGTCGCGCGGGCGGGAAGTAAAACCTGCGCCGTCCAGAATATCAGAGCCAAGGGAATTGCCGGCAGGCAATACCCAGCGAGAACCGTTTGCCATCACTGGAAATGGATCCATCATCGGGTTGGTGGAACCCAGGCTGCTCGCTGCGCCGACTCCACAGCAGAAGGTCAGCCCATTGTCCGAGCTGATCGTCGTGTTGGTCGGTTGGTTGTAGCCATTCGTCGCCGGCCGCGTGTTCATGGCATTGAATGTGTCGCCGTACCAGCCGGTTCCGGCCCGCAGGACGGTTTTGCTGTCGATCTGATAAACCAGGCTGAAGTTCGGAAGGAAGCGCGTAGTTCCGGCTGTTAGGTTGTCATATTTCTGCCCCAGGTAAGTCACACCGCCGGCCACCTTAAATTGGCTCGCGGGCATTGCCTGTTGCAATAATTGGATCGCCGGGTTGTTGGCGTTCGCGGGATTCGACAGCGTGGCCGCGTACGCTGCTTGCACGGCTGCGGCATAGGGCGGCACGTAGTCGAAATCGTAGACACCAGCCAAGCCGCGGTTGAAGCGCTCCGTGGTGCCGCCTTCGCGTTCGAAACGCAGACCGAACCCGATGCGCAAACGGTCGGTGATCCGGTAATCGTCCTGGAAGTAGAACGCGTGATACGGCGTGCTGACATACGGTACGTCGTTCGTATCGAGCGAAATGGAATTCGGCAATCCCATCAGGAAAGCGGCGTATCCCAGACCGGTGGTCGTCGTCTGGTTGCTTGCGGTGTTGTCCGCAGCTTTATCGTACGTGTTGCTGAACTGGTAATAACCGGTGGTATTGCCCAGCGGATTCACATTGGCGTAATGATACCGGCGTTCTTCCCAACCGTACTTGAAGGTGTGATTGCCGTGGATGGTCACCATATGCGCCGCCAGTTGCTCGGTCGTGCCGCGCTGGTTTAAGCCCGGCTGGCCGATGAAGCTCGTCGACGCCGCGTTGGCCACGCCGGCAATGTTGATCCACGGAAGAACATCCGCGCTCCCCGCCTTCTCATCGATATAACTCGGTAGTCCCACTGCGGCGGCGTTGAACTGGTAGTCGATCGGTTTCTGATCGCCCTCCGAATACTGCGATATGCTCGCCATCACATCCAACACGCTGTTGGAGCTCACCGTGAACGTGTAGTCCAAACTGCCACCCCGCGTCGGCCGGTACAAACCATTCGACTCGACGCCCTTCAGCGGGGTGCTGTGCGCCCAGTCGTATTGATCCGAGAGGCGGTGATTGAAATACCACTTCCCGCTCAGCCGTTGCCGCTGGCTGATGTTGTAGTCGATGCGGTTCAGGAAATCGGGAAACCAATCGTTGTTGGGTTGGCCGCCGTCATAGAAATTGTTCGTCCCGTCCGGCTGTACTAGCCCTACCGGATTGTTCGGCAGCGGATAAAGCTGCGAATAGAATTTCGTGATTGGGTTAGTCAGAATCGACGGCGGAAGAACGTTGTTGGGAAATGCCGTGCGCGTCACGTGCCCATTCACCAGCATCGCCGAACGTGGATCGTACACGATGTACTGCGTTGGATTGGTAGTCCCGCTCAGCAATGCCGAGAAGTCTCCATTCCGTTCGGCCTCCGTCGGAACCGTATAGATCGGAGTGCTGGAAGGCGCCGCGATGCTCGTCAGCTTGCTGTAGGTCAGGAAGAAGAACAGCTTGTTCCGGCCGTCGATCACTTTGGGAATATAAACCGGCCCGCCCACACTGAAACCCGGCTGGCTGATTCGGCCCGAGGATTGTTTTTCCGTACCCGGCGCGATGGTTCCTTTATCCAATCCGGATTCGTAGTTCAGGCGCGTGAAATGCGGTGTGGCATTCCAGCGAAGCTGCTGGAACTGCCAAAAGCCGGCGCCGTGCAAGGTATTGGTTCCGCTCTTGGTGGTCGCGCTGATCTGAGCGCCGATGGCATGGCCGAGTGAGGCATCGTAAGGCGACGTCTCCACGCGCATCTCGTCCACTGCTTCGGAATTGGGAATGAAACCGGCGCGTCCACCGTTGGTTCCGGTGACAGGATTGCCGTCGATCAGGAACTCATCGGTTCCACTGCCTAAGCCGCCCGAGGCGTAATTCGAAGCGCCTGCGTGATCGAGTGCACGGTTATTGTCCGGCTGCAGACTACCTGTAAAGATCATGCCAGCGGCCATGGCCTGCATCAGGAACGGGTTCATGGTGCCATACGGCAACTGCGCCATGTCCCGGGAATTGAGGACGCGACCCTGAGCGGCACTGGCTGTGTCGAGCAACGGCGCGTCGGCAGTTACCGCGACGACGGTGCTGGCTTGACCGATCTCGAGTTGGAGATTGAGCGCCAGCCTGTCGCCTGTGTTCAGGACGACGCCCTCACGCACCACCTTTTTAAAGCCGGCCGCTTCGACGGAAACTGAGTACGTACCAGGAAGCAAAAAACTGGCTTCGAAATAACCCGTTGCGTTGGTTGTAGCTTTCGTTGCGACGTTAGTCGCCGTGTTGGTCATAGTCACGGTAGCGCCGGGCACCATCGCGTTTTGCGGATCGGTGATTCGGCCCGTGATGCTGCCACGGGACTGTTGAGCGAGACAGAGGTGTGAAAACAGGGCCGCGGCACAAACAAGCCATACACCGCGGCGTGCGAAGCACGAACGTTGCATATTGCCCCTTTAGCTAAATTTCCTTGTAACTAGACTCCCGTTGGTATAGCTGTGGTTAAACTTACAATACGGGACTCATCGTAGTCAAGGGAGTTCGCCATGAGGGGCTGCGGAGTGGATTGCGAAAAAGGCTGTCGTTTACCTCCTAAAGCAGGTATTGCGAAGGCGCCGCCCAAACCAGAAAAGCCTTTCAGTGGTGCTTGAAAGCAAGCACCACTGAAAGCTGGTAACAATAGCGAATTGGAAGCCGCGGAGCTAACTGCGACTCAGAATTCAATCCGCGCGTTGAACTGCAGGATGCGGGGCCAGTTGCTCTGGCTGCTGACCGAGCCGAAGGCCGAGTTGGTGACCGAAATATTTGGATTTCCGAACTGCGTATGGTTGGTCATGTTGAGCATATCCAGCGCCACCACCAGTCCAAGCCGCTCGCGGATACCGAAGCGCCGCAGAATCTTGGTGTCCCAGTTGCGGATGCTGTCAGCCCGCAGGCTATCGATATACTGCGGGAACAGGCGCGCCTGATACGTGTTGGGTTGAGCGGAGGAGCGGCCCTCGAAGCCTGCAAAGTTAGACGGAGGAGCGCCGCTGCCGGTCCAGACCGCCGCCGGGTTGTACCACATATGAAGGCTCTGCGAGTGGGTCTGGTCCTGGTTCAAGGCGGAAACGATCTGGTCAATGCTGCCATAGGAGAACAGATTGCCCCAACTGATCAGCGGACCAGTCTGGTAAGTGTAGATCCAGCTCAACTGCCACCCGCCGAGCACATGGGAGAGCGGCCCGTGTGTGAGAAACTGGCGGCTCTTGCCGAAGGGCAACTCCCACACCGCGCTCCATACCAGCCGATTGGGCCGAATGTTCGGATTCAGTTCCCAGGATGGTGTGTCGCTGAACTGATTAGGCAGCCATTGCTGCCGGCCCCACATGTGCGAAAACTGCACGTTTGTCTGAAGGCCGCGTGACATGCGCCTCTGGTATTGGACGCGGATTTCATTGTCAACCACCTTTCCGCGCATGGCGTCGGACTCCTGGAGATTGAAACCGGCATTGGGGTAGGCGCGCAGCAGTTGCTGCACCTGCAAGGTCGATGCTCTGAACATCGAGATCGTGTTCAGGTAGTTGTAGAGCGTTGGGTTCGATGACTGCACGGCAGTCAGTGCGGCCCGGAACGGGTTCGGTACCGTAGCCTGCATGGCAGCATCAACGGTGGAACTGCGGCTATCGGCGAAGTTCCAGTATTGCGCGGGCAGGTAACTCAGATTCTGCGTGAACGGAATCGAGGCATAACCGCCGTTGTAGGAGACTTCCACCACATTGTTGTTCTTGATTTCCCGCTGGATACCGATGCTGTATCGCTGCTCCCAGCTCGGCGTATAGTCGCGTGGCCGGTACGTGAAGCCTTGGGCGTCCAGAACATCCGAACCAAGAGAATTACCGAACGGCAATACCCAGCGCGAGCCGTTTGAAAGAACCGGGAATGGATCCATCATCGGGTTCGTCGAACCCAGATTCGCCGCATCACCCACACCGCAGCAGAAAGTGAGTCCGTTATCGGTGCTGATCGTGGTGCTGGTCGCCTGGTTATAGCCATTGGTTTGTGGACGAGTGCTCATGGCGTTCAACGTGTCGGCATACCAGCCGGTTCCGGCGCGCAGCACGGTCTTGCTGTCAATTTGATACACCACGCTGAGATTCGGAAGGAAGCGCGTGGCGCCTGCCGTCAGATTGTCATACTTCTGGCCCAGGTAAGTCACACCGCCGGCCACCTTAAATTGGCTCGCGGGCATTGCCTGTTGCAGTAATTGGATGGCTGAGCTGTTGGAACTGGAGAGCATGGACGCATACGCGCCCTCCACAGCCGAGGCGTAGGGCGGTACATAACCGAAGTCGTACATGCCCGCCAAGCCGCGGTTGAAGCGCTCGGTGATACCGCCTTCCCGTTCGAAACGCAGACCGAACCCGATGCGCAGCCGGCTGTTGATGCGGTAATCATCCTGGAAATAAAGCGCGTGATAGGGCGTGCTGACATACGGTACGTCATTCGTATCCAGGCGAACCGAATAGGGCAAGCCCATCAGGAACGATGCGTATCCCAGACCGGTGTTGGTCGTCTGGCTTCCAGGAGTATTGTCCGCGCGCTTATCGTAAGTGTTGTTGAACTGGTAATAGCCGGTGGTATTGCCCAGCGGATTCACATTGGCGTAATGATACCGCCGCTCTTCCCAACCGTACTTGAAGGTGTGATTGCCGTGGACGGTAACCATCTTTGCCGCCAGTTGCTCAGTCGTACCGCGCTGGTTCAACCCAGGTTGGCCGACAAAGCTGGTGGATGCTGCATTGGCCATGCCGGAGATGTTGATCCACGGAAGAACATCCGCGCTGCCTGCCTTTTCATCGATATAACTCGGCAGTCCCACTGCGACGGCGTTGAACTGGTAGTCAATCGGTTTCTGATCGCCTTCCGAATACTGCGACACACTCGCCGTCAGATCCAGAACGCTGTTGGAGTTCAGCGTGAACGTATAGTCCAGGCTGCCGCCTCTGGTCGGCCGGTACAGACCGTTCGACATCACGCCCCTCAGCGGCGTGCTATGCGCCCAGTCGTATTGATCCGAGAGGCGGTGATTGTAATACCACTTCCCGCTCAGCCGCTGCCGCTGACTGATGTTGTAGTCGATGCGGTTCAGAAAATCGGGAAACCAATCGTTGTTCGGTTGGCCGCCGTCGTAGAAATTGTTGGTCCCATCTGGCTGCACCAGACCGAGAGGGTTATTGGGCTCCGGATACAGTTGCGAATAGAATTTGGTAACCGGGTTATTCAGAATGGAAGCCGGCAGAATATTGTTGGGGAATGCCGTGCGGGTCACGTGCCCGTTCACCATCATCGCCGAGCGAGGATCATACACGATATACTGGCTCGGGTTTTTCGTGCCTTGCAAAAGCGCCGAAAAGTCTCCATTTCGTTCTGCTGCTGTCGGCACCGTGTAAATGGGAGTGCTGGTAGGCGCTGCGATGCTGGTGAGCTTGCTATATGTCAGGAAGAAGAACAGCTTGTTCCGGCCATCAATCACTTTCGGAATATAGACCGGCCCGCCCACGCTAAATCCGGGCTGACTGATTCGACCGGACGCCTGCTTCTCCGTGCCCGGCGCGATGGTCCCGTTGTTCAAGCCGGATTCGTAATTTAACCGCGTGAAATGCGGCGTCGCATTCCAGCGCAACTGCTGGAATTGCCAGAAAGCCGCGCCGTGCAGAGTGTTGGTTCCGCTCTTGGTAGTCGCGCTGATCTGCGCGCCAATGGCGTGGCCGAGAGATGAATCGTAGGGTGAAGTCTCTACGCGCATTTCATCTACTGCTTCGGAATTCGGAATGAAGCCGGCCCGGCCCCCGTTGGTTCCGGTTACCGGATTGCCGTCGATCAGAAACTCGCTGGAGCCTTTACCCAGGCCGCCCGAAGCGTAATTCGAAGCACCCGCATGGTCGAGCGCGCGGTTATTGTCGGGCTGAAGACTGCCGGTAAAAACCACGCCGGCGGCCATGGCCTGCATGAGGAAAGGATTCATAGTCCCATATGGCAACTGCGCCATGTCGCGGGAATTGAGCACGCGACCCTGAGCGGCGCTGGCCGTGTCAAGTAGCGGCGCGTCGGCAGTTACCGCAACGACCGTGCTGGCTTGACCGATATCAAGCTGAAGATTGAGCGCGAGCCTGTCGCCTGTATTCAGCACGACGCCGCCGCGTACCAGCTTCTTAAACCCTGACGCTTCCACCGCAACCGAATAAGTACCCGGAAGCAAAAAACTCACTTCGAAGTAACCAGTTGCATTGGTTGTGGCATGAGCAGCGACATTTGTCGCTACGTTAGTAACTGTTACCGCGGCGCCAGGCACCATCGCGTTCTGCGGATCGGTGATTCGGCCCGTAATCGTGCCATGCGACTCCTGTGCCAGGCAAGTAGAAGAGAGACAGAATACGGCTGTGCAGAAAAAAAAGACACAGCTGCGCCTGAAGTATGAACTTAGCATTTGACCCCCAAACCTCCCGTTACTAAGGCGCTAGTTCTAAAATTTGGCGCTATACTGCGCGATTGGAATGGATTTGCGCGTTTTCAATCAACTTACAATGCGCCAGGACTCCAGTCAAGATGCGGTAAGGAATCCGCAGTAGCTGCCCGCTGCGCAAAGCCGGCGGTGGGAACGATGCGCGCGAGAACGGCTAACCGGCGTTATGTTCTATAGAATACACATGTTAGAAAGTGCTCGCGGTGAGAGATCGGATACTTTCAGCCGCCCTTGCTATCTTTCGGCTTGGCGAGATGTCGGAGGCGCTTTTCCTCGATCTGCAGCAGATCTGAGTTCTTGGCCGCATGATTGCTTGTGATCCCGTAGAATGCCTTCGGGACACCGAAAACCCAGCGTGGAACTTTCGGCGGACCCTTACGAATCGGCAAAAGTTGCTGGGCTCCGGCATGTTCGTGACGATGGTCCCGCAATCGTCAGAAAACGGTGCGGCCGGGGATTTGTTTACATTGGGCGCGGCGGTAGGGCCATCAAGGATGAAGAAACTCTGGCGCGAATCCGATCGCTCGCCATTCCACCGGCGTGGGAGAACGTACGAATTTGCCCCATCCCCAGCGGACACCTGCAGGCGATCGGGCGTGATGCGCGCGGCCGCAAACAATACCGCTATCATCCGCGTTATCGCGAGGTGCGGGAGGCAACGAAGTTCACCAGAATGGCCGCATTCGGCGCGGCCTTGCCGGGCATCCGCAGGCGCGTACGGCGTGACCTTGCACTGCCCGGTCTGCCGCGGAACAAAGTGTTGGCCGCGCTCGTCCACCTCCTGGAGCTGACTTGTATTCGCGTCGGCAACGAAGAGTATGTGCGGGAGAACGGATCATTCGGGCTGACGACTCTGCGTGACCGGCACGTGAAGATTGAAGGCAGCAGGATTCAGTTTCACTTCAACGGCAAGAGCGGGATTGTGCACGACGTCGCAATCGCCGATAAGAGGCTCGCGGAGATCGTCAAGAATTGCCGCCGCATTCGGGGCCGCGTGCTGTTCCAGTACCCGGATGAGGAAGGCGTAATCTGCCGCGCCCATTCCGAGGACGTGAACGCCTACTTGCGTGAGATCACCGGCGGTGATTTTACAGCCAAGGATTTCCGCACGTGGATTGCGACGGGCCAGGCCATTCTGGAACTGGAAGCACTCGGCGCGTGCCGTTCCGCCCGGCAGGCAAAGAAGAACATTGTGAGCGCCATAAAAGCGGTCGCCGGCCGGCTTGGCAACCGGCCCGCCACCTGCCGGAAGCACTACGTGCATCCTGCGGTGCTCAATGCCTACACCGAAGGCACGCTGTTTAGTCACCTGGGACCTCGCGGAAACCGTCTCTATCACCGTGAGGAACTGACCGTCATAAAGCTTCTGTCGGGGTACAAAGCGGAACCATTCACGCACCGCGCGCACGCGGCCTGATGCCCAAATTCGGGACCGTTTTGAGAAGCTTTAGACTGGTGGACGGCGCTTATGCCAGTCGGTTCGCGATTGGAAATCCTTGCCCATGGCGAGGAGAGTGTTTTCCGTAAACGGCCGGCCCACCAGTTGGATGGCGACCGGCATTTTCTCCGCGAGCCCGCACGGCAGCACGAGCGCGGGCAATCCCGCCAGATTCGAGGCAGGAATGAGCGATGTGAAGCCGGGATCTTTTGGCGTTGAGGAGCGCGGAGCGCCGTCGAGCGCCTTGCTCACGAGCGGCGCGGGCGTCAAATAGCCGGGCGCCACCAGCGCGTGAATATCCACGAACAACTTCGAAAAAGCTTCCTGCATGAGCCGGCGGACCCGCATGGCCTTCAGGTAATCTTTCGCGGCTATATCTAGACTCGCCTTCAGGCCCGCAATCTGCGCTGGGTCGGCCAGTTCGTCCACCTTGCCACTGGTAATGAGAGGCTCGAAAACCGAGGCGCACTCCGCCGTGAGAATCGCGGACAATATGGTGCCGTAAGGAAAGTCGGGCAGCTTGGTTTCCACGAGCTGCACGCCGCTCTGCTTGAGTGTTTCGATCGCGGCTTCGAAGGCGGGCCGCGCGCTTGGGTCGGCCCATTCGGCAATGTCCACCGGTGCATAGCCGATGCGCAGTTCCTTCAGAGGGCGGGTATATTGAGGCGTGTAATAGAAGCTCTTGCCGGCGGAACCTGGGTCTTTGCTATCACCGCCGGCGATCTCCTCCAGCACCAGCCCGCAGTCTTCGGCGCTGCGGCAGAACGGGCCGACTTTATCCAGGGTCCATGCCAGAGCCATGGCGCCGTGGCGGCTCACCAAGCCATAAGTCGGCCGCAGCGCGGTGACGCCGCAAAACGAAGCGGGACACACGATGGACCCCGAAGTCTCCGAGCCAATGGCGAACGTGACCAGTCCGGCCGCGACGGCTGCGCCCGGGCCGCTCGACGAACCGCCCGACCAGCGCGTGCGGTCCCAGGGATTCAATCCCGGGCCGGTGAGCGATGCCGCCGCGGTTCGATACCCGCCGCCGCCTGCCAGTTCGATCATCGAAAGCTTACCAGTCAGCACGGCGCCCACGGAGGAAAGTTTCGTGATCACCGTAGCGTTGTAATCGAAAACCTGCGCGGCGTAGGGGCGTGCTCCCCACGTGGTAGGCTGGCCCGCATAACTCAACAGGTCCTTGACGGCGTACGGAATCCCTTGCAGCGGCCCGCGCAGGCGGCCGCGCCGGATGTCCTTGTCGGTCGTCTGCCCTTTGCGGATCGCCTCCTGCACCAAGGGCAACGCGAGGGCGTTGTAACGCGGGCCGAGTTGTTCCAGCCGGAGAGCGAAGGCGCGCGCCAGATCTTCCGCCGAAAATTCGCGGGCTTTCAAGCGCGCGTTGAGTTCGGGGATGGTGGCAAAAAAAACGTCATTCGAGATCTCCGCCATGGCGCGCTACGCTTTGAACTGAAATGCGGGCTCGGTGGACATGGGTACCTCGTCCTGCGCGAGCCGGCGTGAATTCGCTCGCAGCCGTTCCTGAGCAGCTTTCAAGGCCTCATCGGACGTTGCGGGGTTGATTGGCGCAGTCTGCGCCAGAGCTGCTCCGGATGTCAACGCCGCAGCCAGTTCTCTTCGCGTGATCTGCATGTTGGGCCTACTTATGCTCCAAGGCTTCCGCGGCTGCCTTCAACATGGCCGCACGCGGCGCTGATTCTCCGGTCCAGATCTCAAACTGCCGGACGGCCTGCTCAATGAACATGTCAAGGCCGGCAATCACCGTCTTGCCCTGCTCTTTGGCACGTCGGACGAGTGTGGTCTCGATAGGATTGTAGACCATATCGAAGACGACATCACCCGGAATCCTTCCATTGAAGAAGCACTCGTCCACGTGGGGATACATGCCGAGCGGAGTCGCGTGCACCACGGCGTCGAAATGGCGCGCTTCGAGTTGCTCGCGTAGCAGCCCTTCGGCGCCGCAGATTTTCGCCAGAGCGCGCACGCGGTCGGCGTTGCGGCCCACCAACGCGATCTTGGCGCCGGCATCGGAAAGCGCACAGGCTGCGCCGCGTGCTGCGCCGCCGTTGCCGACGATGAGCACGGAGGATTTTTGCAGGCGCAACAGCCGGCCCAGCGGACCAGTTACTCCGGCCGCATCGGTGTTGGTGCCGCGCCACTTGCCGGCCTTGCGCCATACAGTGTTAACCGCACCGATGCGCCGCGCCAGTGGATCCACCACGTCCAGATAGCGGATGACTTTCTGCTTGTGCGGGATGGTCACGCTGAAGCCCGCCAGTGGCAGTTTTTCGGCCAATGAAAAGAAATCGCGCAGGTGCGCCGGCGAGACCAGAAACGGCAGGTAGACGGCATCGAGACGCCGCGATTGGAAAGCGCGATTGTGCACCGCGGGCGAGATCGAGTGCCGAATGGGATCGGCAATTACGCCGTAGATTTTGGCCGTTTTACCGAGCTTTTCCACGCGGTACAGATGCCGCAACTGGCGCGCACCGACCTGTCCGGCCGCGGTGCCTTCGGCATACATAGGCGCGGCATAGGTATAAATGCCGCCGAATACCGGTGAGAGCACGCGCGAAGGAAAGCCGAGCTCGCCCATCGCCAGAATGATCATCTTGTGCTTCGGCAGCGATTTGGCGGCAGCGAGCACGCGGATGTTGTCGGAAGGCTTGCGCGCGGTGGTGACGATCTTATACGCATCCGCCTGCACGCGCAGCATCCGGCTGATCACCGTATCCATCACCGGCGTAGCCTCGAAATTGTGGTAGGAGACGATAACCTGCGCTCGCCCGCGAAAGCGGTTGAGACGTTCGGCGGAGACTTCCGCCGTCTCGATTTCGGCGTCGATGGCTTGTGCGCCGTTGTGCACCGCGCGATCAAGGACGGCGAATTGCTCTTCAATGCTGCCGTTGAATTTGCCGTGGTTCTGATGCCGGCGGCAGGTGGCAAGAATCAGCAGGTCCGGATACTCTTCGAGCAGTTCCCGAATGGCTTCGGCCCCCAGACAGGGATTGTCCAGATAGTCTAACCGGAACTCGAAGAATGTTTCTCCCGCCTGGGCTTCCCGCCGGGCGTGATCGAGAAGCGTCTGGACATCTGGCAAGCCCAACGCAATACAGATCCGCGGGAACGTCCTGGTTTGCGCCATCGCTAAGGATTCCTAGAATAACATGGCGGCAGCTAAGTGGAACCGCTGGTAATCTCACGTTATGTAGCTGTGCCGGATTGACCGGCGGGAGCCAGCATGGCCTTCCATTCTTCGAGAATCGACGCGGGCGAAGTGGTTCCGATTCGCGTACAGCCCGCCTCAAAAAGCGCCAAAACCTGCGCGGCGGATGCGATGCCGCCCGACGCTTTCAGACCGACTTCCTCCGGCGTGTGTTTTCGCATCAGCGCCACCTCTTCCATGGTGTAGCCTGAGGGTCCAAATCCGGTAGAGGTTGTAACGAAATCCACTTCGGCGCGGTCGCAGCAGCGGCAGGCGATGATCTTCAATTCATCGGTGAGATAGGCGGTCTCAAGGATCACTTTCAGAATGGCGCCTTCTTTGTGGCACGCTTCGGCCATTTGCAATAACTCAGTCTGCACGTATTGGAACTCGCGCGACCGCAGCTTGGAGATGTTGACGACCATCTCGATCTCTTTAGCGCCGCGGCGCAACAAGTCGCGCGTCTCAAAGAGTTTCGTGCCGGTGTTTTGCGAGCCATGGGGAAAGCCGGAAACGCTGCCGGGACGAACCGCGCTGCCTTGCAGCAGACGCACCGCCAGGTCGATATCGCAAGGGCGCACGGAAACACACGCCACGCCGTAGCGTTTCGCTGATTCGATGGCTTCGGCCACCTGGACATCCGTCAACTCAGGTTCGAGAATGGCCTGATCGAGGACTCCGGCCATCTGTTCATAGCTCGACAAAGGGGAAGGGGTTTGCGGATCCATGGTAAACCTCCGGAGGACGGAGCTACCAGTTTATCAGGGAGGGCTGTTTCCGGAATCTACTTCTTGCGGCGGGAAGCCTTGGACGCGGCGGCTCTCGCGGAGCCGCAGCGCAGTCCCAAGGTGGTCAATTCGTGGCAGGCCTTTTTGGAAAGATCGTTGGTGGGGAATCGGCTGATGAGCTGTTTGAATTCGGACGCGCCGTCGGTTTTCCGCTGCAGCTTGAGCAGCGTCATTCCCTTCATGTAGAGCGCGTCGGCAGTCTTGTTGTTGTCCGGATATTTTTCCAGTACCAGATCGAACTCGCGCAGCGCGTCATCATACCGGCCTTGTGTGAAATGGATGTCACCGATGTAATACTGCGCGTTCGGAGCGAGGTCGGTGTTGCCGTACCATTTCAGGTAATCGGAAAACTCCTGCAATGCCAGGTCGGCCTTGCCGCCCGCGCGGTCGCGATAGGCATTCGTATAAAGGTCGCTGGCGGACATGGGCGGCGGACCGGAAGCCGCTCCCGGAGTGAGCGAAGCGCCCGGACCTGATGGAGAACCGGCGGGCGGCGGCGGCGCGGCGGGCGCCTGCATGGTTTTCACCGCGGTGCTCACATCATTTAACTGAGCCTGCATGCGGTTGATCAAGCCGGTGAGGTCGGCGACGGATTGTTGCAGGGTGCGGAAGTCGTTCGACATCTGGTCCATCCGCTGCCCGATGTTCACCACGGGAGCCACTACTTTCCCTTCTTGATCCCGCAGATTCTGTGTAATGGAACTTTGAATCACAGCCACCGAAGTGTTGGCTTTATTGGCCGCATCGAGGGCCTGCTGCACGAGCGTCGTCAAAGCGGCGAGGCTCTGGTCCTGCGAGCGCTGTAATGCCTTCACCTGTTCCTGCAGCAACCCTACGTCACGCTGCAGCTCTTGTATTTCGCGGCTGGCGGCGAATGACGCCGCAGGCGCTACACAGAGCATCAATGCGCAAATGCGCCGGAACATCATAGAGGTCTCCTGCCCGAAGAGGCGGGCGAGTATGGCCCGCCCGCTCCTTCGTTGTAATTTGTCTCTCTATCTATCCTACTGCCCCGCCGCGAAATGTACGTGGCGGTTCTTTTGCCAGCAGTCCTCGTTTTGTTCGGTACAGACCGGTCGCTCCTTACCATAGCTGATGGTCTTGAGCCGGTCGCCCGGAACACCGAGTTGCACCAGGAAATCCTTGGCAGAGGTAGCGCGCCGGTCGCCCAGACCCAGGTTGTACTCGGCAGAGCCGCGGTCGTCGCAATTCCCCTCAACCATGATGGTGGCATTCGGGAAATCGCTAAGGATACTCTTGAGTGCACCGGCATCCTTGGTCAGCACGTCGCGGGCATCGCTACGAATATCGCTCTTGTCGTAATCGTAGTAGACATCCTGCACGTCCGAGGACAAGCGCTGATCGAGCGTGGCCGTTGGCGCTGGAGCGGGCGGCGGCGGTGGCGGCGGAGCCGTAACCGTGACAGTCGCCTCACCGGTTGTGTTTCCACCCGGCCCGGTCGCTGTCAGATGATAGGTGGTGGAATCGGTGGGGAAAACACGCCGGCTACCGGTGTTCTGGACGGTTCCAATGCCGTTATCGATCGACACGCTCGTCACATTCCCGGTCACTTCCCAGCGCAACAACGACGACTGACCCCGTTCAATCGATGTGGGTTCGGCCGTGAATGATGTAACCGTAGGCGCGGCCGGAGCGGGTGCTGGTGGCGGCGGAGCCTGTGGCGGTGGTGGTGGGGGTGGCGGTGGGACCTTCTTCTTGCAACCCGCCGCGAAAAACATCAATGAGATCGCAATCCATATGACCGTGATCTTCCGTTTATCGAACATGAACATCGCCTCCTGAACTTTGGCCTACTTGCCCCATGCGGGGCTCCAATTGCTCCCCAGCTTAGTCAGGCTCTGCACCTGCGTTCCATCAGCCAGCATGCGGTAAATCTGAGGCCTTCCGCTGCGCGTCGATTGAAACGCAAGATGTTGGCCGTCGGGCGCCCAGGACGGGTTTTCGTTGCGGCCAGCGCCTTGGGTCAACTGGGTATAATGCCGTGTTGCCACATCCATGATGAAAATGTTGAAATTCCCGGTGGCATACCCACGCGTCCACGCGTACGCGAGTATCTGCCCTCCGGGATGCCAGCAAGGATTAGAAGCCTCCCCTTCCCCTGGGGTGAGACGTTCCACGTTGGCGCCGTCAATACTCATCAGGTAAATCTGCTGGGGCCCGGAACGGCCGGATACGAACGCTACATCCGTCCCATTCTTCGGATTCACCTTGGGCTCGACTTCGATGGCGCTTGACGAAGAGATACGCCGAAGGTTGCTTCCATCCAGACCCGCAATGTAAATCTGGGCCCAACCGCTTGCAGTGGACGAGTAGAGAAGCTGTTTGCCATCCGGGGTGAATGCCGGGGTCGCATTCATCGACGCGACCTGATTATAAAACGGCAATTGCCGAATCGGGTCCACTGAAAACACAAATATAGCAGGTCTACCCCGCGCGTAGCTAGTGAATGCTATCTTACTGCCGTCCGGAGAAACTGTGGGATTGATTGTAATTGAATTAAAATGAGTGATCTGGCGCTGATTCCCCCCATCCGGGTCCATGACCCAGATTTCCTTGTGCCCAGTACGGTCTGAAACGAAATAAATATGCGTTCCAAACAGGGAACTGCCACCGAATTTTGCCAGAATATCGGCCGCAAACTCGTGCGCTACCTTTTGCGCGCCGGCCTGATCGACGGTTCCGAAATAACGATTGCCGAGAATCTGCGCATTGGCCGGCGTATCGCGGCTGAGATCGAGCAGCCAGCCGTAGAGGACCAGAACGTTGTTCTGCACGGCCGTATAGCCAATGGCCAAGTAATTGGCGGAGACCGGCGGCGAGGACCAATCCGTCATCCACAAGCCGCCGCCAGTGCGCGGCGCGGCGAGTTCCCGGCGATTGCGCGTGCGCGGCGTCTCCACCGCAGCCGGCCGCTCGCGAAAGTCGGAAGGCTGTTGCGGAATGGTGGTGGGATACATGGTTTTGGCAACCATGTCGACAACCCCGGCGCCCTGCAAATCCGACCAAAGAGTCTGATTAAACGTAGCCATTAACGCCTCAGCCTCGCCGGAACCGCGAAAATCGGGTACGGCGAGGTGGGGCATTTGGCCGCCGCTAATGACACCTTTAATATCCTGGGCATGCAGGGCCAGCAGCGCCAATATCGCTGCGGAGGAAACACAAAGGAGCTTTTTCATTTAACGCACCAATACGAATTTGAACTCTACATCGGCTTGATTTCTGGTGAATTCCGACGGAAGCGCCGGAAAAGGCGATGCATCCAGCACCGCCCGCTGCGCCGAAAAATCGAGCGCCGGGATTCCGCTGCGCTGCACGACGCGCACCGATCCGGGCGGAACCGAACCGTCGCGCATGATTGTAAATGTGACGACGACCGCGGGAGCGGTCCGTATACGGGCATCCACATCCCCCGTGTTCCAATGGCGGCCCACCTGCTGCAGCAGCAGGTTCGCATACCAGCCCAGCCGGCTGCCGAACGGAGAATTGCTGCCGATGCCCACTCCGCCGCCGCCCGGCATCTGATACATGGGAGAAACCACGGCCGTGCCCGCATCACTATAGAGCTGGTTCGGCAGATCATGCTGCTGGGCGCGAAACTTGTTGGGATTCGATTGCGCGGGCGCCGGCTTCTTCTGGGCGTTGCGGCTCTTGAGCGGAATCGCATCCGGCTCCGGCGGCTTTACTCTCGGCTGCTGCTTCACCTTGGGCGGCGGTGTGGGCACAACAGATTTGGTATCGCTCGCGACCGGATTCGGACGGCCCGAGCGCTGCGGCAGCGGGATCTGCGGTACGACGCTTACCGTGACCGAGCCCAGACCGCCGCCGTTTTTCTCGCCGAAAGTTTCGTGCACGCCACCGCCCACGACGGCATACGCCACCAAACCGCCGGCGACGGCCAGATGCAGGACTACCGAGCTAAACAGCCATCTCCGCAGCCGTTCCGGTTCGTCCAGAATGTCGACGTGCGAAGCCATTTACCTCCTGCCCTTGGCTGCCGTATCCTCCGGTTGCGTCACCACATTTACGGCGAGCTTGGCTTCTCCGAGCGTGGCCATCACCTGCGCGATCGGGTCCCAAATGGTGTCCTTATCGGCGCGGACATAGACCGCTGTCGATTTCGGAAAGCGCTGTGCGATGGTTGTTTTCAGATCGTTGATGTTGATCGGCTTCTCGTTGAGGTAAGTGGTGCCGTCTTTGGTGATGGTCACCACCGGTAGCTCTTGCGCCGTATCTTTGACGGCGCGCACCTTGGGCACGTCCACCTGGATGCCGAACTCCATCACGTGCGCGGTCAGCATGAAGATAATGAGCAGCACCAGCATGACATCCACAAATGGCGTCACGTTGATATCGGAAAGAGTGGACCCACCCCTGCGCCGGCGTGAGCCGGAGCCACCATTATTCAATGAAACAGCCATTGATCCCGGTCTCCCTCTTCACCCCTGCCGGCTGCGGCGCCGCAAGATTCGCCGTCCACCCGGGTGCTGATTTTGAAATCCCATCGTCGCCGGCGCCAGGTGGATGCCTGCAAGGAAAGCGCCATCCGGCAACCCTGATGAGCGGGCGGCCCGCATCCTACTCACCAAAACTTCGCTCGGCCAGATTCAGGAATTCGATCGAGAAATCATCCATGCGCGCGCCTATCTCGCGGATCGTATGGCCGAAATAGTTATAGGCAATAGCTGCCGGAATGGCCGCAATCAGACCGAACGCGGTGGCAATCAACGCCATCGAAATGCCCGGCGCCACGGTGCGCAAACTCGTGCTGCCCTGCTGGCCCAGATCAAGAAACGCGCGGATGATGCCCATCACTGTACCGAGCAGGCCGATGAATGGCGTGACGGTTGCCGTAGTGGCAAGCCAGTTCATGTTGCGCTCCAGCTTGGCGAGTTCTTCGCTCACGCCCAATTGCAATGTCCGTTCGAGCGAAGCTGGATTGGTCACTTTGCCGCGCGATTTCACCTGCCGCTCGATCTCCTCATAGCCGAAATCGAACACCGCTACCAGCGGCGAAGGCCGGAACTGCTCACTCGCCACCATCACGGCCTCCAGGCCGGTTGCTTTGCGGAAAGCACGCAGAAAACGCTTATTCGAGCGACGCGCTCCACGAAACGCGCTCCATTTGGAGAAGATGACCGTCCATGAGAAGACAGAAAAACAGACAAGGATGAGCAGTACGATCAGTTCCGAAGGACCGTTGTCCTGAACCATCTGCCAGATATTGACTTGAAGTAGAAGGGCAGCGGAAGCTTCGAGGATCATCCGTCTCCTAAACTCAAATCTAACACATAGACGCTCGCGCACCAGCAAAAAGACGGCGCAAAAAGACGGCTATAATCAGCACAATTGTGCTGCTGGAACTGGTGGTGGAAAATTACGCTGTGGTGGAACGCCTGCGTGTGGCCTTCCACTCCGGTCTGAACCTGCTCACGGGCGAAACGGGCAGCGGAAAGTCCATCGTAGTCGATGCGCTGGGCCTGCTGTTGGGCGCACGCGCTTCCTCTGACGCCATTCGCACCGGCGAGACGCGCGCCCGCGTGGCCGGCATCTTCGACGTGAGAGGACACGCCGCCATCCGCGGACTGCTACAACCGGCTGGTCTTGAAATCGAAGATGGCGAGCTGCTGATTGAACGCGAGATTCTGGAGTCGGGAAAATCGCGCGCCTTCGTAGGAAGCCGGCCCGTCTCGGCCGCGCTGCTCCGCGATCTCGCGCCTCATCTCGCCGACATTCACGGACAACACGATCAGCAGGTTTTGTTTTTTTTCGAAGCGCAGAGGGAGATGCTCGACGTTTTCGCCGGAGCGCGTGAGCTGGTGGAAAGCGTGGCCGCGATCTATTTCGAGTGGCGCGCGGCCACAGCGGAACTGACGGAGTTGGAGCGCTCCGAGCAGGAGAAGCTGCGGCTGCTTGACCTGTGGTCTTTTCAACGTAAGGAGATCGAGGCAGCGGCGCTCGAAACCGAGGAAGATACGACGCTCGAAAATGAGCGGCGTGTCCTGCAAAATGTGCAGCGCCTGCAGGAACTCGCCGGCACCGCATATGCCGCACTTTACGATTCGCCCGAATCAGCAGTGTCACAGACCGGCACGGCCGCCAAACGCCTAGACGAACTTTGCCGCATCGATGCGGCGCTCGAAAGCGTGCGCGAGAATCTGAAAACCGCGAGCGTCAGCCTACAGGAAGCATCGTACGCGTTGCGCGATTATCTGGCGGGGCTGGAAGCCAATCCGGAACGGTTGGAGGAAATTGAAAATCGCCTGGCTGCGATCGACCGGCTGAAACGCAAGTACGCTCCGTCGATCGCGGAGATCCTGGCATTCCGCGACGAAGCGTGCCGCCAAATCGCGGCAGTGGAGAACGCCGGTGAACGAATGGCGCAACTGCGTAAGCAGCAGGCTTCGCTCGCTACCGAATTCGAGAAGCGCGCCGCGGAGCTGACGGCGCGGCGCCAGGCCGCGGCGGGCAAACTGGAAACGCGCGTGGAAAAGGAACTGGCGCAGCTCGCCATGGAGCGCGCGGTGTTCCGCATCACGATGGCGCCGGCGCCATGGTCGGAGAAGGGCGCGGACAGCGTGCAGTTCCTGGTTTCCGCCAACCGCGGCGAAGAACCGCGGCCGCTCGAAAAGGTGGCGTCCGGAGGCGAGCTTTCGCGCATTGCGCTAGCGCTGAAGACCTGCTTGGCGGAACAGGAACGAGGCAAGCAAACCGGGCCCGAGCGCACTCTGGTGTTTGACGAAGTAGACGCGGGCGTGGGAGGAAGTGCGGCCGAAGGAATCGGGCGGCGTCTGAAGAAGCTGAGCGCGGCAAACCAGGTTTTGTGCGTGACCCATTTGGCGCAGATCGCATCGTTTGCGGATCATCACTACCGCGTAGAGAAGCGCGAATCAAAAGGACGCACCGTCGCGGCCATCGACGAGCTCGATGGGGATGCACGGACACGTGAAATCGGGCGCATGCTATCCGGGCAGAAGCTGACGCCCGAGGCATTGAAGCACGCCGAGCAGTTGATTCGGATGAGCGGCCGATAACGAAGATGCTATCGCAGACATTGCGTACTTCCCGGCACGGCCATAGAATGAATCGCAGAACGAGCGTCCCATATGCCCGAGATCACTCTCGAGACCGGCGATTGGATTCTACACGGCATCGATTTGATCGACTACTCCCGGCCCGGCTTTGTTGGCTCGATGCCTCCGTCCGTCAAGGCGTTGGCTCGCGAGTTCTCCGAAGTGTTCCCGTACTGCTTCATCCTGAGAAACTATAGCTCTCATCAAATCGCCGCCTGTTTCAGCATGTGGCAATACAGCGATGCTTCGGGAAAGATGCAGACGATCGGAAACGGCCGAATCAACATTTCTACGTTCGGCGCACCGGATGCGATTCCGGCCGGAGGCTCGCGGCTCATGACTCCAGTGCTCCCGGCCGAATGTACGTGCTCGCTGCTGCCGGCCACGCTCTCGGCGATCCGATTTAGCGTCTTATCCCGGTTCAGTGGCCAACGAAGCGTCACGATGTCACTCGATGCCGCCATTCTCGATGACGGCACACTCCTCGGACCAGACACTCGACGGGCTGGTCAACGGATTCAGGCAAGAGTTGCGGCACGCCACGATTTGGCCGCCAATCTTCTGAAAGCGATCGAGGAAGGCGCCGGCGTCTCTGAGCTTGCATCGCGCCTCGATCAGATCGCCACAGCTCCGCCTCCCGACAAGCATGGCGGTCCGGCCGCGCAGGCGGCCTACCGGTCGAATTATTGGTCCGCAAGGCGGGGGCAGGCTTTTGGATATTCCCACATACTCGCTACACGTGGGAGCGAAACGCTGCTGCGGGCATTACGGCGAAGCGCCGAAGGCCTACCCGAGATCCATCGATAGAAACCGCGCATCACGCCGCGCTTTGCGTCACCGCGCGCGGCACTTCACTCATCAGGGCAAGTAAGTTGGCGTCCGGGTCGCGGAAGAAGGCCATCCACAGATCGTGGTCAGGCATGGGAGCTACCAGATGTGGCACGCGCTCGAACGGGACATGCCGCGCCGAAAGATGCTCGAAAGCTTCCTGGATGTCCGGCACTTTGAAGTAGATGATAGAGCTATAGTGCTGCGCCGGCTTCTCCGCAGCGCTCAACATGAGGCGCACCGGGCCGCAATCGAAAAAGGCCATGTTAGGGACTTGGAAGAGCAGCTTCATGCCGAGCTGGTCGCGGTAGAAGGGGACGGCGCGGCCGAGGTCAGTAGCAGTGAGGGCGATCTGGCCGATCACGGAAAGGCCAAATGGCGCGGAAGTGGCAACGGGGAAGTCCACAGGCAACCTCCTTCGATGCGAACAGGATAGCGGAATGCGAGGTCAATAGCGAGCGGGGGTGCGGGCGAGGTGCCGCAGCAGGTAAGAGCAAGCGGCATGGAAATCGGGATCGGAGCGACGGAACCCCATCTGCTCGCGAAGGCTGTCAAAGACCTCCTGGCGCTCTTCTTCGAAGGAGGCAGAGAACGGGGCCGACCTGCTATCCCCAAAGAGATAGCTCTGCCCGTGCTCGAACCCATCTCCGACTTGCGCCGTTGCCGGCGGGAAAGACAGTTCCATTTTCGCCTCTGTGTGCCTTATCGTCCGGTGGCAGCACTTCGTTAATGCTTTTTTGCAGATCAGCCGATAGAGAGGATGGAGCAAATCATGATCCAGCTCACCCGGCTCAACCGAGTGCCGCTCGTCTTGAATTCCGACCTGATTGAGCACATCAATGTCACACCTGACACGGTGATTACGCTCACGACCGGACAGATCCTGCGCGTACGGGAATCGGCCGACGAAGTGGTGCGCCGCATCGTGAGATTCCGCAGGCGCATTCACGGGTTAGAGATTGAGAAGGGAGACCTGTGCGAGGAACAGGAAGCTCCCGAATCCGGCTCGGAGCCGGGTGGAACAAAGAGGCCAGACTGAGAGGGAATGGCGCAGACAGAAGAAGGGAAAAAACCGGCAGCCAAGGCGGCTCCGAAGGGCGGAGGCATCAAACCCGATCTGGCTACGATCGGGGGCATCGCACTGGCACTCGCCGGGATTGTGGGAGGCCTGGTCCTGGAGCGCGGCAATATCCAGGATGTCATTCAAACAACGGCCGCCATGATTGTGCTCGGTGGGACGTTCGGCGCCGTGCTGGTAACCACGCCGCTACCCGTGGTGATGCGCGCCTTCAAAGGCCTGCGCGATGTATTCTTCGAAGAATCCAGCTCCGCGGCTTCAATTATCGAAACACTGATCCAATACGCCACTAAGGCACGCAAGAACGGAATCGTGAGTCTGGAGACGGAGGCGGCATCGATCGCTGACCCTTTTTTGCGTAAAGCGCTCAACCTGGCGGTCGATGGCACGGACCTGCAAGAACTGCGCAAGATGATGGAGCTCGATATTGGGCTAAGCGAGCAGGGGAGCGAAGCGGAAGCCAAAGTATGGGAGGCTGCCGGCGGCTACTCGCCCACGATTGGCATCATTGGCGCCGTGATGGGGCTGATCCAGGTCATGAAGCACCTGGAGGATATCAAGGAAGTCGGACACGGCATTGCCGTGGCGTTTGTAGCGACGATTTATGGAGTGGCCGCGGCGAATCTGTTCTTTCTGCCGGCCGCCAACAAGCTGAAAGCCCGCGCCCGGCAAGCGGCACTCATGAAGGACATGATCCTCGAAGGCGTCGTCGGCATTGTGGAAGGTCTCAATCCAACGCTCATTCGCATGAAGCTGGAGGCATACAATGCCCAGCCCAAAGCGAAGGGTGCACAGAAGAAGGGCAAGGCTGCCGAAGCCGAGGGAAAGGGAGCTCCGGCTGCTCAAACGGCGTCGGCCGGCGGTTGATGCCGCGCCAGAGACCATGGGCTCTGACGGCTCCGCCGTTGAGGTTTGAACACCAGGATAGACAGTGAACCGCCACAAACATCCTGCGCATGAAAATCACGAGCGCTGGCTCGTGTCTTATGCCGATTTCATCACTCTGTTATTTGCGTTCTTCGTCGTGATGTTCGCCACCGCGCAGGCCGACAAGACGAAGGCCAAGGCGGTGTCGCAATCCGTTCGTGATGCGATGGAACACGGAGAGCTCAGTGCCGCGATCGCGGGCATTTTGCACCACAGCGGCCAGGCCATAGACCCGACGAAGGTGGAGAAGACGGCCGAAGGCCAACCGGCAACCCAGGCTAAACCGTCTGACTCGAAGGTGAAGGTCAAAGATCCACAGGGCGCCGGCAGCGCTGCCGCCAATGCCGGGGACGCCAAGCCGGCGGATCTCGTAAAAGCGGCGGAAACGCTTCAGCAGGAATTGATACAGGAGCTGAATGCGGGCAAAGTCACCGTAACCCTCGACCAGCGGGGCCTTGTGATCAGTCTGCGGGAAGCGGCATTCTTTGCATCCGGAGACGATCGCATCAACACGTCGAGCTATCCCATGCTGAACAAGATTGCCGCAGTGGTTCAGTCACTGCCGAACGCGGTTCGCCTGGAGGGGCATACCGATTCGATCCCGATCCACAACTCGCGGTTCCACAACAACTGGGAACTTTCGGCCGGGCGTTCGATTGCCATGCTGGAGCTTTTGTCCGAACGCTATCACATTCCCCGAACGCGCATGTCGGTGGCTGGATATGCTGAGAATGCGCCGGTGGATTCCAACCAGACCGAACAGGGCCGGGCGCACAACCGCCGCGTGGACTTGGTGCTGCTTTCCGAAAACGCAATGAAGGGTGAGCCACATCCCGCGCGCGGTCAGCCATAGCCTGCGCTTGGCGGAAGCCTGTAGTTTGCTGGCGCGTGTACGTGGCCGGAGATCGGATAAGGTGCTGAAGGCCGCGCGCTCTTTGCAGATCAGACTGCCGCTTCGACCGGCGCTGTTACAAACTGGCTCGAATCACAGCGGGCGCGGATACACCGCCCGGACGGCGATAGGTTTCTGCGACGCGAAGGATCTTGAGGCGGGCCGCTGCTTGAGCGCGGCTTGCCAGAGCAACGCGGCGACACCATTCCATCAATTGCCGGACTTCAGCAAGCTGAGTCTGCTTCGCCGACCCGCTGCGAACATCTTCGGCCATATGCCGCGCATATTCATTCCAGAGCAGCTTCGCCTTCTCGAACTCCTCGCGAGCCATAGCGTGCCGAATCGCGGCGGAAAGATCGCTCATCTGGTTTGCCTCACTTGAATTGCTCGTCGGCGGTCTGCATTGCCTGGAACATATTGCTGAGGTAGGAATATTGCTGTTCCATGGAAGCAATCAGAGCGTCGGCGGCGGACATCTGGTTCGTCAACTGGGTCTGCAATTGATCGACCTTGTCCTGTTGGTCGGCGATGGTGTTTGTGACAGAAGTGATTTGCGATTGAACGGAATCCTGCGAGGAAGCAATCAGACCCTCGGCAGGATCTGTTACGTTGTTGAGGCTGTTGGTGGCGTATTGCAGGAAGCCGCCGGCAGCCGAGGAACCGAGGAACGAAGTGATGCCGGAAGAATTGGAAAAAGCGGTAGCTAACAGATTTAACGAATTGAAGGTGAATTTTCCATCCACGCCCAAATCAAGTCCGAGAGCGGCGAGACTGTTGACACCACCGGAGCTGTTGTAAGTCGCGATGCCGCTCAAGGCCTGGGACAGTTGAAAAACAATGGACTGGCCTTCCAACGGACCCTGCGCCTGACCGCGCTGCCCGGCGAGCTCATCGACGGCGGAGTTATAGGAAGAGACAAATGCCGAGAGAGCATCACTCAGCGCCGAGGTGGAACGCGTGAGCGTGATGTTGACCGGATTTCCCGGACTGCTCGACAGCAGATTGATCGTCAGGCCGTTCGAAATGGTCACAGTACGGCTGTCGCTGCTTACCGTTTGTCCAGACCCGTTGACAATGTACTGCGCCAGACTTCCCGTGGCCTGCTGCTGTTGCAGGCTTGTTCCCGAGTCCTGAATGTCGAGCGTTTCGCCTCCGAGCTTGGTGGCCTGAAGCGAAATGCGGTAATCCGGCGTATCGCTCGAACCGACGTTTACCACCGTGGCACGGACTTGATCGCCGGCCACAGAGTTGATGGCCGCCGCGACGGAATCGGCACTGTTATCCGCGCCCGCAATGTTGTACGTGTTGGACCCGATGACCAGAGTGTAGGTTTTGGCCGAGCCTGGTGTATCAACCCAGGAACTGGCCGTCATGCTGCTCGCATAAGCGCCAACGTCCGTGACTTCGATTGAGTAGTTGCCCTCCATCGCGCCATCCCCCACCGTGGCGCTCACCACTGAAGGATCGGACACGTCCGCTTCAAATGACGACCCGCCCAGCGCCTGCTCAATGCCCTGGACGGAGGTCTGCACGGCGGAGAACTTGCTTTCGAGCGTGGTCAGCTCCGTGCCTTGGTTCGTCAGCGATGTTTTTGTGTCGTTGAGCTGGTTGATCGGGAGGGAGGCAATGGCGACCGCGCGATCAATGACGTTCTGGAAATCCTGAGAATAGGCACTGGTGCCGGTAAAGATCGTACTGCTGGTTGTACCCATAAAAAACTCCGGGGCCGACAAGGCACATATCGGCCAAGTCGGCCCCAAGCTTTAGGCCGGGTCATCGTACGGCCCGGCCCTCAAGGGTTTCAGGATCAGCCTCTCAGAAGCGACAGAATCGCCTGAGGCGCCGAATTAGCCTGCGCCATCGCAGCGATCGAAGCCTGCTGGAGGACCTGGGCCTTGGACAGATTGGCCGCTTCGGCCGCCACGTCAGCGTCACGAATGCGCGACTCGGCAGCGGAGAAGTTGGTCACCTGCGACTCGGCCAAGCCTATCGCATAGTTCAACTGGTTCTGTCCTTTACCGACCGCGGCTTGGGCGGAGCCCAGCGTGCTGACCGCGGTGGCAAGCGCAGCAACAGCCTGTTCGGCGGTCGCCTGGCTGTCGATGCTCACGTTGCTGGCGGAGCCCAGCGTGCTGGATGCGAACGTGTTGGCCGCGCCGGCATTTACGCCGTTGCCGTTGACGGAGTTGCCCACGCTCACATTGAAGGAACCGAGCGAGCTGATGAAGTTGATCTTCTCAGTTCCGCCGTCATCCTCTTTCACCGCCACAATCTTCTGCAACGTCGAGTTATTGCTCTGCTGCAGTTGCTGGTTGATATAGCTGACCGTTTCGTCGATCGTGCGGGCGTTACGATTCACGGAATCGTTTTGCAGCGTAATCGTCTTAGACTGGAGCGTGCCATTGGCGTCGTTGGCTGAGATGGTAATGGCCTGATCGTCGTTTCCGTATGACAGCGAGGAGAACGACACGGCTGTGGTGTTCGAAGTACCATTGGCGTCGACGGAGCTGCTCGACGCGGACGTCTGGGCCAAGTTGCTCGAAAAGGCCGAACCGGTCACGCCGAATCCCAGATCCGCCCCGGTCACCCCGTGCGCGTTCAACCGGAAGTAGGTGCCATTGCTCGATTGAATCGTCAGGTCACCGCCCGAGAAGCTGGCCGTCAAGCCCGCCTTTTGCAGCGTGCTGTTGGCGTTGAAAGCCTGATTCAGACGATTGGCGATATCGGTGCCGGTGGGAGCCGTGCCTGTTCCGGTCACGTCAGCAGTGGACGTGAGGCCAAGAGCGCGCGAAGCCGACGCCGCGCCGCCGTCGGTCACCGTCACAGTCGAACTGCCGCCCGTAGTCGGTGAGGTGATTTGGATTCTGCCTGCATTGATCGAGACTACCGTGGCAGAAGTACCGAGCGCCTGCTGCGCGGCGGTGTTCAGGAAGTTGGCGATGTCGGCCACGGATTCAGTCGCCGACTTGTTGGGGTCGGTAGCGAGATCGGCCGCAATGGCTACTCCGTCCACAGTGAAGTTCACCGTCGTCCCCCCGGTCAAGGTCGCAGCAGTTGTATCGACCGTAGCTCCAAGCGCGCTGCCCAACACGTTGGCCGCGGTAGCGGTGCCGCCTGCCAGGTTCACGGTCACGGCATTCCCTACGGCGCCCGTTCCAGTACCGCTCGCATTGGTAGTTGCGTCTGCCGTCAGCTTGAGAGCCGCGGAAGTTGCATTGGCGACCACCTCGATCGAGGAGTCCGCGTTGGCAGTGGGAGAAGTCAGCGTAATCGTGTTACCTGTGGCCGAAGCCACCTTCACACTGCTTCCCAGCCCGAGGGCCTGGCGGACCGTACTGTTGATGTAATTAACGATGTTGGCCGTGGTTTCGGTCGCACCGGCGTTGGGATCGGAGGAGAAATCGACGTTCACTGCGGTGCCGTCGATCATCAACTGCAGCGGGTTCGCAAAGCCGGCAGTGTTCGACGTACCTCCGATGTCGGTGCCGACGACCGTGGCGCCCGTTCCCGCCGTTCCGGAGGCCGCCCCGTTCAGGGAGAACTCGAGCGTGGCCGCGCCGCTGGTGGTGGGAGCATAGGCCGCGCCGGTGATCGTGGTATAGTCGGCCGCCCCTCCCGAGCCGGCGACAAACGTTCCCAGTCCAAGTGCGTTTGCTGTATCACCGGTGGATTGCACGCTGAATGTCTCTCCCAGCGCGCTGGTGAAGACCAGGGGACTCGAGGCAGAGCCGCTCACAGAGATGCCGGCAGCCTGCAAGGCAGAGTTGCCGTTGATCTTATTGGTCAGGTCGGTGATCGCCGCACCCACCGTCGTGGAAGCCGCGTCGAGAGTGATGTCCACCGGGCTGCTGAGACCTGAGCCGCTGATGCGAACCGTTACATTGGTGGGAGTGAATGCAGTGGCCGAGGCGGCGGTGTTGGCGCCGGATAAAGTCGATGCAACCGCCACTCCTGTAGCGCCTGAGGAGAAATTCCCCATCAGGGCGTTGGCCATCTGGTCGCCTGCCTGGACCTGGAATGCTGTGGTGCTGGAGCTGAACGCCAGCTCCTTGCCGCCGTTGGCGTCAGTATGCACGGAAGCGACGATGCCGGCGTTCTTGAACTCGGTGGCCGCTTGCGTACTGCCGTTGCCCGCGGATGTGATGGCGTTGTTGATCGCAGCCGCCAACCCATCGACATCGGTCACACCCTGCAGGTTGACGGAAACCTTCACTTTGGAGCCATCCGAGAAACCGGGACCGGAGAAGTAGAGATCGGTGAAACCCGCCGTCGCGGTTGTATTAGAGCTGTCGGACAGAATCTGCGATACCGTGTGGTCCGGCGAACCGGTGCCGATATCCTCTGTGCCCGCGACCACTTGCATACCCTTGAGGCCCAAGCTCGCCGTGTCGACGGCGGAACTCCGCAGGTCAATCCCGATGGTGCCGTTGGATGTCGAAACGGCGCTGCTGCCATGCGCGCGGCCACCGCCGATGAAGACCGAGAGCGACTTGGCGAACGTGCCGTTCTGGTCCAATCCAATCGACTGCGACTGGCGGTCGATTTCCGTCAGCAGGCTCTGGAACTCCTGGTTCAGCACGCTACGATCGCCGGTAAACGTATCGGAGGCGGATTGTGTGGCCAGCGTGCGCAGCCGGTCCAACATATTCGAAATGTTGTTCATTCCGCCGTCGATGATCTGCAGCGAGCTGATACCGTCGTTGGCATTGCGCACGCCCTGGGTCAGTTCGGCGACATCACTGCGGAAGCCATTGGCAATCGCCAGACCGGCCGCATCGTCACCGGACGAATTGATGCGGTAGCCGGAAGTCAGGCGTTGGATAGTTTGGCTCTGGAAATCGCTGTTGACGCGCAGGTTTTCCTGGGCGATGAGAGAGTTAACGTTGGTTTGAATCGAAAAAGACATCTTGGAATCCTTTCCTGTCCTACCCGGCTTCTTGCCGGTATTTGAACCTCACTAATGCTTATCGGTGGACGGTGGAGTTTTGTGAGGAGGCAGGCGCAACAGATTTTGCGGGTGCGCCCTGTAGACGAGCGACCAGGGAAGAGACCACCAGAGGAGAAGCTTCGGCCGCCGCCAGATTCTCTTCCCGCACGAGCTTGAGTTCTCGCGCAATTACAGGCAACTCGCGGGGAGCCCGGATGCCAACTTTGACGCGCGACCGCCCGATGTGGGCGATCACGATTTCAATATCATCGCCGAGCAGGATGGTTTCTCCCGCACGCCGCGACATCATGAGCATACAACCGCCTCTTGCGGTATGAGAGCGTGCTGATGAGAATAGTTGGATTCCGGCACAACCGCCTGCACGGCACGGCGATTTTTCAGATTCAGTACGACAGGCGCCAACAGGTTGGCGGTGGGCCCTGTCTCGCGAACCGAAAGCACTGCCAGGCACATCACTTCCACTCCAATGCGCGGCTGCACGGCCGGCGGTAGACCAAGTGTGGTGAGATCCTCAAAGGCCAGCCTGAGGCGATAACGGGGATCGACCGCCAGCACGGGCATCGTAATAAAACAGAGAGATGGATCTTCCAGGCTTTGGAGAAATATGACGGGCTCGCTCTCCTTGTTATGCAGGGCCACAAAGCGCCGCCGGCCTTCAAACCCCGGGAGACCGCCGGGGAATTCCCATACCGATACCGGGTCATAGGAAACGCGTCCAAAATTCTTGGTTTCAAAGAGTGACATGCCGAGTTCGCTCAACCCTGAAGTGATCGGCGTATCCCTGAAAAGCTTTAGCTCCAAAGGACAGGGCCGCTACGCCGCCCATTATTGCCCGCAGGCCAGATCACACAGGCGCGCCGCCAACTGGTCGAGCGATACGGCCGATAACTCCGGCAGAAGCAGGTCGCTGGCGCGCCGCTTCTCTTCCGTATCGTCTTGAAAAATAAGGGAAGGACTCTTGGCATTGCGGCAGGCGGCCTGCCGCAGACACACCATTTCAGCCGCATCGAAAGAAATACCGAAGTGGCGGGCAATGCGGTCCCAGACGGCAGCGGGAAGCTGCGAGTAGTTCACGTACAATCCCTTTGGGTCGTCCGCAAACGAGAGCGCCGCGCGGCAGATACGGGCCAGCACATGCGCGCACCAGGCTTCCCGTCCAAGAGCGGTGATGGCACTGAATGGCAGACCCAGGATGTCCGAATTCATCCCACCCGGCAACGCCAGCCTGCCGGGGAGACGAAGGTGGGACGCAATGATCTCAATTGGATCGCGGAACAGGAAAATCCAGGGCACGTCAGGAAAGGCATCCCGGATCAGCGGCAGTTGATGAATGTGCCAGGAGTCCAGTTTTACGAAGTAGTGGGTCTCATTGCCGGAGCGGCGCTGCCCCAGAGCAGTGATTACGGCACGCAGCCAGCGAATCTGTTGATCACGGGCCAAGTCCGGTACCGCATACACAGCCTGGATTACCTGGTCGATTGGGCTGGCCTCGGAAACCACCACCGTGCGATCCAGGGAAGCCAGCATCTGCGCGACAAGCGTGGAGCCGCATCGCGAAGTGTGGAAGATGAAGCCAGCGGGCTCCAGGCATTGCCCGGTTGCGGCAACCGCGGCCGCTCGTTCGAGCGATGTCTTGCGGCGAAAGAATCGGGCGAAAGGATTTCGCAGACAGGCTCGTATGCTGTCCTCAAAGAAGGGCTCGATCAGGCGGCGGTCACCGAAGAAGGCCCATTCGGCAAACGCGCGCCCATCACGAAATTGCACGTCGATGGGCAGCCAGCCGCGTAATTCCTCCGCCAGCTTCTCCGGAGTTTCTGCTTCGCGGGTTGCGACGACGCTGGCGCTGGCTTCCACATCAGCCGAATGGAAATCGAATCCGTTTTCGCAGCCGATTTGCACGGCGGATTCCAGGAAGCCTGTCCGGCCGGATCGCGCGCTTAATTTTTCCCGTAGTGCGCCATCCACCCACACGCGCCGGCAGAAGGCTTCGAAACCGCGCGGCGGCAGCGGCCCTCGTGGGATTGCCCACCCCTCCTGTCTCCCCCGGTGGATCAGAGCACTGGCCCACCCGTTCACTTCCACATCGAGCACCAGATGAATGCGCTCGGAGGCGCCGCGGTTGCTGACGCGGTGCGGCAAGTTGACGTTCAGATAGTACGCGAATCCTTCTTCGAGCAGCAGGCGCTCCCCGGCGATATAGAATTCCACCTCCGGACTTGTCTGGATCGGAATATGAATTCGCAGTTCGCCACCTTCATACCCCAGATCGTGATCGGAATGTTCGCGAATGTAGGACCCAGGCGCCAAGCTCAACAGACGGACGGCTTTAAGTGGGCACTCGAATACGGCCATCGCTTCGCGAAACGCGGAGCAGCGCGCCAGCAGAGGCGTTGCCGAAAAGGCCGCCGCGGGCGAGCGGTGTGCCTCTAATTGAGAGACCGAGCCGCTGAGCGATCGCAAGGCTGCGCCGCGCCATGCGCCGTCATAATCGCGCGCGTTATAGTGCGGCGTCCATTCATCCAGCGTGACTTTGGCGAGATCGCCTCTCAACCGTTCGGAGTCGAAGTGGAAGGGAAAGCGGATTCCGGGAAGCGTTGGGTCGGCAGGTTTAGACATCGAGCCAATTCAGAGCGCGGGCCGCTCCATAGTGTCGTGCAGTTCGTCGCCGCCGATTCTCCGGAAACCAAGGCGCTGATACAGGCGGCGAGCGCGGTTGTCGAGGCGCACAGTGAGGCGCACGGGTTTTCCGGTACGATCGGAATCCGCGAGCAGTTGTTGAATGAGAGCCGTGCCAATGCCCTGACCGCGATACTCGGGCAGGAGAACGATATCCACCAACCGGATTTCATGGTCCGTTTCCGAGATCGCCATCCACCCGGCGGGCCGCTCATCCACCAGCACGATGGCGCGGGAGGCGTTCGGGAAATTGGCGCGGAGGCCCTCCAGGCGGGCTCGGTATTGCGATTCCAACAACGAACTACGCATCGGCTCCGGCCAGTCGCGGGCAGATAATTCATCGGCCACAGTCCCCATGATCAGGCTTCGCAGGAATGGTTCGTCTTCCGGGCTTTCGGGACGCTCGTCAATCAGCATGATTTTACACGCGGTGGTGGAGTTCGACTGCATTCAGACACGAGGCCGGAGATCCAAAGGCCGGGCGTGCCGTCAAGAATTCAAGTTAGTTCCTGCTGGGAAAGCTGCCTTCCGCCGCTATCACAAACGGAATGGGGGAACGAAGGCTAAATCTTCCTGCGAGGCTCGCCGCCAGCGAATACGTGGCTGGAGGCGAACATACGGGCTCCTGTACCTGGCACCAGAACTCGATTGGAATACATGGATTAGATCCTTCATCAGCAGTACGTATTGTTATATACGAAGAGACAGGCCAAGTCCAGTCGTAATGGTACCAAGGTTTAATTGTTACACATGTTCTGTTGAATCTCCCGGTTTGAATAACTTTCGACGACCAGGTCGGAGTGTTATCTATTTGTTCCATCCCTAAGGTTCTTACCCCATGTGTTGCGGCAGTTCATATCCCTAAAGGAATAGTACCCTCAAGATTCCCGCAGAACCAGCCGATAGACTAACCATGAAGTATCTTGTCACTCCGGCCGTACTATTCGGATGTATCGCAGTTGGCATCTGGCCGGCCCACGCCCAAACCGCCGGCCCCACGGCGACGCCCACGTCCGTCAATTTCAGTTACCAGGTAAACAGCGCAACGTTACCCTCAGCCGCGAAAGTGCAGGTATCTTTGCCAACGGCCCTCAAGAGCCTGCCGATGACGGTTCAGGCCACATCTTCTCCGCAGGGCTGGCTGACAGTGACACCGGATACTGGCCACTCGCCTTTGACTTTATCCGTAGTAGTGAACCCAACCGGCCTGACGCCCGGCAGTTACACAGGGACGATCATCATCAATACGATACCGGCAGGCAGTAATCCGGCAGCCGTGGCAGTGACGCTCTCGGTTTCCAACCCGCCGTCGACCTTGTTAGTGACATCGCCCTCATCGAACTACACACCAGCCGGGCCCGGCGCCAGTTCGCCCACGCTCACGTTTACCTATACGACCGGATCAGGAGTAAGCACACCGGCGTCTTCCGAGTTGGATGTTTCGTCGAATGGCGACATCATCCCGTTCAACGTGACGGCCGCCAATGCAGGTGCGAAAACGGGAGCGACGGCCGTCTGGCTACGGGTCAATGCTTCGAGCCAGCTCCCCAATCTGCAAACCAGCGGGGTAGCCTTATCGGGCTCATACGTTCCGATTACGGTTACTTTGGACATGGCAACAGTCACCACGCTGAGCCCGGGCAGCTATGGGGGCACGATTTCAGTGGCTGCCAACAGCGCGGTCAACGGGTCAGCCACGGTATCGGTCAATCTGGTAGTCTCGGCCGGACCGCCGGTTTTGACGTCCATTTTTCCTACGAGCGTGATTGCAGGACCGGTAATTGATCCGGTGGTCACAATCTATGGCGATAACTTCTTCAGTACCTCGGTAGTGACGCTGCAGCAGGCGGGCAATCCGCCGATCACACTGTCTTCTCAACTGCTGAGCCGCAAGGTGCTGCAGGCGACGATCAATGCCGCCTACTTGGCCATGCCCGGTATCTGGACACTGGCCGTGACCAATCCCGCGCCGCCCACCAACCCCTCGCAAGCGCCTGTGACAACAACGTTTACGGTGACCAGCGCGACCCAACCCGAGATCACGTCAATCGTCAACGCGGCCAGTTACGCACCGACGGCAATCCAGACCGGGACTTCGGCGAATCCGGTTCCACCCGGGAGTTCTTCGGTTTCGCCACGCGAAATCATTTCAATCTTCGGACAGAATCTGGGGCCCGCGACACTCACGACCGCCACTCCTTCGGGCACACCCGTAACCTATCCCACGACTCTGAGCGGCATCCAGGTGGCGTTCTTGATCGGGACTGATCCGGCGGTCTATGCGCCGCTTATTATGGTCTCCAGCAACCAGATCAACGCTATTGTCCCGGTTGAGGTTGCGTCTGTAATCGGGGGCAGCAATACGGTCTCGGTCGTGGTCTCGAATGGCACATCGACCACTCCGGCGTTTCCGCTGACGGTCGTCGCGGAAGATCCGGGTGCATTTACCTTTGGAGGACTGGGGCAGGGCCAAGCGGCCGTGCTCAATTTTGATAGCTCGTCGGGATCGTACACCATTAACGCAACCAAGGAGGCCGCACCTCGTGGTTCCACGATCCTGATCTATGCGACTGGTCTTGGCGATCTGGCATCGCCATTGGCGAACGGCGAAGTCGCTTCCGGTGTGGTCACGCTCGCGGATACAACGGTTCGCGTGGATATCGATGGCCAGCCGGCCGTGGTCAGCTACGCCGGCACTTCTCCGGGCGCGGTAGCCGGATTGGTGCAGATCAACGCGATTGTGCCGCCCACCGTGCGCACCGGTTCCTCGATCTCCATCACGGTGTCGATAGGCAGCGCGAGCACATCGCGCCGCAGCCAGCCTGGAGTGACGTTGTGCGTCAAGTAACTTGCTGAGAAAGCGCCTGTGGCTCCGTGCCTCCAGCTATAGGTTTGGAGATCGATCAGGAATTTCCGAGGTGTGCTGTCGCGACCTGGTGGTCTGTGGAAGGGAACCGCTGGTTACTTCCGCTTGACGGCTTGAGCGGCCGCCATTTTCTTTTCGAGCGCTTTCATCAAACGAGATTCGACGTCGCTCGGAATCGGATAGGGTTCCATACCCTTATATACCTGAACGGTGCGCCTCGTAGTATCGGCGATCACCCAACAGTTCGGACATTCGGTAATGTGCTGTTCCAGCTTGGCCCGTAATTCAGAGTCGAGCGATTCATCCAGATAGTCGCTCAACTCATTGAGAAACTCTTTACAGGTAAGCAAAGGCATCATCTCCCTTGCGTTTGAAGTAGCGGGTCAACTTTTCGCGCAGTTGCAACCGGGCCCGCAACAGCCTGCTTTTCACGGCGGGAACCGAAAGACCCAAGGCCTCGGCTGTCTCCTCCGTGGACAATTCCTCCATATCCCGCAGTACGAATACAGCTCGGTAAGGCGGAGTCAGACCCTGGACGGCCGAATCGAGGATGCTAGTCAGTTCTTCCCGCGAGTATTGCTGCTCAGGATTCTCATCCCAAGCCGCGATCTCGCGCACCACGGTATCCTCACCGGTGTCGATCGTCTCATCCAGCGACACTGACTTGTCTGTTTTCCTCCGGCGCAATTTCATGAGCGCCTGATTGACGGCAATGCGCACAATCCAGGTATAAAACTTCGAATTGCCCTGAAACTGGTCCAAGTGCTCATAGGCTTTCATGAAGGTTTCCTGCAACACATCTTCCGCATCTTCGCGGTTTTGCGTTACATGCTGCGCCAAACGGAAGATTTTCCCTTCGTAGCGGCGCACCAGTTCGCTGAACGCGCTAGCGTCACCCTGTCGGGCCTGCGCAACCAGCGTGGATTCGTCGATTCCGGCTTGGCTCGATACCGTCATGAACCTGATTTATCCATCTTATCTCACCTTACCAAGGGTCCGCTGAGTCGATGGTGTTGGCCAGCGTTCTGCAACCGGATTTTACACGGCCAAGGCCGCGTAATTGACCAGTTCGATGCCGCAACGTTCCACGGTTTGAAGCACTTCCGGAGCAGTGAGGGCCTCTAGCTCCCGCTCGCGGCTCTCCTTCAGCCGGGTTCGTGCCTGGCGAAGCGGCTCGCGGCAAAAGCCGGGATGACACATCAGTTCGGTGCTGCCCGGACGAATCGCTGTGAGCAATTCCACCAGTTGCCCGGTCTGCAGCAGGTCCGTGACCTGGAAGCCGGTGAAGAAGTCGGTGGTGCGGCAATGATGCCGGGCGAGAACCCGGCGAAACCGCCCGCGCAGCAGGCCGAGGGCGCCGCTGGTGAGCCGCTTCCCGGGTGGCACGGCGATTCGGCCGGAGGGAAGCGGGAAGTCGAAAGGGCTGCGAATCCACCGCACATCGAACTCTTCGGCAATGCGCGCCACGGCGTCGAGCACCGGCGGCGCCAGATGTGTGTGTTTATGCGTATCGAGATGTGTCGGCCGCATGCCAGCGTCCAGCATGCGGCGAAGTTGCGCCGTCAACTCATCGGCGATCGAGAATTCCCGGCGCGCCAGTGCGGCCAGAAAAAGGCGCACGGTGGCAGGCAAAGGCCGTCCCGTCATCAGCGAGCGGCCGCCGACCAGAACCAGGTGACAGCCGACATCCAGCGATGGAACCTGGCGGGCTAGCCGCACCGCATCATCGAAAGCTTCGCCGTTCGTCATCAGAGTAGTTGCCGTGAGGATGCCGCGGCGATGGGCTTCCACGATGCCTTGGTTGACGTCCGGCGTTAAGCCGAAATCATCCGCGTTGACGATCAGGAGCTTGCGGGCTGTCAAAACAGGGCCAATCGGATGCGCAGGAATTTCTTGGGATTGGCGCGGATGTCGTGAGCGAGCCCCTGAAATTCGCGCGTCGCACCGTTCAGCGATTCATAAAGCTGAGGATTCACCATCAACTGTCCGATCGTGCCCTGCCCGGAATTGATCTGATCCACGGTAGCGCTGAATTTCGCGATTAGCGTGTCGAGCCGCTGGTAAAGCTGATCGTCCTTGAGCAGCTTGCCGGCCGTGCCCTTGCCCGCATTGATATCCTGCATCACCTGGCGGATTTCGGCCAGTGACTGGTGAGCCTCGTCGTAGAGAGCGGGGTCCTTCAACAACTTGCCGGCCGTCCCCTGGCCGTTCTGGAGACCCGCCAGGATCGAGTCCAGACGCTGTAACGGCGCACGCATATCCTGATAGAGACCGGGATCGTAGATCAGCTTACTGATCGTGCCGTTGCCGGTGCGAATATCGCTCAGCATCTGCTGGCCTTCGGCCGCAATACTGTCCAAACGATCGTAAAGCTCTTCGTCTTTCAGCAGCTTGCCGATATTCCCTTTGCCCTGTTCGACTCCCGCCAGGAGCGAGTCGACGCGATTCACGATGATCTGGAAAGATTGCAACAGGTTAGCGCTTTGGGCCATCAGTTCCGGGATATCCTGCGTTTCCAGGGCGCGCAACTCGCCGCCCGCATGGACAAACTGCGTGCTCTTGCCTCGGGTGATATTGAGAAACTTGTCACCCAGAAGGTTCGATGCGCTGATTCCGACCATGGAGTCTACCGGGATATCCTCGAGATACTTCTCGCGCACCTTCATGTCGAACCGGACCGTGCGCCGTGGATCAGCAGACTGAGTAAGACGAAGGCTGTCGAGATAGCCGACGGTGATGCCGTTCAGCCGTACCGGGGTGTTCTCGATCATCCCGGACGCATCGTCCATATAAGTGTGCAGGATGACATAATGCTGCCAGAAGCCACGCGTACTGGTGAGCAGGAAGATGAGCACGACCAGGACGATGCAGGCCGTAAGTGCAACCACTCCAACCTTCAATTGCGCCCAGCGTAATTTGCCGCGATCCGCCATGACTACACCCGATGTTTTACGAATTTGGAAATGTAGGGATCCGTGGAAGCCTCCAACCGGTTCTGGTCGCCTTCAAAAATCAATTGGCCTTCCCGAAGCACCATGAAGGTGGTCCACTTGTCCGGCTTTCCCCCGTCGCGGGCGGGCTCCAAACGCCCTTGTTTCGAATTGTAGCGGAAATTGGCGATCAGATTCCCGTCCTGATAGCGGTGCGTAACCAGCAGTGCCGTGGTGTGACTCAAGTCCCGTTCCTTAATCACCAGAGCAATGATGGTGTGCGCGGTGATGGGATCCAGACCCGCCGTGGGCGAATCGTAGAGAATCAGTGGTGGTCCGGTAACCACGGCGCGGGCAATGGCGGCGCGGCGCCGCATCCCTCCGGAAAGTTCACTCGGGAACTTTTCGAGCGTGCCCCCGAGTTCGACGAAATCCAGAGCTTCCTCGACGCGCGGGTGTACTTGCTCCCGCGGACAATGGATGAATCGCTGATTGAGCAGCGGGTACGCCACGTTTTCTTCAATCGTGAGCGAATCAAACAGCGCACTCTCTTGAAACAGCATGCCCATCTTGCTGCGGATCTCGAACAACTGGCGCTCGCTCAGCGTGGTCAGGTCCTGACCGAAGGCGAAGACCTTCCCCGAATCGGGTTTTACCAGACCCAGTGCAGTTTTGAGAAGCACGGTTTTCCCGCTTCCGGCAGCGCCCATAATGACACGGGACTCGCCTTCGAATGCCTCAAACGAGAGATCGGAAAGAGCCGTCACGTCTTCAAACATGACGGTGACGTGCTCAAAACGGAGAATGGGCGATTTGGTTTCTTCGGGCATCAGGTTGCGCCCTGGGTGAAGAAGATGAAGATCTGGGCGATGAAATACGTAAGAACGAAGATCAGCACCGAGGCAGCCACCATCGCCTGCGTAGTGGAGCGGCCCACGCCCTGCGTACCACCGGTTGTTCGCATTCCATAGAAGCACCCGATCAGGGCAATTACGAATGCGAAGACAAAGGGCTTCACCAAGCCCTGAGCGATGTCATTCCACTCTAGTGCGCGCCACGCGGAGCTCCAGTATTGGCGGGCCGTGAGATTCAAGAAGACATAAGAAATTACGCTGCCGGCAAAGACGCCCACGAAATCCGCGATGATTGTAAGCAGCGGCAGCATGGCGCACGTCGCCAGCAAGCGCGGGGTCACCAGTTTCTGAATCGGGTCGGTACCGAGGGCGCGCATGGCATCGATCTGCTCGGTGACCTTCATAGAACCGAGTTCGCTAGCCATTCCAGATGCGTTGCGGCCCGCCACCATCAGCGCGGTGAGATCCGGACCCAGCTCGCGCACGAGCGTGATGGCGACCACCATTCCTGTCTTATTGACTTGGCCGTAAGTGGCTAACGCGCGGGACATTTGCAGTGCCATGACGGCCCCGCTGAAGAAGCCCGTCATGATCACAATGGGCAGGCTGCCGACGCCGATGGTGTCCATCTGAAGAAGGACATCATCGAAGTAGTGCGGACGGCGAAAGACATTGCGGATCGCCCGGCCCGCGAGCAAGAAAAACTCCTGAACTGCGAGAACAGGTCCTTTCAGCAGGTCCAGCAAACGGTCGATCCCCGAAATCAGATGCTACCATACAACCCGAAATCGCGCCCCGCGTGCAAGTATCGAGGTTTACATGCGTCAGGAATTTGGCGCGCGGCAACCGATTGCCGCCCCCGGCGCCCACTACGGCACTCATTCCAAAAGCGATTCCGAATTGGCCCGAGGGATGCAGAAAAGATTCCGCCATGCTGGATGGAATTGCCAGAGATCTGGAACGCTACATGGATCTGTTGAGCGCCCGGCAAAAGCTGGTGGTATCGAACATCGCCAATGCGGACACCCCGGGGTACCACACGCAGGACATCGATTTCCAGTCGGAATTCCGGAACGCGGTGGGGGGGGCACCCGAAGTGCAGGAAGTTGCGGGCCTCGCGATGAAGAACGATGGCAATAACGTCAGCCTGGACCGGGAGGCTCGTCTCTTGTCGGAAAACGACATGCGTTTTCAAATCGCCTCTAACCTGATGCGGTCGCAAATCCAGGTGATGCGCCTGGCGATTGAGGAAGGAAAGAACTCATGAGTTTGTTTTCCGCATTGTCAGTGGGTGCGTCGGGGATGGCGGCGCAGCGCACGCGCGCGGAAGTGCTGGTGGAGAATCTGGCCAATGCGGAGACCACGCGAACTCCCGCAGGCGGGCCATATCGCCGCAAAGACGTGGTGTTTTCCACGGCCGACGTCTCCTCGCCGTTTTCGTCCGTCTTCAATTCTCAAATGGAGGGACCGGAAGGCGTCGCCGTATCCGACATCATCACAGACCAGCGGGACCCGGAACGGCGGTACATGCCCGGCCATCCGGATGCGGACAAAGATGGATACGTCGCCTATCCGCGTGTGAATCCAGCGGAAGAAATGGTGGACCTGCAAGGCGCGGCGCGAGGCTACGAGGCCGATGTATCGGCGATTGCCGCTGTGAAAGACATGATCGAACGCTCGATCGATCTGCTGCACTGAGATTGAATCATGCCTGGCCCTATCGTCCCAATCTCCGGCGCCGCAATGCCGGCGCCCGTCCGGCAAGTAACTGAATCGAGCGGTGGAAGCGGGTTTCAGGATGCATTTGCCAGTGCAATTCAAAGTGTGGAAGCAAGCCGCCAGAGCGCGACCGCTTCCGTGGAGCAGTTCCTCAACGGAAATGGTGAGGAGTTACACACTGCCGTAATGGCTACGCAGCGGGCGGAGCTTACATTCGAGCTGTTCATGCAGGTCCGCAACAAGGTAGTCAGCGCGTACCAGGAAATCATGCGCATGCAGATGTGACTCCTAAGGGAAGCAGCCCAAACCGCCGATAGTAACAGGCGGGCAGGAATTCGGCCCAAATAACGCAACATGAAAAAAATCCTGGCCAGCCTATCGATCCGGCAGCGGATCACCATCGCCATGGCGGCGGTGTTGGTAATGGCTGGCATTTCCTCACTGGTGCACTGGCGTCACGAAGCGGATTTCCGCCCGTTGTTCACGGGCCTTGCGCCCGAAGACGCCGCGGCCATTGTCCAAAAACTCAAAGAGAGCGGTGTGGATTACCGGGTGCCGGAAACCGGTGGCTCGGTACTGGTGCCATCGGACCGCTTGGCCGAGCTCCGACTGAACATGGCGGCCCAAGGACTTCCCAAGACCGGCCGGGTGGGGTTCGAACTGTTCGACAAGGCCAATCTGGGAGCCACCGAATTTACCGAGCATGTGAATTTCGAGCGTGCGCTCGAAGGCGAGTTGGAGCGCTCGGTAATGTCGCTGGCCGAGGTGGACCAGGCACGCGTACACATTACGTTTCCAAAAGATTCGGTCTACCTGGACGCGCAGCAGCCGGCGAAGGCCAGTGTGCTGGTCCATTTGCGCCCGGGCGCGCACCTCACGCCACAGAACGTGCAGGCCATCGATCATCTGGTGGCGAGCGCCGTGGAAGGGCTCTCACCGGATGGCGTCTCCGTGCTGGATATGAACGGCAATCTGCTGGGCCGGCCGCGCTCTCCAGGTCCGCTCGATGGATCGGAACCCTCCGAAGGGGTGTTGGATTATCGTCACAAAGTGGAGGGCGATCTGGTAGCCAAGATCAACTCCACGCTCGATCCGCTGTTGGGGCCGGAGAAGTTCCGCGCCGGCGTTTCCGTGGATTGCGATTTTTCCGGCGGCGAGCAAAGCGAAGAAGTCTACGATCCCACGCACTCAGTAATGGTGAGCTCGCAGCGCAGTGAGGACACAGCTGGCGGGTCTACTCCCGGCGGCATCCCTGGAACAGCGTCCGCCCTGCCGCGGCCTGCTCCACGCCCAGCGACGGGATCGAACCGGGTTTCGCACATGACCGAAAACATCACGTACGAGACCAGCCGGACGGTCAAGAAGACCCACCTGCCCGCCGGAACGATCCGCAAGATTTCCGTCTCGGTCCTGGTAGACCAGGCGGTTACGTGGCAAAAGCAAAAGAACGGCTACCAGCGTGTTCTGGTGCCGCCTACACCGGAGAAGCTCAAAATTATTCGAGACCTGGTGGCCGGTGTAACCGGCTTCAATGCGGATCGCGGCGACCAGATCGTTGTCGAGACGCTGCCTTTCGAGACGACGCTCATGCTCGAGCCGCCGCCCAGCGGGCCGGCTCCGGCAAAGCCCACATCCGGATTCACTTGGCCTCCCAAGTTCGATCGCAATACGCTGTTGACCGGCGGAGCCATACTGGCCATTCTCATCGTGCTGGGTTTTGTGGCGGCCATTTTCTTGCGTCGCGGTACGAAGACAGCCGCACCTGAGGTTACTGGTCCGGCAGCCCTTCCGGCGGCGGAAGAAGCGGCCCGAAGCGCGGTGGCCCCGCCGGCAGATATCGGGCGTCAACTGGAATCGGAACTGGCTCAGCGGGAAGCACGGCAACAGGAACTCGATTCGCAAGCACTCCAGAATCTGAAGCTGGCGCCGGTCATCACGAAAACGGCAGAGGTGCTTGCGCGCCATTTAAAAGAAAAGATCAAGAAAGACCCGGAAGTCTCCGCACACATTCTTCGCACCTGGATTCGGGAGGAAGAGACTTGACGGCCAATCGGAGGCGCGCCGCATGATCATGAATACCAAAGCGGCCGACATCGGCACTGACGGGTCGACTCTCCGAAAGGCCGCGGTCCTGCTGATCATGCTGGGAGAGCAGAGCAGCGCGGAACTGCTGCAGCAGCTCTCGGAAGAGGACGTTCAAAAGGTCAGCCGCGAGGTGGCGCGTATTACGGCGATCTCCTCCGAGCAGGCCGAAACGGTGCTGCAGGACTTTCACCACCTGACTACAGCCGGCGATTACGTCGTCCGCGGCGGTATGGAGTACGCGCGCAAGCTGTTGATGCGGGCGTTTAATCCTGAAGTCGCCAAGAAGCTGCTAGACCGGCTGGCGAAGGCCTTGGGAGCGGATGCCGCTTCGTTCGATGCCATCCAGAAAGCCGACCCGCAGCAACTCGCCAAGTTCATCCACAACGAACACCCACAGACGATCGCGCTCGTGCTCTCTCACCTGAACCCTTCGCAGGCAGCCGCTTTGTTGACATCGCTGCCGGCTGGATTGCGTTCCGATGTTTCGCAGCGCATGGCAAGCCTCGACCAGATCTCGCCGGAAATTATCATGAAGATCGCAGGCGTTATCGGCCAGAAGCTAAAGACGCTGGGCGAATTCAGCCGGGAATCCTACGGCGGCGTGCGCGCGGTCGCGGAAATGCTGAACCGGCTCGATTCGACATCAAGCCGGGAGATTCTGGACAACATCGAGCAACAGGATCCGAATGTGGCGGAAACCATCCGGCACCTGATGTTTGTCTTCGAAGACCTGCTTCTGATCGACCCATTGGGGCTGAAGGAGGTGCTCGGAAAGATTGATCGCAAGATACTGACGGTCGCGCTGAAAGGCACCAGCGAGCAGCTCCGCAATCACATCCTGAGCTGCATGTCGCAGCGCGGCGCGGAAATGCTGCGGGAGGATATGGAGGCGCTCGGTCCGGTCAAGATCAAGGAAGTCGAATCTTCGCAGCAGCAGATCATTTCCGTAGTGCGGCAGTTGGAAACCGAGGGCGTGCTGAGCCTCAAGGGAACCGTGGGAGAGCAGTATGTCGTCTAGGATCCTGCGGCCCGGAGAGCAAAGCCCGGCATCCCCCGTTGTGTGGAAAAAAATCGGCGCAGCCGGAGGAACGGATTCAGCGGCAGTACCGGTAGAATTGCAGGCGGCAAAGGCCGAATGGGAGCGGCAGTGTGAACGGAAGGTCATCGAAGCACGCGCGGCCGGACAGCGCGAGGGAGAAGCCACAGGCCGCAGCCGCGCTGCGGCGGAGTTGCAACCCATAATTGACCGGCTGTCCCGCTCGATTGAGGACTTGGCGCAATGGCGTCCCAAACTGCGGCGTGAGGCTGAGTCCGACATGATCCGGCTATCGCTGGCGATTGCCCGCCGGATTCTACGCCGCGAATTGGTCGTGGACCCCGACGCCATGCACGGCTTGGTATTAGGTGCGCTCGACAAACTGCAATCGCAGGAAATTTGCCGGGTGCGCGTGCATCCGTCGCACGCCGCCGTGGTGAGTGCCTGTCTGCGGCAAATGGCGAATGGTAGTACGGTCGAAGTGATTTCCGACGGGTCCCGCGAGCTTGGCGGAGTGGTTTTCGAAACACAGAGAGGCAACCTGGATGCGTCTGTTGAATCCCAGCTTCAGGAAATTGAGCGGGGGCTGGCGGATCGCCTGAACCGAAACCAATGACTGCTCACATTTCCCTCCTTCCGTATTTGGCAGAAGTGGAGCGCCTCAACCCCTTGCGGTGGACCGGCGAAGTGACAGAAGTCACTGGCCTGTTGGTCGAATCGCGCGGTCCGAATGTGGCCATTGGTGATTTTTGCGAGGTGGAGACCGCGAGCGGGCGCCGGATTCGCACGCAGGTGATCGGCTTTCGCAACGGACGCGTTCTCTCGATGCCGCTCGAAGAGGTCGACGGCCTGCAACTGGGCGACCGTCTGGCGGCGCGAAGCGAAGATGCTCGCGTGGAAGTCGGGCCGGGACTGCTCGGACGCGTGCTCGATGGCTTCGGCAAGCCGATGGACGCCGGGCCACCCATCGAAGTGCGCGACACCTACAGCTTGTACGGCGAGGCGACGAATCCGCTCGACCGGGAGCACATCACCGAACCACTCGTCACCGGCGTTCGCGCAATCGACGGACTCCTGCCCTGCGGTAAAGGGCAGCGCATCGGAATTTTCGGCGGGAGCGGCGTTGGCAAGAGCACACTATTGGGATCGATGTCGCGCCACAACTCGGCCGATGTCACGGTAATCGGAATGATCGGCGAGCGGAACCGTGAAGTGCGCGGCTTCCTCGAAAAGGAGTTGGGCCCGGAGGGACGCAAGCGTTCGATCGTAGTGTGTGCCACTAGCGAGCGCCCGGCGCCGCTGCGTGTGCGGGCCTGTTTTGTGGCGCTGGCGGTGGCGGAGTATTTCCGCGATCAGGGCGCCAGTGTCCTGCTGGTAATGGATTCGGTTACGCGGCTAGCCATGGCACAGCGCGAGATCGGACTGGCAGCCGGAGAACCTCCGAGCCAGAAGGGCTACACACCTTCTGTTTTTAACTTGCTACCAAAGATTCTGGAGCGCGCCGGGAACTTCAAGCGCGGTTCCATCACCGCGTTCTTCACCGTGCTGGTGGAAGGCGACGACTTCAACGAACCCATCTGCGACGCCGTGCGCGCCATTCTGGATGGTCACATTATCCTTTCGCGGCAACTGGCGGCGCAGAATCACTATCCGGCCATCGACATTCTTCACTCGGTGAGCCGCCTGACGTCCCAAATCGCCAAGCCCGCTCAAAAGGAAGCGGCCAGCAAGCTGCGACAGGCACTGGCTGCCTATCATGACGCCGAAGACCTGATTCAATTGGGCGCGTACGCGGCGGGGTCCAATCCGGCGCTCGACGCGAGCATACGGTCGCGGCCCGAAATGCTTGACTTCCTGAGACAGGACCACATGTCGACAGCTCCGCTGCAAGAGACCTTGACGCGGCTGGAACAACTCGGCAAGAAGCTCGCTACGGGGAACGTAGCGCCCGCCCTCACGGCGCCGCTGAAGAAGACATGACGGCGTTTCGATTTCCACTGCTGAAAGTCCTGGAATGGCGCCGGACCCAACTCGAGCTCGCGGAACTCAAATTCAAGCAGCAAGCCGCCGCTCTCGCCGATCTGGACCGCCAGCGCACCGCGCTCGAAGCGTCCGGCGCGCAGGCGGAACGCGATGTGCGCGCGCAGAATGGGATTGTGGGGAGCGACCTGGCAGCGTTGGGCGGCTTTCGTTTGCATATTCGCGCACAACAAAAGGAACTCGCCGCGCGGCGCACGGAGTATCAAAGAAAATTGGCCGCACAGCAGCACGTGGTGCTCGAGGCAAACCGCCGATGCCGCCTGCTGGAGCGGCTGCAAGAACGGCGTCGCGCGGAATGGGAAGCCGCGCGCGATCGCGAACTGGAAGAAATGGCGTCCGAGTCCTATCTGGCACAGTGGAATCGGCGCGAGCGCGCGTGACCGTACAGGCTACTTATAATAAAGGTCATGACGTCCGAAACAACAGCCGAAACTGCGATGCCTCCGGTTCCGCTGACGATCGAGGGAGCGAGCGTACTGCACCAAATGATGCGCTTCCGCTGGAGCGCGTGGCGCGCGCTGCCGCCCAAAGAGCGGACCTCGATTCTCGCCGAGGCCGAAGCCAAGCTGGCCGGGCTGGAACTGGCGTCGGCCGGCTCGCAAAGCGCCGTTTACTCGATGCTCGGTCACAAGGGCGATCTGATGTTCCTACATTTCCGGCGCAGCTTTGAGGAACTGCACCAAGTTGAACTGGAACTGGCGCGGCTGGAGATCAGCGATTTCCTGGAACCCGCGACGTCTTATCTGTCCGTCGTGGAATTGGGCCTATACCAATCGTCATCGCAGATGTATGGCAGTTTGGCCGCCAAAGGCGTACAACCCTATTCGGAGGAATGGAACCAGGAGATCGAAGCCGGGCTGGAGCGGCAGAGGCAGGCGATGGCGCCGCGACTGTGGCCGGAAATGCCCACTGCCAAATACATCTGCTTCTATCCGATGGACCGAAAGCGTGGCGAGTCGGTGAACTGGTACCGCGAGTCGATGGCCGACCGCCAACGCATGATGCACGAGCATGGCCTCATCGGCCGGCGCTATGGCGGCGAGGTACGGCAGATCATCACCGGGTCCATCGGCTTCGACGACTGGGAATGGGGCGTCGACTTGTTCGCCGAAGACCCGCTGGTTTTCAAGCGCCTGATTTACGAGATGCGCTTCGACGAAGTGAGCGCCGTATATGCGCTATTCGGCACGTTTTACGTAGGCCTGCGGCTGCCACCGGCGAAACTGGGCGCGGCCCTGGCGGTCTAGGGACTGTTATGCAAACTGGTCGGTCTGCGGAAGCACGGCCATGATCCTGTTTGGGGAACTGGCGCCAGCGACGCTTCCCGCTGGGGCTCCGCCGCCGCGAGATGCGGAATTGCACATGCCGCGGCGGGTACAATGGCTGATAGAAGATCTTGCAGCAAGTAAAGCCAGCGGGCACTCCGAGACCGGGCCCTTAGCTCAGCGGTTAGAGCAGCGGACTCATAATCCGTTGGTCGTAGGTTCAAATCCTACAGGGCCCACCAATCAAAACTTGTCCGGACCGGACACATAGGTAACACATCGTTCCTAAGACATGGGTGACACTTTAGGCCCGAAGGGGCTGTCGAGGGGTTGAAAACGGGATACCCAGCCGAGGCACTGGCAGAATGTCTATGGTAGAGTATCTGCTAATGAGCCGCATCGATCTGTTGCAAGGAACGCTGGATTTGATGATCCTCCAGACGCTGAAGCGGGGACCACAGCACGGTCATGGGATCGGACAGGCGATTCGCGCCAGCTCGCAGGATGCCTTCCAGGTGGAGCACGGGACGCTCTATCCGGCGCTTCACCGCTTGGAACGGCGCGGATGGCTGGCGGCGGAGTGGAGAATCTCGGAGGCCAACCGCCGCGCCCGTTATTACCGTCTCACGCCAAAAGGCCAGAAGCAACTTCTGGAAGAGCAATCGAAATGGAAAACGGTGGTGCGCGCCGTGGCCCAAACCATGAAGCCAGTCAGGGGCTAAAACGATGTGGCGCATCTTCGGCGGACGCAAACGCGAAGCTGAACTGGCCGAGGAACTGCAAGCTCACATCGACATCGAGGCTGCGCGGCTCGAAGCCGAAGGCCTGAGCAAGGAGGAAGCGGCCACCGAGGCGCGCCACGCATTCGGCAGCCGGGCGCTGGTGGCCGAGCAGACAAGGGATTCCTGGGGTGCGCGATGGTTGACCGGGGTTCGCCAGGATCTCGAGTATGCCTGGCGTTCGGCACTCCGGACTCCGCTGTTCGGTGCGGCGATGGTCCTCTCACTGGCGCTCGGGATCGGCGCCACAACCACGATCTTTAGCCTCGCCGACGTGGTGTACTTTCGCCCGCTGCCTTACCCGAGGCCCGCGGAATTGATGTTCGTGGCGATGAGAATGTTCCGCCTGGAGATGGTGCTTTCACCCGATTACGTCGCATGGCGGAGAGATCACTCGGCGTTCCTTGAGTTAGCCGCCATGCAGTACCATGGCGGGAATCCAGCGACGTTGAACGATCAAGACCCCGTAGAGGTTCGCGTCACGCGGGTCTCTTACAATTTCATCACCACACTGGGCGTTCCACCGGCGATGGGCCGAAACTTTGAGCAAAGCGGAGAACTGCCAAACGCGCCTAAAGCGGCGATCCTGACCGACGCCCTCTGGCGCACGCACTTTCACTCCAGGGCAGACATCGTAGGGCGGGACATTGTGCTCGATGGTGTGAGTTACAAAGTGATTGGTGTCTTGCCGCGCTCGTTCATCATGCCGCTGGAAGTGCGCACGGACATTTTGACGGCGCTCCCCGTCGAACCGGCAATCAGCCATCACGATCGTGGTCTAGCGACGTGGACCGTCATCGGCAGGTTGCGGCCCGGTGTGACACAAGCGCAGGCATTGGCGAATCTGAGATTGCTGTTTGCGGCGAGCAAAGCCGATGCACCGGAGATTTTTCGCGACGATGTTTCCGTAATGATCGAGCCGCTGCGGCGGCGCATGGCGGGCAATGCCCAAATGCTGCTTCTGGTGCTGGCGGGCGCAGTGGGTTGTCTGCTGATGATCGCGTGCGCCAATGCGGCCAGCCTGCTACTGGCACGCTGGAGCGCACGGGCTCGTGAGCTGGCAGTGCGCAGTGCAATTGGCGCGCGAAGAAGCCGGCTCGTGCGACAGCTTCTGACGGAGACGGCGCTATACTGCGCGGCTGGATCTGTCGCGGGCATGGCGCTGATGGTGCCAAGTCTGCGAATGGTGGTTCACTTTGCGGCGGGTTCCTTGCCACGCTTGAATGAGGTGAAGGTAGACGGGCGCGTATTCGCGATCGCGCTCGGAGTATCCCTGCTCACCATGCTTCTGTTTGGCGTCCTGCCCGCCCTGCGCGCGGGTCGTGTCGATGTGCTGTGTGTATTGCAGCGTGCCGGTCGTCCAGGGATGAGCGGCGGACATCAGGGCGCGCGACGTGCGCTCGTGGCCGCCGAGGTTGCCCTCTCGGTCGTTCTGCTTTGGGGCGCGGTCCTGTTTCTGCAGACATTGTGGCGGATGCAACACGATCATCTGGGCTTTGCACCGGAACATGTCATGACCGTATCGATTCCGCTGCGGAACGCTCACGTGGCGCAGACGGAGCGTAAAGCGCTGACTCAAGAAATCCTGGCCAGTATTCGAAGGATACCGGGGACCACGGCTGCCGCATGGGGAGAATGCACCCCGCTCACAGGCGGGCCGGTGGGCGCTACGTTCACGCGTAGCGACCGGCCTCTTCCGAAGTCGTGGGATCGCGGCAAGACGATCGACGGATGCGCCGTGGGGCCGGAATATTTTCAAGCTGCCGGGATGCGTCTGGTGCGCGGCCGGGCGTTTGCGGAGGCCGACTATGATTATCCTCAGACGCTCGCGATTATCAATGAGACGTTAGCCCAACATTATTTCCCAGGCGAAGACCCGATCGGACATCAGATCGATGGCCATCAGAACGGAGGCTGGAAAACCGTTATCGGTGTGGCGGCTGATTCGAAGAATCAAGGCCTGACTCAGCCGGCGGCACCGCAGATGTTTCTCAATGATTGGGCGTTGTATCAGGGATCGGAAATGGCATTCGTGGTGCGCTACGCCGGCGCCAAATCGCTGTTCACGGGCGCCGTGCGTGCCCAGTTGCGGCAGATCGATCCGGGGCTTTTCGCGAAGTTCGAAAGCCTGGACCAGGCAATCGGACGGATGTCGGCGGGTTCCCGATTCAACGGCGTGCTGGTGGGGAGTTTCGCGGCAATGGCATTCCTGATGGCCATCGTCGGCGTTTACGGAGTTCATGCATTCGCAGTGGCACAGCGGGCACCAGAGATCGGAATTCGCATGGCACTGGGCGCCAGTACACTGAGCGTGCAGGGCCTGGTTCTGAAAGAGG
>DASZPB010000064.1:0-12254 GCA_035550475.1 Bryobacteraceae bacterium | reverse complement strand
CACTTGGGCCCGATCCAGGTCGATCGTTTTGACCGACGCTTTTGGGACTTCTCTGGTAGTCTCCACATCCTGAGCTTAAAACAAACGGAAACATTTTCTGCTCCAAATGTCTTAAACTCGCGAGATTTTTTCACAGACCCTCCAGAAAGCGCATACCGGGTGCGCCCGGGCGCCATCAAGCATCGGCCTTGGCGATCGTGCCTCGGGATCGCTCGCGGAACAGACCGTCGCCGCTCAGGCGGGCCGGCGTTCCTCCGGAATTTTTACGTTCATGCCGGTGCGCACACCTCTCCCCCCTTGCATGGCAAATCGGTTTTCGTAATAATACTCCCGAGATTCTGAAGGTCCGTACACTGCATGCCGGGTCGCCAACAGGAGATGATTGCCAGGGACTCTCTGGTTATTGCGCTCTCTGCTTGCGCGCGCAGCGGCAGCCAGAGCAAGACGCGCCGCTTCCTTTCCGGCTTGTCCTGCGATGAACTTCGCTACATAGCCGGCTTCCTGGGCACATCCATTCTGGAGTCGGATCGCGATCACCCTTGCTCACGGGCCCAACTGGCTGAACGCATCGCCGAGTTTCAACGCGTCCTGCCGATCAACCCCGAGCGGCCCGAAGACCGCGATCACAAGATGCTCGTCCTGTTGGAGTATTTGTGCCGCAGCGGTCTACAGCGTTTTTCGACCCAGGCCGGGGTGCGTTCCTCCCGCGCTTCGGCCGCGCAGTAGCGGCGCTCGCTTCTCCACCGTCTCCACTCCCGGGTGTACGCGCAGGAAAGCCGGATTCACGTAGACATCCACCCACTGGCCCCGACGTTCGAAATCCGCTGCGAGCGGAAACGGCACCCGCGCGCGTCCCTCGCTCATCGATGCATTCGGCACATAGCCATAGAAGCGCTTCCAGAAATCCTTCACTGATGTGTAGTGCACCAGGTTAAACGGCGGGTCCCAATCCCGCGAATAGAGCACGAACACTTGCACCCGGCTCCAATCCAGCGAATTCAGCGTGCGCAGAGAAAAATCGGGCAGGGGCTGAACTTCCAGCGCCTGGCTGGTGAACCCGAGCACGGGCCGCGCCAGTTCCATCGTCAGCGGCCAAACAGTCGAAATGCGCGCTTGCGGATACCATTGGCTCAGGTAGGCCGCCGTCTCCGCCTGCAGAGAGAGGAAATCCGTCACCGCCAGATTGTTCTCGTAAGGAAAAGGGTACGGCGGATTCACGAAATTCCCCGCGGCCAGCCCTGCTACCAGCACCACCGAAAACGCCAGCCGGGGCAGCCGGGGAAGTACCGTCAGACTGGCTGCCATTGCGGCGAAAACAATCGGCAGCACCGGCAGCAGGTACCGTTCAAGCGCGGCGCCGCCGAGCACAGTCAGCATTACCACGTGCGCCGCCACCATCCACCAGGCAATCTGCCAGCGCCGCGCTGGGAAAACACGCGTGCGGCGCCAGGCATAGACGATGGCCAGCGTGCCTACCCAATGGAAATTAGCGATGAAGAGAAAATACAACCGGCGCAAAAAAGTTACGGCCAGGCGCACCGGGTGCAGTTGGAAGTAGAGGTTGTACCGGAGAAATTCCGCGTTGCCCGTCCAATGTCCGGTCTGGTGGAACAAAATCGCCACCCAGAATCCCAGCGCCACCGCCGGAGCAGCGAAGATCAGCATGTCGCGCCAGCGCCGTTCGTGCGCCAGCCAGAGGGCAAACACCAGCGGCGCCACCAGCCCGGTCTCCTTCACCATCACCAGGACTACCGTTACCACCGCGCATAGCGCGATGTGGTCCTGCAGGAAAAGCAGCAGCGCGAGCGTGGTAAACAGCATGGCCGGGGCATCCAGTTGCGCCAGCATGGCCTGCGCGAAGAATAGCGGCGAAACGCACAACAGCGTCACGGCCAAAAATGCCGGAGCGCCACGCACTTCTTTCGAGAGTTCAATTGCCAGCAGAAACGCCGCCAGCACCGCGAACGCGGCCACAAGCAGCAACGCCGAGCGCGTCACCACAGTATGAAAACCGGCCACTTTCCAGCACGCCGCCAGGTACGCCATCACGGCCGGCGGGTGAATACTGGGGACGGCGGAGTGCGGAATCCACTGCCCTTCCCGGAAAATATCGAGCGCCGACGGAATAAATTGCCCGGCCTCGTCCCAATAATAAGGAAGGCTGAGAAACGGCAGGTGGCTTAGAAAGACAACGAGCCCAAATAGAACGAAAAAGAAGATGTAAGTGTCGATACGAACGCGATGAAGGGGCTCCGAACCATGCGGTCCCATTGCGGCTTACTGCACGATGCCCTCGGGCGTCTGCGGCTCCAGCTTGATTTCGCCAAAGGCGCTTTCGTACTGTGTCACGTTCTGCTGCAGCACGTTGAGCAGCGCTTTGGCCTGCTGCGGGCTCACATAGATCCCCTGGAAGTTGTGGATCGCGACGTTATCGGGCGCCGTCTGGTTCACGCGTCCGAACATCAGAAAAAAATCCCAGAGGTTGACCCGCACCTGAACGCTATTGGCATAATTCTCGCGGTAATCAGGAGTGGTCACCAACTGGATCTTGGGAGGCGCGGCCGGATTGGGCTGGTTCATAACCTTCAGCGTATCATCCGGCGATCCCACGCATAAGCCGGAATTGCGGCGCGGGTGAAAACAGCCACCATCGAATTTAAGAATATTTACGAATTTGGTACAACCGGTGATCTGAGTTTTGCGTCCCAACAAGTGAGGAACGACAGCCATGAAGGCACTCATCCAAAATCAAGCCCAGGGCCAAGTCTACTGTCCGATTTGCACCAGAACGGTGCCGGCGGAAATCGATTTGAGGGGCAAACGTCCACTCATTGTTCCCGGGCAGCGATGCCCGCGTTGCTCCTCTTCGCTCGATGTAGCAGGGATCGTACAAGTACCGGAAGCGGCTTAGGACGGTACTGGAAAGATCCTAGTAATGTTGTCCCAAGAGCCGCTTTCTGCGATAGTGGGATCAACGACGGGAAAAATCCATGCGACGAAAGGTACAACCCAAACCGGCGCCAGTGGTTCCTGCTGAATTACTGGAACAAGCCAAGCGGTCTGTTTCGACGGATCGTCTGAAGAAGATCGTATGTTCGGTCTGCGGCGCGGAAACCGCCGATCCCGGAGCTGAGCCTCTCTGTTGGGTATGCCGTCGCTTGAAGATCAGCGCCTGGCGCGAGATCGAACAGCAGATGCCCGCTCAGGAATGAACCGCGCTGCCCGTGCCGGCCTCAACGGCACGCTCATAAACGAGCCCCGCTGCGGCAACATCTTCCACAGCTAATCCGTTTGATTTGAAGATCGTTATATCCTCCGGATGTCTGCGCCCGTGCTGCCCGCTCACCACGTCTTCGAGTTCCACCACGCGCATCCATTCTTCAGGAAGAAAATTCGCCAGCAATAAATCGCCTGATTCCATCCGGCTCTGTTCCACACTATCCACAACCAGCGGAGCCGCCCGCCGCAACAGATCCGGCGGCAACTCCCGCCGTTGAGCGCGGTTCGATCCCATCGCGTTGACGTGTGCTCCATCCGCGACCCATGCCGATTCGAGCACTGGCTCGGCGGAATTCGTGGCCGTCGTCACGATGTCCGCACCCTGAATGGCTTGCTCGGCGGAATCCGTCGCTTCCACAGCCAGCCCCAATTGCGCACTCGTTTCCACAGCGAATGCCTGCCGTTTCTCCGCCGACCGGCTCCATACCCGAACGCGCCTGAGCCGCCGCACCGACGCCAGTGCTTCCAACTGGCTGCGCGCTTGAAAGCCGCTGCCGACAATGGCGGCCGTCTCCGCGTCGGGTCGTGCCAACAAATCGGTCGCTAACCCGCTCGTGGCGCCGGTGCGGATCTGTCCCAGATAATCGGCTTCCAACAGCGCCAGCGGCGCGCCATCCTCCGCGCGGTAAAGCAGGAGCAGAAACCTTGCGCCGCTCTTCGGATTGGTCGAATAAATTTTCGCGCCGAAGTAGACGCCATTAGCAGCCGCCATATAATGCAGCGTGGAACGCGTGGGCAGCACCAGCCGGCGGCGCGGTTGGTTTATTGCCTTACCGGCAGCCAAATCCGCAAATGCCGTGCGCATCTGCGAGATGCAGTCATTAATCGGAAGAAAGCGGCGTACGTCGGATTCCGTCAGGTAGAGCATTTCCGAATCAGGAATTCGCTTCGATCTGTTCCGCCACCTTCTCCCACTCGGCGAGCAAGCCCTGTAGCGTGGAGCGGCGTTGGTCCAGCAGATCCGAGAGGCGCTTAGTCTCTTCCACGCTCACGAACCGGCCAAGCGCGGCTTCATGATCCACAATCTCCGACTCCAGCCTGGTCACCTGCTCCTCGATAGCCGCGCGGCGGTCGCGCATTTGTCCCAGCTTAATCGGATTGAGCCGCTTTTCCGGAGCTTTCTTGACCGGCTCGGTCTTCAGCGAGTCCACCGTTGGGGTCTCTCGCAATCCCGTCGCCACGCTCTCCGGACCACCCTCTTTCCGCCACAGGTAATCTTCGTAGTTACCGGGGAAGATGTGTACTCTCCCCTCTTCCACTTCAAAGACGCGTGTCGCCAGTTGATCGAGAAAATACCGGTCGTGCGAAACAAACACTACCGTGCCCGTGTATTCCTTCAGTGCTGTCAGCAAAACTTCCTTCGCCTGCATGTCCAGGTGATTGGTCGGCTCATCCAGCAGCAGGAAGTTCGAGGGCATCATGAGCATGCGCGCCAGCGCGTAGCGGTTGCGCTCTCCGCCCGAAAGCACACCGATCTCTTTGAACACATCGTCTTCCGAGAACAAAAAACATCCCAGGATGCTGCGCAACTCCGTGTTCGACGCCCTCGGCGCCACAGTCGAAAGATCGTCGAGCAGGCGCGCGCGCGGGTCCAGCTCTTTGTATTGGTCCTGCGCGAAATAATCCGGCTGCGCGTTATGGCCTAAGGTATATTCACCGGCTGTCAGTGGCTCGGTTCCCGCCAGGATTTTGATAAGCGTCGATTTTCCTGCGCCATTCACGCCCACCAGTGCTACGCGGTCGCCGCGCTCTACTACGAAATCCACGCCAGCGAATACCGCGTGATCGCCATAACTCTTGGCGACATTTTTGAACTCCGCCACGATGCGTCCGCTCGGCTTCGGCTGCGGGAAGCTGAAGTGAATCGCTTTCTCCTCAGCCGGCAGTTCGATCCGCTCGATGCGCTCCAATTCCTTGATCCGGCTCTGCACCTGCTTGGCCTTGGTGGCCTGGTAGCGGAACCGGTTGATAAAGGCTTCGAGCTGTTTGATGCGGTCCTGCTGATTGGCATACGCTGCCTGAAGCTGCGTCCGGCGCTCCGTTTTCAATTCTTCGTAGCGCGTGTAACCGCCGGTATAAAAGTGCAAATTCTTATTCCACAGCTCGACGATGCGGCGCACCGTCGTGTCCAGGAAATACCGGTCGTGCGATACCAATACCACCGCGTTCGGATAGGAACCCAAATATGACTCCAGCCAATTCCGAGCTTCCAGATCGAGATGATTGGTCGGCTCGTCAAGCAGCAGCAGGTTCGGTCTTTCGAGCAGAAGTTTCGCCAGCGCGATACGCATTTGCCAGCCGCCCGAAAACTCTTCCGTGCGCCGCTTCCAGTCGCGCTGCGAAAATCCGAGCCCGGCCAGCACGGTGCCCACCTGCGCTTCAATCGCGTATCCGTCACGCGCGCGAAATTCGCCTTCGGCGCGGTGGAACCGTTCGGCCACTTGCGCATATTCCGCGCCTGCCGGATCAAGCTCAGCCATGCGCCGCGTGCACTCTTCCTGTTCGGTTTCGAGCGCGCGCAGATCGGCGAAAACCGTCATGCACTCGGCAAAGACGCTGCGGCCCGATAGCGAAAGCCCGTCCTGCGGCAGGTATCCCAGGCTCGCGCCTTTCTGCACCGTCATACTCCCGGAATCGAGCCCCTCCAATCCCGCTAATACTTTGAGTAAGGACGACTTACCGGTTCCGTTCGCCCCCACGATTCCAGTGCGCTCGTTGGGTGTAACCAGCCAATCAACATTGTCAAAAAGAATCTTGGGGCCGTAGCGTTTCCCTGCCCCCGTGAGTTGAATCATGGGTTGTGTCGGTGTCTCAGAGTGGTAATCTTTTCTATTTTAACGGGGTCCGCGAGCGCCGTGCATGCGCGAATCAAGAGTGAGGTTTGCCGGCCCAGAGAAAACCCCGGGCCACGGGGCCCGACGACCGCGGCCCGGAGTCCATAGACAGGGAGAAGGAATGGCTTCTGAAACCTGTCTAATTTGATGGACGCGCGCCGCCCGCATCCGGTTATAACCAGTATTGCCACTGACCCGTTAAGACCACGTAGGCCGAAAGAATGCCGTTAGTTACGGCGTGCGCCAGGATGCAGTCGCCCAGGCATTTGGTTCGTACGATCCAGTAGTTATAAATAATCCCCGCAGCCAGCCCGACCTCCCAATACGGCCCGTGTTCGGAGGCAAACAGCACCGCCACAATCCAGAAAGCGGAAGGAACATACGTTCCCAGCGGGACTTTCAGGAAGTCTTTGCCAATCAGCCAGCGCATCAGCCAGCCGCGCCAGAACAGCTCCTCGATCACCGGCACCAGCAGCGTGCTCGATGCCGCGCGCAGCACCACAAACGGTACGTTGATTCTCAACTTGGCCGGCAGCGAACTGGCCGCCACGCCTGTGAAAGCATTCTGAAACAGCCAAAAGTGGCGATACCCGAACAGCAGATCGGGGAGAATCCAGATGACGAACACCGCCACGCCTACGCCGATGCTCGCCAGGGGATACCGCGCGGGGAAAGGGCGCAGATGGCGCGAGAAAACCCACAGCGCCACCACCGTCGCCGCGAACCGCGCGGCGTACAGCACTCCCGGAGGCCAGCCCGTGGTATTCTCCGATGCCATTGCCATCAGCCCGACGAACACGAAAAACGGCGCGATATACGCCAGCGTGGCGCGTCTCAAACGGGGACTGCGGCGCGGCTTGCCTTCAGAAGGGCGCAAGTTTCTATCTTACTGAAGCTGCATTACAACGTCATGCCGCCGTCCACGCACAGCACTTGACCCGTGACGTAGTTGTCGGGCTGCAGGAAGAACCGGATGGCGCGCGCCGCATCTTCCGCGCGTCCAAACCGGCCAATCACGCCCTCCTGGATATACCGGTCGTATTTGCCCGCGGCGATACTGGCTTCGGCCATACCGGCTGCCATCACACCCGGACTCACCACGTTCACCCGGATGTTCGCCGCGCCCCGGTGCTCCTTCGCCAGAATGAGCGCGGCGTGTTGCAGTGCGGCCTTCTGCGCGGCATACGCCGTGGAACCGGGGAAAAGCGCGTTGGCCTGCATGGTGGAAATCAAGACGATGGCGCCGGGAGTTCCGGCTTTCTTCATCCGCTCCGCCGCCTCGCGCGCCAGCAGAATCGGCCCCAGGTAATTCACTTCATGCGAACGCATCATGGCCGTTTCGACCGGCGTCGATTCTGTGACGCGCGCCGGGTCGCCCGCCAGCACAGCCAGCCCGTAAATGTCCGGCGCCGCATCAAGCAGTCGCGTCCGGTCTGGCGGCGATGACAATTCCGCTTGAACAACCGTCGCGCAATCGCGCCATCGCTCCGCCCGCAGCTCATTGCGTCGATAGCTCACTACCAGACGCGCGCCTTCGGCCGCCAGCAGCGAAACCAGCGCTGACCCTAATCCACCGGCCCCGCCGGCCAGCACGATTTCCTTCCCCGCGAGTGTTTCAGACACTCGCGGACTCCCGCGCGGTGACTTCCTTTTCAAGCGCCAGGTACCCGCAGGCCACCACCACCAGAAACATCGTGAGCACTTCGCTATCGCCGAGATTGAATTCGAAAAAGCCCTCGACCATTGTCGCCAGCACCACGGCGATGCTGCCATGCAGCAGATACTTCGGTTCGCTGCGGCCGGGCGGCAGCGCCCGCACACCGCGCCAGAAATCCACCAGGACCTGGATCAGCAGCCACATCATCATGAGCATCGTGGGAATGCCGCGCTCGGCGGCGTACTGCAAATAGATATTGTGCAGGTGCCCGTACCAGCCTTCCGGCAGAGGCCGCGGAATGTCGGCCGGCACGTATTCATCAAAGTGCAGCTTCACCCCTTCCGGCCCCACGCCTAACAAGGGATGCTGTTCGATCATGCGTATGCCCGTGCGCCACGTGACGATCCGGTGCTGATTGGAATCTACGCCGCTTTCCGGATGCAGCAGCGACGTGAAGCGTTCGCGGATCGATGCCGGCGAAGCGACAAAAGCCACCACAACCAGCACCGGCACTAGCGCCACCAGCCACCGGCGCCAGAACCAGGCCAGATAGAGCGCGGCGGCGCCGGCGCCCAGCCAGATACTGCGCGTGAAGCCGAGCAGCAGCGCGATGCTCATCAGCACCGCGCAGGCGATCCAGATCCACCATCGCCGCCGCGGACCCGCCGCGAACAGCAGAAACGCTCCCAGCATGATGAGGGCAAACATCTCCTCGCCGGAAAACGTCATCCAATGACTCATGAAGCCAGTGATGCGCTCGGGCACATAGAACTCATAAAAGCTGCGATGGAGCTCATGCGCCACCCGCACCTTTCCCGCGAATTGAACAAAACTGCGGACCGCAATGAGGCCGCCGATCGCGCCCCACGTCAGAAAGAGCACACGGATGGTGCGCAGATCGCGGAAAGTAGAGAAGACTACCAGCAATTCGAGAAAGACATAAAACTTCCGGATCTGCGGCAACCCGGCCGCGGGCTCGCCCGAAAACGCGAGTGAGATGATGGTGCCGAGCAGAAACAGCGCCAGCGGCCATTTGATCCGCGGCAATTGCAGTTTTTCCCCCGATACCAGCAGTGCCGCGACCGCCAGCGCCAGCAGGATCTGCGAAATAGCAATCGAAAATAAAACCGAAGCGGCCGACCCAAAGGTCAACCATCGCGCGGCGCGCAAGACATTCGATTCCGGCGGGTTCATGCAGTAGAACTTCAGTATGCCAGACCGGGGAGGAGGCGGAGACTGGCGCGGTCTACCGTTTGCAGGCCCACTCGCTGCACCATCAGGGAGCCCCGTTCGCGACAAGAGCGTTCAAGGTTTCCGGTCTCACAAAAACAATGAGAGCTCTACACGTCCCGGACGCGCAAATCAACTACATCAAAGCCAGCCTGGAAAAGAGTGCCGGCAGCGTCGAGATCGGCGGCAAGGGTCCATCAATCCAACGCGTCTTCAGTACTCCTGACCTGGTCGCAGCAGGATTCGAGGAAGTGGAGGCCGAATAGGGAGCTGACCTCCGCGGCCAATGCAGTCTCAACGATCGTCCTTTGACTGTCTTCAGCGCTCGTAGATCGATCAACGCATGTAATATGGTCAATATGGATGAGCTGGTATTCGAAGTCGTCCAGGAGGCCGACGGGGGATATTGCGCGGAATGCCTGACCGAGAATATCTTCACGCAAGGGGATACGTGGGAGGAGTTGCAGAAGAACGTATTGGAAGCGACCACTGCCTTCTTCTTCGATCGTCCAAGGCCCGAGCGAATCCATCTTCCACCCAATCATCAAGACCGAGCATAGTTAGATACGATGTGCCTTCACATCGCCTTTACCGGCGATGTCTTCCAGGTTCGCAGCAGCGAATTCCAGTGCTTGCCGAACGTCGTCCCGCTCTAATTCGGGATAGTTCCGGAACAAATCATCGCGGTTCGGATAGAGCGCGACCGCTTCAATTACTCGACGCACGGTGAGTCTCATACCGCCAATGCATGGCTGTCCGTTCATCTGATTCGGGTTCCATGTGATGCGATCAAACTGCTGCATGGTCTTTATTCTGATACATTCCGGGAATATCGTGGGGAGTCTTCCTTTCCCACACATCGTCTTCTCCTATTCATAGGCAGCGCTTAAACGGGCCAGCTCCGTCGCACAACCCACCGACCGGATGCCGAAGAAGGCACTCGCCGCGGGCAATACTTCTCATTAGACGATACAAATGACCTGGCCTGCTAACTTACCGCAGAGAGGTAACAGCCGGCACTGGTTGCAATAGTGTCTCTAAGATACCCCCAAAATGGAGTGGCGAACGCCAACATGGCAGGATATACTGCTTCGGGGAATCTTGATGGGCTATTTTTTCCGGCGTAGTGCGAATTTTGGGCCGTTCCGCTTGAATTTTTCCAAGGCAGGTATTGGTGCTTCGGTAGGCGTTAAGGGCGCACGTCTCACCATGACGCCTCGCGGCACAACATACATCACAGTTGGAAAGCACGGCGCTTACTATCGCGAAACGCTTTCTAGCCATCATCGCCGGTCTGCTTCCCCGGTTCCGCCTGCTTCCGAGACACCTCTCCAGGGTCTGTCCAATCAAATTGTGACTGCCGATGTTTCTGACTTGACAGACAGCTCAAGCGAGGAACTCATTCAACAACTGAATGAGCGGGCAAATATGTTCAACCCTGCTCTCATCCTTTATGCTGCCGTCCTTATTCTCTGCATGTGTGCTTTGTTCGTAACTGTCAGGCGCGTCGAACCGCAGTTACCGAATCCTACATCGGTCTCCGACCTGCAACGAAATATTGGTACACCTGAATACGCGATTCTTGTTGACCGCTATGGCTATCCAGATTCGGTTCTTGCCACCGAGCTACTGGGAATCGTTCCCTTGAGGACCGCGTACTACCGTTCCGCAAATGTAAAAGTGTCTTTCGTGCCAAACGGATGCGTTCAGATCTATGAAGACGCAATGCAAATCCTTGCCCTTGGATTAAGGGCGCCGGTACTCGCGAGAGATGAAACCAAAACCACAAAGCACTGTATCGAATCACCCGCCGCTGGATGGGCCGTTGTGGGCTATGTCGATCCTGTCGACAATTCCACCATATCTGTGGACTTGGCACGGTATCGACTGAGCAGAAACCCGCTGCGGGAAGGATCGCCTCCCATTATTGAGGTGAAGAGTGCTACTGCGAGAAGAAATGCGAACTCGCGATCCCGATCTAAGAAGCAATTCAAATCAAAGTCGGAGGCGCCACCAAGACGGCAAACCTGGTCCGTCGAAGGTCAAGCTATTTCAAATGTCCAAACCGACGCCGGATGGAACCCGTTCTCTGGATCTACGTTCTTGTTGACCAGCCTCGGCCTGCTGTGCGCCGCCATCATCGTTCACAAGAAAAACACGGCCAAGCGAACCTCTCGGCTGTTCTTTGAGTTAGACGAGGTGCAGCATCAGAGGTACGTCGCAAGACAAAATGCGCTGGCACATTTAGGCCAATCCCAACGGATCTGGCGTATCGAGGGTAAATATAGGACGTCAGATTGGAAGTACAATGCCGGTGCGTCGAAACTGGTGAGCCGCTCACGGATAGCTGTTGGCCCGTTGACTCCTCCGCGCATAAAAACGAACGTTGTTGTCCCGTGCATCAACATCGGTTCGATTAAGTTGTTCTTCCTTCCGGATGTCATACTGTACTGGGAGCGCAGCACCTTTGGCGCGATCTCATATCAAGACCTCCGCGTCGAGCGAAGTCTTACCAGGTTCGTCGAGGATGGGGATATTCCAACAGATGCAACAGTGGTCGACAAAACTTGGCGCTACGTTAACAAAGATGGGGGTCCCGACAGAAGGTTTAACAATAACACTCAACTTCCGGTGGTCCAATATGCTCTCTTGATCCTGAGTTCCTCGCACGGACTCAACATCCACCTATACACCTCAAACTTCCAGGAAGGTCTCGCCTTTGCGAATTGCTGGAACGCTCTGCAAGATCAGATCAAACCTATAGAGATGGGCGAACAATCGACTTCGGGCTCACGTGACCTCGCTGGAGCCACTCAGGAGGCATTCAGAGTGCTCGGATTGAACGCCGATGCATCCCTAGCCGACATTTCTGCGGCATACCGGCACCTGGCGCAAATGTATCATCCCGACAAAGTTGCGGGGCTGGCGCCCGAGTTTCGATTGTTGGCCGATAATCGGATGAAAGAGATCAATGCAGCTTATGAAGCTCTTAAAAGGCTTAAGACGGAAGCGCCACCTCGGCCGAGCGCACCGGGACCCGACGATTCGCCGAAGACGTAGCTGAAAAAGCAACAAGAATATCCAACACGTTCCCCACACATTGTCGCGAACCTCCTACTCATACCGCAGCGCCTCCACCGGATCTAACTTCGCCGCGCGGCCCGCGGGCCAGATACCGAAGAACAGCCCTACTCCAACCGACACCAATACGCCTGCAACCGCGGTCCACAGCGGCACCGCCGTCGGCAGCGTCG
>DASZPB010000063.1:0-17461 GCA_035550475.1 Bryobacteraceae bacterium | reverse complement strand
CACTTGGGCCCGATCCAGGTCGATCGTTTTGACCGACGCTTTTGGGACTTCTCTGGTAGTCTCCACATCCTGAGCTTAAAACAAACGGAAACATTTTCTGCTCCAAATGTCTTAAACTCGCGAGATTTTTTCACAGACCCTTGCGCGCGCGGCTCGGAAAGACGCGGCTCGGAAAGATGGCTACGTGACTGTAGTAGCTTGTTGAGCTGCGGCCGTAAGGAAAGGTGTCAGTGAACGCTTTTTCAGCATTGTCCGGGGGAGTCTCCAGTTCCGGCACCGTCCGTCCCGATTGCAGAATTGATACTCGGGCTCCAGTCCCGAATTCGAGATACACCAATTCGAGACACGCCGCGAGGCAGTTAGGGCGTGCTATCATGCCGCTTCATGGCCGAATATTCGATCGGTGTCGATCTGGGTGGAACCAATCTGAGGGCCGCGGCCATCGACAGCGCGGGCAGAATCCTCGATAAAACGACGGGCTCGACCAAGTTCGAAGAAGGGCGAGAAGCCGTGCTGGATGACATTGTGGGCTCGGTCGCCAAATTGCGCGAGTTACACGGCGGGGATCGACTGGTGGGAATCGGGATCGGCGTGCCGGGGTTCATCCAACTCAAAGAAGGCATTATCCGGAACTCGAACAACCTGCCGTTTCTCGAAAACTTTGCGATTCGCGAGGAGATTGAGCGACGCCTGCAGACGGTGGTCATTCTGGAAAATGACGCCAACGCGGCGGCACTGGGCGAGAAGTGGATGGGCGCGGGCCGCGATGTAGATGACCTGGTGCTGCTGACGCTGGGAACGGGCATCGGCGGCGGCATTATTTCGGCGGGGCGCGTGCTGCGCGGCTACCTGGGAATGGCGGGCGAGCTGGGACACATCACGGTGGCGCCTAACGGGAATCCGTGCGGATGCGGCAACCAGGGCTGCGTGGAAAAGCATGCCTCGGCTACGGCGGTGGCAGCCATGGCGCGCATGTTGAACCTGGGCGAGGACCTGACGGCGGAGCAGGTTTACGAACTGGCGCGCGGCGGCGGCGCGAAGGGCGAAAAGGCGCGGGAGATCTGGCGGGTGGTTGGCGAATCGCTGGGCATTGTACTCGCGATGCTGATCAACGCCTTCAATTTTCCGCTCTACCTGCTGAGCGGCGGCATGCTGGGGGCGTGGGAGTTTTTCGCGCCGGCGATGTTACACACGGCGGCCGAGCGGTCGTACACGTACAGGAGCACGCAGCCGCGTACGCGGATCGCACAGGCGACGCTCGGGAATCTGGCCGGGCTGTATGGTGCGGCGTACCTGCCCTGGGTGGAACGAATGGGCGACGCCGGATCGAAGGCCTGAGGCCGCGCCGGGAGTAAATTTCCAACTATGTGGATGGGTATCGACATCGGCACCGGCGGCTCGCGGGCGCTGCTGGTGGATGAGAAGGGCCGCGTGCGCGCGGGCTTCACTGCGCCGCATGAAGAGATGCGGATGGAGAAGCCGCTGTGGGCGGAGCAGCGTCCCGAGGACTGGTGGGATGCGGCGCAGCAGGCGGTTCGCGGCGCGCTGGCGCAAGCAGGAATTTCGGGCAAACAGGTGAAGGGCATCGGGCTCTCGGGCCAGATGCACGGGCTGGTGATTCTCGATGAAGCTTGCCGCGTAATCCGCCCGTCGCTGATCTGGTGCGATCAGCGCAGCCAGGCGCAGGTGGATGCGATCAACGCCAAGCTGGGGCGCGAGAACATTCTGAAATACATCGCCAACCCCGTGCTTACCGGGTTCACGCTGCCGAAACTGTTATGGGTGCGCGATCATGAAGCGGCGAATTTTGCGCGTGTGCGGAAGATGCTTCTGCCGAAGGATTATGTGCGCTTCCGGCTGACGGGCGATTTCGCTTCCGAAGTTTCGGATGCGTCGGGAACGGCGGTTTTCGACGTGGTAAACCGGCGGTGGTCGCACGAGATGATGGACGGCCTGGGGCTCGATCGCGCGATTCTACCGAGGTGTTACGAGTCGAGCGACGTCACCGGTACGATTTCCGCGGAGGCGGCGGAGCGCACGGGCTTGCAGGCGGGAACGCCGGTGGTGGGCGGCGGTGGCGACCAGGCGGCGAGCGCGGTAGGCAACGGTATTGTGGAAGCCGGAATTGTTTCCTGCACGCTGGGGACGTCGGGTGTGGTGTTCGCGCACATGGAAGAAGTGGCGTACGATCCGGCGGGACGCGTGCACACGTTCTGTCATGCCGTGCGCGGCAAGTGGCACGTGATGGGCGTCACGCAAGGCGCAGGTTTGAGCCTGCAATGGTTTCGCAACCAGTTCGCGCCGGGAACGGAATACAACACGCTGTCCGCCGAGGCGGAAAAATCGCCGGCGGGCGCGCAGGGGCTATTCTGGCTGCCCTACTTGATGGGCGAACGCACGCCGCACCTGGATGCCACGGCGCGTGGAGGATGGATCGGACTCACGGCGAAGCATTCGCGGGCCGATTTGATTCGCGCGCTGATTGAAGGTGTCTGCTATAGCCAGCGCGATTGCCTCGATGTGATCGAAGGGTTGGGAATCGAGGCGCAGTCGGTGAGAGCGTCGGGCGGCGGAGCGACGAGCGCTTTCTGGCGCCGTTTGCTGGCGGAGATTCTCAATAAGCGCGTGGTCACACTGGAGACGCAGGAGGGGTCGGCTTACGGCGCGGCGCTGCTGGCGTTAGTGGGAACGGGCGAGTATGGCTCGACGCCGGAAGTTTGCCGTGAGGCGATTCGGGAGACGGATTCGGTGACGCCTTCGGTGGACGGGGCGAAGTTTTACGCGCGCGGGCACGAAGTGTATCGGGATTTGTATCCGGCACTGAAGCCGATTTATGGGGAGATTGCAGCGCTGTAGTGCAGCGGGTGCGGAAAATCGTCTCCGGCCAGATGGAACTATGGCGAGCCACAGCGGCGGAATAGGCGGGTTTGTAGGAGCGCGGCGGCATCGCGTTCGTCCACGGCCTGAACCGGTTGCTGGCCGGAGAACCGATAGACGAGCCCGGTGGCCAGGCCTCGCACCTGGATTGGGGACTGCTCTCTATACTGAAGGTGAACGGATGTGTCCTTAGGCGACGCCGAGTCCGGCGGCGCGGACATTGAGCTCGGCGCGGCCTGCTGTAGGGCAGCGGGTGCGTAGGCGGCGCGAAAGCCGACCTCAGCGGAAAGGCCTCTCCTCAAATTCGGGATCTCTCGCGGGGCCGGGAGCGGTTGGGTTGTCAGCGCCGCGCGTTTCTGACCACAGCACATGGTTTAGGTCTCCTTGCAAAGGTTCGGGTGCGGGTTGCACGATTACAGGTTCGCGACCCAGCCGCTCAAGCAGACAGGCACCGCCTGAGATCGCCAGCCAACCCATAAACCACACGGTTAGCTGGCGGGAAACGAACAGTGCCATTGGGGCCGCGACCCAAAGACTCAGGCAGTTGAAACAATCCATCAAGTTGCCGGCCAGGCTTTGGCCCAACAACCTGCGAAAGCGGAAGATGATATCGCCGGGGCCGTCCTCGCTCGCCAGCAGGTGAGTCACCCGCCAGGTTGCGAGAACAGCCAGGACAAGCCGGAGGATCATGTCAACGTTTCTTCGCCTTCACTTCCACGGCTGCGGCCGGAGGCTGCTCATGGCCGCAGATGCAGAAAGTCTTCTGGTTGTCCTCACCGCGGCGATCAAACAGGCCGGTAGTGAGTCCGGGCCTGGTGACCAGCGACACAATATAGGAACAGTTAGTCCAACCGGAGGTGTCTTCGATGATGGAACCGGAGCCGCCCCGTGGGCCTACTGTGACTGGCGGAGGACCACCGCTCGAAACTGTAGGCGTGATGTTGCCCGGCGCCGATCCGCTGCAACTGGTGATACTCAGAGACCAACCACCGGAATCCATCTCTTCGTGGTCAACGGTGAATTGGACGGTGAGAGTCGTATCGATCGGGGTGCAGCAGGTGGCCGGGCCATTGAACTCCTGGATCCAGAGGTTGTTCACTTCGACCCAATTGTTGATGTGGATCTTGCAAAGCGAGTTGGAGTAGTCGATGGAGGCGACGCCCACGCGAGTGGCCTGGAAGATAATTGCCAGATCCGTGCCCGCTCCCTGACCGGCCCCGGTTACGGCGCTGCCAGCCGGCGCACCACCCGGATTGCTGAGATCGTTGAAGCATGGGGTGGCGCTGGGAGCGGGAAGAGGCGGGCAGCCTCCAGCGACAACCTGAGTCGTGTCGAAGTGGATGAGGTTCTGGAAGCCTCCACTGATGTTTGCCGTATCGACTTCAATCCAGCCGGTGGTGATATCGGGAGCGATGTAGTGTTTTGGCCCAACGTAGGGGGCTAAGAAGATCGGCTGTACGGGGTCGGTACCGTAGCCTACAACGAGGGGCTCGAAAGTGGAAACCAACGGGCCCGCGACGCCACCGTTGTTTTGGGGCCAATTGATAATGCGCTGACCAACTACGAGTTCTGTTCCAGCCAGCGGGCCGGTAATTGGTTTCGGGTCAATCCAAACCTCTGCTCCGGCTGAGGCCGCGGCAGCCAGGGTGCCGTCCTGGCCGCGGGTGACGGTCCAGGTATTGGCCGCGACGGCGGTCACGGTCATGGTTTCACCGCTTTGACCGTCAACGCAGACCGAGATGTTGAATGGAACCGGCGGAGGACTACCACCTGCCACGGTGATCGTAGTCTGCGCGGCCGTGGTGGCAGCGGCCAATGTTGTCCTGTCTTTGGAGTAAAGGAACCGGTAGCGCATCGGCACACCCGGGGACGTCGGCGAGAAGGACGGGCAGAAACCGCCGAGCTGCAGTTCGTCGAAAAACGCAAAATTCGGACCGCCGCCCCAAGGCATGTTGATGGTGGGTACGAGGGCCGTGTTCGTCTTGCCCAACGCAGGATCGATCTGCGTATAAATGTCGAAGTTGCCCACCGTGGTGAACCAGGGTCTAAGCGCCGGTGGGGGACAGATGCAAATGCAGAAGACGCGACAAATCGCCCAGCTAACCCATCGACACACCTGCCAGCAATAGATCCGCAAGCCCCAGCGGTCGACGATCTCGGCGTAAGCCTTGGCATCGCGGTCCATCACGGCGGTGACCAAGTCCGTTAGCCCCCGCGGAGCGCTGGCGAACGGCCGGATTGCCAAAGCAAAGCCGCGGGCTTCCTCAATGGCATCCGCACCTGTGAGAACCGGCGTGCGAATCTCGCAGAACTCCCGGCAGACCCAGGCGCCGCGCCAAACGCAAATGAGCCAGCAGATGATCTCGCAGTGTTGCTGGAGACCGGCGCCGTTGATGGCATCGCGAATGGTGATGCAGTCGAGATTTACGGCAGCCTTGCTGATGACGGAAAACGCCTGCTCGCTCTTCAAAATCTCAGCGACGGAGTTGCTGGCCGCCCGCACTTCGCTAACGGGGTCGGCCAGGCGCACGCGCTCGGATGAGCAGATTACCTCGCAAACCCGGCGGTAGATGATGAAGTAGACCCAGTGACAGATCAGATAGCAGAAATCGGTGAGCTTGAGTTCGGCGATAGCGGCCCGATAGTCGTCTCCGTTACCGCAAGCCACCGCGTCCACGACGCGACGGAGGAGGGTTTCATTGGATGCAAGCTGGACAACGGCGCGCGCAAACTGCGGCAGGTCGGGAACCTGAACCCCGCTCTGTGGCACGCCGCATAACTCGAAACACCGGAGGACACCCAGCTTGGTGCGCACCCACTCGCAAATCAGTTCGCAATAGGGGAGCAGGTCCACCCGGTTAAGGACCCAGCGAAAGGCGTCCGCATCCTTCGCTTCAAAAGCAGCCAAGGCCGCAGCGAAAGCGCCGCTGTCCTGGGCCAGGTGGCCGATGACATCGGCCTGCGCAGCTAAGCTCTTAACGGCATCATCACGCGAGATCACATCAGCCATAACGTTTCTTCCTCAGGAATTACCTTGATTTGGGGCCTCAGGGTAAACTGCTCGTACAGCGACCACGCGACAGGTCGCAGAGTCTTTTCAAGAAAAATTACCAGGGAATTTTACGCATCAGCCCATACGGTAACTTACAAAGAGCAGGGGAATTTCCGGATGCCTGAGCAACCGACTTACTCACCGCGGGGAACTGGTCTGCGTAACGTAGAGCAGTATACATTCCCTGGATTCTGGAAACAAGTTATTTTCGACGCGAATTACTTAGAATTTCGACGTGAATTACTCAGAATATGAAGGGAGAGTTTCAGAATTCCCGGCGCCTGTTAGATATAGTACACATCCCGAGAGAAAAAAGAGAAAAAGACGAAGGCCCCGGGGCATCGGGAGCTCGTTACGGCAATGCAATACACGAGCGGAACGCTCTGCCGGCTCTGGAAGCGGCAGCGCGGCGTTTCTGTCGCGGCTGCTTCACTTATTCCCGGTGGCGCAGTTTGCGGATTTCTTCCAGGCGCTCGGCAATTCTTTTTTCCAAACCGCGGCCGGTGGGCTCGTAGTAGCGGCGGCCGGCCAAAGAGGGCGGCAGGCACTCCATATCGGTAATGGCCTCTTCGAATTGATGGGCGTGCTGATAGCCTTCTCCGTAGCCCCACGCTTTCATTTGTTTTGTGGGCGCATTGCGGAGATTCATCGGCACAGGCTCGGCGATGGTACGCTCTACGTCCTCATGAGCGGAATCCAGCGCGCGATAGGAAGCGTCGGATTTCGGCGATACCGATAGATAAATCGCCACTTGAGCCAACGCCAGGTCGCCTTCGGGGATGCCCAGGAAGTGCACGGCTTGCATGGCGGCGATGGATTGCTCGAGAGCGCGAGGATCGGCCATGCCGATGTCCTCGATGGCCATGCGGATGAGGCGGCGCGCAATGTAGAGGCGGTCTTCACCGGCTTCCAACATGCGGGCGAGCCAATAGAGCGCGGCATCGGGATCGCTCGACCGCACGGATTTGTGAAGCGCGGAAATCAGATTGAAGTGCTCTTCGCCCGCCTTGTCATATAAAAGCACTTTGCGCTGCATGGCATCCTGGACGGCTTCGGGAGTGAGTTCGGCGCCGGATGCAGCCGCGGCGGCTTCGAGGGTGTTGTAAGCCTGGCGGGCGTCGCCGTTGGAATAGATGGCGATCTGTTCGAGCAGGTCTGGAGAAGCACGCAGGCCGATGACGGGCAGGGCGCGCTCGAGCAGGGTGATGATTTCAGGCACAGTGAGGCCGCGCAGGGAATAGACACGCGAGCGCGAGAGCAGCGCGGAGATCACTTCGAACGACGGGTTCTCGGTGGTGGCGCCGATGAGGATGACATCGCCGCGCTCGACATAGGGCAGGAAGGCATCCTGTTGGGCTTTGTTGAAGCGATGGATCTCATCGATGAAGAGAATGGTGCGGCGTCCCAGGCGGCGGATGCGTTCGGCATCGGCCATCACCGCTTTGATTTCCTTGATGCCGCTCAGCACCGCACTGAAAGGAATAAATTCGCAGTGAGTGATGCGCGCGATGAGTTTGGCGAGTGTCGTTTTGCCGACGCCGGGCGGGCCCCAAAGGATGATGGAACTCAGCTCATCGCGTTCAATCTGGCGGCGCAGAGGCTTGCCGGGGCCCAGGATGTGCTCCTGGCCGACATAGTCTTCCAGACGTTCAGGGCGCATGCGCTCAGCGAGCGGGCGCTTGCCATCCGGCGCTTCGGGTTCGGAAGGCAAAGTGGTATCGAAGAGGCTCATGCACGCAGCACTCTCTGCCGGCGCGCCTCGTAGAGCAGAATGCCCGCTGCCACGGCGGCGTTCAGCGATTCAACCCCGACGGTGGGGATGGAGATATCGAGCGCGGCCGAGCGCAATGCGCCGCTCACACCGTGCGCTTCACTACCGATGATCAGGCCACAGCGGCCTGTCAAATCGGCCTGGGACAGAGACCGGGCCAGGGAGCCGGACTGCGCCGGAACGCCGGCGTACAGTTCCACGCGATGCTGGCGCAATGCGGCGAGCGCGAGAGCGCTATCGACGGCGTGCAGAAAGGGGATGCGGAACAGCGAGCCGGCCGAAGCGCGAAGCGTTTTGGGATTGTAGGGGTTCACCGAGCCCTTGAGGAACAGGACGCCGGTTGCGCCAAAGGCCTCGGCGGTGCGCACGATGGCGCCGCCATTGCCGGGGTCCTGGAGGCCATCGAGGATTACGACGAGCGGCACGCCGCGGAACAACTGCTCCAGGTTCCAGACGGGCGGCTTGACCAATGCCATCACGCCCTGACTGGTTTCGGTGCCGGAAAGAGCCTGGAAGAGCGTGTCGGTCAGCACGACCACTTTGACGCGGGAAAGACCGCGAACGTGGGATTCGGCGGCGGAGCGGACGGTCTCGGCGGCGAGCACGACTTTGACTTCGCAATCGCTGCGCAGAGCTTCTTCGAGCAGATGGAAAGTTTCGGCTACGCACCATCCTTCGCTGGTGAGGCCGCCCCGCGAGACAGCGCGACGGATGTCCTTCAGCAGGGGATTGGCGGCGCTGGTGATCGCTTCAGCCTTCGGCATCTTACAATGGGGGTTCTGAACGATCAGAATAGCGCAGATGAAACGGGCCATATGGAACGCGTCGGTAGTGGCATTCACCCTGTTGATTGTCTATGTGGCTTACATTTCGAGCCGGATCGAGCAGCAGGCGGAGCGCGATGAGGCGCAGCCGGCAGACGTGATTCTGGTGCTGGGCGCGGCGGAATACCGCGGGCGGCCCTCGCCGGTGCTGCGCGCGCGTCTGGATCACGCGCTCGAACTATACAATCAGGGGCTGGCGCAGCGAATCCTGACGACGGGCGGGGCGGGCGGAGACCCGGTGTTCACGGAGGGCGCGGTGGGGCGCTCTTACCTGATCGCTAACGGAGTGCCTTCCGAGGCGATTACAGTTGAGACCGAGGGCGAGAGTACGGTGCATTCCACGGCGTTGGCGAGCGAGATCATGCATCGCATGGGGCTGCATTCGGTGATTGTAGTGAGCGACGGCTACCACATCTTCCGCGTGAAGAAGATGCTGCAGGCGAACGGATTCGTGGTGTACGGCTCGCCGCGCAAGGAGCGGACGCTGCCGGACGCGATGCACGAACGATGGAATTATCTGAAACAGGCCATCGGGTTTGTGCTTTGGCGCGTGGGTGTGCCGGTTTAGGCACGGGACCGCTCGCGGAATCGGGCTCATCACTGGACCTCGGGTGATTCATCAGGGGATGCTGTAGATGCCGTCGAAATCCGCGAAGTAGGTTTCTACACTTAGAGACAGTTGTTGAGCGCGCAGGAATGCCGCGGCGCTTTGGACATCTTCCGCAATTCGCTCGCGCGAGACGCCCGGGTAAGCGCCGCAATCCTTGTGGGCTATGAGCAGCAAGCGGGGCGGGTGATGGAGGCGCTGCGAAATGCCGATCATGCTCAACACAAAAGTGCGGTCAGATTCGGAATCCGGCGCGCCCAAAACTTTGGGGCCTCCCGCAATCTTGATCTGATCGAAGGTCAGGATGCCACGGCGCTTGAGGAACTGGCGGATAGCGGCATCAAAGCGCGCGTCATAGCAGGTGATGACGCACGCATCAGCGGTGTAAACTTCTACCGGCGAATCGAAGTGAAAGATTTTCTCCATAAGAAGCTGTAGCGAGTTTATCCGGTCTTGCGTTTGGCTTTCAGGTCGGCCAGCAGCCGGTCGATTTCCTCCTGTTTTTCCAGGGCGGCAAAGCGGTCTTCCACATTGTCGGCCATGAGCTCGGCGTGCGCCTGGGCGGTGGCTTCGCTGTGGTGGACTTTATTCTTCATGCGATCGAAGGCGGCAGCTTTGGATTCATCGCCGAGCGCAAGACCGGCTTCGGTGGCTTTGCCGAGAGCGCGGGAACGGCGATGCTGCGCAATGAGCAGGTCGCTCTTCGACTGGGCTTCCGCCAACTTCTGCTGAAGCTTGAAGAGCGCGGATTTAAGATTCTCGACCTGCGTTTTCTGATCCTCTACCTGCTGGCGGAAACTATCGGACATGGAATGGTAACTCATGGCGCGCTCGATGGCGGAGCGGGCCAGAGAGTCGTCGGCTTTATCGACTGCGAGCTCGGCGCGGCGGTGCCATTGCTGCTCGTTTTCGCCGCATTCGGCCAGCTTTTTTTCGAGCACGTGTTGATCGGCGATGGAAATCGCTACTTGCGTTTTCACTTGCAGGAGCTGGTTTTCCATGTCAAGGATTACCTGCTTGATCATCTTTTCCGGATCTTCGGCCTTGTCTACCAGGTCGTTGAGATTGGCCCGGATGAGAGTGGAGACTCTTTCTAATAGTGCCATTGAATCGTCCTTTCCAAATTGGGAAGGGGCCATGAGGCCCGCTTCCGTGATTACGACACGCCCGCAGCACCGGGCTTAGCCTTTTTGTCACCGATCAGCCGCACTTTGGAGAGAAGGTCCTGGAGCGGCATGCCGGAAAGAGTTTCGAACAGGGCGGGGATTTGGGCCGCCATTTCGGTGATATCGCCGGTGACCTTGTGGAGACCGGAGGAGTTGCCGTTGCCCGTGGAGACCACGGTAATGCGGTCAACATTGGCGAGAGGCGCGGCGAGGGCTTTGACGACCTCGGGCATGCTGGTGATCAGCTTGTCGACGATAGCCGCCTGGTTGAACTCCTGGTATGCCTCGGCTTTGACGTTCATGGCGCGGGCTTCGGCTTCGCCCTTCTTGAAGATGATCTCGGCTTCGGCTTCGCCTTGTGCGCGAATGGCGGAAGCGCGGCCTTCGGCCTCGATGGTGAGGCGCTGCCGTTCGGCCTCGGCGAGAGTCTCGATGCGTCTACGCTCGAATTCAGCCTGCTTCAGGACAGTAGCGGTCAGTTCGCGTTCGCGGCGGGAAATTTCGGCTTCCTGCACTTTGACCTCGTGCTCTTTTTCCACCTGATGGATGGTGACTTCCTCGGCGCGCACCTGCTGCTGCATGACGTTGGCCTGGATTTCGTAAGCCTTGTCGGCCTGGGCCTGCTGCTTCTTGACCATCTCCTGGTAAGCAGCCTTTTTGACTTCGAGATCACGCTGGGCTTCGGCCTGTTTTGCCTGGGAAAGGGTTTCGGCTATCACGCGCTCCTGATCGGCGTTGGCTTTGGCGATGGCGGCTTCACGCGACGCTTCGGCGCGCTTGATGGCGGTGTCGCGTTCCGCTTCGGCGGCGGCGACGTCGGCGTCGCGTTTGATGCGGGCCACATCGGGGCGGCCCATGTTGGTGATGTATTCGTTCTTATCGCGAACTTCCTTGATGGTGAAGGAGACGACTTCGAGGCCCATCTTGGTCATGTCGTCGGCGCAGGTGGAGCGCATACGCTCGCCCACCATTTCGGGCTGCTTGACGATTTCTTCCACGGTGAGCTGGCCGATGATGCCGCGCAGGTGGCCTTCCATGACGAGGCGGATGAGGCCTTCGCGTTCTCCGGGCGGCTTGGTGAGGAACTGCTCGGCCGCCGTGAGGATGGATTCGGGATCGGACTTCACTTTGATTTGCGCGACAGCTTCCACCGTGACCGCCACACCCTGACGGGTGTAGAGGTCTTGCTGCGGTGCGACATCAAACGACATCAGCTCGAGCGAAAGCCCACGGCAGTTTTCTACCATGGGGAAGATGACGGTGCCGCGGCCCTTGACGACACGAGTGCCGCGGAAGCCGTAGACGATGAGCGCCTCATGCGGCCCCGCTTTGCGAAACAGCTTGGCGAACATCGCCATGAGGAACAGGATCGCCAGGACCATCAGGCCCGCAATCACGAACGCTGGGTTATTCATAAACGTACGCTTCTCCTGTCAGCTTTGCCGGTCTAGCTCCGCCGCCGGATCTTCCCAGGGGCGGACATAGGCAATACCTTTTTCATAGCGGGTGACAATGACTTCGGCCCCCTTAGGGATGGCTGTGCCGTCTTCGCTGCGGGCTCCGGAGACGCGGCGTGTGCCCTGCTGCGAATAAATCAACTCGCCGGTGCCGCCGGCGCGGATTGGAATGCTGACGCGGCCCAGGACGCCCGCCATGTCGTAGTCGGCGGGATCGAGCGCGGACTCGCGCGCCATGAGCACCTTGGCGAGAAACCAGAACACAGCGGAAGCGGCGCCGAGTCCGCTGAAGATCGCGATGGCGAGCGCCAGCACGAACCACATGCTCGAATAACGCGTGAGCAGGTAGCCTGTGCCGCCGAACCAGGCGAGGAACGCGGCAACGGTGCCGAAGTTGAACCAGGGCAGTTCCACGGCATGCGACGCCGTGGAGCCGGCATGCGGCACATGAATGCCGTGATCGAAATGCAGGTACGGCAGATGCAGGTGAAGGCCGCCGGCGAGCAGGGCAATGGCGCTAAGGCCGAATCCGACCAGGAAACAGATGAGATAAAACTCGGGCCAAGTCATAGTCGTCTCCTAGGCTTGGGGTGTGACGGTTCGTTGGAGGGCCGGAGGACTTCGAGCAGGCGCTCGGCCAGGCCGGGATTCTCCAGAATCGCACCCAGCAGCACGAGGCAGCGGCGCGAATCGGCATGGCGCGCGGCGGTGAGCAGGGCGTGGTGCAGTTCGGCGTCGCGGCGAAAGCGCTCGGCGCCGCTGATGAGCCAGAGGTCCAACTTATCTTCGAGCGCGCCGACATCGGAGATCAGCTCGTTCTGAAAACCTTCGGGGTCATCGACAAGATAACCGGGGTGGACCTTGAAGAAGCGAGCGAGCAACATCCGCGTGGTGTTGGTGAGGTGCGGGCGCGTTCCGCCTTCGATCTGGGAGAGATAGCTCTGGCTGATGGACTTGCCGAGCTCCTTGTGAATGAGGCGGGAAACTTCGAGTTGGGAGAGATCGCGGTTGAGGCCGCGGAGAGTGCCCTCGACTTCGCGGAGGTAGCGGAGCTTTTCGCCGAGCTTCATATTACGATTCGAAATTATGATATTGCAAATTGAGATGGAAAACAAGAAAAAAAGCAACACTGCTATGTGGTGACCGTCATAGGGAGCATACAGAAGTAGGAAGGCCTCTGTTATCTAGTAGTTTTAGTATTAATGGTACTAGTGGTATTGGGTAATATTTTTGTTGTGACACGTACAGTTTCAAGCTATGATTGCGAGTAAACGTACGTAAGGGGAAACACAGAAAAAAGCGGAGTTAAGGACGAACTGATGCTGCGGTGGTTTAGTGCTGGGATACTCGCTCTGGGAATGATGGCGGTGGTGTGCCCTGTTTCGGCCACTACGCTCGCCAACTCAGTAGCGGATTTTTCCGGTACGCAGGGAAACAAGGGCTGGCTTTACGGCTACTATGCGACGGATGCGCCGGACTCTTTCACCCAGGCGTCGGAATTCGATTCGTCTAACGGGATGTGGTATGAAGATTCCACCAACTACTGGTTGTGCTTGTGGATGATTGGCGCACATCCGGAAGGCGTGGACGATGCACCGGTAAAAACTTCGACGGATCAGTGGGCGGTGCGGCGCTGGGTCAGCGATTTTACCGGGTCAGTGACGATCACCGGCAAGTTGAATAAGTTCGTTGACGGTGGAGACGGCACGCTGGATTCGATCTTCGTGAATGGGGTGTCACTGTTCAGCCAACTGGTCACGACCACGGATATGGATATGTACAGTCTTACGGTAGACCTGAATGAAGGGGACACCGTGGATTTCGTTACGAGTCCGGTGGGCAATGACCTGTACGATGCTACGCACTTCACGGCTCTAATTACGACGCCGACTCCGGAGCCTTCGACGGTTCTTTACCTTGCGCCGTGCCTCGTTGGTCTGGCATGGCTCCTGCGGCGCCGGCGCCGCGCGTAATCCTCTAAGAGGCCTCGTGCTCCGGGAAGCGCGGGACGATGGGGCCGATTCCGAATACAAAAGCGAAGGCGCCCGCCAACGCCACTAATCCTGCAACCAGAAACGCCAGATAAAAGTGACCGGTGCGTTCGACGACCCAGCCGGTGAACCAAGGCGCCGCGATCCCCGCCAGATTGCCGACGCCATTCTGCAGGCCGGTCCACTTGCCTGAGGCGAGCGGCCCAGCGAGTGTTTGCGTAATGGCCCAGAGGTTCGGGCTGTAAGCGCCGTAGGAGATGCAGGCGATCATGAGCAAGATCATGGCGAGGGTCTCGTTCTGAACCACGGCGACGGTCACGATGATGGTGGCGCAGCCGAGTCCGGCGCCGGCGAAAGTCTTGCGGACCAAGGTGGGGCTCGCGCCGGAAGCGATCCAGCGGTCGGAGAGCCAGCCGGCAAACAAGCTCGTGAGGGCAATGGCGAGGAAGGCGAGCGAACCGAAGACGGCCATTTTCGGTTTAGCGAAGTGGCGTTCCTGTTCCAGATACGCCGGCAGCCAGGCAATCAGGAAATACCAGAAATAATTCGAGCAGAACAGGCCGGCGAAACTGCCCCAGGCGCAGGGATGGCGGAGGATATCGAGGCTGGTCGGCGCGCCGGCGGGAGTGCGCTTCACGGTGTAGTGTTCGCCGCGCGGCATCCACTTGACCCAGGGTACGAGCCAAAGCAGGCTGAGGGCGCCGAGCCCAAGGAAGAAGGCACGCCAGCCGTAGCGGGCCATGAAGAGGCCGCCGACTAACGTTCCGACGGCCGGCCCGAGTTTCGAACCGGCATCGATGATGCCGTTGGCGAAGCCGCGGCGGTGCTCCGGGAAATGGTTGGAGAGAATGCGGGAATAAGAAGGATAAGAAACGGATTCCCCGATACCGAGCATGAGACGAAGGGCGAAGATGCTGGCGAATCCTCCGGCGATGCCGGTCCAGGCAGTGGCTCCGGACCAGAGCAGGAACCCTCCGGCGTAGACCCAGGATACGGGAAGCCGGTCCACGAGCCAGCCGGAGACGCCGAATAACTGCATGGCGGCATAGGTCCAGGAGAAGGCGGAGAGGAGGATGCCGAGGCGGTAATCGTCGAGCCCGAATTCGGCCTGAATGTTGGTGGCGCCGACCGAGAGGTTGGCGCGATCAATGTAATTGATGAGAACAGAGAGGGCCAGGAGGGCGAGAATGCCCCATTCCCGGGCGGAAAGAGAGGGCCTGCGGAGGGCCACGGTAGCCACAGCCCGCTATTGTATCGAACGCGAGGAGGGAAACCTATCCGGCGTAATGCGAGGCGACGTAGCTGTTCATGATGTCGATGAATTCAGCTACGATGCGCTCGCCCTTAAGCGTGGTGAGGAGGCGGCCATCCACGTAGACGGGTGCTTTGGGCTCCTCGAAAGTTCCGGGCAGGGAGATGCCGATATTGGAGTGCTTGGATTCGCCGGGCCCATTGACGACGCAGCCCATCACGGCTACCTTCATGGTTTCGACACCCGGATGGTGGGCCTTCCACTTGGGCATCTGGTCGCGGAGGTAGGTCTGTATTTCGTCGGCCATTTCCTGGAAGAAGGTGCTGGTGGTGCGGCCACAGCCGGGGCAGGCGGTGACCTGCGGCGTGAAGCTACGAATGCCGAGAGATTGCAGGATCTGTTGCGAGACTGTGACCTCTTCGGTGCGGTCGCCATTGGGCAGAGGCGTGAGCGAAGTACGAATGGTATCGCCAATGCCTTCCTGCAGGAGCGGCGCGAGCGCGGCGGTAGTGGCGACGATGCCTTTGTTGCCGAGGCCGGCTTCGGTCAATCCCAGGTGAAGAGGATAATCGCATAGCGCGGCGAGGGCGCGATAAACATCGATGAGATCCTGCACGCCGCTTACCTTGGCGCTGAGGATGATGTGGTCGTGGGGAAGTCCGTGGCGCTCGGCGGCCTCGGCGGATTGGATCGCGCTGGCCACAATGGCGTCGAGCGTGACTTCGCGCGCATCCTTGGGCTCGGAGAGTTTCGAGTTCTCATCCATCATGCGGGTGAGAAGAGCGGAATCGAGTGAACCCCAGTTGACGCCGATGCGCACCGGCTTGTTGTTTTCGATGGCGACTTCGATCATGGTGCGGAAGTTTTCATCGGTCTTCCGCCCGATATTGGCATTGCCGGGGTTGATTCGATACTTGGCCAGAGCGCGCGCACAGTCCGGATACTTTTTCAGGAGGATATGGCCGTTGTAATGAAAATCGCCAATGATGGGCACGCGGACGCCGAACTGGTGGAGCGTATCGACGATCTTCGGAACGGCGGCAGCGGCCTGTTCGGTGTTTACGGTGACGCGAACCAATTCCGAACCCGCCTGCGCCAAGGCCATTGCCTGGTTGACGGTGGAGGCGACGTCGGCCGTATCGGTGTTGGTCATGGACTGCACCACGATGGGATGATTGCCACCAACCTTCACGCCACCGACATCCGTCACAACCGCCTGCCGGCGGGGTCTTACAGCCATCGATTCCTCCAGTGGAACTCCAATTTTAACATTCCGTTCATTCGGTACTGGGTGTAGAGTAGACCGATAGGGGGTAGGGCCTATGCGATTCCGAGCCCTGTGGTTACTGGCGATGGCCGCCCTGGGAACCATCGTCATGCTGGTTTCCGGCGCGATGGCCGAGCCGGAGATCGTCCGCATTATCGCGCCCGGCATCTGGTTCCGGCAGGGCGATTCCGAGCAGGGACACTGCAACAACATCATTATCGAGATGAAGGACTATCTCATTGTGGTGGATGCCAACTATCCGGGCGGCGCGAAGGGCACGATGTCCGACGTGAAGCGAATTTCCCCCAAGCCGGTGAAGTATGTGTTCGACACGCACCACCATGGCGACCATAGCTACGGAAACGCGCTGTGGACGCAGGCGGGCGCGACCACATTGGCGTTTCAAGGCGTAGCGGATGAGATGCAGCGGTTCGAACCGGGCCGCTGGCAAGCGGCGGCGAAGAAGCGTGACGACATGGCCGGAATGCAGTCTGATGGCCCCGAGCCGCCGAAGCAACTGATCAAAGAAGACCGCTACGTGCTGAATGACGGCTCGCGCAAGGTGGAGTTCTACCATTTCGGATGGGGCCACACGCGCGGCGACGGCTTCGTCTACATTCCCAAAGAGCAGGTCCTATGCACGGGTGATGCGGTGGTCAATGGGCCGCATAACAACTTCATGGACGCTAATATCGCCAACTGGCCGGAAACCTTGCGGCAGGCGGCCAAACTGAAAGTGAAGTACGTGCTACCCGGCCACGGACAGCCGGGAGGGCGCGACCTGATTACCGGACAGGCGGATTTTCTGGAGGCCGTGTACAAGGCAGTCAAAGACGGAGTGGACCAGGGCAAGACGATGGAAGACATTCAGGCCTCGATTCACTTACCTGAGGATGTAGGTGCGTGGGTGGGAGACTCGCTGATTAAGCGGCAGGTGAGCGACACGTACCAGGAGATCAAGCAGGGCAAGCCGCGCGGCGACTTACCGCATTAAGCCGAGTGCTGGTTGGAAAACGCCGGACGGCTCGTGGGTTGGAATAGGGCTCATTCGGAAAGCGCTTCCTGGCGGGTCTGTGAAAAAATCTCGCGAGTTTAAGACATTTGGAGCAGAAAATGTTTCCGTTTGTTTTAAGCTCAGGATGTGGAGACTACCAGAGAAGTCCCAAAAGCGTCGGTCAAAACGATCGACCTGGATCG
>DASZPB010000062.1:0-136036 GCA_035550475.1 Bryobacteraceae bacterium | reverse complement strand
TGTAGAGGGCACTCTTCTTCCATCGAATTTTCATAACCTAAATCCATTTGCAACCGGCTTCGTTGATCCCACTTCCCATGCCAAAATCGACTGCCCTCCCCAGTCCCGCCCATCGCCATGTCCTTACGGACGGATTACGGATAGCCGCCCGTAGCCCTGCGGTAGTGGTTCTTCGCGGTCGATCTGCTATCTTGTAATGGTAGTTCCGCCGGTATGCCCTTTTTCATTCAGCCCATTCGCGAGTTCGTGGTCCGGCCGGCTCTCCCCGAGGCTCTCTCTCGCATGACGGAGCTGGCGTATAACCTTTTGTGGAGCTGGGAGCCACTGGTGCGCGCCTTATTCCGCCGCCTCGACCAGAACCTCTGGCGAGAATGCGGTTATAACCCGGTGTTGATGCTGGGTAGCGTTCCACAGGCGACCCTGGAACGAGCCAGCACCGATGCCCGCTATCTCGGCCTGTACAAGTCGGCTTGTTTGCGTTATGACGCGAGCGTGCGGAAGTCTGCCTCGCCGGCCGATGGCAAACTCATCGCCTATTTTTCAGCGGAATACGGATTGACGGAATGCCTCCCGATGTATTCGGGTGGTCTTGGCGTTCTCTCAGGCGACCACCTGAAATCATCGAGCGATCAGGATTTTCCCCTGATCGGAGTCGGGCTGCTCTATCAACAGGGTTATTTCCGCCAGATGCTCAACCCCGACGGATGGCAGCAGGAGCGCTATCCGATGAACGATTTCTACACCATGCCGATTATGCCGGTGAAGGATGCGAACGACCAGGACCTGAAAGTCACGGTCAAGCTTCCCACCGGCGAAGTGAAAGTGCAGGTGTGGAAGCTGGACGTAGGACGCATTACGCTCTACCTGCTGGACACGAACGTTCCGGAAAACCTTCTGCCGCAGGACCGCGGCATCACGGACTCGCTCTACGGCGGCGATATCGATACACGCATCCGGCAGGAAATCATCCTGGGCATTGGCGGCACGCGCGCATTGAAGGCCATGGGCCTGAAGCCGACGGTCTACCACATGAATGAAGGCCACTCTGCCTTCCTCGTGTTGGAGCAGATTCACCTTTACATGCGCGAAGAGCGGTTGACGTTTGAGGAGGCGCTCGAGGCCGCCCGTTCGAGCAATACCTTCACCACGCACACGCCTGTGCCGGCTGGTATTGATTTATTCGATCCCGGCTTGATGTATCACTATTTTTCCGAGTACTGCGCGGAAGCCGGCATCGATTTTCAGCAGTTGATGGGTCTCGGCCGGCGCAATCCGCATGACCGGAATGAGCGTTTTTCCATGGCGGTACTGGCGCTGAACATGTCGTCCTACCGCAACGCGGTAAGCCGGTTGCACCGCCAGGTCTCGCAGGAGATGTTCCACGATCTGTGGCCGCAGTTGCCGGTGTGGGAAGTGCCGATCACCTCGATTACCAATGGCGTCCACCTGCCGAGTTGGATCAATAGCGACCTGGCATCGCTCTATGACCGGTATCTGCATCCGGATTGGCGCGAGCGCACCAATGACCAGGGCGTGTGGGAACTGGTGAAGGATATTCCGGACGAGGAGCTGATGGAGGTGCATCGCCGGCGCAAGCGGCGGCTGGTGAACTTCGCGCGGGCGCGGCAGCAATCCTCCGCGATGCGGCGGCAGGCTTCCGCCGCGGAAGTGCGGCGCGCGAGCGAAGTGCTCGATCCGAACGCCTTCACCATCGGGTTCGCGCGGCGTTTTGCCACCTACAAGCGCGCCACGCTGATCTTCCGTGATGTGGAGCGGCTCAAACGCATCCTGCTGAACCCGGAGATGCCGGTGCAGATCATCATCGCCGGGAAAGCGCATCCCAAAGACCAGCCGGGCAAGAGTTTTATCCGCGAGATCGTGCAGCTTTCCCGCGATCCCGATCTGTGGAAGCACCTGGTTTTTCTGGAAGACTATGACATGAAGGTCGGCCGCGAAATGGTACAGGGCGTGGACCTGTGGCTGAACAATCCGCGGCGTGGTGAAGAGGCTTGCGGCACGAGCGGCATGAAGGCGGCCATGAACGGCGTGCTGAACCTGAGCATTCTCGACGGCTGGTTCGACGAAGCCTATGAGCGCTCGGGCGGGTGGGCCATTGGCGACCGCGAGCCGTATTCGGAAGATCAGGACGCTTTGCACGCGAGCGCGATATACTACCTGCTCGAAAACGATATCGTTCCCATGTTCTATGAGCGGCGCGAACAGACGCCGCGAGAATGGATGCGGCGGATCAAGCAGTCGCTCATGTATATCAGTCCGAATTTCGATTGCCGCCGCATGGTGCAGGAATATATGGCGGAGCTGTACGAGCCGGCTCACGTACAGCATTTGCGTTTGCGGAAGAATAACTATCAACTGGTTCACGAAAAAGTCGGCTGGAATGCGCGCGTGCGCGAAGCTTGGGATCGAGTGAAGTTTGTTGAAGCCGGAACCGGCCCGGTAGGCTCGCTGACGAGTGGGAGGCCGATGCCCGTGCGTGCGGCGATCGATCTGGCGGGGCTCACGCCGAGCGATGTGCGCGTGGAAGTCGTGGTGGGCCGTGTGGATCGAAATGGCAATCTGGAAGAGACCGAGGTGATGGTGTTGCCGGCCATCGATCAGCAGGGTTCAGTGGCGGTATTCGCGAAAGACATCGTCCCAGAGCGGACCGGCCGGCTGGGCTATGCGTTGCGCGTGAGCCCGAATCATTTCGAGGATCCGCTTACGCGTCCGTGCACCAGTTTGCTCAAATGGAGTACGGGATAGCGGGGATTGTTAACGGCCGGCTAAACTTTTTGGTGGCGCTGGCCGATGATTGAATTTGCACAGCACACGGGTGCAATCGGGCTCGATCCGTGGTAAATATGTATTTGTAGCTTGGTGGGTCCCGAACCCGTTTATTGCTCAGCGCCGCACGGACCCTACAAACCTCTCCGGCAATCCCGCGTGAAACGGTTACGTCAACGAGTGTTTTCTGGCGTGGAGACCGGTAGCGAAGCAGCCGGCGCTTGCATTCATACGACTCTTACACCCTGCGACTGACGGAGTAGCTTTTCCCCATGGACACCGATCGAAAGTACCGACAACACGGGTATATGGACTCCGACCGCGATTCGAAAGGCCCGCGCGAGGACCGCCCCAAGCCCCAGGGACCTCGTCCCCCTATTGATGTTACCGGCCCAAGACTCCCCCGGCTGGTGCAGCATGTGGCGGCCGCCCGCTGTTTCAACTGCTCCACAGCGCTTCCTCCCGGAACCGACTACAGCGGCAACTGCCCGAAATGCAATGCCGAATTGCACTGCTGCAAACAGTGCTCGCATTTCGAGCCTTCCACGCGCTTTCAGTGCCTCAAGCCGATTCCCGTGAGAATCGCCGTGAAAGATAAGACTAACGATTGCGCTCTATTCACGCCGCGAGTGACTGTGGCTCGCGACGGCACCGCCAGTACGCCTACGGCACCGCCGCCTGCCCAGGTGGGGCCTCCGGCGCCGCGGAACCCGGATGACGCCCGCTCCGCTTTTGACAGACTCTTCAAGAAGACTTAACCCCACCGGCAGGTCCGTTCCCCGTCCGCATGGCCTGCCAGAAGCACGCAGCCCGGAAAGCATTTCCCGCACAATCTCCGCGATATGCTAGTCAGCAGTGGCCTTTAACCCGTCTTCGATTTCGAAGCTGATGGTGCGCGCCACCAATTGGGTGGGTGACGCGGTCATGTCTTTGCCCGCGCTGCGCGCGATTCGCGCGACGCTTCCCGGTGCTCAAGTTGCCGTGGTCGCGCGTCCCGGAGTGGCCGACCTTTATTACCGCGAAGAATGTATCGATCGCGTCATTGTGTACCCGCCACACAAGGGGCTGCGCAGCCGGTTCGATTTCGCTGCTACGCTGCGCGCCGAGCATTTCGATGCCGCCATCCTGCTGCAGAATGCTTTTGACGCAGCCCTGCTCGCCTGGTTGGCGCGCATTCCGGTGCGCATCGGATATGACCGTGATGCTCGAGGCGTGCTGTTGACCCGCGCGATTGCCGTGCCGGAGCCGGGCGACATCCCGCGCCACCAGCGCTTCTACTATCTGGAGTTGCTGCGTCGTGCTGGTTGGATCGACAGCTTCCCCGCATGTGAAGCCATTCGTTTGGGCGGCTCAGATGCGGCTCGGGAGGCGGGGCTGCGCCGGTTGAGCGCGATCGGGATTGCAGGGCCTATAATCGGCATCAGTCCCGGTGCGGCATATGGCAACGCCAAGCGCTGGCTTCCGGAGCGTTTCGCCGAAGCTGCGACCCGCATTGCGCGGCCACATCAGGCGGGCGTCCTGGTCTTCGGATCGGCCGGTGAACGGCCGCTCTGCGGAGAGGTAGCCGAACGCATTCGAAGTGCGAGCGTAAAAGCGTGCAATCTCGCCGGTGAAACCACGCTGGGCGAATTCGTGGATTTGGCGGCAACGTGCCGCGTATTTCTCACCAACGATTCGGGCGCGATGCACGTGGCTTCGGCGCTTGGCGTCCCCACTCTCGCGGTCTTCGGCGCCACCGATGATGTGGCGACCGGCCCTACAGGTCCTCTGGCACGCGTGATTCGCGAGCACACCGAATGCAGCCCCTGCCTGTTGCGCGAATGCCCCATCGATCACCGCTGCATGACTCGCGTCACGGTGGACCATGTTGCCGAAGCCGCGCTTCATCTTTGGGAGGAGACCGCCGCCCGGTGGACACAAGAAGCAAGATCCTGACGGCGGATGCCGCCGCGCGTCTCAAGATCGAGCCGCCGGTTGTCGTTACCGGCTACTTCGATCCGCTACTGGCAGCGCATGCGCGGGAATTGGAGGAAGTGCGAAGACGAACTACGCCGCGGGCGCTCCTTGTCGTTGTGCTGCCCTCGGCCGGCGAACTGCTTTCGCAGCGGGCGCGAGCCGAATTGGTCGCTGCGCTACGCGTGGTAGACTACGTGGTGACCACTGGGAGCGGAGGTCCGGACTTCGACCTCGAATTTCTTCGGCCATCCGAAATTGTGCGGCTTGAAACAGCCGATACGCTTCGTACGCGGCAGTTAAGAGAGCATGTACACCGTGGGCAAGCACGCAAATAGCCGGATTCTCGTGGTTCGGCTGGGAGCCTTGGGCGACATCATCCACACGTTGCCCGCCGTCGCTTCTCTCAAGCATAGCCATCCCGGCGCGCATCTTACGTGGATGGTGGAACCGCGATGGGCTTGCCTGCTCGAAGACAATCCATTTGTCGATGAGGTGATGCTGCTGCAGCGTGACCGGCCGTCCGGCCTCATCGAGAGCTGGCGGAATCTGCGGGCGGAGCGCTACGATTTCGCGGTCGATTTTCAGGGCCTTATCAAGTCAGCGCTGGTGGCTTCGGCCGCGCGCCCGGACCGTATCTTTGGTTTCCATCACACCGAGGTCCGCGAACGGGCAGCGGCGGTTTTTTACTCCAACGAGATTCAAACCCATTCCATCCATGTAGTGGATAAGAACCTGGACTTGGCATCCGCCGCCGGCGCGTCGAGCGAACTTCGCGTGTTTCCGCTGCCCGCGGGCCGCGAGGAAGGCGAACTACCTTCGGGCGACTTCGTGCTCGCCTGTCCACTGGCAGGATGGCGTTCGAAACAATGGCCGATCGAGTACTATGGCGTGCTTGCGCAACGTCTGCGCCAGGAAGTCGGCATTCCCCTGGTCTTGAACGGGCCGCCTTCGGCGACCGAAGCGTTCTCAGAGATCGCGGACGCTGTCGCGAATTTCTCGGGTCTCGCGGGCCTGCTCTATGCCACGCGCCGCGCCACGGCGGTGTTAGGTGTTGATAGTGGCCCATTGCATGTTGCCGCGGCTCTGGGAAAAGCCGGGATTGCCCTCTTCGGTCCCACTGACCCGGCACGCAATGGCCCCTACGGTGACAGCATGCGCGTCCTGCGCAGTCCCTCCGCCGTCACATCGTACAAGCGCGGCGCCGCGATCGACGAAAGCATGAAGCGAATTTCTCCCTCGGAAGTCTTCGAAGCGCTCAAAGCAGTTCTCGGCGAGCGCCGCCACCGCGCCGGATGCCTGGCTTAATGTTCGAGTTCCCCAAGCGGTATGCCGATGCGGTTGCAAAGCTGCGCGTTCCGAGCGGGTTCCTGATCGTGGCAGCATTTGCGTGGTTTTCCAAGCCGAATATGCCGTCTCTCGCCATCGGAATTCCAGTCTCAGTGTTGGGATTGCTGCTGCGCGGCTGGGCGGCCGGATGCCTTGCCAAGAACCAGAGCCTGGCCACCAGCGGTCCTTACGCCTATACTCGCAATCCGCTCTATTTGGGAACGCTGCTGGTAGCGGCCGGTTTGGTGATTGCGGCTCGCAGCGGGGGACTCGGAATTCTGTTCGCGGCTGTGTTCTTATTTGTGTATCTTCCCGTCATTCAGTTGGAAGAACAGCATTTGCGGAAGCTTTTCGCGGAATATGCATCCTATGCCGCGCGCGTGCCGGTACTGTGGCCGCGGCTAACGGCGCACGCGCAAAATAAATCGAATCCATTCCGGTGGGCGCTCTATCTAAGGAACCAGGAATATCAGGCTGGTGCGGGATTCGCGGCCGGCCTGCTGTTCCTTCTTTGGAAAATCCTGCGTTAACGTGCAGGTCCGCGTCGAAGCCCGGGGTTTCGGAGGAACCCCGGGCTTTCATCCTTCTGCGATTTCTGCCGGCATCATGGCAGTTCCGGCCCGCCACTGCGGGGAATGTCTCGCATCGCCGCAGTGGGGGCCTGTTCTTATTCCGGGAAACGAGGCAATTCCGGTTCGGGCGATGCCGCGCGAGCCGAAGCTTTTCCCGCATGAAAGACAGCGAATCGCACGCAAGCGCTTCCGAGCAGCCCGAGCACGCCCGAAAGTATCCGCTTCTTTCGCCCCTTGCCGGGCAGCAGCGAAACCACAAGACTCGATGCCGTCAAAACGCTCGCCGCGTTCCACAGAGTTCCTGGGGCTCCCTGGCGTAAAGGTTTCACGGCCGGTCCGGCTTCGCGCTCCAGTTGCAAACTCGCGGCGAGTTCGCCGGCGCGCCCGATTGTGCCGAATCGCCGCACCACAGCTTGCTCCCGATTGGACAATGACATCAGTTCGAACAAAGATGCCATCGATGCCATCGACGATGCCGCGAACAGAAGGGGTAAACTGCGCCGCGATTCCCGCCACAGTGGCACGGCTGTGTTGGCAAGAAGAACTGCCGTATAAGCCGCCAGCGGCATACCGAGCAGGCCGGCCGCGGCTCCGGCTGTATCGCCCAGTTGCCGCAGCGGACGATCAGCCCTTGCGAGCAGCGCCGAGCCGGCCGAGAGCGGCGTGGCTGTAGCCAGCACCCACGAGCCCACGCTCATCGCGGAGGTGGGGCGAAATACGCGCAACATGAAAAGGAAGCGTTCTTTCCTGCCAAGATCATGGATTAGCAGCGCCGTTCCGACGCAGCCTCCCAACGCGCCCACCCAACGGCAATGCTGCTCGAAACGCCGGAATTCCCTCCCGCCGAACATTTGAGCGGCCCAGCCCATCGTCATCGCCGAGCCGGCGATTCCTCCCACGAAGAAATAAGTAGGAATGGACCAGATCCAGACCGGAGGCTTCAGGTACGGCCTGCCGTAGTATCCCCCGGCGACGCTGACCGGAGGCGGCTCGATTTCTTCCCGGGACGGTGCAATTTGTTGCGCCGCTTCGCCTTCGAGAGTGGCCACAGTGAGATCGATGGAACGACCATCATTCATCGCGCACCTCTTCCCCGGCTGGACATAACGGCGCCGATCGCCGCCGCCAGCATTCCGGCCGACGCGACCGCCAGCGAGAGCCAGCTTTGCTTCGCGCGGATCGATGGCGCCTCCGGTTCGCGTGGCAAGTTATAAATTTCCGGCTTATCCACCAGCAGAAAAAAAGCGTTCAGGCCTTCGGTGCCCGGCTGGCTATGCTTGTCCGCGCCGTAGAGGTAAGCTTCTTTGACGCCGCGCTCGTGCAGTTGAGCGAGGCGGCCGGCGGCCTTTTCGCGCAGATCGGATACTTCGCCGAAAAGAATTGAATCGGTGGGGCAGGCTTTCGCGCAAGCCGGTTCCATGCCGTCCTTCTGGCGGTCGTAGCACATGGTGCACTTCCAGGCGCGGCCATCACTCTGCAAACGGTCAATCACGCCGAAGGGACACCCCACCACGCAATAACCGCAGCCGTTGCAAATGTCCGGCTGCACGTAAACCGTATCGAATTCGGTGCGGATGATCGCGCCGGTCGGGCAGGCTTCCAGGCATCCGGCGCGGCGGCAGTGCTTGCAGACGTCGGAAAGCATGAGCCAGGAAAGATCGCCGGCATTTTGACCGGAGAGCGCTACAGGCCGCTCGATGAACGCCACGTGGCGCCACGTCGATGCACCCAGCTCAATGCTGTTGTCATAAGACATGCCGCTGAAGTGAAGACCGTCCTCCGGCAATTGGTTCCACTGCTTGCAGGCTACTTCGCATGCCTTGCATCCGATGCAGACCGTCGTATCGGTGAAGAAGCCCTTAGGCATATGGCCGCTCTCCCGCTCGCACAATGCGCCGTCCCGGCTCGATGTTTCCCGTCAGCGCTTTCGTTTCCTGGATCGAGACATTCGGATCGCCGCTGAACGCAATCAACTCATTCGTGGAATCGCCGCGCACCAGGCCGAGGCTGCCCCAGTGATACGGCAGCCCGATCTGATGAATCAGCCGCCCGCGGATTCGGAGAGGCTTGATGCGCGCGGTGATGAGCACGCGTGTTTCGATTGTGGCACGCGCAGTGGTAATGGTGGCCCAGCCGCCATGGGTGAGTCCTTTCTCCGCGGCCAACTCGGGCGAAACTTCGCAGAACATCTCCGGCTGCAATTCCGCCAGCCACGAGAGCCACCGCGACATGCCGCCCGCCGTATGATGTTCGGTCAGCCGGTAGGTCGTCAGCAGATAAGGAAATGCGGGATCATTCCACGGGCGATGGTAGGGGTTCTCTCTTCGGTGCCACTCCATCCGCGCGGGATTGCTCTGCTGCCCATAGAACGGATTCTTCACCAACGATTCGATAGGCTCGTAGTGCGTGGGCAGAGGTCCATCGCGCAGACCCGTGGGCACGAAGATCCAGGACTTGCCGTCGGCATTCATCAGGAAGGGATCGATGCCGCTGATCGTCTCGATCCCCTGCGCGTCTTCGGGCGGACGGTAAGAGGGCGGCCGGTCTTTGATGAAATCAGGCTGATCATAGCCGGTCCAGGAGCGCTTTTCTTCATCCCACCAAACATATCGTTTGCGTTCCGACCAGGGACGGCCCTCGGGATCGGCCGAGGCGCGGTTATAGAGCAGGCGGCGGTTCTGCGGCCATGCCCATCCCCACTCCGGCGCTACCCAATTCTGCTCGGGAGCCGGCTTGCGGCGCGCGGTCTGGTTGACGCCGTTCCGGTAACAGCCGGCGTAGATCCAGCAGCCGCAGGCAGTGGAACCGTCGTCGCGCAGTTTGGTATAGTCCTCGACTGGTTTGCCATCGGCGACCGAGAAGCCGTTGATCTCGCGCAGCACGGCTTCGGCTTCCGGCTCTTGAATCGCGCCCCGAACCGGGTAGTCCCAAGTGAGTTGCCGCACGGGACGGTCTTTCGGATCTTCGGAACTCCCATAAAGTTCTTTCAAACGGCGGCCCAGGTGATAGATAAAATGCAGTTCGCTGCGGCAATCGCCGAGGGGCTCAATCGCCTTGTGATGCCATTGCAGCAAACGTTGAGTATTGGTGAAGCTCCCGTCTTTTTCGGTGTGGGCGGCCGCGGGGAAGAAAAACACCTCCGTGTTGATTTGTTCCGAACCGATTTTCTCCGTGATTGCCCAGTTGCTTGCGTCGTTGCGCGCGGTCTTCCAGAATTCCGCCGTCTCGGTCATCTGGAAGTCACGCACTACCAGCCAGTCGAGTTTCCGCATAGCCGCGCGCTGGAACCCGCCATTCACCGAGCCAACCACCGGATTCTCTCCCATCACGAAGTAGCCCTTCACACTGCCATCGGCCATGGCGGCGTAAGTGGTCATATGCGAATGGTCGCCTGTGAGGCGCGGCAGATCGTCATAACACCAGTCGTTTTCGCGGGTGGCGTGGTCGCCGAAGTAGGCCTTTAACAGAGACACAATGTACTTGGGGAACTCGCTCCACCATGCCGAGGCGGAGCGATTCTGCTCGACGTACTTCTGGAACGTCCCGCTCCCAGCCGCGCGCGGCATGGGAAGATAGCCGGGCAGCAAGTCGTAGAGCGTGGGAATGTCGGTCGAGCCCTGAATCGAGGCATGCCCGCGCAGTGCCATGATGCCGCCGCCCGGCCGGCCCATGTTGCCGAGCAGTTGCTGGATGATGGCTGCCGTGCGAATGTACTGCACGCCTACCGAATGCTGCGTCCAGCCGACCGAGTAGCAGAAAGCCGAGGTGCGCTCGCGGCCGGAGTTATCGCACAATGTTTGCGCCACTTTCAGGAAGAGCTCGCGCGGAATGCCGCAGGTTTCCTCCACCATTTCGGGCGTGTAGCGCGCGAAATGCCGCTTCAGTATCTGGAAGACGCAGCGCGGATGTTCGAGCGTGGGATCAGTTTGGATTGCGCCGATTCGTGTGACGTGCGCGGCGCGTGTTTCCGCGCTCTCCTGCTCGCGATGGCCAGCGGCCGGTGTGACGTGCGCATCCTGGTATTGCCAGAATTCCGCCGCGTACTTGTGTTTCTCGGGATTCCATCCGCTGAACAGTCCGTCCAGGTCCTCGGTATCCTGAAACTCTTCCGTGACGATGGTGGCCGCGTTGGTGTAGTGGACTACATAATCGTGGAACCATCGACGCTCTTCGATGATGTAACGGATAATGGCGCCGAGAAAGACAATGTCGCTTCCCGCACGGATCGGCACGTGGATATCAGCCACCGCGCTGGTGCGCGTGAAACGAGGGTCCACATGAATGATGGTTGCGCCGCGGCGCTTGGCTTCCATCACCCACTGAAAGCCCACGGGATGACACTCGGCCATGTTGGAGCCTTCAATGACGATGCAATCGGCGTTCTGCAGATCCTGCTGAAATGTTGTTGCACCGCCTCTGCCAAATGATGTCCCCAAACTGGGGACAGTGGAAGAGTGTCAAATACGAGCCTGATTTTCAACCTGCACAATGCCGAGCGCGGTAAACAGCTTCTTAATCAGGTAATTCTCTTCATTATCGAGCGTGGCGCCGCCCAGATGCGCGATGCCGAGCGTGCGCCGCAGTGGCTGATCCGATGTGCCGCTCTCCCAGGTGGCTTCGCGAGTGCGGCGGACGCGCTCCGCCACCATCTCCATGGCCTGTTCGAGTGGAATCGTTTCCCACTCGGCGCCGCCGGGCCGCCGGTAGAGCACACGGCGCAGACGATGAGACCCGGTCACAAGCTGAAACGTGGCCGAGCCCTTGGGGCACAGGCATCCTCGGGAAATGGGCGATGCGGAGTCGCCTTCAATGTCGATGATCTTACCGTCGCGTACATAGACATCCTGGCCACAGCCGACCGCGCAATAGGGACAGATCGATTTGACGACGCGATCTGCCGTGCGCGTGCGCGGCGCGAGTGTAGTGGAACGGGCAGAAGCGGCTGTGCTACTCAACGCGGTCAGGTCTTGGTTCGACAGTTGTCTCAGGAGAGGCCAAGCTGGAATCTTCACGACGTTATCATATGCTAAGCTCTTCGGGCCTTCCGGGTCGCTCGATACGAAATCTTTTCGCTGCCAGACCGAAAGGCGCTGGATAGAGCGGCGGATCGATCTGAGTCAGGATCTTAACTTGAGGGAGTACGTCAGTAGTTTGCGGCCGGGTATTTGGCTCACCCGCAAATAGGGGGAAAGCCCGAGCAATTAAGTTACCTTAGCTCTACAATGAACAAAAAACATGGTGATTCGGTGCGAAAGTGTTGACTAAAAGCGGCCGGTCATGGTTAAATCGGGCGAGCTTTGGATTGGCTTTATACGGTACGCCGGACGCCAGGAGCACCGTTACGTGTTGAAGGGAAAGAATTTCGCTTGACACTGCGCGGCGAAACAGGTTATGAATAACTTTACGCGTCTTGCTGCCAGTGCGCAATTTTGTATTTGGCCTGTGGACACAGAAGAGCATAAAGACAAGAATCATGTGCCGCAGGTAAGACTTCAGTAAGGCCCGGTGGCGTGGATCAGGTCCCCGGGAAAGAGTTGACTCTCCGCCCGACACGGAGAAGTTCCCTAGATGAACTGAACGGTATTTGGGTTTAGTTTGAGGCTCAGGTTGGAAGAGAACTTCGACCGATTCAATTCGCAATTTACAAGGAGAAGGAAATGGCAGATTTTCGCAGATGGATTACTGCGTTATCTGGCCTAGCCCTGTTTGTGGGCATGGCCAGTGCGCAGGTAAACACCGGCGGCGGCAACGGGGCATTCACTTGTAATGCCACGGTAGTTCCGAATGCGCTGCGCGCCGAGGGCATGACGGAACAAGTTGGCGACATCGTGCTGAGCTGCACGGGCGGCACGCCGATCGCCGACGGTGCGCAGATTCCGCAGGCCAACATCACGGTTTTCTTGAACACAAACGTAACCAGCCGGTTGCTCAGTGGCAGTGCGTCGGAAGCATTGTTGATGATCGACGAGCCGAATTCCGGCCAGCCGGGTTTCGGGCCGAGCCTCCCGCTCACGCTCTGCACGACCCCCACGATGGGTTGCCAAGCTTTTGTTGGTACGGCCACCAATCCAATTACGTCGGCTACTCAGGCAGGAGCGGCCGTGACCACGAGCGGCGGCACTGTGCCGGCTTCGAACGTATTTCAAGGCATTGTTAGCGGGAATTCGGTTACGTTCTTCGGCGTACCGATTCAGCCTCCGGCCACGGCTGGCGTTTCGCGCGTTTATCGTATTACTAATGTGCGCGGAAATGCCAGTGCTTTGGGTGGTGGCGCCGCTTCCGGTGTCAGCCAAGCGATCGCCTCGGTTTCGATCGCCGGCCCGACTTCGGTACTGGTGAACAATTCGACCCTGGTGGTTGGCTATGTTCAGAACGGCTTGTCCAGTTCTGTTCGCAGCGCGACCGGTGGCTCGTTCAGCACCGTTGGCGTGCAGCAGTGCGTATCGCTTAGCCAGTCGCCGATTGCCGTGTTGCGGTTCTCGGAGCTGTTTGGTACAGCATTCAAGTCGCAATACGCGTTGGTGGCCAATGGATCTGCGCCCAGCACGGCTGGACAGAATGTGCCTGGTCAGATCTATAATTCCGAATCTAACTTCCTGTTGCCGATTGGTTCCGCGACGGCCGGCTTTGCCGACTACGGTACTCGTCTAAAGGCCGTATTTAACAACATTCCGTCGGGTGCCCGCCTGTTCGTTACGACCAGGAACCTGACGTCCTCCGGCGCGCCGTTTGTTTTGACGGCTTCCGGTCTTCCGGCTCCGCCCGCTACCGCTTCAATCGCCAATCTGGTTAGCAGTGAGACCATTTCGAACAGCGGTGGTTTGACCCCGGTGAACCAGAGCAGCACGGTTTCCGAAATTCCGGTTGTCAACGGTTCGGCGACTGCGGTGTGGGAAGTGGTCAGCACCAATCCGAGCACCAATGAGAACTTCGACTTTGGTGTGGAGATTACGACGGTTGCCAACCCGGGCAGCAATTCGCCGGCAGTCGGTACGGCTACGGTGAACATGAGCTTCGCTCCGACGCCGCCCGCGTTCAGCGCTTCGAGTGGTGTGTCCGCTTCGAGCACACTGCCGATTCCGCGCTTCGCAGACACCTCCACGGCGAGGAATCTCTTCTCCGTCAACGTCTGCCGCACAGTGCTGTTGTTCCCGTTCGTGACTAACCAGGCTGGTTTCGACACTGGCGTCGCGATCTCGAACACCTCCACCGATCCGTTCGGTACAACGCCGCAGGCTGGTACCTGCACGTTGAACTTCTACGGTGCTAGCGCTCCTGCCGCGATTACCACCGGCAGTGTCGCAAGTGGCACGAGCTATACGGCTCTGGCCTCCACTTCGGCACCCGGCTTCCAGGGCTATATGATCGCGGTTTGCAACTTCCAGTATGCTCACGGCTTTGCGTTCATCAGCGATGTTGGTGCGCGCAATCTCGCCATGGGTTATCTGGCTCTGGTCATTCCGGATCCGGGCATCGGCGCCCGTCCGGCTGCCAACCTCGGCGCCAACTCCGGCGGCGAGCAGTTAGTGCAGTAACACTCTCCCAATTGGGGGATAAGAAGAGAGGGGAGCTTCGGCTCCCCTCTCTTTTTTTCAAAAAGCAAAGTTCAGCTTTTGCCTGAGAAGTGATAAACTACAGTTCTCTCCGCGTCCAATCAACCCAGGTGTGTTCACAATCCACGAGGAGGAAGTTGTGCCAAGACTCAGGATTCTTCTATTCATCGCGGTGCTTGCGGGTCTCCTTTGCGCGAATGTAGCGTCGGCGCAGACCGTGTCGATAGTTGCGGGCAACGGTCAGGTGATTTGCATTTGCCCGCAGTCTGCATTTCAATTTTTCGATCCCGTCGTTGTAAAAGTTACTGATACTGCTAGCGGCAATCCGCTGCCGAATGCCGCTGTGAGCTGGGCGCTTACTTCAGGAAATGGCACTCTTTCCCAAACGCAAACATTTACTGATGCGAACGGTCAAACGTCGAACCTCTACATACAAAGCACGGTGCCCGGGACTCCCTTGCAACCATTTGTGCAGAGCACCATTGTTGCTTCTGCAGGCAGTTCCAGTGTGACCTTCACACTCACGCAAGGATTGTCGGACGTGCTGACGGGCGTGCAATACCTCCAGGTCAATCTGGTTTCCCCCGTCATAGGATCTACCATCACTGGTTCGATTGGCAGTCAGTCCGCCACACCGATTCAAGTAACCATGAAGAGCGTGACGGGTGTTCCCGTTCCAAACGCATCGGTTCGGTTGATCAGCGATCAAGACCCTACGCAGGGACCGGTTGTGAACTGCGTTACGGCCGCGGGCGCTGATCCGGGCGCGGTTCTTACAGACGCAACCGGCAGCGCGACATGTACTCCGATTTTCAGCGGCACCGCCGGTTCCGGCACCTTCAGTGTTCTTGTTGGTGGCGTGGCATCCGGCATCAGCTATCAGGGCAACCCGATCGGCTATTACGATTCCAACAAGTTCCATATGACGGTAGCCCCGGGGACGCCCGGTATGATCCAGATCACGAGCGGCGACAAGCAGACCGGCAATCCCGGACAGGCTGTGGCTTCTCCGCTGGTCGCAAAAGTGGCGGATGCTTCCGGCAACGGACTGGCTGGACAGCCGGTCACGTGGAGCGTTTCGCCAACCGGCGCAGCGACGCTGACCAATACCACGAATACTTCCGGAGCGAACGGACAGGTTTCAACCAATGTGACGCTCACGAATTCCGCGGCTGGAACCATTCAAGTCAAAGTAGCGCTCACCAGCAACCCGACACTCTCAGCTACATTCACCGTCGGCACCAATATTACGATCAGCGGATTGCAACTCCTTTCGGGGAACCAGCAGAGTGCCGCAGTCAACACGGCTTTCGCGGACCCGCTGGTGGTGCAGGTGAATGGCACCAATGGCCAGCCGCTTGCGAACTTCCCGGTGCAATTCACAGTGACTGGTCCTGCGCTGGTATCCACTTCGTCCGTCAACACCAGCTCAACCGGAAGAGCTCAAGTAACCGTGCAAGCAGGACCGACTACGGGAGCCGTGGCCGTAGTCGCGGCTGCCGGCGGTTTCACACAGACGTTCAATCTGACCGTAACTCCGGCCGGCCCGAACCTGACCAGCAGCAGCTTCTATAATGGTGCGGATTTCAAGCAGGGCTCTATCTCCCCATGCAGCATCGCGACGATTATCGCGTCCGGACTCGCACCAGGTGTTCAGGGAGTGGTGGCGCCGCCGCTGTTCGGCCCACTGCCGTACCAGATTGCCCTAGGCACTGCGGGCACGGTGTTGAAAGTATCGTTCAACAACAGCCAAGCGCCCATTTATAACGTTGTGAACCAGAACGGTCAGGAATCGGTCACGGTTCAGGTGCCGTGCGACGTTACACCAGGCAACAATGTGCAAGCCACGGTCACGCTCGGCAGCACTCCCAAAACCGTAAGCGTGCCGGTGCTGCCGGCAAGCCCGGGAATCTTCCAGACGCAGATGTCCGATGGACGGATGCGCGCGGTTTTGGTGCGGTCCGATGGTTCCTTCGTCAGCCTGGAGAATCCGGCTCGTCCGGGAGAACTCATCCGAATGTATGCAACCGGCCTCGGACTGACCAATCCAGCGGTTCCCACCAATCAAGTGGCCGTTCCGGGAGTCGACTCGATGGTGCTAGGGCAACTGATTGTCGGCGTGAACAATGCCGGCGTACGGGTAGTCTCCGCCCGCGTCGCGCCAAATCTGATCGGCGTGTATGAGGTCGTGTTCCAACTGCCGACCGATGTTGCCACCGGAAATAACGTAGTTTTGTCGTTGGCGGTGAACCCCACTGATGGCAGTGCAACGCAGTTCAGCGCCGGCAGCAGCATTCCAATCCAGTAGACGAGCAATACCCCACAAAAAGGGGGCGAGGTACTACCTCGCCCCCTCTCTATTCATTCGCTTTTTCTTCTCCACAACTCCAACATCTTGTACGTTGCACGATCAGTGTAGATTCGGTTGTGTGTTCCTAACCCAACTAGATTCAATAATTTCGTCCAAAAACTTCTTGCCAAACCTGAAGTGATCGTGCCACTATTGGTTGTGTGGCCCAAAAAGGGCATTAAAGTGGATTAAACGTGGGCGAGTGGCCGCAACAACCGCTGATGGTCGAACCTCCCCGAGGCATGTACCCGGGCCGGTTGGACGAAAAGGGCCGACTCAAGTTGCCGGCAACGTTCCAGCAGTATTTTGCCGCCCTGCGTGAAAAGACGCTTTTTGTCACGAGCCTCGACCGCCGCATAGCGCAAATATATCCGATCGCGGCGTGGCGGGAAAACGAAAAATTTTTCGAGACGTACCGGGAAAATCCCCGGCTGGCGCGGAATATCGCATTTAATGCAGCCGACTTGGGCTCGGAAACCGAAATGGACGCGCAAGGGCGCGTCCTGTTCTCTCCGGAATTGCGACGCGAGTTAGGGTTTGACAAGCAGCCCGTCCGGCTCTTTGCATACCGCGGCCGGATCGAGGTGCTGAGCGAATCGATTTATGAAGAGCGCAAGCGTCAGGCGGCGGAAACCGCCCAAGCCGACGTGGAGACGCTCGAAGCGGCGGGCCTGAATTGATGGCGTATGCATTTTTCCGTGATGGCCGAAGAGGCGCTCACGTGGCTGGCGGTTCGGCCCGACGGAATTTATCTGGATGCCACCGCGGGAATGGGTGGACACACGGCGCGGATCGCACAGCGACTGAGCACGGGCATCGTGATTGCCAACGACCGGGACCCGCAATCGCTCGAACTGGCGCGGAGCAACACGGCCGAGTGGGCAGACAAAATATGCCTTCATTACGGCGGCTTCGGCAGTTTGGGCGATGCGATCGTGCAAGCCGGTTACGAAAAGGTGGACGGCCTGCTGGCGGACCTGGGAGTGAGCCGTTTTCAACTGCTGGCGCCGGAGAGAGGTTTTTCATTCTTGACCGATGGACCGCTCGATATGCGCATGGATCAAACCAGGGGCATAACGGCGGCCGATCTGGTCAATCAAACCGCCGAGGAGGCGCTCGCCGATCTGATTTTTCAGTTGGGCGAAGAAAGGAGGGCGCGGAAGGTCGCCAGAGCAATCGTCCGAGCACGGCCCATACGGAGCACACTGCATCTGGCCGATGTAGTGGGGCGGGCCGTGCCCCGGACGGGACGTATCCATCCGGCGACACGGACTTTCATGGCCTTGCGTATGGCGGTAAACGACGAACCCGGCGAATTGGACCTGCTGCTCCGGACCGGCCCCGAACTGCTGAATCGTGGCGGGCGAATGGTGGTGATCAGCTTCATGTCCCTCGACGACCGGAAAGTCAAAGAACGGTTCAGAGAGCTTGGACGGGAAGGGCGAGCGACGGTTCTGACCAAGCACCCGATTCCACCGAGCGAAGAGGAAACAGCCCGGAATCCGGCTTCGCGCAGCGCCAAGTTGCGCGCGCTGGAGATGAATTGACGAGATAACGGAGAGACTATGGCGACGCTGCCAGCATTCTTGAGGAGGACCGAGGTTACGGCGCACGGAGGCGCCGCACGCCGCCCGGCGCCGGTACGTGCCGAGCGGGACCCGTTCCAGTTGCGCGCTCTTCCGCAGGAAGACGTTTTCTTTTACTGCAAGAAGATCGACAACTCGCGTCTGGTGCGCGAGGCCGATCCGCAGGCGCGCGGGGCGTGCTGGTCAGCAATTGGCGCGGCATGTGTGCTGCTGACGCTGCTGACGAGCGTGCTGGCGCCGAGCGTCGCGAGCACCCTGGCCGGATACAAGCTCGAAGCGCTGCGCGCCGAGCATCGCCGCCTGCTCGACGAACGCCGCGTGCTGGAGTTGCAGGAAGCGGAGTTGCTCAGTCCGGCGCGTCTGGAAAAATTGGCACAGGGGCAGAACCTGGTGACTCCATCAGCCGGGCAGGTCATCCACCTGGACACGAAGAATGACGCCGCAGTGGCGATGGTCAAATAGAAAGCGAAAGGGCAAGCGGCACACGGCAAAGCGTGGGCGTGAAAGCAGTCAATCCGTTCGAGGCGATTCGGCATCGCCGCGCCCGTTCTTCCTCGCGGAGGACGGCGCAAAGCCTTCCTGCTGCGCACGGTTCCTTGCCCGTTAACGTGCACATCTGGTTATGGTTGAGCGCCGTCTTACATGGCTCGCCGGAATCGTTCTCCTCTGGGGCGCGGCCATATTCTGCAAGCTGGTTTCCCTCCAGGTAGTTCATCACCAGAAATACGCGGATCTGGCGCGGGCGCGCCAGGAACTGATCATCGAAATCCCCGCCCCGCGCGGCACCATCTTTGACCGCACCGGCCAGCCGTTGGCCATGAGTGTGCCAACCGAATCGGTCTATGTCAATCCGCTGCACGTTCCCGATCTGGGAGTTGCTTCGGAAATGCTTGCGCTCATCCTCAAACTCAATCGGACCGAGTTGTACGGAAAAATGAGGTGGGCCCACGACCACAATCGAGGATTTCTCTGGATCAAGCGGCGGATCAGCGCGGAGGAATCCGCCAGCCTGCGCAAGCTTCATTTGGATTGGATCGAGACGGAGCGAGAAAGCCAGCGGCACTACCCCAAGGGCACACTGGCAGCGCACGTTCTGGGTTCGGTGGATTTCGAAGAGAAGGGCAACGCGGGAATTGAGAGGCAGCTCGATGACGAGCTTCGCGGGATACCCGGAAAGATCCGCCTCCTGACCGACGTCAAGCGCCGCGGCATCGACTCTCAACTCGCCACCGAGGCCCACGCGGGGACGCCCATTACGCTAAGTATCGACGAGCGGATTCAGTTTGTGGCGGAGCAGGAAATTGCAAGCCGGGTGGAAAAGCTACACGCCCGCAGCGGCAGCGTCGTGGTGATGAATCCCTACACCGGTGACATCCTCGCGCTGGCAAGTTATCCGACTTACGATCCTAATGAGCCGCCGCGTCCGGGAGATCCACCAGGAGCGAGGCAGAACCACGCGATTTCGGTTCCCTTCGAACCGGGATCGGTATTCAAAGTAGTCACGCTTTCTTCGGCGCTTGAAACCACCAATCTTCGTCCCGACACTTTGATCAACTGCGGCACGGGAACGATCACGCTGTTCGGCCGGACGATTCATGAAGCGGAACACGGTTACGGAATCATTCCCATGGCTATGGTGCTGGCGAAATCGAGCAACGTCGGCGCGATTCAAATCGGCATGAGGGTGGGTCAACAGAACTTGTACCATTACATCCGGCAATTCGGCTTCGGACAGCGCACGGGGATCCCGCTGCCCGCCGAATCAGCGGGCAAGGTGAGATCATTGGCTCACTGGGGCAAGACTTCACTGGCGTCGGTTTCGATGGGGCAGGAGGTCAGCGTGACCACACTGCAATTGGCGCAAGCTGCTTCGATCGTGGCCAATGGCGGCCTCATGGTGAGGCCCAGGCTGGTTCTGAAAGAAGGCGACCGCACGATTCCACCCGCGCCACCGATGCGCGTGTTGCGGCCGGAGACGGCCATCCAGATGCGGCAGATGATGGAAGGCGTGGTGTTGTTCGGCACGGGCCGGCACGTCATTAAGCTGCCGGGATACACGAGCGGCGGCAAGACCGGATCGGCGCAGATTTTCGATCCGGCAATCGGCCACTTTACCCACTTCTATAACGGTTCGTTCATGGGCTTCGCGCCGGTGACGAACCCCGCCGTCGTGGTAGTGGCGACGCTGAACGGCACGCATGGCATCCTGGGCTTCGGGGGACCGGCTGCGGGGCCAGTGTTCGATGCCGTTGCGATGGAAGCTTTGCGCGTGCTCGACGTGCCCAGAGATCTTCCCGACGAACCACCCGCCAGCACGGAAGTGGCGCGGAAGAATGATGGCGGCGAAGATGACCTTTCGATTGCCGACCTCGGGTCCGACCAGCCCAACATTCTGGAGGACAGCGACGACGATCAGGCTTCCGCCTCGGTACAAGACGCGGCGGCGGGAGCGAGCGGGCCCAGAGTGCCGAACTTTCGCGGCATGACGATGCGGGCCGTGTTGGCGGAAGCGGCGGCCAAAGGCCTGACGGTGTTACCGGATGGGAGCGGCGTGGCCCGCGTCCAATATCCGGCGCCGGGCGCGATCTTGCGCCAGGGAGAGCGGATTCGCGTCCAATTTGCGCGATGAACCTAGCCGAGATACTCTCGGGCGTCCGGCTGAAGCAGCCGCTCCCGCCGGAACTCGCCAGTGCCCGGATTGACGGCCTGGAGTACGACTCGCGGCGTGTAGAGAAGAACTTTCTCTTTTTTGCGTTTCCGGGCAGCCGCGCCAGCGGACTGAGCTTTGCTCAAGACGCTCTGCGGCGCGGGGCAATCGCGGTGGCGAGTGAAGAGGCGTCTCCCGCCGATTTGAGCGCGCCGTGGGTTCAGGTGGAGCACGGCCGGCACGCGCTGGCGCTGGCGGCGCGTAATTTTTACGGCAAACCGGATGAGCGCATCCGGCTGACAGGCATTACCGGTACGAACGGCAAGACGACGACTTCGTATCTGGTGGATTCGGTATTGCGCGCGGCCGGCAACACCACCGCGTTGATCGGAACCATCGAATATCATCTGGCTGGACGAGTACTCCCGGCGGTCAATACCACACCCGAGTCGCTGGATTTGCTCCGGATGTTTGCACAGTTGGAAAAGGAAGGCGGGACGCACGCCATCATGGAAGTATCGTCTCACGCGCTGGCGCTGGGACGCGTCTACGGCCTCCAATTCCACACGGCGGTTTTCACCAACTTCACGCGCGACCATCTGGATTTTCACGGCACCATGGAAGATTATTTCGCGGCCAAGCAGATGCTGTTCGAAGGCGCAGGAGCGCGGCCGCCCGAACATGCGGTGCTCAACGGGGATGATGCCCAAGTGCGGAAACTGAAACTTCATCCGCGAACGAAGACCTACTGGTATGGACTTGGGCGGGAAACCGAATTGCGCGCGCACCACATTTCGTCTGGCTTTGACGGCCTGCGATTTGATGTACAGTTCGGCAAGATGCGCTTCCCGGTGGAATCGTCGCTCATCGGCAGGATCAACGTATATAACATTCTGGCAGCGTGCGGAGTCGGGCTTTCCTATGGCATTCCGGCGGAAACGATCGCCCGCGGGATTGCGGATTTGCGCGCAGTGCCGGGACGCTTTGAGCGTCTGGATGAAGGGCAGCCGTTTGTGGTGGTGGTGGACTATGCGCATACCGATGACGCCTTGCGCAACGTGATTGCAGTGGCGCGAGCGCTAAACCCGAAACGCGTCATCACGCTTTTCGGCTGCGGTGGAGACAGAGATCGCACCAAGCGGCCGCTCATGGGCGAGGCCGCAGCCGCCGCCAGCGATTTTGTGGTGCTGACGTCGGACAATCCGCGCTCGGAAGATCCCCTGGCTATCATGAACGATGCTTTGGTGGGCATCCGGCGGGTGGACGTGCCGCACGTGGTGGAGCCTGACCGCGCCACCGCGATTGCCCGCGCGCTCAAGGAAGCGCGCGAATCGGACATCGTGATTCTAGCCGGGAAAGGTCATGAGCGCTACCAGATTCTGAAGGACCAGACCATTCCGTTCGACGACCGCGAGGTGGCGCGAGAAGTGCTGAGGGGATTCGGGTATCGCAAGACCCAGTGAACTATGACACTGGATCTACAAAACGCAGCACGGGCAATGGGAGCGGCAGGGCATCCGTTGGCTCTTCCGGTGAGTGGATGGAGCGTGGATACGCGGACACAGAATCGCGGCGACGTCTACTTTGCGCTACACGGGCCGAATCATGACGGGCATACCTTCGTAGCGGCTGCCGTAGAGAAGGGTGCTGCGGCTGTCGTAGTCGAGCGGACGGCGGGCGTCGCGAGTGAATTGGTAGTGAATGATACATTGCGCGCGCTGCAGGAGTTAGCGGAATGGGCGCGCCGGCGTTGGAATGGAACAGTAGTTGGAGTCACGGGCTCCGCGGGAAAAACCACGACGAAGGACGCGATCGCGCATCTGCTTGCCGTGTCGATGCCCGTAGGGAGAACGGTGGGCAATCTCAACAATCACGTCGGCATACCGCTCTCAATCCTGCGTTTACCAGACGGATGCAAAGCAGCGGTGCTCGAAATGGGGATGAATCACGCGGGGGAAATCCGGGACTTGGCGCGGATTGCCCGGCCGAATATCGGTGTGGTCACCAATGTAGGCTACGCGCACGTCGAGAATTTCGATTCCATTGAAGGCGTCGCCGCGGCCAAGCGGGAACTGATCGAGGCTTTGCCCGCCACAGGGACTGCGGTGCTGAATGCCGACGATCCACGTGTCCTTGGCTTTTGCGAGAGCCATGCCGGGCCCTCGCTCACGTTCGGCTTTAGCGAACAGGCAGATGTTCGCGCCGAATGCGTGGAATACCGTGAAGAGGGCACGCGCTTCCGCGCGGCGGGTGTAGATTTTGAAACGAAGCTGGTGGGGCGGCACGGCGTAATGAACCTCCTGGCCGCGCTCGCGGTGGCTCGCGTGTTCGACATCGCACCGGATCGGCTGCGGGAAGCGGTGCGAACATTCTCGACGGGCAAGATGCGCGGCGAACGTTTGGAACACGAGGGCATCGCCATCTGGAACGATTGCTATAACTCGAATCCCGAGGCAGCGCGCTCGATGCTCGACGTGCTGCGCGCCACTCCCGCCAAGCGGCGCATTGCGGTGCTGGGGGAAATGCTCGAACTGGGGCAGTCGGCGGAAGATTTACATCGGCAGGTGGGCCGTTATGCGGCCGGGCAGGGCATCGATTTCTTGATCGGCGTGCGCGGAAACGCACGCGCCATGATCGACGCGGCGGTCGGCGCCGGACTTCCGGAGAGCGCCGCGCATTTTTTCGAGGACTCCACGGAGGCCGGCGAATTTCTGCGCCATCTGGCACAACGAGGGGATGCGGTATTGTTCAAGGGCTCGCGTGGGGTACAGGTGGAACGGGCGCTCGAAAGGTTCCTGGCGTAGATTATGCTCTACTACCTCCTCTACGAACAGCTCTTCCGGTATGTGAGCCCGTTTCGCGTGTTCCGGTACACCACCTTCCGGACGGCGTTTGCGAGTCTCACGGCCCTGTTCCTCTGCATTGCGTTGGGACCGTGGCTGATTCACAAGCTCCGCCAGTTTCAGATTGGGCAATTCATCCGGGAAGAAGGACCGCAGTCACACCAGAAGAAAGCCGGCACGCCGACCATGGGCGGGGTGCTGATCATCATCTCGATCGTGATTCCGACGTTGCTGTGGGCAGACCTGCGCTATCCCTATGTCTGGATCGCCATCGCCGGGCTGCTCGGCTACGGCTGGATCGGATTCATGGACGATTACGCCAAGGTCACCAAGCGGCGCAATCTGGGTTTGTCGGGCAAGCGAAAGCTGCTGTATCAATTCGGGCTTGGGTTTGTATTCGCGGCCATCCTGTTGCTGATGCGGAGCCATGGCGACTTCTCCACGGCCATGAACATCCCGTTCCTGAAGCAGTTCAAGCCATCGCTGCTGATCGAGTCGCTGACGCACAATCCGTGGACTTATGTGATCGCGGTGGCTCCATTTTGCCTGTTTGTGGCGCTAGTGGTGGTGGCGTCATCGAACGCGGTGAATCTGACGGACGGCCTGGACGGCCTGGCCATCGGACTGATGGTGATTTCTGCAGGCGCGCTGACGGTGCTGGCGTATGCCGGCGGCAACGCGCAACTGGCGGATTACCTGCAAATTGTTCGCAATCCGCGCACGTCGGAATTGACGATCTTCTGCGGCTCCATGACGGGAGCGAGCTTGGGATTCCTCTGGTACAACGCGCATCCCGCGGAGATTTTCATGGGCGATGTGGGCGCGCTGGGGTTGGGTGGGGCTATGGCGGTAGTCGCTGTGCTGATCAAACAGGAGATTCTTCTGGTATTCATCGGCGGTGTGTTTGTACTGGAGGCTCTCTCGGTGATTCTGCAGGTGGCGAGCTTCAAATTGCGCGGTAAGCGGATCTTCAAAATGGCGCCGCTGCACCACCACTTCGAAGCCTTGGGATGGGCGGAATCGAAAGTCATCGCGAGATTCTGGATTGCAGGCCTGGTGTTGGCGCTGTTCGCGCTGACGACATTGAAACTCAGATGAAACTGGCTGGGACCAAGACGCTGGTAGTGGGAATGAAGAAGTCCGGCATAGCGTCGGTCGAACTCCTGGTGCGCCATGGCGCGGTAGTGCATGCCACGGATTTGAAGCCGCTCGACCAGCTTCCCGAGGCGGCGGAGTTGTTGGCACGCCTGAAGATTCCATTTGCGCAGCAGACCGCGGAGGTGTTCGAAGGCTGCGACCTGATTGTGCTTTCGCCGGATGTGCCGGCGGACCTGACTCTTGTAGAGGCTGCGCGGCAGCAAGGTGCGCGGGTGGTCGGCGAGGTCGAATTGGCGGCGCCATTCCTAAAGGGAGAGACCATCGGGATAACCGGCAGCAATGGCAAGACCACGACGACCAGCCTGATCGGGCACATCCTGCATGAGGCTGGGGCACCGGTACAGGTAGGCGGAAACATCGGCAAGCCGGTCACCGCGATGATTGATTCCTCGCAAGCCGGCGGTTGGAACGTGCTGGAGCTTTCGAGCTTCCAGCTCGAAACTATTTCGGAATTCCGCGCCCACATCGGGCTGGCACTGAACGTCACGCAGAATCACTTGGACCGCCACCATACCTTTGAACGCTACGCTGCCGCTAAAGGCCGGTTATTCGAGACACAACGAAGCGGCGATTTCGCGGTGCTGAACGCAGAGGACCCGGTTTGCGTCGAATATGGCCGCCGGACCGCCGCAACTCCGCAATGGTTTAGCAGCGAGCGCGAAGTATCGCCGGGAGCCTATCTTCGCGGTTCGTGTCTGATGCTGGACGCCAGCCTGCTCATGGATGCGAGTGAGATTCCGATTCGAGGTCGGCACAACGTCGAGAACGTGCTGGCGGCTTCGATTGCGGCGGCACGCGCGGGAGTGAAGCCGGAAGTTATTGCGGGTGCGGTGCGCACGTTCCATGCGGTGGAGCACAGGCTGGAGTTCGTCCGCAGCCTGAATGGAATCGACTTCTACAATGACTCGAAAGCCACCAGCGTGGATGCCACGTTGAAGGCGGTCAATGCGTTCCCGGGCGGCTTGTGGGTAATTTTGGGCGGGAAAGACAAAGGGCTCGACTATTCGCTCCTGCGCGAGCCGCTGGCGGCCAAAGCGCGCGCGGCCCTGCTGATCGGCGCGGCGGCAAAAAAGATTGGCGAGCAGTTGAAAGGCGCGGTTTCTCTGGTGGACGCGAAGACGCTCGATGCAGCCGTGACCAAAGCCTATCGGGACGCGCAGCCGGGGGACACCGTGCTGCTGGCGCCCGCATGCGCCAGTTTCGACCAGTTCAAGAGCTTCGAACATCGCGGGGAAGTCTTTAAACAGATCGTGAATCAACTAAGGCCGAAGGAATAGCTAATGGCGCAGCGAGTCAAGACCGATTGGATTCTCTTCAGCACGGTGCTGGTGATGGTTTCGTTCGGCGTGCTGATGGTGTACAGCGCGTCGTCCATCATGGCGCAATTGCGTTACGGCTCCACGTGGCATTTTGTGGAACTGCAGGCGCTTTGGGCCGTGTTGGGCATCGTCGCCATGATGATGCTGAAAAAGACGCACTACCGTCGATACCAGAACCCGGGCGTGGCGTTTGGAGCCATTGGGGTTGCGTTGATGCTGCTGCTCGCGGTGTATGTGATCGATACCGTGCATCATCGCTGGCTGCGTGTAGGACCAGTCGGCATTCAGCCTTCTGAATTGGCCAAGCCGGCGCTGGTAGTATTCCTGGCATTCTTTGTCACTTGGCGGGCGCGTGCGATTAACAACCCTCGCTACACACTCGTGCCGGCGGCGTTGGCGGTAGGGTTGGTGATTCTCGCGGTGATTGTGCCGGATTTGGGAACGGCCGTCGTGCTCGGGGGAACAGCCGCGGTTGTATTCTTCGTCGCGGGACTCGAGTTACGCTACTGCGCGATTGCCGCGGCCGTAGCGGCGATTGGTGTGATGCTGTTCATTTTCGCGGAACCATACCGGCTCGCGCGCGTAGTGAAGTTTTTCGATCCGGATTTTCGGATTGTCGCCAAGTTCGATCCGCAGGGACATATCAAGTCCCGTTTGCAGAAGTCGCTGGTGACTCGCGATACCAACTATCAATTGGAACAATCGAAAATCGCTGTGGGCGCCGGCGGACCGCTTGGCTTGGGCCTGATGAACGGCAAACAGAAACTCTTGTACTTACCCGAGGCACACACAGATTTCATCTACGCGGTTGCTAGCGAAGAACTGGGGATGGTCGGGTCAGTGGGGCTGTTGCTGGGGTTCATTGTGATTTTCTGGCGTGGGTTGCGCGCCACAGTGCGCATGCGCGACGACTTCGGGCGGTATCTCGCCCTGGGGGTGACCGTCGTCGTGGTGGTGCAAGGGTTCATCAATATGAGTGTCGTGCTCGGCATGATGCCGACCAAAGGAATTCCGTTGCCGATGATCAGCTCCGGCGGAAGCTCACTGCTCAGCACGCTGGCATCGCTCGGAATCCTCATGAACGTCTCGGAGAACGCGGGATAGGGAGCGAGAGTGAGCCATCCGAGGAAGGCGAACCATCGACAGACCGATGCGGCACCCGGTTCGCGCCGGCCGTTCCTGATGGCGGGCGGCGGCACGGGCGGCCACGTCATTCCGGCGCTGGCCGTAGCGCGCGAATTGCGGGCGCGGGGACACGGCGTGTTCTTTGTGGGAACCGCACGAGGCATGGAAGGCAAGCTGGTTCCGGCGGCGGGCTTTGAATTCGAGCAGATTGAGATCGGCGCTTTGAACCGCGTGGGGTTGAAGCGAAAGGTGGCTACGCTGGCCCGGTTGCCGGTCACGACGCTGCGCTGCGGGCGCTTCGTACGCCGGGCGGGCGCGGTGTTCAGCATGGGCGGCTACGTGGCGGGGCCGCCGGTAATGGCGGCGATCCTGCGGGGAGTTCCGGTGGTTGTCATGGAGCCGAATGCCGTGCCCGGGTTTACGAATCGCGTGATCGGGCGGCTGGTGTCGCGGGCGCTGATTTCCTTTCCGGAAACGTCCCGCTATTTTCCCCAGGGAAGAACGGAAACCACAGGCCTGCCGGTGCGCGAAGAGTTCTTCCAGTTGCCGGCCAAACCGCGAGGTGCGGTATTGAACATTCTCATCACCGGCGGCAGCCAGGGATCGCGCGCGCTCAACCAGGCGGGCCGTGCGAGTTGGCCTCTCTTCCGCGATCAGAATCCGGCGGTGCGGATCGTGCACCAAACAGGGCCCGGCGAATTCGAGGCCCTACGGCAGGAATTTGCGCAGTCCGGTTTGGAGGGCGAGATCGTGCCGTTCATTACTGACATGCCCAGTGCGTTCGCGGAGGCGGATTTAGTAGTGTGCCGCTCAGGCGCCGGCGCGGTATCGGAATTGGCGGCTGCCGGTAAGCCTTCGATTCTCGCGCCGTTTCCGTTTGCGGCGGACGACCATCAAACGCGGAATGCCGAGGCTATGGAACGAGGCGGCGCGGCTCGGGTAATCCGGGACTCGGAATTGACCGGCGCGGCGTTGTTCTCGATGATTTCCGAGTTGGCCGGGACTCGCGGAAAGCTGGAAGAAATGGGACGCGCGGCAAGAGAATTTGCAAAACCGGGCGCGGCCCGGCGGGCAGCGGAGATTTTGGAAGAGGTGGCGCGCGGTTGACCCATGTTTTCGATTGACAGAGGCGCCGTAAGCCGAAACAATACGATAAGTAAATGTTTTTTCGTCCCCAGCACTTACATTTTACGGGTATCGGCGGCATCGGCATGAGCGGTATTGCCGAAGTACTGCTCAATCTGGGGTACCAGATCAGTGGGTCGGACGTGAAGCTCTCGCCCATCACGGAACGCCTTGCCGGGCTGGGGGCGCGGATCTATGAAGGGCATGACCGTTCGAATGTGACGGGCGCGCGCGCGTTGGTGGTGAGCTCCGCGGTCGATGAGCAGAATCCGGAAGTGCAGGAAGCGCGGCGTTTGCAGATCCCGGTAATCCCGCGAGGCGAACTCCTGGCGGAGTTGATGCGGTTGAAGTACGGCGTAGCGGTGGCGGGCAGCCATGGGAAGACCACAACCACGTCCATGACCGCAACGATTCTCAATTACGCCGGCCTGGATCCGACGGTGGTGGTGGGCGGCCGTGTCGGCACGATGGGCGGATCGAACGCGCGCGTAGGAAAAAGCGATTTCCTGGTGGTGGAGTCGGATGAGAGCGATGGATCTTTCCTGAAACTGGCGCCCATTATTGCGGTTGTGACCAACATCGATCGCGAGCATCTGGACCACTACCCTACGCTTGATTCGATTCGCCAAGCTTTCATCGAGTTCGTGAACAAAGTTCCCTTTTACGGGGCGGCGATTGTCTGCCTCGATGATCCCAACGTGCAGGGAATCCTGCCGGACATCAAACGTCGCACTATTACGTACGGAACCAGCGCGCAGGCCGACATGGAAGCGAGCGAGATCGTCGCGGGAAATTTTTCGAGCGGCTTTCGGGTCCGGTACCGGTCGGCCGATCTGGGGCAATTCCGCCTGCGGATTCCCGGTGAGCACAACGTGCGGAATGCCATGGCTGCCATTGCGGTAGCGCTCGAGTTGGAAGTAAAGCCGGACGTGATTCGAGAGGCACTGGCGACGTTCAGCGGCGTGGACCGGCGCTTTCAGGTGCGCGGCAAAGAGCGAGGCATTACGGTGATCGACGATTACGGCCACCACCCGACGGAAATCCATGCGACGCTGGCGAGCGCGCGTTCGTGCGGATTCCGCCGGATTCACGTGCTCTTCCAGCCGCACCGGTTCACCCGCACTTTCCATCTGATGGACGAATTCGCGCGGGCATTTCATCAAGCCGACAACCTCTTTGTGATGGACATCTACGCGGCTTCTGAAAAGCCGATCGAAGGAGTGACCGCCGAGGCGCTGGTGGAGCGAATCCGGCAATTCGGGCATCGTTCGGCGGAGTATGTGGGCTCGATGGATCGCGGTGTCGAAGCGCTCCTGAAGGTGGCTCAGGATGGCGACGCGGTTCTGACGTTGGGCGCGGGAAGCGTGTGGCAGGCGGGCGAACAGGTGCTCGAGAAACTGCGGACCGGAGCGGTCAACTGAGATGGCGCGCGAAGCGAAGAAAGAATCGCGGCGGGTGAACTGGCGGCTCGTGCTGGCAGCCATCGGGCTGGGAGCGGCCGGCGTTTCGACTGCCATGGCCGCATATCAGGTGCGCCGCTTTGTCTTCACGGACCCGCAGTTCCAGTTCTCGCGGGGGCGTGAGGGCGCACTCACTATTGTGGGATTGCAGTATGCCTCGCGGGCGCGTGTCCTGCGCACATTCACGACGGATTTCAACCACAGTGTTTTCGCTATCCCGCTGGCGGAACGCCGGCGGCGTCTGCTGGCGATCGATTGGGTGGAGGATGCCTCGATTTCCCGCATCTGGCCGGATCGCCTTGTGGTGCACATTCGCGAACGGAAGCCGGTGGCATTCGTCTTCTTCCGCTCAGGCGTTCTGCTGATCGACCCGGATGGCGTTCTGCTCGAACCGCCCGCGCAGGCGCAGTTTACATTCCCGGTGCTCAGCGGGGTTGGAGAAGATGAAACCGAGGTGCAGCGCCGTGCACGTGTCGGCGCTCTGCTCGAAGTGGAACACGACTTGGGCGCGCTGGCAACGGATGTTTCGGAAGTGAACGCCGGCGACCTCGAAAATATTCAGATTGTGGCGCAGGTGAATCACCACACGATGGAGTTGGCGTTGGGCGACACCAATTTCGCCCGTCGTTATCAGAATTTTGTGAACCACTATCCGGAGATCCTGAAACGTTCGCCGGAGGTGAAGATGTTTGATCTGCGGTTGGACGACCGTATTACAGCGAAACAATGAGCGGGATTCCATGGCAGTAAAACCGATGTACGCAGCCGGGCTTGACGCCGGAAGCCGAATGACGCGACTGGTGATCTGCGTCCTCGAGAATGGCCGCATGCGCTTTCTCGGGAGCGGCGCCGTGGAATCGGAAGGCTGGCTGAAAGGGCGGATAGCCGACCAGCGAGCTGTGGCAGATTGCATTTTGACGGCCCTGCGCGAGGCCGAAGCTGCGGCCGGCGTTTCCGTGGATGCGGTGGCTGTCGGTGTTGGCGGTCCGACGCTCCGCGGCGCTAACGGGCGCGGAGTCGTGGAACTGGGGCACGTTCGTGAAATTGAGCAGCGCGACGTGAATCGTGTGGTGGACCGGGCTTCCCGGGTTCAGTTGCATGAGGACCGGATGGTGCTGCAATTGTTCCCGCAGGATTTCGTGGTGGACGATCACCCGGGACATCGAGATCCGCGCAAGATGCTGGCGTCGCGGCTGGAGATCAATGTCCATCTGGTGACCGCATCGGTGCAAGAGCACAATTCGCTGGTGGGCGCGGTAAACCAGGCGCATTTAGTCGTGGAGGAGACTGTCTTCGAAGCGCTGGCGGCGTGCTACAGCGCGGTGCTGCCGGAGGACCGGCGCGAGGGCATCGCCCTGGTGGATGTCGGAGCGCAGTCCACGGAACTGGTGGTCTACTACGGCGACGCGATGCACCTGGCATCGACTGTTCGAGTCTGCGGCGATCATTTTACCCGCGACCTGGCGCAGGGGCTGTGTGTGACTTTTGAGGACGCGGAAATGGTGAAGATGGAGTACGGCTGCGCGAGTTCGGAAGGCTGCGGAGAAAATATCCTTGTCGAATTGCCGACGCCGGACAGCCGCGGGCCCCGGCACACGCAACTGAAATTCGTCAATCAGATTCTGGAGGCGCGGGCGGAAGAGTTATTTCGCTTCGTGCGTGGCGAGTTGTCACGCGTAGGTATGGATCGCGCGCTGATCGGCGGGGTGTTTCTTACCGGCGGCGGGGCGAAGCTCGCGGATTTGTGCGATGTGGCCGAGCGGGTTTTGCAATGCCAGGCGCGTTATGGATTGGCGACCGGCATCCGCGACTGGCCCGAAGAGCTGAACGATCCCGAGTGGAGCACAGCGGCCGGACTGTCAATGTATTCGGCGAAGTTGAAGGCGCAAACCGAACAGGAGCGCGAAGCGGTGGGGTGGTTGGGAAGGATTCTGAGATAGGCAATCGCGGCGAAGGAGGTTAGCCATGGGGCTCATCGATTCCGACATGGACAATTTGAAATACGAGATCGAAGACGAGGTGCTCTCCGGCACGCGGATCAAAGTGGTCGGCGTAGGCGGAGGCGGATGCAATGCCGTGGCCCGCATGGTACAGGAGGGCCTGGAAGGTGTGGAATTCTACGCCATGAACACCGACCTGCAGGCCCTGTCGGCTTGCCACGTGCCGAACAAGTTGCAGCTCGGTGTGAAGATGACCAACGGCTTGGGCGCCGGTTCCAATCCGGAAATCGGTCGCCAGGCAGCGCTCGAGAACACGGACCGCATCGTCGAGTTGCTGCAGGGCGCGGATATGGTGTTCGTCACGGCGGGTTTGGGCGGCGGCACCGGCACCGGCGCAGCGCCCGTGATCGCGTCGCTCGCCAAGGAGCTGGATGCGCTTACGGTTGCCGTGGTCACGAAACCGTTCGGCTTTGAAGGGCCGAGGCGCATGCGGCTGGCGGAAGAAGGGTTGGGCCGGCTGGCTTCCACCGTCGATACGGTGATCGCCATTCCCAACGACCGGCTGCTGGCGTTGGTGCCGCGTGGAACCAGCTTCTTCGATGCATTCAAAGTTGCCGACGACCTGCTGCGGCAGGCCGTTCAGGGCATCAGCGACATCATCATCACGCCCGGACTGATCAATCGCGACTTCTCCGATATCAAGGCGACCATGGTGGGGATGGGCTACGCGATGATGGGAACGGCCATCGGGCGCGGAGAAAAGGCCGCGGTCGAGGCGGCGCGGCAGGCCATCAGTTGCCCGCTGCTCGAAGATTCACGCATCTCGGGATCGCGCGGCATCCTGATCAACATTACGGGATCAAGCCGATTGGGTCTGCACGAGGTCAACGAGGCCTGCTCGATTATCCGCGAGGCGGCCGAGTGCGATGATGTGCAGATCAATTTCGGCGTCATCATGAACGAATCGATGGCGGACGCGGTGAAGATCACAGTAATTGCTACCGGGTTCCAACCGGAGAATTCGCCCATCGCGGACCGGCGGCCTGCGGCCGAAGTCAAAGTGCAACCGCGCTTGCCCGAACCGGTACGCGCGCCCGAACCGGCGCCGGAGCCACCGCCACCGATGATGGAGCCGGAACCGGAGCCGATGCTGGCTGTGGAGCCCGAGCCGGTCATCGATTTGGACGACCTGGATACGCCGGCCTATTTGCGCCAGGGACGGCTGTTGAATTAGGTCAGCAGGCCGGAGCGTCAGCGAGCCGAGGCTTCGGCCGCGGCAAGTTCCGATACCGGCAGTGGGATAATCTCGCCTTCTACACCGCCGATGACGCGTGCGGTATGGGCGAAAGCCACCGGGTCGCCCGTTACGAAATGAATGACGCGGCCCGGTGATGGCGATGCCTGCGCCGCTTCGAAGGCGGCACTCACCGTTTCCGCCGTGACCTCGGCGCTATCGACCAGCGTCACGTCATCCCCCACGACTTGCTGTAGCACGCCGCGAAGCAGGGGATAGTGTGTGCAGCCAAGAATCAACGTATCAATCCGAGGCCGTGCATTGAGATAGTGGCGGACCAGGATCCCGGCTTCTTCAGAATCCGCCAAGCCTTCTTCTACGGTGTGCACCAGCATAGGGCATGCTTGGGCCCAAACACGCAGGCCTCGCTCTTCCAGACGCCGTTGGTAAGCACCGCTGCCGATGGTTCCCTTGGTGCCGATGACTCCTACGGAACCGGAGCGCGTGACGCGTGTCGCAGCTTCCACACCCGGGTCAATTACGCCCCACGCCGGCACCGGGCAGCGTTCGGCCAGTCTCGGCAAGGCCACGGCGGACGCGGTATTGCAGGCCACTACCAGGCCATCGACGCCGAGACTGCACAGGAATTCCGAGATGCCGGCCGCGAATTCTACCACCATCTCCGGCGGCTTGCGACCGTAAGGAACGCGCGCCGTATCACCCAGATAGACGAAGTCGCGATGCGGCATGCGGCGGCGCAGCGCCTGCAGCACGGTGAGCCCGCCCACGCCGGAATCGAAGACCCCAATGGCGCGGCGGAGAGGCTGATTCAAGGTCATCTTTCTTCATGTTTGCACGTTCGGGGCCGTTCTCGCCGGGTGGCGTGCGATAATCGAAGTTCCGAAATGATAGCGCGAGTTTTTGTTTCCTTGAAGTCCACCGTGCTCGATCCGCAGGGTCAGGCCGTGCGGTCGGCATTGAACAGCCATGGGTACCACGGCATTGCCGGCGTGCGCCAAGGCAAGTTCTTTGAGATCGCGCTTGCCAGCGGCGTGACGCGCGAACAGGCAGAGAAGGACATCGAAACCATTGCGCACGAAGTCTTGACGAACCCGGTGATCGAGGAATACCGCGTAGAATTCGCCGACTAACCCCATGGCGCCGCGCCTCAGTGAGTACACGGCGCGGGATCGATGTTGTTCGCTACGCCGGAAGTGACTACTGACCGCCGGCGCGTTCCCAAATCGAAAGCCGCAAGCTGCGCTGCCCAAACATTCTGCTTGCCGAGCGGCATCAGTTCTCGGGGGGTGCTGTAAACGACGGTGTCCGCGCCGGCCGCCCAGCGCGCGCCATTGCCGCTGCCGGCGGCGAGCCATGTGTGCGCGCGAACGTCGAGCACGAAATAATCCCATTGCGGTGACGTGCTATTGGTGTTTGCTCCGATAGTTCGGACAAGCAGGTATCGGCCATCGGATGACCACTCGACAGGCTCGGGCTTTGCCTGCCGATGGCTGAAGGGGAGTTGTTCCATTCGCTGCTTACGTACAGCATCGTAAATAGCGATGGCTTGTCCGGAAGCGCACGCGATTCGAGCGCCATCCGGAGACCATGCGGACGATTGGCAGGCGGCGACTCGTGTCCCTGTCGAAGGCCCGAGCCGGCGAGGAATAAGGCATCGCTGTTACAAGGGTTGAATGCGATGCGCGAGCCTTCTGGCGAAACCGAAGCCTGACAGGCGGCGAAGAGCCGCACGGGCACGCGGCCCAGTTTATACACGGCGTTCGACCGCAGAATCAGCAGCGCGCCATCCTTGGCCGTTCCCAGAATTGCGCTGATATCGACCGCGTGCAGGATCTCCTTTTCGTGGCCCGTCTTGCGATTGAAGCTCCAAACTCCCGTAGTGGCGCGTTCGGTGCCGGAGATAAAGAAAATCTGTTTGCCGTCGCGCGAACAGAGAGGCATGGCGTGCATTCGAGCCTCACGGGTCAACGGAACGAGGCTGCCGTTCGAGGGACGCCACATCCAGATCTGGAGGGCGCTGTTGCCATGTTCAGCGTAAACTCGCCGGCTGAAAACTACTTGTGCACTTAAAGGTAGAGTCAGGAGGATTGCGTACGCCAGCAGCGACTTTCTGTTCATAGCCTAACCTCTATAATGAAGGAATGTGTGGCATCGTGGGTTACATTGGAACGCACAAAGCCGTTCCGATCATCCTGGAAGGATTAAAGCGCCTGGAATATCGCGGATACGATTCGGCCGGGTTGGCGGTGTATTGCGACGGGGGCGAGCTGGAGATTCGCCGCGCGAAAGGCAAACTGCGGAACCTGGAGGACGCCATCCGGATGAGTCCCGTGGATGGCGCGTTCGGGATTGGGCATACGCGCTGGGCCACGCACGGACGGCCCACCGAAGAGAATGCGCATCCGCACCGCGACTGCAAGGGCGACATCGTCGTAGTCCACAACGGGATCATTGAGAACTACCTGCCATTGAAGCAGCGGCTGCAAGCGGCAGGCCATGTTTTCAAGACCGAGACCGATACGGAAGTGATCGCGCACCTGGTGGAGGATCACTTCAAGGGCAACCTCGAAGAGGCGGCCCGGGCTGCGATCAGGGAGATGACGGGCGCTTTCGCGCTGGCGGTAATTTCCCGTTCCGATCCAAACAAGATTGTGGCGGCGCGGGCTAACGCGCCCGTAGTGATCGGCATCGGAGATAACGAGTACTTTGTCGCGTCAGATGTGCCGGCGATCCTCAGTCACACGCGGGATATGTTCTACCTGGCAGACGGGGACCTCGCCGTGCTCACGCCGGAAGGAGTGCGCCTCAGCACCTTTGATGGCCGGCCAGTGAACCGGCAGATTACGCACGTGCTGTGGGACTCCATCATGGCGGAAAAGGGCGGCTACAAGCATTTCATGCTCAAGGAGATCTACGAGCAACCGCGAGCCGTTCGCGACACCACGCTGGGACGCGTCGGCCAGGAGACGGGGCACGTCTTTCTTGATGAAATGGACATTGCGCCGGCGGAGTTCGCGCGCTTCCGCCAGGTCAAGATTGTCGCGTGTGGTACAAGCTGGCATGCCGCACTGGCCGGTAAATTCATGATTGAACGGCTGGCGCGAATCCCGGTCGAAGTGGATTACGGCAGCGAGTTCCGTTATCGCGACCCGATTGTCAGTGATGACACGCTCACGGTGGTGATTTCGCAATCAGGCGAGACCGCGGACACACTGGCGGCCCAGCGCGAGGCCAAGCAGAAGGGTTCGAAGACGCTCGCCATCTGCAACGTAGTGGGTTCCACGATCACGCGCGAGGCGTCCGGCACTATCTACACGCACGCGGGCCCGGAGATTGGTGTCGCCTCCACCAAGGCTTTCACCGGTCAGTTGACGGCATTGTTCATTCTGGCGATGTATCTGGGCCAGGCCAACAAACACTTGGATGAGACCAGTTCGCGCTGCCTGGTTCAGGAGCTGCTGCGCATTCCGGGAAAGCTGGAGACGGTTCTATCCAACGATTCTTTGTATGAAGCGCTGGCTAAGGAGTTGCACCGGGCCACGGATTTCCTTTTCCTGGGGCGCGGCGTGCATTTCCCGATCGCTCTCGAAGGCGCGCTGAAACTGAAGGAAATTTCTTATATCCATGCTGAGGGTTACCCCGCTGGCGAAATGAAGCACGGCCCCAACGCGCTCATCGACGAAAACCTGCCGGTCGTCGTTTTGGCGACGCGTGACCCGGCTAGCGAAGAAAGCCGCATTCTGTACGAAAAGACGCTGTCGAATATCCAGGAGGTGAAGGCGCGCGAGGGCATCGTGGTGGCGCTGGTTTCCGAAGGCGATGAAGAGGTTCGCAAAACCGCCAATCACGTAATCGAAGTGCCGTCGACCTCGGATGTGTTGAGCCCAATTCTCGAGATCGTGCCGCTGCAGTTGCTGGCGTATCATATCGCGGTTCGCCGCGGCTGCGATGTGGATCAGCCGAGAAACCTCGCAAAGAGCGTTACCGTTGAGTAGCGCGGCGCTGCGACAATTTACTCATCGGGTACGGGTTTCAACCCACGGCAAAGGTCTGTACGAGATCACGGCCGAAATCGTTTCATGGTTGGACGGTTGCGCGGTGAAGACAGGCCTGCTCACCGTGTTTGTGCAGCACACCTCCGCGTCACTGACGATTCAAGAGAATGCCGATTCCGATGTGGTGCATGACCTGAATACGTTTTTCAATCGGCTGGTGAGCGAAGATAACCGGCTTTACCGGCACACCGTCGAAGGTCCGGATGACATGCCGGCGCACATTCGCTCGGCTCTTACGCTGACACAGCTTTCGATTCCAGTGGAAGGTGGCCGGATGACGTTGGGAACCTGGCAGGGAGTCTACCTGTTCGAACATCGGGCTTCGCCGCATCGGCGGAGCGTGGTGCTCCATCTGTTCGGCGAGTAGTATGCCTACCAGGGCGCGGAGCGTCCCGTGAGAACGCCGCCGACGATGAGCATCAGCGCGCCCCACCAGAGGTCAATGTGCAGATTCTCCAGAATCACGGCGTGAGCGGGAGGGACGAAGAGTTCCCACATGCCCTGTCCCAGGATGAGGAAGCCGTAGACAATCAGGAGGACCCCGATAAAAAACCAGATCGAAATGACGTGCTTTGTGGGGCCCCCGTGCATCAGTCATCTTGATTGTACATAATATCGGCGGAGGGCATCATGAGTTTGAAAGCGACAGTTCGCCAAGCCGGAAATGTTTCCATCGTCGATTTGTCCGGCCGTATCACCCTAGGTGAAGGCTCCGGCCTAGTGCGCAGCACCATCAAGGACCTCACGGCTGCCGGGCACCTGAACCTGCTGCTGAACCTGAAAGATGTGAACTACATCGACAGCGCGGGTTTGGGCGAACTGGTGGGCGCGTACGCCACCGTAACCAACATGGGCGGCCGCATCAAGCTCCTGAACGCTCAATCCAAAGTCACGGATCTGCTGCAGGTAACCAAGCTCTATACTGTCTTCAGCGCTTTCTCCGACGAAGGAGAGGCCCTGCGGAGCTTCGCGACCACCGCAGGCGGAGCGTAGAAATTCGCGTCTACTTCGCGTCGACTGTGTGTTCTTCGAGCGCTGCAGCGATTGACGCCAGGCGGGCGCGGTCAGCGGACGTATCGAGACCGTGATCCAATTCACGAACGGAATCGAGACGCTGCTGCTCCTCCGCGAGGCGTCGGCCGGGGTCGGCCGATTGCGCCAGCCGCGCGGCGGCGCGGTGGAACGTGTAATCAAGCGTCGCGGCTGCTTCTTTCGTGCCGGCATTGGCGACGTAGAGTGCCGGAGCCAGCGTCATGACCGCACTGCGCTTCATCCACGTGGGATCGAGTTTGTCCGTCGTATCGAGATTCGTATGGATCAGATCGAGGGATGGCACGGCCAGTGCAATTCCCGGGATTTGAGCCTCGCGCGATTCAAACGCGACCTCGTCGGTGATTTCCTGGTAGTCCCAATAAACCGTGCGCATGGACTGGCTGCTGCCACCACGAGCGACCCAAAGCGCGTCCGGCGCATGTTCTGCCGGCGCGTAACGCTCCTTCACGTATTCGGCCAGATTTTCGATCAGGTCGTCGGCATAAGACGGCAGCCACGTGGGGTTGTCGATGATGATGAAGTTATTTTCCTTGCGGAGTTCACCGCCAGCCTGATCGAGTACAACGGAGAGCACAATCTTCTTTGCCTCCTCGGGATGCTGCCGGAAGTATGCTTCTTCGGAGCGAATCTCGGTAGTCCACCAGAATCGCAGCGTCCGCTTCGGCTTCGGAATCTTTCCGGCTGCAATCAGATGATTCACAGTACGCGCCAGTTCGAGCAACGTTCCACTGCCCGAGGCGTTATCGTTCGCGCCTGGCTTTTGGTGATCCAGGTGGGCCGCTAAGACAATATCGCTGCCTGGCATCTCTCCTGGAATTTCACCTTCTACCATTCCGATCGCACCCGGTGTGACTCGCGCGGCGCGCCCGTGCATCCGCACCTTGACGACGCCACGTTTCAGCAACGCACGAAGCCTGGCTCCCTGCCGCGGGCTAATCATCATGGCGAATGCGCCTGGTGGAGCTTCTCCCCAGACCACGGCATCCGCCGGGGTGTGGCGGCCGAAGTATTCCCCGGCACCGGCGCAGATCATACCGGCCGCGCCGCGCTCGCCCATCGCACGCCACACTGGCCCCGGCTGACCATCAGCCAGCAAAATCTTGCCGTTTACCTGCTTGCCGTCGAAGTCCGACTCCGACGTACCATCGCCGACGTCTACGAGTTCCGCCGTGACGTCGCCATCCCGGCTATGCTGTGCCAATAGCTCGGGAACACGTTGTAAGGTCGAGAGGCGCCGGAAGACTGGTGATATCAGGTCCAATTCGGCTTCGACCGCATCCCACATCGGCTCCCGCGTGGGGAAGCGCTCGACGTGAACATTCTGCAGACCATAGCTGCGCGCTTGGGCGGCGACGTAGTCGGCGGTTTCGAAGAATCCGGCTGAGTTCGGATATCGCGCGTGGGAAGCAATCGCAGCCGTTTGACGCAACGAGTTATCGACCGAGATTTCAGCGAGTAGCGTGCGGATCAGAGAATCCGGAACCAACGGCGTCACAGGCGCCGCCGGGGCTGCCGAGAGCAGCGCCGCAACTAAGCCGCATCGGGCCGCGCCACACGCGAAACGGCGTGCACCAGCTTGCGATAGGGAATTTCGTCGTAGCTTTCGAAGCTCAGCCATTCTCCATCCCGCCAACTCGAATAGTACCAGCGCGCCAGCAGCGCCAGATACTCCTGCCGTTCGCGCACGGTCAGTTTGCAGGGCCTGACCGCAGCAAAGGTCTCCCGCAGTTTGCGGTCGAGGGAGACTGGCTTGCCCTCTTGCACTTCAAAACTGAAGCGCTGCGGCGTCTGCCAATCGCCGCCGCGGATAAACCACATTTCCACAGAATCAGCGGCCAGCGAACGCGTAATCGCGACGCCGTGGAGACGTTCGGCATCGCACGCCAGTTCGTCGCGCAGTTGGAGCACCTCCTGCACTTTTTCGAATCGCTTGTGCTGCCGTGCGGCTTCTTCAAAACGCATCTCTTCGCTCAGCCGGTCGCGAGAATGGGAAATTGATTCCAGCAGGGAATTACCACCGGTGCGCAAAAACTCCAACACACGCGCGACTTCGTGCCCATATTCCCCCGGCCCTACGATCTGCTGGCACGGGCGCAGGCACATGCCCATTTCACCGTATATGCAGCCGGGGTGCGCCGGCGAGGGAACCAGATCTTCCTGGCATCGCCGTATCTGAAACAGATCGAGAAACTGCGATTCGAAGCGCTCCGCCGATGCGCGGGAGCGGAACGGACCGAAGTAAAGCGCCGCCGAACGCGTGAGATGAGTGGTAATGTGGCTGCGCGGAAATTCGTTGCTCAGCACAATCTTGACGTAGGGCGGCATGCGCAGCTTCAGCAAGTTCTGATAGCTTTCCGGAAAATGCTGCCGTGCCTGTTCATAGAGCACGATGCTCGATTCGAACGCCGAGCCGGTCATTTGGTATTCAATTCGCTCCACCGTGTGCCGCAGATTGAGCAGCCGGGACAGAGTTTCGCGGTGCTTGAGCAAACGAGCGAGGCGGCGCCTCAAAAGAGAGGTCTTTGACAGATAAGGCTTGCCGTCGTGCGGCCAGAGCAGAAAGACGGCGGGATTGTCGGGTACTTCATTCAGCACCTGGTCGAGGCGCGCCAAGTCGCCTGCCACTTCGACCGTGGTCATCACTGATAGAGACGCAGGTATTCCTCGCGCGTGGCGGGAGAAACCCGGGCGACGCCGAGATTCTCTGCTACATGCTCGCGCCGGCCCATGCCAGCGAGCGCCACTGCGATTCCGGGAGTGGACCGGGTGAACTGAATGGCGCGTTGCGCATCGGTTGTCAGTCCCGGCAGCAGATCCGCGACGGCTTCCGGCATCTGCCGCAACACGCCCGCCTGCATGAGCGACGCACTTGCCACCACGGTAATGCCAAATCGCTGCGCGGCTTCCAGCACGCTCTCCGGCCGATCGACAAACGCCTCCACCATTCCCAGATTGAAAGGGAGTTGGATAAAACGAAAGTGATGCTGCGGGCCGCCTTCTTCGGCTGCGATTCCCGCCAGTCTGGACAGGCTAAGGGCGTCTTTTTTGCGGAAGCCATCCCAGGTAGCCGCGCCGTAATAGCAGATTTTCCGCTGCTGCACGAGCTGCTCGAGCTGCGCGAAGGCCCGCCGGATGCGTTCTTCCACTTGGGCGCGGGGACGAAAGCCGAGCTGCGTTTCCGGATTGTGAAGATAGAAGATGTCAATCGTATCTACGCGCAGATTGGCGCGGCTGCGGTCAATCTGATCGACCAGAAATCGCGGCGCGAGAGAATGCATACCGCCCACCACATCGTCCGGTTGGAGAAAGTCCGGAACAGCGCCTGGCGTCAGAAACCCGGCCTTTGTGCACACCACGATTTCATCCCGCTGGAGATGTTCCAAGGCGCCGCCAATGACGCGCTCGGAGCGCTGATGGCGGTAATTGATCGCGGTATCGAAGAAATTGATGCCGCCTTCGCCGGCTGCAATCAGCGCATCGGTGTAGGCACGGTCGGCCGCTTCATCGACGGCTCCCAGGTACGTGCCGATGCCGAGGCTTGAAACCTGCAAGCCTAGAACGGTGCGATAGAAGCCTGCGTGCCGCGCCTCCGCGTGGCGCTCGACATACCGGGCAGTGCCTTCGGCCGTGGCGTGCATGAGGTCCTCGCTACTCGGAAACGGCCTTACTCTCGATGAGCTTCTGAATTTCCGCGGTAAACTCCGCCAGCGACTTCGCGCCCTGGTCACCGTGCTTGCGGTTCCGCACAGCCACCTGGCCGTTCTGCTGCTCGCGGTCGCCGACCACCAGCATGTACGGAATCTTCTGCAATTGAGCTTCGCGGATCTTCAGGTTGATCTTCTCATTGCGCTCATCCACCGTTGCCCGGATGCCGGCGTCATCAAGCTGCTTTCGGATGCCGCGCGCATATTCCACCTGACGATCGGTAATCGGCAGCACGGTCGCCTGCACCGGCGACAGCCAGACCGGGAACGCGCCTGCGTAGTGCTCAATCAGAATGCCGAAGAAGCGCTCAATCGAACCATAGAGCGCGCGATGCACCATCACCGGCTGGTGGGCCTTGCCGTCTTCGCCGATGTATTCCAACTCGAAGCGCCGCGGCAGGGTGAAGTCGAATTGCACGGTGGAAAGCTGCCAGGGACGACCGATCGCGTCCACCAGTTTGACATCGATCTTGGGACCGTAGAACGCTGCTTCATCGGGGATGACCTTGGCCTTCATCTGGAGTCGCTCGGTTGCCCTGCGGAGTGCCTGTTCGGCGGAATGCCATTGCTCGGGCGTACCGTCATATTTGCCGCTGGCGCCGTTGTCCCAGGTGGATAGCTCAGCTTCGTACTTCTCAAATCCGTAGGTGGAAAGCGTATCGACTGCGAATTGCAGGCAGCTTCCGATCTCGTCCTCCACCTGCTCCGGCGTGCAGAAGATGTGCGCGTCATCTTGAGTGAATCCGCGCACGCGGAACAATCCGTTCAGCACGCCCGATCGCTCGTAGCGGTAGACGGTTCCGAGTTCACCCAGCCGCACCGGCAAATCGCGGTAGCTGTGCTGCCTGTCCTTGTAGATGAGAATGTGGAACGGGCAATTCATCGGCTTGAGCTGATATTCGGCGTCATCCAGCTCAATGCGCGAGAACATATTTTGCGTATAAAAATTAGCATGCCCGGAAGTCTTCCACAAATCGAAGCGTGCCACATGGGGCGTGTAGACCAGCGAATAACCGCGCTTCAGGTATTGGTCGCGCATCCAATCTTCCAGTTGCTTCCGGATAATGCCGCCCTTGGGATGGAAGAAGATCAGACCAGGACCCGCCAGCTCCTGAATGCTGAAGAGATCCAGCTCCTTGCCAAGCTTTCGATGGTCGCGTTTTTTGGCCTCTTCGATTTGCTTGAGGTGCTCGTCCAGGTCCTTCTGCGTGAAAAACGCGGTGCCGTAGATGCGCTGCAACTGCTTGTTGTGCTCGTCACCCTTCCAATACGCGCCAGCGATGGAGAGCAGCTTAAAAGCCTTGATCCGCGATGTATTGGGCACGTGCGGCCCGCGGCAGAAATCAATGAAATTCGGACCGAGAGTGTATTCCGTGAAAACGTCGCCGGCGCGCTCGTCGATCAGCTCGCATTTCATCCAGGCATCGGAATACTTCCTCAGCCCCTCGTCCTTACGAGTATAGATGCGCTCGTAAGGAAGATTGCGCGCCTGGATTTCCCACATGCGCTTTTCAATTCTTTCCAGATCTTCCGGAGTAAACGGCGTGGCGCGGTCGAAATCGTAGTAAAAGCCGGTATCGATGGGCGGCCCGATGCCAAGCTGCGTTTCCGGATACAATTCCAGCACCGCGGCTGCCAGCAAGTGAGCGGTCGAGTGGCGATAGACCTGGAGCGCCTCGGCGTCCTTGTCTTTGGCAGTGAGGATTTGGACGCTCGAATCTTTTTCAAGCGGCCGCGTCAGATCGAACAACTCCCCATTGACCTTCGCGACGATGGCGGAATCCGCCAGGCGAGGGCTGATTGACTGGGCGATATCGATGGGGCGGGTCCCTGGCGCGACCGGCTGTTTACTGCCGTCCGGCAGAGTGATTTCGATGTTACTCATAGGGAAATTTCAGCGTAACACTTAGGATAAGCCATGGCGCGCGTGTGGTCCGAACCTCACCACAAGCCCGCCAATACTAAGGCGCGGCGGGGAGCGCGGCCAGCGAAGGAGGTCGAAGCGCCGCCCACGGGCCGGGGCCGGGCGGCGGGACCGCGGTTTCACCCGTGCGGCGAATGGCGCGGAGTAAATCAAGAGCTTCGGGCAACGCGAACTGCTCGCCAACAAAGGATGACACGAACCGGCCGCCGCGGATTTCCCCTCGAGTCTCCATTCGGCGCAGGACCACCAGCAGGTCGCGCCACGCCGGAGCGAGCGATTCATGCGCGGCCACATCCCGCACGACGACGCCCCATCGCTGCAGCAGTTGGCGGGCAAAGCTTTCCGTATTGCCACCGGGAGCAGCGGCAGTGTGGCGCAGCAATGCCCACCGGCCGGGAGCATGACGCGGACGCGCAGAGCGGCCTCGTCCTTCCCCGCGCCGCCGCTTGGGATCGAGTAGCGAGCGGAGATTCTCGAAGCCATCGGCGGTGACTAGTCCGGCCGCTACCAATTCCCAAAGCGCGTCTTCCACCTCGCTCGCCAGATGCCCGGTGGCGCGCGTCAAATCAGCGAAGAAGGAAGCGCCGCGAGATTCCAGAACGGCGAGCACGTCGCGCGCGGGATGGGAAAGCGAATCATTGGAAAACGGCTGCGGAGTCGCCAGCAGCCAGGCTGCGTTCTCGCGTAAAAAGATTGCGAGCGGAGCTACCCGCGTGGGACGCACACGCCGTCCTCTGGGTTCTTGTTCATCCCGATCGAATGCCGGATGCGGAGAGAGGCGGCCCCAACTGACTTCGCCCGAAAGGCAGAGCTGGTCCAGGTACTCCGGGCTGTAACGGGCTACGCGCGCCGGCAGGACTTCCGACTCCCAGGCAGCCGCTGCAAATTCGCTTCCCTGCAATTGCCGGATGATCTGCAACGTGCCATCCACGCCGTGCAGTTGGCTGCCGGGAGCTACATGCTGCCAACGGTTCAGGAAGGCGTAGAATTCCGAGGTGGTGACGGGCTCGATTTCGCGCCGCAGACGGCCGATGGTGAGGCGGTGAATCCGCGCTAACAAGCGGCGGTGGCACCATTCAATTTCAGAGTCGGGAGCACTGGTGGTGAAGCGGCCGCGCAGAATCTGGCCCTCGGCTTCGAGCTGCGCAAGCGCCTGGTCCACCAAGTCGCCTGGAAATGCCAGATCACGCGCCAACTCAGAGGCGCGCAACGGAGCGCGGCATTCAAACCAGCCGCGCAGGATTTCGGCGGCGGCCCCTTCCGCGGTTTCCGCCACAGCGTGCGTGGAGGGCGGCTCAATGAGTGGCGGGTTGGGCGTCAAGTCCGGATGAACCAGCCGCGCCATGCCCAGTCTTTCCGCTGCGAGCCAGAACTCGCGCCCTTCCAGCGTGACTTTCGCAGCCCTGCGATTCTGAACGAGTACTTCGAAGTAGCCCTGCCACTCCGGATCGGCCGGCAACAGGATCAACGTCAGCAAAGCTTCGTGGAGTTCGTCTGGATCGCGCACCGTGGGCCATGCTTCCTCGCTTACCTGCCGGATGGCGTCGGCGTCCAGCGCGCCCGCGCCTTCCGCATAATCTGTGCGGAGCGTGCTGCGCAGTTGCACCGCGCGGGCGCGGCGCTCCTCCAGCGGCGCATCATCCAGGTAGGCGTAAGGGTTGGCATTCAGAATCTCATGCGAGAAGGGTGAAGGCTCAGGTGTATCGATGGCCACCGTGCGGATGCTTCCGCTTCGAATGCCGGCCAACATTGCCTGTAGGCCGCGGAGGTCCATGGCTTCATAAAGGCAGTTGTCGATGGTTTCCTTGACGAGCGGATGATGTGGAATGCGGATCTCGCCAGTAAGGTTTTCCGCGCAGGCGGCCTGGTCGGGAAAAACGGCGGCCATCAGGTCGTCTGAGCGCATGCGCTGAATTGGCGGAGGCATCTTGCGGCCTCCTGTGTAGCGCGGAATGGCGAGCGAGCGTGTCGCGTTCCAACGCCAGCGGGCGGTGAACATGGGTGCGGCCAGAAGTGCTTGCGTCAGCACATCTTCGACCGTCTCCGGGCGCAGGAATTCGAAAACAATATCGAGCGGAAACGAATGCTGCTCGCCCAATGAAAGAACAATGCCATTGTCCGTAGCCGCGGCTTGCAGCTCAAAATTGAACGAACGGCAGAAACGCTTGCGGAGCGCCAAGCCCCAGGCGCGGTTGATGCGCGCGCCGAACGGCGCATGCAGCACGAGTTGCATCCCGCCGCCTTCGTCGAAGAATCGCTCGGCGACCACCGTATGGCTTGCGGGCATTGCTCCGAGCGCCGCGCGCCCTGCGAGCACGTATTCGACGGCCTGTTCAGCGCCAAGACGATCGAGCGAGCACTCGCGCTCGAGGAATTCCGGAGTTGGATTGGCAGCGATGTCCTCGCGCAGCCGGGCCACTTCGCTTGAAAGTTCAACCGTACGGCCGGGCGCTTCGCCACGCCAGAAGGGAATGGTCGGTGGAGCGCCATGAGCGTCTTCGACGCGCACACGCCCGGATTCCACCCGGCGTATGCGCCACGACGTAGTGCCCAAGAGGAAAATATCGCCCGCCACACTTTCGACGGCAAAGTCTTCGTCGAGCGTGCCGACCGTGGTGCCTTCCGGCTCAGCCACCACCAGGTACTGCGACGTTTCCGGAATCGCGCCGCCGGAAGTGATGGCAGTGAGACGCGCTCCGCGCCGGGCGCGCAGCCGGCGGTTCACGGCATCGCGGTGGAGATAGGCGCCGCTGCGCCCACGCGAAGTGGAGATGCCTTCGGCGAGCACAGTGATGACGGCATCGAAGTCCTCGCGGTCCAGCGTGCGGTAAGGCCAGCACTCGCGCAGGAAAGTATAAAGCTCATCCTCGTCCCAATCTTCCGAAGCGGAGGCAGCGACAATCTGCTGCGCCAGAATATCGAGCGCGCTGCGCGGAATCTCCGTGTGATCGAGTTCTCCGGCACGAATCGCGCGCACTACCGCGGCGCATTCTAGCAGTTCATCGCGTGTGGTGGCGAACAGCCGTCCTTTGGGAAGCGCGCCGACCCAATGGCCGGCCCGGCCAATCCGCTGCAAGGCGACGCTGATCGAACGCGGCGAACCAATCTGGCAGACCAGATCCACCGAGCCGATATCGATACCCAACTCCAGTGAAGCCGTAGCCACCACAGCGCGCAGATCCCCGCTCTTGAGCCGCTTTTCCGCCTCCAGGCGCAGCGCGCGCGACAGGCTGCCATGATGAGGCAATACTGCGTTTTCGCCTAGGCGCTCCGCCAGGTGATGAGCCACGCGTTCGGCCAGCCTGCGGGTATTTACGAACACCAGCGTCGTGCGGTTCTCGCGAATCAACTCCGCCACGCGGTCGTAGATCTCGCTCCACATTTCATTGCTGGCAACCGGCCCGAGTTCATCGCGCGGCACTTCCACGCCAAGCGACATTTCGCGGCGGTGTCCCACCTGGATCACTCGGGCGCTGTCACTGAGAAACGCGGCGACATCTTCTATCGGTTTGACTGTCGCCGAAAGCCCAATCCTCTGCGGTTTGGGGCCGCCGTTCTGCTCCACCAGGCGGTCCAGGCGCGCCAAGGTCAGAGCCAGATGCGTTCCGCGCTTATCATCCGCTACCGCGTGAATCTCATCGACAATGACCGTGCGCACACGCGCCAGCATCTCGCGCGGCTTGGCGGCGGTCAGCAGGATAAACAACGACTCGGGTGTGGTGACCAGAATGTGCGGACGCTCTCGCGTCATTCGCTGGCGCTCCCACTGCGGTGTGTCGCCCGTGCGAAGGGCGGCGCGAATCGCCGCCAGCGGAATTCCGTGCTTTGCAGCTAGGGCAGAAACGCCTGCTAATGGAATCTCCAGGTTCTTGTGAACATCATTGCTCAGGGCCTTGAGCGGCGAGACATAAACAACTTCAGTCTGATCCGGCAGTTCTCCTTCGCGCGCGCGGCGGACTAGGCCGTCAATGCAGATCAGGAACGCTGCCAGAGTCTTGCCCGAGCCGGTCGGAGCAGAGATGAGCACGTCATTTCCCGCGCGGATTTCCGGCCAGCCGAGGCGTTGAGGCTCGGTGGGTTCGCCGAAACGGCCGGTGAACCATTCGGAAATCAGGGGGTCAAACGAGGAGAGCACTACTACTATTGTAGAGTGTTTACGCGCCCGTCTGGATGCACCTTACTTGAGCGGTGAACCGATCCACCAGGTGATGCCGCACTTGTCCGTTACACCGGCATTGCGATGACCGTAGGGCATATCTTCCGGCTCTCTCAACGATTTTGCGCCGGCCGTCAGAGCCTTTGTGTAAACCTGATCCGTATCAGGTACCCATACGAAGAGGGCCGCGCTGAGAGCTTTCCATTGTTCGTTCGCCTGGCCCATCATGATCAGAGAGTCACCGATTTTGATTTCCGCGTGCATGACGGTTTTGTCCGGGTTGCGTTCGCACATCGAGACGGTTGCGCCGAATGCGTTCTCGAGGAACCGGATTTCGGCGTCCGCGTCGGGCACTACCAGGTAGGGAGTTACCGTGCGGTAGGTTTCCAAGGTATCGGCCATGACCGAATCATCGCACAAGGGAGTCAAAAGCGGGTGACGTCCGTGAAGTTGAAATCACGAACCTTCATGGCAGGCACCACCATATCGAACGCTTCCTCGCCGGACACGCGAGCGGGCGCGGATAGCATTTCCGCGTTGGAAAGCAGCTCCAGCAGGCTCTGATTGAAGCGGAAGTTGCGCAGGCCGGCCGTGATGCGGCCGTCTTCCACCAAAAAAACGCCATCGCGTGTCATGCCGGTGAACATCTTTTCGTACGGGTCCACCTCACGGATATACCAGAAACGGGTTACCAGAATGCCGCGGCTGGTAGATTTCACCATTTCCTCCACCGATGCCGAGCCGCCTTCGATCACAATGTTGGCGGGCGACTCCCCGTACTCATTGGGCAGGGGATAGCCATGGCCGGTGGGAGCGGCGCCGGCGGCGTGCGCCGCCTGGCGGCTGTACGCGATCTCGCGGACCACTCCCTGATCCACCAGTGTCAGGCGTGTGCGCGGAACGCCTTCACCATCGAACGGAGCACCCGCCTGCAGCGGATGCCAGGCATCATCATGGATGGTGATGTTTTCGCCGAAAAGCTTCTTACCGATGCGATCCGTGAGGAAACTGCGGCCATCGCGGATGGCGGTGGCGCTGAAATCGCCGAACATCTGGCCCACCAGGTCGAGCACTGCGGCCGGTTCCAGGATGACCGTGTAACGGCCGGGCGGCAATTCGCGCGGGCTACACGAACCGGCGGCTTTGCGCGACGCCGCGCGCGCGAGATCGGGCGGGTTCAAATGCGCGTGGTTACAGGCGCTGGCTTTGGCCCAGCCGGAGCTGTCGCGGGCCATGGCGGTAATGGAAAAGCGCGCCATGGTCTCGGCGTACCAGGCGGATATTCCGCGCGAGTTCATCAGCGCGAAGACGGATTCGTCGGTGGAGTAGATTCCGGCGGCCGTCTGATGTTCACATTCCACCGCGGCAATCGCTTCGGCTACGGCCTGAGCCCGCTCTTCCGGTGTAGCATTGGCGGTGCCTTCGAAGTGGCGGTCTACCGGGTCATACGGCGCGGCGGATGCGAGCGGCAACATCTCCGCGTCCGCTTCCGTGAGCCTTGTGATTGCCACGGCTTCTTCCACCACTTGCCGGATGGCTTCCGCGTCCAGCCGGTTCGTGCCGGCGCGCGCGGTTCGGCCGTCAATCATCGGGCGCACGGAAAGATGCGTGGTCCGCTCCGCCACATTTTGATGAATCGCACTGTTGGCAAAACGCGTGAGCGCCTGGTTGGAGCCGGCCAGAATGATTTCGATTTCACTGACACCATGGGTGCGCGCGGCATTGGCGACTTGGTTGAAAACGTCAGCGCATCGTGCCGGGTTAAAGGCCTCAACCAGCATAGGCGCTCCCGATCTTAATGGAGTGGAAACGTGCCGGGCTCGCACCGTGCCCGGTGCCCATCACCTGTTCGGGCTGGCCCTTCCCGCAGTTAGGGAGCCCCCAGAGCTTCCAGTGCTCCGGCCCGGCAATCGCGGCGCAGGCGTTCCAGAATTCCGTTGTGATTCCGCTGTAGCTCGGATTTTTCAGCATGCGCACGCGCTTGCCCCGGCGAATCTCCCAGGCGACCTCGCAGCCGAATTGGAACTGATACCGTTTATCGTCGATGGACCAGCTCCGGTTCGTCTCCATGTAAATGGCCTGATCGGCATCGAACACTTCTTCGAGCGATTGCTTGCCCGGCTTGAGGCTGACGTTCGTCATGCGGATGAGAGGCAGCCGGCCCCAGCCATCGGCGCGCATGCAGCCGTTGGACCGCGTCTGTCCCACCTGGGCAGCCGTTTCGCGCGAGGTCATGTAACCTACAAAACGGCCGTCGCGAATAATGTCCGTCGATTGAGCGGGCACGCCTTCATCGTCGAATGCGAACGTGCCGAGACCGGGACCGTGCGCCGGGCGCGCGTCACAGACGACATTGACGATATCCGAACCGTAGCGCAGCGAGCCCAATTGATCGAGTGTGAGGAAACTCATGCCGGCATAGTTGGCTTCGCTGCCGAGAACGCGATCGAGTTCGATCGGATGGCCGATGGATTCGTGGATTTGCAGCCCGATCTGAGAGCTATCGAGAATCAGATTGAACTCGCCTTCCGGGCATTGGTCCGCGCTGTGCAGCGCCACAGCCTCTTCGGCTACGCGCGGCGCGTTTTCCAGAAGCTGCAACTCCTCCACCAGCTCATAGCCTTTCAACTGATGTTGACCGCCGAATGAGTTGGGGTAGGAGCGCTTTTGAATCTCGCCGTTCTTATAGCTAAGCGCGGAATAGCCGGTGCCGGTGAGGTATCGGGTCTGGTCGACAACGCTGCCCAGCGTGGATGCGAACACCTGCCGCCTGCGCTCGAAGTGCATCGCTGCTTCGGCCAGATTCACGCCGGGATTGCGGCGCAATTCCTCATCCACCGCAAGCAATACACTCAGATTGCGGTCTACGGGTATGCGAAAGGGATCGACGCGATAGGGAGATACCCACGTGGCTTCGAACTTCTCTTCGGGGGAAAGCACCACATCGTGCTTCTTGGCGGCGGCGCCTGAGCGCGCAATCTCCAGAGCCAGGGCCACGGCCGCATCGATGCCGTTCCTGCTCACGTCATCCGTGGCCGCGAAACCCCAGCATCCACCGGCCAGTACGCGGATTCCCACCCCCAGCGATTCGTTGCTGGCCACGTGTCCGGCCTTGCCGTTTTTAGTAGTGATGTCGCGCTCGCGAATCTCGACAGCGCGCGCATCCGCATAGGTGACACCCCGCCGGACCACCGTATCGAGCGCACGCAAGGCGATGTCCTTCATCGTGGTGTAATCAAGCCTCCGAGCTTGTCCTGTTCCGTTGCCGCGGCGCGGGGAAAGCGAGCGGAGTATGCCTCCAGATACTTGAGTCCCGACCCCGTATTGTAAATGACGATGCGATCGCTCGATTTCAGAAAACCCGAAGCCAGCAGCTTTTCGAGTGCGGCTACGCACGCCGCGCCTTCGGGCGCCGCAAAAATGCCTTCTTCCGAAGCGAGCCGCACGCCGGCATCGAGCATTTCTGAATCGCTCACCGCGACAGCCGTCCCGCCGCTCGCGCGCACCGTCTCCAGAATGAGAAAATCTCCAAGCGGCGAAGGGACCCGCAGTCCGCTCGCCACGGTGTGGGCCCCCTGATAAGGCCGGCTGCAGGGCTCGCCTTCTTCCCACGCGCGCACGATCGGCTGGCAGCCCTCCGCCTGTACCGCAATCATCTTGGGGCGTTTGGAGGGGATCCATGCCAGACGTTCCATTTCTTCAAACGCCTTCCACATTCCGATCATTCCAACGCCGCCGCCAGTGGGATAAAAGATGGCGTCTGGCAATTCCCAATCCATCTGTTCGGCCACTTCGTATCCCATCGTCTTCTTGCCTTCAATGCGGTAAGGCTCTTTGAGCGTACTGATGTCGAACCAACCTTCGGCCGGCGCACGTTCTGCAACCATGCGGCCGCAATCGCTGATCAGGCCGTCCACCAGAGTCACGTCGGCGCCGAAGGCACAGCACTCCAGGTAATTGGCCTGCGGCACATCGCGCGGCATGAAGATGTGAGCTTCAAGACCCGCCGCCGCCGCATAAGCAGCGAGCGCGCTCGCTGCGTTTCCGGCCGAAGGAATGGCCACTTTGCGAATGCCCAGCTCCACGCACATCGTGATCGCACAGGAAAGGCCGCGCGCTTTGAATGAACCCGTGGGATTCAGGCCTTCGTCCTTGACCCACAGCGCATCGGCGCCGAGCCGGGAACCCAGGCGGTTGGTTCGCACAAGTGGCGTCCAGCCCTCTCCAAGTGTTACAATGGTCACATTCGCCGGTAAAACTGGCGCGTAGCGCCACATCGTGGAAGGGCCGTTTCTAACTTCGGACCTTTTCCAGCGATGCCGGATGGTATCGAGGTTATACCTTACCAGCAGTGGTCCCCCGCAAGTACAAAGGCTTTCTACCGTCCCCGCCTCAAACCTTTTGCTGCACCTGCTGCATTCTAACTGCGTGACTCTAGCCATTAAGTAAAAAGTCTAGCATTGGAAGATATGAATGAAACTTTTCGCAGTCGCTCTAACGTTACCTAGCTTGATTCTCGCCGGTACAGTTGCCACTCCCTGGAGTGGTTTCTTCGTCCCGGTGGAACAGTTTGAAAATGATGTTCGTACGGCACCAGGATCAATCGATGCCGATGTAATCGATGGCCGCGGAGGTTCGATTCAACCCTTAAATCGTACTACTTCGCTTCTTCTTCCAGTCCCCCCGGTCATTCCGTCCACTTTAACCGCAACAGCCGATCCAGCCATGGGCAACATGCCCCTGGACGTGATGTTGTATCCCCAACAACCCCTCGACACGCATGCTTTGATCAAGGCGGCCGCACAGAAACACGGTGTGCCCGCTGAGTTCATCAGGAGCATTGTCGCGGCCGAATCGAATTTCGATCGCGACGCCGTATCGCCAAAGGGCGCTATCGGCCTGATGCAGCTCATGCCGGAAACCGCGCGGCAATTTGGCGCCGATCCCAGCATCCCGGGCGAGAATATCGACGCGGGCACGCGCTACCTGCGAGTGCTGATGGACCGTTATCACAAGTATCGGGATTGGATGAAGCGCGTAATCGCCGCATACAATGCCGGACCGGCCGCTGTCGATCGCTATCGCGGCGTTCCGCCGTACCGGGAAACGCGCAAATATGTTGCACGCGTCCTGACCTATCTGCGGCAGTTCAAAAAGGATGGGATGCTGAAGAACGTTCCGTTCGAAGCCGCGCTTGGTCAAACCACGCCTTCCTTCTAATCGGAACAAGAGATCGGATTCTCTCCGCTCTCGCATGTCTTCGTCGCCAACAGGGACAAGTACGGCGAGAGCGGTACAACCGATGATTGTGATTGAGGCGGCCGTGTGACACGGCCGTCTGATTCGTTTCCCTCCCGCACCTGTTTTTCTCAGCTAATCAATTCTTCCCATCTACTCGTCGCCTGCATTACACTCGGCACCGCGATTGATCACAATCGCACTTTCCCGTGGCTCGCATAGAAACACGCTCCCCAAAACCCGCATCTAGGGGCAGTGTGGCCTCTGGTGAATCTGCGGCGGTAGTTGAGCAACTGGAAGTATCGGCCTACACAATTCCCACAGCCAGCCCGGAATCTGACGGCACACTGGAATGGTCTGCCACAACGATTGTTCTGGTGCGGATGCGCGCAAGCGGCGAGGCCGGGATCGGGTATTCGTTTGCAGATCTCGCCACCGCCCATGTGATCGATCAGACGCTGCGGCTCGCCATTTTAAACGCAAAGGCAACGGAGATTCCCGCCATCCATCACGCAATGTTGGCGCGGGTACGCAACCTTGGGCGTGGCGGCATTTGCGCGATGGCGATTTCCGCTGTCGATAATGCGCTCTGGGATCTCAAAGCGCGTCTACTGCGCGTTTCCGTGGCAGACTTGCTGGGGCGCGCGCACTCTGGTATTGCCGCTTACGGTAGTGGTGGTTTCACGTCCTATTCCATTAACGAGCTGAAACGGCAGCTTGCTTGCTGGACCCAACAGGGGATGCGGAGCGTGAAGATGAAAATCGGCCGCGACCCGGCGGCAGATATCGCTCGTGTGCGCGCCGCGCGCGAAGCCATCGGACCGGAAGCGGAACTCTTCGTCGATGCAAATGGCGCCTATTCGAGAAAGCAGGCGCTCGACAAAGCTGATGCATTCTCCGATCTTGGCGTGAGTTGGTTTGAAGAGCCGGTATCCTCGGACGATCTCGCGGGCCTGCGTCTGCTGCGCGATCGTGCGCCCGCCGGAATGCGCATCACTGCCGGTGAGTATGGCTACGATCTGCCATACTTCCGCCGCATGCTGGAAGCCGGCGCGGTGGACGTGCTGCAGGCCGATGCCACGCGGTGTACGGGGATCACCGGTTTCCTGGCCGCCGGCGAACTTTGTGAGGCCTTTTCTGTTCCGTTCTCGGCGCACACCGCACCGAGCCTGCATGCGCACGCCGCGTGCGCTGTTCCGCGCGCCATCAATGTTGAGTATTTTTTCGATCATTTCCGGATCGAGCAGATGTTTTTCGAGGGCGCGCTTGCGCCGGTGAACGGCATGCTTTCTCCGGACGCGTCGCGGCACGGCTTTGGCCTTGAATGCAAGTGGAGGGATCTGGAGAAATACAGGACCTATGGAAACGTTGGTGCATGAAACGCAGATTGCGTGGGCACACACTCGCGCGGCGGAATACCCCGCCCAAGCCGCGCGATCTCTCGAAGAAGTTCTGAGCCGCCGGATCGAAGGTGAGGTCCGGTTTGACGACGGAAGCCGCGCTCTCTACGCGACGGATGGCTCCAACTACCGGCAGGTACCGATTGGCGTTGTAGTGCCACGCACCGTCGAGGACGTGCTCACGACCATCGATCTCTGCCGCGAACATGACGCGCCCATTCTGGCGCGCGGAGGTGGGACCAGCCTCGCGGGACAATGCTGCAATGTTGCCGTTGTTCTGGATTTCACCAAGTATCTGAACAAGCTCATCGAGCTCGATCCGCAACAAAAGATTGCGCGTGTGCAGCCGGGCATCGTTCTCGATTGGCTACGCCACGCCGCGGAACGCCACGGACTAACGTTCGGGCCCGACCCCGCCACGCACAACCACAACACACTGGGCGGGATGATCGGGAACAACTCCTGCGGAATCCACTCGGTCATGGCCGGTAAGACCGACGACAACGTCATCGAGCTCGAAGTGCTGACATACGACGGACTCCGCATGCGCGTGGGCCGGACCAGCGAAGAAGAACTCGTGCGGATCATCCACGAAGGTGGCCGGCGGGGTGAACTCTACGCCGGATTGAAGCGCATACGGGACCAATACGCGACTCAGATTCGCGAGCGTTTCCCGAAAATTCCGCGGCGCGTCTCCGGATACAATTTGCCCGACCTTTTACCGGAAAACGATTTCCATGTGGCCCGTGCGCTGGTGGGCACGGAATGTACCTGCGCGATCACGCTCGAAGCGACCGTGAAATTGGTGGATAATCCGCCGGGGCGCACTCTCGTGGTGCTTGGCTATCCGGACATCTATCATGCCGGCGATCACGTCACCGACATTCTGCGGTTCAAGCCGATAGGCCTCGAAGCAATTGACGAGTTGCTAGTCGAGAACATGAAAGTGAAGCGCTTGCATCCGCGAAATCTGAAGCTCCTGCCAGAAGGTCACGGCTGGTTGCTCGCGGAGTTTGGAGGTGAAAACAGGAAGGACTCCGATGACCAGGCGCGGCGCATGATGGATGAAATCAAAAAGCACAGCAATGCGCCCGATATGAAGCTCTACGACGATCGCGAGCAGGAACACCTGGTATGGCAGATTCGCGAATCGGGGCTTGGCGCGACGGCTTGGGTCCCGGGTGAGCATGTGACCTGGGAGGGCTGGGAAGATTCGGCCGTTCCTCCTGAGAATATCGGCCCGTATCTTCGCAAGCTCTGCAAACTCTATGACCGTCATGGATACGAAGGCGCGCTTTACGGACATTTCGGTCAGGGCTGCATCCACACGCGAATCACATTCGACCTGAAGACGGCTGAGGGGATCGCGAACTACCGTTCCTTCATGGAAGAGGCCGCCGACCTGATTGTCAGCTTCGGCGGGTCGCTTTCCGGCGAACACGGGGACGGGCAATCGAAGGCGGAGTTTCTGCCGAAAATGTTCGGCGCCGAAATCTGCGAGGCCTTCCGCGAATTCAAAACAGTGTGGGATCCCGGGGGAAAGATGAACCCGGGGAAGATCGTTGATCCCTATCCGGTGAATGAGAATCTACGTCTGGGAACCGGCTTCGACCCGCCTGATTTCAAAACGCATTTCCATTTCATCCATGACAAAGGCAACTTCACGCACGCGGCGCTTCGCTGCGTCGGCATCGGAGAGTGCCGGCGCCAAAAGAACGGCACGATGTGCCCGAGCTACCGCGCCACCATGGAAGAAAAGCATTCGACACGCGGGCGTGCCCATCTGCTGTTCGAAATGGTGCGCGGCGAAGTAATTCGCGACAAGTGGAAGAGCGAAGAAGTTTTCGATGCTCTCGACCTGTGCCTTTCCTGCAAAGGATGCAAGGGGGATTGCCCGGTCAATGTCGATCTGGCGACATACAAGGCCGAGTTTCTTTCGCACTACTACGAAAACCGGCTCAGGCCGCGTCATGCGTATGCCATGGGATGGATACACCGATGGGCGCGGATAGCGTCGCAAGTGCCGGCACTCGCAAATCTGGTGGGGCAGACGCCAGTCGCCAAGTTCGCCGGTGGAATTGCCCAGCAGCGAACTGTGCCCGCCTTCGCCCCGGTCACATTCAAGGAATGGTTCCGGAACCGCGGAACCCGCAACATGGGGAAGCCGGAAGTCATTCTTTGGGCCGATACCTTCAACAACTATTTCCACCCTCGTGTAGCCGCCGCCGCAACCGAAGTGCTCGAAGATGCCGGCTTCCGCGTCCTGGTGCCGCGAGCGCCCCTCTGCTGCGGGCGGCCGCTCTATGACTACGGCTTCCTCGGCGAGGCGGAAGAGCTGTTGCATGAAATCCTCACTTCGCTGAAGCCTTCAATTGAAGCAGGCGTACCGCTAGTCGCCCTGGAGCCAAGCTGTCTGGCTGTGTTCCGCGACGAAATGCTTGATTTGTTGCCACATGATGAGGACGCCAAGCGCCTGCACGGGCAAGCGTTCACGCTGGCGGAATTCCTCATGCGCCACGACTATAGGCCGCCCCAACTCGATCGCGCAGTGGTAGTACAAGGGCACTGTCATCAGAAGGCGATCATCGGCCTGGACGCGGAAAAGAAGCTATTTGACGCGATGGGCGTTCGCGCCGAAGTCCTCGATGACGGGTGCTGCGGCATGGCCGGCAGTTTCGGCTTTGAAAAGGAAAAGTACGATCTGTCGATGAAGGTCTATGAGCACGAACTAGGTCCGGAATTGAGGCAGATCTCCAAGGATACGCTTCTGTTGGCCGATGGATTCAGTTGCAAGACACAGATCCAGCAGGCGGCCGGCCGGAAGCCGCTGCACCTGGCTCAGCTCTTACGTCTCGCCAAGCGGACGGATCAAAGCGCCGCGGGAGATGACTATCCCGAACTGGGCCATCCAGAATATAGCGTGCCGTCATGGGCACGGAATGGCGCGATCCTTTTGGGAACCGCCGGCGCCGCATTCGCCGCGTGGCGGCTTGGACGGAGGATTCTCCGGTGAAGAGCAGAAAACTGGGCAAAGGGACTGTATTGATCTTCGACACAGGAGACGAAGTGATTTCGACGCTCACAGGTTTCGCGAAGGAACACCGGATCTCATCCGCCCACTTCACCGCGATCGGCGCCTTCAGTAGCGCGACTCTCGGATACTTCGATTGGCAGAAGAAAGAGTACCTCAAGAACCAGGTGGACGAGCAGGTCGAAGTAGTTTCCCTGATCGGCGACATCGCGCTCGATGAGGGCAATCCCAAGGTGCATGCGCACGTCGTCGTGGGGAAAAAAGACGGAAAGGCCATGGGCGGCCATCTGCTCGAAGCGCGAGTCCGGCCTACATTGGAACTGGTGCTGGAGGAATCACCGGAAGAGTTGCAGCGAAAGTTCGATCCGGAGAGCGGCCTCGCACTAATCAAGGTATGAGCACAACGACCAGTATGGAACCCCGAACGGTAGTGGTGACCGGCGCTTCAGCCGGAGTGGGACGGGCAACGGTGCGGGCGTTTGCCCGCGAAGGCGCGCGGGTTGGTTTACTCGCTCGCGAGACGGAAGGTCTTCACGCGGCGGCACGGGAAGTGGAGGAGTTGGGCGGCAAGGCGCTCGCAATTGCCGTCGATGTGGCGGAACCAGACCAGGTGGACTCTGCCGCGGAGCGGATCGAACGCGAACTGGGTCCGATTGACGTCTGGGTGAACAACGCAATGACTACGATCTTCGCGCGTTTTGCCGATATCACACCGGCGGAGTTCAAGCGTGCGACGGAAGTGACGTATCTGGGGACCGTTTACGGAACCATGGCGGCGCTGCGGCGGATGCTCTCGCGGAACAGCGGCCACATCATACAAGTCGGTTCGGCGCTGGCTTATCGATCGATTCCATTGCAGTCGGCCTATTGCGGGGCCAAGCACGCCATTGCCGGATTCACGGATTCTCTCCGCTCTGAACTGATTCACGACGGCCGGCAGATCTACCTGACCATGGTGCAACTCCCGGCCATGAACACACCCCAATTCAGTTGGTGCCGCTCGAAGATGCCGCGGCATCCGAAGCCGGTTCCGCCGATCTATCCGCCCGAGGTTGCCGCGGAACGAATCGTCTGGGCTTCCCACCGCAAGCGCCGCGAAGTATTTGTGGGGCGGCCGACGGTGGTTGCAATCGAAGCCAACAAGATCGTCCCTGGAGTGGCTGATTACTATCTGGGGCGAACTGGATTTGACTCGCAACAGACCAGCGATGCGGCAGAGCCGGGTCGTCCCGACAACTTATTTGAGCCTGTGCCGGGAGATTTTGGCGCAAACGGAATCTTTCACAAGGAAGCTCAGGACACTGCGGATGGGGCGTGGCTTGCCAGGCATAAAGGCGCGACTGCCGTGGCGAGCGCCGCTGTTTGCGGTGTGCTCGCTTTCGCCTCAATCGGCAGCCATCGAAATAAATAAATGAACGAGGAGAGTCATCATGGCACAAACTACCGCGGATTTGTTGATCGAGCGGCTGAGTGAATGGAAGGTAGATACGATCTTCGGATTCCCGGGCGACGGCGTCAACGGAATTTTCGAAGCGCTCCGCATACATCAGGATAAGATCCGCTTCATTCAGGTTCGCCACGAAGAAGCCGCTGCGTTCGCGGCTTGCGGCTACGCGAAGTATACCGGACGCCTCGGCGTATGCCTGGCGACGTCCGGCCCCGGCGGGATTCACCTGTTGAACGGCCTTTACGATGCGAAATGTGACGGACAGCCGGTGCTTGCGATTACAGGCCATACTTTTCATGATCTGATCGGCACGCACTATCAGCAGGACGTGGATCTCGACAAACTTTTCATGGACGTTGCGGCGTACAACCAGCGGGTCACCGGTCCTGACCATGTCGTGAACGTGGTTGATGAGGCAATCAAAACCGCGCTCAGCCAGCGGACGGTTGTCCATATCACGATTCCCAAAGATATTCAGGACTGGAAATCCGATAGCAAACGCTCCCGCGCCAACATTCCCGAGCACAGCGCCGATTTATTCGCCGCCGCCCGGCCCATTCCTCCGCAATCTTCGTTGATGGAAGCGGCCGCTTTGATCAATCAGGGATCGAAGGTCGCGATTCTGGTGGGCCGCGGCTGCCTCGATGCCCGCCAGGAGGTGTTGGACCTCGCCAAGGCGGTAGCCGGTCCGGTGATCAAGGCGCTTCTCGGCAAGGGCGTGGTGCCCGATCGCAATCCTTATACGACGGGAGGAGTCGGGCTGCTGGGGACAGCACCTTCACAGGAGGCCCTGCAGGAATGCGACACCTTGATCATCGCCGGTTCCGGTTTTCCGTATCTGGAGTTTTATCCGAAACCGGGAAAAGCAAAGGCAGTGCAGATCGACGTCAATCCTACCAGAATTGGGCTTCGCTATCCGGTGGAAGTGGGGCTGGTCGGCGATTGCAAGAGCGTGCTTCGCGCCTTGCTGCCGATGATTCAGACAAAGACAGACCAAACCTTCATCGAAACAGCGCGCAACCGGATGCAGAATTGGTATCAGGCGATGGCGCAACGCGCTCAACGTACCGAGACGCCGATGAAGCCGCAAGTCGTCACCTATGAGTTGAACAAACTTCTGAAGCCGGACGCGATCGTTTCGACTGATAGCGGCACCATTGCCACCTGGGCGGCCCGCTATATCGATGTGCGGGATGAGATGCAATTCTCTCTCTCGGGCTCACTGGCCACCATGGCGAATGGTTTGCCTTATAGCATTGGCGCCGCCATCGCTTATCCGAACCGCCAGGTGGTTTGTATCGTGGGTGATGGCGGGCTCACCATGCTGATGGGCGAAATTGCCACCCTCGTCAAATACCACCTGAACGTAAAAGTGATCGTGGTCAAGAACAACACTCTGGGCCAGATCAAATGGGAACAGATGGTTCTCGAGGGGAACCCTCAGTTCGGAGTTGACCTGCACCCCATCGATTTTGCGGGCTTCGCGATGAACTGCGGAGCGGCCGGTTTCACGGTGGAACACCCGGAGGATATGGCGCCGACCCTGCGTCGCGCGCTGGAACACGATGGTCCGGCACTCGTTCAGGCGGTAGTCGATCCGAATGAGCCGCCGATGCCCGGGTCGGTAAATACGGATCAGGCTCTGAAGTTCACGGAAGCTCTGCTCCGAGGCCAGAAAGAAGGCTGGAAGATTCTAAAGACAGTCCTCAAAGAACAGATCCGCGAAGTGGTCTAAGAATACAACCCCTTGTCGTGGTGACGAAAGGACCGGAACAAGGGGCTCCGACGCTTACTGAATCATGTCTGAACGCGAACCGTCTTCCGACCACACTGCCTCGACAACGGCGCCATACGATTATCAGCCGATAGCCAATTACGGCGTAATCGGTGACATGCACACCGCGGTATTGATCAGCGCGGACGGTTCGATTGATTGGGCGTGCCTGCCTCACTTTGACAATCCGGCCATGTTCCTCCGGCTGCTCGATCGCCGCAAGGGCGGATACTGCGCCGTTCACGCCGATAGCATCGTCGGCCAGTCCCGCCAGTATTTGGAGGCGACGAACATCCTGGAGACTACCTTCGTCACACGGTCCGGCCGGATGGTTTTGATTGACTTCATGCCGGTCCGCCATGGGGAGCGCCCCGGCGCGTCCGGTCCGTCGCTAATCTCCGACCATCGCATCGTCCGCCTGATTCGATGTGTGGCTGGGCGGGTAGACTTTACCGTCGACGTCAAGCCGACGTTTGGTTTTGCCGCCGAAACGGTCAAACCGGCTTCAGCAGGTCCCGGAATTGTCGTATTCGAAGGCTGCAATGATACCCTTCACGTTCAGTGTTCGCAAATCGCTGTGCAGGACGATGGACGGGCGGCCGCCTGGATCCGGCTCAGCGCCGGCGAGCAGATGTGCATGGTTCTTTCCAGCGGCCGAAGTGGCGGTCGCGAAGACGGCCTGGGGCTCGATGGCGCGCTCGAAGCACTCACGCAAACCAGGCGCTTCTGGACGGATTGGTCCGGCCGATTCCAATACGAGGGCGAATACCGGGAAGAGATTCTTCGCAGCATTCTCGTTTTGAAACTGCTGACCTTCGAGCCGACCGGAGCCATTGTGGCTGCGCCCACTACGTCACTACCGGAACTGGTCGGAGGCAGCCGCAACTGGGATTACCGCTTCTCCTGGCTCCGAGACTCGCAGTTTGCGATGACCGCGCTCATGCATTGCGGCTACATCGACGAGGCGCATGATTTTCTGCACTTTCTGCAGGATGCTTCCAAGGGGCTCGTCGATCACCTTCACATCCTGTACGGCATCCGCGGCGAGCACGTTCGTTCGGAAAGGCTGCTCACGCACCTGGAGGGTTACCGCCGGTCCACTCCCGTGCGCGTCGGCAATGCGGCCGCGACGCAGAAACAATCCGACGTCTACGGCGAACTGCTCAATTGCATGTCGGTCTATGCGTACTCCACAGATTCAAAAACGGAAGAGAAGGCGCGCGCCTCGGAAGTGTGGCCACTCGCCAGCGCTCTGGCCGGTTGGGTGACGCGGCACTGGCAGGAGCCGGACCACGGCATCTGGGAATCGCGTCGCGAGCCGCTACATTTTGTGCATTCCAAAGCCATGTGCTGGGTGGCGCTTGATAAGGCAATCAAGCTCGCTTCGGTGGTTGATCCAGGCGCTGACATCGAAAACTGGCGCGCGGAGCAACGCACGATTCTCGACAGCATTTTGAAAAACGGTTTCGATCCCGAAGTTGGGGCTTTCATGCAATCCTACGGATCGAAAGTACTGGACGCCGCTGTGCTGCGGCTGCCGCTTCAGGGCGTCATCGACGTCAAGGATCCACGGATGCTGTCGACCATCCAGCAGATTGAGCGTCGGCTCTTCCGGGATGGCTTGGTATACCGCTTCGACAGCGCTGAGGACTTCACGCGCGAAGCCGCTTTCACGAGCTGTACTTTGTGGCTGATCAGCAACTACATCCTGTTAGGCCGCATCGAGGAGGCTCGCGAGGTTTTGCAGCGGGTGCTCTCCTTCCAGAACCCGTTGCGCCTCTTTTCCGAAGAGATTGAGCCTCACACCCGTCAGCAATTGGGAAACTTCCCGCAGACCCTCACTCATGTGGGATTAATCAGTGCTGTGGCGCACCTGGAAGGAAAGCAACGCGACAATTCCTCGCAAATCGCTCCTCGGCGGTGAGCTATCGTTCCCCGCGGCATTCCAAAATCCCGTGAATTTGTGAAAATGGCTGGAAAGGCGCCATTTTCGTAAACCGGGTAAGCTCGCCTTTCGGAGGAACACGTGCCGCTCGATCCGTTGACCGTGGGATCTATCCTTGCCGTACTAGGAGCCAGGTTCGCGGGGGCGGATGTCACAGCCGGTGGACTGCTCGCCAACATTGCCACAAACGTCGTACATCCTGACGTTGAGAGCTTTCGTAATCAGATTCTGAGCTGGTTCAACGGACCCCATTACGACAAGAACATGGACCTGGAGCGGGCAGTTGCACGCTCCTCTATTCACGCGGACCTGTTTTGCATTATTGAAGCGCTGCATGAGCCACTCGATCCACCGAAAAGTGCAGCCGCGTGGATGGAGCGGCTCTGGGAGCGATGTCCGGAGGGCATTCGCAATTTGCGGCCTTCCTTTGCGGGAATTTTTTCTGCGGCTGAACATGCTCAGCTTGCTCAAATTAAATCCGGTTGCCTCCGGCGTCTTCAGGAGGTGGAGAGCAGTACGTTCCAGCCGCTGCCGCCCGATGCCTTTCGCTTACACCTGGGCCGCAATGAGAACTATCAGCGGCAGCTTACGCAAGCCGCAGTCCGGGCTCTGGAGCAGGACTATGGGAAGCTGCCGGAGGCGGCGCGGCAGATCTTCGGTACGAAATGGTTCGCATACCTTTGTAATTCGTTCAGCTACGAAATCAAACACAATCAGCCCGTCTCCAACATCTACCAGCGCATTGCAGCGGACCGCCTGAAGCGCCTGGTCCGCCACGAGGGACGCAAAACCCGAGCGCAGGTTACTCAGGAGCACCAGAAGACAAGGGCCGCATTGGCTGGCGCGGTCGATAGCTTGAGTCAGGAGATCCGCAAGCTGCAGTCCGCGGAACCAGTGGTTGATCCGGCGGCGCAGGCGCAGGAACTGGTCCGCGTTTTGGAGGAGGAAACCGCGCGAATCCTCGAAGACGCGGAGAGCCGCATCGGGCGCAGCTTCAAGACCTGGCGCTCCTTCCTCGATTTCTTCGTTCCGGTTCGGGTCTCGCGCGGGATGCTCCGGCCCGATGACAACGGCAGCCAGAATGGGAATCAGGGAACCAAGCTGGAATGGGAAGATGCCCGAAAGAATCTCCAGCGCGCGGTCGTGCTCGGTAATCCAGGCTTCGGCAAGACGACGTTGCTGTGGTATGAAGCCGGGCGTCGCAATCAGGAGTGGCTGCAGCGAATGCAAAATGGTAGCGCCGCTGTTGGCCAGGCCGACGTGGCGCTATTCATACGGGCATTGGAGCTGGCAAGCGGGCTCGAAGGTTCAGCCGGTTCGGAAATTATGGATGTCCTGATGGCCCGCGTGAGCAGCCGCATTTCTCTGAGCCCGCCGGTCGCGAGCTTGATTCGCGAAAAACTGGCGCGGGGCGAGGGCCTGATCGCAATCGATGCGCTCGATGAGACCCCGGAAGACCTCCGCGCCATTCTAAAGACAAAGCTGGCCGACTTTTCGCGCAAGTATCCGCGGGCCCGCTTGCTGCTGAGTTCGCGATGGCTTGGATACTCGCGCGCGCCTCTACTCGCCGGAGCCCGTGAGGAACTGGAAGTGCTGCCGTTCAGCCATGAGCAGATGGAATTGGCAGTGAAACGATGGTTCGTCGAAGATTCCAGGACGGCCGCATTGGTCTGGCAGCACATACAGTCACAGCAATCCATCTGCGAGGAGTTGCAGTCTCCGTTGCTTCTGCGGTTGGCGTGTGCAGCGACCGATGACAAGCGGCGGCGGAACGAAAAACTTCTCACTTGGGAAACCCGCGGGGAACTGTACGCGGAATTCATCGGCGAAGCGGCGCATCTATGGCGTCAGCGAACGGAAGTGAAAGAGAAAGCGTCGCTACGGGAGGCGGAGTTCCTGTTGCCGGATTGTGCGGCGGAACTGGCGCTTGAGTTGTGGAAGACGGACCCGCGCCGGACGCTCTGGGACCAGGCGGAAGTCGCGCGGCACCTCCACCGTATCCGGATGCGAGAACGATCGTTCCACCAGCGAAGCGATCTGCTGGGCGATTTGTGCAGCGCGGGCATTCTGGCCTTGGCGGGCACTGAGGACCGTAGAACTCCCGTCATGTTCACCCATCGGTCACTCGGAGAATACCTCGCCGCGCGTGCTTTGGCGGGGCTCCTGGAGAATGGAACGACAGCCGAGTGGGCACTGATTGATCGCAAGGCCTGGGACCCGGAATGGGAAGAAGTTCTGGTGTTAGTCACTGGGCAACTCACGCCGGAAGCAACTGAGCGGTATCTGGCCGTTTTCGCCAATGAGGCGGCGGACGACGAGATTCGCCACCGTCTCGCATTAGCAGCCCGCTGCGTGGCTGAGATTCCTGCTTCGATGCGAAAGCGGCTCGCGGCTCTGATTGATTCCATCACAACAAGCGTTTTCCGGTTTTACGAAGCCGCTCCTATTCCGGCGATGTTTTGGTACGTCGATTCGTTTCGCAGGATCGCCGCTACGCTGAATGGCGCGCCCGCACCGCCCACGCACGCGTTATTGGCTCACGTGACGCGTGCCTTTCGGGCTCTGGCGCCAATCAACGGAAGGGTTGGCTCTCAATCTCTGTCGCAGGCGGTTGTGGAGAGCTCCACTTTTAAGGAACTGATCGGGATATTCGGCGATGCTGCTCCGAGGCTCTCCCTGACGAGTAAACTCGTCGAGCTTCTTCACAATCCCGAGTCGTCCGTGCGCCTCAACGCGCTGGGTTGGCTGCAAGAGATGGGGCCCAAAGCCTCTTCTCATTCCGAAGTGATCGACGCCGTGATGCAATTGCTCAGCGACGCGAATCCCCAGATCCAGAACGAGGCGGCCGAGACGCTTTCCACTTTCGACGCTGCAGCCGCGAATTTTCCCGGGCTCCTCGATATGCTGTTAGACCTCGCGGATCAGGAAGACGACGAAGTGGCGCGCGCGGCAGAGGCCGCCTGGATCGAACTGGTGTCCGTATCATCGCAACTGCCGGCTGTAGTTAATAGCTTGCTCGATCTCCTTCAGGACCCTGATTACTGGGTCCGTTACTCGGCGGTCGACCGCCTGGGAGGAATCGCGAAACGTGAGCATTCCGTCGCGCGGCAGTTCCGAATTATTAACGCGCTGGTCGAACTGCTGCACGATCCACACCGATTCGTCCGAGACCGGACGGTCAGTGTTTTGGGTTATTTCGGAAAGGCGGCGATCGAACGCCGCGAGGACGTCTCAGTGCTCGCGAATAGAGTCGCGCAATCCTTTCGCGATCAGGACGCGGATGCGAGAGGCAAGGCGGTAGAGGTCCTGCGCACAATCGGCGTGGAGGCTGCGCGACACGCGGGCGTGCTCGATGAACTGTGCGGCCTGCTGGCAGATCCGGACGAAGGTGTGCGGTTGGTGGCCGCAGGCACGTTGGGGACGATGGGCGAAGCAGTAGCGGAACGACCGGATATTGTTGAGCGCCTGATGGACCTGCTGCGCAGTACGGAACCACCCGCCCGGCTCTGCGCATTGGAGGCCCTCGACGAGAACCGCGCCGTGCTCAGCGGATACCCGGCCGTGTTGGAGTCGTCGGTCGCCCTGCTGAAGGATTCCGAGCCCGAGGTGCGGCGTCGGGCGGCAACTGTTTTGGCAAAGGCCTCCGGCTTACTCGTCCAGCGCACAGACCTGGTTTTAGAAATGCTTCGAATCCTGGCCGAAACACCGCGGATGCTGGAACCGAATGCGGGGAGCGATCGTTTTACGAGCACGGTCTTAGCGAACGACTCTCTATGCAGGTTGATTGGAGCAGTGGCGCAGCACCCGGAAGTCGTCGCAAGGTTAAGGGAACAGCAGCATAGCCCGGATAATTTCATTCGGCACGGCGTCGTCCAGGTATTAGAGAGCCTGCCGGAGGCAATCGTCAGCCGCCCGGATGTGAGACTGCTGCTGCTGAACGCGATGGACGATTCCGATCGTTTGATCAAGCACAAGGCAGTAATGATATGTCAAAGCAGAGGTTCGGCATTGGCATGGCCGGAGATCACGACGCGGCTGTTTGCATTGGCCAATGACACCGATATCGACTTGCTGCAGATGGTTCTGAAAGCCTTCAAGAACATGGGACCAGCGCTCGCCAACTCGCCCGAAGTCATCGATGGTTTGGCGGAATTGCTTGACCGGTCCAGGCCAGACGTGAAGCGCGAAGTGAGCGTCATCTTAGGAAATATCAGCCCGACGGGCGCCAGGAGACGCGCTCTGGCTGCGCGATTCAACGCGCTGATGCGGGACGCAGACGGAACCGTCCGATGCGCCGCGGTGCGGGCAACCGGCACCCGGGGTCTCGCTGCCGATGAGCCGTCGCTCCTTCATACGCTGGTGGATCTGCTGAGCGATCCTGAAGACGGTGTGAGCTGGGCTGCGGCGGAAGTGTTATGGAATGTGGGCCCGGCTCTCGGCGAACATGCGTCAGTGATCGAGCGGCTGATGACGCTTTTCGACCACGCCAGCGAGGAGTTGCGGCTTCGTGCAGTCCATGCGCTGGGAAATTTAGGTTCCGCGTGCGAAGCGGCTCCGGCGCTGGTTCCACGCCTGGTCACTCTGCTTCACGATCCAAGTGAGAGCGTACGCCGCGAAGCTCTGGAGACACTAAGCCTGGCTCCGATCCCGAAAAGCGAGGAGCGGGCCGCCCTCGACGGTTTGGTGGAACTGCTTCATCACTCCGATGAAGATATAAGAGAAAAAGCAGCGGAGATCTTAGGCAGTATGGCCGAGCCTGTCTCCCGCTACCAGGAATTTGTCTCCCGGCTATTCGAACAGGCTGCTGATTCGGACATCGAGCAGACCATTGCCTCGATGGACGCACTAGCTGCTCTCGTCGATGGAGGCATCCGATTCTGGTGGAAGGAAGATCACCACATTGTGAAAACGGTCAGAGAGCTATCGGCTGAAAATCCCGCTATAGTAGATTGATCTCAAGATCTTTGCCCGTTGTGGACCGTAAAAGGAGGTGCCTATGTTGCCACGAGCCATTCCGATTCGGACCGCAGGCTTTCGCTTCCTCACTTTCTTTCTCGCGCTCGCCGCATCTTGTCTGACGGCCGCGATCGCGTGGGCTCAGGGGAATCAGCCGCTTTTGCAGGAAAAAGCAACGCGCGTGTCTGAGCATGTCCATGTGATTATGGGCTTTCCGAATGTTGCCATCGTCGTCGGCAGCCGGGCCACGCTTGTGGTCGATACGGGCCTTGGCCCGCGAAACGGGGAGACGGTCGTGCGTGTTGCCAAACAGCTTTCCAACAATCCGAAGTTGTTTCTCACTACTACGCATTTCCACCCCGAGCATGCCGGCGGCGAGCCGGGCTTTCCGGCGAACACGATTCTGATCCGGGATACCGTGCAGCAGGAGGAGATGGAACAGCATGGAGCCGCCATGATGGATGCTTTCCGGAGTAGGTCGGCGCAGAACGCAGAGCTGCTCGCAGGCGTGAAGCTGCGGACGCCCGATATTCTGTTTCCTACTGAAGCTACCATCGATCTGGGCGGCGCCACGGCGCGGCTGATGTGGCTGGGTGCGGCGCACACCAAGGGCGACGAGCTGATCTTCGTGGAGCCAGACCGCACGCTGATCCCTGGCGACATCGTGCAGAGTAAGCTGGTTCCGAGCATTCCCGGCTCTGACGGCAGCGTAAAAAGCTGGATCGCGATCCTCGACAAGCTTGCGCCGCTCAATCCGGCGTACGTCGTGCCCGATCACGGTGAACTCGGAGATGGCTCCCTGATCGCGAAGGAGCGCGCATTTCTCGGCGATGTGCAATCGCGCGCGCTCGAACTGAAGCGCCAGGGTGTTGCGGCCGATGATGCCGGCAAGCAACTGGTCGCCGGATTCAAGACGAAGTATCCCGACTGGCCCAACCTGAATCCCATTGCAAACCTGGTTCGGCGAGTGTATGCAGAGTCTCAGTAGCGCTTGTTTTCAGGCTGATTGAGCTGGAGCGGGCTCGTATATAATGAATTCCAATCAAGAGGCTGAGAGGACTCCGCTCGCGCGGCAATCTGAGGCGGCATCTGTTACGAGCCGTTTCGCGTGGCGCGGGCTACCTGAGTAGCTTCCTGGAGGAGGACCGGATGAAGCGTCACGTTCCTATCGCGGCACTCGCGCTGGCCGCTTTCGCGCCGCTGATCGCCCAAACGCCGCAGGGCTGGAAGATGCGTGTGGACCGCAGCACGTCAGCCACAGACGCAGACGCCCCTGGCGATATCAAGTTCGAAACCAAGGGTTCGGGCTTCCTGGCTACGAATCCCCAAGCCGCCGTGTATTGGAATCCGGCGAATACTGCGTCGGGCACCTACACGCTGAAGGGCACGTTCACGCTGATGAAGCCGAGCGGCCATACCAACTACTACGGCCTGGTATTCGGCGGCAGCGGTCTCGAAGGGCCGCAGCAAAAGTATCTCTACTTCGTTGTGGCGCAGAACGGGACTTGGCTGATCAAAAGCCGCGACGGCGATTCAACGCCTATCGTGGCGCCGAAGACGCCTAGCGATGCGGTGAAAAAACCGGACGCGAGCGGCAAATCCACCAATACGCTTGAAGTACGCGTGGGCGCGGACAAAGTGGACTTTGCGGTCAACGGCGAAGTCGTCCATTCGGCCCCTAAGACGGGAGCGCTGGCTAATACGGATGGCATCTACGGCATCCGTATCAATCATCTTCTTGAGGTGCAGATAGACGGATTCGGCGTGTCTCAGTAGCGGAGCTTAGCCGCGTCCTCTTTACTCCAAAATTCCTGAATCCGCCGAGTTTTCCGGCGGCAGCGCCACCGAGCCGCTTACGGCAAGGTCGGCGACTCGCAGACGCTTCACGGAAAGTTCGTCAATCTCCAGCGACTTCAGCCGGGCTTTGCCAATCGCGAGCCGCCCGATTGCGAGTGAACCGATCGCGAGAGCGCCGATGGCTACGGCGAAGGCCGCGCAGGCGGTCACAGCTACCGCTCGCGCAGTCGCGTGCTTCACTTCCACCGAATGCCCCATGATCCAGTCTCCTTTGCTTCTCTTCCGTTAGTTTATCGCTCAGCGCTGGTTGGCCTTGAGCACTTTCTTACGTAAGCGGATGGATTGTGGCGTGACTTCCACGTATTCATCTTCGGCGATGAACTCGATGGCCTGCTCGAGATTCAAAATGCGCGGCGGTACCAGGCGGATGGCTTCGTCAGCGGTTGAGGCGCGCATGTTTGTCAGTTTCTTCTCTTTGACAATGTTGACGTCGATATCGCGCTCCCGCGCGTTTTCGCCCACTACCATGCCTTCGTAGACCTCCGTTCCGGGCGTAATGAAAATCTCACCGCGTTCCTGCAGATTAAAGATGGCGTATCCGGTGGCTTTGCCCGCGCGGTCCGCTACCAGCGAGCCGGTGGGGCGCATCGGAATCTCTCCCTGCCAGTCGATGTAACCGTGGAAGAGCGAGTTCATGATCGCTGTGCCGCGCGTGTCGGTGAGGATTTCGCCGCGCAGCCCGATCAATCCTCGCGACGGCACATGGAATTCCAGGCGTACCCGGCCGGAGCCGTGGTTCACCATCTTCGTCATCTTGCCCTTACGCGCGCCGAGCTTTTCAATTACGACGCCGAGGAACGTCTCCGGGCAATCGATCACCAGCAATTCAAGCGGCTCCTGAACCGTGCCGTCAATTTTGCGAGTGAGAATCTCGGGTTTGCCCACTGTCAACTCATAGCCTTCACGGCGCATCATTTCGATGAGAATGGCCAACTGCAATTCGCCGCGGCCCATCACCCGAAAAGTATCGGGGCCCAGTTCCTCCACGCGAATCGAAACATTTGTCAGCAGTTCTTTGTCGAGGCGGTCGCGCAAGTTTCGTGAAGTGACCCACTGGCCTTCGCGCCCCGAAAAAGGCGACGTGTTGATGGTGAAGGTCATGGCGATGGTCGGCTCATCGATGTGGATCGGCGGCAGCGGCGCGGGGGTCTCGGCGTTGGTGACGGTCTCCCCGATCGTTATGCCTTCCACGCCGGCGATCGCCAGAACGTCACCGGGCACGCCGATCGTTTCGTCCACTCGCTTCAGGCCTTCAAAGGAATAAAGCTTGGTGATGCGCGTCGTGTGAAGAGAACCGTCGCGCTTGGCGATGGCCACCGTATCGCCGTAGCGCAGCGTGCCATTGAAAACGCGCCCAATCGCGAGCCGGCCGAGGTAATCGCTGTAATCCAGATTGGCGACAAGCATCTGCAGCATGCCGTTGGGATCACCCTTGGGCTCCGGAATATGCCGGATAATGTCATCGAACAGCGGCCGGAGATCGGTGGACGTATCTTCGAGCGACCGCTTGGCAACGCCCGTCTTGGCAATGGTGTAGAGCACGGGAAAGCCGAGCTGATCTTCGGTGGCGTCGAGATCGATGAACAGATCATAGATCTCGTCGAGAACCTCGGGCACGCGGGCGTCGGGGCGGTCGATCTTGTTGATGACGACAATGGGCGGCAGCTTGGCTTCGAGCGCCTTCGAAAGCACATAGCGCGTCTGCGGAAGCGGGCCTTCACTCGCGTCGACCAGCAGCATCACGCCGTCCACAACCTTGAGCGCGCGTTCCACTTCGCCCCCGAAATCGCTGTGTCCGGGTGTATCCACGATGTTGATCTTAGTGCCCTGGTAGCGGATGCCGGTGATCTTGGCGAGGATGGTGATGCCACGCTCACGCTCGAGATCGTTCGAATCGAGGACGCGTTCGACGTGCTCTTCGTTTGCCCGAAAGATGCCGCTCTGATTGAGCATGGCATCTACCAGAGTGGTCTTGCCGTGGTCCACGTGGGCGATGATGGCGATGTTACGAATGGCTGAGTTGCTGCTTTTCATGTCAAATCGATTGTGTTGATTGCTCGGGCCGGTTCCGTGCTTTTCCCCTATTCTTCATGGATCACATCGATCGGGTTCAGACGCGCCGCGATTCGCGCTGGATAAAGTCCGGCCAATACCGTAACGCACCAGACCAGCAGAAGCGCGCCGAACAGAAGCTCTCGTGGGGGATAAAACTGAATGGTCCAACCGAAGCTCTGCTTGTTGACTACAAATATTAATAGTAGCGAAAGCGCAAAGCCCAGCGCCAATCCGAGAAGGGAAGCCACGAGGCCCAGAAACCCGGCTTCGGTCAGAATCGTGCCGCGAATTTGCGAGGAAGATGCGCCCAGGTAGCGCAGAAGGCCCAGTTCCCGGCGGCGGTCGAGCACAAGTGCCAGCAGCGAATTGGCGGCGCCTAGCATGGCAACGATGATCGCCACCGCTTCGAGCGCCCAGGTGATGGCAAACGTCCGATCGAAGATGACGATGGCATCATGCCGCAATTGCTGGTTAGGCGCCACGGCTACGGCGTATGCAGCCGTACGGAGCTGGATTGCCCGCCGGACTCGGTTGGCATCCGCTCCAGGTTCCAGGTAAACAGCCGCGCTGGTCGCGGGTTGACCGGGAAGATAACGCAACAGCGTCGAGCGATCGACCATCACGTAGCCCTGGCTGCTCGAATAGTCATAGTAGATACCGGCGATGGCGAGGGTCACGTTTTTCCCGCCGATGGGTAACATGAGGCGGTCGCCCGCGTGAACGCCAAAGTGGTTGGCGAACGGTTCGCTCACGATGGCTCGGTCGCTACCGGGGAGCAAACGCAGGATAGCATCGCGATCTTCACCTGGAAGGAAACGCAGGCGCCCGAACCGACGTACGATTTCCATGTCGCTTGCGCCGAACGTGGCGCGTTCGCCCCGGTAATGAAACTCGAGAGCGCGAAAATCATCGACAGCGGCTACGCCGGGAGTGGAGCGCAGAATCCCCGTCACTTCGGACGGCAGGTCAGGATACTCGCCGACGGAGGAACGCCCGGCGGGGCGCACGTAAAGGTCGGCGCGCAGTTGCACGTTGAGCCAGAGCAGTACGGTCTGGCGGAAGCTGCCGACCATAATGCCCACGCTGGCCATCATGGCGATCGCTGTGGCAAGCGCGCCCACGACTACCGACGTGCGCGCAAGCGAAACCGCCATGCTCCGGCCGGCGAGCAGAGTTTCGACGCGCCGGTTCAGGAGCTGGCGCGTCACGCGGTTGACGGCCAGTATCAAAGCGGGCGCAGCAAGCGCGGCCGCCCCTACCGCCAATAGAGCGGCCACATAGCCGCCGACCGGCTTGCCGCCCAGAGGCACGGCCTGTGAGGCAGCCAGCGCCAGTCCAGCCAGGATCACGGAGCCCGCCAACGCTTTCCGCCAGCGAAGGCGGGCCTGGTGTTCATGCGCGCCGCGGCTCATCGCAGCGGTAGGCGCAACACGAAGCGCCTCGCGCGCGGGAGCAAAAGCAGCGGCGAATGCTACGGCAGCCCCTGCAAGGATTCCGGTACAAATCTCCGCGAACGAAAGCGACACCGGAGCAGGCCGGCTGGTGGTATAGAGAGCGTTGACCGTACCGGCAATCAGGTTGACTGTGCCGCCTGCCAATAAACGGCCTAGGCCTACACCCAGAATCGCGCCGATCGCGCCCAGGAGCAGCGCTTCGAAAAGGAACAGCCCGAAGACGGCGCCGCGGCCCGCACCCAGCGCGCGCAATACGCCTATTTCCGCTCGCCGCCGAACAACGCTGACTGAAATGGCGTTGTAGATCAGAAAGGCTCCGACAACGAGCGAAATATAGCTGAGGATGCGCAGGTTCCAGCGGAATGCGCGCAGCATGCGCTGGTTTTCCTCGCTGCGCGCGCCCGGTTTTTCAAGCAGGTATGACGGCGGCAAAATACCTCGAATCGCCCGCTCCGCGCGCGCGAAATCTTCACCGGGAGCAATCGTCACATCGATGCGGTCGAGTGTGCCGTAGCGATTGAGAGCCCGCTGTGCCGCGGCGATATCAAGCGCCAGGAATTCGGCGGATTTGGCATCTACGATTTGCACTACGTGGAATTGCCGGCGGCGGCTGTTGAGAACCGCCGTGAGCGCGGCTCCCGCTGCGAGATGCAACCGCCGCGCCAAGGCGCGGGAAACTACAACGGCATTGTCTGATTCCGCGCCCGTCTCCGGCGCTGCGCCCGTTGTCGAAGACGGTGCATTCGCCACGAAATCCAAGCCGTAGAGCGTAGTCGAACCGATGCCGGGCAGAAATGCTTCCGCCTCGATGACCGGCGAAAAGTGCGCGTCAATGGGGAGCGAGGTCAGGCGGCCGATCCAGCTTTCATCCACGCCGCCGTTCGCCATAATACGGAGATCTGTGCTTCCCACCAGCGTTTCAACCGACGAGCGAAACGAGCCAGTTGCCGCTGCGCCGGCGAGGTCGGTGGCGACCACTACCGCGACTCCCAGCGCGACCGCCAGAAGCGTGAGCAGTGTGCGCAGCAGATCGCGGCGCAGCGGGCGCAGGATCAGTGTCCGCAGCAGTTTCATGCGCGTTCGATCGATTGGATACGGCCATCGCGCAGATGCACACGCGTCCCCGCTATGGCTGCGGCTTCGGCGCTATGAGTAGCCATCAGCACGGTTGCGCCAAAGCGTGCGGCGGCTTGTCTCAGGAGCGCGAGGATGGGCTCACTGCTGGCGGTATCGAGGTTGCCGGTAGGCTCGTCTGCAATCAGAATATCGGGCGAATGCACGAGCGCGCGCGCCACCGCCACGCGCTGCATCTGTCCACCGGAGAGCTGATACGGCATGACGGTGGCTTTCTCCTCGAGTCCAACCCAGGCCAGCCGGTCGCGCGCCGCCGACAGAGTATTCCGAGCGCCCGAAAGCAGCAGCGGCAGTTCCACATTTTCGAGCACCGTCAGCGTCGGCAGTAATTGGAAGAATTGAAAAACAAAGCCCACACGCCGCCGCCGCAAGGCTGTTAGCTCGGATTCCGCCAGAGAGGAAGTAGACCGGCCGTCGATCAGGACCTCACCTGTCGTCGGGAAGTCCATAGCGCCAGCCAGATTGAGAAGGGTCGTTTTTCCGCACCCGCTGCGGCCCAGGAGTGCGGTTACCGTGCCCGGTTCGAGCGCCAGTGAGATGTCATGCAGAACAGGAATGGGCTGGCCATTGGTGTAAGTCTTGGAAACTCCTCGCAGTTCCAGACGCGAAGCGGGCATCTCTCTACGATTCTACGTGGATTGAAACCCGCGGTCTGTCGCTTCGCGTGAACGAAACCGGGCGACTATTTGATTCCCACGACCATGGAATCCGGCCCCACAAGATGTTCGACGCGGGCTTCGCGGAAACCGGTGTCTTTCATCCAGCCGACGCAATCAGCGCCGGTATAGTCGAATCCACCCTGTGTTTCAATCAGCATGTTCAGGCTCATCAGGAGGCCGAACGCATTCTTCGAGCGGTCATCGTCAATGATGCTGTCATAGACGATCAGGGCACCGCCGGCCGGAACGGCTTCGTACGCCTTGCGAATCAGCATCCGCTTTTCATCGAGGTTCCAATCATGCAGGATGTGCCCCATTGTGACCACGTCCGCCTGCGGAATCGGCTGATCAAAGAAACTACCCGGGCTGAACTTCACGCGATTCGTCAACCCGTTTTCTTCGGCATAGTCTTCGAAGATCGGTCCGACTTCGGGAAGGTCGAAGCCGATGCCGGAAATGTGCGGATGGGCCAGCGCGATCTGCATGATGAGATCGCCCTGCGCTGTGCCCACATCCACGGCCGACTGGTATTGCTTCCACGGAAACTGTTTCGCGATGGTGAGATTAGCGCCGTGGCTGATCCCTGTCATGGCTTTCAGGAATTCCTTGAGCCGCGCCGGATCGGCATAGAGCGCGGCGAAGGTATTGGTGCCCTCGTTCTTGCTCTCGTTCTGCGGCTGCCCAGTGCGCAAAGCGGTTGTGAGCTCGCCCCAGAAGGGATACAGCCGGCGGCCTGCCATCTCGAGGACGCCGCCAATATATGAGGGCTTGCGTTTGTCCAGAAACGCGGCTGTGGAAGGCGTGTTCGAGTATGTTTGGCCGGTCCGCTGGAGAAACCCGAGCGCCACCAGTGTGTCCAGAAAGTCTCGCGCCGAGCGTGGATGCAAGCCAAGGCGGTCTTGCAGCGTTTCGAGCGTGGCCGGATGCTTGGCCAGTTCCGTGAATATTTCCATTTCCACGGCGCTCAGCAGCGTCTTAGAAGCCCAGAAGCCCAGGCCCACCTGCATAATGTGTTCGACACTCGGTTCCTGCATAGCGCCTCTGTTTTCGAGCGATTTGTTGGTTTACCGGCGAACGCCGGCTAAACGAGTATACATCAGGCGACTGCTACCATCTGAGTTTCCGGCAATAACTCTACAAAGAGCCGGCGTTTGGGCCCAAAAGCGCGTCCGAAGAGGCCCAAACTGGGCTTTTAGTACCAATTTCGGCATATTTTCTTTCAAAACAATTTGCACATGAAACGTTTTCTGCTATTCTAATGTACGCTCTGGAACCTAACAAACCGCGCGAGGAGTATGGAGACAGCCGCACAAGGCATGTTAACTCGCGATGAAATGGAGAGCAGGCGCCTGCTGGCCGCGCAGGACCTGCAAGGTGGAGTCTCACAGTCCGAGGTCGCCCGGAGGTTCGGGGTCAGCCGGACTACTGCCTCACGCTGGAACCGCGCATTGAGCGGTCGCGGCGTGGAGGCGTTACGCAAACGGCGGGCTCCGGGACGTCCGAGCCGCCTGAACGCAGAGCAGCTCCGGGGCGTGGTCGAAATCTACCACGATGGACCACGGGCAGCCGGGTTTGATTCCGATCGTTGGACGACAGCGCGGTTTGCTCAAGCCATTCAGGTGCGTTTCGGCGTACACTATGACCCGGATCACGCCGGCCGCATCATGCACCGGCTTGGCCTGCGCGAGCGCCGCAAACCGAGGGCAGCTCAGCCCGCTGAAGCGTTCTACGCTTCCACGTATTCGCCAAACACGGTTTTAAGCCTGCCTGAAATCTCACCGACTGTCGCGTAAGCGCCGGCAGCTTCGAGGATCCGCGGCATCAGGTTTTCTCCGCTGCGCGCGGCATCTTCAAGATTCATCAGGCTTTGCTCGACCGCGCTGGTACTGCGCGACGCGCGCACCTGGCGAAGAGTGTCGATTTGCGCGCGCTCGAGCGCCGGGTCGAGCCGGAACGTCGGAATCGGGCGGTTCTCGTCCATCTGAAAGCGGTTGACGCCAACGATGACCCGTTCACCAGCCTCCACGGCGCGCTGGTATTCGTAAGCGGCGTTCTGAATCTCGCTTTGGATGAAGCCGCTCTCGATGGCGCGAAGCGCGCCACCCATCTGGTCGATGCGCGTCAGATAATCCAACGCCTCCTTTTCCAGCGCGTCAGTGAGAGCTTCGATGCACTCGCTGCCGCCGGCCGGATCGGCCGTATTCACCATGCCGCTTTCATAGGCGATGATCTGCTGCGTGCGGAGCGCGATGCGCGCGGATTCTTCCGTGGGCAGGGAAAGAGCTTCATCCCGTGAATTGGTGTGGAGGGACTGCGCGCCTCCCAGCACCGCCGCCGCCGCTTGCAGCGCGGTGCGCACGATGTTCACGTCCGGTTGCTGTGCGGTCAGGGTCGATCCGGCCGTTTGCGCATGGAAGCGAAGCATCATCGACCTTGGGTCTTTCGCGTGGAACCGGTCGCGCATCAGGTGAGCGTAGATGCGGCGCGCGGCGCGGAACTTGGCAATCTCTTCCAGGAAATCGTTGTGGGAATTGAAGAAAAAAGAGAGCCGGCGCGCGAAACTGTCGACCGTCAGACCCGCGGCGATGGCAGCATCAATGTAAGCAATGGCATTGGCGAACGTAAACGCCAGCTCCTGCGCGGCGGTCGAGCCGGCCTCGCGGATGTGGTAACCGCTGATTGAGATCGTGTTCCACTCCGGCATTTCGCGACTGGCCCAGGCGAATACATCCGTGACGATGCGCATCGCGGGTGCGGGTGGATAAATGTAAGTCCCGCGTGCGATGTACTCCTTCAGAATGTCGTTTTGAATCGTGCCGGAGAGCTGATGAGGGTCCGCGCCCTGGCGCTGAGCTACCAGAACGTACAGGGCGAGCAGGATCGCGGCCGTCGAATTGATGGTCATGGACGTGGAAACGTCCTGCAGCGGAATGCCTTGAAAGAGAGTTTCCATGTCCGCGAGAGAGGCGATAGCCACGCCGACGCGCCCTACTTCTCCGGCCGCCAGCGGATCGTCCGAGTCAAACCCCATCTGCGTCGGAAGGTCGAAGGCTACCGAAAGGCCGGTTGTCCCCTGAGAGAGAAGGTAACGATAGCGGCGGTTGCTTTCCCCGGCCGTGCCAAAACCAGCATACTGGCGCATTGTCCAGAGCCGACTTCGGTACATGTCTGCGTATACACCACGGGTATAGGGAAACTCACCGGGCTTGCCCAGGCGGGCGTTCATGACCGCGAAATCTTACGTGCTCGGAGGAATGAGGAGATTCCGTACCACGCCATGAGCAGGGTACAGAAACCAGCCATCGCCAGACGGATCAATTCGCCTGTGCCGCCCGCGGGTTCGGCCTTGAAATAGTCCATGGCGTAACGCACCGTCTTGAAGCCGAAGATCACCGCGAAAGATAAGAAAAGAAACCCGATAACCTCATTCCAGAGGGTTCTGGCAGGCTTAATGATGGCGGGAGCGACGTGCTTTACAAATTCCCGCGAGTGGCGGAGGGCGTAACGCTTCCACACGCTAACTATCGTAACAAATTGCGCCGAAAGAGAGTCTTTGCCTATAGCGTACGGCCCGCAAATTGCCGATAAAAGATATGGTTCCGCTTGTGAACCAGGGGCAGGTCCACTACAATCGAAATCGGTGGACGCGGGCCTATCGGTGGAACGCTGGTCTGACGTGGCGCATCCACTGTAATGGAGAACTCTGTGGACGAGCCATTGAACCACCTAATGCAGGAACTGGGGAATGCGATCAACGATTCCCTTTCCGAGTCCGACCGGATCGCTGAAGCGATCGGGGAGATCAAGCGAGCCGGATACGACGTGTTCCTCGTCCTGGAAGCCACAATCGGCTTCAACCGGAGAGAAGAAGCCGAAGACGAGGAAGGCGAAGAACTGGAACTCTCCGAAGAACCGAAGCCCGCATTTGAGGCGACCGGCAAAATCAAGTTTACCTCCCAGGACCATCGATTTTTACGCGCACTGAAAATAGCTGTGGATGAGGAAAACCGCTGAGGTTCAATCCAGCACGCTACGGTAAGCATTCCAGGTCTCCCGAACTGCTTTTTCCCAGGTAAAAAGGCCCGCCCGCTCGCGGCCCTTCCGTTCCATTTCTTTCCGCAGATCCGGATTTTGAGCCAGATTCCGTAATGCGTCGCCAAGCGCTTCAACGCTTTCCGGATCGATCAGGATGGCGGCGTCACCAGCGGTTTCCGGGAGCGCGGAGCGGTTCGACGTGACAACTGGAGTGCCGGCTGCCATCGCTTCCAGTACGGGCATGCCGAAGCCTTCATCAAGCGAGGGAAACGCAAAGATGCTCGCGCGAGCATAGTGCGCGGCCAAGTCGGCCGTCGTGACATAGCCGGTCACGAAGATACGGCTGCGCGCGGGACTCGCTTCGATGCGAGCCAGTATGTCCTCCGAGCCATATCCAGCAGATCCGGCGATTACGAGTTTCCAGGTGGCATCGAGGCTTTCAAAAGCAGCAACCAGCCGGGCTGTGTTCTTGCGCGCCTGGATGGCGCCTACCGAGAGAACGGTTTTTTCACGGTCGAGTGAGGGAAATGACAGCGCGCGAACGCCGTGATGGACTACATGCACTTTGGCGGGATCAACGCCCAGCAATGAAACCATTTGGCTTTTGGTAAATGCGGAAACCGCGATGAAGGCGCTGGCCCTTGCGGCCGCGTCCCGAGCCTGCTGGGCAAATCGGGCCCGGAACTCCGCAGTGGAATACGCGCCGGTCAAGACGAACAAATCATGGAATGTAACGACGGCGCGGCGCAGCGGTATGCGCGGGAGTCGCTGATTGAGCCCATGGAACAGGGCGGAGGATCGCGGCCCGAGCGGCTCGGCCAGCAGACGCCGACGGACATTCGGCGGGTAACTTTCCGCCCAGGACCGCAGGTAGCGATGGGACCGGAGACAAAACTCGAAGCGTGTCTCCGGATACGCGGCAGCCAAACCCAGCAGGATTTCCCGCGAGTAAAGGCCCACTCCGGAGAGTTCACCCCCAATGCTGTATGTAGCGTCGAGCGAGATGGTCAATCAATTCCGTATTGTTTCATTTTGCGGTAAAGCGTGGTGCGGCCGATCCCCAGAATTTGGGCTGCTTTGCCGCGTTCGCCATCCGTCGCGGCCAGGGCGGCGCTGATGGCCTGCTTCTCGCTATCAGGGATGGAGATGACCGGCGACCGCGGAGCGGCGCGGAACTCCGGCAGCGGGCCATTCTCGATCGCCGCCGAAAAGCGCGTCAGTGTTCTGGAGGCCGAATGGTAGCGCAGGGCGGAAGGAAGGTCGGCCATTTGGAGGACGCCCTCGGATTGGACAGCGGCCATGCGGTCGATGCAGTGTTTCAGCTCCCGCACGTTGCCCGGCCAATCGTAAGCGAGCAGCGTGGAGATGACTTCCGGGCCGGGTTCGAAGCTCGAGAGTCCGTGAGCTTCTCCGGCTTTCAGAAAATGATCAATCAGCAGCGGAATATCTTGTTTGCGATCGCGCAGCGCGGGTAGCCGTAGTAGGAAGACGTTCAGGCGGTAAAAGAGATCTTCGCGAAAGCGTCCGCGAACGACCTCGGCTTTGAGGTCGCGGTGGGTGGCGGCAATGATGCGGAGATCGATTTTCCGCCAGTTCAGCGCGCCGACGGGTCGAAATTCGCGCTCCTGCAGTAGTCGCAGCAGCTTGACCTGCATTTCGAGCGGCAGGTCGCCGATTTCGTCGAAAAAGGCTGTTCCGCCATCGGCCATTTCCACGAGGCCCTTTTTGTTGTCGATGGCTCCGCTGAAAGCGCCTCTGACGTGGCCAAACAGGTCGCTCTCTACCAGCGTGCCCACAAGCGAGCCGCAATCGATGGGAACGAAAGCGCCGTGTGGATTCGCGTTGTGAATGGCGCGTGCAACCACTTCTTTACCTGTGCCACTTTCTCCTAACAGCAGCACGGGCAGGCGGTTGCGGGATGCCTTCTCGATCAGGCGCCGGACCGCCGCGATTTGAGACGATTCGCCGACCAGCCCGTGGGAGTCGTCTGCCGCGAGCGGATTCATATGTGGCTCAGATTTGGACACTTTCGATTCGGCCCGACGAACTTTCTGGGACGGGAGATTAGTCCGAATCTACTCGTACAACGAAGTCAGGGTTTTTCTCATCAGATTCTTGTTGGATGCGGCTGGCGAGGGCTTGGGCGGCATCCTGCGTGGGCTCGGAACCAACCAGTACGCGCCAAAACGAATCGCCTGCGCGCGGCACCAGGCGAGCGACGCCATAGCGATTTTCCATTCTGGTGCGCAGGCGCTCGGCATTGCCGCGATTGCGAAACGCGCCCACCTGGACGGCAAAAACAGCGGCGGCCGCCGCGGGTGCGGGCTCGGGAGAATGGATAATCTCCAGCCGCACGTGCGCCATGCCGGGCCCGATCATATCGATAGCGCGCGCCGCGGCGTGCGAGAGATCGATAATGCGGCCGTTCACGAAGGGTCCGCGATCGATGATTCGCACATCGACGGTTTTGTTGTTGTCGAGATCGTAGACCCGCACCCACGTGTTGAACGGCAGCGTGCGGTGGGCCGCCGTCATCTTTTCCATGTCATAGATCTCGCCATCGGCGGCAGGGCGGCCGTGATAGGGATGTCCATACCAACTGGCGATGCCGGTTTCGGTATCCCCGATTTGAGGCACCGGAGGAATGCGAACCTGCTTCTTCTTGTGGGCGCAACCGGAAAGGAGGAGGGTGAGCACTGCCAGCGCGAGAACCGTTCTCAATCGCATGGTCTTTTTGATTATGCCACGTGTTTACGGGCAGATTTCCTCAATTTTCGCCGCACTTTCTCCGATTAAAAGATCTGCGCGAAGACGTCAGGGGAGGGCAGGCGTTTACTGCACGGATGGATGGCACGAAGTCGTAGGTGACGGGTAAGAATGCAGGACGTGCGTTCTGGCCTGTAAGTAAAAGTACTGAAGCTGCGCATACGGCGCGAAATCCATAAAGATCAAGGATTAAGCCGCCGATATGGTTAGTGTATGCAGGAAAGGCGATCGGAAGTTCGAATGCTGTGCGCAGATATGGTCGACGCTTGTTGGAAGGACTTGTCGGGCAGGACGCGGCGGGCAACGGCGCTACTCGAGGACATTTCCGGGTCGGGCGTGTGCCTGCAAATGGAATCAGCGGTGCCGTTGGGGACGGAAATCCGCCTCAACTGTCCGAAGCAGAAATTCAATGGATTCGTCCGGTATTGCGTCTATCGGGAAATCGGATATTTCATCGGCGTGGAATTTGATGCCTCCACGACTTGGTCGCAGAAGATTTTCAAACCGCAACATCTGTTGGATCTCAACCAGCTCATGGCGCAAGCGAAGAAGGCGTAACGTAGAGGGTTGGGGCCGCGGCGGAGCCATTCGCGCCTCGCCGCAGCCGGCATTACGGACGGGAAGCCGGAAGGGCCTTCGGGCAATTGCGGCGCTATCTTCGCGACCCGGCCCTGGGCCGCTTGGCGGCTTCGGATTCGTCCTCTTCAATATCCCGGCCGCCCCAGCTTGCCCGAATGAAGTCTGCGTTCATCCGCGCAATCACTTCGAGCTTGATCTCTTTGGGACACACTGCTTCGCACTCGCCAATATTCGTGCAGTGGCCGAAGCCTTCCTCCACGGCTTGAGCTTCCATTGCCAGCACGCGCCGCCTGCGCTCCGGCTGGCCCTGCGGCAAAAGGCCCAGATGTGAAACCTTGGCGCCCATAAAAAGAGAGGCCGAGGCATTCGGGCACATGGCGACGCAGGCGCCGCACCCGATGCACGTAGCGGCGTCCATCGCGCGATCCGCCACCTGCTTGGGAACCAGCATGGCATTGCCGTCCGGTCCGCTGCCCGTCGAGGCCGAAATAAAACCGCCGGCGGCGATCAGCCGGTCAAACGATCCGCGGTTCACCACAAGGTCTTTTACCACGGGAAATGCCCGCGACCGCCACGGTTCCAGGTACAGCTCGTCGCCGTCATGGTAGTGCCGCATGTGAAGCTGGCAGACGGTGGTACCGCGAATCGGACCGTGAGCCACACCATTGATCATGAAGCCGCACATCCCGCAGATACCCTCGCGGCAATCGTGGTCGAATGCGACCGGCTCTTCGTCCTTCGAAATCAAATCCTCATTCAGAACGTCAAGCATCTCCAGGAATGACATCTCCTGGTTGACGGCCGGAACTTCGTAGCGGACCATGCGGCCTCGCTCATTCGTGTTCCGCTGCCGCCAGATGTGAAGGACGATCCTCATTTATTTATAGCTCCGTTGGGCCGGGTGCACATATTCGAATTCGAGCGGCTCCTTATGCAGCTCCGGGGCATTGCCAACGCCTCGGAATTCCCAGGCGCCGGCGTAGGAGAAGTGTCTGTCGTCACGTGCGGCCTCGCCGTCGGCGGTCTGGTATTCCTCACGGAAATGGCCGCCGCAGGATTCATTCCGATGCAGCGCATCAATGCACATCAGTTCGGCCAACTCGAAGAAATCGGCCACCCGGCCGGCCTTTTCGAGCGACTGGTTCAACTCGCCGTCCGATCCAAGCACCTTTACCTCACGCCAATACCTTTCACGAAGCTCCGGGATGAGCGTGAGCACATGCTTCAGGCCCTCCGCTGTCCGTGACATGCCGCAGTACTCCCACACCAATGCTCCCAATTCGCGGTGGAAGGAGTCGACTGAGCGAGTGCCCTTGGCATCCAGCAATCGCCGCGTAATCTCGGCCACCTGATTTTCGGCATCGCGCACAGCAGCGTGGCTTGCGTCGACCGGCTCGAACCTGTTTGAAGCCAGGTAATCGCAAATGGTATTGGGAAGAACGAAGTAGCCGTCGGCCAAGCCTTGCATCAACGCGCTGGCGCCCAGCCGGTTTGCGCCATGGTCCGAGAAATTGGCTTCTCCCAACACGTAGAGGCCCGGAATGCTCGACATCAGGTTGTAATCCACCCAAAGTCCGCCCATGGTGTAGTGGATGGCGGGAAAGATGCGCATCGGGACCTGATAAGGATCTTCACCCGTGATGCGTTCGTACATGTCGAACAGGTTGCCATAGCGCTCACGGATCACGTGCTTACCCAGGCGATCGATGGCATCGTGGAAGTCCAGGTAGACAGCCAGGCCGGATTCTCCCACGCCACGGCCTTCATCGCAGACGTTCTTGGCATTCCGCGACGCCACATCCCGCGGCACCAGGTTGCCAAACGCGGGATAGCGGCGCTCCAGATAGTAATCGCGTTCACTTTTGGGGATCTGGTGGGGAGGGCGATGGTCGCCTTGTCTGAGCGGCACCCAGACACGGCCATCGTTTCGCAATGATTCACTCATCAGGGTCAGCTTCGACTGGTAGTCGCCCGAGACCGGGATGCACGTCGGATGAATCTGCGTGTAGCAAGGATTGGCGAACAGCGCGCCGCGCTTGTGCGCGCGCCAAATGGCGGTTGCGTTCGAACCCTTGGCGTTGGTGGAGAGATAGTAGACGTTGCCGTAGCCGCCCGTCGCGAGCACGACCGCGTCCGCGACGAAGGATTCGACGCGCCCCGTCAGCAGATTGCGGGTGACGATGCCCCGCGCGCGGCCGTCGATCACGATGAGATCGAGCATCTCCGTGCGGGGAAACATCTCCACATGACCGGCGCCGATCTGCCGCTCCAGCGCCTGATATGCGCCCAGCAGCAACTGCTGGCCGGTCTGGCCGCGGGCATAAAACGTGCGTGAAACCTGAGCGCCGCCGAACGAACGGTTATCCAGATAACCGGAATACTCACGGGCGAAAGGAACGCCCTGGGCGACGCATTGATCAATGATGTTTACGCTAATCTGCGCCAGCCGGTAGACATTTGACTCCCGAGAACGGAAATCGCCGCCTTTTACCGTGTCATAGAAGAGGCGATAGATGCTGTCGCCGTCGTTGTGATAGTTTTTGGCCGCGTTGATGCCGCCTTGCGCGGCGATACTGTGCGCGCGCCTCGGTGAATCCTGAAAGCAGAAACACTTGACCTTATAGCCCAGTTCCGCCAGCGTGGCGGCCGCGCTTCCACCTGCCAGCCCGGAACCCACAACGATGATCGAGTGCTTGCGCTTATTGGCTGGGTTCACCAGCTTCAGACTGAACCGGTGACGGTCCCATCGCGTTTCGATCGGGCCAGTGGGACATTTCGAATTGAGTTCCATGCGGCGTCCTTAGTAAGTCAGCAGGCCTGCCATGACCGAGATCGGAATCGAAATCTCACCGATCAGGATCAGAATGGCGCAAACGGCGGCGGCCTTCTTCAATTTCGGCGTGTAACGCGGATGGCTGATGCCGACGGATTGGAACATGCTCCAGAGACCGTGATAAAGATGCATGCACAGCAATACCATGGCAACAATGTAGAAAATCGCAATTGCCGGATGCTGGAATCCGCTGATGAGGTTGTAGCGCACATCGGGTGCGTTCGGACCTAGTTCGCGCAAGGGAACAACGTTGCCGGTAGTGAGATGCAGGATGTGAAAAATCACGAAGGCCGCGATAATCGGGCCGCTCCACACCATGGTGCGGGCCGCGTATGCTGAGGGTACGTCGTCCTTCTTCACATAGCCGATGGGTCGCGCCGCGTGCTTCAGCCGCCAGAGCTGAACGGATGCGATGATATGCAGCACGACGGCCACTAACAGAAGTAGGCGCACGCCCCACAGCAATCCAGCATTCGATGGACTGTGCAGGAATGCCGCGTAGCGGTTGATCTGGTCAGGGTCGGATGAATAGATTTGCAGATTGCCCAACAAGTGGCCCACGATGTAGCCGAACAGGATCACTCCCGTGAGGGCCATGACCGCTTTCTTGCCGATAGGGGCAGTGTAAAAGCGAACTGCCCGCCGGATCGGGCGTGTTGCAACGGTGCTCATTCAGATGTCCTGGTCGGGGCGAACCGATCTCGCCGCCATAGATGAGTCGCACCCATCTTTATGGATGTGTGAAGAAGGTCTGAAGCTGCCAAATTTCCAGTATACCCGCAGCAGCGCGTTCGTCGCTGTATTCCAGCAGGCGGAGCCGTTTATCGGCGCGCTTGCCCGCGTTGTTGCCAGCGCACGAAAGGATGCCGGTTCGAAGGTGGTTTACAATGCTTCTTGACTCACAAACCTGTGCTCCGCGCGGCTATCATCGGGTGCGGCATGATCGGGCGGAAGCGCGCCGCGGCTCTGAGCGGCTGTGCGATCACGGTCTGTTGCGATGTGGATTCGGCCCGGGCACAGAGTCTTGCCGCGAATCTGCCGCAGGCCACTGGCATCACGGACTGGCGAACAGCAGTGAGAAGCGCGGATGTAGACCTGGTGGTGGTCGCCACCAGCCATGACATGCTGGCCGGGATCGCCGCCGAAGCCGCGGCCGCGGGAAAGCACGTTCTCGTGGAGAAGCCTGCCGGGCGCCGGGCGGCTGAATTAGATGCGGTGGCGGAAGCAGCTTGCCGCAGCGGCGCACTGGTGCGCGTTGGCTTCAATCACCGCTACCATCGGGCCTTTCGAAAGGCGCGAGAGATCTTCGAATCGGGCGCGCTGGGCGAGTTGATGTTCATTCGCGGCCGCTACGGCCACGGCGGCCGTCCCGGCTATGAGAAGGAATGGCGAGCTGATCCGGAACGCTCCGGCGGCGGGGAACTGATCGATCAGGGAGTCCATCTGATCGATCTCTCGCGCTGGTTCCTTGGCGATTTCGCGAGCATTCGCGGATGCGCGCGCACGTTTTTCTGGGACATGCCAGTGGAAGATAACGGATTCCTGCTGCTCGAAACGGTGCGCGGCCAGGTTGCTTTTCTGCACACCGGCTGGACCGAATGGAAGAATCTGTTCTCTTTTGAAATTGCCGGCCGGGTGGGAAAACTCGAAGTAAGCGGGCTGGGCGGCAGCTACGGCACTGAAAGACTCACGTGGTATCGCATGTCACCCGAGATGGGACCCCCGGAAACACTGGCCTGGGAATATCCGATGGCCGACGACTCCTGGCAAGCCGAGTGCGCAGAGTTCCTGGAAGACATCGCGCTGCATCGCGTACCCCGGCCCGGTATTGCCGATGCGCAGGCCGCCTTGCGGATTGTGGAAGAAGTCTACCAGGAGGGCCGCGGATGATTATTACTCGCAGCCCGCTGCGCATTTCTCTAGGAGGTGGAGGAACCGACCTGCCCTCGTACTACCGTGCACACACCGGCTTCGTTCTTTCCGCCGCGATCGACAAATACGTCTACATCACCCTGCACGAGACGTTCGAGCGGCAGTTCATCATCAAATATTCCAAGACCGAGTTGGTAAATACGATCGAAGAGATCAAGCATCCGATCATTCGCGAGGCTCTGAAATTGGTGCCGCCAGCGGCGCCGCATCTCGAAATCGTAAGCATGTCGGATATTCCGGCAGGCACAGGGCTGGGTTCGTCGGGTAGTTTCACGGTGTCGCTGTTGCGGGCGCTTCACAGTCACAATAAAGATCTCACGCCGCGCCAGGATCTGGCCGAGGAGGCGTGCCATATTGAAATCGATCTGCTGGGTGAGCCGGTGGGCAAGCAGGATCAGTATATTGCGTCCTTTGGCGGAATCACGTCGTTCGAATTCCAGCGCGACGGCCACGTGAGTGTTCAGCCGCTGCAACTGGATCGCGAGACGCTTTTCAACCTCGAAGACAATCTGCTGCTGTTCTTCACCGGATTTACGCGCGCCGCTTCCGCGATTCTGGCCGAGCAGGATACGCGCACGAAGGATGGCGATGCCGGCATGATCGACCATCTGCATCGGATTAAGGAATTCGGCTATGAAAGCAAGGCGGCGCTGGAGAGCCGCGATCTGCGCCGCTTCGCGACCATCATGCACGAGCATTGGGAGTTGAAAAAGCAGCGTTCGCACTCGATGACGAACTCCCGTATCGATGAGTACTACAATCTGGCGCGAGACAACGGAGCGCTGGGCGGAAAGCTGATCGGCGCGGGTGGCGGTGGTTTCCTGATGTTCTACACAGAGGATAAGACACGCCTACGCCACGTGCTGCGGGAAGCGGGGCTGCGCGAAGTCCGCATGCGCTTCGATTTCGAAGGCACCACCGTAGTGGCGCCGTCCTGAGTCATGCTGCCTGTCGCTATTCTCGCCGGGGGACCGGCTACGCGCTTGCGGCCTGCTACGGAAACCGTTCCGAAGGCCCTGTTGGAGATCAATGGCGAGCCGTTTTTGGCGCACCAGCTCCGGCTGCTCGCTGCACGCGGCATCCAGCGCGTAGTTCTGTGTACCGGCTATCTCGGTGAGGCGATTCAGAGCTTCGCCGGCGACGGCCGCCGTTATGGCCTCGAGGTCGAGTATTCGTGCGATGGCCCGCGGCTGCTGGGCACGGCAGGGGCAATTCGGCGAGCGTTGCCGCTGCTTGGTTCGGCGTTCTTCACCGTATATGGCGATTCCTATCTTCCGTGCGACTACGCGGCCGTGGAAGAAGCGTTTCGGCTCTCCGGCAAGCGCGGCCTGATGACGGTCTTCCGCAACGAGGGCCGCTGGGACAAGAGCAACGTCGAGTTTTCAAACAGCGTCATCCTGGCGTACGATAAGGCGAAGCAGACGCCCCGCATGCATCACATCGACTACGGTCTCGGTGCCTTCCACGCTGCCGCTTTCGAATTCCTGCCGCCCGATGAGCCGCACGATCTTGCCGGCGTCTATCAGGATCTGCTGCAGCAAGGGGAATTAGCTGCCTACGAAGTGGCCGAGCGGTTCTACGAGGTCGGCTCGTTCGAGGGGATTCGCGAGCTTTCGGAGTTGCTCGCCCGATGAGTTTCAGCGAAGAGTTCCTGCGTGAAGCAAGTGAAATCCTCACCCGTGTGGATTGCAATGCGGTGGAGGCCGTAGTGGCGCTGCTGGCTGACTGCCGGGCGCGTGGAGGCCGTCTGTTCATCCTGGGAGTGGGCGGCAGTGCGGCGAATGCATCACACGCGGTGAATGACTTTCGCAAGATTTGCGGGATCGAAGCCTACGCCCCGACCGATAACGTTTCCGAACTGACTGCGCGCGTCAATGACGAAGGCTGGGCGGGTGTATTTGAGGGCTGGCTGCGTGTGAGCAGGCTGAGCTCGGCCGATTGCCTGCTGATCTTTTCAGTAGGCGGCGGCAATCTGGAAAAACAAGTCAGCCCCAACCTGGTTTCCGCCATTCAATACGCGAAAGGCGTTGGGGCGCGCGTCGCGGGAATCGTGGGTAGAGATGGCGGCTACACGGCGCAGTTCGCGGATGCTTGCGTCGTGGTTCCGACCGTCAATCCGCGGCACATCACTCCGCATACGGAAGCATTTCAGGCGGTGATCTGGCACCTGTTGGTCTCGCATCCGTCGCTCAAGGCGGCGGAAACGAAGTGGGAATCCGTAAAGTGAAGCGCCAGGCGGTATTCCTGGACCGCGATGGCGTGCTCAACCATTCGATCATTCGCGATGGAAAGCCGCACCCGCCATCTGATGTGAACGAACTGCGTATGGTCGAGGACGCCCCCGCCGCGCTGGCGCGGTTAAAGGAGGCCGGATTCCTGCTGATCGTCGTAACGAACCAGCCGGATATAGCCCGCGGCGTCACTCCGCGAGCGGCGGTGGACGCTGTGAACGCTGCGCTTGGCGCCGTCCTGCCGGTCGATGATTTCTTCGTCTGCTGGCATGACGACCGCAACCGCTGCGAGTGCCGCAAGCCCAAACCCGGGCTGCTGTTGGAAGCTGCTGCGAAGTACGATATCGACCTGGCGCAGAGCTTTCTGATTGGAGACCGCTGGCGCGATATCGATGCGGGTGCGGCTGCCGGCTGCCGTATTGTGCTCATCGAATACTCCTATCGCGAGCGTGAGCCAGCGCACACGCCGGATTACCGCACAAATTCATTAACGGCGGCTGCCGCGTGGATCATCGCTACGAGCGCGGTACATCTGGATCGTAAGCCAACCTAGCGCTGGTACGTCAGGCCGTAGCCGAATGGAAATAGCGGATCGTAGTTCTGGCGATGGTTGACGTTGCTGGGCACTTGCGCCATCGACCGTGGCCAGGTGAACGAAAGTTTCCCTGTGAAATTGGAATCGCCGAAGAGCACGTCAGTAATGCCTTCGCCCTCGGTGCCCGGCAGCCATGCCGCCACCAGAGCGTCGGCCTGATTCAGAACGCTGCCCAGAATGAGCGGGCGGCCGGAGAAAACAATCACGACTACGGGAATGCCGGCAGTCTTCATGTTGTTCACTGCGGTAACGTCTTCTGGGGCAAGACTCAGATCGGCCCGATCGCCGGCGCCTTCGGCATACGGCCGCTCACCAATCACAACAACGCCTACTGTTGCGCCCGCTGCTCCGGTGCCATCGAGTGAATAGGTCACCTGCGTATTCCTCGATACCACGCCTTTGATAGCTGCGAGCACGGTTGTCCCGCCGGTGGTGACGTTTCCGCTACGGCCCTGCCAATCGATCGTCCAGCCGCCGCATTGGTTGCCGAGGTCGTCGGCGCTCTTGCCTGCTACGTGAATGCGCGTCGCGGTCTTTGAGAGCGGCAACATGTTTCCCTTATTCTTCAAGAGCACAAGCGATTCACGAACAGCCTGACGTGCCACCTGCCGGTGTTCGGCTGATCCGAAAGCCTTCTGCAACTCGGGCCGCGCCAGTTGTGAGCGTCCGGCATCCATCAGGCCGGCCGCGAACTTGACGCGGAGAATGCGAGTGACCGCATCATCGATGCGCGACATCGGTACTTTGCCTTCATTCACCAGTTGTTTCAAATCCCTGATGAATTCCTTGTACCGACTGGGCACCATGAGCATATCCATACCCGCGTTGATCGAGGTTTCAACGTCGTTCTTGTAATTGGGGCTAATCTGGTCAATCGCGTTGTAATCGGAGATCAAGAAGCCCTGGAAGCCGAGCTCGTTCTTGAGAAGGTCTGTGAGCAGGTGCTTATCCGCCGAGCATTTCACACCGTTCCAACTGCTATACGACGGCATGATGGTGGCGACGCCGGCCTGGATTGCGGAAATGTAGCCCTGCAGATGGATGCGCCGCAGCGTGGCTTCGTCAACGCGCGTGTCACCCTGATCGAGTCCTTTGCCCTGATGCGAGGAGCCGAATGCAGTTCCTCCATCGCCTACGAAATGTTTGGCGCAAGCAACCACAGCCAGTGGATCGGAAAGATCGAGGCCCTGGAATCCGCGCACCGCGGCCCCGGCTAGTTCCCGTACTACCTGGGGGTTTTCGGAGTAGCCCTCGTAGGTCCGGCCCCAGCGAATGTCCTGCGGCACTGTGACGCAGGGTGCAAATGCCCACTGAATGCCCGTGGCGCGGACCTCTTCCGCCGTGACACGCTCGACTTTTTCAACCAGCTCCGCGTCGCGAGTGCAGCCAAGACCAATATTGTGAGGGAAAATCACCGCCCCTAACACGTTGCTATGACCGTGTACGGCATCAATACCATAAAGAAGGGGGATCTTGAGGCGGGTCTTCGCCGTGGGCTCCTGCAGCCGGTTATACATGCCGGCCCATGCCTGCACGCTGTTGCCTTCGCGAGGATCCGCGCTACCGCCGCTCAGAATGGAACCGAGTTTGTAATCCTCAATGTCGGAAGGATTTTTCAAAACAGGCGTCGACTCTGCCTGCGTCATCTGCCCGATTTTTTCCTCCAGGGTCATTTGTGAGAGCAGTTGTTTGACCTGCGGATCGTAGGACGAGAGCGGCTTGGGCTCGGACGCGGCAGAGGCCGGCTGTCGGGAGAACCAGAACTCAGTCATGGCCGCCGCACACAACACAACCGCCAGGCGAAGGGAAACGGATCGAGTCATAGGCCGTTAGTTGCACCGCTTCTCGACCGAGTATATAACCGGCAGGGATAGTTAGTTTGAAGAAGCAGTGTGATCGCGACCGCTTGCCTGCTCGCGATAAAGTGAACAAACGCACGACCTGCAGATAGGATTCCGCGCCACGTCGAGCGCCTGCCGGAAGTGCAGCGATTCAGCGCTGTTCAGAACCGAGCGAAGGGGCTGCACGGAAACGCTACCTTGCGGCGGATGAAAGAAGCAGGGACGCACGCGGCCATCCGGCTCGATCACAGCCGAAGTCCAGGGAGCATTGCAGCGCGGGGCTACGTCTTCGGCCAATCCGACGTACGCGCGAAAATGCTGCGCGATTCGGCGCAGCTTTTCATCGCTCTCAGCAATGGTGGCGCCTGAAGCGCGCAAACGCATGAGGGCGTCCAGTTCGCACTCCAGCACTTCGATCTCGGGCGGCGTCAACGCAATTTCGCTCTGGCGTGCGGCATCCCACCCGCCCGGGCGGTTGAACGCTTCGGATGTCAAATCCGCAGCGAGAAACGAAATGGACGTAAGGCCGAGGTTTCGGGCGGCAACGGCCGTCTCAGCGAGATGCGCGTGATTGCGCTTCTGGACCGTACAGCGCGCGGAGACGGGGAAATGTGGATTGATGCGACGAAGTGCTTCGGCGCCTCCAGCGGCCTGTTCAAAGGCTCCTCGCACGCCGCGGATCGCGTCGTGCACTTCGCGCGGGCCATCGAGAGAGAGAATCACGTCGTGGACCGATGTGGCGATCCACTCGGCATTTCGTGCAAGGAGAAGGCCGGTGGTGAGAAGAGTCGTTCGAATGCCGAGTTCCTGCAACCGTTCATTCATGCGGCGCAAATCAGGATTCATCAGCGGCTCGCCGCCGGAGAAGACGACCCACTCGACACCCAACGCTTGCAGTTCGGGCACCTGCCGTTCCAGAGCTTCGAAGGTGAATGTCGTGCTCGCCGAAGTGCTCCAGATGTCGCACATCGCGCAGCGGCAGTTGCACCGGCTGTGAACATCCAGAATCAGAATCGGCAGCCGCTCGATGGTGTGAGAGATCATGACAACACCCTCTTGCCGGCCAGCCGGAGATTCCCGCCGAGCGCCGTGGTGGTGGCTTGCAGAAGATCCGGCAGGTCCGCCCGCACTCGTACAGGCTGCCTTCCTTCCAGGTGCAAGCGGTGAAATACGCCGGGCGGATGGAAGTCGAGCGCTTCCGAGATCAGCCGCACTTGGCCGCCCACCATCACGAGTTCCGGCCCGGTGCGCCACGCGTCCAACAGGGCAGCCGCGGGCGTAGAAGCTCGGCCTGGCAATGCCATCAGGTCGGCATATCCGCCTTCGGTGATCACACCCGAGCCGGGCGGCAGCCGCAGCACGCGCGCCGCGTGTTTCGTCACCATTCCGTATAGCGATTCATCAGGAACACTGCCGGTTTGGCGCGCGAAGCGCAGTTCATCCAGCAAGTCGCCGCACCCGGTGAGTGCGGAATCTGAACCGAGCGCAACCGCTACGGATGATTGCAGAACGAATCCGGCAACCGTCCGCCCCAAAACGAAAATGTTGGAGCTGGGGCACCATACGATGGATGCGCCGCGTGCGCGCGCCAGTTCGAAACCGGCACGGTCCAGCGCGACGGCATGGATCAGCACCGTGCGGCTATCAAGCGCGCCTGCTTGCGCAAGGTGGTGAATCTCTTGTGTCCCGGCTTCATCAGTTGCTTCGCCCAGGTGCAGGATGAAGGGCCAGCCGGCGGGAGTCTGGCCGGAACGGCCTGCCAGGTCAGGACAGAACTCCAGTGAGTGAGCCCAGCCGAATCGCTTGAGCACACGGACAGGGTAAGACTCGTCAAAGACGTGGTCGTCTACCGGATTGTGATGGCAAACGCACGTCACACCGGAAAGCAGGTTCTTCAGGCCGCCCCAGATCAGCCGCGATGGTTTCGGCACGGTCAAGTGCTCGCGGACGGGCGGCGCATCGGGGTGATATATGTCCTGCGCCCATGCTCCGGCATTCGGGTAGGGACCGTTCCCCAGCCGCGGAAAAAGGTTGAATTCCAGATGGTCGTGAGCATTGATCAGGCCTGGAAGAATGAAGCGGCCTGAAAGATCGATGATTTGGCTTCCTCGCCCTGCGGCTGCGGGGCGAAGCGCGTCGATGCGGCCGTCGCGAATCTCCAAGTCCAGAAGCTCGGCGTGTGCCGCGTCAAGCGCCACGCGCGCACCGCGGATTACCAGCGAATCGCTGCTTAGCAACGCTGCCATCGGGCCACCCAAATCGCGCGGACACTGCTCGCTTCCGCGAACCGGTGCAGCACTCCGGCCGAATCAAAAATGGCGCGTTCCGGCTCGCCGAAGTGCGGTTCCTTCAGATCGAGCAATCGCAGTCCGAGCCGTTTGGCGGCGGCCAGCAGCGCAGGCACCGAATAGCAATAGTGTTGAATCTCGTAAGTGCGCCCGTTCGTGCAGAACGAGCGCTTCCAGCCGGAGCGGAGGGCCGCGGGGTGCAGATCACTTGCGATGATCATTCCACCCGCCGCAGTGACGCGCGCCAGTTCCCGCATCGCGTCTTCCGCCGATGGCACATAGCCCAGTGAGAGAGAGCAAATCGCCACATCCACGGAACCCGTGGCCAGCGGCAGAATTCGCAAATCCGCTTCCGCGAGTCTGCCGCTCAAGCCGTTCTTGGCGGCGGCCTGAAGCAGCATTTCGCGTGAGAGGTCGATACCGGCCGCGCGCGCGCCAACCGCTTGCGCGAATTCCAACCACCGGCCCGTGCCGCAGGCGGCATCCAGAACTCGCTTCCCTGCAAGACCACTCAGGAGTGGCGCAACGGTGCGGGCTTCGAGCGCGATCACCGGGTTCGGCGAGCGGTCATAGCTGGCCGACCACACCCTGTACCCTTCCCGCACCGTCGTGATCACAGACTCTCCATCCTGGGTTTGCGCAGGTTCACGAGCTTTTGACACCATTCCAGCTCAACCGGGTGATCGTACAGCTCGAACTTATAGCGCCAACTGCTGAGTGTGCGCAACAGGGCGCGCCCCCAAGCCGGCAGGCGAATATCCTGCACCGTGGGCCAGCGCGAATTCACCACCAACTCAAAATTATCCACGCGCTGTTTGATCGGGTCAGGAAGCCAGGCAAGCCGCGGATCGGTGCGGATCGTAAAATTCAACCAGCGCTCCGTGGCCCATTCTTCGGGCGTGGTGGGGAATTGGAAAATGCTGTCGATGCCGCCGTACATTCCTTCGCGCTGGGGCGTGGGGATGTAGTGCTGCAGAATGATCTCGGCATCCGGGTTGAGGCGTTTGATCTTTCGGATGAAGGCAATGCACTGGCGCACGTCATCCGCCGGATCGCCGGGATTGCCGACCACGAATGAGAATTCCGGAATGATGCCGAAGCGGCGAATTCTCGCGGCCAGTTCGAGAGTCTGCTCCGCTTTGAGCTGTTTTTGCATCTGGCGCAGCAGCTCGTCCGACGCGGATTCAGCGCCGAAGAATATCATGGCCGATCCGGCGTCGCGCAGCTTCTGGAGAGTCCGGTCGGAATAGGAAAGCACGGTATCGACGCGCCCTTCCGACCACCACCGCAATTGAAGTGGCGTGAGGCGATCGGCGAGTTCCGCGGCATGATCCTCGCGCAAAAAGAAATTGTTGTCGTAGAATTGCACCGCGTTGATGGCGTACCGTTCCTGCAGGCTGCGCAGAATCGCCGCAGTGCGCTCCGGCGCCTCCATCTTCTGACGGCTGCCGTGAACGGGAACTACACCGCAGAAGTTGCACTTGAACGGGCAGCCGATGCTGGCATGATGGACGACGGTACGCGATCCGAGGAACGTCGGAAGAATATAGCGCTCGATGTCCAGCCGATGATAGGGCATCCAGGGAAAATCATTCGGCGAGCGCATGGGCCGCTCGGGATTGTGAACGATTCTGCCGTTTTCCTTGAACGATAACCCGCGGATTTCATGCAGATTCCCGCGTCCTTCGAGAGCCGCCAGCAATTCGAGAAACGTATCTTCGCCCTGGCCTCGGACAGCATAGTCCACGTACGCCGTGTTCAGCGTTGCATCGGGGTAAAGCGACGGGAAGTATCCGCCCCACACGATCGGCACATCCGGGTATTTCTCGCGGAACGCGCGGCACACGGGAATGGTGGCCGCCATCTGCGGACCCGGCATAACTGTTGCCGCGAGCAGCCGCGCCGGCGTTCGCTGCATGATCTGGTCGAGCGACTTCGTGGGGGCTGGATCGAAATTGCCGTCCACAATAGAGTATTCTTCGCGGCCTTCGATCATGGCGGCGATTGCCAGAATCGAGAGAGGGAAGCGCCGGTTCTTTGGCTTGGTGGCCCGCGCGTTCAGAAAAAGAATCATTGGAAGCTCCCCTCCAAAATCCAGAACCGGGAGGGTGGCCGGCGCCGCCGCAGACGCGCGGACCAGGGCCGCATATGCCACTTCCAACCGTACCAGGGACGGTGGATGCGCCAATGAATGCCGAGTTCCCGCGCGAGCGCTTCGAGTGCCGGCTCGTCGAGGTATTCGATGGACCCAATGCTATCGGATCGGAATCCGTACTGACGCTGGAACTGCTGGTGGCGCTCTTCGCGCATCCGCTCTCCATGCTCGGCCCGGCGGTAAACCGGCGAATCCAGAATCACGATGCGGCCCGAAGGACGCAGGCAGCGACGCACTTCGCACAGGGTTCGCGCGTAATCAGTCGAGTAGTGAAATGAGGCGTTAAACACAGCCATATCGAATTGTCCGGAGGCTAGCGGTAGCGCATCGAATTCCGCCTGGATCGCGGGAAAGGGCTGGGCTAATCGTTCCGCATAGCGCCATGCCGCGCCGAGTCCATCGAGGGCATCGTCGAAAATGTCGATTGCCGCGGGACGATGGCCCCACGCCGCCAGCCGGTACGAGAGCCAGCCTGCACCTGCTCCGAGATCGAGAATATCGAGCGGCGTGTCCGGAAGTATGTGCGAGGAAAAATACCGATAGGTAGCGGCGCGCATCTTCCATTGGTTGGAGTTGCGGCCGGTAGTGTCGGCAAAGGGAAGATTCAGGTAATACGCCGAATCGCCGGAACCGCGTCCTTCGCCATGGCGGACTGCCGCGTACTCGCGTTGGAACTGCGCGAAGTGTTGCGCGCGTTCGCGAGGTATGGCCCGTAAGATGGCGTTGCTGATTTCCATGCGAAAACCGCACTTGGAACAAGCCAGCGGGGCAACCAGACAGCCGGCATCCAGGCCACAGGCGGGGCAAATCAATTTCAGCTCCGGTGCGGCGACAAATAACGATGCCATGAACTAGCTCCGAACATAAACAAACAGGCGATGGTCGCTCAGTGCGCGCAGCGGTGGGAAGCCGGCCAACCATCGATCGCAAGCCGCCAAGGCAGCGCCGAGACGCGGGCCCACTCGTACATAGGACGGCGGAACACACAGCCCGATGCCCCGCCAGTGCACGCGTCGAAAGGCTTCGCCAAACGCGGCGTCCATTTCTTGAACCGAAGGATACGTAACACGAAAGCTGGTGTTTGGTGAGAATGTCGCCGTAGCCGAACCTCGTGTCCTCCGGAACGCCTTCTTCGGTGCGCCGTGAATCAGGTACCAAACCGATTCCCACAGGCAAACGCGGCCCACCACGCAGAGAGCGAGTTTGCCGCCCGGCCGAACCAGATCAACCAGAGCCGCCGCCGCGCCACGCCAATCTTCAACGCAATTGAACGATCCGAAATTGGCCAGCGCACCGTCGAAGGGTTGGTCGGCCCGTAATTTGCCGAGCGATTCGATTGCCAATACTTCGGTGCGCACGAGGCGGCTCACTCCGCACTGTTCGATTTTGCTTCGCGCCACTTCAATCATGCCCGGGGATACATCAATTGCGTGCACGCGCACTCCGGCCCGCGCCAGGCGCACCGCATCCTCGCCAGTACCGCATCCCAGGTCCAGCACGTGTGAATCGGCTGGAAAGAGGTGTGAAACCACTGACCATACAGCATCCCGCTGCAGCCGGCCCACTACGGAATGCGACCACTTCTGGTCGTAAGCCAATGCCAGTGAGTTGAAGGCCGCGGTCACGCTCACGCTTCTACCTCCTGGAATGTCGCGTCCATCGCCTGCCGTGCCGCCGCAATGCGGCTGCGCAAGTTGAGCGCTTCGGCCGAATCGCCGGCGCCCAGGCGATGCAAGGCTACCTCGGATTTTAATAGCGTGTCCGCATGGCTGTAGAATCGCCGCGAGTGGCGCCCGCGGATTTTGAAATCACGGTCGGTGCTTTGCGGCCAAACAATATCGCGGACCAGGCGTGGCGCAACCTCGTTATAGTAAGGCGTGCCCTTGATGGGGTAGGCGACCGTCGTAAAGAAGACATCGGGTAAGCAGGTTTTCACGTGCTCCACGGTAGCCTCGATATCCTCGAGTTCTTCACCTTCATAGCCCCACATCAGGAACATGCCGGTCTGAATTCCGCGCTCGCGGCATAGGCGAACGGCATTGCGCACCTGCTCCACCCGCACGCCCCGCTGCATCGCATCGAGCACACGCTGTGAGCCGCTTTCTGAGCCGATCCACACCCGAAAGCATCCCATCGCCGCCAGCGCATCGGCGAGTTCCGCACTTAACCGGTCGGCGCGTGTGATGCACTCGAACGGAATCCACAAGCCCCGGCGTTTCAGTTCGGCGGCGTACTGGAGTGTCCAGCCGCGATGAATGGTGAACACATCGTCAGCCATCCAGAGCATATCCGGCTGATAGCGAGCGACCACGGCTTCCACCTCATCCGCCACGTTGCCTGGCGATCGGCGCCGGTGCGTCGTGCCATAGGTCGAATGGCTGCACCAGCGGCAGTGGTAGGGGCAGCCGCGCGCGGTGATCACGGAGACGGAACCCACGCCGTGCCGCTCGCGCCAGGCGCGCAGATACCGACCGATGTCGATTCTTTCCCGGTCCGGCCAAGGTTGTGCATCCAGATTGGCAATCAGTTCGCGAGGCTGCGTTCGCGCAATCTGGCCTCCCGGCGCGCGGAACGAGATGCCGCGAACCTGAGCCAGCGCACTTAGGTCGTTCTTCTCCAGTGCCGGCAGCAGTTCTTCCATCGTGATTTCGGCCTCGCCTTCCACCACCACCTGCGCGCCCGCATCCAAGTATTCGCGCGCGTAATTGGCCGGTTCAGGACCGCCCACCACCACCGTGCAACCAGCCGCGCGCGCTGCCGCCGTGAGATCGAGCGCGTTCCGCCGCGTCATCAGATTGGCCGCGATTCCCACTACGCAAGGCGCGGCCTTCTCGAAGATCCCCAGTAGTTCCGCTCGTGAACCGAACGTGCTGTCGTAAACTTCGACGTCAAAGCCTTTACTCCGCAGGTGCGAGGACAGATAAAGAATGCCCAGCGGCGGATAGGGCTTCATGATTTCGAGTTCTTTCGGATCTTCCGTGAGGAAGTATCCGTGGGTCAGGAGCAGGTCCATAGGACGGTTGGATTGTTGGTGACGCAGGTGTCTCTCATCTGTTCCACGCGTCTCCAGAGTCTGTCGATGCCGGCGCGTCCGGAGGCGCTGCCGTTATCGCGCAGCGTCAGTTCCAGGTGCAGCGCATCGCGCAGCGCGCGATAGAACCGGCTCTCGTAAGTGCCGCGAAACATCATGGCGAGATCGTCGCTATCCGCCCAATTTTTCTTGGCGCCTAGCTGGCTCTCGACGGCCGCGTAGAAACGAGTGCCAGGAAGAGGATACGCGACGGACACACCGATATCGTGAGGGCGAATCTCGCGCACCATGCGAATGGTTTGTTCAATGTCTTCCCAGGTCTCGCCCGGATAGCCGAACTGCAGAAACAGGCACGCGCGGATCTCATGCGCGCGCAGGTTGTCGCAAGCCTGGTAGATGTCGGTTACCCGAATTTCTTTATCCATGGCGTTCAGCACCTGTTGCGACCCGGATTCCGCCCCCATCCACACTTCGGCGCAGCCCGCGCGGCGAAGCGCGCTCACAGTGCCGCGCGTCATCAGATCGCAGCGCGATTGCATCTGGAAAGGAATACGCGCGTCCAGTTGTTCCACGGCATCCGCGAATTCTCTGGTCCAGCGGGCCGAGAGCGCAAAAATATCGTCTGCGAACCAAATGCGATCGGGCGAAAACGCCGTCTTGATGGAGCGCATTTCTTCAGCCACCCGACGCGGCGAGCGAACATGGTATGACTGGCCGTAGATCGGCTTGGCGCACCAGTTACATCGGTAGGGGCAGCCGCGGCCGCTCACCATGTTCAAAGCGAAGTAGCCGTGAGCCTCAATCCAGGCGGCGCGATACCGTGAAACTTCGATTAGATCCCAGGCGGCAAACGGAAGGTGATCGAGATTCGTCAGCAAAGCGCGCGGCCCTGTGCGGCGAACCATGCCGCTATCGGGGTCGCGGAAAGCCAGGCCGGCAACCTGCTCAGCCAAGGTCCCGGAATCGCCCAACAGCGCGCCTGCCAATTCCGCCAGCGTTTGTTCGACTTCGCCCACCACGACATAATTCACGCCCGCATCCAGGTATTCGCGCACGTGGTCGGTGGCGTCGGAACTGTTCACCGTCACGGGGACTCCGCGCGCGCCCGCTTCGGCAGCCATGAAGAAGGCCAGCTCGCGATTTCGCGTCAGGCACATCTTGGTCAGAAAGTTGAAATTGTCCTCGCACAATGCGACGAGACGTGGACGGTGCTTCTCAATTGCCTGGCGAAAGCCCTCCTCGGGACTTTCGAGCGTCGAATCGAAGAGTGCCACGTCGAAGCCTTGGCGCCGCAAGACCGCCGCCGCCAGCAGCGTCTGCAATGGCGGATAGGGCTGCATCTTGCGGACCTGTTTGCGGTCGTAAAAGAGGTGATTGCAATGACTCAGCAGGATGTCGGCCATGGGACTCCTGGGATTCCGATCAGCACGTCACCGCCTCGGCAGATAGCTGCTGCGCGTCCACCTTGGATTTCGGAGTCGTGAGCATGCGATCTGCCACATCCTTCACCCACAGTTCGAGCGGAAAGGCGTACACGTCATGATCCAGCCGCCACCGGGCGGGAGCGCCTATCAGAGACTGGGCGATATCGCCGAGCCGGCGATGTCTTCGCGCGGCGATCGGTACGCGGCGGAAAGCCACGCGCAGGTATTCGCGCATCACCTGCAGCCGCTTATGCTGCCGGCCCTTCAGCCACGGCAACACCGTATAGCGCGGGAAAAAATCCGACCACCCTTCAAATGTCTTGGGCATCTCCAGGCCCAATTCAGCCGAGCGATCCATGATCGGCGAGCCCGGGTAGGGAGTAAAGATGTTCGTCCAGAATTCCGCGCCAGGATATTTGCGGCAAATATCCATGATCAGCCGGATGCTTTCCTTGCGGTCTTCATCGCGCTCACCCGGATACGCGAAAATCATGTTGAACGAAGGGCGGATGTCCGCCTGATGCAGCTTTTCCGCGGCCATGTAGATGGTTTCGATCTTCTGAAACTTCTTATTCATGAGCGCCAACACGCGCGCTGACCCGGAATCGGCGCCTTGCGATACTTGCGTCAACCCCGAGCGGCGGAGCAGCTTCAATTCGTCCACACTGAAGCGCGATACCAGGTTGGTGGATGCCTGTATGCTCCACTCAAAGCTTACGCCGCGGCGGCAGATTCCCTCCGCGATGAGCAATGCGCGTTCGCGGTCCACCAAGAAATTATCATCAACGATCCAGAGAAGCTGTAAGTTGTAACGCGAAACCAGGTCGGTGGTTTCTTCGGCCACCTGCTCCGGCTCGAGCGCATTCCATTTCCGTCCATACACGCCCTGATTCGTGCAGTAACTACAATTGAAGGGACAGGCCAGACTGGAGACATACATGGCCCAGCGGCGCCCGCAGACCCGCTGGTAGGCGTCAAAATCGGCTAACTGGTATGCCTTCGGCGGAAGCTCGCTAATGGGCTTGAGCGCGCGCGGCCGGTTGAAAATGAGCCGCCCGTCTTTCTTGTAGCCCACGCCATCGATTCCATCAAAGGATTCGCCCTGCTCGATGCGCTGCACGATTTCGAGCATGGCGTCTTCCCCTTGTCCGTTCATCACAACATCCACATACTCCGCCGCCAGCGTCTGATGGGGTAGCAACGAGGGATGCCATCCGCCAAGCACAACCGGCAGATCGGGATACATCTGCTTGGCGGCCTTCGCCAAAGCGGCGGTCTCACGGATCATGGGGCCAGTGACCAGCGATACGGCAAGGCACAGGGCGTCAGAGAGCTCTTCGAGAACCCGCTTGTGAAAGTTCGGCGTGATGGTGGAATCGATAAGACGAACTTCGTAACCGGCGCGCAACAATGGTGTCGAAACCGCCAGGATTCCTAGAGGCGCGGTCGCCTCCTGACTCGAAAACGCAGGGAAGAAAAATACGATTTTCTTGGAATGCATCGTTGCGCTGTCCGCCAAATAAAGTCCTGCACCCCGATTCTAATCCGGGTTGATAGCTCTCACGAAGACCTCTTGTCGACGATTTGTAAATCTTTTGTAAGATCGCCTCCGGCGCGCTCGAAATGCTGCACCCAGCCCTTAAGATGACGAATGGAGCGCATGGCGGACCGGGCACAGTACATCGACTTTGAGCAGCTTCACCCCCACTTAGGAGTGGATATGTCAAAGCGTGGCTGGGACAGCGCCCAGCGCGCGCTTGACCTGGTGCTTGTGACGGCCACGGCGACGATTTGGATTCCCGTTCTGTGCACGCTGCTACTCGCCAAATATCTGATGGATGGCGGACCGGTATTATTCACGCAATATCGGGTGGGCCGATTCGGAAAGCCCTTTCTGCTATATAAAATCCGGACGACACACGGCAATTACCGGGCGCGGCCCGAAGACTGGCCAACGCACAACTTCCCTCCGCGGACGCGGTTCGGCCGTTTCATCCGCCGTGCTGACCTGGATGAATTACCGCAGCTTCTCAACGTGTTTAAAGGTGAGATGTCGTTGGTGGGGCCGCGGCCGGAAACGCCTCATCATGATCGCAAACTTTCGCGATCCGTGCGGCGCTATACGAACCGGTTGGAAGTGCTGCCGGGACTCACCGGACTGGCGCAAATTCGCGGTTGGCGTGGCGATACCAGCATTGAAATGCGCGTTGCGTCAGACTTGGAATTCATCGCGACGCGGCGATTTCGTGTTTATGCAGGGATATTGGCGCGCACAGTGGCAACCGAATTGAAAAGAATTTGTGGAAAAGCGTGAGGCGCAGTTTAAAAGCGTAAAAAGATTGAGGACAGAGTTTAGTTGAATCGCAAGTCAGAATAAAGTCAGGAAGAGAGCAATTATGCGATATCTACTGCTAGTGAGTTTCCTGGTTTCGGCGGCTTACGCACAAAGTCCGGTTGTGGCGAGTGGCGGAGTCGTCAACGGAGCAAATTACTCCAGTGCCGTCGCTCCTGGTTCCATTGCCGCCGTCTTCGGGACTGATCTGGCCTCCGGTCTGAGCGCGGCTGACACGGTTCCGCTCTCGACTACTCTAGGAGACGTGCAGTCGGTCACCTTTAACGGAGTTGCCGCGCCAATGGACTTTGTCTCTTCGGGACAGATCAACGTGCAAGTGCCGTGGTCGGTGGGCGCCGGTACCGCAACGATTGTTGTCACCCGCACGTCCGGCGCATCGTCCCCGCAACAGGTGACGGTTGCCACGATGTCTCCGGGAATCTTTTCGGTAGACGCGTCGGGCAAGGGGCAGGCGTTGGCCATCAATAACGCGGATGGCTCGATCGCCGCACCTTCGAATTCGATTCAGGGCATCGCTACTCATCCCGCCAAGGTCGGGGATGCGCTGATTCTTTATGCGAATGGCTTAGGCCCGGTAGATCCGCCGGTGGAGGATGGGCACGATTCGACCGATCAGTTGCGCAAAACGGTCAACACCCCCATCGTCACTGTGGGTAACGTGCAGGCGCAGGTGCTGTTCTCCGGCCTGTCACCTCAGTTCCCTGGTGTGAACCAAATCAATATTGTGGTTCCCAGTGGCGTTCCAACAGGCGATGCTGTCCCGTTGCAAATCCAATTGGGCGGAGTGACAACCACAGCATCGTTGACTATCGCGATCCAGTAGCTTCAGTGAGTGGGAGGCCAGGCGGGAACTATTGCCCGGCTGGCCTCAGGGGCGCGATCGAGAACGCGCTGCATCCCACTGGCGAATGCCTCAGGCCCGAATTTCCGTGACCAGTTGCGTAGCCGCTCCGGAGCGAAGCTTGCTTCGCGGCTCTCGAACTCATCGAGCGCCAACGCTAACTCGGCATCGCCGGCGTTCGGATACAGCACGCCTCCCTCAGGTGGAACTGTCTCGAGCACGCCTCCGCGGCTCAGCGCAATCACCGGTTTCCCGCTCGCCAAAGCTTCCACGGGCGCGATGCCAAAATCTTCCTCACCGGGAAGCAGCAGTGCGCGGCACTCTGCGTATAGCACGCGGAGTTGTTCGGCGGAGACTCGCCCACAAAACTCTACAGTGCTCCCTGCCATACGCCGCAGTTTGCGATATTCCGGTCCATCGCCCACAATCAGCAGACGGCGGCCGTTCGTAGTGAATACACGGACCGCGCTATCGATGCACTTATACGGAACCAGTTCGGAGACGATCAGGAAATAGTCATGCGCCGGACTCCAGTAAAAGCTTTTGATATCCACCGGCGGATAGACCACCTCGGAGTCACGCCGGTACGTTTTCCAAATCCGGCGTTTGACGTTTTCACTGTTGGCGACGAAATCGTCCACACGCGCCGCCGACGCGTAATCCCAGAGACGCAGATAATTGGCGAGCGGCGCCATGAGAGCACGTTTCCAGCGCGCGCCGGCCCACTCCCGTGCATACGCCGGATAGAGTTCCCACAGGTACCGCATCGGCGTGTGGCAATAGCAGATGTGCCGTGTGGTCGAAGGCGTAAGAACGCCCTTTGCGGGGCCGGATTCGCTGCTGATCACCAGATCGTATTCACGCAGATCAAAGCTCTCGAGCGCCATCGGCATCAGCGGCAGCAAAGATCGGTACCAGCGCCTTCCGGAATTCAGGAACGATGTATGAACCGGCCTTGCGCGAATCGCCTCATTCACGCGCTCCGGGTTGTAGAAGAGCGTGAACAATTCCGAATCGGGCAGCAGCTTCAGGAGCCCTTCGACAACCGCTTCACCGCCGCGCTTTCCGAGAAGCCAGTAATGGACAATGGCAACCCGCATCTTCGCACCGAAGTTTAACACCTCAGCTTTACCGCCCACACGCGGTGTGAAGTAAATTAATGCTTTGACCCACAGCGACCCGTTGCAGTATCAATTCGCCCTTCCGGTTCAGGCGGAGTTTTACCCGCTTGGCTTTCCCATGCGCCTGCGAACGAATTCGCGCGAGGTTTGCGCCGCGGCTGAGGAAAGTTTTCATTCTTTCCGCCGCTTGTTTCGCACACCGCCGCTTGAGATTCGGGTTGCTGTAGAAGATGGCGGCCGCGCGGATGTGCCGGACCCGGCCTGGCGCGCGCAGGAGCATCTGGTGGCGCTTGTGTCGGATGCGCACAACTTTGCGATTTGCGACCATAGCCGCGCGTTCTCCTTTTGCCGGCTGTCTGCCGCGAGCGCGGGCCGCCGCGCCTGGGTCCGGTGGCATTTCCTGGAAGCCATTGCCTATCAGCTTTTGACGCAGCTCTATCTCACACCGGTGCACGCAGGTTGCGTCGCCCGCCAAGGGCGCGGTGTGTTGCTGTGCGGCGGCGCGGGCGCGGGCAAAAGCAGCCTGTCGTATGCTTGCGCGCGTGCTGGATGGACCTATGTTTCGGATAACGATTCTTACCTGGTGCGCCGCGATTCCAAGCCTTCCGTTATTGGAAAACCGCACGTGGTGCGGTTCCGGCAGTCGGCTTCTGAGTTGTTTCCCGAGTTGACCGGACGCTTCGCCGTCCTTCAGCCGAACGGGCGTTACTCCATCCTTCTGCCCACGGCTTCGATTCCATCGTTGCGCACCGCGCTTCGCGTCGATGTGGGCGCACTCGTGTTTCTCAACCGCGTCGCCGGCGAGGCGCGGCTGACGTTGCTCGATCCGGCGGAAGCGCACCGGCGCTTGTGCGCCGAAGTGCCGGCCGGCGCCGGCGAGGTCATGGCTGCTCAGATTCGCTCGTTGCGGCGCCTGAGCGCGCGCGGCGGCTTCGAACTTCGCTACGGAACAGTCGATTCCGCGCTGTCTCTGCTCCCTGCGGTGCTTTCGTGATCGATTGGCGCAGATGCGCGATGCCTCGTGAAGCGGCCGCGGCGTTGGCCGCATTGTCGTTCCAGGATCGCGCGCTCGTTCCCGATCTCACGCTCTGGGAATTCTACGATCGCGAGCGCCTTACGCTTCTGCTGCGGCCGCCGGACGGCGCAGCCGCCCCGCTGCTGCGAGCGCGCGAATCGAAGAACATCGAGCGCGTGGCTCGGCTGCGCAGTACGTTTGCGGAAATCTCCACGGCTCTTGCCGAGCGCGGCATCGAGTTTGCGGTGCTGAAGGGCTTTTCGCTTTGGCCCGATTTCGTTCCGGAGTTACGCCGGCGGCTTCAATATGATCTGGATTTTTTCTGCCCCGAATCCGTGGGAGCCGCTCACGATGCACTGCGGCAGCTCGGCTACGAACCGATGCGTCAGTCCGAAGACTTGCCGACGGACCATCTGACACCGCTCGCCCGTCCCAGCGCCTGGCGCTGGTCGGGCGATTATTTCGATCTCGGGATTCCGATTGCGGTTGAGCTGCACTTCCGCCTCTGGGACGAGCCAACCGAAGGGTTCGCCGCGCCCGGCCTGGATGCTTTCTGGCCGCGCCGCATCCAGCGTGAGTGGGACGGCTTGTCGTATTTCGGCCTGGCACTGCCGGATCAGCTCGCACAAGTGGCGTTGCACATGCTGCGCCACCTGCTACGCGGCGATGTGCAGATTTCGCAAGTCTACGAAATTGCCTGGTTTCTGCATCATCGTGCAGCGGATGATGCGTTCTGGGACAACTGGCGCGTGCTGCATCCGGCCGGCTTGCGCCGTCTCGAAGCGATTGCGTTCCGGTTGGCTGAGCAATGGTTCGGCTGCGTGCTGGCTCGCGCCGCTTTGGAGGAAGTGGACGTCTTGCCGCCTGTTCTCCACTATTGGTTCGCACGCCACGCTGCGGCGCCCGTGGAAAGCTTCTTCCATCCCAACAAGAGCGAGTTGCTGCTGCACATGGCACTTCTCGATTCCGGCAGAAGCCGCCGTGCGGTCTTGCGACGTCGTCTTTTCCCCGCGCGCCTGCCCGCTCCCGGCGACGCGGCATTTGATTCGGGCAAATCTCTATCGACGGGGTTGCGCCTGCATCGCGCTTGGCGCCGTGCTGTGTTTGCCGCGGAACGCGCCTCCCGCCATCTGCGGACGCTCTTGCCGGCACTCTGGCAACTTAGCGTGGAGCATTGGCTCGGCGGAAGCCGGCGCGCTCCGCGATCCGGCTGAGTACAGTCACAATCGCCCCACGAAATGCTTCCAATCGATGATTGCGCTCCCACGTGGCCCGTCCACAAGCAATGATTCTCGCGATCTCTTTCTCCGGCTTGGCGAGAAATTCGCGGACCGCGCGCGCCAAATCTTCCGGCGTAGCCGAGCCGGCAAGGTAGCCATTCTCGCCATGCTGTACGATTTCCGGTATCCCGCCGGAAGACGTGGCGATTACCGGAACACCCGCTGCGAAGGCTTCGGGGATTACTCGCGTGGTCGCTTCTCCCGGAGCCGAAGGAACAACCAGCAGATCGAGCGTCGCGAGCACTTCATGCACATCATCGCGCCATCCCATCCACTCCACGCGAAGACCTTCGGCCAGCCGCCGAACCGCCGCGTGATAATCGTCCGCGCCCATTAGCGGAGCGCCACAGATCACCCACTCGATCTCCGCGTCGGCCAGTAATCGCGCGGCGCGCAGCATCTCCGCTTGGCCTTTTTCCGGCGAAATCCGGCCAATCAAGCCGATTCGCGTTTTGGGTCCACGAGACCGTTGGCTTTGCACTCCGGGCGCTCGCGCCGCTACGGGCACCACGTGCGTTTCGAGATTCTCCAGGCAAGCCTGGAGCGGTTGCAGCACAAAATGGCACGACCCAATCACTACGGCGCGGCTGCGCTGCAACGCATGTCGCGCCAGGCGCGCCGCATACGCTTTCCCCAGATAGCTGTGTGCGTGGAAAATCAACGGAATTCGCTGGCCCGCAGCCCTCGAAGCGGCGGGCAACAGTCGCGGGCCGTTGACATAGAGCACATCGGCCGGGATGGCCGAAATGGAATGAGCCAGTCGGGGAAGTTCCAGCCCGAAGCGGCAGATATCGGCCACGGATTTCGAACCGCTGCGATATGGACCGGATCGCAACCGCTGAGTCTTTGCGCCTAGCCGCTCCGCTTCGGCAAACAAACGCCCTTCGCCGGGAACTGCCACTATTGCTTCCCAACCCTGTTCCTGAATGGCCGGAAGCAGATCGAGCAAACACTGCTGGGCTCCGCCCAAGTCGCTAAATTGATCGAGGAACAGGATCTTCATGCGACGTGCGCTCCGCCATTCCGAGCACCCAGAAATATACCGGTAGGACGCGCCAGTAGGTTAGCAGATCGCCCGAAAACATCTGCAGAATCTGACCTACCCAGAAGCAGAAAATCCAGAGGCCGAAGAAAACCGCGCGCGGGTTGGAACTGCGCGCGGCCCGCAGTCCTGTGCGCAGCACGGCCGCATGAAACAAGAGAAGCGCCGCCAAGCCCACCAGCCCGGTCTCCACCAGCATGCTCAGGTACATGTTGTCGGCGACAATCGGATTGCCGGTGATGTTCGTATACGGCAGCGTCTTGTACCCTATACCGAGCAACAGATTTTGCGGGTTATGAACAACATATTCCCCGAGCGCCTGCCAGTTGCTGAGCCGGCCGGAGAGCACCGCTTCCGGATAAGTCCGGAAGTAGACCAGCGAAGCATACGCACGATCCCACGAAAGTTGTACGAAGGTCGGAAAGATAATCAGGCCCACTGCCAACGCAATCGCCGCTCCGGCAAACACCGGTTTCCAGCGCAGCTTGCGGCGGGATCGGGCGCGCAGTACCGCGACGGCAACCAGCACCGTCAGTATGGACGCGCGCGAATAAGAGAGTACGAGCGCCATTCCCAGCACCGCTCCTCCCACAATCAGAGCAGTGCGGGCGATGCGCCGCTCGGCCTTCGGTCGCGAAAGGATTACCGCGATCATCACCAGAAAGAACGCGCAGAAATTCCCCAGCGTGCTGGCCTCGTAGAAGATGCCTTGCGCGCGCCGGTAGACTCCGCTATCGAGCCACACGAATTGCGGCCCGAATCCGGCGGGCGCCGGAAACTGAAAATAGAAATCGACGCACGCAAATGCAGCCGAAGCCACGGCAAGGCCAAACAGCAACCGGCTGCAATCCGCCGAAGCCGGTCCGTAAGCTGTGTAGAACAGCAGGTAGACAGAGATGCCGAACAGCAACACGCGAGCCGCCGTGCCCACGGCGATGTTCACGCCCGAAAACCAAGCCGCTACAGGGATGCTCACCGCCAGAGCCGCGAATAGCAGGATGGTTGCACTACCGAGGAAATCCATCCGCAGCTTCCACTTGCCAGGACATAGAAAGCCTACTAGCAGTCCCACCGCCGCGAGCAGAATGCAGACGTGCGGCCCCGAATCACCGAATGCCAGCGGCAGCGGCGGGAGCAGCAGCGCAGTGGCGAAGAATACCGGAATCCAGCGGGAGCCGGAGGAGAGCAGGAACAGCAAGGCCGCGGCAGTTACCAGCAAGCCGGCCAGGAGCAACCGGACGTTTGTGTTCGGTACGACGCCCAATAGTGTGGCGTAGCCTACAATCGCTGCGGCCGCCCAGCGCGTGTCCCGCGCCGCCCGCGCGATCATCGGAAGGTCCTGGTGTATTCACGCGGAGCCGAGCGGGCGCTGCCATATGCGAACGTGAAGCTCACGTAGAGCAGTGCCGCGATGAGTGCTGCAAGAAACGCGCACACGACATTCAACAGAATCTGTGGCGATGAAGGCCGCTCCGGGACGATCCCGGGGTCCACGATGCGCAAGCGCTCGCCCTGGAAGCCCACTCCCGCGCGAAGATCCCGTACGTGCGCTTGCACCGCCTTCAATGCGGCATCGGCATCTTTGCGGCGGTTCTCTGCTTCTTCGCGCCGGACCGTGCGCGCGGCCAGCAGTGCGCTCGCCTTGTCAATCTGAGCTTGGGTGGCGGCGATATCGGAACGCAAGCGTTCCATGCGGCTTATGACACTGTGGAAGTTGGCCTGTTCCGCGGCGCTCAACGTATTGCCGCGCGATTCAAAATCGGTCCGCACCAGTTGCAGATCGCCCAAATCCGTCTGCATCGTCTCCAGGCGATTCTGGTCCGATTCGATCTGGCTTTGCAGCGCATCCACCGGCTCAGCAATACTCGTCTTCTGCCAGTCCCGTTCCGCGGCGGCGAATTTCGCCTCGGCCGGCGCGAGTTGCTTTTCGGCTTCGGCCAGAATCTCCGCGCTGGAAGCCTGATTCGCCGCGCGGTTCCGCTGCACGGTTTCGTCCGCAATGTAATTAGCCAGCGCGTGCGCCTTCTTCGGATCGCTCAGCGTCACGCTGATTTCGAGAACTTTCGTGTTCTTCGGGATCTCAATCTTTAATACAGACCGCTTCAGCTTTTCGATCGACTCAGAACCAGAGCGCAATCTGAAGTGATTCGCCGCTTCCAGAAACATGTCGTCGCTGGCTGCCAGGATTTCGTAAGTTTTGAGCGACTCGAGATAAATGGGACTTACCGCCGTCGCGGCCCGCACATCATTTCCCGCTGGTGGATCGATCATGATGCGGCTGACCGCCGTATAACGCTTCGGCATCACCGCGCTCACAATCAGTGTCAGCGCCACCGCGACTCCGCACGAGAGTAACAAGAAACGTCTCTTCGCCAGGAGGTGTGTGAGATACTCGGAAAGATCGAAGGACTGGCTCATGATAGCCCGCTCAGTTCCCTTCTACGGGTACTTTAGCCCCTAGTATGCCACTTGTAGTGCCGCTCGTAGTGATTTTGTTGCCCTTGTTAATTCTCCCTGGGGTGTTGTTTTACTACGACGTTACTCCCAAGATTGCAGTGCTCCTGCTCGGCGCCGCCGCCGCTACAGTTTTCGTCGATTGGCGCGCGCTGCGGCAGCGCAAATGGCTCGCATGGCTGCTTGCCGCCGAAGCATTGTCGCTCATCATTTCGACCTTGGTGTCGGCTCATCCTTTGCTCTCGTTGATGGGGTCTTCGTGGCGGCGCTTGGGACTGATTCCGCAGCTTGCCGTGCTCGTGTTGGCCGCGGCCGCCGCATCCCGAGGCTTTACTCCGAAGCAGATATTCCGCCCCATGGCCGCTGCTGGCGTTCCGATCGCACTTTACGGAATCCTGCAGTATTTCGGCTGGGATCCTTTGTTGCCATCGGCGGCTTACCGCGTGGGTGAAGGCAAATGGGAAATTGTGAGACCGCCCGCTACACTGGGCCACGCCAGTTACTTCGCCAACTGGCTGGTCTTCGTATTTTTTGCGGGCCTCTTTCTGGAGCGTACAGAAAAAGGAATCTGGAAAGTGGTAGGCGGCGTTTCCGCGGGCATGGCGCTCCTCGGAATCGTCCTCAGCGGAACACGCGGAGCGCTGGTGGCCGTAGCTTGTGGCTCCCTATATCTGCTCTGGCGGCGGCGTCCGCCTTGGCGCCGCTTAGTCGCGCCGGCGGCAGCGCTCGCAGTCGTGCTGATCCTGCTGATCATTACACCACCGGGCCAACAGGTGCGGGCGCGGCTGCGTTGGGCCTCTGAAGATGTCTGGGGAGGCGCGCGTCTTCGGCTCTGGCGAGATTCGATTGGTATGGCGATCCATCGGCCGGCCGCCGGATTTGGCCCCGAAGTATTCACCGCGGCTTTTCCGGCTTACGAATCGAAGGCCTTGGCGCGTGCTTATCCCGACTTCCATCACGAATCACCGCACAACCTGTTCCTCGACGCACTGGTATCGCAAGGTATACCCGGCCTGGCGATCTGGCTTGGTCTTTGTATTTATGGCTTGTGGATGGCACAGCGCGGCAGCAAGCAGGATGCATTCGCCTCGGCTGTTATCGGAGCTTCTCTCGTTGGTGCCATCGTCGCCCAGCAGTTCACCGCATTTGTCGCTGTCACCTTGCTCTATTTTTTCCTGATGCTGGTCCTGGTGGAAACTCCACCGACGCTTCCACCACGGCGTTTGGCCCTTCCTGTTGCCATTCCAGTGGCTGCACTGCTGGTCTTCTTTGGCATCCGTCTTGTGGCGGCAGATGGTTCACTCGAAGCCGTACATCGCGCGGTCAACCAGGGCCGCATCCGTGATGCCGCTGTTCTCTACCCACGTGCCGCATCGCTCGGCATGCCCGCCGACCTCTGGTATTCACGCAGCGTCGCCCAGGCGGGTGCCCGCACTAACAATCTCACCGATCGATGGGCTGCCTCCCAACAAGCGATGCTTGCGGCGCAGAATGCTGTCCGCACGTCCGAAGATCCGTACGACGCTTGGTACAACCTGGCCGCGCTCTACGCTTCGCGCAATGATTTTGCCCATACCGAGGCGAGCCTGCGCCAAGCCGTGAAAGCCGCGCCGCGCTGGTACAAGCCGCATTGGATGCTGGCGCAGATTCTACAGATTGCCGGACGTCTCGACGAAGCTCGCGCCGAAGCGCAAACAGCCGTCGATCTCGCTGGCGGCAAGCATCCCGAAGTCGCTCAAACCCTGTCACGCCTGAGTCACTGAATGAGCATGTGATAAGCTGCGGTCGAAAAGGAGGAATGGCATGAATCGTCGCAATTTTTTAATGAGCTCGGCAGGCGCGGGAATGCTGGCACATCCACTGACGCGAGCGCTGGCTGCTCCCGGCATGGAATCACCGCTGCCGGATTTTTCGAAACCTGTCTTCAATCTTCATCGGTTCTTCAAGAATCCCGTTAAAATCGCTTCCATCGAACTGCTGCGGTCTGGACGCCAATATTTCGTTCGCACGCGTTCCGCCGACGGCGTCACCGGCATTGCGCAGACCAAGAATGTTGAGGAATACATTCCAATCCTGCTCAAAATGGTGATTCCGTTCTATCTCGGCAAGGACGCGCGGGATCTGGAGACTCTGGTGGATGGCGTCTACCACGCCAACTACAAGGTCGCCGGGCAGGCGTTCTGGTGCCCCGTGGCGTATGTAGAGCAGAGCCTCTTCGATTTGTTAGGCAAAACGGCGGAAAAGCCTGCTGCTGAACTGATGGGCGGCGTGCTTCGTAAAGAGATCCCGGTGTATCTATCAGGTTCGCAGCGCGACACCACGGCCGAACGCGAGGTCGCCATTTACACGCAAGGTGTCGAAGTCACTGGCGCGAAGACCGTGAAGTTCAAGATCGGCGGTCGCATGAGCTCCAACAAAGACGCCTATCCAGGACGCACGGAGAAGATCATTCAATTGGCCCGCAAAAATCTCGGCGGCAAAGTGAATCTCTACGCCGATGCCAATGGTTCCTATGACGCGGCCAAGGGTATTGAAGTCGGCAAGATGCTGCAGGACAACGGATTCGTCTGGTTTGAGGAGCCGTGCCCTTGGGAAGAGTTGAGCGAAACCAAAAAAGTGGCCGACGCGCTTTCCTTGAAACTGGCTTTCGGAGAACAGGATTCCAGTCTCTGGCTCTTCTACTGGATGATTCAAAACCGCGTGATGGATGTGGTGCAGCCCGACCTCAACTACAACGGCGGATTCGTGCGTGCGGCGCGCGTCGCCCGTATGGCGCGAAATGCCAACAACATGTGGATCGTGCCCCACAACACGCAGACCGGAGCCGCATCGGTCAATATCATCCACTTCGCCGCTTCCACTCCCAACACCGGGCCGTTCATGGAGTATGCCTGGCGCGCTCCGCAGAAACCACAGCCTTGGTATTCGCCAAATTTCATCGTGAAGAACGGCGTGCTAAAACTACCCACCGGCCCTGGTCTCGGACTGGAATTTGACCCGGCGTTCGTCAAGAAACTAATCCCGGTCAAGGCGTGAATTTCGCCGCGAGGGTTTACGGTTGGGCGCCTGCACGCACAATCAGCAAGCCCGGCGCTTCGCCGAAGGATTTGGGCTTCGCCAGCGTGAAGACGGCGCTGCGCCCGATCGGCTGTTCCTGGCGCATGCCGTTCCAGGTATCAACCCATACGCCCAAAGCGGCGCCCTCAACCGCCGTCAGGTTCAGGGTGAGGTCCGCACCCTCGGCGTAACAGGCATACACGCTTCCAGGTATCGCGAGGCAAGGACCGCCCACGGCCAGTTCGTTGTGTGGGGCCATTCGCCAATAGGGAAGCGCGGAAAGAGTGTCTTTGAGCAATTGAAAACGCTTCATTCCTGGAGGTTCGGGGTCGATCTTGACCAGATCCCACGCGGTATTCGAATAGTAATATGACGCGTAGCCGCCAGCCAGATAAATCAGATAGGCGCGGCGAAGTACCTCCTGCCAGTCCTGCTTTTTGTGGTAGGTCGGTAAGTCGTCCACGCCGCGCTCATATCCGAACTCCACGTTGACGATTGGCCACTGCCTCAGATTGCGGTCGAAGGCAATCATTTGCGGCCAATCGGTATGCTGCTGGTCAGAGCGGAAATCCAGATCGGAGTTCAGCGCGGGATCCCAGTCATAGACGTCATTGTCGTGCGCCGTGGTCAGGCGGTGGTAAGCGTCATTCGAGCGGATCAGATCAATCAGCCGCTTCTGCAGAACCTTGTCCTTCTCATGGTAGGACTCCTTGGCGAAGTCCCACACCACGTTGCAGAAGCCCTCATAGCGCGCCGTCACATAGCGGAAGTAGCGCTCTTCATCCGTGCTTCCCGGTGCGGGCCAATTGACCATCTTGTTGTAGACCTTCAGCATCAGGTGCGCCACAATTCCCCTGTCGCGCAGTGCCTCCATCATGCCGTCGTATAACTGGAAATATTTCGGATTCAGTCGCGAATGATCCGGCTTTTCGTTCGTACCCTCCCAGGCAAACATCGCCGGCGGGCCGTAATCCCAGGGGTCCTGATGCCCCGGGCTCCAGCTTGTGTCATGCGCATAAACATTCACCAGTACATGGTCGAAGCCGCGCGAGGCGATCAGGTCAATGAGCTTGTGCATCTTCGCGCGCTCGGGGTCTTGCATATCGACGGCCCAAAGCCAGTCGGCTTCGTATCCCATGAGAAAGTAGCGCGTGCCGTCTTCATAAACGAAATGGTGCGGATGCCTCGGATCCACGCGCAGGCCGCCGTGAATAGCCGGATGGCGATTCGGCACGCATTGAATGTCAGTCTCCGTACGGCCATTCAGAGCCACTACGCGTGAAACGGTGCGCAAGGACCATTGCCCCAGTGCAACCGGCGAGAAGCGAATCTTCCAAACGCCGCTGCCATCGTAGAATCCCGGCACTCTCAGATGTACGCCTCCAGGACCCGTGAACTCGCCCGCCAGTTCGACGTCAAACGGATTGCCGCCGGCCGAGGCAGGGAACGCGAAATCGTGAGAGCCGTATTGCTCAATCGAAACAGCCCAGCACGGGGCCATGATGCTAAACAGAAGCAGCCCTGTACAGATGAGTATTCGCATGGGTAGCACCAGAATACACCTCTGCCAGGGCTTTCCGGTTTTGATTCGCCGCACAGCGGTTGTGGCAAGCCGAGCCCTATACCAGATCGATGGTCAGGCGGCGGCCCAGAATGGCGGCCGCTCGTTGCAGGCTGGACAGGGTGATGTCATTCTTCGGATCGAGAAGACGGTCGATCTGGGTGCGGCTGGTCTTCATTAACCTGGCCATGTGTGCTTTCGAGATTCTGTTTCTTCTCATGGCCTCGGTGAGTTGCCAGGCTACAACCTCTTTGACGGCCTGTGCCGGTTCCTCGTGGAACGCACCATCTTCGTTGAGGCTGGGCTCTATGTCATTTTTGTTCATCGCCCTCACTCCTTCTGGCGCCTGCGCGTTTCCTGATGATCGTGCAAGCCGCCAAAGTGTCTGCGATCCGGGCGGAACCAGAGGCGCGTCCTCCGTGGAAGGCAGTCCGCCAGAGCCCGTCTCGCAGCGGCCATTTCTTCCCTCTACAACCACCGGTATCACACGAGGTGCAGACTTGGCAGCGTTAACTTGACACCCGGTATCCCCTTCCTGTAAAAGTATAGTTGTAAGGCGAATAAAAGACGAATATAGCCGCGGCGCTTTTAAACCCTCAATTGCAATCTCTCCTCGAATCCCCGCTCGGCTGGAAAGAGCGCCCAGTTCCCCAAACCGTTCGAACCGGCGTGTCGGAAGTGGATCTGGCCACTAGTGGTTTGCCGCGCGGCTGTCTTACGGAAATCTTCGGCCCGGCCTCCTCCGGGCGCACCAGCTTACTTGTATCCACCATTGCCGAAGCAACGGCTCGTGAAGAATTCTGCGCCTCGGTGGATGCCGAGGATGCTTTTGACCCCGTCTCCGCCGCCGGCCGGCGTGCGTTTGGGACGCCTTCTCTGGGTTCGCTGCGCCCATAATGCCGAGCACGCGCTCAAGACGGTGGACCTGCTCATCCAGGGCGGGGGCTTCGGCCTTGTGGCCATGGATCTGGGGGATACGCCATCCACCACCGCCCGCCGCATTTCGTTGACTTCGTGGTTCCGCCTGCGGCGTGCGATCGAATATACTCCGACGGTTCTGGTGGCTGTGGCGCAGCAGTCCAACGCCAATACCTGCGCTTCTCTGATGCTGGAATGCGTGCAGGAAAGCGCGGCGCGGCGAAGCCGAGGAGTTGCGCCGCGCCTTCGGTTTCAAACGTTCGGAAAAGCGAATGCGTAACATCGAAGGCAAGCTGCGCGCCGGTATGAATCGAACGGCATCACGCCTGGTGCGTATTGCCGGTTCGGTGATCGTACGCCAGCGTCCGGGAACGGCCAAAGGATTCGTCTTCCTGAGCCTGGAGGATGAGACAGGCATCATGAATGTGATCATTACGCCTGACCGGTTCGACTGCTACAAGTTTGAAGTGCTCACGGAGTCCTTCCTGTTCATTGAAGGCATCCTGCAAAATCTGGATGGTGTGATCTCGGTGAAAGCCGGTCGCATCGAGGCCTTGCGCGCGGGCGCCACGGCCGGGTCCCACGATTTTCATTAACAGCTAATCGGGCTCAACAATTACCGGGTGATATAGTCAGCTCAGAGGGCACTCACCTCAGAGACCCGAAATGGACTTAACCAGACGCAATTTCATCAAGACAAGTGCGGCTGCCGGTGTCTTCACCGCCGCCGGCGCCGCGCTCGCAGCGAATCGCTACACTCCGCCCCCCTCCCCTCGCACCAAACTGAATTTCAACCTGGACTGGAAATTCATCCGCGAGGATGTGCCCGGCGCCGAGGCTTCTGCCTTCGACGATTCTCACTGGACCACCATCAGCACGCCGCATACTTTTAACGACGTCGATTCATTCCGCGAGATCATCTCTCACAGCGGCGGCGACCGCGGCACTTACAAGGGGCTCTCCTGGTATCGCAAACACTTCAAGCTGCCATCCCGGTTTTCCGGCCACAAGATTTTTCTGGAATTCGAAGGCATGCGCCAGGCGGGCGACATTTTTCTGAACGGCAAAGAGATTGGGCTATATGAGAACGGAATCACCGCATACGGCCTTGATATTTCCGATGCCGTCCACTTCGGTGACCAGGAGAACGTTCTTGCGGTCAAGGTTGACAACCGCACCACTTATGCCGAGCGCGCCACCGGCACCACGTTCGAATGGAACGCCAACGACTTCAACCCCGATTACGGCGGCATCAACCGGCACGTCCGGCTGCACGTCACGGGCAAAATCTATCAGACGCTGCCGCTTTACTATGGCCTCGAAAGCACTGGTGTTTACGTCCATGCGGCGAATTTTGACATTCCGCAAAAGACCGCCGACGTGACAGTCGAATCGGAAGTGCACAACTCCTCCGGCAGTCGCGCCAAGGTCGAAGTGTCGGCCGTAATTGTCGACCATAGCGGGCAGGTTCGCGCGCGGTTCCAGAGCAAGCCAGTCGAGATTGCCGATGGCGCCAAAACCGTGCTGTTGGCGAGCGGCGCGTTGAAGGCTACCCACTTCTGGAGCACCGAAGATCCCTACCTTTACGATGTCTACACCGTCCTGCAGGTGGACGGGAAGACCGTCGACGTGGAGCGGACTGTCACCGGCTTCCGCAAAACGGAGTTCCGGGGTGGCGCCGGCACGGGCGGCGTTTATATCAACGACCAGTTCGTCTACCTGAAAGGCTTCGCGCAGCGCGCCAGTAACGAGTGGGCCGGTCTGGGACAAGCGTATCCGGATTGGATGCATGACTTCAATGCCAAGCTGATCCGGGACTGCGACGCCAACTACATCCGCTGGATGCATATTTCGCCGCAGCGCGTCGACGCTGATTCCATGGCGCGGTACGGCATCGTTCAGGTTTGTCCGGCAGGCGATAAAGAGAGGGACGTGCAGGGCCGCCAGTGGGAGCAGCGGCTTGAAGTGATGCGCGATTCCATGATTTATTTCCGCAACAATCCGAGTATCCTGTTCTGGGAGGCAGGCAACACCGTGATCACGGTGGAGCATATGGAGCAGATGGTTGCGCTGCGCGAGCAGTGGGACCCACACGGCGGCCGCGTCATCGGCGCGCGCGGCAATGACAACGTAGCCGCCAACACCGCCATCACCCCCATTGCGGAATACTTCGGCGTGATGATTGGCCAGGCACCGCAGACGGACCAGTTATCCGGCCCGAGCGCCATGTTTCGTGGATACAGCGCCGATCGGCGTGACCGCGCGCCGCTGATCGAGACCGAGGATTTCCGTGATGAAGGCGCGCGCCGTTTCTGGGACGACTACTCGCCGCCCTATTTCGGTTTCAAGAAAGGTCCGAAAGACACTTATCAGTACACGTCGGAAAGCTTTGCTCTGGCCTCGGTCAAGCGCTATTGGGCATACTGGCAGAATCGCATCTCCAACAAGGACAAAGCGCATTCGAAATGGTCGGGCTACGCGTCGATTTACTTCTCCGATTCGGATGCGGACGGGCGTCAGGATTCGAGCGAAGTCGCGCGCGTCAGCGGCAAGGTGGACGCCGTTCGTTTGCCGAAGGAGATTTACTTCGCGCATCGCGTGATGCAGAACGCGCGGCCCGACCTTCACATCCTGGGGCACTGGAGTTATCCGACGGGTCCCGATGCGAAGAAGACGATGAAGACCATCTATGTCATCGCCAATACTCAATCGGTGGAACTCTTCCTCAACCACAAGGCACTCGGCGTGAATTCCGATCCGGCCAATGGATACGTCTTCGCCTTTCCCGATGTGGAGTTTGTTCCGGGGAGTCTGCGAGCAGTCGGTCGGAATAACGGAAAAATTGTGGCACAGGAGGAATTGACCACGGCCGGACCGCCGGCATCGATTCGGTTGACGCCCAGAGTCGGCCCGCTGGGATTGCAGGCCGATGGCCAGGACGTCGCACTCATCGATTTCGAAGTAGTGGATGCCAAGGGCGAACGCGTTCCTACCGATGATGCGCGCGTGGACTTTGCGATTTCGGGTCCGGGAATCTGGCGCGGCGGTTACAACAGCGGCAAAATCGATTCCACCAACAATCTCTACCTGAACACCGAATGCGGCATCAACCGCGTTTCCGTGCGCTCCACGCTCGCCGCCGGAGTGATTACGGTAACCGCCAGACGCGATGGCTTGAAGCCGGCGCGAGTCCAGATTACATCCAAACCGGTGAAGCTCATCGCGGGAGTTTCCACCCTGATGCCGCAGCACTTGCAAGGGCCGGCGGAAAAAGCCTAAGGCAGTTCTCACCTGAAGCTCTCCGCCGGCTTGCCGAAGTAATTAGAATGACAGCGCGAGCATCATCTTGTTCAACTCGCCTTCGAGCGCTGTCCGTTGCTTTTGCAACTCCGCTTGGCGGTCGCGCAGCCCGGCCAGTTGTTGCTCATGCGAATCGAGCTGGCGCGCGTAGTTCTGCACTTGTTGCTGCTGCCCGCTCACGCGGCTTAAGCTTTCGATGTTGCGCCGGATGCGGTCTTCGTCAGATGTCAGGCTGTGGACTTGAGTCTCCAAATCCTGAAGCGATTCGGTGTTGTCCGTCACCTGCGCCTTTTTGTCGGCCACCTGCTGAAGCTGCTTGCGCGCCGCGTCGCTGAGGCTTTTGTTGTGGACATAAGTGACCAGCACGTCCGGTGTCAGGCTGCTGAGTGAATAGGTCTGGTCGTAAATACGCTCTTGGGAAACGGGGAACCTCTCGGTCGCGTTCGGTCCCAACTTGATTTCAAATCGATAGGCGTTGGCGGTTTTCTCGGATGGCTTCTGGTTGAGCAGTTCGTAGCCCGGGCGGAGAGGATGCTCGATGATGAGTGTCTTGGCTTTCTGATCCACGTTGCGGACTGTATACGTGCGGGTTTCTTCCGCTGCCAGTTTTGTCGTGAGAATGCCACGGTTGGCGTGGATTTCCCGCACAATCGCCGCCTTGCTGTCAAAAACTTCCGTGATCCGCGTGCCCAGATCCACGGCGTAGCTGATGAGCCGTTTGTCGCCGGCCTTCAGCGTTTCCATCAGAGCTTCACCGCCATAGGCGCCGCCGTCATACACTGTGATGGGCCCGCCGTCGAGTGTCTTGCCGCTGGTGTTGGTTAGTTCTGCGGCGTTGGTCGGGTGCTGAGAGCCGCGCTCGGAGTAGATCAGCAATTTGCGTGCTTCAATGGGCTGCTGCAGAAACGGCAACATGGCGGATTCGCTCTTCCGAATGGTCACGGGCGCGCCGATGCGATATTCAAACAGATCGCCAAGTTCCGCGCCCGAAGCATCCACCTGGATCGAACTCGGCGAAGCGAACCAGTGATCGCGAACCTCCGCCTTTGCCATCGCCGGCGGGGCGGGGGGCATCGCGGCAGGTACTCCACCTGCGACTCCTCCGATCACACCGCCGGAGCCCACGCGGAACTGGGGCGCGAGGCCCGCCGAAGCTTGCAGATTCTCTCCAAATGCTGCGTCGTGAATCACCGGCGCAGCCGCCCGGTCGTCCGGCAGTTCGGCGGAGGGTCGATTCACGTAACGCGGCGCATAAAGCTGTGTGATGAAAGAAATCGGCCGGCCGGAGACCAGCGAAAGCTGCACTTTGTTCCAGTCTTCTCCGGTCGTGTTGTCTACGATGGCCCAACCTTCTAGCGTCGGCTGCCCGCTTGCGCCAAAGATGAGCCGGTAGCTCGACTTCCACACCGGCGCGGGGACCATATAGCTGGCTGTGATGTCGCGCTGCTTCGCGTCAGTGGAATCAATGTACACGCTGCGCTTTTCTTTGGATCGCGAGGCCGCCATCGCGGCCAGATAATCTTTGAATTGATCCTGCAACTGCGGATCGGTGAACCGGATGCCGCTGGCCGCGCTCAAATCCACGTTGCGTAACTCGCCGCTATCCACCAGTAAAGTCAATTGTTCGCGCTCCGGCTGACGCTCGCTTCCGGCCACGAGGCGGCCGTTCACAATCGCGCCGGTTACCGTCTCGTTCCCAAACTTCAGCTCGATGCGCGCGCCCTTCAGTTGGTCGAGCATCCCACTCAGCGGCTGCGCATCGCCGATGCGGAACGGGAATTCGCTCAGCTTGTGGCTGAGTGGGTCTGCCGAATCGTAGCGCAAGCCTGCCACTTTGCCGCCGCCGCGCTCGTCAATCGTCAGCGATTTCAAAACATCGTTCATTTCCGCCGCGTTGAAATCCAGGCGCGCGGATTCGCCCGGCCCGAGAGTCCCGGATCGTTCAAAGTAGCCTACTCCGTGCTTGTACAAGATGATTTGCCGTACAGGAAGTTCCGCGCAGGGCGCGATCGCGGTGCTCAACAAAGCCGTACTCAACATAGTGGTGTTTAACAAAGTAGCGCTCCAGAGGGCTGCAAGCAGCGTGTGTTTCATAGTCTGTTAGACGGCGGGTTACCGGTCCGTTGTTCCCCGCCTGCTTTCTCCTCTGGTGGAATGCCGCGGCCGCTCGATTCCTTTCAGATCACTCTCCCATGGCTTTGATGATGACCCGTTTGGAGCGCTGGCCGTCGAATTCCGCATAGTAGACTTGCTGCCACGGGCCGAAATCCAGTTTTCCTTTGGTCACCGGCACAATCACCTCGTGATGAACCAGCAGGCTTTTCAAATGCGAATCACCATTTGTCTCGCCGGTACGATGATGCCGGTAGTCCTTACGGAATGGCGCTAGTTTCTCCAGCCATTCATCGATATCGGCGATCAGTCCGTCTTCGGCGTCATTGACCCAAACGCCGGCGGTGATGTGCATGGCCGAAACCAGGATCATCCCCTCCTGAATTCCGCTTTTTTGAAGCACGCTCTCCACTTGTGGAGTAACATTTATGTAGTCGCGGTGATTAGCAGTCTTGAACGTTAAGTATTCGGTATAGAATTTCATACGGCGATCATACAACTTTGAATCATGGGCCCTTCCGCCGTGAAGATCCTTATCGTTGACGACGAACCCTCACTTCTCAAGATGATGAGCGTCTACCTGAAACGCATCGGGTATGACATTTTCACCGCGGCAAGCACCGAAAGGGCTTTGGCAATGTTGGGATCCGATCCTCAGGGTTTTTCCCTGGCGGTGATTGATGCCACGATGCCCGGGATGCGTATGGAAGAGTTGGCTGAGCGGGCGCTCGCTACAAGCCCTGCGCTGCGCGTGATTGCGGCAAGCGGGTATCCTGTGGATATGGGTGTGCTGGAAGCCGTCGCGCCTGGGCGAGTCCTGTTTCTGCACAAGCCTTTTTCACCGGAGATGCTGGCGGCGGCGGTTCGGAGGATGCTTGGCGGCGAAGAAAAAGAGGAAAAAGTTTGACTTGGGGAAGGAAGTGAAGGCCATCGCACGGGAGAGAGTGGGCCGCATCCCAGGCGCGAAGCCGATCGAACCAAAGTCATCCCGCCGGAAGCCGAAGCACAAGAAGGCTGCTGGGGAAGAGACGGAATGACGCAGGCAGCGCGCTGGTCCCGGCGCGAGTTTCTGGCCTTTGGATGGTTTCCCTTTTTCTGGCGGCCGCGGCACATCAGCCTCGCCGGCGCGCGCTTCTGCATCATCCGGCACGGCCGCTCCTCTCGGCGCTATTTATTCATCCACGGCAACGAAGAAACCTCCCGCGAGGTGCTGACGCGGCACATGAAGACTTATCATGGCGTGGCCTATCTCATCGAGGGCCACACCCGCAACGTTCCCATCGATTCCGGCGAAATCGACCCCAACCGCATGTTCTCGCGCGTGGGAGCTGAAGCCAACCTGAAAGAGCTGAATCCGAAGTGGACGCCGGAACAGATCCGCCATGCACTCGACGAATTAGACCGCGGCCGTCCCAGGCTCGTGCGGGCGCTTTTTCCGCCCGGCCGCGGCTTGCTTGTGGCACTGCACAATAACTCCGAGGATTACTCGCTGGCGGATGAGAAACCCATCAGTGACGCCATATCCATCCGCGATCCCGGCAACCTTCACGCCTTCTTTCTGTGCACGGATCCGAACGACTACAAGATCTTGGCCTCGTCCCCCTACAACGCTCTATTACAGCAACATGGCCCCAAGGAGGACGATGGGTCACTCTCGCGGCTGGCGACCGCGCGCGGTGTGCGCTACGTCAATTTAGAAGTGCGAAATGGTGATTTGGAACGCCAGCTCACGATGCTGAGCTGGCTGGAGCAGCACCTTCCGTAGCTGCGCTGCCTGCTACGGCGTTCCCGCTACATGAAGTAGTCTTTGACTTTTTCGAAGATGCCTTTTTCGGCCGGCGCGTTGTCCACGGGCAGTGTGTCGCGCAATTGCTCCATCAGCTTTCGCTGATCGCGCGTCAGTCGCGATGGAGTTTTCACTTCGATATGGACAAAGATATCGCCGCGGCCGCCGCCACTGAGCTTGGGAATTCCTTTCCCGCGTAAACGGAACTGCGCGCCGCTCTGTGTGCCTTCCGGAATCTTGAGTTTGTGAGGATGGTCGAGCGTCGGCACTTCGATTTCGCAGCCCAGCGCCGCCTGCGCGATATTGATGGGCACCGTGCAGTGCAGGTCCTGCTCGTGGCGCTCGAAGAAAGCATGCTCGCGCACTTTCAGGAAAACATACAGGTCGCCCGAAGGACCGCCATTGGCTCCCGGCTGCCCTTCATGAGCCAAGCGCAGCCGCGTGCCGTCATCCACTCCCGCCGGAATGTTCACCTTGAGCTTGCGCTGCACCTGCCGGTATCCGTTTCCACGGCACTGGCCGCAAGGATTCCGGATGATCTGGCCGGATCCGCCACAGGTGCTGCACGTCCGGCGGATCGAGAGAAAGCCCTGCTGGTAGAGAACTTCGCCGCGGCCGTTGCAAGTAGGACACGTGCTTGCCGAACTGCCCGGCTCCGCCCCGGTTCCACTGCACCGGTCACAGCGCTCCATGCGCGGCACCTGAATATCCGCGCTCATTCCGGAAACTGCTTCCTCGAAGCTGATCTCCAGATCGAAGCGGATATCTTCTCCGCGCTGCGCCCGGCTGCGACGCCGTCCGCCGCCGCCGAACAGATCGCCGAAACCGAAGAAATCGCCCAGAATATCGCCGAAATCCGCGAATGCGTCAGGGTTGAATCCTTGAGCGGCCGCGCCTTGCACCCCGGCGTGACCGTAGCGATCGTACGCCGCGCGTTTCTGGGCGTCGCTCAGCACACTATAGGCTTCGGAAGCTTCTTTGAAGTTTTCCTCCGCCGCCGGGTCGTCCGGATTCCGGTCAGGATGATGCTTCAAAGCGAGCTTACGGTACGCGCTCTTGATCTGCTGGTCGTCAGCCTCCCGGCCGACACCAAGCACTTCGTAATAATCTCTCTTCGACACCGGATGCTTTATGGGTGAACCGCGACTTTCACCATCGCAGGTCTGAGAAGCCTACCTTTGAAATTATAGCCCCTCTGAAACTCGTCCAGAACAGTCTGGTCTTCCGCGTCTTTGGTCTGGACGCGTTCCACCGCTTGGTGCCGGTTGGGATCGAACGGCTTCCCTTTGCTTTCGATCGGCTCCAATCCCAGTTTCTTCAATGTGTCGTACAGCCGCTGGTAGATCAGCTCCACTCCCTTGGCGTATTCCTTGTCGGCTGACTCCACCTTGAGGGCTCTTTCGAAATCGTCCAGTACCGGCAACAGGTCGCGCACCAGTTCCATGGCTGCAAATTGCAGAAATTCCGAGCGTTCCCGCTCCACGCGCCGCCGCGCGTTATCGAATTCGGCGCGCGTTCTCAGCAGCAGATCATGGAGTTCGGCCTTTTCCGTAACGAGTTGATCGCGCTCCGCGGCGAGGGCCGCAAGGCGTCCTTCCAAGGTTTCGGCCGGGACGTTTTCCTCGGGTGACATTTCAGAGAGATCTCGATCAGGCTTCTGGCTGCTCACTACTTTTAGCTTAGCAAACAGGTCAAAACCACGCGCTTTCGAGCGCCCGGCTCGTCTGTAAGACAGCGGCCATTACGGCTTCATACTGCATCCGCATCGGCCCCAGCACAGCCACTTTGGCCGGTAGTCCGCTCGCCATCCGGACAGTCATCCCGATGAGCGCCAAGTCCTTCATCGACGGGTGCGCCTCTTCCAAGCCCACGTGGACTTCCAGTTCTCCCGCCGGCTGTTCGAGGAAGCGGTCCAGAAGCTCGATCAGCCGTTTCTTCTCTTCAAGTGTTCGCAACAACTCACGGGTCTTTTCGCGCGTCAGGTGCAGGTCCAGCCCCAGTAGGTTGCTGGCGCCCTCCAGATGAACCTCAGGCGAAGTATCGGAATCGAGCAAACCGCTGTGATAGAGCAACTGCAGCTTCCGCATCACGGCATCGTACAATGCCCGTTCTTCAGCCATGCGCCGCAGCAACTCACGCCGGGCTTCTCCGAGTTGCCAGCCGCTAAAATTGTGGTTGACGTAATTCCGGATGGATTCGAGCTCTTGCGCGGTCACCGGTTCGGTAAGCGCCACCACGCGGTTACGAACCATGTGATCGCGCGTGACCAAAATCATGAGCACCCGCTGATCGGCCAGAGGCACCAGTTCCACTTGGTCCAATTCCTGCGCCAGGGGTGGAATGGCGGCCGCGATTCCCACATTGCGGGTCAATTCCATCAGCACATGGCAGGAGCGCATCACGCGCGCCTCCACCGTATGCAAAGCACTGAACTCATTTCGCAGGCGCTCGGATTCCGCCCGGGAAATCCGGTCCGCGGTCAGCGAGCGAACATAGAACCGGAATGCCTTTTCGGTGGGCACCCGGCCGGCCGACGTATGGGGTTGGGAAAGATAGCCCTCTTCGGCCAGATCCGCCATCACGTTGCGGATGGAAGCCGGGCTGAGAGTATTACCACCCAGCTTGGAAATTGTGCGTGATCCCACGGGTTCGCCGGTTTCAATGTATTCGCCGACGATCGAATGCAAAATCTCCTGGTGTCTAGTCTTTAGCGGCGCGTGAGTTCGCATAGACTGTGAGTTACCGTTCCCTATGGACCATTCTAATAGTCTGAAACCAAAGGGTCAACTGCCTCTCGCCGAGGATGTTCCGGATGCCCGGCCAGCCTTATCCGCCAGCCGTTCCAGCGGGCGTCCGAGCGACGCGGCGGAGCACCCGGAGAAATCCCTGCAGCACGGGCAACGAATTTCCTTGCAAATAACATGCCGCAATCCTGGCGGTGGGCGCCTCGTCAGCCAGGGGCAGGTAAACCACACCGCGCCGGCGCAGGTTACTGACCGCTCCAGGCGCCAGCGTTACTCCCAAGCCCGCTGCCACCAGCGCAACCAGGGTATGGATCTGCGTGGCCTCCTGCGCCACGCGCGGGCTGAATCCCGCTTCCCGGCACACGTCGATCACCAGGTCGTGAAAGCCCAAGCCCCGATCGGGCGGCAGCATCACCCACGCATCCTCGGCCAGATCCCCTACGGAAACCACCTTTCTGGATGCCAACCGGTGCGCTTCGGGTAACGCGGCAATTAATGGATCGCGTGTGACGGTTTCCAGGCGCAATCCCACATCTTTCAGCGGTGGACGCACGAATCCGACATGCAGTTCGCCGCGGCGCAGCAGTTCCACCTGCTCGGCTGTGTTCCATTCATGCAGCGCCAGTTGAACGTCGGGGAATTTCTCGCGGAAGAGCCGGACTGCGCCTGGAATCACGTCCTCATATGTTGCCGAAGGAACCATGCCGACGGCCAGACGGCCTGCTTCGCCGCGAGCCGCCTGGCGGACCTCGGCCACCGCGGTTGCCGCATCTTCCAGCACTGAACGCGCCCGTTCCAGGAAGACTTTGCCCGGTTCGCTCAGTTGCACGCGGCGCTTCGTCCGGTGGAATAGTTCGACGCCGAGGATGTTCTCCAGGTGCTGGATCTGCTGGCTCAGCGGAGGTTGTGAGATGCCGAGCCGTTCGGCCGCGCGTCCGAAGTGCAACTCCTCAGCCACAGCGACGAAATAGCGCAGCAGGCGAAGCTCTACGCCGTTCATATTTTCAATATATGAATAATGCGCCATTTATATATTTCACAACATTATCGCTTTTTCCTGATAATGAGTTCAAATGGCTACTATCGCGGGAGTACAACCGGGGATCGAGAACATTGATATGGCTGTGGGAAGACGGAAACGCATGGCGGCGGTGGTCTGCGCGGGCTTCTGCTCGTTCCTGGTTCTCTATGCGCCGCAGCCGCTTCTCCCGATGTTGGCAGATTCATTCCGGGTTTCTGTTGCGGCCATCAGTCTGGTCATCACCGTCTCCACGCTGGCCGTAGCGGCCACCGCGCCGTTGGCCGGCATCCTCGCCGATCGATGGGGCTGCAAGCGGATCATCGTACCCGCGGCCTTTCTCCTGGCGGTGCCCACGTTGTTGGCGGCGACTTCGGCCGGACTTGGCACGCTTCTGTTTTGGCGATTCTGGCAAGGGATTTTCACGCCGGGTATCTTCGTCGTAACAGTCGCCTATATCAACGATGAATGGGAAGAGGGCGTGGGAGCCGCAATGGCGGCCTACGTGACAGGGACGGTGCTCGGCGGGTTCTGCGGTAGAACCCTTTCAGCACTGGTGGCAGCGCACTCTTCCTGGCACGGGGCTTTCGTTCTGCTCGCGGCGATTACATTAGCCGGCGGCCTCATGATCCGCGCCTGGCTTCCGCATGGACGCCGTTCCACCCGGCGCGCCCGATTCAGCTTGCGTCCAACGGTGGGGCACTTGCGGAATTCGCACCTGCTCGCCACGTACATCGTCGGATTCTGCCTGCTGTTTTCCCTGCTGGGCACCTTCACTTACGTCAATTTCTATCTCGCTGCTCCGCCCTTCCGCCTCAGCACATCGGCGCTCGGCCTGCTTTATGTGGTTTACCTGGTGGGCGCCGCGATTACTCCCGGCGCGGGCCGCTGGATCGACCGCCTGGGACATCGCTTCACTCTGGCAACGGCCTTGACCGGCGCGATCGCGGGCATTCTTCTCACGCTCGTCCGAAGTCTGCCTGTAGTGATGGTGGGTCTGGCCCTGGTTTGCACCGGCGGGTTTGTCGCGCAGTCGGCGGCATCGAGTTACATCGGCGTTGTGGCGCGGGAAGCACGCGCGGCGGCTGTAGGGCTGTATGTGCTGTTTTACTATGTTGGCGGAAGTTTCGGAGCTGGCATACCGGGCCACTTCTGGAACTTTGGCGGATGGCCGCTGTGCGTGACGCTCATCGCCGCCGTGCAGGTGCTCACCATTTCCGTGACGATGCTGTTCTGGAAGCCGGGCCCCGTGCACGCAGCCGTGGAAATCGCACCGCCCATGGGAGATTGATCAGGGGAGGCCGCCGCAACCGGGCTGCGGCGGCTTTTTCCGAATACGTGCTTACTTCTTTTCGAAGCCGCTCAACGCCGCCAATACTTCTTCACTGTGAACCGAAGGGTTCACACCAGTCCAGACTTTAACGATCTTTCCTTCCGGATTCACCAGGAATGTATTGCGGAAAGCGATGCCGTTCGGTCGCAGGGAACCGTACTGATCCACTACCTGTTTGCCGGTATCCGAGAGGAGCTTAAACGTAAGCCCCTGCTTGGCGCAGAAATCCTGATGGCTGCCCGTGGAATCCACGCTCACGCCGACGATTACGGCGTTCTCCTGGTCATACTTTGCCAGGTCGCGCTGGAAGTTGTGAGCTTCGATTGTGCAGCCCGGCGTGTTGTCCTTCGGGTAGAAATAGAGCACAACCCACTTACCACGGAAGCTGTTCAGGCTGATCGAAGTTCCATCCTGCGAAGGCAGCGTGAAGTTCGGAGCCTCCTGACCGGCTTGCGGCATTTCGGGTGCGCCGAACAAAGAGACCGTTCCAAAAGGCAGAACAACCGCGGCAATGAGCGCCGCCACGTGTAACTGATTCATGACTTGTAAACTCCTTCAAATCCTCTGCATGAAAAGATAACTCGAACAGGCACGTGGAAGCAAAACGGGAAACACTGTAAGTTACGTGGCCGGATGAAGAATGCTATCAATCGTGGAGCGCGCGATGGCATGATACCCCGGCCGTGCCTTCTCGTAAATGCGGCGCGCCAGTTCCAGACCTTCTGGTGTCCGAGCCAACTCGGTGTAAAGCGGCTTGAGAAACTTGCGTCGGCCCACGCTCAGCAGAAACTGCTCGAGCCGCGGAAATGCCGGCGCGTAGTTGCAGTGAACCGCCATGAGCAGCCATTCATGCACAATTTCGGAATTGCCGCTTTGCGTGAAGTGGTATTTGCGGTCAAGCTCGGCCATGTCAGGATGGTCGAGCGAGCGCAGGAAGTGGAGCCAGTGGTGGGTAGTCCACTGGCGGGTGTCGGCGGGAGAAGCATCGAAGACGGTCGGATCGGGCTCGGCCGCGCCTTCCGGAATACCAGGGCGGAAGATCCATTCTTCGAGTGGAATGCGCCGCGAAACCTCCGGAAGCTCGCGATTCAGATAATCCAGGAACTCGGCCGTAGTGATACTGCAGAACGCGAAATGATCGAAGTACCCGCGCAAGAAAGCATCAAACCGCTCACGCCCCACGACATGCTCGATCGTCCGCAGCAATAACGCGCCTTTCTCATACGGGACCAGCGTGCAGCCATCATCGGGATCGCGGCCGGCCAGCGGGAGGTGCAGCACGCGGTCGCTTTCCGGCAGGGTCGCCATTTCACGATCGAGTTCGCGCCGTCCCAGCAGAGCTTCCATATCGGCGCGTTGCCGGCCGTATACCTTTTCCAGAATGCGCCGCTCCAAATAGACGGTGAAACCTTCATTCAGCCAGAAGTCGCTCCATGTCGCATTGGTCACCAGGTTTCCGGACCACGAGTGCGCCAGTTCATGCGCCACCAACGAAACCAGGCTGCGGTCTCCGGCGAGAACCGTCGGCGTCGTGAATGTGAGGCATGGATTCTCCATTCCGCCGAAGGGAAAACTGGGAGGCAGAACCAGCAGATCATAGCGGCCCCAACGATACGGCCCATAGAGGTCCTCGACGGCAGCGATCATGCTTTCCGTATCGGCGAACTCATAGGAGGCGGCTTCGACCACCGAAGGCTCCGCGTAAACAGCGCAGCGGCGCCCGAGCGGCTGAAACGCCAAGTCTCCTGCCGCGAGAGCGATCAGGTAAGACGGAATGGGATGCGTCATTCGAAAACCGCCTCCGTCCAACTCGGCGGCCATCACCGCGCGGAGGCCGGGCGGCGTACGCACGCGCGCATGGAATGTGACGCGCACGGCCGGCGTGTCCTGTAGTGGAATCCAACTTCGCGCGTGAATCGCCTGCGATTGCGAGTAAAGAAACGGATGCGTCTTGCCCGCCGTCTGTTGCGGATCGAGCCACTGCAACGCCGATGCCCCAGGCGACGTCGAATATTTTACGCGGACCCAGCCCTCGCCATCCGGAACGTGGATGGTGAGCGGAGCACCTAGAACAGGGTCCGTTGCACCCAATTCGAAGCCAAGAGCGTTTTCGACGGAATGGATGATCAGCTCGCGCGTATCCAGAATCAAGTCTCCGGCTGACATCCGCTCGAAGTGGAGCGTAACCGTACCGTCCAGCATTCGACGATCGAATTGCACATCCAAATCGAGATCCAGATGACGGACGCGGACCTCTTCCGGCCGCGACCAGGAGTGGAGAGGCATAATTCATCGTACTTGCATTGGTATAGGGAAAGTGAGTAATATCAATCGTTCCTACCTCAATATTCAGAGACAGGGTGATTACAGATTGGAATTGGGAATTTAGCCCTCTTGATCTCTATGCAGAAACAGGAGCCGAGAAAAGTCCTGGCGGTGGTTAGCGATTTATTCTTCTCCGTCAAACTCACCGATGCTGCCAAGCGCGCCGGCCTGGCATTGGAATTCGTCAAAGACGGAAAAGAAGTTCTGGAGAAGGCCCAGAGCAAGCCGTCCTTAATCATCTTCGATCTGAACAATGAAACTGTGCAGCCCATCAAGCTGATCACCAAGCTGAAGGGCAGTTCGGACACCAAAGGTATCAGCCTGATCGGCTACCTGTCACATGTGCAAGTTGAATTGAAGCAGAAGGCCCAGGAGGCCGGTTGCGACATGGTGATGGCGCGGTCGGCGTTCTCGCAAAATCTGCCGATCATTTTCAAGCGGCACTCCGGGATTGTGAGCTAGCCGTCCGCGCAGGCGCGAGTTCTCAGGAACCTGTCTCTCTCGCCAATACCGTCTGGGATTGCGTGAAGCGCGCGAGCGCCGTGACCTTGGAGTGCGCCGCACCGGAATCAATCGAGGCCGCAGCCAGTGACATGCCTTCCGCAAACGTTCCCGCCCGTCCGGCGGCCACCAATCCGGCCGCGGCGTTTACGAGCACGATGTCACGCCGGGGCCCTTTGTCCCCCGCCAGAACTTCGCGTGCGATCTCGGCATTACGTGCTTTACCCGCGCCCTTCAAATCGGCGGACTGCGCAACAGGCACACCGAACTCGCCGGGCGTCAGCGTGCGGCGCGAGACTGCGTCCTTGTGGACTTCGAAGACGTGTGTAGCGCCGGTAGTGGTAATTTCGTCCAGCCCATCGGAGCCGTGGACAACGAAGCCGCGCGAGAGGCCCAGAGCCGCCAGCGCGCCCGCCATCAGTTCAGCCGCCGCGAGCGAAGGCGCTCCTACCACCTGCGCCGTGGCATTGGCCGGATTGGTAAGCGGCCCAAGCAAATTGAACACGGTTCGGATTTTGAGATCGACGCGGACCGGCTGCGCGTGCTTCATGGCCGTGTGCACCGCCGGAGCAAACAAGAAACCGATGCCGATCTCGCGAATGGCTCGGGCCGAGCCGGAAGGAGAAAGCGCAATATCGATCCCCAGGGATTCCAAAAGATCGGCGCTGCCACATTGGCTCGAAATCGAACGGTTGCCGTGCTTGGCCACGCGAACGCCTGCGCCCGCTACTACAAACGCCGCGATGGTTGAAATATTGAAGGTCCCTGCGCCATCGCCACCGGTGCCGCAAGTATCGAGCAGAGGTTCACCGTTCAGTTGGTGATCCACGGGCACAGCCATCCGCCGCATGGCTCGGGCGAAGCCAACCAATTCATCGACGGTTTCCCCTTTCATCCGCAGAGCTACCAGAAACGCGGCAATCTGCGCCGGGCTGGCTTGTCCGCCCAGGATGACCTGCATAGCCTCCTGCGCAGCGGAGGAATCCAGATTTTCCCGGTTGGAAACACGCTCAAGGAACGGCAGAAGTGACATGATATAGTGAAAGGTTTGGCTTTCTCGCCATACTAACACAAGCAGAATTTCCATGAAAATTCACGAGTATCAGGCTAAGGCCATTCTGAGCCAATACAACGTCCCTGTGCCGCAGGGAGAGGTGGCTTTCACCGTTGAAGAAGCGGTGGCGGCGGCCAAAAAGATCGGCGGCAGTGTAGTAGTGAAGGCGCAGATCCATGCCGGCGGGCGCGGTAAGGGCGGCGGCGTCAAAGTGGCGAAAAATGCTTCCGAAGTCGAGGACATTGCGCGCAAGATCCTGGGCATGACGCTGGTCACTCACCAGACCGGCCCCGAGGGCCGCGTCGTGCAGCGTTTGCTGATTGAGGAGACGCTGCCCATCGAGCGGGAGCTGTATCTCGGAATCGTGCTCGATCGCATGCAAGCCATGCCGGTCTTTATGGCCTCAGCAGCCGGCGGCATGGAAATCGAAGAGGTAGCGGCCAAGACACCGGAGCTGATTCTGAAGGAGACCATCGATCCGGGTATCGGCCTGTCTCCTTATCAGGCGCGCAAGTTGGCCTTCGGCATCGGCATTCCCGCCGCCAGTGTCTCTGGTGCCGCGGCCGCCATGGCCGCGCTGGCCAAGGCCTACACCGCCATGGACGCGTCGCTCGCCGAAATCAATCCATTCATTCTGACCACCGGCGGCAAGGTTTACGCGCTCGATGCGAAGATCAATTTCGACGACACGGCTCTCTATCGCCACAAGGAGTTGCTGGAGTTGCGCGACACCAACGAAGAAGACCCGCTGGAAGTGGAAGCCTCGCGTTTCGGTTTGAATTACATCAAACTCGATGGCACGGTGGGCTGCATGGTAAATGGCGCGGGGCTTGCCATGGCTACCATGGACATCATCAAGTATGCCGGCGGGAGTCCGGCGAACTTTCTCGATGTGGGCGGCGGCGCCAATACGGAGCAGGTGAAGAATGCATTTCGCATCCTGCTTTCGGACCGGAACGTGAAGGCGGTATTGATCAATATTTTTGGCGGAATTCTGCGATGCGACACGCTGGCTAACGGCGTGGTGACGGCGGCGCGCGACCTTCGCATCCAGGTGCCTATCGTTGTGCGGATGGAAGGGACCAACGTCGAACTCGGGCGGAAGATCCTGATGGAATCCGGTTTGAATTTCACCGTGGGGCAGGACATGCGCGATGCGGCGGAAAAAGTCGTGAAGCTGGCCGCGCAATAGGAAGAGACGGATGAGCGTACTGGTAGATCAAAACACTCGACTGATCGTACAGGGATTCACGGGCAAGGAAGGCACGTTCCACGCGCAGCAGGCGATCGCCTACGGCACGAAAGTGGTGGGCGGCGTCGTGCCGGGAAAGGGTGGGGCCGAACACCTGGACCTGCCGGTATTCAATACAGTATCGGAAGCGGTGGCCAAGACGGGCGCCAATGCATCGGTGATTTTTGTGCCGCCCCCGTTCGCCGCCGACGCCATCATGGAGGCAGCCGATGCCGGTTTGCCGCTGGTGGTCTGCATCACGGAAGGAATCCCGGCGCTCGATATGGTGAAAGCCTGGCGTTTTCTGCAGGGCCGGAAGACGCGGCTGATCGGCCCCAATTGCCCGGGCGTCATTTCTCCCGGCAAGTGCAAGATTGGCATCATGCCGGGGCACATTCACAAGCCTGGAAACGTCGGTGTGGTTTCACGCTCGGGAACCTTGACCTATGAGGCCGTGGGGCAGTTATCAAATCTCGGCATCGGACAATCCACGTGCATCGGCATCGGCGGCGATCCCATTATCGGAACCACCTTTCTCGATGCGTTGAAGCTGTTTAATGAAGACAAAGATACCCACGCCATCGTGATGATCGGCGAGATCGGCGGCAATGCCGAAGAGACCGCGGCCGCGTGGGTGAAGGCCAACGTGAAAAAGCCGGTGATTGGTTTTGTCGCGGGCCAGACCGCGCCGCCGGGACGCCGCATGGGCCATGCCGGCGCGATCATCGCCGGAGGATCCGGCAAAGCTACCGACAAGATCAAGGCCATGCAGGAAGCGGGCATTACTGTCTGCTCCTCGCCCGCTGAAATAGGAGAGAAAGTTCAAAGCCGTTTATGAGTGTCGAACGTACATTTTCCATTGTGAAGCCGGACGCAGTGAGCGCCGGGCACGCCGGCGAAATCCTCGCCATGATTGAGCAGGCTGGGTTCAAGGTCCTCGGTTTGCGGATGACTCGCCTGACGGAATCGCAGGCGCGGGCGTTTTACGCGGTGCACCGCGAGAGGCCTTTTTATAACGGCCTGGTAAAGTTCATGACAGAGGGCCCCATTATCGTGATGGCGCTCGAACGGGATGACGCCATTCGCAAGTTGCGCGACGTGATGGGCGCGACCAATCCCGCCAATGCCGCCGAGGGGACGATCCGCAAGCGGTTTGCCACCGATATCGAACGCAATTGCATCCACGGTTCCGACGCCACCGAAACGGCCGAAACGGAGCTGCGATTCTTCTTCCCCACGTCCGAACTTCTGTAGCAGATTGAACAACGGCCCGCGGACTCCGTTGATACCGCGGGCCTCCTTCCGGTCCCCTTCCTCCTCAAGGCTCACTCAGGCGTGGTTGACTCCGTCACCCGTGAGTTGCCATGATAGCCGCATCACCTCCCGGCCCCAGGCTCGGGAGTTAGATCTGCTGGAGTAAACAAGTGGGTCTAATCGTTGGCATTGCCACCGAGTCTGCGCCAGGGGAAAGGCGCGTCGCCATGATACCGGCGGCGATGGCTCTTCTCAGCAAGACCGGTGTAGAGCTGCTGATGGAAGCCGGCGCCGGCGTGCGCGCGGGTTTCCCGGACTCCGAATATGCGGCGAAGGGCGCGCGCATCACTTCGGAGCGTCAGGAGGTCTTTCGTTCCGCCGACGTTCTTCTCCAAGTGCGCTCCCCCGGCGCCAACCCCGAAAACGGCAACGCCGACATTGCGCGGATGCACTCCGGGCAAATCGTTATCGGTTTCGGCGAACCGCTGACCGCCTTCGATGCCGCGCAGGGGTTGGCCTCGCGCGGAGTTTCATTTCTGGCCATGGAACTGATGCCGCGCATCACGCGCGCGCAAAGCATGGACGCGCTTTCCTCCATGGCGACCGTGGCCGGTTACAAAGCCGTTCTCATCGCAGCCGGTGAATTGCCGCGAATGTTTCCCATGCTCATGACTGCCGCCGGCACTGTTTCTCCGGCGCGCGTGCTGGTGATCGGCGGGGGCGTGGCGGGATTGCAGGCCATTGCAACGTCGCGGCGTTTGGGCGCGGTCGTCAGCGGCTACGATATCCGCACGGCCGTTCGCGAGCAGGTGGAAAGCCTGGGCGCCAGGTTCGTCGTGCTGGCCATGGAAAACGATTCGGCCGAAGATAAGGGCGGATACGCCAAGGCGATGGGCGAAGACTTTTACCGTCGGCAGCGTGAATTGCTTGGTGACGTCCTGGCGGAACAGAACGTGGTCATCACCACGGCGGCGGTGCCGGGCAAAAAGGCGCCGATTCTCATCACGGCGGAAATGGTGGGCCGCATGTCTCCCGGGTCGGTGGTCGTGGACCTGGCCGCCGAGCGCGGCGGCAATTGCGAATTGACTCGTTCCGGCGAAACGGTGGATCACTGCGGCGTCGTGATTTCAGGCCCCGTCAACGTGCCTTCCACGGTGCCTTATCACGCCAGCCAGATGTACGCAC
>DASZPB010000061.1:0-187404 GCA_035550475.1 Bryobacteraceae bacterium | reverse complement strand
AATCATTGTTTCAGAGCCTAAAAACCGGCACAAGCGGCGGCCAGCCAATCTTCGAGAATTAACCCGCAAAATTCAAGCAACGTCGTGAGGCGCCAGCGTGCCAAGCCAGCTCTTCCGAAAATTGATTATTTCACAGGCCCTGGAGGTCGCGCCCCGGAAGTCGCGTGCTCGGGTGGTGTTATTGCCGCCCGGGCCGCATGTATACTGGTGCAGTCCGATTGCCAGTCTGCCGCGCGGATCGAGGAGGCGCTATGTCCGCCATTCGAAGAATCATCATTCTATCGCTCACTGCTTGGGCGCTTCCGGCTCAGACGCCCGGCGCAGCGAGCGTCGGGCCGCAAGCCGGCCTTCAGGCTCTTTTCCAAGCCGTGCGCTCGCTGCGACGCACTGCGCAACCGAGCGATGATGTGAAAGCGCAGGTCGATAAGCTGCTGTCACGGAGCGCCCCGGATCAGCGGGCCGGCCGCACCGGCGAAGCGCGACGCCTGATGGCCCAGGCACTGACGCTGTTGCGCGGCGGCACGTGGGACGCGCGACAGGAGTTCCTCTGGTCGCTGGCGCTGCGACCGGAGCGCGTGGTGGCCGACCCAACGCTTCCACTGCTGGCGCATCTGTCGCAATCTTATCCGGCGGCATATGAGCCCACTGGTGAACTGCGCCTGCGAGTTTCGCTCTCGCGCGAGGGAACCCGCGTGCGGGACCTCGGGAATCATCTGGTGGTGTCGCGCGATCTGATCGACCAGCCGTTCGGTTTTGACATGGACTTGCACGGCCTTGCGAGCGGCGCATATCAACTCGATGCGCAAGTGGTGGATGGCGATACCACGCTCGCGAGTCTGGAAACTCCGCTGCAATTAGTGGAGGGAATCGATCAACGCCGCGCCGATGTCGAACGGCGCTTGGCGAAAATCGAAGCGCACGAATCGATCAAGGCGACGATTCGCTATCCGTTCGAAGTGGCGCGCTATGCCAATACCGGCAAGCGTCCGCTGACGCAGGCCGAGTACGGAATTCCGTTCGATCCTCATCAGCCTCCTTATGATTTTGCGAAGGGGCTCGCGCAATCCGCCGCGCTGCTCAAGGCGCTCGAAGCGGGGAAGGACCCGCTATGGCGCGCCAAGGGCGATCATGAGCGGCATTACTGGTTCGCCGATGCCGGCGAAATCATGCCGTACCACGTCTATGTGCCTTCGAAGTGGGACGGGCGTTCGCGGCTGCCGATGGTGCTGGTGCTGCACGGCAACACCCGCGATCAGGACTACTACTTCGACCGCGATGGCGGCATCCTGGCGAAGCTGGGCGAGCAGCACGGCTTCCTGGTCGTGTGCCCGCTGGGGTATCGTCCGAACGCGGGCTGGGGTTCGAGCATGCTGCGGCGCGCGGGCGCGCAGTCCGGATTCGCCATGGACCCCTCGCGCATGCGCCAGGCCGAACTGAGCGAGAAGGACGCGATGAACGTGCTCGATCTGGTGACCAAAGAGTATCCGATCGATCCGGCGCGCATTTACCTGTTCGGGCATTCGGCCGGGGGTGCGGGCACTTGGTATCTCGGCGAAAAATACGCGGACCGCTGGGCCGCGCTGGCAGCCAGCGCCGCGGGGACGCGGACGGACGGCTTTCCCTTTGAGCGCCTGAAGGGGCTTCCGCTGATGGTTTGCCACGGAGACAAAGACGACGAAGTACCGGTGACGAATTCCCGCAACATGGTGAAGGCGCTGCAGGAACACGGCTATGCGCCGCGGTATCTCGAAGTTCCCGGAGCGACGCACATCACGATCGTGGCGCTGGTAGAGCCCAAAGTCTTCGACTTTTTCGAACAGCAGCGGCGGCGGTAAGTATCCGGTAACCCACTTACTGATAGGTTACACAGTTACACCACTTACCTTCTTCGTCATAGTGCGGCCATGCGCCGCCCGGAGCGAAACCGGAGATGATGCGGTCATCGAACATAGGCGTCGGCTCGAAGTAACCCGGCCGCCGCAGATGCTCCTTCACCACGGAGTCATTCAGTTCGATTCCCAGGCCCGGCGAATTGGGGACGGTGACATAACCTTTGTCGATGATCGGCTTCGGCACGCCCGTGACCATGTCCTGCCACCAGGGCATATCGAGGGCGTGGTTCTCCATGGCGAGGAAAGTCGGAAATGTCGCTACGCAATGATACCCCGCGAATCCGCCCACGGGAGAACCGGCATGGTGCATGGCGACCTGCACGCCGTTGAGAGCGGCGTAATCGGCGATGCGCTTGGTTTCGAGCAGTCCGCCTGACGTTTCGATGTCGGGGTGGATGGCATCGACGGCTTTGTTATCGATCAGCGTCTGGAAGCCGCCGGCCAGTCCGAAGACATCTTCGCCGGTGAGGATGGGCGTAGTGGTGTTGTCCTTGATCTCCTTGAGGCCCTGCCAGTTCGACCAGCGCACCATGTCCTCGGCCCAGGAGAGCTGATATTTCTCGAAGGCCCGTGCGTAGCGAATGGCGTCATTCACATCCAGCGGACCGAAGTGGTCGGCGGCCAGCGGCGTGCCCCAGCCGATGACGTCGCGGATGGCTGCGATGTATTCGCACAGATAGCCGAGCCCTTTTTCCGTAGCGACGCCGCGTTCGTTGACGGCGCCGGGGCGATCGGAGACAAGCTCGGTGTGCAAGTCCATCTTAAAGAAGGTGAGCCCCATTTCCTTGCGCTTGCGCATGCGTTCGGCGTAGATCTTGGGATCTTTGTGGTCGGTGGTGTCGGCGTAGATGCGGACGCGGTCGCGCACTTTGTCGCCGATGAGCCGCCACGCGGGAACGCCGTAGACCTTGCCTGCGATATCGTGCATTGCCATATCGACCGCGCTGTAGCCGCCGCCCATGCGGCCGGGCCCGGCGAATTGCCGAAGCGTGCGGAGGTTGGCCTCGATCTGCAAAGGATTTTTGCCCACCAGATACGGCTTCAGGATGAGCGCGATTCCTTCGACGCCGGCATCGCGCACTTCGCCCAATCCATAGACGCCCTGGTTGGTGTAGAGCTTGACGATAGGGTAGTCATAATTAGCCGCCACACGGCAGGCGCGCATATCGGTGATCTTCAAATCACTCGGCGCGGAGAACTTGTTGACCGTGCCCTGCGCATTGGCCGTGCCCTGAGTCGCCTTGAACAAGGGACCGCAAGCCAAAGCCGCGGCCGCATTCCGAAGAAGTTTCCGCCTGCTCATTGCCGATCTGTGCATGTCTGTCGTCTCCTGCAACACCGCGGTGGTCGAGCCGGGATTGGCGCTAAAGGTGCACCGGGAGTGGACCAGACGCGGTAGTTTTCAACTTTCAGCTAAACAAGTGAATTCTAATGATGTGGGAGGCGGTGTCAAGGGGGTTTCGATTCGAATTACTCTTCCAACCATCGACTCGCCCAATCCGCGATAATAGGCAGTGCTGGAATCAACGAACCAAAATTCCGGCGGAATCAGAAGCAGTGATGCCTCAGGTAACGATCAAAACCACGGTGGACGGCCGCGAAGAGGCGATCTCGGAATACTTGTGTGACTGGCCCGATTGCCCGAATGTGGCCGTCGAGATCGTGGGCGTGGTGCGCGAACTGGGAAGTCATACGGCGATGTGCGCCGAGCATGCCGCGCTTCTCATGAAGCGGGGATGCAAAGACATCCCTGAATAAGCCGCCGGGGTCCATCCTCTACTCTCGCCCGCGAGTGACCGTTGTTGCAACGCGCCGCGCACGCGGATTACTGTCTCGCCATCGCGATTTGCAGGCGCTGCTCGGGCGTGATTTCGTGATCGGCGGACAACGCGGCCTTATCGACGTCGATCTCTACCCAGTTCACTTCGCCGTTGAACTTGTTGTCGCGCGGCGTGTAATCGGTGGTGACGCTCGAACCCACATCCTTGCCGACATCGCACGTCTCATCGGCGGAAAAGACGAAAGGTTCGGTCCGTTCTACGCGGCCTTCGCCTGATTTCTTGCCATCGAGATAGAGCGCGACGGCGCCGCCTCTTCCCAGGCCTCCGCCATCGTAAGTGAACTCCATCCGTACCTGATGCGTGCCGGCGGGAATCGGCTGTGCACTCTCCACGTAGAAGCGCTTCAGTCCGAGGAAGTTGTAACAGTACTTCAGCTTTCCGCCCTTGGCATATAGAACCCAGCCGCCGGTGATGCCGCCTTGCGCGACGATCACTCCTTCGGCGCCGGATTGCGGCACCTCGATTTCCGCGGTCACTGCGTGTGACTTGTTTTTGATATTCACCACAGACCATTCACTCAAGCGTCCCATGCCGCCGAACAGGATCTGGCGGTTTCCGTGAATGAGTTGCGGACGGCCGGCCAAGCCCGGGTCAACGCGCTCCGCCATCCGATCGTCAAGCGGAAGAACGTTGTACTTCACCGCTTCAATCAGCCACAGCCGCTGGAGGGCCCGCAGTTTATCGGGGTACTGCGACGCCAGATCCTTGGCCTGGGTCCAATCCTTGGTCGTGTCGTAGAGTTCCCACTTGTCCTGGTCGAACGGAGGCATCTGCACCTGGCCCGTCAACCACGGCGTGCGATGCTTGGTCACCGCGGTCCAACCCTTGTGGTAAATCCCGCGGTTGCCGATCATTTCGAAGTATTGGGTCTCGTGACGTTCGCCGGCTTTTGCGTCGTCGAATGAATAAGCCATGCTCACTCCTTCGAGCGGCTTCTGCTGGACCCCGTGGACAAACGTAGGTTCGGGCAATCCGGCGGCTTCGAGAACAGTCGGCGCAATATCGATGACGTGGTGGAACTGGGAGCGGATTTGGCCGCTCGCTTTGATGCCTTTCGGCCAATGCACAATCGTTCCATTCCGCGTGCCGCCCCAATGCGAAGCCACCTGCTTGGTCCATTGGTAGGGCGTGTTCATCGCGTGGGCCCAGCCGACCGCATAGTGGTTGTAGGCCTCCGGGCCGCCCAATTTGCCGATCCGTTCGGCGAGGAATTCGGGCGTCTCGAGATCGTTGAAGCCGTTGAGCGGAGCCATTTCATTGAAGCAGCCCTGAAGCGTGCCTTCTGCCGATGCGCCGTTGTCGCCGAAGATGTAATAGACCAACGTGTCTTCCAGAATTCCCAGATCATGCATCGCATCGATCAGCCGGCCCACGTGATGATCGGTGTGCTCCAGATAGCCGGCGTAGACTTCCATCTCCCGGGCAAGTACGGGTTTCATGTTCGGCGCCACTGCGTCCCATGCAGGGATTTCTTCGTGGCGCTTCGTCAATTCGCATTCGGGCGGAATCACGCCGAGCTTCTTCTGGCGTGCGAAGGTTTCTTCGCGCAGCTTGTCCCAACCGCCATCGAACTTTCCCTTGTACCTATCCGCCCACTCCTTGGGAACGTGATGCGGCGCGTGCGTGGCGCCGGGGGCAAAGTACATGAAGAATGGCTTGTCCGGCATGAGGGCCTTCTGCTGCCGTACCCATTTGATGGCTTTGTTGGTGATGTCCTCGGTGAAGTGGTAACCCTGTTCGGGTGTCTTCTCCGGTTCCATGGGCGTGGTGCCTTCGTAAATCGCTGGGTAGTATTGGTTTGTCTCGCCACCGAGGAAGCCATAGAAGTATTCGAATCCACCGCCGCCGGTTGGCCAGTTGTCGAATGGTCCTAAGGGGCTGGTTTGCCAGGCAGGTACTTCGTGGCACTTGCCGAACTGCGCGGTGGAGTAGCCGTTCAGCTTGAGGGTTTCGGCCAGCGGCGCGCACGTGTTGGGTCTCAACGAATTCTGTCCAGGCGCGGAGGTGGCCATTTCCGTGATCGCGCCCATGCCCACAGTGTGATGGTTGCGGCCGGAGAGCAACGCCGCCCGCGTGGGGGAGCAGAGGGCTGTGGTATGAAACCGGTTGTACTTCAGACCATTCGTGGCCAGCCGTTCACCGGTTGGGGTATTGACCGGACCGCCGAACACGCTGGACGCTCCGAAGCCGCAATCGTCAATGAGCACAATCAGCACATTCGGCGCGCCCTGCGGAGGGCGCAATTGGCGGATCGGCGGGTACTTCGTCTCCGGGTCCTTAGCATCATAGGTGGTCAAACCGACCGGCGTGCGGTCCGGGATCGGAAGGGAGTTGCGGCTTGGATTGTCATTGGAATTCGGCATGGCGGTAGGCTTGATGCGCGCCGATGCGGTAGCGTTTTATTCGTTTGGGTGATGTCCGGTATGGGTGTGATGTGGTGGATATGGCGCGGGTAGCGTGCATCTGCGGCCGAGCGAACGTTCGCGCAGTGATGCGGCGCATTTGGCTGATGGCGGCAGCAGGTCTTGCCAGGTCCGCTCCCGCGTGGCGCGCGGCCGCGTCGATCCGGTGATGGCGCTGCGCCACGAGTAACAATGAACCCGGCCGGGCGGACGGCCGATGCGGTATAACTGATACTGCTATCGGGAGTAACCGCTTTGGAAAAAGCCGGATCAGGGGAGTTGCGTGTCATAAGTGGGAGCGGGCGCTTCCGCTGGGCCGTGTGTCTCCTGCCGGTTCTGACAGCAGCGCTACCGCTGTATGCTGCGCAGAGCGGCGAAGTGGGTAGCGCGGCGTGCGCTGCCTGCCACGGCGAGATTTACCGCTCCTACATGCGCACACCGATGGCGATCACGAGCGGCCGCGCGGGTAGCGGGTCCTTCCCCGAAAAATTCGACCAGGGCGATTTCTATCATCAGCCGTCGGGCGCCCGCTATCACGTCTATCGCGAGCGAGGGAATGACTATTTCAGCTTCCAAATTGCTGATCCACAGGGGCGCCTGCACGGTACGCGGCAACTCGACTACTATATCGGGTCGGGCGCGGTGGCGCGTAGTTACCTGACGCGAGTCGATGGCTATCTCTATGAAGCGCCGGTGTCTTATTACTCGATATCGGGTAAGTGGGCACCTTCTCCCGGGTATGAGCAGTATAAGTACATCTATCTGACTCGAACCATCGGACTAAGCTGCTTGCAGTGCCACGCCAGCCAGCCGCAGTGGATCGCGGGAACACAGAACGGATTTCGCGACCCTCCCTTTCTCGAAAACGGCGTAGCGTGCGAACGATGTCACGGGCCGGGCGCGGCGCACATCGCGAAGATGAAGTCCGGACAGATCGGCGGGTCTCCGGAAATCGTCAACCCGGCGAAGCTCGATTCCGGACGGCGGGACAGCGTCTGCGATCAATGCCATCTCACCGGGGAAGCGCGGATTGCGAGTGCGGGGCGCGATATCGAATCGTTTCGCCCCGGCGACCAGCTTTCCGATTATGTCAGTGTGTTCGTACGCGCCGGCGAAACCAGAGGGATGAAGGTCAATAGCCACGCACAAAAGCTGGCCCAAAGCGCGTGCAAACGCGCCAGCGGCGACCGGCTCTGGTGCGGGACCTGCCACGATCCGCATCGGACACCAGCTCCCTCTGAACGCGTGGCCTGGTATCGCGAGAAGTGCCTGGGATGTCACAACACCCGCTCCTGCACGGAATCGGCGAAAGCGCGGCAAGTGGCCGGGGACAATTGCATTGGCTGCCACATGCCTCGCAATCTGGTGCTCGATGTGGAGCACGTGGTCTACACAGACCATTCGATTCCGCGGCGACCGGCGCGCGCGACTGCGCCGCCCGCCGGCGATTATTCGCTGGTGTTGTTCGGCGGGGGCCAGGCATCTCCGCGGGACCTCGGGCTGGCGTACGCCGAACTGGCGCTGCGGTTGAAGAATTCGGTCTTTCAATCGCGCGCACTGGAATTGCTTCTGAAGGCCCAAGGGGAAAATCCGAATGATGTTCCGGTGATGGTGGAACTGGCAGGGATTTATAACCGCACATCGCAGAAAGCCAAAGCCGACGCGCTGTACGAGAAGATTCTGCGAGCGGATCCCACGCAGGTGACCGCGTCGGTGACGTTGGGCGCGAGTCTGGTGGAGCGCGGGGACCTCATGGCGGGCATCAAGCTGTGGCAAGACGCTCTCTCGCGGAATCCAGGGTTGGAGCTGACGCGGATGAACCTGGCGCTCATGCAGATTCGCACCGGCGATGTGAAAGGCGCGGAGGCGAATCTGGTCAAAGCCGTGGAGATCAATCCGGGTCTTGCGGTTGCACACGACCTGCTGGCGAAGCTTAGAAGCGCTACCCCTGCGAAATAGGACGCTACAGTTCCGGCCGGACTGCAACGGCGATATGGCTGACAGGTCCTTCGTAGATGATCCGCAAGTGGTTCCTTCCGAGTACAGCATCGTTGTCATTGGGTTCGAAGAAGACGTAAATCGGCTTGCCCGGCGGAAAGTGACCGGGGTCGCTCACGAATGGAGGAAACGTTTCGCGCCCCGACAGTTGGCGATAGTAATTCAGCGCTGACGTGCACATCCAGGTGGTGCAGATGTCAGTAATTCCCTCTTTGTGGTTGTAATAAGAAAGGATCGAATAGATACGATTGGTGTCGGCATCCCAGTACCATTCTTTAAAGTAAGAAAGCCTCATACAACCGATGAAATACGACGCGACCAGCATCATCAACGCAATCAGTGAACGGCGACATGTGGCAGACTGTCGCGTATTCGCCGGGATAGCCGCCGCCGCTCCCACAGCCAGCATGCACAGGGGAGCCAGAAACAGGGCGGTGCGATCCATCGGAATTAGAATGTGGGTTAACCGATAGAGCAGGCGGTGCATTCCTAACGTAAGTAATGCGGATCCGGCAGCTATCGTACCGAGTGCAACAAGCCATCGGGTATGCTCGTCATCCATCGCCGGCCGATCCAGTGTGAGAACGGCCAGCCGCCAAATAAAGACTGCGCCCAGGGCGGGAAACAGCCATGGCTTGAGAAATTCCGCCGCTCGATAAAGCCATGGATTCAGCACCAACGGATTCGGCCGGTAAAGTGACGCCGCGATCACGCTTTTGATTGTGACGCCGAGCGACTTCGTGCCGTATACCAATTCTGTTCGCGGCCACACGGCCGCCACGGGGATAGAAAAGAGAAAGCCGGACGCCAGCCCCGGGAGGACACACGCCGTTAACAATCGAAGACGCTCATGCCGCATCCGCGGCGGAATCAGCAACCATGTCCAGATACCAATGAGCGCCATTACACTAAGAGCGGCGAATGCGAAAGCGAAGTTCGCGGCAAACGAGAGCGAAAGGCAGGCCGAACACCATCCGCATGTTTGGGCGGCGGCATGAGGGGTCACCTTCATCCGGTTGCGGTAGGCGGCAATGGTGACGCCACTTACTAAGAACGCGGCTGCCAGGCTATAACCTCGCGCCGCCACCAGGTAATCCATCACGAAGGGGTTGTAGACGATGCAAATGAATAGAGGAAGACGGACTACAAGCCTGCGAGTGATCATGCGGCAAAGCCAATAGGCGCACGCAATATAGATCAGCGCGCCGAGAATTGCCGGAGCGCGCAGGGTGAAATTGCACGGACCGAAGACGGAAGTGCTCACGCGCATGAGCAGCGAATTGAGGACGTGATTGTTGGATGCGGCCGACCACGGCGAATGCCCGTCAGGCGCCACCCACATCAGGTAAGTATCCGCTTCGTCGATGGTGATCGCCTGGACACACGCGCGCGCCACTACCCACAACCACGCGAATCCTGCGACGCCAAGAGACAGTAACTCCCGGCTGCTAAGCCAAGTAGCGGCGGAAGAGTAGCGAGGTTCCGAAAGACAGGATCTTTCCAACATGCGCACAGATGGATCTAACTCGAGACCAGGAAAGTTGAGACACACTGATCCGGAGCGTGTAGGTGCAACAAAGCTTGGACCGGCGGCGCCGGCTCACATCTACGCCACCGACGCGCCGGTGAAAGGCTTCTCCTCAATGGTGTGTGCCTGCTCGCTGAGGAGGGGCACTGATGTGGCGTCGGAGTTGAACCAGCGCGCCAATTCGCCATCGCCGGCCACGCGCCGGCTCATGATATGACGCCGCTGCTGAAACGCGCGCCGGGCGCAAAGCGCCGCGCGCCAGAGCGCTTCGAGCGACCTGGGTTCATACAGGAAACAGGCACCCACCACAACCAGATCGCGCAACGTCATCGGCAGCCAGAATCGGCGGAACAGATCTGGCGTCGTGTTTTTGACGCGCATCAAGAAGCGGTTCTTCACCGAATGCATGTTCAAGACGCCGGAAACCGAGCGGCGCTTGCCCGGCACCATGGTGCGCACATGATACGCAACAGCGGCGGGAGTGTAGATACAAGGCCAGCCGAGCAACTGCGCCCGCCACGCCACATCGGCATCTTCGCGGTAGGCGAAGAAATCGGAGTCAAAGAAATCTCCATTCACAGCGATGTCGTCAATCATACGCCGGCGGTAGAGCGCAGCGGCGGCGCTGGCGCCGAAGACGTATTCAGCGTGCTCGAAGGATTGGTCCGCGGGATCCCCCCAGCCGCGGTCGAAGTGGCGCATTTGCGGCGTGAAATAAATACCGGTGGAATCGAGACGCGGGCGGTCGAGCGGCGCGAAGTCCACACCGATGGAAAGCAGTTTTCCGCAAACTGCCCCCGCGCCGGGGTCGATTGTTCCGGCCCCCACCAGGTTTGCGATGAAGCCGGGCTTGAGGAGCACATCGGGGTTCAACGTCAGCACCCATTCCGACGTGGAAGAACGAATCGCCTGGTTCTGAGCCGCGGCAAATCCTTCGTTGCGGCTGTTCCAGATGACGCGAATCCGCTTCCCGAATTGCCGCAGGATTTTTCGTGTGCCATCGTCAGAACCGTTGTCCACGACAATCACTTCCATCGGCACTTCGCTCTGGGCGAGCACTGCGTCCAGGCAGCGGCGGATGTATCTGCGGTTGTTATACGTTACGATCGAGACGCAGACTGTCGGGTCTGGCATAGTAGGAAGTCCGTCATTTCAAAGACCGGAAATCGCCAGTTTCCACTACACCCGGACCGAAATGAGAAGAAGGGCGTCTGCCGGCCGCCGGGGAACGTAAGAATTTTCACCGAGGTGTAGTGGAATTCGTGCGCGGCGGGTCTTTGCTACAGGCGGAATGTTGCCATACTCGCTGGGTGATGAATTCGTGGGGATCATCCGACAACCCCGGGCTACCGCGGAGTTGCAGGATCAGGTCACACGTCTGTTTGAAGAGATGCGCGGGGACGTCTACCGCTATCTGCTCACGCTCGGTCTGCGGCCTCCGCAAGCGCAGGAAGCCGCGCAGGAAGTTTTCCTGCGGCTCTATTCCACCCTGCGCGGCGGCGAAGATATTCGAAGTCCCAGAGGCTGGATCTTCCGTGTAGCTCACAACCTGGGTCTCAAGATTCGCGCGCGGCAGGATACCGAATTGCCCTTTGATGCGGATCTGGAAGCCGTGCTGGCCGCGCCGGCGCCCAATCCTGAACATGAACTGCTGGAGCGCGAGCGCATGGTTCGTTTTCACCACGCGGTGGAAGGGCTGTCCGACCAGCAGCGGCGCTGTCTGTTCCTGCGCCTGGAGGGACTTCGCTATCCGGAAATCGGTTCGGTGCTGGGGATCAGCGCTTCGGCCGTAGGAGAGTTTCTCCGGCGGGCAATGGTTCGTCTCAGGAAGGTGCGCGATGAGTAATCTGGAAATGCGCCATCCCGATGACGGCCAGTTGCTGCGCTATCTCGATGGCGAACTGGGCGCCCGAAAAGCGCGGCAGGTGAAGCAGCACCTGGAGGCTTGCTGGCAATGCCGCACCGAATTACAAGAGTTGCAAGACGCGGTGACGAACTGCGTGCGATACCGCAGGAACGTTCTCGAAACCGGCCTGCCCGCGCCGCCGAATCCATGGACGGATCTGACGCGCGGTTTCACTGAAATCGATGCTTCTCTCACCCGCAAGCCGCTACAGGCGCGGCTAGCCGCGTTGTTGCCTTCGCGCCCCGTGACCCGGCGGCTGGCAACCGCGGTTACCGCACTGGTAGTGATTGGCGCAATTGTGCATCAACTGCGCGAGACGCCGGAGGTGGAAGCCGCGACGCTGCTGAAAAAAGCGATTGTCGCGGCCGAAGTTCGTCCACCTGCAATCCGGCGCATTCGCATTCGCACACGAACGCGCGAATTTACGCGCGTGATCGGCGAACAGGTTGCAGCGGCCGAAACGCAGCAGCCGGTGGAAGCGCTCTTTCGCGCCGCAAACTACAACTGGGATGATCCGCTGAGCGCGAAGTCGTATCAGGATTGGCGCGAGAGCCTGGTGGCAAAAAGCGACGAAGTTCAGACCATCCAAGATCCGCAATCGCCGAGCGAGGAGTGCTACCAGATTCGGACACAGACCTCTTCCGGCGAACTGCTTGCCGCCACGCTGACGCTGCGGATGACGGATTTCCGCCCGGTGGAAGGACGGTTTGAATTCCGCAATCAGGATTGGGTAGAACTGACGGAGTTGAGCGGCCCATGGAATCCGCCCGCGCCGGCTGTTGCCCGCTCGCAAGTCAGCTTGCCGCATCCCGCCGTTGCACCGCTGAACGAGCATGCGGCGGCTCCCCGGTTGGCCGCGTTTGGCGACGAGTTGCAAGTGATCGCGGCGCTGCACAATGTGGGAGCGGATCTGGGAGATCCTCTCGAAATCACGCGCTCTGGCAGCCAGGTGGTGGTCAGCGGCACGGGAATTCCGGCGCACCGGCAGAAGCAGATCCACGATGCGCTGGGCTCGCTGCCGAATGTAGTCGTGCGATTTTCCGAACCTGCGCCCGTGCCCGCCGAACCCGAAGCGCCGGCCTCCGGAACGGACACCGTCAGCCCGGAGGCGCTGCAATCGCAAGCCCGAATCGAAGCATTGCTGGGAGGGCGTCCGCAATTTGAGCGCTTCAGCTCACAGGTCCTCGACTGGAATGACGCCGGCATGTCGCGGGCATTTGCCCTGCGCCGGTTAGCGCAGGCGTTTCCGCCGGAAGCGGAGCGGCAATTGAGCGCGGCGGATCGCGGGCTATTGCGCAATCTCGGCGCGGAGCACGTGGCGGCGTTTCAGAAATCGGCCGCGAATCTGGAGCGCGCCCTCACACCGGTGCTGGTCTCGCTCGGCGCGACGGCGGTTCCACAGGAACCGGCTGCGCAAGCCACGGCCTGGCAGCCGGCCTCGGAGGAATTGCTGGATTCGGCGCGCCGGGTGGAAACGCTGTTGGCCGTTTTCCTCGGCATGGCGCCGCCGGAACAGACGCGAAGCGACGTGGCGGCGCAGCTTCGCGAGGGGCTGGCGCAGCTCGACGCCAATCTGCGAAACTGTACACGTCTGCTATCGCGGAATGGAGAAGAGCCTGAACCATGAAGGTAGGCCGCCTGATTCCGGCCTTATGCGTCTATTTCAGTTGCGGCGCCCCTCTCTTTGCTCAGCACGCGGCTTATCTCTACGGCCGCATTCTTGACCCTTCCGACGCGGCGGTTGCTGGCACGGCTGTCACCGTAGTCAATGAAGACACGGGTTTCCGCCGCGTGACGCAATCAGAGCCCGACGGCGCGTATCTGGTAAGTTCGCTTCTGCCCGGCATCTATAAGATCACGGTGCGCAAGGATGGCTTCTGCACCATGATCCGCTTTCACGTCAACGTGACCGCGTCGCGGCCCGCACGCGCCGATTTCAAGCTCTCGCTCGGTAGCGTGCAGGAGACCATTACGGTGGAAGGCGCAGCGCCTCTACTTGATCAATCGGATGCCTCAGTCGAGACCAAGGTCTCCCGCCGGCAGATCGAACGGCTGCCTTTAAATGGCCGCGGCCTGCTGACTCTGCTCGAAATGGCGCCGGGCACCAACGTCACACCCGCCACGCGCGGGGAGGCCGGGCAGTTCACAACGGGCGGCCAGCGGCCGAATGCAAACTACTTCACCGTGGATGGCATGAGCGCCAATACCGGTGTGAGCGCGGGCGGCGCGCCGGCGCAGACTACCGGTGGCGCGCTCCCGGGAATGAGCGCGTTTGGAAGTCTCGATGCATTGATCCCGATGGAAGCCGTGGAGGAATTTCAAGTACAGACTTCCACGTCGCCCTCCAGCTTCGGCCGCCTGCCCGGGGCCATGGTATCGCTCACCAGCCGGTCCGGCACGGATGAGTTCCACGGAGAGTCGCTCTACCGCTTTCGGAACGAGAGCACCGCAGCCAATGATTGGTTTGCCAACTTTTCCGGCAACGGGCGAGCACCCGAACGGATGCTCGATTTCAGCCAGACCTTGGGCGGTCCGGTGCGCCGCAACCGCACGTTCTTCTTTCTCTCTTATGAGCGCGTGTCTTTGCGGCAGCCCTATTCGTGGCAGCAGACCGTGCCGTCAGCGGACGTGCGCGAATCGGCGCCGGCCTCGTTGCAGCCGGCGCTGAATCTGTTCCCACTCCCGAACGGGCCGGAGTTGGGGAACGGGCTTGCGCAATGGACGGCGCACGATACCCGTCCGTCACTCCTCAACTCGGGCAGCTTGCGCATCGACCAGGCCGTCACGTCACGACTCACGCTGTTCGGCCGCTACAACAATGCTCCCTCGTCGAACGAATTCGGCAGCAACCAGGTGAATCGCCTGGATCTCCGCGCCTGGAGCCTGACCGCAGGCGCTTCGCTGCGCGCCACGGCCGCTTCGGTGCTGGACGTTCGCGTCAACGAATCGCAATCGAGCCTGCACTCCGTGTGGACTGCGAGCGGCGCGTCCGGATTTGCGGCGTGCAGCGTGCAGCCGCTGTTGACCTATTATTTGAACGCGGCCACGCCGTGCGATTATCTGGTCCGCTTTTCGATCGGCGGCGTGGGCCAGGAAGTGTCGGGAAGGGAAGGGGACCGCCGCCAGCGCCAGTTCGAAATTCTGCCCTCCGCTTCCTGGAAGCATGGTCCGCACAACGCGCAGTTTGGAGCGGATTACCGCCGGTTGCGTCCGATTCGCCGCGACGCCTCCGGCATGCTCGGCATCATCGCCGACGATATTTCGGCGGTTGCGGATCCGCGTAATCTCTGGGTGGCGCGGACGCCCGCGGATAACGGCACGGTCTCTGTGCAGGAGGCGGCCATCTGGGCGCACGATTCGTGGCAGGCAGCGCCGGGCTTGACGCTGAATGCCGGGCTGCGATGGGAATTCAATCCGCCACCGGGATTGGACGAGCCGGTCTTCTTTTTGAATCCGTTGTCGAACACCATGTTTGCGGACAAGCTGCCGCTATGGCGACAGCCATATGGAAGCCTGGCGCCCCGTTTGGGCGCGGCATATCGCATCGGCCGCACCGGGCGTACCGTGCTGCGCGGCGGTGTCGGCCTGTACTACGATTCGAGCCTCAGCATCGCCACGGATGTAATCAACGGCGGCCCACTCAACGTCTCGCAATTTGTGAGCGAGAGGAGCGCGCCGTTTTCCATGCTGCTGAGCTACGGTTTCAAACCCAAGCTGCGCCTGCCACAGGTGAAGCAGTGGAACGTGTCGGTGGAACATGCCCTGAGCGCGCACGATGTAGTTTCCGCGGGCTATGTGGGATCGGCTGGCCGGGATTTGATCCGGCGCGAAATCGGCGGCGCGGGTAGCAGTCCGGTAGCGTGGGTCGCACTGACTACGGACCACGGCGCTTCCGATTTCCAGTCGCTTCAGGCGCAGTATCGCCGTAGTTTGGCGCGTGGTGTGGAGGCGCTGGTGTCTTACGCTTGGTCACACTCCCTGGATAACGATTCAAGCGACTTGTCGTTGATGTGGGCCGGTTCGGGTCTGACTCCCGCCAGCGATCACGCCTCTTCCGATTTCGACGTGCGCCACTCATTCACGGCGGCGCTCACCTGGGACATTCCCCATCCAGGCGGCCGCGCCGGCGGTTGGCTCGACGGGTGGGCCCTCGACGGCGTTTTTCACGCCCGCAGCGGCTTTCCGATTTCGGTCCTCGATAGCGACGAGTATACCGGCGTGGGTCTCGCGAACGCGTTCCGCCCGAACGTAGTTCCCGGGCAACCGATTTGGATTGCGGACCCCGCCGAGCCCGGCGGCAGGATGCTCAATACCGCGGCGTTCCAATCAGCGCCGGGCGGCGTTCAGGGCAATCTGGGACGCAACGCCATTACCGGTTTCGGAATGTCGCAGTTGGACCTCGCGCTGGGGCGTCAGTTCCGTCTGGGAGAGCGCCGCTCCCTTCACCTGCGCATCGAGGCGTTTAATGCCCTCAACCATGCCAACTTCGCGGACCCCGTAAAGTTCCGGAACAGCGCGCTGTTTGGACAATCCACTTCCATGCTGAACCTCATGCTGGGCACGGGCAGCCCCGCGAGCGGCCTCGCTCCGATGCTGCAGAGCGGCGGGCCGAGATCAGTCGAAGCGGTGCTGCGGTTTCAGTTTTGAAAGAACCATTTCCGCGCCGTCACGCAACCCTATCTTTGTAAGTCGTTAGTAAATGCGAGGACTTGCCGCAGAATATCTGCTGAAAATGCTAAAATAGCGGGATTCAATGCCTAAATCTCTAGAAGAACTGCAAGCAATCGCCAAGCGTGTACGGCGCGAGATTGTTGAGATGATCGGCGAGGCCAAATCGGGACATCCGGGCGGGTCTCTCTCGGCTGTCGAGATGTTGGTCGAGCTTTACTTCGATTACATGCGGATCGATCCGAAGAATCCCAAGTGGCCGGATCGCGATCGCTTCATTCTCTCCAAGGGACATGCCGCTCCAGTGCTCTATGCCGTCATGGCGGAGTTGGGCTACACGCCGCTCGATCAGTTGAACACACTGCGCAAGCTCGGCTCGATTTATCAGGGGCATCCGGATGTCCGGTTCATCCCGAGCCTCGAAGCTTCTACCGGCTCGCTCGGCGAGGGTGTCTCGCTCGCGCTGGGAATGGGTTTGGCGGCGCGCCTGGACGGGCGTTCCTATCGCACCTATGTCATGCTCGGCGATGGTGAGATTCAGGAGGGCCAGGTCTGGGAAGCCGCCATGTTCGGCGCGTTTCACAAACTGGACAACGTGGTGGCGATTGTCGATTACAACGGAATCCAGCTCGATGGCTTTGTGAAGGACATTATGGAGGTCGCGCCGCTGGCGGATAAGTGGCGCTCTTTCGGATGGCATACCATCGAAATCAACGGCCACGATATTCCTCAGATCCAGACGGCCCTGCGGGAGGCCGAAGCGACGAAAGGCAAGCCGACCTGCATCGTCGCGCACACCATCAAGGGGAAAGGCGTCTCCTTCATGGAAAACAATCCGAAGTTCCATGGCACGGCGCCCACGCCGGCCGAAGTCGAATTGGCACTCCAGGAGCTCAAGTAAATATGCCGATCAAGACCAAATTCGAGTTGAAGACGGGCCCGGCCACGCGCGAAGCATTCGGCCGCGAACTGGTGGAATTGGGCCGCGCGAACAAGGACATCGTGGTATGCGACGCGGACTTGTCGAAATCCACCATGACTGCCTATTTCGCCAAGGAATTTCCGGACCGCTTTATCTCCTGCGGCATCGCGGAAGCGGACATGGTGGCGATCGGAGCGGGCTTGGCCTATGCGGGCAAGATTCCGTTTGTGTCGAGCTTTTCGGCCTTCGTCGTCAACAAGGGCTTCGAACAGTTGCGCGTTTGCGTGGCCTATCCGAATCTGAACGTCAAAGTGGTCGGCACGCATAGCGGCATCTCGATCGGTGAAGACGGGCCTTCGCAAATGAGCGTGGAAGAGACCGCGCTGGCCTGCTCGCTGCCTGGTTTTCTGGTAATCTCGCCGGCTGACGAAGCCTCGACCAAAGCGCTGGTGCGGCTGGCCACAGCGCACGTCGGACCAGCGTTCATTCGCACCGGCCGCGTGAAAGCGCCCACTATTTATAACGGCGACCAGACCTTCGAAATCGGCAAAGCCATAGAGCTGGTGGAAGGTTCGGATGTCTCGGTGATCGCCAACGGCCTGCTGGTGGCCGAAGCCATTCGAGCGGCCGAGGCGCTGGAAGCCGAGAATATTTCCGTTCGCGTCATCGATATGCACACCGTGAAGCCGCTCGATCGTGAGGCCATCCGGCGCGCCGCTTCTGAGACGGGGGCGATCGTGGTAGCTGAGGAACATTTGATCGACGGCGGGTTGGGCGTGCGCGTGGCGCAAGTGGCCGCCGAAACTCAGCCCTGTCCGATGGAATTCGTCGGCATCCATGACACATATGCGGAATCGGGCTCACCGGAGCAGCTCCTCGATAAATACGGGCTGGTGGCGCGCGATGTGATCGCGGCCGTGCGCAAGGTGCTCGCCCGCAAACGTTAGCGCATTCCGATATGCCCTATGACGGGCGCATGTCCGATGCATTCCTCGACCAGTGCCCGGCTTGTCACTGGATACTGGATTCTCAGGGCTTCTTTCTGCAAGTCTATGGCGACACTTCGCTATTGCTGGGACAGCCACGCGAGAAGCTGGAAGGGCGCTCTGCCGTTGAAGTCCTGAGCCCCGAGCAAGCATCTCAGTGGGAGCAGCGCCTGCGCCGTGTATTCGATGGCGAAGTGTTGAGACTGCGCGAGCGCCGCGCCGATAGCGTCTGGTACATCACCCTGTTTCCCATTCGCCTGGATAGCGTGGTGCGGTATGCCGGCGGGTTCGCGCGGGACATCAGCGCCTGGAGCGCGGCCGACCGGGAACTGCGTCAGGCCGTGCTTGGCGTTCTGAATTCGCAAGAATATCAGCGCAACACCATGTCGCGTTTCCTGCATGATTCGGTGGCGCAGAATCTCAGCGCGCTCGGACTTCGGCTCGATCTGGTCCGCATGGATCTGGAAGTCGCGCAGCCGGAGATCAGCGCGCGTATTGCCGAGATTCAGCAGATTCTGGAAGTCACGATGCAAGCCGTGCGCGACTACAGCTATGAGCTGAATCCCTCCGCCGTAGAGCGGTCCGGATTGCGTACCGCGTTGGGTCTGCTGGTGGATCGGGCCCGCGGGCGTTTCGCCGGCACTGTGCGGCTGAATACCGATGCTTCCGTGACGCTCGACGTGCGGATTTCGAGCGCGATGTTTCAGATTGCCAAGGAGGCTCTGGAGAACTCAATCCAACACGCCTCTTGCTCCGCCATCGAAATCGCGATAAAGTCCACACGTACCGGTCCTGTCCTCGAAGTCCATGACAATGGCAAAGGGTTCGATCCGGGAGACGAAGCCGGCGGGCGCGGCCTGGGGTTGTTAAGCATGGAACATTGCGCGGCGGAAGCCGGTCTGGATTTATCCATTTCGAGTGATAGGGCCAACGGGACTGTAGTGCGCGTGTCGGTTCCGGCGGCGGTCTAATAGGAATCTATGGCCTTCGACATTGTTCTTGTCGATGATCACAAGCTGGTACGCGACGGCGTGAAGACGATCCTGGAGCGTGGCGCCGAATTTCGCATCGTCGGCGAAGCGGAAAATGGCGCTGACGCGGTGCAGCTTTGTAAACGAATGGGTCCGGAACTGGTCCTGATGGATATCGGGCTGCCCGGAATGAACGGTATCGAAGCTACTACCGAACTGCTGCGGCATTGCCCCGGCATCAAGGTAGTGATTCTTTCGATGTACGACGATGAAAACTCGGTAGTGAGCGCAATCCGTTCGGGCGCCCGGGCGTTTGTTTTGAAGAAGGCCTCTTCGAGCGAATTGCTGGAGGCTCTGCGGATCGTGGCACGCGGCGGCTCGTACCTCAGTTCCCAGGTTTCGGACCGTTTGCTTGCGCGCATCCAGCGAGGCGACCTGGAGACGCACGACCGCAGCCCTCTGGAATCGCTTTCGCCGCGCGAACTGCAGGTGCTTCGTCTTGTCGCCGAAGGGAAAACCAGTAAAGAGATCGCGGTGATGCTCGATCTCGGCTTGCAGACCATACGCAGCTATCGCAAGACCATGATGAAGAAGCTCGGCGTGAATAACGTTGCCGGCCTTACGCAATTAGCGCTGGCGGCCGGCCTCACGCAATGGAATAAACCGGATGCAAACTCCCTGGGGTGACTTCAATGTCGCCGACGCGCACGTTCATTTTTTTTCGCGGCGATTTTTCGAGATACTGGCCGCTCAGAGCAAGAAGAAGGTGGAGGAAGTAGCCGCGATTCTCGGCTGGCAACTGCCGCCGGAGGACCCTGGCGAGTTGGCGCGGTTCTGGTCGGCCGAACTCGACCGGCATGGCGTGGCTCGGGCCGCCCTCATCGCCAGCGTGCCCGGTGATGAAGAATCGGTAGCGGCTGCGCTCGACGTTTGCCCCGATCGCTTTTTCGGCTACTTCATGCTGAATCCGATTCAGCATGATGCCGTGGAGCGGGTTCGTAAGGCCTTCACGCGTGGTCTGGACGCAGTTTGTCTGTTCCCCGCGATGCACCGCTATTCCATCAACGACTCTCAGGTTGTAGCTGTGCTCGATGAAGTCTCCGCCCAGAATGGGCACGCCGTCTTCGTCCACTGCGGTGTGCTGACCGTGGGCGTCCGGCGCAGACTCGGTCTGCCTTCGCCGTTCGACATGCGGTACTCAAATCCCATTGACCTGCACCCCGTCGCGCTTCACTACCCCGAGTTGAACTTCATCATTCCGCATTTCGGAGCGGGCTATCTTCGAGAAGCGCTGATGCTGGCCGATTTGTGCCCGAATGTCTATCTCGATACTTCCAGCAGTAATAGCTGGCGGCGCTATCTGGGCCTCGATTTGAAATCGGTCTTCCGCCGTGCTTTGGATGGCGCAGGCCCGGAACGCCTGCTGTTCGGCACGGATTCGAGTTACTTCCCGCGCGGCTGGAACTACGAGGTTTTCGAGGAGCAGGCGCGCGCTCTAGTGGATCTGGGAGTCAGCGGAAACGACACCAGCCGCATCTTCAGTGATAATCTGCCGCGGATTCTCGCAAAATAGTGAGAAATGCGGCTGTCCGCGGATACTATCTTCCGCTATGCTCTTCCGGTTTCGACAGCGGCTCCGGCACCCGTTTTATCCCGATCTGCAACCGACTCGCGCCGCCGACGCCAGCGGAACCTGCGTGGCCCTCGCGGGCTCCTTTCCCGAACTGTCCAGGGCGGCGGCCGGCGGAGTGCGCGTGCAGCGCGCGGTATTTGCGCTGACTCATCCGGAAGCCGCGTTTCTCAGCGAAGCGGAACGCGATTACCTCTGGCAGGTATTTCAGGTCCCGATCTTCGCGCTGCTGCTGGATGCGAATGGCAAAGTGCTTGGTTACGAATGTGAAGTTCAGGAAGGCTTCCACCTCACTGCGGAAGCCGGCCGGATCCTCCCCGGACCGCGTGACAATGCCCCGTGCGAGTGCGGGCGGCCCGGCTGCCGTCTGAAACCCGCCGAATAGCTGGATCGCTTCGCCCGATCCTCCGCGCATACGCGGTACTCTGGATATTTATCCGGTCCGCTATGAAACTTCGCGAAATTGCCCGGCTACTGGGCTGCCGGCTGGAAGGCGACGGCGAATTGGAAATTACCGGCGTTTCCGGAATGGAGCACGCGGGTCCCGGGCGGCTCACGTTTCTTGCCAATCCGAAGTACGCACCCAAGGTAAAGCACACGCAAGCGAGTGCCATTCTGACGGCCGAACCGATCGCCGGCCTCGCGTGCCTGATCTCGGAGAATCCGTACCTCGACTTCGCGCGTGCGCTGGCGCTGTTTTATCAGCCGCCCAAGCCTGCGACGGGCATTCATCCTCTGGCGTTCGTGGCTCCCAGTGCGACACTGGGCGAGAACTGTTCCATCGGACCGTTCGCGGTGGTGGGCGAACGTGTGCGCATTGGCCGCAATGCCGTGCTGCATCCGCATGTCGTGATTTATGAAGGCGTCGAAATCGGCGACGATTTTCTGGCGCACTCCCACGCGGCGGTCCGCGAATTTTGCCGTGTGGGCCATCGGGTGATCCTGCAGAACGGTGTAGTTGTGGGCGGCGATGGTTTTGGATTCGCTAAGCGCGCCGATGGAACGCACTTCAAGATCGTACAATCGGGCGTGACCGTCGTTGAAGATGACGTGGAAATCCAAACCTTGACTTCGGTGGACCGCGCCACCGTTGGCGAAACGCGAATCCGCCGCGGCGCCAAGGTCGATAGCCTGGTGCAGGTGGGTCATGCCTGCGAGGTGGGCGAGGATAACATCATTTGCGCGCAAACCGGCTTGGCCGGAAGCACGGTGCTGGAGCGCGACGTACTGCTGGCCGGCCAGGTAGGCTCTTCCGGCCATCTCACCGTGCATCAGGGCGCAATCGTCTACGCGCAGAGCGGCATCGGCGGCGATGTGGAAGCCGGCACGCGCATTTCCGGCTCGCCCGCATTCGCAGCCAATGAGTGGCTGCGCGCGGTGACCGCATTTGCCAAGCTGCCGGATTTGTTGAAGACCGTTCGCGAATTAAAAAGGAAAGTCGAAGAGTTGGAAAAGCAATGAGTAATCAGAAGCCGCAGCGCAGCGACCGACGGCCGGTTGCGTACATGAACGAACAGTTTCTGAATAGCCCCGAGGCGCGGCCCATGCGCATTCTGGCTGAGTATCTGGAGCCGTTTGCGCACTTCCGCCGCGAAAAGATTCGCGACACGGTGGTCTTTTTCGGGTCGGCTCGTCTCGCCGAAGACGGACCCATGGGGCACTTTTACCAGGACGCCCGCACGCTGGCGCGCCTCCTGACCGAGTGGTCTGACACGATCACCAACAGCACACGCCGTTTCGTGGTCTGCTCCGGTGGCGGTCCGGGCATTATGGAGGCTGCCAATCGAGGCGCTGCCGACGCCAATGGCAAGACGGTGGGCCTGAACATCGGTCTTCCATTCGAACAGTTTCCCAATCCCTATATCACACCGGAGCTCAGCTTCGAGTTTCATTACTTCTTCATGCGGAAGTTCTGGTTCGCGTATCTCGCCAAGGCACTGGTTGTGTTTCCCGGCGGTTTCGGCACTATGGATGAACTGATGGAATTGCTGACGCTGACGCAGACGCAGAAACTCGCCAAGAAAATGGCGATCCTGCTCTACGGTTCGAGCTATTGGAAGGAGATCATCAATTTTGATGCGCTGGTGAAATACGGCATGATTGCCGAGGAAGACCTGAACCTGTTCCAGTACGCGGACGATCCGCAGTCGGCTTTCGAAATACTCAAGGAAGGGCTCATGGTCTACGCCATGCAGCCGGATACTCTGGAGATGCCGGCGATCTCCAGATCGCGCAACCCGCAGCGGCCTGCCGGTACCCGCTGATCGAGAAACTCACATGAAGCGCCTGATCGATCTCAGCCATACGGTGGAGCATGGCATGGTCACTTACAAAGGCTTGCCGGCGCCGCTGATCTGCGACTATCTCACGCGGGAGGTGTCGCGCGGACATTACGCGCCCGGCACGGAATTTCAAATCGGCCGAATCGACATGGTGGCCAATACCGGTACCTATGTGGATTCGCCCTTCCACCGTTATCACGAGGGCAAGGACCTCTCGGAATTGCCGCTTGCCTCGCTGGCTCACCTGGATACGATCGTAGTGCATGCGGAAGGCCGGGCCATCGCCCAGACGGCATTTGAAGGCTGGGAAGTTCGCGGGAAGGCTGTGCTGGTGCACACCGGCTGGGACCGGCACTGGCGAACCGATGCCTACTTCGAAGGCCATCCGTTCCTGACGCGCGATGCCGCGCAATGGCTCGCCGATCAGGGTGCGGCTCTGGTTGGAATCGATTCCTACAACATCGACGATACGGACGATCTCACGCGGCCGGCCCACTCCATTCTGCTGGGCGCCGGAGTCCCCATCTGCGAGCACTTGTGCGGCTTGGGCGAACTGCCCGATAGCGGCTTCCTGTTTAATGCCGCTCCTGTGAAGGTGAGCGGGTTTGGTTCATTCCCGGTGCGCGCCTTCGCGGTGATCGAATCGTGACGTTCCGGCGCGTTATCGGCGATGGCATCGAAATCAGACAGTTTGAACTGGCCGACGCCGGAGCTGTGTTCGCTTCCGTGGAACGAAACAGGGAGTATCTGCGGGAATGGCTGCCCTGGGTGGATGCGACGCATTCGCCCGATGATGTTCGGCGGTTTATCTCCCGCTCGCTCGAGCAGTTCCGCAACAATCAGGGTCCCAGCGCCGGCATTTGGCTGGACGGCGCGCTCAACGGCTCGGTAGGATGCCACCCGATCGATTGGGCGGACCGCTGCTGTTCCATCGGCTATTGGCTCGATCCCGCGCACCGTGGAAAAGGTGTGGTGACACGTTGCTGCGCCTCCCTGTTGGATTACTTGTTCAACGGAGTAGGCGTGCATCGCGTCGAGATCCGCTGCGGCACTGGAAACACGGCCAGTTGCGCGATTCCGGCGCGCCTGGGTTTCACACGGGAAGGAATCCTTTACGAGGCGCAATGGGTGCCGGACCGGTGGGTGGACCTGGTGGTGTGGGGAATGCTGAAGCAAAACTGGAAAGGCCGAAAGTAAGCGGCGGGGCGGGCGCTGCGGCCCACCCCGCACCCATTCTACGCGTAGCTCGAAACGGCGTTGGCGTTCCGCGCCGCCCGCTCATCGACGATACGGGCCAGGTAGCCGCTGGCACGGAAAGCGGCGAGCGGATCTTCGGCCAGACCCTTCGAGCGCCGCCATTCCCGGATAGCCGGACGGACGTCGGTAGCGAAAGCGCTCTTGAGGCATTCTTCGGCGTCCACCAAGTCGCAATTCTTCTGATGTTTGGCGAGCGAAGCGTGATCGACCAGCGCGGCCTTGGCGTATAATTCCTGCGCCATGACCACGGTCTGGATCATTTCCTCAATCTTGTTCTTCAGGTTGTGACTTTGGTCGATCATATAGGCAATATCGGCGCGCTGCCCGGTCTCCCACTCGTAGAGCGCAATTTCATGGAAGATGCGGAATACCTGATAGGGATCGATCGAGCCGAGCGTCAAATCGTCATCGGCATAACGGCGGTCGTTGAAGTGGAATCCGCCGAGCATGTTCTCGGAGAGCAGCCACGCCACAATCTGCTCGATGTTCTGTGCCTGGTAATGATGGCCCGTGTCGACCAGCACCTTGGCTTGCGGACCCGCGGCTCGCGACATCAGCACCGACATCCCCCAATCGGCGATATCCGTGTGGTAGAAAGCAGGCTCGAACGGCTTATATTCCACCAGCATCCGCTGATTCGGATCCATCGCCTTATGAAGCGCTTGCAGTCCTTCGATAAACCATTGCTTGCGGTGGCGGATGTTGGCGGTTCCGGGATAATTGGAACCATCGGCGAACCATAGCGAGATGTCCCGGCTCTTGGTGCGGCGCGCGATCTCCACCGAATCGAGCATGTGCTGCAGAGCGGCGCGGCGAATTTCCGGATCGGGATTCCCCAGCGAGCCGTACTTATAGATCTGATCCTGGAAAACGTTCGGATTGATGGCGCCGATCCGCACGCCGAAGCCGGATGCAATTCCACCCACGCCCGCGATATCGGCGAGGCCGTTCGGAAAATCCCAGAGCACGTGCACCGCAACCGTGGGGCAGCAGCCGGTGAACTTGTGAACCTGGCCGGCATCGCTCAGCTTTTCTGATATGGTGGTGGCCGCGGTGGGCTGGATAAATTTTCCGAATCGCGTGCCCGTATTGGCAAAGGCCCACGAAGGCGTTTCGATCTGGAATTGGTCCAGCGCCTTCCAAAGTTTGTCGTTCAGTTTTGAATCCATGATGAGTTCCTTTCCAACCCGGAGCCGGGAAGCCGGACGGATTGCGCTTCTCGTATGCGTCGCCTCGGGCGGACGATTCCCGGCGATTGACCCGCGCCGTTGCTGAATTCTCGCGGGCCGTCATCGCTCGGCAGGCCCTGCCACATGCAACATTCTCTCACGGTCTTTCTGAATACAAGTAAACGCGGCGCCGGTATCGCAGATGGCCGCCGTCTACAACCCCGATATTCTCTTTGGGGGAGAGTCTCTTTGGGGGGGAGGAAATCGGGAGAGTGGGATCTGGTTTGCCCGCAGCCGGAGCTCCACCCCAGTGGACACGAGGTTGCACGATCTGGTACACTCACCTTTGTCCCTTTGAAAATGCTCAGTGGGAGGTTCGTTTGCCTGTTCGGAGCGAACCGCTTGCACCAATGAGGTCACATGGCACGCAAACCAGGTAAACATTATCAATCCGCGCAGAAACAGGTGGAAGCCCGCGAGTACATGCTCGAAGAGGCCATTCCGCTCCTCCAGAAAATCAAGTTCGCGAAATTCGACGAGACGGTGGAAGTCCACATGCGCCTGGGGGTCGATCCGAAACACGCCGACCAGATGGTGCGCGGGACCGTCATCATGCCGAATGGGCTCGGCAAGTCGAAAACGGTTCTGGTGATCGCCAGTGGCGATAAACAGAAGGAAGCCGAAGCGGCGGGCGCCGATTTCATTGGCGGCGAGGACATGGTCAACAAGATCCAGTCGGAAAGCTGGACCGGGTTCGACGCCATGATCGCGACGCCGGACATGATGCGGTCGGTCGGTAAGCTGGGCAAGATTCTGGGACCGCGTGGGCTGATGCCGAATCCCAAAACCGGCACGGTCACCGTGGATGTGGCCAAAGCGGTAAAGGAAGTGAAAGCCGGCAAGGTGGAATTCCGCGTCGATAAGACCGGGATCATTCACGCGCCGGTGGGTAAGATCAGCTTCACGGCAGACAAGCTGATCGAGAATGCGGCCAGCCTGATTACGGCGGTGATCAAGGCCAAGCCGGCGGTAGCCAAGGGCAAGTACGTGAAGAGCGCAACCATCTGCTCCACGATGAGCCCGGGCGTGGCGGTCGATACGACGCCATTTAACGTGAAGGCGACGGCCTAAAGGCTGACGGTGTTTCCATGAAAAAGAAGGAAGACAAAAAGAAAGATATCGATTCTCTGCGCCAGGCTTTGGAGCAGTCCGGCAGTCTTTTTGTCACGGGCTACGAAAAGCTGCGGGTAGATCAGGATTTTGAGCTGCGCAAGGTGGTGCGGGGCGCGGGCGGCCGGTACCGGGTGATCAAGAACAACCTGGCGGAGAAGGCGTCGGAAGGCACGCCGGCCGAGGCGGTGCTCAAGGGGCTGCGCGGGATGACCTCGCTGGCCTACACGACCAAGGATCCAGTGGCGCTGGCGAAGGCGCTGACGACCTACGCGCGCACCAATCCGAGTTTTACGTTCAAGGCAGGGATGGTGGAAGGCCGGGCGATCGACATTGACGCCATCAAGGATCTGGCCAACCTGCCCTCGAAGGAAGAGATTTTCTCCAAACTGCTGTACCTGATCAATGCTCCGGCGCAGCGGCTGGTGACTGTGATGAACGCCGTAGGCCGCAATCTGGCCGTGGTGGTCGACCAGGGCGTGAAGGAAAACAAGTTTCAGGCGTAGCCCGCAACGCGGCGGCGCTTTTACGATTTTTGAATACCAAGGAGTTCAGAAATGGCGGACATTAACGCAATTGCGGAACAGATTCAAGGCTTGACGCTGCTGGAGGCCTCTCAGCTCGTCAAGTTGCTCGAAGAGAAGCTGGGAGTTTCGGCGGCTGCGGCGGCTCCGGTAATGGTAGCCGGCGCGGCGGGCGGAGCGGCGGCGGCTCCGGCAGCCGAAGAGAAGACTGAGTTCACTGTAGTTCTTACCGCCACCGGCGCCAATAAGATCAACGTCATTAAGGCGGTTCGTGAAATCACCAGTCTCGGCTTGAAGGAAGCCAAGGATCTGGTGGACGGTGCTCCCAAACCGATCAAGGAAGGCGTGAGCAAGGACGAAGCCGAGGCCATCAAGAAGAAGTTCACCGATGCCGGCGCGACCGTAGAAGTAAAGTAGTTTTTGGCGCGCTGGCCCGCATCGGAACCGGTACAGGCTGGTCCGGTGGCCGCTTTGGCTGGCGCATTTTTCTTGCGATTTGACGCGGGGAATAAGCCCTGCTAGACTAAGTAGTTGGGCTTTCGATCAGCCGGATTCGATCCCAATTGGTGACTGTGATTTCCGAATCCTGGTACTTCAATTGCAGTTGGCGCAAAACTGCACGGGGGGAATCCCTGTTCAATTTTGCTTCTGCAGGAAGCATGCCGGGTTCGTGTGTTGAATGTGAAACCTCCTCATCAGTCTCCGGCATCATAGCGCATAGTATTCCGGCAATCCCGCCCCTGTTTGACCAAATTCCGGCGCTCTGGGAACCATCTCCTCCCAGGGCGCTTTTGGTTATGTGCTGTTAGGCGCAGTTTTCTTTGCTTTGGCTGTTCGGCCGTCAGGAGTTTAAGAATGGATCTTCAACATAACGGCGCTGCCCCCGGGCGAGTCGATTTCTCTAAGATCAAGACTTCCATCCCGATTCCTAATCTGATTGAAGTTCAGAAGAAATCGTACGAGCGGTTCCTGCAGATGGACCTTCTGCCCAATGAGCGCGAAGACATCGGCCTGGAAACTGTATTCAACTCGGTATTTCCCATCTCCGATTTCCGCGGCGTGAGCGACTTGGAATTCGTGGACTACGCTATCGGGAACTGGGAGTGCAAGTGCGGCAACCTGAAAGGTCTGCATCATTTGCGTTCCACCTGCCGCAATTGCGGCGCGACCATCCGCACGGATCCGTTCCACGCGGGCGACATTTTGTGCCATCACTGTGGAACTTTTAACAAGAACGTGGTGACGTTCTGTAACAAGTGTGGCGATCCGGTCGGCTTGCAACTGAAGTACGACATGCAGGAGTGCCAGGAGCGCGGCATGACCTATGCGGCGCCGCTCAAGGTGACCATCCGGCTCACCGTGTACTCCAAAGACCCGGAGACGCAGAAGAAAAGCGTCCGCGACATCAAAGAGCAGGAAGTTTTCTTCGGCGAAATTCCGCTGATGACGGACAACGGAACGTTCATCATCAATGGCACCGAGCGCGTCATTGTTTCCCAATTGCACCGTTCGCCGGGTGTGTTTTTCGAGCGCGTGCCGGCGCAGGGCTACTTTCTCGGCAAGATCATCCCCTACCGCGGAAGCTGGGTCGAATTCGAATACGACAACAAGAATCTGCTATACGTCCGTATCGACCGCAAACGAAAATTCTATGGCTCGGTCTTCCTGCGGGCGCTCGGTCTGAAGACTGATGAGCAGATCCTGCGCGCGTTTTATCGCGTCAGCAAGATCACGATCAAAGACAAGAAGCTGCTGTGGAACGTGGATGAAGGCTTGACGGGGCTGAAACTCTCCTACGCGATTTCCACCAAAGGCGGCGAGACGATCGTTGGGCAGGGCAAGAAGATCACCTCCTCGCTGTTCAAGGAAATCCAGAAGGCCAAGATCCAGCAAGTGGAAGTAGCGGCGAATGACCTGGACGGCGCTTATGTTGTGGCCGATGTGGTCGACATGTCGACCGGCGAAGTGCTGATCGATGCCAATAGCGAGCTGACCACTACGGCGCTCAACAAGCTGTTCGAAGCCGGGATTGAGGAATTCGAAGTTTTCTTCCCCGAGCGTGACGATGTCGGCACGGTGATTTCATCGACCATTCGCAAGGACAGCGTCAAGACGCAGAACGAAGCCCTGATCGAGATCTACCGCAAGCTGCGGCCGGGCGACCCGCCGACGCTCGATACGGCGACGCAACTGTTCCAGGGAATGTTCTTTGACCCGCGCAAGTATGATTTCTCGCGCGTGGGCCGCATGAAGTTCAACATCAAGCTGCACGAGAATCCCGAATTCGCTCCAGCCGACTGGTTGAACAATCCGGAGAACAAGGGCAAGACTCCGATGGACCGGCGTACGCTCGACCAGAGCGACTTCCGCGACACCATCCGCTATCTGTTGAAGCTGCGGAAAGGCATCGGGGCGGTGGATGACATCGACCACTTGGGAAACCGGCGTGTGCGCGCGGTGGGTGAACTGCTGGAAAATCAGTTCCGCATTGGCCTGGTGCGCATGGAGCGCGCCATCAAAGAAAAAATGTCGGTCTACCAGGAGATGTCGACGGCGATGCCGCACGACCTGGTAAACGCGAAACCAGTGATGGCGGCCATCCGCGAATTCTTCGGATCGAGCCAGCTTTCGCAGTTCATGGATCAGACCAACCCTCTGTCGGAAATCACGCACAAACGGCGTCTTTCCGCACTGGGACCGGGCGGTTTAAGCCGCGAGCGCGCGGGATTCGAAGTCCGCGACGTGCACCCGACGCATTATGGCCGTATCTGCCCGATTGAAACGCCGGAAGGTCCGAACATCGGGTTGATCTCTTCGCTCTCGTGTTTTGCGCGCATCAACGGATACGGCTTTATCGAGAGCCCTTACCGCAAAGTGGTCAAGGGCGTGGTGATTGATGAAGTTCGGATTCTAAATCCGGGCGATACCGATTTCAAAGTCGGCGATATCGTGCGGCGCGCCGATGCCGAGGAAGCCAACCGGAAGCTGGGCGCGAAGAAGCAGCCGGCGGAATTTGAAGCGCACTGCGAGTACCTCTCGGCGTGGGAAGAAGACAAATATGTTGTCGCTCAGGCCAATGTGGGACTCGATGAGAAGGGTCGCATCATCCCGGATCTTTCGAATGCCCGCCAGGCCGGCAACTTCGTGCTGAAGCCACGGGATGAGATCGAGTACATCGACGTCAGCCCGAAACAACTGGTGTCGGTGGCGGCGAGTCTGATTCCATTCCTCGAGAACGACGACGCCAACCGTGCGTTGATGGGATCGAACATGCAACGGCAGGCCGTGCCGCTGCTGCGCGCCGATGCTCCGTATGTGGGCACCGGCATGGAGCATGTGACGGCGCGGGATTCGGGCGCGGTGGTGCTGTGCAAACGCGCGGGAACTGTCGATTCGGTGGATTCCGAGCGCATCATCGTACGCGTGGAAGGCGCGGCGCACGAAGGCCAGCTTTCGCGCGAAGTGGGCGCAGACATTTACCAGCTCATCAAGTTCAAGCGGTCGAACCAGAACACCTGCATCAACCAGAAGCCGATTGTAGAGGTTGGCCAGCGGGTAGCGAAGGGCCAGGTGCTGGCCGACGGGCCTTGCACAGACTTGGGCGAGCTGGCGCTGGGACGGAACGTGCTGGTGGCGTTCATGCCATGGCGCGGGTACAACTTCGAAGACGCCATCCTGGTCAGCGAGAAGCTGGTCAAGGAGGATTATTACACCTCGATCCACATCGAAGAGTTTGAAATCGAGGCGCGCGATACCAAGCTGGGGCCGGAAGAAATCACGCGGGACATCCCGAATATCGCGGATTCGTTCCTGCGGAATCTGGATGAGAGCGGCATCATCCGCGTGGGAGCTACGGTCAAGCCGGGCGACATCCTGGTGGGCAAAGTAACGCCCAAGGGGGAAACCCAGCTTACGCCGGAAGAGAAGCTGCTGCGCGCGATTTTCGGCGAGAAGGCCGGCGACGTGAAAGACGCTTCGCTCTATTGCCCGCCGGGCATCGAAGGCACCATCGTCGATTGCAAGATCTTTTCGCGCAAGGGGCAGGAGAAGGACGAGCGCTCGAAATCCATCGAGGAATCGCAGATCCAACGCCTGCAACGCAACCTGCAGGACGAAATCCGCATTCTGACCGACGAGCGGGCCAAGCGATTAGGTGGGCTGCTCGATGGAAAGAAGCTGCTGGCCGACCTGCACGATGAAAAGACCAACAAGCGCCTGCTCTCGAAAGACACCGAACTGACGCGCGAATTGATCGAGAAGCTGAAATCGCGCGACCTGAAGCGCATGCGTCTGGCAAGCAAGGACCCGCGGCTGAACGAGCAGATCGACGAAATCGAAGAGATGACGTCGCGGCAGATCGCGGTGCTCGAAAAAATCACCGATGAAAAGATCGCCAAGCTGCGCAAAGGCGATGAGCTGCCGCCGGGCGTAATCAAGCTGGTAAAGGTCTTTATCGCCATGAAGCGCAAGCTTTCGGTGGGCGATAAGATGGCCGGCCGGCACGGGAACAAGGGCGTGATCGCGCGCATTCTTCCCGAAGAAGATATGCCGTATCTGCCGGACGGAACTCCGGTAGAGATCGTGCTCAATCCGCTGGGCGTGCCTTCCCGTATGAATGTGGGTCAGATTCTGGAAACCCACCTTGGGTGGGCAGCACAGGCGCTGGGGGTGCATTTTGCGACCCCGGTGTTTGACGGCGCAACCGAGCGCGAAATCAAGAAGGCGCTGACCGATGCGAGCCTGCCGACTTCGGGCAAGACTTCGCTATTCGACGGCATGACGGGCACGCAGTTCGAGCAGCCGGTGACGGTGGGCTACATCTACATGCTGAAGCTCTCGCACCTGGTGGACGACAAGATTCACGCGCGCTCGATCGGCCCGTACTCGCTGATTACGCAGCAGCCGCTGGGCGGCAAGGCGCAATTCGGCGGGCAGCGCTTCGGCGAAATGGAAGTGTGGGCGCTCGAAGCTTACGGCGCCGCATACATTCTGCAGGAATTATTGACGGCGAAATCGGACGATGTGTATGGCCGCGCCAAGATTTACGAAGCCATTGTGAAGGGCGAGGCGGCCATCGAGCCCGGCGTGCCGGAATCGTTCAACGTGCTGATCCGCGAGTTGCAGTCGCTGTGCCTCGATGTGGAGTTGATGAAGAAGCCGCACGAGGTGCCGGATACGGCATTGGCGGCCGACTGAGGTATTGGAAGCAAGCCGGTGGCCGGGAAAGCAGATGATCCGGCGGCCGGCTGTGAGATTGGTGTTGGGTTAGGAAGAGGCCGGCGGAAGGAAAACCGCGGCGAGAAATTCGGGCAGGCGGCGGGCCCGGCTTCCGGCTTCCTGGGAGGTTACTTTGAGATCTTCACCCTACGATCGAACGAATTTGATTGCGGACTTTGATTCCATCCGCATTTCTCTGGCGTCTCCGGAGAAGATCCGGAGCTGGTCCCACGGCGAAGTGACCAAGCCGGAGACTATCAACTACCGGACGTTCAAGCCGGAACGCGACGGGCTATTTTGCGCGCGCATCTTCGGTCCCACCCAGGATTGGGAGTGCTTGTGCGGCAAGTACAAGCGAATGAAGCATCGCGGCGTAATCTGCGATAAGTGCGGCGTCGAAGTGACGCTGGCGCGCGTGCGCCGTGAGCGGCTGGGCCATATTGAACTGGCAAGCCCTTGCTCGCATGTGTGGTTCTTCAAGGGACTGCCGAGCCGCATCGGGCACCTGCTCGACATCACTCTGCGCGAACTGGAGCGAGTGCTGTACTTCGAGGCCTACGTGGTTGTCGAGCCGGGTGACGGCACCAATCTTTCGAGCGGTGAAGTCATCACAGACGAGAAGAAGCGGCAACTGGACCAGGAATTCCCGGGTAAGTTCATCGCCATGATGGGCGCCGAAGGAATCAAGGAACTGCTGAAGAAGGTGGACGTGGAAGCGCTGGGCGAAGAGATTCGCGAGCGCATGAAGACGGAGACTTCGCAGCAGAAGAAGCTGAAGTTCGCCAAGCGGCTGCGCGTCGTAGAATCGTTCCGCAAGTCAGGCAATAAGCCGGAGTGGATGATTCTGGATGTGATCCCAGTGATTCCGCCGGAATTGCGCCCGCTGGTGCCACTCGATGGCGGCCGGTTCGCGACCTCCGACCTGAACGACCTCTACCGCCGCGTGATCAACCGCAACAACCGGTTGAAGAAGCTCATCGAACTGCACGCGCCGGATGTGATTGTGCGCAATGAAAAGCGCATGTTGCAGGAAGCGGTGGACGCCCTGTTCGACAACGGACGGCGCGGCCGCGTACTGCGCGGCGCCAATAACCGGCCGCTCAAATCGCTCTCCGACACGCTGAAAGGCAAGCAGGGCCGGTTCCGCCAGAACCTGCTCGGCAAGCGCGTGGATTATTCGGGCCGGTCGGTGATCGTGGTGGGTCCGGATCTGCGGCTCAACCAGTGCGGTCTGCCGAAGAAGATGGCGCTCGAGCTGTTCAAGCCGTTCATCTATCATCGCCTGGAACAGCGCGGGCATTGCACCACTATCAAGCAAGCCAAGGAATTGGTGGAGCAGCAGGACCCGGTGGTTTGGGACATTCTGGAAGAGGTCATCAAGGACCATCCCATTTTGCTGAACCGCGCTCCCACGCTGCACCGCCTCGGCATTCAGGCGTTTGAGCCGGTATTGGTGGAAGGCAAGGCTATCAAGATCCACCCGCTGGTTTGCACGGCCTTCAACGCGGACTTTGACGGCGACCAGATGGCGGTTCATATTCCGCTGTCACCGGAAGCGCAGATTGAAGCATCGACGCTGATGCTCTCAGCCAACAACATTCTTTCGCCGGCACACGGCGGCCCCATCGCCGTTCCCACGCAGGACATGGTGCTGGGCTGCTACTACCTGACCAAGGCTCGGCCGGGCGCGAAGGGCGAAGGCCGCACGTTTGCTTCGACCGATGATGTGCTGATCGCTCTCGAAATGGGCGAAGTCGAAACGCTGACGCCCATCAAGCTGCGGCACACCGGCCGCGTGATCGACTTGGTGCACGCGTTCGATACCCAGAACGTGCTGCACACCGAGCCAATCGAGTTCATCAAACAGTACATGGAAACCACGGTGGGGCGTGTGATTCTGAACGACCACCTGCCCGAGGACATGCCGTACGTCAACGGTCTGCTCAAGAAGAAAGGGCTCGGACAACTGGTGCAGTATTGCTACCTGAAGTTCGGGTTGCAGACCACGGTGCAGATGCTGGACGAGATCAAGAACCTGGGCTTCCTCTACGCGACGCGCGCGGGCATTTCGATCGGCATCGACGACATGGTGGTGCCGGGCGAGAAGGCCGGCCTGGTGAAAGCCGCCGAGAAGGAAGTGGTCAACGTCGAAAACCAATACCAGGACGGCGCGATCACGCACGGCGAGCGGTACAACAAGATCATCGAAATCTGGTCGAAGGTTACCGAGCGGGTTTCGGATGAAATGTTCCAGGCCATGGAAGAGGACGACCGCACAGGCCGCTACCTCAATCCGATTTACATCATGGCCGATTCCGGCGCGCGCGGTTCCAAGCAGCAGATCCGCCAGCTTTCCGGAATGCGCGGCCTGATGGCCAAGCCTTCGGGTGAGATTATCGAGACGCCCATCACGGCCAACTTCCGCGAAGGGTTGAACGTGCTGCAGTACTTCATCTCCACGCACGGCGCTCGCAAGGGTCTGGCTGACACGGCTTTGAAGACGGCCGACTCCGGATACCTGACGCGGCGTCTGGTGGACGTGGCGCAGGACGTGATCGTGACCGAGAACGATTGCGGCACCACGGAAGGCATTTACGTGGAGCCGATCATCGAGTCGGGCGAAATCATCGAGCCTCTGCGCGACCGCATTGTGGGACGCGTGGCGCTCGAAGATCAGAAGGATTACGAAGGCAACGTGATCGTCGGGGTGAACCAGGAGATCACGGAAGACCTGGCGGCGGCGATTCAGGCGGCCGGTATCGAGCGCGTGAAGATCCGCTCGGTGCTGACGTGCGAATCGAAGCGCGGTGTTTGCGTGGCGTGCTACGGCCGCAACCTGGCGACGGGACGGCTGGTGGAGCGCGGCGAAGCGGTCGGCGTCATTGCGGCGCAATCGATCGGTGAGCCGGGCACGCAGTTGACCATGCGTACGTTCCACATCGGCGGAACGGCGACGCGCGTCAGCGAGCAATCCACGCAGGACGCGAAGTCCGATGGGTTCGCGCGCTACATCGGCATCCAGACCGTGCACGCCAAGAGCGGCGAACTGGTGGCGATGAACCGCAACGGCATCATGGCGGTGGTGGACGAAAAGGGCCGCGAAAAAGAACGCTACCCAGTAGTCTACGGCGCCAGGGTGCTGGCCGAAGACGGGGCTCCGGTGAAGGCCAACCAGATCCTGCTGGAGTGGGACCCGTACACGTTCTCGATTCTGACCGAAGTCAGCGGCGTGGTGCACTTCCGCGACCTGCTGGACGGTCTGACGCTGCAGGAGCAGGTGGATGAAGTCACCGGCATGTCGCAACTGGTAGTGATGGATTCGCCTGATGAGAAGCGGCAGCCGACGATCGTGGTGCGGCCGGAAGGCGCGCAGGGCTCGCGTTCGGAAGCAAAGAAGTACCTGATGCCGACGCACGCTCACCTGATGGTGCGCGACGGCGAGGAAGTGCACGCCGGCGATGTGCTGGCGAAGATTCCTCGCGAGACCACGAAGACCAAGGACATCACCGGCGGTCTGCCTCGCGTGGTGGAACTGTTCGAAGCGCGCAAGCCGCGCGAGACGGCCATCATCGCGGAGATCAACGGCGTGGTGCGGTACGGCGAAGTCACCAAGGGCCAGCGCAAGATCTACGTGGAAGGCGATGCCGGTGAAAAGCGCGAGTACTCACTGCCGCGCGGCGTACACATCAACGTTCAGGAAGGCGAACGGGTGAAAGCCGGCGAGCCGCTCATGGACGGTCCGCGCAATCCGCACGACATTCTGGATGTGCTCGGTGAAAAGGAACTGCAGAAGTACCTGGTCAACGAGATTCAGGAAGTCTACCGGTTGCAGGGCGTGAACATCAACGACAAACACCTGGAAGTGATCTCACGGCAGATGATGCGGTGGGTGAAGGTGGAAGATATCGGCGATACCGAGTTTCTGCCGGAAGAGGTGGTGGATAAGTTCAAGTTCCGCGCGGAGAACCTACGCGTGGTGGAGGCGGGGCAGCGTCCAGCGCAAGGCAAGGCCGTGCTGCTGGGCATTACCAAGGCTTCGCTCTCGACCGACTCGTTCATTTCCGCAGCCTCATTCCAGGAGACCACGCGCGTGCTCACCGAGGCCGCCATCAACGGCAAGGTGGATTATCTGCGCGGCCTGAAGGAAAACGTCATCATGGGCCGCCTGGTTCCGGCCGGCACCGGCATGACGTACTACCGGCAGGTGAAGATCGCGGGTGAGGATGTGGTAGAAGAGCCAGTGGCAGAAGCAGCTCTCGACGCGATCCCCGGCTACGACGAAGAAACCCGTCTGCAATACGCCGGTGGATTGAGCGAAGATACCGGCGAGGAATCGCTGGCGGAGTAAGTCCACACTTGATTAAAAAACCGCCGCTGTGGGGCTGAAAGTAACAGCCCTTGCCGCGGCGGTTTTTTTTTGCGCTTGGAGATAGTGAGGCGCAGATTTACCGGGACCTCTGCCTGGCGATTTCAAGCCCCCGCTTGAAAAAGAGCTAGTCGGGCCTGCGGGGAGGAGCTAGCTCCTCGGATGCCCGTACCGCTTCGGGTTGGTAACGTGCGGCCCGGCAAGCGCCACTTATCGTAGTACTAAACGGAGTAGAAGTCGGCAAATTAATGCTTGAAGCCAGATACTGTCTTAGTTATGCTCCATTAGGGCGTATATGGAAGACAGAACCGCACTGGGAACCGCAAAGACCCTGGAATGGCGTGGCGGAAAATATGGTGTGCTATGGGTCTGGTCAATCCTCTCGTTGATCGTAGTTTATCTATCGTACTCATTTGGTGAAACGTTCTTATTTCAAGGTGGCGGAACCCGTTTTCGGGCGGACAACCTTCTAACCGTGGAGCAGACCATCGGCTTCGTGACATCGGTGCTGGTGCTGATCGCGTTGCTGGCGGCGATGTTTTGCCTATATCGACTTCTTAGTCAATGCATTCTGCCGGCGTTCTTCGAGGACAAAGATCTGTCGGAGCTGCGTCCTTCAGCACCGATCTTGCGCAGAGCCTTCGCCGCACTACTCGCGGGTGCAGCGCTGCAGGTAGCGGGTTGCATAACCGGATATTTGCTGAAACTGTTGACATGAGGGACTCTAACTCATCCCGGCAAGCCCGCGCGACACCATTATGAGTCTGCTTGACACTCTTTTGTCCTTGGGATAGCATGACCGAGTGCTGAACCAGCTACTGTCCGAACCGGAGAAGCTTACATCCACTACAAACTCCTTTCTGATTCTCCTGGGCTTAGTAGCTTCCATCCGGCCAAGCAGGCCGGGGCGGCAGGGCATGATTCAAAAGCTGCTTGGGCGATTTGTTGCTACTGGCCTGACACTGGAGAACTTGATTACAACCGCATTCCAGATCCCGGCACTCCAAATTACGGGCGGCCCCGATTGGTGGAATGCCGACCGGTTCGACGTCAATGCGATTGCTTCTTCGGACCCGGCTCAAACGCCACCTACCGCCGGCCAACTCCAGCAGATGCTCCAGGCCCTTCTGGCGGAGAGATTCCACCTTCGAAGTCACCGCGAAACCAAGGAGTTGGGAGTCCTCCAGTTAGTGGTTAAGAAACCGAATTCGGGCCTGACAAAGAACGCGGGCCAGCCTTACGAGGTCCGGAGGAGGGGACGACGAATCTCGTTTCAAAAGGTAACCATGGCGCAGTTGACCGGAGACCTTTCCGGGATGTTCGTATCGGACGAGTTGGACGGAAGGGTCATCGTTGACCGAACGAACCTTTCTGGTGATTTTGACTTTACTCTCGACTGGGCTCCGAACGCACGGCCTTTGGCAGCACTTGGTGATCTGAATCGACCCTCGCTTATTAGTGCTTTGAAGGAACTCGGTCTCGGGCTGGAGCCCGGCAAAGCACCCATGGATATTCTGGTCATTGATAATGTACAGAGGCCTTCACCAAACTGATGAAGGTAGATACCATCTCAAGTGGATGTCCACTGAAAGCAGTAGTGTGATATTATTCTGCAATAGTGGTACAGCCTACACTGTCTGCTAATGTTCGTTTCAGTCTGTTTCCTCTGGTAGTGCTCGGTGTCGCGGCGGTGTTCGCAACAGTTGCTTGCGTCCATTCGCAGCCTGGACCGGCTAACGCTACGGGATTAGTTGCAACTACCCAGATAGAGCCTTCAGGAGCCCTTCGACTCACTCTTCGAAACACATCCAGCAAGGCGATAACTGCTTACGAATTGCGGTGGCCGGGCCAACCGTATTACGCTCCAGACATGATCAACCTTTTTGTCCCTTCCTCCCATGCATCGATTCGCCTCGATGCAGGTCGCACGGTAAGTCTTGAAGATCCATTTGGGCCCTATAACCGGCCTCGTGAAGTCACTGTTGCGGGAGCGATCTACGGTGACAACTCTTGGGAAGGTGACCCTCGATTTGTCAAGGTTACTTTCACATTGCGCCGTGTGCAGGCGTTTGCGATTGAAAAGTTCGAGCTACCAATTCTGGCTTCCGCTGCGGCCGATCATGGGAATCTCTCCCAGGTGGTGAAACAACTGCGAGAAGTTGCAGGCAGGATGGACGCATCTCGGGACTTGGACGAAATGAATGCTTCCCAGTATCCCAAAAGGACCGCCGACAGTCTGGAACATCCGCGCGGCCAGGACGCCCTCCTGGATGCCAAAGCGAGGCTCGGGGCAGTCCTTCAGCGGCAGAAAGAATTACTGCAAGTGCTCCAAACGCATATCGACCCAGCGCTCTCTCATTTCGATCCCAGCGTCCGGTAGTTGACCTGCTGCGGGGCCGTGGAGCAAGGCGCCGCTGCGGAAGCGACGGGACCACACGCCCCGGGAGTGCCTGTTTCCGCCAACGCACAAACTGTATCTTGGAGTAGCACCCTCCGCCGCGGTTCATGCTTGGTTGAAAAACATACCAACTAACCTCACAGTTCCAAAGCACACAATCCCCTCCAAACAACTGCGATGCTTAAGACAAATACAGTGCACTTACTAGTGACTGGATTGGAGTACGCGACGTTATACTGAAGCCACCGTGTTCATCTCCGCGCCTCGTGGACAGGCGCCACGGAGGAAAAAGGGATGCCCTCAAACGCTGTACCTTACGGACGCAGCACCCAGCGCCCGCCAGCCGTAAAAGAAGTTCATATTCTTTGGATTACCGCCGGACTTAGTTGTGACGGCGACTCCGTCTCCGTTACCGCCGCGATGCAGCCGAGTATCGAAGACGTGGTTCTCGGTGCGATTCCCGGACTACCTAAGGTTTACCTTCACAACCCGGTGCTGGCATATGAAGTTGGTGATGACTTTATGAAGTACTGGTACCAGGCAGAGGCTGGTAAGCTGGACCCGTTCGTGTTGGTAGTAGAAGGATCAATCCCCAACGAGAAGATCAAACAGGAAGGTTACTGGGCGGCACTCGGCACCAGTCCGATTACCGGTCAGCCTATTACTACCTGTGAGTGGATTGATCGTCTGGCGCCGAAGGCCTGGGGTGTGGTTGCTGCCGGCACGTGTGCCACTTACGGCGGAATTCACGCGATGGAAGGGAATCCGACCGGTTGTATGGGACTGGCGGACTATCTTGGCTGGGACTGGAAGTCACACTTCGGCTTGCCGATCGTGAACGTGCCGGGCTGTCCGGTTCAGCCCGATAACTTTACGGAGACGTTGCTTTACCTTCTTTATCAGGCGGCGGGGCTTGCGCCTATGATTCCGCTCGATGAACAGTTGCGGCCGAAGTGGCTGTTCGGCAATACGGTCCATCACGGCTGCGACCGCGCGGGCTACTACGAAGAGGGCGTCTTCACCACGGAATACGGCACGCCGGAATGCCTGGTCAAAATCGGCTGCTGGGGACCGGTGATCGATTGCAACGTCACCAAACGCGGATGGATGGCGGGCATCGGCGGCTGCCCGAACGTCGGCGGAATCTGCATCGGATGCACGATGCCTGGTTTTCCGGACAAGTTCATGCCGTTCATGGATGAGCCGCCGGGGGCCAATGTCTCTTCAAATGCCATCCGAACCTATGGAGCCGCAATTCGTGCGCTGCGTTCCATCACTCACCACACGGCGAACAAGGAACCGAAGTGGCGTCACCCAGGCGAACAGCTTACGACGGGTTACCACCCGAGAACGTATTAGGGAGCAGAGGGAAATACCGTGGCCACATTTACCGATACGAGCGCGGATCTGGCGAGCGAGCGCCGGAACCTGGTGGAGATGAATTGGGACCCGATCACCCGCATCGTCGGGAGCTTGGGGATCTATACCAAAATTGATTTCGCCAACCGGCAAGTGGCGGAGTGTCACAGCACGTCCTCCATCTTTCGCGGCTACAGCATCTTTATGAAGGGCAAAGACCCGCGGGACGCCCATTTCATTACCAGCCGGATCTGCGGGATCTGTGGCGACAATCACGCCACATGCGCGAACTATGCGCAGAACATGGCGTTCGGCGTTCAGCCGCCTACGATGGGCGAATGGATTGTGAATCTCGGTGAGGCCGCCGAGTATATGTTCGACCACAACATCTTCCAGGACAATCTGGTCGGCGTGGACTTCTGCGAAATGATGGTCAAAGAGACGAACCCCGGCGTCCTGGACAAGGCCGAACAGACCGTGGCGCCGCAATCCGAACTCCACGGCTACCGCACGATTGCGGACATCATGCGCGCGCTGAATCCGTTTTCGGGCGAGTTCTACCGCGAGGCGCTACAGATGAGCCGCATGACTCGCGAGATGTTCTGCCTGATGGAAGGCCGCCACGTGCATCCCTCCACGCTGTACCCGGGCGGCGTCGGCACGGTGCCTTCTGTGCAGCTCTTCACTGAGTATCTGACTCGGCTCATGAAGTACGTGGAGTTCATGAAGAAAGTAGTGCCGCTACACGACGACCTGTTCAATTTCTTCTACGAAGCGCTGCCTGGCTATGAGAAGGTAGGCCAGCGCCGAATCCTCACCGGCTGCTGGGGTTCTTTCAACGATCCTCAGTTCTGCGATTACAGGTATGAGCACATGTCGGATTGGGGCCGCAAGATGTTCGTCACGCCCGGGGTGGTGGTGGATGGCGAACTGGTGACCACGGATCTGGTGGAGATCAACCTCGGCATTCGCATTCTGCTTGGCAGCTCTTACTACGAAGATTGGCAGAACGGCCCTACGTTCGTGCAGCGCGACCCGCTGGGGAATCCGGTAGATCGCCGCCATCCCTGGAACCAGACTACGACGCCGCGCCCACAGAAGCGCGATTTCAAGAATAAGTACACCTGGGTGATGTCGCCGCGCTGGTTCGATAAACGCACCGGTGATTACCTGGCGCTCGATACAGGCGGCGGACCGCTGGCGCGCTTCTGGGCCACGGCTCTGGCGGGGCTCGTCGATATCGGCTATATCAAGGCCACCGGGCACAGCGTGAAAATCTACCTACCAAAGACGGTGAGTAAGCCCGAGGTCGAGTTCGAGTGGAAGATTCCGAAGTGGAGCAATGCCATTGAGCGCGATCGCGCCCGGACGTATTTCCAGGCTTACGCCGCGGCAGCAGCGCTCTATTTTGCCGAGAAGGCGATGGCGGATCTGCATGCGGGAAAAACCAAAACCTGGAACGACTTCAAAGTTCCGGACGAAGCGATCGGTTGCGGATTCCATGAGGCGGTTCGCGGCGTGCTTTCGCATCATGTGGTGATCCGTGATGGCAAGATCGCAAACTATCATCCCTATCCACCCACGCCGTGGAACGCCAGTCCACGCGATTCCTACGGGACGCCCGGTCCCTATGAAGATGCCGTGCAGAATACTCCCATCTTCGAGGAAAATGGCCCGGAGAATTTCAAAGGTATCGATATCATGCGCGCGGTACGCAGCTTCGATCCCTGCCTGCCGTGCGGAGTCCACATGTATCTGGGGAACGGCAAAGTTCTCGAAACACGCCATTCGCCGATGTTCGGCCGGCAGGTGACGCCGTGAACACCGGGCACTTGGAGAAGCTTGTCGAGAAAGTCCGTTCTCTGCCGGATTCGGAAGCGCGCCAAGCAGCGCTCGAGCTAGTGCAGGCTGTGATGGATCTGCACGCGGCGGGTCTTGACCGGATGATGGATATCCTTTCGACATCGGAATCCGGACGCAGCCTACTGGAAGAATTCGCGGATGATCCAGCCGCGAGCGGCATTCTTCTGCTGCATGATTTGCATCCGTTCGATCTGGAAACGCGAGTGCTGCGCGCGATTGCCGAGCCTTCGTTCCGTGCCCGAGGTGCTCACGTGGAACTGGTGTCCATTCGTGAGGGCACGGTGCATGTGCGCGTCGAAGGCGGTCCGGCGTTGGAAGCAGCGGTACGCCGTGCCATTGGTGAGGCCGCGCCCGACGCGGCAGAAATCGTAGTGGAGTCGAGCGACACGCGCGTCTCGGGCGGATTTGTTCCGCTGGCCGAGTTACGCGCCGGGTGAATGCGTGAGCGCCACTTCCAGCAACGTGAAAGAAGTCCTTGAAGCTCTGCGCGGCTTCTCGCGCCGTCGCGAGGGCGGAGAGCGCTGTGAACTATGCGGCGTCGCGCTGGGTGCGGATCACTCTCACCTGTGGCAGCGCTCCGGACGGCGCATTCTGTGCGCCTGCGACGCTTGCGCGGTTCTGTTCACACATCGCGAAGAGGGCCGCAATCTGATCCGCATCCCGCGCGACGCCCGGCGCCTGGATTCGTTCCGTATGGACGATGCCGCGTGGAGCGCGCTGCATCTGCCCATCGATCTCGCGTTCTTCGTCGAAAGTTCGGCTGAGGGACACGTCATCGCGTACTATCCGAGTCCGGCCGGCTGCACCGAGTCGCTGCTCCACCTTGATTCGTGGAAAGAGATCCTCGGCAGGAACCCCATGCTTTTGCAGATGCAGGCTGACGTGGAAGCTCTGCTGGTGGACCGCACGCGCGGCCACCGGCGATACTTTCTTGCTCCTATCGACCAGTGCTACAAACTTACCGGCATCATCCGCACGGAGTGGCAGGGCTTCTCCGGCGGTGACGCCGTGTGGCGCGAGGTTGATCGCTTCTTCGAATCGCTTGCGGAGCGCGCGTATGCCTGATCTTTCCTTTAGCGTCGAAGGCGCGGAGCCAGTTGCTTATGCGGCATGCCCGATGCTGGCGATTAAGCTCAAAATCCGCAATTCCAATTCAGACGAACAGATCCACAGCGTGATGCTGCAGGCGCAAGTGCGGATTGAAGCCGCCCGGCGCCATTACGAGCCGAACGAGCAGGCGCGCCTTCGCGATCTTTTCGGCGAGCCGGAACGCTGGAACCAGACGCTGCGTACCATGCTGTGGACGCACGCCAACCTCAACGTTCGGCCCTTCCGCGGCGAAACCATAGCGGATTTGCCCATTCCGTGCAGCTTCGATTTCAACGTTGCGGCAACGAAGTATTTCGACGGCCTGTCGCAGGGAGAGATTCCGCTCTGTTTCCTCTTCAGCGGCACGGTCTTTTACGCGCAGGGTGAGAGCGGACTGCGCATTTCCCAGATTCCCTGGGAAAAAGAAGCGCATTTCCAATTACCGCTTGCAACCTGGAAGCGCGTCATCGATCAATATTACCCGAATACGGCATGGCTCACCCTGCGACGCGATGTGTTTGATCGTTTGCATGAGTTCAAACGACGGCGCGGCATTGCCACCTGGGAGCAGGCTGTGGAGCAGTTGCTGTCATGAGCAGCGATATGGTCCGGCAGATTGCGGACGCTGTGCTTTACGAGGGCTACATGCTGTATCCCTACCGCGCTTCGTCGGTGAAGAACCGCCAGCGCTGGACCATCGGCGGCTTGTATCCCGAACCTTACGTTGAGCGCTACGGGAGCGCTTCCAGTTTGCAATCGCAGTTGCTTGTGGAATCCGCTGAAGAGCCCTCGATTTCCGTGACGGTCCGCTTCCTTCATCTGCTGGAACGGGAGGATGGCTTTCAGGAGGGTATTCCGCGCGAGCTCGGGGCCGGGCCTTTTGAGTTTCCCGCCGCCGAGCGGCAGCAGCGGGTCGCCGGCCGCATCGAGCTTTTCACGGAGCCTCTCTCCTCCACGCTGCACCGTGTCACACTTCGCATCTTCAACCTAACCGCTTCGGACAATGCCCTGGCCGCACTCGCTGCCACCCATGCGATTCTGCGCGTCAGTAACGGGGATTTTATTTCAATGACAGACACGCCGGAAGAATTTCGCGCCGCGACATTGCACTGCGTGAACACCGGCGTCTGGCCGGTGCTGGCGGGCGATGCGGATTCGCGCGCGTGCATGCTCGTATCGCCGATCATCCTGTATGACTATCCGCAGATTGCTCCGGAGAGCGCGGGCGATCTGTTTGACGCTACCGAGATCGATGAGATTCTCAGCCTGCGCATCCTGACGCTCACCGATCAAGAGAAAGAAGAAATCCGCGCCACGGATTCCCGCACGCGCCGCGTTCTCGAACGCACCGAATCGCTTTCGCCAGCCCAACTGATGAAGCTTCACGGCGTGTTGCGCAGCCCGCGGGCACTGGCGGGATTGACACCGGGCGCGGAGGAGAACCCGTTCGCGGAGCCGCGATCGATTGAGACTGTGTGTGTCTTCGGCGCCGATTTGAAGCGCGGCGACCGCGTACGGCTCTGGCCCCGGAAGAGGTCCGACATTATGGATCTGGCGCTGGCCGGCCAGGTGGCGGAAATCGAATCGATCGAAGTTGATTACGAAGGGTGCGTTCATTTTGCGGTCGTGCTCACGGACGATCCGGGCAAAGATCTCGGCGTGTTGCGGCAGCCCGGGCACCGCTTCTTCTTCTCTCCGGAAGAAGTCGAGCCTCTCGCGCTCGACGGGAACATTGAGGCTGCGTCATGACTCCGCGCATTCTGGTGGCGGGCATCGGCAACATTTTTTTGGGAGACGATGCCTTCGGCGTGGAAGTGGCGCGGAAGTTGACTGAAGCCGGGCTGCCGGAAAACGTGCGCGTGGTGGACTATGGCATCCGCGGCTTCGACCTGTCTTTCGCCTTAATGGATGACTACGACACTTTCATCCTGATTGACGCCGTTCCGCGCGGCGACGCTCCCGGGACGCTCTACACAATCGAAGTCGATATGAGCGCGGTCGATGAAGAATCGCAGGAGGCTCCTGACGCTCACGCGCTCGATCCGGTGCGGGTCCTGCGAATCGTGAAGGCAATGGGTGGCCGGCCCAAGCATGTACTGCTGGTAGGCTGTGAACCCGTGCCTCTTACCGAAGACGAGCAGTACGAGGGGCTTGTGGGCTTGAGCGCGCCGGTGGAAGCCGCGGTCGAGGAAGCGGTTCGCATAGTCGGCTCGCTGGTGAACCGGATCGAACGAGAACAGCAGATCATCGCGGCTTCATGACGGCTGCGCTGTGAGGAGAATCGCCATGAACGGAAGTTTTTGGAAGATCGTGATGCTGGCGGCGGGCGCCGTACTGGTAGTGAAGCTGGCTCCGGATATCAAACGCTACATTCGCATCAGCACCATGTGAGGACCACCTATGTGCCTCGCCATTCCGGCAAGAATTGTTGAATTATTTCCCGAACAGGAAAGCCGCGCTCTGGTGGAGGTCGCCGGCGTGCGGCGCCAGATCGACACCGGACTGCTCTCGGAGGATCGGCCCAAGCTGGGTGACTGGGTGCTGGTTCACGTTGGTTTTGCGATGACCAAAATCAGCGAAGAACAGGCGCTCGATCAGATTCGGACGTTGGCGCTGCTCGGAGAAGACGAAGCGGCTCTACAGGAAGTGAAAGGCTACAGCGTGGAAGAACCGGAACGCCGGAAGGGAAGCTGATGATGAAATTCGTCGATGAGTTTCGCGAGCCAGGAATCATCTCCCGCACGGCAGCCGAAATTCGCCGGCTGGCCGATCCGGAGCGGCGCTATCGCTTTATGGAAGTCTGCGGCGGGCACACACACGCGATCTATCGCTTCGGCTTGAAGGATGTGCTGCCGGAAAATATCGAACTTGTCCACGGGCCTGGGTGCCCGGTGTGTGTGCTTCCGATGGGCCGCATAGACGACGCGCTCTCGATGACGCAAGATCCGAATGTCATCTTCACCGCATTCGGCGATATGATGCGCGTGCCCGGCGCGAAGGGCAGTCCACTGGCATGGAAAGCGCGCGGCGCTGACATTCGCATCGTCTATTCGCCTGGTGATGCACTGAAACTTGCCGAGAAGAACCCGGAAAAACACGTGATGTTCTTCGCTATCGGCTTTGAAACCACGGCGCCCTCAACCGCGCTTACGCTCCTGCGAGCCCGGGCGAAAGGCGTGCGCAACTTCTCGGTGTTCTGCAATCACGTGACGATCATTCCCGCCATCCGCGCCATTCTTGACTCACCCGACATGCGCATTGATGCCTTCCTGGGTCCAGGACATGTCTCCACTGTGATTGGTTGCCGCCCTTATGAATGGATTGCCCGCAACGAGCAAAAGCCGATTGTCATCACCGGCTTTGAACCGGTCGATATTCTGCAATCGATTGTCATGTTGCTGGCGCAACTCAAGTCCGGTGAGGCGCGCGTCGAAAACCAGTACACACGGGTGGTTCCGTGGGAAGGCAATCGCGCAGCTCTCAAAGCAATGGCTGAAGTTTTCGAATTGCGGCCTTATTTCGAGTGGCGTGGTATGGGCTTCATTTCGCAATCGGCGCTGCGCATCAGGGAAAGCTTCGCGGAATGGAACGCCGAGCGCCGGTTTTCCGTACCCGGTGTGCGCGTCACGGACCCGAAGGCTGCCCAATGCGGCGAAGTGCTGAAAGGCGTGTTGAAACCGGCTCAATGCAAGCTCTTCGGCACCGAATGCACGCCGGAGCGTCCGGTGGGTGCGCTGATGGTCTCCTCGGAAGGTTCGTGCGCGGCTTACTATAACTACGAATACCGCAAGGCTGCCGCGCCGACGCGCATTGCTGTTCGTGTTTGACAAGGAAAATGCGATGAGCACGCCACTGCCGGCCCAGATCCGCTTTTGCGATCCCCAAATCGAGATGGCGCACGGGGCAGGCGGCAAAGCCAGTCGCCGCTTGGTGGAAGGGCTCATCGCGCCTATCCTGCTTGCTCAATCTGCCGAACCGCTTGGCGACGCCGCGCATCTCAACATCGGGGGCGCGGGTCTTGCCATTACCGCAGATAGCTTCGTCGTGAAGCCTCTGCGTTTTCCCGGTGGCTCAATCGGAGATCTTGCTGTGAACGGCACGGTCAATGACCTGGCCGTTTCGGGAGCGCGGCCGGTGGCGCTGGTGGTGACGTTTGTCATCGAATCCGGATTGCCTTCGCTTGAGCTGGAAGCCGAAGTCCGCGCGATTGCCCAGGCCGCGGAACGCGCGGGCATCGTCATTGCAGGCGGAGACACCAAAGTGGTCGAGCACGGAAAGGCGGATCGCCTCTACATCACCACTGCCGGCATTGGCCATCAACGGACTGATGTCCGCCTTTCGCCGCATTCGGTTCGGCCGGGCGACTATGTTCTGTTGAGTGGTCCCATTGGCGATCACGGTATTACGATTCTGTTGGCTCGCGGTGAGCTTGATCTGGAGGCCAACCTGGTCTCTGATACCCGCTCCGTCTTTCCCATGGTTGAGGCCCTCGCCCGCGCGGCCGGCACAGGCCTGCGCTGGATGCGGGACCCAACACGCGGAGGCGTGGCTACTTCGCTCAATGAATTGGCGCGTGATGCCGGCATCGGCGTTGTGCTTCAGGAAGACGCCATTCCGGTGCGCGATGCGGTGCGAGGAGCCTGCGAATTGCTGGGCCTTGATCCGCTGCACATCGCCAACGAAGGTCAATTCCTGGCGGTAGTGGATGCTGCGCTCGCCGATGACGCACTCGACGCCATTCGCCGGACTCCGGGCGGCGAGGAGGCCTGCATCATCGGTGAGATTCGCGACGAACCGGCCGGGACCGTGCTCGGCGCTACCGGCTACGGCGGGACCCGCGTGCTCGACATGCTGGTAGGCGATCCGCTGCCGCGCATCTGCTAATTCCATGATCACAAAAGCCACCACGCTCGCACCGGCAATTGAGCACGCGCTGCTGCAGCGGAACCGTCAATTCCAGGCATTTTTCGCGGCCGAAGCCGAGCGGCTCGCGCTGGCCTGCCGCGACATGGCAGAGCGCTTTCGAGCAGGTGGACGTCTGCTCGCCTTCGGCCAAGGCTACTGCTCCACGGATGCGCAACATGTCTCGGTCGAGTTTGTGCATCCTGTCATCGTGGGAAAACGCGCGCTGCCCGCTCTCGATCTCTCGGTGGCGTTCGGCTCGTGGGTGCCGGCGCTGGTCCAGCCGGACGACATCGCGATGGGCTTCGGTCCTCCGGAAGGCGACGCGGCTGTCGACCGCGTGCTCGGTTTCGCTCACAAACGCGGCGCCATGACGTTCGCGCTTCCCGGTGCGTCGGGTTCCTACGCATTCCGCGCTCCGGAAATGCATCCGTTCCTACACCAGGAAATGGTCGAGATTCTTTACCACACGCTGTGGGAGACCGTGCATGTGTTTCTGGAGCATCACGAACTAGGCCAGGATTTGGGCGACACGGAATTCCTGTACCCGTTCCTCGGGCAGGAAAAGCAGCAGAGTGCGCCGCTGGTCGAAGAGGTGGCCGATTCGATCATCATGAAAGTCGAGGATGATGCTCGCTTGCGCACCGAAGTGGGCCGCACTCAGTCAGAAGCTCTAGGTTTGGCTGTCGTCGCGATGCGCGAACGGCTGGCGCGTGGAGGCAAGCTGATTCTCTTCGGCAACGGCGGCTCCGCTACGGATGCGAACGATTGGGCGCTCGATTGTGTCCTGCCGCCCGCCGGTTACCATCCGCTTCCCGCCATCTCGCTTTCGATGGAGCCCGCCAATATTACCGCATTGGCGAACGATGTCGGCCCGGAGGTGATCTTCCTGCGCCAGTTGATCGCGCAGGCGCGGCCCGAAGATGTCGCCATCGGCATTTCGACCAGCGGCGGCTCGCGCAATATCGTGATGGCACTCGAGGAAGCGCGGCGACGTGGACTCTTGACCGTCGCCTTATTGGGCTACGATGGCGGTGAAATCGCCCGCCGCAACCTGGCCGATCATCCGGTGATCGTCAGCTCTGATTACATACCGCGCATCCAGGAGGTGCAGGCTTCCATTTACCATGTGATGCGCGAACGTTTGGAACCGGAGTCCGCATGACCGCGCGCTCCATTCGCGTGTGCGGTGTGGTGCAGGGCGTAGGATTCCGCCCGTTCGTTTTTCGTTTAGCCCGCGCCCATTCACTTGCCGGATGGGTGCTGAATGAGGAGAGCGGTGTCGATATCCGCCTCGAAGGCGCGGAGCGATCCATCGAAACCTTTCTCCGCGATCTGACCGCGCAGCCTCCGCCCGCCGCGCGGATCACTTCGGTGGACGTACGCCACTGCCAGCCGGCCGGTCTGCGCGAGTTTTCGATTCGCGAAACACGCCGCGCCGGACGCCCGCTCGTGCGCATCTCGCCCGATCTTCCAGTCTGCTCGGCCTGTCTCGCTGAGATGCGTGATCCCGCGAATCCCCGCTATCGCTATCCATATATCAATTGCACCAACTGCGGACCGCGCTACAGCGTAATCGAAGATCTGCCCTATGACCGCCGCCGCACCACGATGCGGCACTGGCCCATGGACGCTTTATGCCAGTCGCAGTATCACGATCCATCAGACCGGCGCTTTCACGCGCAGCCCGTCGCTTGCCCGGCGTGCGGCCCGCGCTATCTGCTTGATGGGCACGCCGGTGTGAATAGCGTGGCGCACGCGGCCGGCATGTTGTGCGACGGCCGCATTCTTGCGATCAAGGGAATTGGTGGTTACCACCTGGTCTGTGACGCCCGCGACGCGGCCGCGGTAGCCGCACTGCGCGAACGAAAGTTTCGCAAGGAAAAACCGTTTGCGGTGATGGCTGCGAGTTTGGAAGTGGCGGCCTCGCTGGTGTCGCTTTCTCCCGAGGCCGAAGCGCTGCTTACGTCGCAGGCGCGGCCCATTGTTCTGGCGCCCGCGCGCGCCAGCTTGGCGCAGGTGGCGCCCGGCCTGAGCGAACTCGGAGTCATGCTGCCTTATGCGCCGCTACACTATTTGCTTTTCGATTCCGGCGCGCCGACGGCTCTGGTGGTCACCAGCGCCAATCGCTCGAGCGAGCCCATCGCTTACCGCGATGACGACGCGCGCGAGCGGCTTTCCGGGATTGCTGAAGCGTTCCTTACAGGGGAGCGCCCGATTGCACGGCGCGTGGATGATTCGGTTGCCCGCGCAGGCGCGCTCGGTCCCGTGATCCTTCGACGATCGCGTGGATATGCTCCGGGTGCGGTGGCTGTGCTGCCGGTGCGCTATCCGATTCTCGCTACGGGCGCCGACTTGAAGAATTCCATTACGCTGGTGGCCGGTGGACAGGCTTTCGTCAGCCAACATATCGGCGACATCGAACACTATCAGTCGCTCCAAGCTTTCAAGGAAACCGTTCGCGACGTCACAACCATGTATCAGATCGATGCCGCGAGGCTCGTCGTCGCGCATGACGCTCATCCGCAATATGCCTCGACCTTGTATGCTCTGGAACTCGATGCCGCCCGGCACGTTGCGGTGCAGCACCACCGCGCGCACGTCGCGTCGGTAGTTGCCGAGAAGCAGGCGTGGGAGACGCGGGTCATCGGAATCAGCTTTGATGGCACCGGGTATGGCGACGACGGAACGATCTGGGGCGGGGAATTCTTCTATGGCAGCGTTCTGGAGGGACTCGAGCGAGTTTTACACCTGCGTCCCGCGGCGCTGCCGGGCGGCGACGCCGCGGCGCGCCATCCCGTGCAGTGTGCGGCTGGTTTTTTGCAAGCTGTGCCGCAGGTTCCTGATCTCTTGGCTCCGCCGTTCTCATTTCCCGCGCGCTACCAGCGCTCGCGAGAGCTCCTTCGAAAAGGCGTCCGCGTTTTCCGCACCACGTCGGCAGGGCGCTTGTTCGATACTGCGGCGGCGCTCTTGGGATTTACGCGCGAGATCACTTATGAAGGCCAAGCCGCAATCTGGCTGGAGCAATTGGCGCAGGGATCTCAACCTGCTGACGTGTACCCGTTCCCATGCGATGGCGCGACGCTGGATTACGTTCCGCTGCTTGCCGCCGTCATGGATGCACGCCTTCAAGGGCACAACCCGAGCGAGATCGCGCGTGCCTTCCATCGAACCATTGCCCGTGGGCTCTACGATGCAGCCCGCCTGCTCTGCGAACGTTACGCGTGCAATACCGTTGCGATCTCAGGCGGCGTTTTCCAGAACAACCTGCTGCTTAGTGATTTGAAAGCGCTGTTTGCGAATGGTCCGTATAAGCTCTGGAGCAACTCGACCGTTCCTCCCAACGACGGCGGCATCAGTTTAGGGCAGGCGGCATTGGCGGCCTTCACGCCCGAGGACAGAATCGATGCATGAACTCTCTATCGCGATGAGCATTCTCGATGCGGCCGAAGAAGAAGCGGAGAACCATGGAGGCGGATGCGTCTCGGCGATTTATCTCAAAATTGGTGCTCTCTCCGGCGTCGTGCCTGGTGCGTTGACCGCCGCGTATGAGTTAGCCCGCGAAAATACGAGCCTCTCGGAGTGCCGCCTCGTCATCGAAGAAGTGCAGGGCGCTGAGTTGCTGGTGACGGCGCTGGAGTTTGAATCATGAGCACAATGCTCCGCGCGGTTCCACGAATCGTAGAAGTCCGGCGCAATATCCTCAAGCGGAATGATGAGATCGCGCACGCGCTGCGCGCGCGATTCCACCAGGCTGGTGTATTTGTGGTCAGCCTGGTTTCGAGCCCCGGGTCGGGAAAGACGGCCTTCCTGGAAAGGACGCTCGCCCTTTTGAGCCTGGACTATCGCCCATGCGCGCTGGTGGGTGATCTCGCCACCGATAACGACGCGGCGCGACTAAAACGGAGCGGAGCGCCGGTCCGGCAGATTACTACCGGTACACTGTGCCACCTGGAAGCCGCGATGGTGGAAAGCGCTCTGGGGGATTGGAGCGTGTCCGATTTCGACTTCCTTTTTATCGAAAACGTCGGGAACCTGGTGTGCCCTTCTTCGTTTGATCTTGGTGAGAGCCTGCGCGTAGTGCTGCTTTCCGTTACCGAGGGCGAGGACAAACCGCTGAAGTACCCCACCATCTTTCATAGCGCCGATCTGGCGGTGATCACCAAGCTTGACCTTGCTGAAGCCGTCGAGTTCGATCGCGGCGCCATCGAACGCAACATCGAATCTGTCGCGCCCGGAATGCCTGTTCTCTATCTTTCATCCAAATCGGGAGCAGGCATGGATGCATGGCTCGAACGCTTGACCAGCCTGCGTGCCGGCGCCGCGAACAGCGCGCCGCCCGAGTAACTTTTCACTCGGAGCCGCACTCACACCATCGTCTTCAGGTGGTCCGCGAGGCGATCGAGTGTCTCGGCCGCCCCGGCTTTCATACCCGGGCTGATATGTGCGTTACGAACTTCCGTCGTGGGATGAAGAATCGTCTGCCTGATCAGCGTCTGCCCGTTCTGCCCGGCAAAGTTCACGCTGATCAAGGTTTCCTGATTGGACCACGGGTGAATGTCAAAGATTTGTGTATACACAAGCCGCTCCGGCGGCGCGATGTCGTGATACGTTCCCCGAAAAGGGTAATCTTTGCTGTCAGGTCCAATCAGAACGAAATGCCAGCTCCCGCCGGCACGAAGATCGATTTCGCAGACTGCCAGTGCGCAGCCTTGAGGCCCCCACCAATGAATGACGTGCTCGGGATTTGTCCAGGCCTCAAACACGAGCGCCGGTAGCGCATCAAAGACGCGTGTCATGACGATCTCACGGTCAGACGGCGCCGCAAAAGTAAACAGGGCCCCAGACCTTGCGCTGCTTGCGGCCATGCTACTTCTCCTTGCTTGAAATCAGCCTAACAGCTTTGCTTTTGCCGGGAAGCGTGATGTTAGCGGGCATTGTGCGCGATCGCACGGCGTGTCATGCCAGTTTGGCCGTTGCGCTGGCGCGCCTCTGCCACTCGAAAGTGCTGTGAGCGCAAGTACCAGTTTACGCGTCTGTAACGTTTCTCGGTTCATTCGCGATAGGTACACTGAGGCATGACTCCTTCAAAGGACCAAATGACGGATCTCAGCCGTAGCGCAATTCAGGCCCTCCAAGATTTGAATGGACATCATCCGGGTTTTCGGCCGGCCCATGCCAAAGGCATCTTACTCGCCGGGGTGTTTGCCCCGGCTCCGTCAGGCAAAACGCTCACGCGGGCGCCTCATCTGCAACGGCAGTCTACTCCGGTTACCGTTCGCTTCTCCGATTTTGCCGGGTTTCCGACTGTCGCGGATAATGATCCGAACGCCGCGAGCCCGCGTGGCATGGCCGTACGATTTCACCTTGCCCAACACGTTCATACGGACATCATTGCCCACTCGGTCAACGGATTCCCGACCCGCACAGCGCAGGAATTCGTGGAGTTCTTACGAGCCGCCGCCGCCAGCGGACCGGACGCGCCCAAGCCCACGCCGATTGAGAAGTTTCTGGGTACGCATCCGGCGGCATTAAAGTTCGTGCAGGTTCCAAAGCCGATTCCTACCAGTTTCGCGAAGGAATCTTTTTACGCCGTGAATGCGTATCACTTTACGAATCGGGAGGGCGCCAGCCGCTATGGACGCTATCGTATTGTTCCAGAGGGCGGCAACGAATACCTGAACGCCGCGGCCGGGGGATCAAAAAGCGCCGATTTCCTGTTCGAAGACATTCAGGAACGGATCACGCACGGCCCGGTGCGGATGCACATCCTGGTCCAACTGGCCGCTGCAGACGACATCGTGGATGATTCCACGGTTGACTGGCCCGATGACCGGGCGATTGTTCAGTTCGGAACAGTTGAATTGACCCGCATCGTCGAGGACAATGCCGCTGAGCAGCAGCACATCATTTTCGATCCGATTCCGCGAGTGGACGGGATTGAGCCCTCAGGCGATCCGCTACTCGAACCTCGTGCGGCCATCTATTTAATGAGCGGGCGGCAGCGAAGAGCAGCGGGAGTGAAGTCGTGAGCGCCCTGCGGCCCACCGAAAGCATCACTAATGCAGGAGGCTGAACTGTGAGGGTGATGCGCTTGACGGATTCGCCGGGCGCGCCGGTGTTAATAGAGGATAACGCGCCTCAACCGGAACCGGGACCGGGAGAACTGCTCATCTCGGTACACGCGGCGGGCGTGACGCCAACTGAACTGCTCTGGTATCCGACAAAGCATGCGAAGGATGGCGCGGAGCGGAGCCGCGTTATACCGGGGCACGAATTTTCCGGAATTATTTCCGCCACTGGTGAAGAGACGGCCGGCTTCGATATCGGGCAACAGGTATTCGGTCTGAACGACTGGTTTTCCGATGGCGCGATGGCCGAATACTGCATCACCCAGCCGTCGGCAGTCGCCCTAAAGCCCCCGGGATTGACTCACGTGGAAGCTGCATCGGTACCCATTGGCGGCCTTACGGCGTGGCAAGGATTGTTCGACCGCGCGAAGTTGCGCGCAGGCGAGCGCGTGCTGGTGCATGGCGCGGCAGGAGCGGTAGGAGTGTTCGCAGTGCAACTGGCCCGCTACCACGGCGCCCGCGTAATCGCTACCGCGTCGGCGCGCAATATGGAGTTCGTAACGCATCTGGGAGCGGAACAAGTGATCGATTACCAAAAGACTCGGTTTGAAGTGGAGGTCAGAGACGTCGATGTAGTCTTTGATACCGTTGGGGGTGAGACGCTGAGCCGGTCATGGTCCGTAATTAAGCCGAGCGGCCGGGTAGTCACTATCGCGGCCGACAGCGAGAAGCAGACCGACGAGCGCGTGAAACAGGCGTTTTTTATCGTTGAGCCGAACCAAAGGCAGCTAGTCCGCATCGGCGATCTACTGGAAGCGGGTCACTTACAGCCGGTTGTGGACACCGTAGTGCCCCTTTCCGAGTCAACCGCTGCCTTCCAGGGCAAAATACCGGAACGGCGCGGCCGTGGAAAGGTCGTGGTTGCTGTCGTAGCGCAAGGCACAACGAACATGCCCGGTCTTAGAGGTCCACAGCGTTGAGATTTGCGCGGTGTTCGTCATCGCACACCGCATTCGATTGCACATAATGGTTTAATAATTGCATTTCAGACGCTAGAAGCTCCTTGCAGGGCTTCTAGCAGCAGAAAGGAAAAACAAGTGGGAAAGAGCGCAAGCCACACGATGCAGAAAGCTTCCGATGTTGAAACCGATTTGAGCCGCGAAGCGGTCACCGAGATCTGCGATGCCCTCCGGCCTTTGCTGGCGGACGTTTTCGGCCTTTACATGAAGACCAAAAATTTCCATTGGCACATGAGCGGACAGCACTTCCGCGACTACCATTTACTGCTTGATGAACATGCCGACCAGATTTTTGCGATGACGGACGAAATCGCGGAGCGGGCCCGCAAAATCGGCGGCACCACCCTTCATTCCATCAGCGACATCTCGCGGCACCAGCGATTGAAAGATAACAATTCGGAAGAAATCGACCCCCGCGATATGTTGCAGGAACTCCGCAGTGATAACGCGCAGTTGACCCGTTTTCTGCGCAAAACTCACGAGATTTGTGACGATCACAACGATGTCGCTACCACCAGCATGATCGAGGTCTGGATCGATCAGACTGAGCGCAGAACCTGGTTCTTGTCCGAAATTGTGGGCGGACTCTGAGAAGCCCCATATACTGAAGTTCCTTAAGTGGCGCGGCTGCCGGTTTTCCCGGTGCCGCGCCTATCAGCCTTTTGTGGTCCATTGTGCTTCTTGCTTAGGTGCTCCATGTGCTGTTTTTTACCAATGGCTCATGCTGGTGCGCCGAACACTGGCTGGGTGAGCCACTAGCCCCAATTGCCCAATCCAACTGCTCATCTTGGCGGGGATATCACCCCTTTCCGGCGGCGCGGCAGATTTCAGGCAACTCGCCCAGTATTCTCTCCCTGAGCGCCATGCTTGGCCGCCTGCAAAGCCACGGTCCTTATGCCGTTGCAATGGCTCAGAAGCCGTGAGTGCCGTTCGGTCTACTTCGTGCATATAACATTTGTGCATGGGAGATAAATATGCCGAACATCGACACGATCCTCTGTCCGGTGGATTTTTCCGAATTTTCCGAGAAGGCCTACGATTACGCTTACTCCCTGGCGCGCCACTATAAGGCCAAGCTCTTTATCTTGCACGTGGTGGAGCCCTTAATACCGGTCTATCGCGGTTACTTGTCGCCCACGTTTGTGGACGATGTGTGCGCGCGTCAGGATGCCGACGCCCAGGAACAGATGCAGAACCTCGAGGCCAGACAGAAGAGCGAGAAGGTCGAGTCTGAAGCGCTCGTGCAGTGGGGGTTCGTACCGGATTCGATCATCTCGTTCGCCGAGGAGCATAAGGTGGATCTGATCGTCATGGGGACGCACGGCCGCCGCGGCCTGGACCGCTTGACAATGGGATCGACGACCGAACGAGTCCTGCGCAAAGCCCCTTGTGCGGTGTTGGCCGTCCGCCAACCGATGTGGGACTTTGTGAGGCCGGCAAGCCTGGAGGACCCGGTTCGCCTGCGGAAAGTTCTTTGCTGCACGGATTTTTCCGAGAGCTCTCCGCGTGCGCTCGAGTATGCGTTCTCGCTCGCTTCTCAATACCAAGCCGAAGTCACAGTGCTCCACGTGATCGAACATGGAAAGGACGACCCGGAGGCCCGGGAACAAGCGACGAAGTGCATTGAGGAAGTGATTCCTCCAGAGGTGCGCAACTGGGCCACGGTGGTTCCGTACGTGCGAACGGGGAAGCCGTATCAGGAAATTAACCTGCACGCTACTCAGACACAAAGCGACCTGATCGTCATGGGAGTACGGGGCCGCAACGCCTTGGACATTGCGCTGTTCGGCTCGACGACGTCTCGCGTGATTCAACTGGGCCCCTGCCCCGTGCTGGTCGTGCGGAATTAAGGGGCTCGCCACAGGAGAGTAAAGTGCCGACGCCATCTGAACTGGAACAGAAGTTGAGGGAACTATCGCTGTTCCCGCCCACCACGATGCCGGTGCTGAGCGTGTATCTCGACACGCAGCCGGATCAGCGTGGGCGTGACCGCTTTGAGCCGTTCCTCCGAAAGGAACTCAAGTTGCGCGAAAACACCTATCCGCTGCGCTCTCCTGAGCGGCAGAGCTTTGAGCGGGACATAGGACGAATCATGTCCTGGGTGGAAAACGAGCTTCGCCCATCCTCGAACGGAGCGGCGATTTTCGCCTGTGCGGGAGCCAATGACTTCTTCGAAGCACTTCAGTTCGATGCCCCCGTTCAGGGCAACCAGCTCTATGTCTACCATCAACCGCACCTGTATTCGCTGGCCAAGCTCCATGACCAGTACCGGCCCTATGCAGCAGTGGTTGCGGACACAAACGCGGCGCGAATCTTCGTCTTCGGTCTCGGGCGCGCGCTCGAAACCGATACAGTGACCAACCCTAAAGTCAGAGCCCGGTCCATCATCGGAGGCTGGTGGCTTCGCCGGTTCCAGCTCAAGGTCGAGAACTACCATTTGCGCCATGGCAAGCAGGTGCTCGAGCATCTGGAACGAATAGTCCGCGATGAGGGAATCGATCGCGTGGTTTTCGCCGGCGACGAGGTGATTCTGCACATCTTGCGCGAGCAGCTTACACCGTTTCTCGCGAACAAGGTAGTAGATGAGCTGAAACTGGATATTACGGCGCCGCAGCATGAAATCTTCAAGGCCACGCTGGAAGCCATGAAAAAAGAGGATGCGCGAACCGATGCCGAACGAGTCCGCGCGATGATTGATGCATACCGGGCGGGTGGCTTGGGCGCTATCGGCGTGCATGATGTTTTGGCGGCGCTGGCTAACGGCCAGGTGGACACGCTGTTTATCAGCACCGGCCTCGAACAGGCACACTCAGGAGTGGAGGACGTGGACAGCACCCTCGCGCCTGAGCTGAAGGAATTGCCCGAGGCCGCTGGTGTGCGGATCACGGACAGCCTGGTGAGCCAGGCATACCAGACCGGCGCAGAGGTACGATTTATCGAAGACCCTGAGCTCTTAGCCGGCGCGGAGGGTGTGGGCGCGACCCTCCGATACCGGCTCTAGTAGGCACCCGCGATCTATCGGAACAGCGCTAGGTCGATGGCCTCGCCCATGGCCTTATATCCAGCGTCGTTCGGATGTAGATGGTCTCCGCTGTCGTAAACCGGTAGGAACCGGTCTGGATTCCTGGGGTCACGAACGGCCTTGTCGAAGTCGATCACACCATCAAAGGCCTTGCCGGTGAGTATCCACTGATTGATGGCTTTTCGCTTAGCGTCTTTTTCGGGCGTGTAGTAGCCTTTTATGACCGTGCCCGCGAAGGGGGTGAGAGTTGCCCCAAAAATCTTGATGCCCTCTTCATGGGCGCGCTCAATCATCTGGGTCAGGCCTGCTATGAGGTCGTCTGCGCTTACGGTCTCCGATGCCGGAGCGGACGTCCCGGCGTGGCCGAGATCGTTGATCCCTTCCAGAACGATTACATACTTAACGCCCGCCTGCGCCAGCGCGTCGCGGCCAAAACGCGCCAGCCCATTCACTCCGAAACGCACGTTCCCCGAAGCGTCATGCAGAATGCGATTGCCACCGATACCCGCATCGACTACGCCGATTTCTCGTGCACCATGACGCGCGCGCAGACGGGCCGCCAGAAAATCCGGCCAGCGGTGATTCGCATCCACGGTCGAGTGAGCGCCATCAGTGATCGAATCGCCGAAGGCAACTAGAGCGGATGCGGAATCCGGAGCCAGCACATCCACGCCTGTCAGGAAGACCCACGACGTGACCATTGCCGGTTGGGCGAGCGAAGCCGCTGCCGCCGCGTTGCCCTGCGCAATATATGACGTCTGTTGTGCTCCATAGTGGACACCGGCGCCTTCCGCCGCGCCGGGTATGAAGATGCTAATCGCCACATCCGCGGGTGCGGGCAGATCGAGCTTCACTGGATCACTGAGTACGAGCGCGTCGGCCGGAATCGTGACGGTTTTCCGGCCGCTGAAGGTGAGAGCGCGATCAGAGCCGGGAACGATCCCTGGTCCCTCGGCGCGCAGAGCGATATGCGCAGCGCCAATCTCAACCGGCGCATGGCCGTATGCATTAGAGAGGCGGACTCGCACCGTATTGCTGCCAATGCTGGTGTGGACGATTTCGCGTATTGTCTGGTTATTGAACTCGAGCTTGGCGGCACGCATTTGTGCCTGGTCGGGAAGCTGCGGAGCCGGGCTCGCGCCCCATGCCGCTACCCAGTGAGTTGATGCCGGAAACGCGGCCGAGACAAACGCGAACACCAGGAGGGGCGTTGTTGCAATTCTCGTGGACATGCACCAGGTATCCTATCGCAGCTTCCGGCAGGCGGGCGTGACCGAACAGATGCCTGCGGCTTGTGGACATGAAGCTAGTTCACCATTTGTCCGTGCGGAACGGAGCGGCCGGAAGTCCCGCGACGTTGTAGAGGTTGCATCCCTCCGGATAATTATCCCAGGCGTAACGGACAGCCGCGGGCGAACTCACTTGGGGGCTGCTTACCACCACGGTATTCCCTTCAATCTTCGCATCGGCAGTGACAAACTTCTGGTCGTCGCCGGCGATCACGAACCACTTCAGCGGTCCTCCCTTCGCCACTAAACCGCCGCCCAGATGCGAGAACTTCAGGTGGATGGTGTTGCCTTCAATCTTCATCGACTCATACATCGGTCCGGAATACTCGATCTTGCGGCCATAGACGTGGGCAAGGGCAATGCGCGTCAGACGGTCGCCCAAATCCTGCTTGTCCTTCGGATGCACATTTTTCGGATCACCGATATCAATGGTCACGGCCATACCAGTATTGGGAAGCGAGAGAACGGCGGCTTGCCCTTCCCGCACATGCGGGTTGTTGCTGATGTTCTGCAGAGCGGCCAGTTGCACAATATAGAAGGGGAATTCTCCTTCGCCCCAGAGCTTGCGCCATGTCTTGATCAGCGTTGCTTGCACGTGCGGGTAGAGCGCGACTCCCGCGTCGCCGCCGACGATCGACTCGCCCTGGTACCAGATTACGCCACGGATTGCGTACGGGATCGCTGGATTAATCATTCCGTTGAATAAAACTGTCGGATAATGCTGATTCTGAACTGGATCACGCTGTCGTTTAGGCGCCGGTCCTGGGCGCGCGTTGATCGTCTGAGGGATAGCCGGGCCCTGCGAAGGCGGCGCGTTGGGATCGGTGCGATAGAACTTCACTGCTGCGTCGAAGTTATCGAGCATCGGTTTCAGGAGCGGGTCTGCCGCCATTGCTTCGCGTGGAATCCAGGCTTCGGCGGTGCTCGCGCCGAAAGCCAGCGTCAGAATACCGATGGGCTTCTGGATCTCTCGCTGCAAATCGCGGGCGAAGAAGTAGCCTACTGCGGAAAATCCCGGCACGTTCTCGGGATTGCAGATGAGCCATTGACCTTGAATCTCCGTCTGCGGTTCGTAAGCCTTGGAGTCGCGGCCGGTGAACATGCGGATTTGCGGATAGTTCGCCGCCGCGATCTCTTCGGCCTCATTGTTGACGCCGGCATAATATGCGCGGGCCTTGGAGACGGTGAACGCCATGTTGGATTGGCCGGAGCCCAGCCAGACCTCACCCACCAGGACGTCCTTCACTGTGATAGTGTTCTTCCCCGCGATTGTCATCTCAAAAGGGCCGCCGGCTTTGAGATTCTTCAAGCGGACCATCCATTTGCCATTCTCAGCCGTGGCGGCGGAGCGCTCCTGTCCGTTGAGCGTCACGGTAACCTGCTCGCCGGGACTGGCAGTGCCCCAGATAGGAACTGACATGCCGGATTGCAGCACCATGTGGTCGCTAAATAGCGCGGACGGCTTTACGTCGGCATGCAGGATGCCTATGCCGCTCAGAATGAGGGCGCAGGACCAGACCACACACCGCCTGCGCGCGACGAAAGATTGATTCATCGATACGCCCCTGATGATTCCTGTTTGAATGCACCCGCCGGACGCCAGCCGAGGCTGTGGCGGATGGCTCGGAAAGCATTGTAGCAGAGCAAGCCGCTTTGCCTTATCGCGAAAGACGAACGCGGGTCGATCAAACCAAGCGGAGACGTGCAGTTTGGTTGGGAAGAGCTATCCGAAAACGCTGAATGAAATATTACTTTAATAAATGCTAGTAAACTACAGATATCACATGGATTATTGCCGTGCCAAACGTGTCCAGACGAAGTAGCCCGGCAACCCCGCCGTGCAGCGTTCCACAATCAGCGCGGAGCTGATTCCGTCATCCTGATTCTGCTCTTCGTCCTCTTCGTAGAGGTGATAGTAGTAGCTCGCCAAGCCGCAGCAGATGAGCAGCACCAGGAGCAGGCCGATCCATTTCAGTGTTCTTCCGTTCCAGGGATTCTCTTTGGAATCGGCCGCCGCCGTCGCCTTCACGATAGCGAATGCCGCGCCGCAGCCTAAAAACAGCTTCAGGTACCATGGCATAGCGTCCAGGTGGCCTTGGCCGCCGACCTGTCCCCACAACACAAAGATAGCGATCAAAGCGACCAGGAACTGCGTAGCATAGGCGAGACGCGAGGGAAGCATTCGTGGTGGTGAATCTTCATCTTACGTTATCCTGAAGAAAGATGGCCCAACCAAACCCCGGGTTTGCGCCCTCCTGGCAATACTTTCAGAATGCGTTACGGCTGGCGGTCGATTCCATCCTTGCGCATAAGCTGCGGAGCTTCCTCACGCTGCTCGGTGTGATCATCGGCGTGGCGAGCGTTGTCATGGTGGGAGCAGCCATCGAAGGGTTGGGCGTGTATGCGGAGCAGAGCACGGCGAAAGCGTTCGGCTCGGAATCGTTCCTGGTAGCCCAGATCGTGGCCGCTGGCCGCTTGAGCCGTCGTGATTACTTCGAAAAGGTGAAGCGCAACCGGCCCATTCACGCAGATGATGCCCGCTTTGTCGAAGCCATGGCTGGTGACCGCGTCCTCTACAGCCCCTATCGCACGCACGTCTCGGATGTGAAAGGTGACAACCTGGTCTGCGAGGACACGAACATCCTGGGTGTCGATGCCGCCATGGAAGGCATTCGCGACATCGGCGTCGTTGACGGCCGCTTCTTTACCCAGCAGGAAGGACGGGCCCGCGCATTCGTTGCCGTCATCGGCGACGACGTGAAGACCACGCTTTTCCCGACCGATGCGTCGCCCATCAACAAAATCATCCGCATCGAAGGTGTTGAGTTTCGAGTGATCGGTGTGCAGGAAAAACTGGGTTCCGCGTTCGGACAAAGTCAGGATAAGACCATCTACATACCCGCCACGGCGTTTGATCGCCTGTATGGTCCGGGCAATGGCTTCGCGCTGTTCGGCCGCGCCCGGCCGGGCAGCGGTCTCAGCCTCCAGGATGCGCTTGACCTGACACGGGTCGCCCTCCGGACGCGGTTCCACAACCGGCCAGGCCAGCCGGACACATTTGACACGCTGACGCCCGATGCTATCCGCGGATTCATCGACCAGGTGCTCGGCATGATCGCGGCAGTGGTGGTGCCGGTGACATGCATCTCGCTGGTAGTAGGCGGCATCGTGATTATGAACATTATGCTGGTGAGCGTCACTGAGCGAACCCGTGAAATCGGCATCCGTAAAGCGGTGGGCGCGCGGAGTTCCGACGTGATGCTGCAAATTCTCATCGAAGCTGTAGTGCTGTCGATACTGGGCGGCGCGATGGGAGTTGGACTGGGAGCGCTGGCTACCGGTGTGCTCGCGCGTGTCTTCGAATTGCAGCTTCACATCACGGTCAGTTACGTGGTGCTGGCGCTGGCCGTTTCCACCATTGTTGGCGTGGCTTCGGGATGGTATCCCGCCACGCGCGCCGCTAAGCTCGATCCGATTGCGGCCATGCGTGCGGAGTGAACCGTGAATATCAGTCCTGCTGAAAATATCGAGATGGCGGTGCAGGCGGTATCGGTGCACCGGTTCCGCTCGCTGCTGACCATCCTCGGAATCGTCATCGGCATCACCACGGTGGTGACGGTGGCCTCGCTATTGACCGGCCTGCGGCAGGGAGTGGTCGTCTTTTTTCAGGAGCTGGGGCCGGACAACATCTTTCTGTATAAGACCTCCGGCAATCCGAGCATGGATTCGAACGTTCCCAAGGAGCGGAAACGCCGTCCAATCAAAGCGGACTACGCCGATTTCATTCGCCGAACCTGCACCACTCTCGCCGACGTCGGATTGAACCTCTACATTCCGAGCGTGGTGGATGGCAATCCGATTACGGCGCGTGTGCCCGGCTACGAATCCGACACCATCGACATGGTGGGCATCAGCGCCAACATGGAATCAATTTCGCCGCGCGACTTCGATTCCGGCCGCTTCTTCACTCCTGAAGAAGATCAGCGCGGGGCTCACGTTGCTCTGATCGGCAATAGCGTCTCCGAAGCTCTGTTTCCCACGGGCCGCGCGGTGGGCCACACCATGATGATCGATGGAGCGGAATACACCGTGATCGGCGTGCTCTCCAAGGCCAAGGGCGGCTTTTTCGGCGAGAACAATATGGATAACCAGGTCATGATCCCTCTGCATACCGCCGAAGAACGTTATCCGCAGGTGGACCGCTTCATGGTGATTGCCAAAGCTAAACCGGGGATGCGTCAATCCGCGTATGAAGAAGTGGACGCGGCCGTGCGCAAGCTGCGCCATCTGGCTCCCGGGGAGGAAGACGATTTTGCGCTCTCGACTCCGGACCAGATCATCCAGCAGTTCGACCGTATCACGAGCCTGATCGGGCTCGTAGCCATCGCCATTTCCGGGCTGGGCCTGCTGGTGGGCGGCATCGGCGTCATGAACGTGATGCTGATGAGCGTCACCGAGCGCACGCGGGAAATTGGCGTGCGTAAAGCGATCGGTGCGCGGCGTCGCGACATCATCGGCCAATTCCTGGTGGAAGCGACAACACTCACCGGCGCCGGAGGCATCCTGGGCATCGTGATTTCCGTGCTGATCACCATGCTGATCGGCGCGGTGGTTCCTTCGCTACCCTCGAAAGTCCCCAGTTGGGCGCTGCTCACCGGCTTCACTGTCTCTGTCGCGGTGGGCATCTTCTTCGGTGTCTGGCCGGCAGTTAAAGCGGCGCGGCTCGATCCCGTGGAAGCCCTTCGATACGAATAGATGGCCCTTCTTGAAAGCTGCAACTCTCTCAGTAAGAGCTTCGGCTCGCGGGTTCTGTTTCAAAACATCTCGCTCGGCATTTCTGAAGGCGAGCGCCTCGGCCTGATCGGTCCGAACGGCGCGGGCAAATCCACGCTGCTGCAAATTCTCTCCGGCCGGCTCCAACCGGATTCCGGCACAATCTCGATGCGCCGCAATACGCGCGTCGGCTACGTGCCGCAACAGGCGGTGTTTCCGGAGGGAAACACGGCCGGCGAAATCGTAGCTGGGGCTATTGCCGGGGAGCGGCTCGATGAACTGGAACGGTCGGCGCGCATCAATCTGACGCTCGGGCGCGCGGGCTTCACCAGCGGCGGCGAGCGCGTGGAATCGCTCTCTGGCGGCTGGAAGCGTCGGCTCGCCATCGCGCGCGAATTGGTCCGCGAGCCTGACCTGCTGTTCCTTGACGAACCTACCAACCACCTCGATTTCGAAGGCATTCTGTGGCTTGAAAAGCTATTGTCCACGGCATCCTTTGCAAGCGCCGTAGTCAGTCACGATCGCTACTTCCTCGACAACGTCGTCAACGACATGGCCGAGATCTCGCGGAGTTATCCCGAAGGCATTTTTCGCGTTGAAGGAAGCTACAGCCACTTCCTCGAAAAGAAGGAAGAGTTTCTGCTGTCTCAGGCGAGCCGGCAGGAGTCGCTCGCCAATCGCGTGCGGCGCGAAGTGGAATGGCTGCGGCGCGGACCCAAGGCCCGCACCGGCAAATCGCGCGCGCGTATCGACGAAGCCGGCCGGTTGATTCGCGAATTGGCCGATCTCGATTCGCGCCAGACCAAGGGCGTGGCGCAAATCGACTTCACCGCGACCGATCGCCGCAGCAAGCGCCTGGTATCGGTGGAGAACATCGCCAAGGAGATGGGCGGCCGGACTCTTTTTCGCGATCTGAGCTTCACGCTCTCGCCCGGCACGCGGCTTGGTCTGCTGGGACTCAACGGAACCGGCAAGACGACGCTGTTGCGCCTGCTGGCCGGCGAAATCGAACCTGACGCCGGCCGCGTTGAGCGTGCCGATGCTCTGCGGATTGTCTACTTCGACCAGGCTCGCGAGCAACTCGACCCCACCCAAACGCTCCGCCAGGGATTAGGCGCGCACGGCGACACGGTCATTTTCCGCGACCGGCCCATTCACGTGGCGGGATGGGCCAAGCGCTTCCTCTTCGATTCCGGGCAACTGGACCGGCCGCTCGCAAGCCTCTCCGGTGGCGAGCAAGCGCGCGTGCTCATCGCGCGGCTCATGTTGCAGCCCGCCGACCTGCTGCTTCTTGACGAACCCACGAACGATTTGGACATTCCGACATTGGAGATTCTGGAAGAGAGCCTGGCGGATTTTCCAGGCGCGCTCGTGCTGGTGACGCACGACCGCTACCTGATCGACCGGCTCTCGACAGCCGTGCTGGGAATCGGCGGCCCGGGCGGAGCGGAGCTTTTCGCCGACTACTGGCAGTGGGAACAGGCGCAGATCACGCAGAAGCCGGTGAAAGCCGAGAAGGAGCCGCCGGCAGCAAGGACAACATCGGCGCCCGCGAAGAAGAAGCTTTCCTACCTGGAAGCGCGCGAGTGGGAAGAGATGGAGGCACGGATTCTGGAAGCGGAGAGCGAAGTAACCGTGCTGCGAGAAGCCATGCAATCGGCCGGCGCGTCCGCTGATGCCGCTCGCCTGAGAGAATCCTACGAGCGTCTGCAAGAGGCGGAAGGACGGGTCAGTTTGTTGTATGAGCGTTGGGCGGAATTGGAGGCCAGGCGCTAGGGCACTTGCGGCCGGAAAGGCTCGAACGGTTGGCTCTCTCTTGCAGCTTCGCTAGTTCACATTCAACGTGACTGCATTCGCCGTTTGTCCATTGACGGTGAGGACCACCGGAACCTCGCCCGCACCTGCGAGGGAGGGCGGTACGATCACGTTTATCTGATCGAGCCCCGCATACGTGGGCTGCGCTCCGATATACAGGATCTGCGCAGGAGTGTCCCCAATCGTCAGAGCTGCCGCCGTATCTGAGGTCACGTTGCGAAAGCCGGTACCGTAAAGCGTAACCACCAGTTTGTCGCCGGCATTGCCTAGACTCATCGGCACAGAAGCGCATCCCGGATTGCACGCGAACACAGATACGGGCGTTATCGTTCCGTCGGCGGAGTATAGGGCCGCGGTTGCCGCTGCAACGCCCGTGACGCCGTTCATGGAATAGAGACCGGGACCCACGCTGTCAATTTGCGCGGCTCCTGACGACGCGCCGATCGTTACCGACGCGATACCTGATGCACTACCGGCCGGCACCAGATAGTTCACCTGCCCGGGCGAAACGTATTGAATGGGCGCCGGTCTCGTGACTCCTGCGCTGTCCGTCACCGACACCGTCACTCCGCCGAGCGTTGTGGGGAAATCCGGCCCCGCAGCCGTCGCGGGCGCGGCTGCCAGATTCGCGCCGTACGCAGCTACAAAAGATCCCACACCGAGCCGCGGATAAGCACTGGCGGTGGAAAGATTCTGAATCGAAATTGCGGCGGCTGAAGAGGAATTGCCGTTTGATGTTATGGAAACCGAAGCCGGCGTGAGAAGCGCTTGCACAAAGTCAGCCTCGTATTGAGTAAGTGTCTCGCAGCAGGCCGGAGCAGTGAATACATTCACGTTCGGTGCAAGTCCGAATCCTTGCATCGTATTTCCCGTGACCTGGCCGCCGTTGACGTTCTCGAGCCGGATCCCCGAGCGCGCGGCATTCGTCACCCGGTTTCCCGTCACCACGATATTCGAGTGCGGGCTGGTGGTTACCTGCGCATTTTGAGAGTTCTGCGAAATGGTGTAGATGGATGCGGCTGCAAACGTGACTCCGTGCGATACGTTCGCATAGCCAATGGAACTGTCCACAAGGTTGTTCTGAATCGTGATACCGGATGAAGGGCCGGCGTCCGTATTATCCCCATTGAGTTCCTGAACAAAAATTCCATTGCTCGACGTACGCTGAATGAAGTTGTCATGCACCGAAACATTCTTTACGCCTGCCAGCCACACACCGCGCGAGAAAACGCCTTCTTGAACGGTGTTGTAGGCGATGACAGACCCACTGCCGAGTTTCGCCGGGTCCGTATCCGCAACGCCGAAATTCGCGGACAGACCAGGCACCGCTTGGCTAAGCGTCAGGGTAACGGTCTCCCCGGCGGTCAGGTTCTGTTGATCATAGGGAGGAGTCTCGGAAACAATCGCCGCCGACCCGATCACCGCCGCAGTGGTGGGATTGATAAATGAAATCGTCGCGCCGGGAGGAAACGGTGAACCGAAGTTGCGGGAAACGGTGACCGTTGTTCCACTGGCCTGCGTCACTGTCGCCAGCCAGGCGGCGGAGACCGCCAGCGCATCATCACACGTCCTCCGCACAATGTTGTTGGCGAACACGTTCGCGCCCAGCGCGAAGCTGGTGTGGATACCATCGGCATTCGTGCTGATGAGGCGGGTCGTCCCAGGCTTGGGAATCACCTGCACGTGGTCGGCGGCGGCACCGTTGGTTCGCCCAAAATATACGCCGATCTGCCCGCCCGCGTAGACGGATACGCCTTGAATGGCGACGTTCGCGCCATTCACGATATTCAGCGCCGGCGGCCCGGATCTGTCGGTGAATACAACCGTGTCTCCGGGTTGAATCGCGGAGAGCGCAGCCGGGGTTGCCCACGGATCTTTGACATCCGTGATGGCGATGACACCTCCGGAAACCGGACGCGACGCCGTTAGCCTTCCCACTTGCTGGATGGGCACGCCGTTACGGAATACGAACATGAAAATGGCATCGCTCCCGTCCGGTGCCCGGTCCGTGTTGAAAGCAGCCGGGTCCTGGTAACCGGGGATCGTCTGGTAAGTGAAGTTTTGACCCGTGGCGTTGACGGAGGCGACGGTCACTTGAGTGAACGGAAGCTGCTGGTAATCAATTGTGAAGTTCGCGAGCGTCACACCCGTGCAATTGGTACATTGAATCGCCGAAACATTGCTGGACGCGAACAGCAGGTTCGAATTCTGAAAATCGAGCTGTAGATTCGAAGTACCGTTGATCAAGACATGCGTGTTGCGGTTTCGAAGCGAGAGGAAGTAATAAGTTCCAGGGTCTGCAACCAATTTCGTGATAGCATGCGTCCCCGCATAGGTAACCGCGGCTTCGAGCAAAGGGCGCGAGTCGAGCGACGGCTGTCCGGGAGTCATGTTCGCGGAAGCAATCCCGCGGTCCACTAAGTCATGTGACAGATTGAGTGCCGCGGTCTGGGCCCAGGAGTAGGAACTGAAACCAGAGAAGAGAAGAAAAGCTGCTGCCAGTGATCGGAAGGGCATTGGGCTAATGAATTATCCCACACCGAACAGGGATCGTTCATGCGCTACGCATGCCCTTACGATCGCAAAAGTGCCATCAGCACCACGATCAGAAATAATGCGTGCAGTCCGCCGTTGATCCAGAATATCCATTTCTGGACTCTTGCAGGCGAGTTCTCCGCGGCAGAGCAGCGTTCCACCACGCGTCTCGGGGAGAATCTCGGCACCCCTTCGGTGAGCTTGGGCAAGGTTGCACGCTCCTTGTTACTGGCTGGGTGCGCTTGCGCGCGGCATCACTTCGGCGGCGTCTTTGCCCTGACGCAGTAAGTCAGCCATGATTCTCATGGGACGATCGATGTGCCGGAAGAAAGCTTTATATCCGGCGCAAAGATAGTTCAGGCCGGGTTCGCCATCGGGCGTATAGACGAACCGGTTTCTCGGACATTCGCCGTTACAGGCGAATCTAACTTCACACTCCCGGCAGTAGCGCGGCAGCGTATCGCGCTTCGCGTCTCCAAACGCGCGCTGCTGGTCGGATGCGACTAACTGCACCAGGTGCTGCTCTTTGATATTTCCCAGGCGAAATCGCGGTTCTACAAAATGGTCGCACGAGTAGAGATCGCCATTGTGCTCCAGTGCCAACGCATTGCCGCAGGTTTCGGCGAAGATGCAGAGTGACGCGGGCAGCCCTGCCCAGGAGGCCAGGGCCGATTCGAACAACTGAATGAATACCATTCCGACATCGCGCGCCACCCACTCATCAAAAATGGCGATCAGGAACGCGCCCCAACGTTCCGGATTGACCGTGCGCCCGGTGACCACGCCTCCATCCTGCGTATAGAGGGGTCGCTGATGATTGCGGTCCCCCCAGCCGGCATTGGCGATTTCGATGGTCTCGGGTGTGGCCCGTTCCACGATGGGAATGAATTGTACGAACTGTGTGCCGAGCTCGTCCCGGAAAAAGCGGTACACCTCCAGCGGATGGTCCACGTTGGCGTCATGCACCGTGCAGAGAACGTTGAATTCCACCTTGTGCTGCTGCATCAGGCGGGCGGCGCGAATCACGTGTCCGAATGTCGGATCGCCCGCCTTATTCACACGGTAGGCATCGTGCATCGCTTCCGGACCATCGATTGACAGGCCTACCAGGAAGTCATTCTCGCGCAGGAATTCGCACCATTCCCGGTCGAGTAGAGTGCCGTTTGTCTGAATGGTATGTTCGAGAGTCATTCCACGGCGCAGGTATTGACGCGCCAGTGCGCTGGCGCGCCGGAAGAAATCGAGTCCCATCAGCGTAGGCTCGCCGCCCTGCCACGCAATCGTGACGTGAGGGACTGCCTGCGCCTCAATCACCTGCCGGATATAGGCTTCGAGAGTGTCGTCCGCCATGCGGAAGTGGCTTCCGGGATACAGCGCGTCTTTCGAGAGGAAGAAACAGTACTTGCAATCGAGATTGCAGACCGCTCCGGTTGGTTTGGCCATTAAATGGAACGACGAGGGCGCGTGGCGGGGCCAAACCTGGGGGGCTTTCGGACTGACTGGCATAGCCATTCGCTCCAACGCTTGATGTCAATGGCCCGTGCGCGCTTCAGAAAATCTCGCACATGCCGCGCGCGGGCCTGCGCGCCACGGTTCTGTGATCAAACCAGAAGCAGAATCGTGGCGTACGCGGCTGCTCCTCCGACAAACCATAAGAATCGCGTCCCTTCTTCGGCGCGCACTTCCGCGTGAACAGCGGTAATCAGCACTCCTCCCGCGAGGAATGCAAACAGGCGGGAAGTGAGAGGATCGGGGAATGCTTCGGCCGCCCCCAGCGCCCAACCGACAAGCACGGAACCGGCCAGCAGCAGCCTTCCGCTTGGTTCATAGCGGTCTTCGTACTGCTCCGACAGTTCACTATCCATCATGAATAGGTGGAGCCCAATTGCGAATACGTAAAGCCCCAGGGAGAGCAGGGAGGCATCCTCCCGGCGGACCAGCAGATAGCCGATCAACAACACGTACAGCACGTATCCCGAAATCGTGCCGAAATACAACTGAGCGGTTCTTCGCGGCTCGCCGCCCTGAGCGGACCGCAATCTGCTCAGGCCGGCAAAAGCGACGAAACCGGCGAGTGCCCACAGGTAGATCCGCTTCTCCGCATCGAGCAGCGTTCCCAGCGCAGAGCCCGCCACCGTATGCCGGTGCTCTTCCAATTCCGGCATTACGTTGACGAAGACATAAGCCACTACTACGCCGGCCGAAAGTGCGTGCCAGCGCCGTTCGATATGCAGCGTGAACTTCCGGCAGCAGCGGGAAAGAACAAAGGCGCTTGCCATCAGCAGCGAGCCGCTGAAGGAAACGCCCACGGGCAACCGGCTCAAACGTTCACCGCCCGCTAGTCAACCGCCAGGAGCGCCGCGGCCTTCTGCTCGAGATCGATGTATTGTTCCTTGCCGATATTCACCGCGACGCCGATGATCTTCCCTCCCTGGAACTCGCCTGGCGTCTTGTACTCGTCGCTTACGCTATCGCCGCTGTCTCGCCCGATGCTCAGGCCGTCGCCGGCCAGAGTGAACTTGCCCACCTGGGCACGCATGGGGCCTTGATCCACCACTTTTTCATTCACGTAGAGCTTGGCAGTGCCCAGCGACTCATGATACTTACCGGACTTTTCCTTGAGGAACTCTACGCCGAGCGTGTACTTACCTGGATTCAGTTCTTGAGATACAAATTTCTGCTCCGGTTTAATTCCAAGGAAGTTATAGACATAGTATAGTTTCTTGTCTTTGATGAACAGGCAGTGTCCGCCAAAGCGCGAACCATGGGCGAAGATCACACCAGAGCAACTCGGGTCCTGGATTTCGACGTCAGCGACAATCTTGTACGAACGTCCGCGTGTATTGACGGCGACGCCTTCCGGAACGGGAGCAGTTCCCGGATAGTAGATATATGTATCTCGCGGCGGCTCGGTCATGGGGCGCTGGATATTGAGCAACTCCGCCGCACCGCGATCGTCCAGCGGAAGCACTCTGTTGTTATCGGCCTCTTCGAACCAGGCCTTGATCAGAGCCTGTAACTTATCGGGATGCTGTTCGGCTAAGTCGGTAGACTCCGAACGATCGAGATCCGTGTGATACAGTTGCCACGGGTCTTTGTCAAAGTGACCCTTGCCTGAAAGCGGCGCGTGAACGGCCACTGCCTTCCAGCCGTCTTCCCACATGCCGCGCGTGCCGAGCATGGCATAATACTGGCGTTTCTTTTGAGTCGGCGCAGCGGCGGCATCAAAGCTGTAGCGCATCGAGACACCAGCCAGCGGGAATTGTTCGACGCCTCGATATGTTTTCGGCATCTTCAGGCTGCAGACATCCAGAATCGTCGGCACAATGTCGGTTGAGTGATGATACTGGTGGCGCACCTCGCCTTTTGCCTTGATCCCTTTAGGCCAGTGGATCACCATGGGATCGCAAGTGCCTCCCGCGTAGTTCGAATAGCGTTTGAACATCTGGAAGGGAGTCGAAAAGGCGACTGCCCATCCAGTCGGGTAGTGATTGTAAGTGTCAGGACTGCCGAGAACGTTGAGGTACTTCAGGTTCTCGGTGAGTTCATCGGGATAGCTGTTGAAGAACTTGTTCTCGTTCACCGAACCGTTCGGGCTGCCCTCGCCTGAGGCGCCATTGTCGGCGCAATAGAACACGATGGTGTTGTCTAACTGCTTGGTCTCTTCCAGGTAGTCGATGAGGCGGCCCACTTGGGCGTCGGTATATTCCGAGAAGCCGGCAAACACTTCCGCCATGCGTGAAAACAGCTTCTTCTCATCGGCATTCAGCGTATTCCACGGGCGTACGGCGTCTCCCGGAGGCAGCACGTCTTCCGGCAGGGGGTTGAGAGGCGTCAGTTTCGTTCCCTTGGGCAGGATGCCTTTTTCGATCATTCGCGGAAGCACCCATTCCCGATAAGCCTCATAGCCGTCATCGAATTTGCCTTTGTACCGTTCCACGTATTCTTTTGGGCAGTGGTGCGGCGCATGATTCGCTCCAGGGCACAGCCACATGAACCACGGCTTGGAAGGATTGCTGGCCTTCTGATCGCGAATCATCGAGATGGCCTTGTCCACCAAGTCCTTGGAAAGGTGATAGCCCTCTTCGGGCGAATACGGCTGATCGATAAAGTGGTTGTCTTCCACCAGGTCGGGATACCAGTTATTCGTCTCGCCGCCAAGAAAGCCGTAGAACCGGTCGAAGCCTTTCTGCAGCGGCCATTCCTTGCGCGTCGAGCCTGAGGCAATATCCTCTTCCGGCACGTTGTGATTCTTTCCTACCCAGAACGTGCTGAAGCCGTTCTCCTGAAGGACCTGTCCGATGGTCATGCACTCCGCCGGAATGCGCCCGTGCGCGCCGGGAAAGCCATTGGATGCTTCGGTGATGCAGGCGCAGCCATTGACATGGTGATTTCGTCCGGTAAGGAACGTGGAGCGGCTTGGTGAGCAAAGCGCCGTGGTGTGCCACTGCGAATAGCGGAGACCGCCATCGGCGAGCCGTTGCAGCGTCGGCATGTTGATCTTGCCACCGAAGGGCGCCCAACTGGCGAGACCCGTGTCATCGTAAAGCACGATCAGGATATTCGGTGCGCCGGCCGGAGCTTTCGGCTGTTCATAGGGAGTCCAGTCCGCTTTTGAATCGCGGACGTCCAGTTTGATTGTTCCTTTGAATTCTTTGCTCACAATTACTCCTCGTAGATATTCAGGACGAGTTGCCGGCCTCCGCGGTTCTCTGCTGGCGATCTCGCCCCCGGCGAACCTGCGACCGGCGGCTGTCGTTTCTGTCAAATGAAGAGCGGCTGTAGGAACGATGCGGCGCACTGCGGCGGTGGCGTAGTATTTTGCAGGTTTTCGATCCACCGGAAGGCAGGGAACTCGGGCGCTGCGGCACTTTGCGCGCCGTAGAAGGGGCGCCGCCGCACCGGTCAGGGGGAACGCTGCTTCGGCGCCGCGCGATCAAAACGCCAGGCCAAAAACCATGTTGAAGGTGAATGGATTCGTCGCACGCCCGACGATCGGCCGGTTGAAACGAACGACGTAATCCGTCTCGATGAAATAGGCTCTGAAAAAACTGTGCTCGATCGGCCAGCTTTTTACCACCAGCGGCGTGATTCCAAATTGTGACGAGTTCACATCGAATCCGACGCGGCTACCAACAGCAAAGCCGTGCCCCAGCCTCCACAGAATGCCGGGATTCACCGTCAGCCTGACTTCCCTCGGGCTGTCCACAATGAGCGGAACGAATTCGAGATCAAAGTACATACGTCCCGATCCACTGACGGTGATGGCAACCGGAAGCGACATCTGGAAGGAGTCTGCCAGAGTAGTAACGTCGCCGCCGGCAGTCGTCACCAGCGGGAATCCAAAGCCGAGGTGTCCTCCTACCGTTTTTTCCTGGGCGCGGGCCAGTGGTGCCTGGCCCGCCAGCAGCAAAAGCAGGATCAACGCCGGAATTCGAGGAATGCCGGGCGGAATCCTCAGCCATTTCCAAATGTGCACGTATGCTCCTCGCACTCGCCGTTTGAAAGGGCAGAGCTACGCCGTTGCTTTCAGGAATTTCGGAGTAGCCCTATATGTTTGTGCCTGATGCAGCCGGCGCCGCCTGGACTCAAGATTTCAAAATCCGGCCGGTCTTACTGCGATACACGTGTTAGAACCGTGTTGCGGGCTGGATTACTCGAACCGTTTGCGGAATTCTTCGAACTCCCGTTTGAGTTCGGCTACTTCCTGTTCGAGAGCTTCGATCCGGCTGCGGTCCGTGGAGCGCGGCTCGGCTGGGACGGCGGCTTGCGGCTCCGGCTGTACATCTCCGCAGAGCAGATGCCCATATCGAGCTTCACGAGAGCCCGGCTGCCGCTGCAATCTGGTAGTGAACCCCAGTTCGCCGAGGCGTTCGAGGGTGGATTCAACGGCGGGCAAGTCGTCGAAGGCGTAGAGTCTCTCCGCGCGTCCTCGCAATTCGCCCGCTGTCTGCGGGCCGCGCAGCAGCAGCACGCACAGCACCGCGGCTTCACGTCTACCGAGATTGAACTTTTCCGCAAGACGGTGCTCATGCTTCGGCACGCGGCTGTCACCACCCGTGATTCGCGACGCCAACCCTTTCGCGCGAAGGCCCTCCAACGCGGATTCGACCGTGGCTTCGTCGTAAGAAACCACAGGCTCGCGGTTGGACTTCTGGTTGCACGCATTCAACAGCGCGTTCAGCGACAGCGGGTAATTGTCCGGAGTCGCGATCTCCTTTTCGACCAGCGAGCCGAGCACGCGTGTCTCAGCGGCATCCAGTTGCCAATCCATCTTTCTAGTTTAAGTGGATTCCGCGCGGGCAACCGCGGCAGCGTTCACGGGTGTTTTCCGCGCTTACGTTTTGAGTTCCCGCAGGATCTCGGAGGCTACCTGACGAGCCTTTTCGATCTCGCCGGGCTCGAAGCTGATAGCGCCCACACGCGCATGACCGCCGCCGCCATACCGTTCGCAGATGGTGGCCAGATTGTGCTTTGGCGCCTCCCGCACCCAGGGGTTCGAACCGACCGAGATCTTAGTGCGCGAACTCGAAGGAGTCACTGAGACCGTATAAATCGAACTGGGAAACAGGTAATAAGGGATGAACTTGTTATAGCCTTCGATGTTGAAGCCGGTAAGATCGAAATACAGTACGCCGTCATCCTGCCTGGCCTGTGACTTGATGACGTCGATGGATTCCAGGTGCCGCCGGTACAGCGGCGCATAGAGCGATTGCACCTCCGGCTCGGCCATGATCTGCGCCAGCGTGCGATGCTGCATCCAGTGAATGACCTTCTGCACGATGTCCGGATCCTGGGCCGCCTCAATCACCAGCGTGAGCTGCATGGCGGGGGCGCCGATTTCCACCGCCGTCTTCGCGTCCGGATACTGCGCACCGTCGATGACCACCGACCATTCCACCAGCTCGTCCAGATCCGGCGCCGTAAAACCGTATCGTTCACGCGCCACCGCGCAGATGAACGATGTGCAGGACTTGTAACTCGGATCATAGAGCTTCCGCCCGCTGGTATCGCGGCGAAAGTGTTCGGCATCCTCGCGATTGAGAAACGCGCTCTGGTGATGATCGAACCACCAGGTTAATTTCGGATTGCTGGAATACTTGAAGTCAACGATGGCGTTTTCATCGCCGTCAAACAATGCCGGATCGAATATCTGGGACGCCCGGTGGGCCATTCCCGTATAGAGGAACCGCGCATCCGGATGGATGGCGCCCGTGATGAAGCGGCTGAAGTAAGCGGCTGATGCAGCCCCGTCAAAGCAGTGATCGTGATAAAGGACGCGTTCCAGCATTGTAAGATGACGAAAACCTATCAGCTTGCCTGAACCGGCGGAGAAATGCAACTACAAGGATAATCGTACGCCCCCGGCGGCATGTTAAATGGCTTCCAATTCCTCTTCCAGAGTCTGTTTCTGCGACAGATCCGCGTAGTAGCCGCCTGCCTGTACCAGGTCCGCGTGCGTGCCCTGCTCAACGATCCGGCCTTTTTCCAGCACCACGATCCAGTCCGCCTGCCGCACCGTGGAAACGCGATGCGAAATCAGGATAACCGTGCGCCCACGCATGAGGCCGGCGAGATGTGTGAGAATACGCTCTTCGGTTAAGGTATCGACGCTCGACAGGGCGTCATCCAGAATGAGAATTCGCGGATTGCGCAGAACGGCGCGCGCGATGGCCGTGCGCTGCTTCTGGCCGCCGGAAAGCGTAATGCCTCGTTCCCCCACCATTGTCTGGTAGCCGTTCGGAAAGCCTTCAATATCGCCCGCCAACCCCGCCATTTCGGCGGCATTGCGGATCTCCTCCGGGGTTGCGTTCTCGACGCCGAAAGAGATATTGCCGGCGATCGTCGTGCTGAACAGAAAAGTTTCCTGCGGCACAAAGCCGATGTGGCGCCGCAACTCGGCCGGGTCAAGATCCCGCAGGGGGGTTCCATCGAGCGAAACCATGCCTTCGGTGGGGTCGAACAGTCGCGGCACAAGCGACGCCAGCGTAGTCTTGCCCGAACCTGTGTGTCCGACGATCGCGACGGTCGAGCCAGCTCGAATCTTGAGGTCAATCGAGTCGAGCACCGGACCGCTACCAAAATCCACCGTCACGCCGCGGAAATCGATTTCACCGCGCACCTGGCTGAGGGACTTGGCATGAGCGGGACGCGCGATCGTCGGCTTTTCGAGCAGAATCTGATGAATACGGTGCAGAGACGCGCTGCCTCGCTGCATCAGGTTCACCACCCAGCCAAGCGCGATCATCGGCCATACCAGCATGCCCATGTAAGTCTGGAACATGACGAAGCTGCCGAGCGAAATATGCCCCTTCAGCACCTGATAGCCTCCCACCCAAAGAACCACCAGGAAAGTGAAGCCGATCAGCGTTTCGAGCAGCGGCTGAAACACGGATTGAATGCGCACGAGCTTGAGGTTCTGGCCGATGTATTCCTGGTTCAGTTCCTCGAACCGCCGTACTTCGGCGCGTTCCTGTACGAAGGCGCGAATCATTCGCACGCCCGAGAGATTCTCCTGCACGCGGCTGGAGATATCGGAGAACATGGCCTGAATGTGTTCGAAACGCTCGTGGATCGCGCGGCCAAAGAAGACTACCGCCAGGCTCACAGCCGGCGCCGGCAGAATCGCAAGCAGCGCCAGGCGCCAATCGACCGAGACCATGATGGAGAGCGCCAGAATAAACGTGAGGCTGGTTTCTGTCCAATACATGATGCCGGGACCGAGCATCATGCGGACCGCGTTCAGATCATTCGTGGAGCGCGCCATGATGTCGCCGGTACGCGTGCGCGCGTAGTAGTCGGGCGACAGGCTCACCAGGTGACGAAACAGGTCATTGCGGAGATCGTATTCAATATCCCGGGAGATCCCGATGATAATGACCCGCATCCAGAACTGAAAGATGCCTTTCACGACAGCCAGGCCCACCAGGTAGGCGGCGAAGCGCACAAACACAGACGAACCGCGCCCGCCGGTGAGGGCATCAATGGCATCGCGGATCATGAGCGGCTGGGCAGCTTGGGCGAGATCTTTCAGCACCAGGCACAGCGATCCCAGGGCTAGGCCCCAGCGATAGCGCCAAAGATACTTCCAGAGCACGCTGTATGATTTCAGCATGACCTACAGCCCCACCACATAGGCAATCGTCTTGCACCATTCCAGGAAGGTCGTCTTACGACTCTGGCGCGTGTGCCACCAGGAGTCGGCCCGGAAGAATTCATCCTGGGCGGGAACTACACGCATCGATGCCTTGTAGCCGTCGGCACGCTCGACCGAGCGGAAAACGCGCGCGGCACGCGCCGAGTGAAAATCGCTGGTCACCAGAAGAAACCGCTGCACGTTGCGGCGCTGAAGTTCCGCCACGATCTGCCGGGCCTCGTCGCGTGTGGAGAGCGCGGTATCGGGAAACGGGATGAACCATGCGGCGGGGTAGCCGTGATGGACGGCAAACGGAATCGCGTAGTCGCTCTCATGGCCGCCGTAGAAGCCATACGGCCCGCTCACCAGAACATCGGGGACGTAGCCTTGGCGTACGAGTTCGCCGGCCTTCAGAATGCGGTGCCCGAAATAGTCGCCGGCCAGAACCACGGCAATATCGGCTTTCGCCGGACCGTCATTTTCCACCAGCGCACGGCCCATCGCGGAAAGCCACAGGGTATGCGTCAGCGCCGCGATCACGCAAAGCACTGCTGCAATGAGAATGAATTTACGGAAGCGCGAGGAGTGACGGACCACGGACTACTTCTCGTCCGTGGAATTCTTCTGATCGAGATTGCCGACCGTTTTCAGGCGTTGGTACAGACGTTCCACCTCTGCTTCATCTTCGGGACGCAGAATGCGGAAACGCGGTGAGGGAACCTGCTTCCGCTCGCTCACAGGGGCCAGCACTTCACCCCAGTATTGGCGATAAGGAACGCCGTCAATCAGGGCATCGCGCGAAAGCCGGCGCAGGTGACGCAGCAGGCTGTTACAGGAATCGAGGTCGCCGGGGTAAATCAGCAGGATACGGCAGTCATCAAATAACGTGATGCGCACCACCAGCGGAGAAAGCCACCCCGTGCGGTCCAGGCGGCGAATATCCATCCATGGCACAATACGCTTGCCAATATGAAGGTAGCCTTCGTGGATTTCAATTGCCGGCCGGAAGGCCAGTAGAAAAAGTACTACACCGGTGAGCAGAAACAACACAGCAGGAAGTAACGCGGCCGGTGCCCAGTCCCAACCGACCCAGGCCGATAACCCAGCCAACACGACGGCCGCGATACCAAACCAAAGATAGTGTCGTGCGGGCAGATAGCGGGTCATGAGCCAACCTGTCTCACCTTTAGACTACTCCCCGCGGCACCCTCCGTCAATGCACCTGGGTGAGCCGGCGGGGTGACCGGAATGCCCCTCTCTCTCACGCTGAAGACGCCGCGCCCGTTCCTGTTTTTGCAATGCGTGCTCACGCCTTGCGTTCCATGCAAACCGCGTGCCATCCGGTAGTGGGTGCGAGTGCGCGGGCGCTTCAGGGCGTGCTCAGGCCCGCCCGGAAACTCCCGTTGACTGAAGCGGTAGTCCCTACTGTTACCGTACCCAGGTCAAGACCCGTTGCGGTGAAAGGAATCGGTGCGTCCACAACATTGACGGTGAATGTGGCGGGCGCGGCGATGATCGACCGCGCGATGAAGTCGGGAACGGTAAAACTACCGGCGGAGGCGGGTGCGTTGCATACCACACTGGTTTCAATATTTGGATTGTTCGCGGCAATTGAAATAGTCACGTAGCCGTTCGGATCGGCGCTCCACGTGAAGGTTAGTGGCTGGCTGCCGATCAGGAGTGACGCGCCATTGTACGCCGAGGAATTAGTCCACTGAAGCGGTGACGTCACATTGAAATTGGCGCGATACGGCCCGACGTCGCCGCCGCCTCCGCCGAAAATGGAGTATGCACCGGCCGGAAGATCGGCCGGCGTGACCGTGGCCGAAAAAGATCCCAAAGATTGAGCCTGAGCGTTGAGGCTGCCGCTGGGGCCGCTTTCCATCATGACGCCACCCGCATTTAACGGCGTGCCGTGCGGCAGCGCGCCCAGATCGGCCCTCAAGTTCAATTCCGTCATATAGCATGACCCGAGCGAGGGCGTGAGCGGAACCAGTGATTGAACCAGAGTCGCCATGGGGTAGGAAAGAAAGCTCGCCGTCAGATTGTTGGTTCCGGAACCTCCTGCAGGCGATGAGTGGATCAGACTGACCTGGGCGCTATGCAAACGGCCAGCCTGTTCTGCCGCCGATAGCTGGGCCGCGCGAAAGGTCAGCGGATCATCGCACTCATTCCCCGATGCGGAAACTGCAATCGTTCCGAAATTGCTTACGGTGCCGTTCGTCGTCTGCACCGCGACCGGAACGTAGCAGCCCGAAACACCCTGCGGGATGATGAAATTGATCTGGTCCACGCCGGCACAGCATCCGGAACGGCCGGAGTAGGTAACCGTGGCCTGCTGCCCGCCCACATACACGCTGCTGACGTAGTTCAAGTTGCCTGGCAGCGGGCCGGCTGCCTCGTCACCCGCAACCGGTCCCAGTCCCGTCCCCCAGAGAATCTCGGTCTGACCGGGATGCGCCGAGGCGATCAGAGAATTCGTCGGCGGCGTGTTGGCACCGGTGGCGTTCTGCACAATCGCCGGACCGAGCCCGGCCTGGTTGAGCGTGAACACACCGAACGAGCTGCGCACGATATGAATCGTCACAGCATTGCTCGTGAGTCCCTTGTAACTCAACGTAAGCGTGGCATCGCCCAGCGGCGCGTCTGAGGGAAGAATGGCCGCCACTTGGCCATCGGACGTATAGACCATGATGGCCGGCTTGATGTACGAGCCCGATGAGATCTGAACGCTCGTTCCGGCTAGTCCAGCCGAAGTTGGCAGAGGAAACGTCGTGGCCTGTACGAGGGTCCCCGGTCCTAATTGCTGGCCGAAGATCAGGAAAAGCGAGCCTTGGGCAATACCGGAGTTCGGGAAACCGGGACCCGTATAGCTGGCCGCGTTTTCCACTCCATTGGGAACAATGAACGGCTCAATTAAACCCTGGGCGCTCAAAACCGAAGAAATCAGCAGAAGGAACGATGGAATTCTCAGACTCATTACATCCACAACTGTACGCGAATTCAGGAGTCCGGAAATAGATTACAAGCGAATGTGTTGTGCGGTTTCACACGCGGTTAATATTGCAAATTCTTCGCGGGTTGCCCCCATGGCGCTATGCGTACGAAGAGTGATTTGGCCCGCGCCATGGAGGACATTCTCTTTATTTGCATATGTAGTTACGCGCCTTGAGGGATCGTCTCAAAATTCTTCAATTCCGCTGCGCCGTCTGAAGGTTTGCATGTATAAATCATGGGACTTACTTGAAATTTTTCTTCATAGGCTTTCGTAATTTCCGTGCGAAAGCGCTCTTCGGTTTCCGGACGCAGCATCGTCACTGTGCAGCCGCCGAAGCCTCCACCCGTCATTCGTGAGCCATAGACGCCATCGAGGGAAATTGCCGTATCCACCAGGAAATCCAGCTCGACGCAGCTCACTTCATAGTCATGCTGCAAGCTGCGATGCGATTCCACCAGCAGCCTGCCCATCAATGGCAAATCGCCGCTCTCGCTTGCTTCCACGAAGCGTTCGACGCGCGCATTTTCCGTCACCACATGACGCGCGCGGCGCGCTACCACATGCGGCAGTTCACTTTTTGCCGTGATGAGTTGTTCGAGGGAAACATCGCGCAAACTTTGGGCTTGCGGAAAACGGCGCCGGATGCCGGCCAGCGCGGCGGCGCACTCGGCCACGCGGTCCTTATACGCAGAGCCCGCCAGCGCGTGCTTCACCATCGTGTTCACTGCCAGAAACGCGATGCCCGGCGGCAATTGCACGAAGCGATGCTCCAGGCTTCGGCAATCGATCTGCACCGCGGAATTCTCACGGCCGAATATCGAGATGTACTGATCCATGATGCCGCATGGCATCCCGACAAACTCGACCTCGGCGCGCTGGCAGAGTCGTGCCAGATCGACGGGGGGAAAGGCGCGCCCGCGCAGAAATGCGAATGCGGCGGAGACTTCGAGCGCTGCCGACGAGCTGAGTCCTGAGCCTTCCGGGACGCTGCTGCGGATCATAAGATTGGCGGGCGCAACCGGTACGCCCGCGCCCTCGAGTTCGTGTGCCACGCCGATGGGGTAATCGCTCCAGTGGTGCGCACGCTCGAGCGTACCGAGCGCGCCGGCATCCCATTCGCGCATTTCCTGATGATGCTCGGAATAGATCCGCAGTTTCCCATCGGGTGATGGCGCAGCCGCAATATAAGAGGCCAACTCCAGCGCCACGGGAAGGACGAAGCCCAGAGTGTAATCGGTATGCTCGCCGATCAGGTTCACGCGCCCCGGCGCGCGGAAAACGCGCATGCCTTCGGCAGAGCCGTAGAGTTTCCGGAAGGTTTCGATCATCGGCGGCCGCGCGCCGCCCGCCGCGACAGCCACAACAGAAAAACGCCGAACGCCAGCATGAAAATGCCGCAATAGAGATTGACGTCCGTGCCCGAAAGCGCCGCGTGCGTGCCCGGAGCGAAGATCCTCATGGCCAGCAGAATGAGGCCGAGCAGCGAAAAGAAAAAGCCCGAAGGTATTCTCAGATCCAACATGTCAGGCAAACCAGATGTTCAGGAGCACAGCCAAGGCGCCGATCGCGAGCGCAACCGGCACTGGCCGCAAGTACCAGACTACGCCTTCGTCGCTCGGGAGCGTCGTGAGTCCGTAAACCAGGCCGCCGAGTTCTTTCTCCGCGCGCGGCTGCGTGACCACACTGACGAGCACTGTGATGACAAAGCACGAGGTCCAGGCGAAGATGGCGATCCAGAAATTCTGCGCCATCACGGAAGGGAACTGATGCAGGCCGGCGATCCAGCCGCCTTTGCCTTCGGCCACCGTGAGGCCGTGAGTGAGAGCCGCGGCCACGGTGCCGCTGATCAGGCCGACAAAAGCACCGTGTCCGGTAGTCCGCTTCCAGAACATGCCCAGCAGGAAGGTGGCGAACAGGGGCGCATTGACGAAGCCGAAGACCAGTTGCAGCAGGTCCATGATGTTGTTATAGTGCTGCGCGAGGTAAGCCGTCGCAATGGAGAGTGCAACACCGGCTATTGTAGTGATGCGTCCTACGGTAAGGTAATGCCGGTCCGGCGCGTGGCGGTTGATATAGCTCTGGTAAATATCGAACGTGAATACCGTGTTGAACGCGGTGACGTTGCCCGCCATGCCGGACATGAACGATGCCATCAACGCCGTAAGCCCCACGCCGAGCATGCCGGCCGGGTAGAACTGCGCCATCAGCGTGGTGAGCACCTGGTCGTAGTCCGGGCCGCCGTTCTTCATGGGTAGAGCGTAACCCGTGCCCATCTGTGAAAGCGCCAGTGCCGCGATGCCGGGCACGATGACGATAAACGGCATCAGCATTTTGGGTATCGCAGCGAGCAGCGGCGTGCGCCGCGCCGCAGACATGGATTCGGCGGCCATGGCGCGCTGCACTACTAAGAAATCCGTGCACCAGTAACCGAACGAGAGCACGAAGCCCAAGCCCGCGACCAGGCCGAAGATCTCGATCCCCATCGGATTCTGCGAAGCGCTGCCGATGTACTTCCAACTATGCGTCATCACGGCGGGAATGCGCGAAGCCATGCCGCTCCATCCGCCCGCCTTGGCAACCGCCATGATGGAGAGCGGCGCGAAGCCGATGACGATCAGGAAGAATTGCAGCACTTCGTTGTAAATGGCGCTAGTGAGTCCTCCCAGAAATGTATAGGCCAGCACGATGGCGGCCGAGCAGAGCACCGAGGCGGTGAAACTCCATCCGAGCACCAGTTCGAGCAGCAAGCCCAGGGCGTACATCGAGATGCCGGACGAAAAGATCGTCATCACGGCGAAGGTGAGCGCGTTGAACGCGCGCGTCTTTTCATCGAAGCGCAGCTTGAGGTACTCCGGCACCGAGCGCGCCCGGCTGCCGTAATAGAAGGGCATCATGAACACGCCCACGAAGAGCATCGCCGGGACCGCGCCGACCCAGTAGAAATGCGCGGTCATGATGCCGTACTTGGCGCCGGAAGCTGACATGCCCACCAGTTCTTGCGCTCCCAGATTTGCGGCCAGGAAGGCGAGGCTCGTGATCCAGACGGGAACCGCGCGCCCGGAAAGGAGGAAGTCGCCGCTGGTATGAACCTTCCGCCGGAGCTTCCACCCGATGCCCAAAACGAAGGCAAAGTAAACCGCGAGGATGCAGTAGTCAACCGGTGCGAGATTCAAGCGGGAGACCTCCCGATTCTCCGAAACTTCAGATTTGGAACACTGAGTCTACCACAGGAAGTGTGACCGTCCGAAGGCCGCAGGTCAGCGCCTCTCAAAGGATCAACATGCAGTCGCCGTATGAGTAGAAACGGTAGCGCGCTTCCACCGCATGCCGATAAGCAGCGAGGGCCAGTTCCGTGCCCGCAAAGGCGCAAATCAGCAATAAGAGGCTCGTGCGCGGCAGGTGAAAATTCGTGAGCAGCGCGCCGGTTCCCCGAAAAGTGAAGCCGGGATAAATGAAGATTTCGGTTTCTTCCTGCTGCGCCTTCATCGGGCCTTTTTGAAGCGCGCTTTCGAGGGTTCGCACACTGGTGGTTCCCACGGCCACCAGTCGCCGCGCTGCCCTCATGCGCGCGGCATTCTCTTCCGTGATCCGGTACATTTCCGAGTGAAGTTTGACCTGCTCCACCTGATCCGCGTGCAGCGGCTGGAACGTACCCAGCCCCACATGGAGCGTCACCTGCGCGATATCGGCCCCGGCCGTGCGGCATGCATCCAAGATTTCAGGCGTGAAGTGAAGCCCGGCGGTGGGCGCCGCTACCGACCCGCGCTCGCGTGCGAAAACGGTCTGGTAGCGTTCCCGGTCTGCGCTGCGGTCGGGACGTTTGATATAGGGAGGCAGGGGAATATGACCGATCTTTTCAAATTCGTCGAACAGATCGGTGTCCGTATCGAACCGCAAGGTCCGCTCGCCGAATTCGCCGCGCGAAATGATCTCGGCTTCCAGCCCGTCCGAAAAACGGATGCGCTCGCCCATGCGCATTTTCCGCCCCGGCCGCACCAGTGCCTCCCATTCCTTGCCGCCGGCGCCTACGCACCGCAACAAAAGCACTTCCACCTGGCCGGTGAGATACTCGTGGCGCGCGGGATTCTTCTTCCCGATGGGCAGCGCCCGAACGCCCGCGCGATGGCCGAACAGGCGGGCGGGGAAAACGCGCGAATCGTTCAGCACCAGACAATCGCCGGCGTGGAGGAACTCGGGGAATTCGCGAAACTGGCGGTCCTCCCAGCGCTGTTCCGCGCGGTGGAGCACCAGCATACGTGAAGCGGCACGATCGGCCAGCGGCTCCTGGGCAATCAGTTCTTCTGGGAGATGGTAGTCAAAGGCGGCGAGATCCATCCAAATCTCACTGTAGCGGAAACAGCGTGGGCTGCTCCGGGTCTTGCCACAGTTCGGGGCGACGTTCTGCTGGCCGGGACGACAGGCCGTAGCGGTCGCGCAGCTTTTGCAGGCGCGCGCGCAGCATCTCCTTGTACGCCCGTCCCAGATGCGCGCTCGATTCATACCATTGGCGATATCGAGGCGCGAGTTCCGGGAAATGCTGGTCGAGAAACGGCAGAAACACTTTTTGTGCGCACGGCATGAGGAAGAGCGCATGTCCGCCGAAGTACTGCGCGCCTGAATCGCGCGCGCCTTTGGCGACGCGGTCCAGTTGAGCTTCGCTATCGGTAAGCAGCGGCATGACCGGGCTCGGAAATACGCCTACCGAAAGTCCGGCGGCGCTCAATTTTTCCACTGCGGCGAGGCGCAGCGTGGGACGGGGAGCGCGCGGTTCGATGAGGCGTGCCAGCTTCTCATCGAGCGTGGTGATGGTGAAGTGGATATCGAGCATGTTGGAGCGGGCGATCTCGCGCAGCAGCGGTAAGTCGCGGGGTACAAGGTCGGATTTGGTTGTGATCGAAAGGTGCAGCCCGCGTTCTCGGGCAAATACTTCGAGAATCGAGCGTGTGCGCTCAAAGCGCCGCTCGGCCGGCTGATAAGGGTCGGTGGCAGTGCCGATCGCAATGTGGTGCCGCCGGTCAATGCGCGCCAGTTCCTGCCGGAGCAGGTGGGCGGCGGCGGCTTTGGCGTAAATGTGGTCTTCGAAATCCCTCACGCCCATTTCCATGAATTCATGGGTATAGCGCGCGTAGCAATACTGGCAGCCGAACTCGCAGCCGCGGTAAGGATTGATGGTCCATTGAAACGGCATGTATGGCTTAGTGCGGTTCAGAATGCTGCGCGCGGGGATTTCGTAATAAGTGACCCGGGCTTTGGCTTCGAGCAATTCGCTATGGGAAGCCAGGCGGGCGATCCCAACGAGTGCCATCCCACTATTTTCGCCTTTTATTCGCCTAAGAGCAAGGGGGTTGTGTCTAAAATAAAAAACCCGCTTCCACTACCGCCCGCCGCTGGCTCGGGTCCTCGCCTGCTGAGCCAAAGGCGAAGTCCGGCGTGAAATCGATTGCCCGAACCAGAGACAGGTCGCCGCGGATGAAGAATCGCTTGTACTGAAAAGTCGGAGTCAAGGTTGCCGACCAGGCTGCGCTCCCCGGGCCGTAGAGCAGATTCACCGTTTGGTCAACCGTACGGCCGGAAGAAGAAATGTATTCACCCCGCCCGGCCAGTGCGAACCCATGGCTGAACGTATGGTTCACCAAAATGGCCCCGCCTGTCGTCGACGAACCGCTGATGATGCCGATTCGCCGATTCGCCGGCACGTTGGTGTATTGAACGTAGGGCTGAATGATCCACTTGCCCTTCGAATACGTGTATTCGAGAGCGTACATGCTGCTGTTGTTTTGGACCGGTGTGGCGAGCGTTTGAAAAGCAGTTGCTCCCAGATTCCCCATCGCCATGAAGGCGAGCGTGTGCGATCCATTGACGTAGCTCAAGGAACCGCTCAGCCATGAATAGCGATTGGAATAGAATCCGTCGTTCCAACTGAGGGCGGCCGTGAACTTTCCGAGCGTCTGGTTCACTTGGATTCCCCGGTTCACCGCGTTCTCCTGGTTCCACAAAAGGCCTCGCTCGACATTCATGTTCTCGAAGGTAAATGTGTACTCGGCGCCCATTATGGTGGGCAGCGCGCCGATCAGGATGGACGTATTCTTCGCCGGCGCCAGTTTGAGAAACGCGACCGGAACGGGACCATAAAAGTCGCTCATCTGCCTGCCGGAGTCCAGGAAGGGAGTGCCCAAAGCAGGAATGTCATAGGCGCCCGTCTGCACATAGAATTGCCACCAGCCGGTCGTCTTCTGAAGGAAAATTTGACCATTACTGAGGTCGGCGTGCGTGGAGGAATCGCCCGCTGCGGGGTTCGCCTGCCACAAGCCCGAGCCGCTCACAATCCCGTTTGCATCAAAGGTGCCAAATCGGCCCATGTCTAACGTATTTGGCGGTGCAGCCTGCAGCGGACCGGTCATGGCCGGAGTGGGAAGCGGAGCCGGAGTAGGTGCAGCGGCGGATTGGCCGCCGGCCGTCGTCTGACCTGCCGGTTGCGCAGAGGCGGCACTCTGTAGGACTGTGAGCGTCAGGAGTCCGGAGCAGACCCGAACCATCATCAGGATCCTTGCTGCCTTCATCAATAGCTGAAGAATATTGGATTGCGCGAGAAGAAGTCGTACGGAAAGTATAAAGAAGTCATGAAGATCAAACTGGCCCGGGAAAACCGCGGTTGTTTTCACACGCTTCAATAAAGCCCCGCGCCGGAGCTATGGTGGAATTGTGCCCGAGACAATGAAAGCTCTGGTGAAGAGCAGGCGCGAGCCGGGGCTCTGGCTCGAACAGGTACCGGTTCCGAAGATCGGCATCAATGACGTGCTGATTCGCGTGCTGCGTACAGGCATCTGCGGCACCGACATCCACATCTATCACTGGGACGAGTGGGCACAAAAGACCATTCCTGTCCCCATGGTGATCGGCCATGAATTTGTCGGCCGCGTGGTGGAAGTCGGGGCGAATGTGGTCGACTTTTATGCGGGAGAAATTGTCAGCGGGGAAGGGCACGTAGTCTGCGGGCGCTGCCGCAACTGCCTGGCCGGCCGGCGGCACTTGTGTGCTCACACCATGGGTGTTGGCGTGAACCGGCCGGGCGCGTTTGCCGAGTACATCGCGCTACCGATGACGAACATCTGGCGTCACCATGAAGGGATTCCGCTGGATGTCGCGGCCATCTTCGATCCTTTTGGTAACGCCGTGCATACGGCGCTCGCCTTCCCGGTGTTGGGAGAAGATGTACTGATCACCGGCGCAGGGCCTATCGGCATTATGGCCGCGGCAGTGGTGCGCCATGCGGGCGCGCGCTTTACGGTGATCACCGATGTCAATCCATACCGGTTGGAACTGGCGCGGAAGCTGGGTGTGACGCTCGCGCTTGACGTACACACGGAGACGCTGGCAGCCGCACAGAAGAAACTCGGCATGATGGAAGGCTTCGATGTGGGTCTGGAAATGTCGGGCAATGCGGCTGCGTTTCGCGATATGCTCGCAAACATGAGCCACGGTGCAAAAATCGCCATCCTGGGCATTCCAGCAACGGAGACGGCGATCGACTGGCGCACCGTGATTTTCAATATGCTGACCATCCGCGGTATTTACGGCCGCGAAATGTACGAGACATGGTACAAGATGACGGTCATGCTGCAATCCGGGCTCGATATCGGTCCCGTGATCACCCACCGCTTTCCGGCTTCTGAATTCGAGCAGGCTTTCCAGGTGATGGCTTCCGGCAATTCGGGCAAAGTGATTCTGAACTGGGAGTAGCGCCCGAGGCGTCTGTGCTTGCTCTCCAGGCCCCGAATGCGCGCACTGGCACAACAGCGCTGGTTGCTATAATCGTGTTTCAAAATCCCCGAACAGAAGGAGTTGTCTCTTGCGAAAGAAAGTCACCGTTGTGGGCGCCGGTAATGTGGGCGCGAACTGCGCAGTGCGCATAGCCGATAAGGAACTGGCCGACGTCGTTCTGGTGGACGTGGTCGAGGGCGTTCCCCAGGGAAAAGCGCTCGATCTGCTCGAGTCAGGTCCGGTGCAGGGATATGACGTCAGCATCACTGGCGCGAACAACTACGAGCCGACCGCCAATTCCGACATCGCTATCATCACGGCTGGCTTTCCCCGCAAGCCTGGGATGAGCCGTGACGACCTGCTGCTGGCCAACTACGACGTCGTGCGGACCGCTACGGAACAAGTCGCCCGCTACTCGCCCAACTGCATCATCATCGTGGTGACTAACCCGCTTGACGCCATGACGCAGGCGGCCCACTGGGTTTCAAAGTTCAGCAGGAACCGTGTCGTGGGAATGGCGGGCGTGCTCGATAGCGCGCGTTTTCGCACGTTCATCGCTGAAGAACTGAAAGTATCGGTGGAGAACGTGACCGGCGTGGTGATGGGCGGACATGGTGACACTATGGTGCCGCTGGTACGGCTGTCGAATGTTTCGGGCATTCCGCTGACCGAGCTGATGCCGCAGGCGACCATCGACAAGATTGTCGATCGCACGCGCAACGGCGGTGCGGAGATCGTGAAGTATCTCAAGACCGGCAGCGCCTACTATGCTCCATCGGCGGCCGCGGTCGAAATGGCGGAATCGATTTTGAAGGATAAGAAAAAGGTTCTGCCGTGCGCGGCATATCTCGAAGGCGAGTACGGCATCAAGGGGCTGTTCGTCGGCGTGCCGGTAAAGTTGGGCGCCCGCGGGGTCGAACAGATCTACGAAGTCAAACTCACCGGTGAAGAACAGGCCATGCTCAAGAAGAGCGCAGATGCGGTTCAGGAGTTAGTGAACGTTCTGAAGTCCAAACAGTAGCTAATCGGCTGCGCCTTTCTTAGCGGGAGATGCCCAGTTCCTCCAGCAGCCGGTTCGCTTTGTAGATTTTTCGCAGTGCCTCCACGATTCCGGGCGCGGCCACATGAATGGTCCGCGCCTGTTCCTCGCTGTAGAGATACGTGTTCGAAAGGCTTTCCAGGTTGCCGTCGAAGGCCAGGCCCACGAATTCACCCTTCTTGTTCACGGTGGGGCCGGAATTGCCGCCCGTCGTGTCACAGGTGCTCACGAAATTGAACGGCATCATCAGATCGAGAGACGATTTGGCATCGGCCCAACTCTGCGGCAGCTTGAACGGCGGTTCCTTGATGGCGAGATAGAACAATCCGCCCAGCGTCGTGGTGTAAGGAACGGCAGTCTCGGCGCGATCTTTATATGCTTTCAGAACGCCGTACATCACGCGCGGCGTGCCATTGCCTTCCGGGTATTCGTTCGCGCCGTACAATTGCAGCCGGTATTGCTCGATACGTGAAGCGCTGGAAACCTCGAGCGATTCAATCGAATCCTCGTGCTTCTTGCGGACTTTGCGCGCCGGGCCATCAATCAGGCGTGCCAGGCGAATCATGCCGTCGCTCGATCCGGCGATTGCTTTCGGATCTGACGCCAGCCGCTGGCGCTCGGCGACGTCGCGCAGCTTGGTGGAATGCACGACCGCTTCGGCGGCCTGCTCTGGCGAGTGCCCGCCCAGAATTTGCTTCAGCGGAACGTCTTTGTCATTCAAGGCCTTTAGGTGTTCGAGGTATTTCGCCAGGAGCAGGGCTTCGAGTGAATCATTGAGCGCGGCCGGCGCTTTCAACTTCGCCTCGGCCGATTGAATGACGCCGCTGCGATACTCGGCCAGGCGCTGGTCATTGGGCTTGGCCCTTTCCGCAGCGAGGCGCACGGTTGTGCGCGCGATCTGGAACAAATCTGAGCCGGCCGCAGCGTCGCTCTCGAGGAGTTGATAGGCTCTTTCGTTCGGCGCCCATGCTTTGTAAGCTGAGGCCACGTCATCCCAAACTTTGGCTGCGGTTGTTCCCAGCTTGGGATCGCGCTCCACCGCGTTGCGCAGTTTCTTCTCGAATGTCTGCTTGCGCAGCAGGAGAAGCTCGTCGCGGAGGGCTATCAGCCGCCCAGCCGCCGACTTGTAGCGCGCCGCGAGGCTGGCGAAGAGTGGCTGCGCAGCCAGGCGGTCTTCCGGACCCTTCGCCGCAAACTGCGCGACCGCGCTGATGAGGTCCTGCAATCGCCCCACTTCGAACGGCAGGGCAGTATCGCGATAGAAGGTAAGCTGCGCCGCCGTACTCAAGCGCGATGTCGCACTCGGATTGGCGACCGTGAAAACCAGTTCGCCATCGGCCGCGCCCGCCGAACTCCACTTCAGATAATGCGGTGTTGCTGCGGGTTTGCCGTTTTCATACGCGCGCAGAAAGGCCGCGTCCAAGCCATAGCGGGTGTAGGTGAGATTCTGGGCGGGTCCTCCAAAGAAGGCTACGGCGTGCTCGGGCGCGAAGACCAGCCGCACGTCACTATAGACCTTGTATTCGTAGAGCAGGTAGCGCTGACCGGAAAAGAATTTCACGACGCGGCAGCTATGACCCGTCTTCGTCGAACATGTCTGTTCGAGTTTGGCGATAGTCGCGTTCTGCTTTTGCAGCGCCTCGGCAGGCTTCATCGATTCGGGCGCCGCCGCTTTCACGGACGCGGTCACATCCTGAAGCGTAAACAGCACGCGCGCTTCCAGCCCCGGGCAGGCACGCTCCTGCTGCGCGCCGGCAGCGTAAAAGCCATCGGCCGGCAGGCATTCGCCGACTCCCGTCTGGCTGGCAATGAGTAGCCCGTTCGGCGAGACGAAGGCGCCCGACCCGCTGCCCACTTGTACGGACGCCAGCCGCAGGTTCTCCAGGAATTCGCTGCTGACGTCGAAGCTGTACTTTTCTTTAACGCGATTCTGAGGGAACTGGTTGAACAGCCACATTCCCTCATCTGCTGCGGCAGGAAGCGCGAGCAGGCACAGCAACCACGCACCCCGGAATCTCATCCAAGCTCCGATCGTCTATTGGTAAAGACCCGGCGTGAGCGCTTCAAGTTACTATTGCATGCGCCGTGTATCCGGTTCCACTTTCTTGAAGCCGGCCGGCACTGCAAACTGCGAAGCATCTACTGCGCCCGTGGAGAAGTTGCTCAATTCCGTCGTCATCTCGATCAGCGTGCCGGCCGCCGATTGCTGGCCCTGCTGAGCCTCTTGCGTTTGCTGCGTGGTGGAAGACTGGCTGCTAGTGTCTTGCTGCGGCTTCTTCCGGCCGAACCGTCCGAACCTTCCGCCCAACACGCTGCCGATCGAGGGCCGCTCGGCTGGCTGCGCCTGCTGTTGTTGCTGCTGCGAATCCGACGACGCGGCTTGCGCCTGGCCGCTGTTCGGGCCGGATTCCCCGGCTCCGCCCATGCTGACGTTCTGCAATACCGGCACGCCGTCCAGTTTTGCCATTTCCTTGGTGACCTCGGCCATACCGTCCGCCACCTGCGGATTGGCCATGAACATGTTGCCGCCGGGAGTCCAGTTCAGCGTCTGCGCCATCTTCTTGTAGAAATTCCGAACTTCCTGATAGCCCGCGATGCTGGGAGCCAACCACATATCTGTGGTGATGACCATAGAGCCTTTTTCGCCGGTCTTCTGATCGGTGCCTTCCATTTCCATCTTCAGGATGAGTTCCTTCGTTTGGTAATCCCCCACCTGCTTCGTGTTGCCGGTGTTGTTGGCGGTCACCTTGAAATTCATCTGGGTTTGGTTCTGGCTCTGATCCTTGCTCTCCTTCATCTTCTGAGACATCTGGGCCAGCATCTGCTTCATCTGGTCGAACGTCATGACGCTATACGTCTTCTTCTGTAGATTGATAGTCGTGATGGTCTGCGCCTGCAGATCGATCACGGTGGCTTCGACCTGGCTCCGGCGCACCATCTGGTCGCCCTTTACCGCGACTGTGGCGTGAAGCGGCTCCCGGGCCTGTTTGGAAAAGACGCCCGCGAATTTCATCACACCGGCCAGCATCCCGCCGGTAATCTTGCTGTTTTCTTCGTAGCTGAAATCGGCCATGGCCACGGATGCCGCCAGCCCGAAAATGCCGGCCATTATGAGGGTTCTGCGAAACATGGGACTCTCCTGACGTTCTATGGTAGGACAGGCCACGCTACGATACAATATGGCCCGCAGGAGATAGGGTACTGTGTCGGAATTCGTTATTTACCCCACGCACAAGTTCATCAAGGCCGGATTTGCGCTGTCGGCGCTCGCGGTACTCGCCATCGAAATCGTTTACTACCTCGCGTGGCGCAGGGTAGAGCTCCTGCACCCGCTGCCGGTACTCGTGCCGCTGCTATTTGTGTGGCCGGTTGTGCGCTGGTTACGCCTTCGCTACACCAAAGCGGTCATTACGGAAGAGCGCCTGCGCTACGAATCGGGTGTCACCTCCCGCACGACGCGCAATATCCATCTTTCCAAGGTGCAGGATGTGCGGGTGGAACAGAGTGTTGGGCAGCGCCTGATGGGAGTGGGCGACCTCTCGATTGAAACCGCAGGCGAGGCCAGCCGACTCACCCTGCACAACGTGGATAATCCCCAAACTATCGCGGATCGCATTATGGATCTCGCACAGAAAGGAACCTCTACAGCATGAACGGTAAGTTGAACGGCAGAGTGGCGGTGATCACCGGCGCCAGCAAAGGATTAGGAAAGGCAATGGCGCAAGCGCTCGCCGCGGAAGGTGCGCGCATCGCACTGGTTTCCCGTAGCGGTGAGGAACTGGACCGCGTCGCACAGGAGATCTGCTCAACCGGCGGCGAGGCGCAGGCATTCCGCGCGGATGTGACCAATGAGGAACAGGTCCGCCAGACCGAGAAAGACGTGATTGCCCGCTTCGGGAAAGTGAACATTCTCATCAACAATGCCGGCATCAACATTCGCAAACCGATAACCGACTTCACGCTGGAGGATTGGAACCGCGTGATGGATACCAGCGTCACCGCGACCTTCCTGATGTGCCGCTCCTTCGTTCCGTATATGAAAGGGCAAGGATATGGACGCATCCTTGCCATGACTTCGATCATGAGCTGGGTTTCGCTCCCGGGCCGGTCGGCATATTCGGCGAGCAAGACCGCGCTGCTCGGCATGATCCGCGCCTTGGCGCTGGAACTGGCAGGGGAGGGAATCACGGTAAACGGCATCAGCCCCGGCCCGTTCGCCACCGAGATGAACCGCCCGCTCATCGAAAATCCGGAGTTGAACGCACAGTTTCTGGCCGGCATCCCGCTGGGCCGCTGGGGCAAAGTGGAGGAGATCGGCAAACTGGCTGTTTACCTGTGCTCGGAAGACGCCGGTTTCATCACGGGAACCGACATTCTCATCGACGGCGGCTGGTGCGCGCGGTAGAACACTTCTGGGCGTGATTTCGCGGAAGTTTGCTTCGCCGGCGGCTACCGGCAGCGCTGAAATTGTGTTCCAATCAGCATTTGGGGTCGTGATCGCCACGGCTCTGCAGTTACACACCAACACATGAACCTTCTGATTGAAAAATACTCCCTCGGAGTGGGAGATCGCTTTGCGCATCAGGCGCGCCCACAACTCCGAGCCTGCATGATGGGCGCGGAACGCGGCGTAGATGTCATCCCGGTCTGGAATAAATCCAACCGCGAGCACCTCATCGTCGGGTCGGAACCCACCAGCGTGCGCGCCGCAGCCGATGCCGCGGTAAAACAGCTCGTCTGGAAGAAGCCGTATCACGTGGATGCCGATCACATCAATCTCGGCACCGTGGACCGCTTTCTGCAGGCCAGCGACTTCTACACCATTGATGTCGCCGACTACATCGGTAAGCCCGCTGAGAAAGCTTCGGTCGAAGCTTTCGTCAACGGCCATCCTGAACTGGCCGGCACGGTGGAAATCGCCGGCATCGATCAGCCCTTCCATGTCAGCCGCGATGCCGTAGCCGCGGCCGCCGCCAAGTACCTGTTCGCCGTGCAGGAAGCCGCGCGCATCTATCGCCACATCGCGGAGAAGAAAGCCAGCGCCGGTTTTATCACCGAAGTCTCTATGGATGAGACTGATTCGCCGCAGACGCCGCCGGAGTTGCTCGTCATTTTGGCAGCGGTGGCCGGCGAAGGCATACCCATTCAGACGATCGCGCCCAAGTTCACGGGACGCTTCAACAAGGGTGTGGACTACGTTGGCAACGTGGAACAGTTCGAGCGTGAGTTCTTCGAGGACCTTGCCGTCATCGGCCATGCCATCCGCCGCTACGGCCTGCCGGCCAATCTGAAGTTGAGCGTGCATTCCGGCAGCGACAAGTTCTCAATCTACGGCGCGATTCGCCGGAGCGTTCGTTCATTCAATACCGGTGTCCACGTCAAGACCGCGGGCACAACCTGGTTGGAAGAGTTGATCGGTCTCGCGGAAGCCGGGGGAGAAGGGCTCGCCATCGCGCAGGAGGTTTACGCCGAGGCTTACGCTCACCGCGACGAACTGTGCGCCCCTTACGCCACGGTGATTAATATTGACCCCGCTTGCCTGCCATCGCCGGCTGCGGTGCGCGAGTGGTCTCCCGCGCAATATGTGAACGCTCTGCGGCACGACCAAAGCTGCCGCGAGTTCAATCCCAATCTGCGCCAGTTGCTGCACGTAGGCTACAAAGTTGCGGCCAAAATGGGACAGCGCTATTTGGACGCCCTCCAGACTTTTGAGCCGAGCATCTCGCGCAACGTGACCGAGAACCTGTTCGAGCGCCACCTGAAGCCCATCTTTCTCGATTGAGCCACCCTATGTCTTTCATTCACGAAGAGTTCCTGCTGAGTACGCCGACCGCACGACGCCTCTATCACGAATACGCGGAAGCGGAGCCGATTCTCGACTATCACTGCCATCTGCCTCCAGCCGACGTGGCGGCGAATCGGCGCTTTGCGAATCTATTCGAAATCTGGCTGGAAGGCGATCACTACAAGTGGCGGGCGATGCGGGCCAATGGAGTCGATGAGCGGTACTGCACCGGGGATGCCGAACCTTACGAAAAATTTATCGCTTGGGCACGCACCGTTCCCTATACTCTGCGCAATCCGCTGTATCATTGGACGCACCTGGAACTGAAGCGCTACTTCGGCATCGATGAGCTGCTGGATGAGTCGAACGCCAAGCGCGTCTGGGAAAGAGCCAATGCGATGCTTGCGACCGACGATTTGCGCGCGCATGGCATCCTGAAGAAGTTTCACGTCAAAGCCGTCTGCACTACAGACGACCCGGTAGATGACTTGGCGCACCACAAGACCCTGGCCGCTTCCGGAATTGCGACGAAGATGTTTCCCGCCTTCCGCCCGGATAAAGCCCTCAACGTGCACAAGCCGGAACTGTTCAACCCTTGGGTATCGCGCCTCGAAGCCGCGAGCAATACCGCCATTGCCACGCTGGGCGAATTTCTCGACGCGCTGCGCCAGCGGCACGATTTCTTCCACGAGATGGGCGGCCGGCTTTCCGACCACGGTATCGACCATGCATTCGCTGATTTCCCGCCCGAACGCGAGGCCGCCGCGATTTTCGAAAAGGCCCGCGGCGGGCGTGCCGCCACGCCCGAGCAGCACGAGCGGTTTGCTTCGTTCATGATGCTTTACTTCGGCCACCTCGATTCGGAAAAGGGCTGGACCAAGCAATTGCACGTGGGCGCGCTGCGCAGCGCCAATACGCGGCGTTTGGCCGAACTCGGTCCCGATACCGGTTTCGATTCGATCGGCGACTGGCAACAAGCCAGCTCGCTGGTCAACTACCTTGACCGGCTCACGCAGGACAATTCCCTGCCGAAGATGGTGATTTACAACCTGAATCCAGCCGACAATTACATCATGGCCACGCTTGCCGGTAACTTTCAGGATGGCTCCGTGCCCGGCAAGATTCAATTCGGCAGCGGCTGGTGGTTCCTTGACCAGAAAGAGGCCATCGAGTGGCAGGTCAATGCACTTTCCAACTGCGGCCTGCTCTCGCGGTTCATTGGCATGCTGACCGATTCCCGATCCTTCATGTCCTACCCGCGGCATGAGTATTTCCGCCGCGTGCTGTGCAATATGATCGGCAAGGACATCGAGTCCGGCGAGATTCCAGCGAAAGACGAGCTGGTTGGTCCCATGATCCGCAACATCTGCTACGCCAACACACGGCAGTTCCTGGGCCTGGATGTGAATTAGGAAATTCGCGGAGGGTGGAGGGGCTCGGTTGGGCCGCGCCCTTCGAAGGTTTAGTGCGCGTCGCTGCTCAGGTGCGGATCACCAGGCTGGCTCGCTGTGGCCGCTCCGGCTGAGGCAGCCGTATTGCTCGTGTTGGCGGTCACCAGCGTCGTATTGGCGACCGTCCACCAATCCGTAACGTTGCCGGAGACCTTATAGAAAACCGCAAGAGCCGCCAGTGCTACGAGCGCGGTGATCATGCAGTATTCCGCCAGATCCTGCGCCCGTTCTTCGATTCGAAAGTGAGACCAAAAACTACGCCACATACTTACCTACTGCCCGTAGTCTAGTACTGGACGTTCTGGAAAGACTATGATGTCTTTCGTTAGCATCAACCGCGCAGTCCGATGTGAAGTGCGGCAATAGGCTCAAGTTTCCGGGAGAATAGCCGATAAGAAACTCGGAGCATAATGTCGCCTTCGATAACGACTTTCGGGGAGAGCGTCTGGGACCTGCCGCCGCTGATCCTCCACCCTTTTAATGAACGAGTTCCGCCGGCAACTCTACTGGAAAACTCTAAAGCTGCCCTGATGCTGTCCGGCTTGATTCCGGGGGATGGGTCAGACGTGGAAGAACTGAAACGTCGTTTGTTATCAGGGCGTTATTCGGAAGTCCGCATGTTGTTCTTCCTCGGAAAAGATGTACTGCGCTGGGTGGGCCAATGCCTGGAATGGGCCACTCACTACACCGAATTCAACACGGCGGATCTTTGCAGCCAGAGCTTTGCCGCCCTGCTGACGGTCGATCCGCCGGAGCCGGTCAAAGAGAAGTTGACCCTCTGGGGAGTAGCGGACTATGCGTCCATTTTTTCCCGGGCGATCGGGCTGAACGCCCTCTTTGCCGAACCTCCCTTTTTTGACGTGTTAAATGAGGAGTTCCTGCGGAACTATCACCGCTATGCCGATCACCTTTACCGGTGTTTCATGGAATCCCGGCAATACTGTGCCATCTGTCCGGTGAATTTCCGCTTTGAGCTGTTCGCTTCCGGGGAATACTCGCGCATGCTCGAATCCGAGTGGGGCGCACAATAGCGAATCAGCTCCGAAAACGCTAAAATGAAGCTGAATATGCCAGTTCCCCGCCTGATTGTTGTGCGCCAGAAGTTCCCTGATCGAAAGATCCCGGATGTCGCTGCAGAAGTCCGCAAACAGCTCTCCGGCTCCGGATTTGCCACGCGCTTGAAACCGGGCTCGAAAGTGGCGATCGGTGTCGGCAGCCGCGGCATTCACGGCATCGCTACCATCGTTCGTAACGTGATCCAGTACTGGACGGATCAGGGGATGCAGCCATTCCTGTTCCCGGCGATGGGGAGCCACGGCGCGGCGTCAGCGGAAGGCCAAAAGGACGTGCTGGCGCACTACGGCATCACCGAAGCCACAATGGGATGCCCGGTCGTCAGCCAGCTTGAAGTCGTCTCGCTTGGTAAAACCTCCGACGGCATCGAAGCGTTCATGGACCGCGTGGCGTATGACGCCGATGGAGTCATGCTGGTAGGGCGCGTTAAATGGCACACGGATTTCGCCGGCAAGATTGAGAGCGGTCTGTACAAAATGATGGCGATCGGTCTCGGCAAGTTCGCCGGCGCGCAGCGCTATCACACCTATGCCTACCGCCTGGGCCTGGAGCATGTAATTCGCAGCGTGGGCCGTCAGGTGTTGAAATCGGGCAAGATTCTGGGCGGCCTGGCGATTCTTGAAGACGCGTATCACAACACCGCCAAACTCGATGCGGTGCCCGTGGAAATTATGGAGCAGCGGGAGGAGGAGAATCTCGCGCTGGTCAAATCCTGGATGGCGAAGCTTCCGGCCGATCTGGACGTCCTGATCATGGATGAAATCGGCAAGAACATCAGCGGCGCCGGCATGGATACCAAGGTTGTCAACCGCAGCGTCAATGGTGACTACAATCCGTGGCCGAACACACCGCGTATCGAGCGGATCTTTGTGCGCAATCTGAGCGAACTCACTTATAACAGCGGTGTAGGTCTCGGCATGGCGGATGTAGTGACCGATCGTCTGGTGAATCGCATCGATTGGGAACCCACCTGGATCAACTCATTGACAGCCAACACTCCCGCGGCGATCCGCACGCCCATCCACTTCCCGACCGACCGTGAATGCTTGCGCCGGATCGAGCCCACCGTGGGGAAGGTGGATCTCAACGATGTTACTTACGGCTGGATCCGCAATACGATGGAATTGACGCGAATCGCACTAAGCGCCAATTTGCGCCCGCTAATCGAAAGCAATCCGATTCTCGAAATCGAATCTACTATCGACATGAACTTCGATGGTGAAAGCAATCTGATCAGCCCGTTTCAACCGCTGGAAGAAGCTGCCGGCGTACACTGATTACTTTCGGAAACAATCACGGTTTCGGTGCCGTTGGTCAGCGCACCTCCGCCTGCTGCTCTGCCGGAGTTCGCGTTAGCATGGTCACACAAGCCGATGGCGGGCTGTAGGCATCGGCAGCTTGCGCGCCTCCGCCTAAATATTTCAGCAGATGGGCCGCCACGGTCCAACAAGGTTGATAGCTCTGAGCGGCTCCGGCCGGGATCCCCTGGAGTAGCGCTGCGTCCCACGAGCGGGCCGATGGTGGGCGCAAATGGCGCCCACCCTTCGTACAAGAAATCCGTGCGGAGAGATCTCCGATGAAGAATGGATTTTATTCTCCACGCACTTCCGCAAGTACGCGGATTCAAACAGAATGCGACGAAGGGTCCCCGCAAAAGAAGGGGGTCGCTCAAGGAACCAGCCTAGCCGTCCGATAAGGAAACTTTGAACGATTGCATGCGACTGATGCTGCCAAAGTCGGAACTGGAGCGATTACTTCCCGCCGAACCTGCACTGGCGAATCATTGCCGCCGCGTCTCGGCATTGGCTTTGGAGATCGCCGGGGCTCTCCTGGTACCGCAACGCTGGTTGCCCGTATTGGAGCAATCCGCGCTGCTGCACCACTATCCGCGCGTTCTTTTCCGGCCGCAGGCGGTCGGGCATCTGATCGCCGATGTATTTGCGAAACCCGGCAGCCTGCGGCCCATGCCGAAGCACGCGTTCCGCAACACTCTGCCGGAAACCATTGAAGCCGTTCTCAGCAATTTTCACAGCCGCCCCGCGGATGGGCTCACGCCGAACATCCGCCGGTTGAGCTCCATTCTCGAACTGAGCAACCTTCTCGATGAGCAACTGGAGTTGCTGCGGTTCGAGCCGAAGCCCATGTCGCAGGTTTGGGCGGGATTGCGGGAACTCTCGGGATGGATTGACCCTCCGGTATTCGAGGCGGCCCGCGCACTTTTCGGGGCGCCCCAAATGGATCTGTCTCGCGTGACGCAGGATCTGCCGGTGCAGGCAACTGTGGCGGAGGAAGTATTTCGCGCGCTGGCTGGCCAGCGCAGTTGCGACGTCATGTTTCTCTCCGTGCTCGCCAGCCGCGACCCGGTGCTTTCCGGGCGGCTGGTCCAGACGGCAAACTCTGCGCTCTTCAGCCGCAACAGCGCGGTCCGCTCCGTGTCGCAGGCGATTTCTTATATTGGAACGGATGTTGCCCGCAAAGTGCTGCTGGCGGTTGCGCTACAGCCGATTTTCGCTTCCGTGAGACTGGTTCACTTGTGGCGTCACTCGGTCTGGATGGCCCAGTTCTGCGAAAGCCTCGGCCATCTGACCGGCTTCATGGACCCGGAACAGGCGCTGCTGCTCGGGTTGGTGCATGATGTAGGGCGAATCGCCATCCAACGCGCTCCGCGCGCCGCCGGCATTACGTACGCTAGGCTTTCTGAACGGGGCTGCCCGCCAGCTTACGTGGAGAAGCTGCTCTTCGGTAAGGACCACGGCGAGATCGGCGCGGAGATTCTGACGGCGTGGAACTTCCCGCCGGACCTGATTGAGGCCGCGCGCTTTCATCACCGTCCCGGGGAGAGCGATTCGGTGGGCGCTTCGGCCCTCTATGCCGCGGAATTCTGGGCAGAGAGTGACGAAGACTTTCCGGCCCTTTCGAATCTGCGGGCCGCGTTGCGGCGCACCGGATTCAACTCCACCATCTTCCTGCAAGCCGCGGCACGCCGCAGTTCTCTTTGCGATCTGCTGCGCGTCGCGTAGCAGATTGGTTCGATCTACGCCAGCCGGGTCTTGATCATCGTGAACGAGTGCGGCGGAAACCGGTACTGCAGCCGGTTGCCTGAGGCCGAAGCGGAGCGTTCCACCGTCTTCACTTCGGTCTTATCGAAATCGTTCTCCGATTTGATATCCGGCCCATTGACCTCCGACACCTGGACCGGTCCGGAGAATTGCTTGTCTTCCGCCAGAAATTCGGTCTCCAGCGGCTGGTCTCGGTGCCGATTCACTACGTTCAATACCAGCGCACCGTTGTCGTATCCCGCCGAGATATTCAGATACGGCACTTCGTCGAAGCGGCCGCTCTTATAACTCGGGCTCTCGACGAACAGTTCGAGCGCTTTTCCTTTGGTGTTGTTGGCGAAGAGTTGCAACGGGTAGTAGATCGTCTGCAGGTACAGTCCCTTTTCATTCGTGAAGATTGGCGCGATTACGTTCACTAGCTGCGCCATGTTGGCGATCTTCACAATGTGTGCGTGATTGACGAAAGAGTTCAGGAATGTCGCTACTACCAGCGCGTCTTCCAGGTTGTAGTGCTCTTCGAGAATTCGCGTGCCGCGCTGCTGCGGCCCGCGCGCGCGGTACCAGACGTTGTATTCATCCCACGCGATGTAAATGCGCCGGTTGCCTGGAACCCCGGACATGGCCGCGTCAATAATGCCTTCGGTCGTTTTAATGCGGTCGTCCAGGTCCATGGAACAAGCCATGAAGTCGCCGAAATTGTTGGCCTGGTTGCCGACGTAGAGGTGGATCGAGAGATAGTCGGCGTGGTTCTTGAGGTATTCGAGGACCGTGCGATTCCAGCCCGTCCAATCTGAGCCCGCCCCAAAGTTCGACGAACCCGCCGCGATCAGTTTGATATTCGGGTCGGTCCACTTCATGAGCTTGGCGGCTTCCAGGGCGAACTTGCCATAATCTTCAGCCGAGCGGTGCCCCATCTGCCATGGGCCATCCATCTCATTGCCGAGGCCCCAATAGGTCACCTTCCAGGGTTCACTGCGCCCGTTTTGTTTTCGCAGGCGCGTCATTTCCGTGTCGAGCGAGGAATTGCAGTACTCCACCCACTGCTGCGCTTCCACCCAGGAACCGGTTCCCAGGTTGGCGCATAAATAAGGCTCGGTGTGGAGCATCTCGGCGTACTGCAGGAATTCGTGCGTGCCAAAACGGTTGCTTTCCACCGCGCCCCACGCCATATCCACGCGCGGCGGGCGCTTGTCGCGCGGGCCAATCCCGTCTTTCCAGTGATAGTTCGAGGAGAAATTGCCGCCCGGCCAGCGCAGCAGCGTCACATTCAGCTTCTTGACTGCTTCGAGCACGTCGCGCCGGTAGCCGTTGGCATCCGAGAGCGGCGAGCCCTCTTCGAAAATTCCGCCGTAAATGCAGCGGCCCAGGTGCTCGGTGAAGTTGCCATAGATCTTCGGATCGATATCCCCGATCACTCGCTCCGTATCGATCTTGACGCGGGCGCGAAGAGGCCCTTGCTGCGCACGCGCGACAAAGGGCACCGCGGCCAGCGTTTTGGTGAACGTCCGGCGGGAAGGTAGATTGGTAGGCTTCACGAATTCATCTCCGTTGCCACATTGTAAGCGATTGCACCTTATTTGTGCACTTTATTTTGAGTCCGGTGTCCCCCGCGCTTTTTCAAGGCAGGACTTCAAAATCCGTCCACTGCTGGACCGTGCGCGGGCTGCCTTTGGGGGGCTTCTCGGTCGCGATGAGGCCGAGCACGTAGTGTCCGGGCGCGACCCCTTGCAGTTTGTATGAGCCTCCGACTTGCAGTCCGGTCACCGTATCGACACCCACCAGGTTCAGAGCTTTTTCCGGCCCGCTGTATAGCGTTGCGGAAGCGCCCAGAATGACCATTTGCAGATGCACCGGCGAATTCGCATCGTCACGCGGCGGCGCGTGGAACAAGCGGAGAGTATAGACCAGAGAATCACCGTTGTGGAAGCGGCGGACTGCGGGGCCGCCATCGGAAGGAAGCCGCGTCACCGGTTCATCGTCATTTGATTGGTCCGGCGATTGCCAGTTCTCGCTTCGCAGGGCAATTCCCGAAAGCGCCAACTCTCCCGTCTCGAGGTTGGGAACCGTGATGAACTGGCAAGCCATACCCAGGCGCGGTGGACCCGGTTCACCCGGCGGCCGCCGGATCAGCGACTCTTGCGGTCCGGGCGGGCGCGGCTCTTCCGGACCCCGGTTTCTTACCGCGACGCGCATTTGGTACGAGCCCGGCTGGGGTTTGCTGTGAATCAGGCATACGATGCCCTCGCGCATCATCCGCGCAACGTCATCTCCGCATGCCCGCTGCGTGATGATCTTCTCTTCCACCTTGCCGATGTCGCCGAGGCCCGGTTCCACCGGCGCCGCCGCGATGGTCAACTGAAGCGCGGCGGTGCGGCATCCACCGTCTTCGCGGAATGCCACACCCTGCGGCCCAATTCGCACCAGCGATTCGACGTATTCGCCGCGGCGCTCATCTGCCGAGAAGCGCGATTCCATACGAACTGCGATATCGCCGCTCCGGAACGGGGCGAATAGCGATTCCTGGGCTTGCGGCGCCAGATACGGCGCCGCCTCGGGTGTTTCCGGCGCTCCGAAATACCCGGCCCGGGACCGCGCCTGCAATCCCGCGCGCGCCACAATGACGCGGATCTCATGATATTGGGGCGGCCGGCCTTTCTTCTGCCGGAACGCGGCCGGGCCCGGGTCCCAACCAACCAGATAATAGCCATCCTGATCGCTCACCGCGGTGCGGATCTGCGCGAGTACGTCGTTGCTGCCGCGCAGTGCCAGGCCGCCAGCCTGTTCCGCGAGTTGGGCCGTCAAATCCTCGCTCGCGGCGGATCGGGCCGCCGTGCCGCGGGCATCGATGGCATAGATAGTGGCGGAGGCGCGATTGGCCGCGTCGGTCACTTCCTTGGAAAGATTCGGAATGATTTCGCGATCGCGATCCGCCGCGCTGCCGATGGGCGAAAGGCCGCCGCTGAACACCACGACCGATTTGCGACCCGGCAATTCGCGCAGCCCACGAATGGCACGAACGAGCGAATACATCAGATAGTTCGTGGGTAGTACCGGGCTCCACCGCATCTCAGAGACCGCAAGCCGAAGCTGTGCCGGGTCGTTCGTGAATTGCTGCAGGAAGCCCGATTCGCCAAAACTGCCCATCACCGCCACATAGTCGCCGGCATGAATGTCCGACTCTACGTAGCGGCTGATCGCCTGACGCACGCGGACGAAATCGGGATAAGAGAGATGTCCGTTATCCACGAAGAGCAGGGTAGTGCGGCGCACGCCGGCATTCCACGCGGTACCGGAGGAAGCCGTCAGCGGTATGTAAGAACACTGCGAGATCTTCTGCGGCTTGCCGTCTTGCCAGATGCGAAAGTCGCCGGCCGCCAACCCCGTAACGCGCCGTCCGGCGGCATCGGTTACCACGACATCCATCTGCACCAGGGAAGGATCGAACCGCAGCGGCGTTGCAGATTCCGGAAGCGCCGTCGCTTGCGGAGCGGCTGGACCGGCGGCGCCCGCCAGCGCCAACCAGATTGCGGCTGCCAGTTGGGCGCGGGTGCTCATCTGCGGGAAATTATAACGGCAAGTCCAGGATTTCGATATAGGCGCATTCGATCCTTGTCCTTGCGAGGCTAAGCCGGCGCCGCGCCGGCGTCGTTGAGCACGCAGACGTCATCCAGGTTGCGATACCTCTCGGCGAAATCCAGCCCATAGCCCACCACGAATTTGTCGGGAATCTGAAAGCCCACATAGGTCACATTCACCGGGCGCAGGCGGCGTTCCGGCTTATCGAGCAGGGCCACGATGCGAACCGATTTCGGGTGCCGCTGCTCCAGCACGTGGACCAGGTAGTTCAGCGTTACGCCGCTATCCACAATGTCTTCGACAATCAGCACGTCGGCGCCTTCGAGCAGAATGTCGAGATCCTTAGTCACGCGCACTTCGCCCGAGGTGCTTTTGCCGCGGCCGTAACTGGAGATTCCCATGAAGTCCACGAACACATCGCGATGGATGGCGCGGGCCAAGTCGGCCAGGAAGAAGCAGGCGCCTTTCAGAATCGCGATCAGATGCAGATTGCCGTCGGGATAGTCGCGTGAGATCTGTTCGCCCAGTTCGCGGATGCGGGCCTGAATGCGCTCGGCCGGGATCAGCACGGGCAGGGTGGGATCAGTCATGGGAATTTCAATTATGATGCACTGCCGCGCTGTGTGCGGGCGGTTTTATCCGCCGTTCGCCAGACGGGTGCTCATGGGGCCCATGTGGATGTGCGCGCCAGTAGCTTTGCCGGGCACCGCCTGCCGAAACGCAAAGTAGGGAATATGATTTTGAGCGAGATACTGGCGCAGCCAGACGCCTTCCGGCTGGTCGGGCTGCAGCGCCACGTCCACGCGGCCGCGATGATCGAAGCCCAGGGCGCGATGCACGGCGGTTTCGCCCATGGCGCTCACCGGCAGCGGTTTGCCGAAACGCGCCTCGAAAGCGGCTTCCACTTGTTCGAACAGTTGATGCGTGAAGATACCGTTGCCGTCATAGCGCTCGGCCACGGCCTTGGCTTCGGCGGGAGCTTCGGCCAGTTTGGTTTGCAGCGCTTCTTCGGCCTCGGCCATCTCCGCCAGATCGTGCGCCAGCCTGGCTCGCGTATCGGCGAGGTCCCATTCCTTCCGCGCGCGGTCCAAGTCTTCCAGATAGGTTCCCAGCGAAAGCTCGGTGGCAACGCCCGCATCCACGCGGCGTCTCGCCTCGGCCAGCGCCTGCTTGCGGCGGTCCAGCCTCCGTCCAGCCGCGGCTAGCATTTCATCCGCCTCGTTGCCGGTCAGATCGCTTCCGTAAAGAGTACGCCGCAGCACAGCTTCGTCCTGGGCGTCAGCTAGTTGGGCTTCCGCCTGGTCCAGATCCGCGCGGGGAAGAACTCCCGCATCGACGAGCGTGCGCGTCTTCTCCACGCCGGCTTGGGCACGTGCCAATTCCGGGTCATCGGGAGTCTGGGCGCACAGGAAACCTGCGCTAACTAACAGTAAAAGGGCCGCAAAATAACGCACTTTCTTTCATTGTAGTACGATACGGACAGGAGACCATTCTGAGACAGGCCGACGACCAAAGAGCATCCAACGGCGTTGAAATCGCTTCACCCTCCTGGCTGGTCGCGGTCCGCGCGGCCGAATCGAAAAAGGCCGTTGATATCAAGGTGCTCGACCTCACCGGCATTACTTCATTCGCCGATTTTTTCGTCATCTGCACCGGCGCCAACCAGCGGCAGGTTCAGGCCATCAGCGACGAGGTTGGGCTGCAGTTGAAACGCCAGTTGAGTGAGTTGCCAAACAGCGTGGAGGGCTACAACCAGGCGGAGTGGATTCTGGCAGATTATGGCGACCTGCTGGTCCATATTTTTTCACCCAAGGCTCGCGAATACTATGACCTGGAACGCCTGTGGCGCAGCGCTAAGGCGGTGGAAATTCCGAGCGAGTGAAGATTTTACTCTACTTCATCGGCAAGCCCAAGGACCCGCACGCCAATGCCATCGCCGAAGATTTTCTCGGCCGTGCCGCGCGTTACGCGCCCGCAGAAATGCGTGAGATCCGTCCCGATCGCGCAGACCTGTGGGCGAAACACCCCTCGGCACGGAAGATCTTCCTCGACCCGGGCGGGCGAGCCCTCGATTCGGCGAGTTTCGCTTCCCTGATTGCGAAAGCCGAAATGCAGGGGCAGGACCTGGTCTTTCTGATCGGCGGCCATGATGGCCTGCCGCCCGGCTGGGGCACGCGCGCCGATCTGCTGATTTCTCTTTCGCCCATGACGTTTCCGCACGAGCTGGCTCGCGCCATGCTCGCCGAGCAGATCTACCGTGCGTTTGCAACCTTGCGGGGGCATCCGTACCCGCGTTAACGTGGAGCGTTGAATGTCTTGGTTTAAGCGGGATAAACCTGCTGACGAAAAACTGCCGAAGGTGGAAGACGCCCAACGCAAGGTGCGTACCGAGGGCTTGTGGCAGAAGTGTGAAGGCTGCAGGCAGATTATCTGGAAGAAGGACCTGGAAGCCAACTGGAACGTTTGTCCCAAATGCGGCACCCATTCCCGCATCGACGCCGTGACGCGCATCAAACTGCTGCTGGACAACGGCGAATACCAGGAGTTTGAAGCGGGGCTCACTTCCTCCGATCCGCTCGACTTCGTTGATAGCAAGCCCTACAGCGAGCGTTTGCGATCCATGCAGGAGGCGACCAATCTTTCCGATGCGCTGATTTCGGCATCCGGCACTCTCGATGGGCGGCCGGTACAGATCTGCGCGATGGATCCGCGCTTCATCGGCGGCAGCATGGGCTGCGTTGTAGGGGAAAAAATCGCTCGGGCCATTGAACGGGCGATCGAACATCGTTCGCCGCTGATCATCGTCTCGGCTTCCGGTGGCGCGCGCATGCAGGAAGGCGCCATCAGCCTGATGCAGATGGCGAAAATCTCAGCCGCGCTCATGCGCCTGGATGAAGCGCGTCTGCCGTATATCAGCGTGCTCACCGACCCCACTACCGGCGGCGTCACGGCCAGCTATGCGATGTTGGGTGACTTGAATCTGGCGGAACCGGGCGCGCTCATCGGTTTCGCCGGGCCGCGCGTCATCGAGCAGACCATCCGCCAAAAACTTCCCGAAGGCTTTCAACGCAGTGAGTTTCTGCTGAAGCACGGCATGCTGGACGCCGTGGTTCCGCGTCTCGAAATGAAGGCGTACATTTCCACCGCGCTCCGGTTCTTCATGGGATGAGCGCGGCCGGTCCGCGGGCTTTCCAGCCGCTGTCATGAATTATCCCGATTCGGTTCAATTCCTATACGCGCTCGGCAACGAAATCAAAACCGCCAAGTTCGGTCTGGAGCGCATCCGTACCGTCCTCGAAGCATTGGGCAATCCGCAGGATCAGTGCCGCTTCGTGCACGTAGCGGGAACTAATGGTAAAGGGTCGACCTGCGCCATGATCGAATCCGCGTTGCGCGCCGCCGGCGAGCGCACCGGTCTCTTCACGTCACCGCACCTGGCCGAGCCCACGGAGCGTATTTGCATCAACGGCACTCCCGTTTCCTCGAAGCGCTTCTCCGAAGCGTTCAATCGCGTGCATGCCGCCGTGGAGGAACTGCTGGAGCGCGGCGCTATCGACCTGCACACCACATACTTTGAAACCGTTACCGCGATGGCATTCCTGATCTTCGCGGACGAACGCACGAGCACGGTCGTTCTGGAAGTCGGCCTCGGCGGACGCCTGGACGCGACCAATGTGGTGCATCCCGCGCTGTGCGTCATCACGCCGATCGATTTCGATCACGAAGCATTTCTTGGAAAGAGCATCGAATCGATTGCCGGCGAGAAGGCGGGCATTCTGAAAGCGGGAGTGCCGGCGGTTTTTGCGCGCCAGCGGCCGGAAGCGGCGGCGGTGCTTGAAAAGCGCGCAGCCGAGTGCGGCGCGGCGGTGTCGCGCACGTCGGAATGGATGGTCAGTGATCTCGAACTCTCGGCGCGCGGCAGCCGGCTTCATCTTTCCGGACTGCGCGAGTTGCGCATCGAGTGTCCGTTGCCCGGCGAGCATCAGGTGGAGAACGCGCTCACCGCCGTCATGGCGCTCGCGCGGTTTGGCGTGGCGGATTCCGCTATCGAAAGAGGCATCGCCGCCACGTGCTGGCCCGGGCGCCTGGAGCGCGTCTCCACCCAGCCCGAGATTATTCTCGACGGGGCACATAACCCCGCCGGCGCGCGCGCGCTGGCTGCATACATCGAGCGCTTTTATTCCCACCGCCGCGTGCGCCTGATCTATGGCGCCATGCGCGACAAGGCGATCGCCGAAATCGGTGGAATCCTTTTTCCGTGCGCGCAGCAAGTCATCGTCACCGCGCCGCGACAAGTGCGCGCCGCCGCACCTGAGGCGCTGCGGGACATTGCGGATCATCCGGACGTGCGCGTTGCGGCCAACCTCGAAGAAGCGCTGGCGCTGGTGGCGGATGCCGGCGCGGATGATGTGATCTTCGTGACCGGCTCGCTCTTCCTGGTGGCGGAGGCGGAAGCGCTGCTGCGAGGCCGCGCGTGTTGATCCGCGCTTCTGAAAAAGGCGACGGCGAGTTTCCAATTGTTATAATTTGGCTGCAAACGCTATGTGGCTGAGCTATGTGCGATGTCTGTTTGTTTCCATTCCGCTGATCGTGCTCGCCACTATCGTGATGGGAACGGTCTCGTTCGTCGCGACTGTGTTTGATTCTACCGGTGACGTACCGCATCGTGTTGCCATCGTGTGGGCGCGCATCCTGCTGTGGGTGAGCTTTATTGATGTACGTGTGGAAGGCCTGGAAAAAATCAATCCGCGCGGCAGCTACGTTTTCGTTTGCAACCACACCAGCTTGATGGATATCCCTGCGATCCTGTCGCACATTTCGAATCAGTTTCGTTTTTTCGCGAAGAAAGGATTGTTCCGCATTCCGTTTTTGGGCACGCATCTGAGGCGAGCCGGGCATCTGCCTGTGGACCGCACCAGCGCGCGCGCATCGCTCCGCAGCATGAGTGAAGGCGCGCGCATTATCGCGGAACGCCACATTTCCGTGCTCGTCTTTCCCGAAGGCGGGCGCTCTCCCCAGGGCCTGCGGGAATTCCGCGAAGGCGCGGCGTACATTGCTACCAAGGCGGGAGTTCCCGCCGTGCCGCTGGGCATTGTGGGAATGCGGGAACTGTTGCCGATGGGGTCCATTCACATTCGCAGCGGCAAAGTAGTCTTGCGCGTAGGCGACCCGATTTCGACAAGCGGGCTCAGGCCCGCCGACCGCGAGAGCCTCACACAGCGCCTCTACGAAGAGATCGCGCGCCTGACCGGTGAGAATCCACGCTCTGCTACTGCCGAGCCGATCACGCCCGACGCGCGGCATTAATTTGCCAAGGTCCGCGCGCATTTCGATGAATCAGTTGGATCTTCGGCAAGGGTCGCCTGCATCCTATCCTGGTAGAGAGAAAAAGTCATGCAACCTGTTACGATCGAACCCAGATTGGTGTACAAGGACAAGGACCCGAAAGCCTTGCAGGCTTTGTCCAAGATTCATGAGTATCTCCATCATTCCGCCATAGAACCTGGTCTACTGGATCTGGTTTATGTACGCGCGTCTCAGATCAACCGGTGCGCGTTCTGTATCGATATGCACACCAAGGACGCGCGGGCGCGAGGGGAAAGCGAGCAACGCCTCTACATGTTGAATGCCTGGCGCGAAGCTCCGCTTTATACATCTCGTGAGCGTGCGGCGCTCGCCTGGACCGAAGCAGTCACCGTGCTGACCGATGGTTTTGTTCCGGACGAGGTTTATGAAGAAACTCGCGCGCAGTTTTCCGAACAGGAAATGATCGAACTCACCATGGCGATTGTCGCTATTAATAGCTGGAACCGCATAAACGTCGCTTTCCGCACGGAAGCAGGCCGTTACCAGGTACCTGCCACGCTAGCCGGGAAAGCCGGGACTGCTGTCTAGTCACCCGGTGGCGTACCACTTCACTTTGACAACATCTTTATCGCAGCAAGTCCGGCAGTAACGATCAACTTGCGTGGTCGCGCCCCCGATAGCTGACGGGCGCTGCCGGAGTAGACTGTAGAAACCGCACAAGGAGAAATTCCAATATGCCCGGGCTGTCCGAAGTTTTGCGGATACAAATCGACTACACGGCTTGGGCCAGCGCGCGGCTGGTGGCCGCAGCAGCCGGACTCGCGCCCGAAGAATTGACGCGCGATTTCGGCACAGCCGATAAGAGCGTGCTCGGCACGCTGGTCCACGTCTTTGGTTCCGACCGCGTCTGGCTCGCCCGCCTGCAGGGCCGCTCGGGCGGGCCCTATTTGGCGGAGGCCGATTATCACCTCGCGGTGCTTCAAAATGATTGGCCGGCACTCTATCGCGAGTGGCGGAATTGGGCTGCCGGACTGACGGATGAAGAAGCAGCGAAGGTGTTGAGCTACACCGATATGCGCGGCAATCATTGGAAACAGCCGCTGTGGGAGCTTGTGCTGCACGTGGTGAATCACGGGACGCATCATCGGGGCCAGGTGTCCGGTTTCCTGCGCACCATGGGCCACGTGCCTCCCGCCATCGACATGACAATTTACCACCGATCGTTACACTGACTTACAAACGCCTTTTGCCCACCCTACATCTGACACTGTGGAGGGCAAGAAAATGAAAAAGCTCCTTGGTTTAACGGCTTTGATGGTTTCTTCGGCGGCGCTGATGGTTTCCCCGGCGTTGGCCCATGATCGCAACGATGTGGCTCGCAATTACGGTTCTTCCTACACCGTGTTCACGTATCAGAACAATGCGGCTCCCGGATATGTGAAGCGGACAACGATTGAACGGAAGCGCCCGGTGAAGGTTCACACCCGTCGCGTGCGGCACATCCAGAACCATGTCGATAACCATTTCGGCAACCGCGGCTACGTTCGCAACTTCCGTTAATTCCGATCGCATGACCGGCATAACCCACCCGCCCCGGAGTGCTCTGTATGCTACACTCCGGGGAAACGATGGGTTCTCGCCGAGTCTTGCGATGGGCATCTCTGGGGTCGTTGGCGATTGTACCCATTTTGTTTGGTCAACAGGCTCCAATGGCGGTCTCGCCGCGACGCGCGGTGAACCCCGTGCGCCGGCAGCTTCCCCAACTTCTTCGTTCTGTCAGTATTCCCCCAGCCTTATCGATGGGCAGCCTCAGCGCGGCGGAAGCAATTCCCGCCAGACGGGGCCCGCTGGTTGCCGATGGCGTTCGGCGCGCGGTTCGGCCCACTGCGTCACTGCATCCGTCCATGGCGACGCTGCCCGATGGACGCTCAGCGTTAGTCGTCTCGTTCCGATCCCCAGGTGCGGTGCGTCTTCGTGTTCACTTCCGTAACTTCGATGTGGGCGCGGGAGAGGTCTGGGTTTATGCGCCGGGATCGGCGGCGGCCGAGGGGCCTTATACCGGCAAAGGAATCTTCGGCAGCGGTGAGTTCTGGTCGTCCGGAGTGGATTCCGATACCGTTGCCGTCACTTATATCGCGGCTGCAAATACCACAGCGACGAGCCTGCCGTTTGTCGTGGATGCGCTGGTGCATCAGTGGAGCACGGCAGCCGGTTCCGCAACCGTAACACCGGACGCCGGCACCACTGACCCATCTTCTTCGTGCAATCTCGATGTGACTTGCTTCCCGCAGTATCAGACCGCCGCGACTGCACTAGTGCGTTATGACTTCGTCGCCGATACCGGCGGCGCATTCCTGTGCTCGGGCAGCCTTATCAACACCCGGAGCAACAGTTTCAAGCCGTATCTGCTGACGGCACATCACTGCATTTCCAGCAACTCGGAAGCACAGAGCATCAATGCGTCATTCCTCTACCAAACGGCCACGTGCAACGGCACGCCGCCGATGGTATCGCAGGCACCCCTCATTCAGGGCGGCCAGTATCTCGCCGGCGGAGATATCTCGCAGGGCGATTTCTCCCTGGTACAACTCAGCAGGGTGCCGGATGGCGTCGCATTCCTCGGCTGGAATACATCGCTCGATCCGAACGCCCAGGTTACGGGCTTGCACCATCCTTACGGCTCGTATTCGCGAATCAGCTTTGGCTCGCGCCAGCCGGATGAAGACCTGATCATTTCCGGTGACTTTGCGCCGTCCGCCGATTTCTACCAGGTGGAATGGACGAGTGGATTGACGGAGGCGGGCTCTTCGGGTTCCCCGCTGCTCAACGCCGATGGACAGCTTGTCGGCACATTGACCGGCGGGCCGCCGGTGCCCACCATGAGTAACTCGTGTGACGTCACTCCGACGGCGACTTATGGGCGCTTCAGTGCGGCGTATCCGAATTTGAAGTCCTACCTGGAAGATGCTTCGCTGCCGGCCTTGAACGTCGATACCTCCAGCCTGACGTTTCAAGTGCAGGATGGCGCAGTCGCAGGCGCATCGCAACAATTCGCCACCGTGACCACGCCATCCACTTCACCGCTCTCCCTCATCGTGGCGGCCGACCAGCCGTGGGTGCAGTTGCCGGCCACCGCCGTAGTGTCCTCATCAGCGCCGGCCGTGCTGCCGGTTTCGATCGATGCTTCGAAGCTCACCACAGGCGGAGCATTTACGGCCACGGTAACGGTCACCTCGTCTTCGGCGGTGCGGGTCAGCTTCACGGTGCGGGCCAGCGTATCATTTGTGCAATCGCGGGTGACGGTGTCGGTCTCGCCGAATCCCGTGCCGGCCGCCGACTTGACGGCTGCTGTCTTTGTCTATACGATTTCGATCCGCGAGACGGCAGGGGTGGCCACACGTATCACGGGCCTGAAGATTGGTCCGGATGACCTCACTTCGCAGATTGCCGGCGTTCTGGGGACTACGAGGTTGAATGCGCTCGGCATCGTGCAGGCGCGCGTGAGTTCCAGCGGGATTACGCCGCCTGCGACCCTCACGATCGAAGTGGATGGCATTGATACGGCCAGTGGCCGTACGTGGACTGCCACGACTCCGGTTTCGTTCGTCGCCAGCGGCGGCCGGCCGGTCCTGACGCTAAGCAGCAGTCCATCCACCGTGCGTTCGGATCCTGCGGCGGATTCCAGTTGCCGCTGGTCACACATGCTAATCTTGCGCGAGACCGGCGGCGCCGCTGTGCAGTTGACGCGCTTCCTGGCGGCCGGCTACGATCTTTCCCCACATATCGGCAAGTACTTCGGCTCTGCGCGACTGCCTGCCAATGGCACCTTGACGGCCCGCCTGTGCTGGTCCGGTATCTCTACGCCGGCCACTGCCGGTTTCGAACTCGATGGCGCCGATGACAACGGCAACCCTGTCACAGTTGCGCTCGCGGTCGCGTTTGCCGCCGCTCTCTCCTCGCCGCCGCCGCTCGCGGTTGCGCCGGACAACGTGGCGCTGCAGGTGGATTCGTCGTCGAGCGGCCCAGCCACGGCGCAAGTCGCGATCAGCCTCGATTCTTCTACGCCCTGGACGGCCACGCTCACGGGATCGAATGCCAATTGGCTTTCCGCCGACACGCTGGCAGGGACCGGCTCCGGAACCATCACGCTCACGGCGAATCCGGCGGGCCTCAGCACGGGAATCTACTCGGCGAACTTGATCGTGCAGTCTCCGGCCGCGTATCCGCAATACGTTGTGGTTCCCGTGAGTCTGCAAGTGGGGCCTCCCGGTCCGGCTCCCACATTGACCACTGCCGGTATGGTAAACGGCGCTTCGTTCCAGGCAGGTGCGGCTCCGGGCATGATCCTGTCTATCTTTGGCGCGAATCTGGCGAACGACACCGAGCAGGCGAGCAGTGTGCCGCTTCCGCTCTCGCTCGGCGGCGTCTCGGTGAGTATCAATGGCGTGAGCGCGCCGCTCTACTTCGTCTCGCCCACACAACTGAACGTGCAGGTGCCTGTTGAAGTGACACCCGGTTCGGCGCAGGTTCGCGTGAACGTGAACGGCGAAGTGAATACCGCGCCCTTGTCCATTCTTCCCGCCGCTCCGGGACTCTTTACGGATAGCAACGGAAAGCTGGTTCCCAACGGCAGCGGCCACCGTGGCGATGAACTCGTGCTGTACGTCACCGGCCAGGGCGACCTCACGCCGGTGATGCCAACGGGAAACGCTCCGGCAGGCAATACTCCGCTTGCGCAACTGCCCCGGCCAGTCTTTCCGCTCACGGTTACCGTGGGCGGTATTCCGGTGACTCCCGATGCCATCGATTTCGCGGGCGTTCCATATGGCTTAGTGGGCGTGGTACAGATCAATTATCACGTGCCGGCGGATGCTCCGACGGGTGATCAGCCGGTGGTGGTGAATATCGGTGGGCAGCCGAGCCAAACTGCCACGTTGACAATCAATCCATAGCTCGCGCTTTTTGTTCATCGCCCCACATCAGGGGTTCAGAGCCGGAAAGCTTCAGGAAGAGCTGATAGGCGGAGCGTGCATCCGCCTGCTTGTCTTGGCGCGACGCAGCCAGGCCGCGCAGATAAAACAGCCGCGGAAAGTAGAGGCATGTGAAGGGACCGGGACCGCTACTGGACGGCACCGGGTTGAAGCGCAACAGCGGCTCGGCCTTGCGGTCCTGACCGCTTTCCACGTAGCTCCATGCCAGCAGCACCGGTAGACCCGGGTCAGCCGCGAAGGAGGGTTCGTCATACATCTGCTTCAATTGCAGCGAAGCGGGTTGAAACTCGCGATTCAGAAGCAGAGCGTACGCCAGCGCGAAATTTTTGATCGAAGCCTGCGCTTCTTCCGGGAACGTGCGCTCGGCACGCGCGCTCCATTCTGAAGCCGAGGCCGGCGGCTGCGCCAGGAAATGCGCCACCGCGGCAATGGGAGCGGCCTGCGAATCGGCCAGTTGAGTGGCCTTGTCCGCCATTTGCGCCGCCGCAGCACGCTGTCCGAGCGCCAGGCTCCAGACGGCGAGTTGCGAATAGGTCCGAGAGGCAGTGCTTTTGTTCCCGCCCGTTTCCATGCCCTGCGCAAAAGACTCCATCTGCCGGTAACCTTCGCCGCGCCTTCCACTCAACCAGAGCCACTGCGCCGCGCGAAAATCGGCCAGCGGGTCGTGAGCGGCATTGCGGCCATCGATGTACTGGCGATGCAGTGCGTCAGCGCCCGCAATGTCACCGGTCATGAGACGCGCCACGGAGGCTTTATACAGATCGGTTCCTGCCTCGAATTGAGAATCCTTCTTCGATGCCTCCACATAAAAACCCGCGGCTTCCTGGGTGCGGCCGGAGATCAGGTTGACGTCGCCCAGGGAATCGAGCGCGTTGACGTCCGCCGGCCGCAACTGTTGATAGCGCCGGACTGCGGCTTCCGCGGATTTCGAATCACCCGCGTAGGCCGCGGCATAGCCGAGTTGATTGAGAGCCGCTACATCATCGGGCTGCGCTTGCAGGATGTGGCGGTAAGCATCCATGGCGGCCGTATACTGATGACGGTTGAAAGCGTCCTGGCCGAAAGAGCGCCAGGCGGCGGGGTCGGCCGTGTTGCTGGAGGCGAGCGCCGCGAGCGCGCGCTGCTCGCCGGCGAAATCGCCATGCAGGCTGGCGGCGTCGAGTTCCATGCGCGCGCGAACCGGCCCCGAAATAGCGCCGCGGGCAAGGCCCTGATCGAGGGTCGCCAACGCACCGGCGCGATCCTGATGCTGGGCTTTCCACTCCGCAAGTGCCAGATAGGCCTGACCAAAATCGGGGTCGGCTGCCACGGCTTTATCGAGAAGATCCGCCCCGCCTGAAGGATCGGTGGATTCGATCGCCGCTACATAGAGCCGCAAGGCCTCGGCGTTCCGTGTGCCATACGGCAGCGCGGAGGGCGCGATCTTCCGTGCCAGTTCGGAGGCCGCGGTGATGACATCGCCTGCTTCCGAAGATGCCGTGACGACGCGCGTCATTTTCCCCGTCCGCGCGTCTTCCACCGTGAGGCGGGCATCGAGTTGCGCGCCATGCACGGTGTACTGCCCATAGGCAACGCGCATGGCGCCGGCCGCGATTGCCTGCGGCCGTTCGGCCGAGATGCCCGGCGCGGAAATCGGCCGCCCGCCCAGCAGACGGTCATAGCTGTGCAGGCGGCTGGAGGAAATGGCGTAGATGCCCTTCACGCCGGTGAGTTCGGAAATGATGACTTCGGAAAACGCGCGGCCCATCCAATCCGGCGCGGCGCCCGGGCTCAGGTTTTCAAAACGCAGGACGGCAAAGGATTCGAGGGCCGGCTGCACCGCCTGGCGTGAGCACGAAAGATCGGCGCAGCAGCCTGCGATCAGAATCAGGGAAAGAGCAGGGAAGCGTCGCGGCCTAAAGAACACGCGGCTCCGAGGTCAGCAGTTGCTGGAACTCCGGGAGCTTGCGCATGGCCTGGAATTCGGGGTCTTCCTTCAACTTATCCTTATCCTTGAACCCCTCTTCCAGAGCCTTCCGCAAGCACTGCAGCGCCTGATCGTTCATGCCTGCTTTGGCATACACCTTAGCCAAGTAATAATGATATTTGGCGTACTCTTCCACGTTGCGTTCCTGCAACATGACGCCGTAGCTGCCGCGCTGCTCGAAAACGTCGGGGTTCAGTTTGAGTGCGGTCTGGTAAGCCTGGCTGGCTTCCTTATATTTTTTGCGAGCGAAATAGGCTGTGCCGAGATTGCTATAGAGCGAAGCTGATTCGGGGTTGTACTTGAGTGCTTTTTTGTAATAATTGATCGCCTTGCGATAGTTCTTCTTGGCGTAATACACGGTCCCCAGATTGTTCAGCGCTTCCGAGTAGTCCGGCTTAATACGCAGCGAACGCTCGTAGCTCTTGCGCGCGTCGTTCAGTAGCAAGAGCTGCTGGTATGCGATGCCGATCTTATTCCAGATGACTGCGTTGTCCGTAAGGCCCTGGCGGAACGTATCAATCGCCTCGCGGTACATCTTCCGCGCCATCATGATGTCGCCGCGTTGTTCGAAAGTGAGCGGTTTCGGAGGGGGTTCAGCCTGAGGGGAGTGCAGCAGACCATCGGGGACGTTGGCCGTATCCACGCGGGCGTCGTCGGAACCGGCTAATGCTGTAAAACTCAAGCCGGCCGCCAACGAGAGAAAGAGTATTCGGGAAACCATAATGGCCTCCTCTTCACCCTATTTAAACACACCCCACAAGCGATGGAATATGCCCTTCTTGGGAGGCTTTTCCTTTTGCTGCTGCTCCTGCGCCTGGCGTTCGGCAGCTTGGCTCGGGTCGGCCGCAGTTTCCCCAGTAGCGGAATGATGCGGAGCCGATGACGATACCACACCATCGTTGCCGCTCCCGGTGATGTGCAGCGTAGTGCCCACAGGCGGAGCCGCTTGCTGATGCTGTTGGGGCTGTGGTTGTCCGGCGGGTTCGGTAATCTGCCAACCGGCCACATTGGTGACATTCTGATGCCCGCCGTGTAGCGGGCAAGTGCCTACCGGCTGTGTTCCCGCGATGTAGACTTCCGGCCGAACCTCCGGACAATTCGGCGTCGCCGGCATTCCCGATGCAGGGTCGATATCAATGGTGACCACTCCATCAGGCACGGTGAAGGGCCGCGCGTCGCGATACTCCCGGTAGTCGAGCGCCCGCTTCATGAAGTCGGTCCAGATCGGAAGCGCCGAATGCGCGCCTTCGAGATCCAGTTCGCGATTGTCGTCAAAACCAACCCATACGATGCACAGCAGTTCGCTGGTATAGCCTGCGAACCAGCCATCGTGGGAGGTTCCGGTCTTGCCCGCTGCCGGGACGGTGAAGCCACGCGCGCGCACGCCAGCCGCTGTGCCGGTCCGCATCACTTCTTCCATCAGGTTCGTAGTGAGGTAAGCGACGCGCGGATCAAGCACCTGGTGCCGCACGGGCTCATTCTTGTAAATCACCTTGCCGTCGGACGAGCGAACCATGGTGAGGAAACTCGGCTTCACGTACTCACCGTGATTGGCGAAGATGGTGTACGCTCCGGCGGCTTCGAGCGGCGTAATCTCGTAGGCCCCCAGGGCCACGGCCGGTGTGGGCTGGATCTTGTAATTCATGCCAGCGCGGTTGGCCATTTCGACAACATTGTTATAACCCACGGCCTCCGCGACTTTGACGGTGGCGACGTTCAGCGAGTGGGCAAGCGCCTGACGCAGCGTAACCGTGCCATAAAACTCGTGCTTGAAATTGCTGGGTTCGTAGGGTTTGCCGTCAAACCAGAAAGTCGTGGGGTCGTCGTCCACAGTGGTGCTGGCGGTGAGAATATGCGGTCCGCCCTCTACGCCCGTATTCAGCGCGGTCGCATAGACAAAGGGCTTGAAGATTGAGCCAGGCTGCCGCTTTGCCAGCACATGGTTGAGCTGGCTCACGCCGTAGTTACGGCCGCCGCACAGGGCTTTGATTTCACCGGTATGCGGATCAATTGCCACCAGCGCGACCTGCGCTTCCGGCACCGGTTGGCCGCGGAAACGGCGTTGCTTGCGGATTTGCTCATCCACATTCTGCATGCCGTTGCGAATGGCCTCTACGGCCGCTCGCTGCAGATTCATATCGAGCGTGGTGTAGATCCGGAAGGCGTTGGACTGGAAGTCGTAGTCCTGAAACTTGCTCTGAAGGGTGTCGTTCACCAGATCGACGAAATACGGCGCATCGGCTGATTCGGCTGTGGCCTTCGCCAGCACGAGCGGCGCTTCGGTGGCGATGGCATAATCGCGGTCACTGACGAAGCCGTTCTGCCGCATGAGGGAGAGCACTATGTTGCGCCGGTCGCGCATCCGGTCAGGGTGCTTGAAGGGATTAAAATACGACGGCCGCTGGATCATGCCGGCGAGCGTGGCGGCCTGCGGCAGCGTAATCTGGCTCAGGTCTTTGCCGAAGTACGCCTCGGCCGCTTCGCCGAAGCCGTGAATGCGGAACGAACCGCGCCAACCGAGATAAATCTGGTTGGCGTAATCTTCGAAGATCTGCTCCTTGGTGAGTTTCTGCTCTAACTGCATCGTGATCACCATCTCGGCGAGCTTGCGGGTCCAACGCTTGTCGAGATCGAGCCAGAAACTGCGCGCAAGCTGCTGGCTCAGGGTGGATGCGCCCTGCTCTTTGCGGCCTTCTTTTAGATCGACATAGGCCGCCTTCACGATGCGGATCGGGTCGAAACCGGCGTGCTGGAAGAAGCGCTTGTCCTCGGCCGAGGTGACGGCATCCACCAATACCTTGGGGATATCCTGGAACCTGACCAGACGGCGTTTTTCGCGATTCCGGTCAAACAGATTCGTGATCAGTTGCGGCTCGAGCTGATAGGCGCCCCGCGAGGTATTGTCATCCAGGGAAATGATTTGCGAGATGCGCCCGTTCGCGAAACGGATCAGGCCGGCTTCCTGGTCAAAATAGGATTCCGGGCCAGGGAAGATCTCAATGGAATCGCCGTGTAGCAGGAAATAGCCGATAGGGTTGCCGCGCGATTCGTTATAGCCGCTACGGCGCAGTTCCGCGGCGATCTGGTCGGGCGTGCTTTGGTCGCCCACCGATACCGAACGCGGCGCCGAGTAAATCTTGGATGTATTGGTGAACGGGCCCGCGCTCAGCTTCTGATCGATCAGCCGGGAGTACTTGACGTAGACCATCGTGAACGCAACCATTCCCATCACGGTGGCTACAGCCGCACATGCCAGTAGAATCCGCCCAACCGGCCCCAGAATAAACTGCGCCATTGCGGAGTTTTTCGGGACCCGGACTTTCATTTCCTTTTTACCCACTACGTCTAATTCTCTCACGTGGAGAGCGCTGTATGCCTCCTTGGCGAGCCCCAGCAATTTTGCGTGCTCGCGGCCAGGCTCTGGCCGATAATGGTACCGATGGCCACGCAATCCGTTTGCCCGAAGTGTGGCGGCACCGGCTGGATCATCGTGGAGCGCGCCGGTGTCTCCGGCGCCGAAGCGTGCGATTGCCGCTTCCAGGGGCGCGCCGAACGTCTGGAGGATCGTGCCCAGATTCCGCCGCTGTACCGCAACGCCTCTATCGACAACTTCAGCGTACCCGGCCCCGAAAACCCGATCGCGCGCCGCGAGCTTTCGAGCGTCTTGCTGGCGGTGAAGAACTTCGTCCGCGATTTTCCCAGCCAGACCCGGCCCGGTCTGCTGTTCATCGGCGAGCCCGGCACGGGCAAAACGCACTTGGCGGTGGCGGCATTACGCAAGATCATCGAAAAAGGCTTCGAGGGCCTTTTCTGCGACTACCAGAATCTGCTGGATCGCATTCGCGCCGGCTATGATGCTTCCTCGAATTCGGCTGACCGCGAGGCCTACCGCGTGGCGCTCGATAGCGAAGTGCTGCTGCTCGATGACCTGGGTGCTCACCGGGTTACTGATTGGGTGGAAGACACCATTACTTCTATCGTCACCTACCGATGCAACAACCGAAAGGCGCTGATCGCCACTACAAACCTGCCGGATTCGGAAGCCGGCAGCGCTGTTACCGAGCGCCCTGGCCCCCTCGGCAAACCGGAATACCGAACTACGCTTGCCGACCGTATCGGTCCGAGGGCCCGCTCGCGTCTATTTGAGATGTGCACCGTGATTCGCATGCCGCTGGTCGAAGATTACCGTCTGCGAAAGGCCCGCACCTTCTAATGCGCGCGTTCGTGCTGCTGGTGGCGCTGGCCGCGGTGGCGTCCTCCGCTCCGCCCGCCGAACGGCGGCGCGAATTCGTGCAGGCGGTGGAGTTTCCCTACTATCTCTACCCGCATGACTTGTGGGAGCGCGAGCTGGTCTGGCTGAAAACCATCGGCGTGCGTACGGTCGAATTCTCCATCCCCTGGAACTGGCATCAACTCCGCCCCGACGAATTCGATTTCACCGGCCGCACCAGCCCAAGGCGCGACCTGGCCGGATTCATCCGTGAACTGCGCAAGCTCGGTTTGCAGGCCTGGGTACGGCCGCTACCTCCCGTCGAAGGACTGGTGAATCGAGGCTGGCCCCCGAGCGGAGAGGATGGCCGCGCGCAGCAGCGCGTCTGGTTGACGCAGCTCGAAGATCTGCTGGCTACGCAGACTGCGCAGCACGGCGGACCTGTGGCTTACGTGGAAGGCGCACCGCTGGCGATCGATGCGGCGCCGCCGCCCACACCGGTTACGGTGGTTTCCACTACCGACGCGGGCGCGCTGGCCCGCAGCCGTGACGCGATGATCGCGGCGGACGGTTCGCTGCTCTGGCAGGGTGTGGAGGAGACGGTCTATCCGGAAGGTTGGGAAGCGAACACGAGCCGGCTTATCCGAGCCGGCGCGGTGGATCTGAACGGCCATGAGAGGCCCTCCACGCATGCTCTGCGCCGTGACGCCGCTCTGCTGCATAACTGGCTCAGGCTCCTTCCCACGCTGGTTCCTGCTGCGGCCCCCAAGCCGCTCACTGGGAAACTGCCGGCCGGTGTGACCGCGGCCGAACGGATTTCACCGGCTGCGTCCGTCGTTTCGGTGACCAATCGCGGCAGCCAGACATTCCACGGAGATCTGCGCGTGGAGGAGACCGGTTCGCGCCGCACACTGGTGATTCCGCAAATCACCGTCGAGCCGGGCGAATCGTTGTGGCTGCCGGTGGATGTTTCGCTCGGCGCCGAAGGGTTGTGCCGTGAATGTTCGAATTTTTCCGCTGCCGAACACATCGTCTACGCTACGGCGGAGCTGCTGGCGGTCGAATACGAGAATGGCATTCTGGCCATGGAGTTCGCCGCGCCGCAGCCGGGAGAAGTGATTCTGCAATTGGCGCGTGAGCCGGTTGGTCCTTTCCTGGCCGCTGGCAAGCCGACCAAGTTCGATTGGGACGATAAGACGCTGCGCGCCCGCCTGCCAATTCCGGCGAACACTGCGCCGGGCAACCACGTGCGCATTGGCTTGGCGATGGAAGCGCCCGAGACTTCGGCTTTCTTCAACGATGCAAAACGGCTGATCATCGGACGTAAGAACCTGGTCTCGACTACATACTCTTCGCCTGCTGTTGCCGCGCGCTCGCGTCTTCGGCTTCCGGAAGGGTTCACCGCCACCTCCGACCTCAAGACACCGAACGAAATCGAATATCAGGTGGATGTGCCTTCCACATCGCTGCACGGCGACTGGGCCGACTTCGCCATCGAAGCAGACGGCATGCCGCTGGGCCGCGCACGGCTGCAACTGTTCCGCCCGGTCTCGATCCGAATGAGCGAAGCTATCGGCCTGCACTTCGGGCCGAATACTGAACTCCCGCTCGATCCGCCGACGGCAGCCATCGACCCCAAGGCCGGGCGAAATCTGGAAATCATCCTACGGAATAACTCGCCGCAAATCCAGACGTATCATGTAGAAGCCTCGGGCGATAGCTTGGAATTTTTCCCCGCGAAGACGGAAATCAGTATTGGCGGCATGATGGAGCGGCCGGTTTCGCTTCGTGTGTTTGCGCGCGACGGTGATAGCGGCGTGCGCAATTTCAACCTGCGTGTGAGAGGCGGGGCCGATGCGGATGTGCCCATCCGCCTGGTGCTGGTGCCGCGTGGGCATACCGTCGCATGGGAGGCGGATCTGGATAACGATGGTTCGCCCGAATGGATTCTCGAATCGGCGAAGGTTCGCGCGGTCTTCTCCACCCAGGATGGAGGCCGCTGGATGGAATTCACGTGGAAAGATACCGAAGCCGATTTTCTTCCGGAAGGGGGTGCACTGGTGGGCACGGGACCGGTTAGTGTCCGCGCCTCCGGCGACGAACTGGAAATCACCGGCAGGAATTGGAAGCGGACCGTGCGCCTGTCGGATGCCACTCTCACGATTGAGCAGAGCACACCGCTGCCCCCTGCTCTCGCCGCGGAGACACGCGGCAACGTCAAGATGACCGCGGCGGCGGAATCGCCGTCCCGGGCCCGCTACACGCTGGCTCAGCAGCAGGAGAGCGACGCGAATCCGTCATCGCCGCAACATTGAGCCGATCCGCCTGGAGCAGTTACGGCAGCACGTGGATCTTGATGTTCTTGAACCATGCCGTATCATTGTGATTCTGTAGCGAGATCTGGCAATCGGCGCGCGGATGTTTCACCAGCATTTCGTAAACCGGGGAACCGGCTCCCCAGCGTCCGCCCGCACCCGAAGCCACGTCGCTCAACACGGCGTCGACCACTTTCACGCCATTCAACCAGTGCTCCACGTGGTCGCCTTTCACGATGATGCGCGAGTGGTTGTATTCCCCTACCGGCCGCGTGGCGTTCTGCGTGGCGGGTGACATGTCGTAGAGCGCGCCGGCCTGGTACTTGGGGCCGCGCCGCGCATCGGGATTGCGGCTGTCATCCACGATCTGGTATTCGAAGCCGATCACATATTCCTGCCCGCGCGCCGGCCGGTCCTTCCGGCGGTTACGCAGCGAAAGTTCCACCAGATCTTCGAAACGCATCCTCTGGCTGAGCAGGAATACTCGGTCCTGAATGCGGTACTTCACGCCGCTATTGCCGCCGGGCGAAATTGTCCAATCGAACACGAGTTCGAAATTGTGGTACTTCCCCTTGGTAAAAAGATCTTCGACAATGCGTGGGTGCGGCATTGCCTTGAGACTTCCGTCTTCAATGGTCCAAGCATCGGCGGGGGGCACTTTCTTGGTGGGATCTTCCCAGCCCGCATAGGTTTTGCCATCGAACAGCAGTTGCCACCCGTCAGCCTTCTCCTGCGCGGTGAGTTGATTGTCGGCTGCGGCTGCCGAGCCTGCCAGAGCCGCCACGATTGCGAGAATCCGGAGCTTACGCATACCGATACATTTTGTCACTTCACCGGTTTGGACAGGAAAAACTATTCCGCCCCCGCATAAATCAAGCTCGTCGGCTCGCATAAGATATACTGTGCTTGCACAGGTCCTGGTTAGCGGCAGGCCAGTACGCCGCTTGGATGCCGGGTTGGCGGCCGGTGGGAGCCGTTCATGAAATTCGCCGGATGGCGATTCTCCTCAGGAGCGATTCTGCAAGGTGGATGGCATGGAACGGATCTTCGCTCTTTTTCCGGAATGCGAAAATCTGCATGCGCTGCTTTGGGCTCTTGAGCCAACCTCAACCTGTTGCGGGTGCAGGCCCATGGAAGCACGATGAGCCTGCGGGTCTGTCTCGTTTAAGCAAAGCTGAATTGTGTGGACGATGCGTGTGCAACCACTTCGGCTTGGCTGGGCTGCTGCTGCTCATCGCTGCGACGGCGCCCGTTACATTCGCTCAAGGAGCCCGTGGCTCGATTGCCGGCGTTGTGACCGATCCAAGTGGCGGCACAATTCCCGCAGCCAGCGTCACGCTGATCGGATTGAATTCCGGCTTTGCGCGCAGAACCACAACCAACAGCTATGGCCGGTACGTATTCGCACTGTTGGATGCGGGCCCATATAAATTGGAATTGAGCGCCAGCGGCTTTCGCGATCTAATCCGCAGTCCAATCACCGTGCGAGTCGGAGAGACTACGCAACTGGCGTTGGAAATGGTTCTCGGCTCGCCGGCGGATGAGGCGGTGGTTGTATCCGAAGAGCCTCTGCTACGGATGGTTTCGCCGACTCTAGGCACTGTCTTCACGCATCGTCAGTTGGTGGATCTGCCGCTGGTGACGCGCAACTTTACGCAATTGCTCGCGCTCGAACCGGGCGTGATCGCCGACCTTCCGAACGCCGCAGCTTTCGGCACCGGCAGCCAGGGCATGTCGGTGAGCGGAAGCCGTTATTACGACAACAGCGTCCTCATCGATGGAATCAATGCAGTCGGCAGCATCATGAACGGATACACCGGCATCGGTCCCGGTCCGTTGGGTGGAATTGCCATCCCAGCGCCCGACGCGATTCAGGAATTCAAAGTGCAGACCAGCCTCTACTCGGCCGAATACGGGCGCGCCGGAGGCGCCAGCGTGAACCTGATTGCGCGCGGCGGCACCAACGAGCTCCACGGCAGTGGCTATGAGTTCTTCCGCAATGAGGCTTTGAACGCGAACGAATTCTTTTACAAGCGCAGCGAGATTCAGAACGGCCTGGGCAACCATCCGCCCATCCTCAGGGAAAATCAATTCGGCGGGACAATCGGTGGGCCAATTCGCAAGAACCGGACGTTTCTATTCGGATCGTATCAAGGCACGCGGCAACTCAATGGGGCGTCCACCGGACTCGTCGAAACGCTTCCCCGTTATCCACTCCTGCCGCAGGACCGCAGCAGCGAAGCTGTGCTGCGCCAGGAGTTGGGCGCCATTTACGGTGGACGAAACGGATTTCCGTTCGGACTTCTGATCGGCAGCACGCCCGTCAACACGATCCTTCCCGATGGCTCAAACATCAGTGAGGTCGCCATTCGGACGCTCATGATGAAGCTGCCCAACGGGAACTTTGTGCTGCCGAGCTTCGCGCCGAGCAGTTTCAATGACCAGGCGGGCGGCCGAAACGGCGGCCAGGTGTATTCCAATGCGGGCTTCTCCTTTCCCAGCACTTACAATGAAGACCAGTTCAGCCTGAATCTCGATCACCTGATCAACACGCGCCAGACTCTCTCCACCCGGTTCTTCTCCTCCAACCAGCTCAGCGATCTTCCGGCGGGCAATCTCCCCGGGTTCACCGAAACCCAGAAGCCGGTGAACCGCAATTTTGTTCTCGCCCACACTTTCACGGCGGGTCCGGAACTGGTCAACGAATTCCGCGGCGGATATACCCGGATCACGAACCCGGCGCAGGCGGGCGACGCCTTCTCTGCGAGCGACGTGGCCATGCTACCCGCGCCAGGGTCGGCCCGTCTGCCCCAGATCGCAATTGCGACTAACGGTTTGACGCTCAATGGAGCGCAGGGCTCTTCACGCGATGTGGAGAATATGTTTACGCTCTCCGACACCGTTTCGAAAGTGCTGGGCTCACATTCACTGCGTTTCGGAACTACTTTTGTACGCCACCGGCTCTACATGAATTCGGACCTTCTGAAAGCCGGGCAGTTGATCATTTACAGCTTCGAAGACTTCTTGCTCGGTTCCGATGGAACGGGGAACAATACCGCACTGGCGGCGCCGAACGGCGGTTTCAGCAACCTGCTGGCCTCTGCCGCGGAGACGGGGAGCTTCGAGAAAGACTACCGCTTCAACGACCTCAGCTTCTTTTTGCAGGATGATTGGCACGTCGGGCGTACCCTCACGGTGAATCTCGGACTCCGCTACGATTACTTTGCGTGGCCGGTGGATGTGCGGGGCCGTATCGGTAACTTCGATCCGGACCTGATCGAGGAAGGGGCCTACGGCATTCCGCCCGGGAATTCGAGCTACACCGGATTCACGATTGCCCGTAGTTTCCAGGAGAACTTTCCCGGCGTCGCGATCCCGAACGGCGTCAAGGTGGTCAGCAACACGACTCTCGCCGGATCAGACCTGAACAATTTCGGCCCGCGCATCGGATTTGCATGGCAGCCTCTGTCGAAACTTTCGGTACGCGGCGGATATGGCATCTTCTATCCACGCGTGAATGCCGAGCTGGCGATTGGCGATTCGTTCGGCTTTCCGTTCAACTCGCTGATGCAGACGTCGTTCGGACCTTCGGGATCGCTCGCCGATCCGTTTTCGCACTTGAACCTGCCGCCTGACAGCACGTTTCCGCAGTGGACCCCCCGCGTCTACGATCCGAATGCCGTGGCGCCCATTCTGATTGCGCCGATCGATCCGAATGTTCGAAATCCATACGTGCAGCAATGGAATTTCAGCATTCAGCGCGAGTTGACGAAGAATCTGGTGGTGCAGCTTGCCTATGTGGGCTCGCATGGTCTGCGCCTGGTGAATACGCGCGCGGCGAACATGCCGGCGGTCGCATCTTCGGCCAATCCGATTCGCGGTGTCACGGAGAATACAACGGTGCAGGCCAATATTCAATCGCGTTCGCCCGTAGCAGGCATCCTGGCTGACCGCGGGTTGGCACTGACTACGACCGATGCGGAATCGAAATATCACGCGGCGATTGCCAGCGTGCAACAACGGTTCAGCCGCAGTCTCCAGTTCCTGTCATCATTCAGCTTCAGCAAGTCGATCGATAACAATACGCTGCTGCCCACCGGTTCGGTCAGCAATGCGCAGGTTCCCGGGGACGCCTCGCTGCAGCATTATGGACTTTCCGCTTTCGATCGATCGTACCGGTGGTCGAACAGCTTCGTTTATGATCTGCCCAGCGTGATGAAGGGAACCCGCGGATTGGGCCGGCTGCTGAACGGCTGGCAAGCGGCCGGTATTTTCATTGTGCAATCGGGCCAGCCGCTCACCTTTACCGTGCAGACCACTACCAGCGTCGTGAAGCTGCAGGGCTACGAATCACCGGACATTCTTCCCGGCAAGACTCTCGACGATATCCGCGGAAGCGGCCCGGTGAACCAGCGCCTCAACAACTATTTCGCTTCGCCCGGTGTCGCGGGCCCCGGCACTGTTTTCGCTGCGCCCTCGCCGACGGGCTATGGAAGTTTGGGGCGCGGCCTCAATGTGCGCGCCCCGGGTCAGAAATCGTTGGATGCTGTCTTGACTCGGCGGTTTCAGTTGCGTGAAAATGCGACGATCCAGTTTCGCTGCGAGCTTTACAATGTATTCAATTGGGTAAACTTCGGAGCACCGGCCACGAATGTGAGTACATCCAATTTCGGGACCATCAGCAGCACCACCACCGCCCCGCGGGTTGTACAATTCGCCGTAAAATTCGAGTTTTGACTAAAGGAGCGCTTTGGACGGAACCGGCACCGCGAAAACTCTGGCCACCGATCCGAAGGGTCAGGCAAGGGAAGGTGTGAAGCTGCGTCTCGCCCGGCTCCGCGGTGTGACCACGTACATTTCGGAACTGCATGGCTATCTGCCCGCATTGATCGCCTTTGCGACGGCCATCGCGCTGCATGCGTTGTTCACCCGGGTTCTGGGAGCGAGTTTCGCCGGCATCTTTTTTGTCTATCTCGCGGCCATGCTCATCGCGTCGTGGTGCGGCTATGGGCCGGGCCTTCTGGTGGTGGCCCTTACCGCCTTCGGACTTCCCTATGCGATGAGGCCGCACTTCTCCCTGCACGACGTCAGCATGGGGGGTGTAGCGGTTCTGGCGCTGGTTTCGCTTCTGGTGAGCCGCACTTCGGCTACTCGCCGGCGAATCGAGCTGATCCTTCGTAAGACGAATGAAGAACTCGATCTCCGCGTAAGCCGGCAGACCGAGTCGCTGCGTCTGCAACTGGCGGAACTCGAGACGCTCTACGGCAAAGTCCCCGCAGCCCTCTGTCTCCTCGACCGCAATCTGCGTTTCCTTCGCGTGAATGAAGAGTTCGCCGCGATGAACGGAGCTTCCGCCGAAAAATACATCGGACACCAGCTCAGCGAGATGCTGCCGGCTCCTATGGCAAGAGCCCTCGAACCCCTCTTCCGCCGGGTGCTCGAAACCGGCGAACCGCTACTCGACTACGAACTGGAGGGACTGTCGCCGGCCGATGCGGCTGCGAGGCGCTCGTGGGTGATGGGCTGCGCTCCGGTCCGTACGGATCGGGAGGTGGTGGCCGGCGTTCAAGTGGTGGTGCTCGACATCAGCGAGCGGAAGCGGGCCGAGAGGGCCATTCTTCAGGCAAATAAGGAGCTGCGCCGCGCCAATGCCGACCTGGAGCAGTTTGCCTACTCCGCCTCCCACGATCTTCAGGAGCCGCTTCGCATGGTTTCGATCTTTACGCAGCTTCTGCAAAGAGAGTATGCCGGTAAGCTCGACTCGCGCGCGGACGAGTATATTTTGCACGCCATCACCGGTGCGAACCGCATTGAGACGCTCTTGAAGGGACTTCGCTCCTACATCACCATTAGCGCCACCGAAGGGTTACCCGGGAATTTGAATACCGAAGCCGTTCTCAATCGCTGCCTGGAGGATTTGCGCCCGGCTATCGCAGAAAGTGGAGCGCGCTTTGAAATTGAAACGCTGCCGGAAGTTGCCATGCAGGAAGTACATCTAAGGCAGCTCTTTCAAAATCTCATCAGCAATGGAATCAAATACAGGAGCCAAGATGCACCATTTATCCGCATCTCCGCAACACGGGACGAATCCCAGTGGATTTTTGCCGTTCGTGATAACGGCATCGGAATTGATCGCAAGTACACCGAGCAGATCTTTGGTGTATTCAAGAGGCTTCACGGAAGCGAGGAGTACAGCGGAACAGGCATCGGCCTGGCGATCTGCCAGAAGATTGTGGAGCGCTATGGCGGCCGCATCTGGGTCGAATCCACCGTCGGAGAAGGATCTTGCTTCTTCTTTACAGTCTCATGCGGAAGAGATTAGCATTGAGAGCGCCGTTTCGATCCTGCTGATTGAAGACAACGCGGGCGATGTGACGCTCATCCGCGAATCGCTCAGAGAGCATGGCTTGAAATGCCAGTTGGTCACCATCCGCGACGGTGAAAAAGCCGTGCAGTATGTGGACAACATGGAGGCGGACGCCGCCAGTGGTCCGTCGCTGATCATACTTGATTTGAACCTGCCGAAAGTCAATGGGCTCGAGATCCTGAAGCGTCTGCGTGAGAGCAGTAAGTTCCAACAAGTGCCGGTAGTGGTATTCAGTTCTTCCGATGACGCGCGGGACCGTCAGAGCGTGGAGCAGTTAGGAGCCACGCGCTACGTCCAAAAGCCTTCCAATCTGCAGGAATTCATGACAATCGGCCGTGTGATTGGCGCGGTGATCGCGAGCAAAGGATGAGCGGACGCGCACGGCTGCTTATTCGGAACCTTTCGGATTTCTAGTGCGCAATTCGATTTGTGATCATATAATGCATTCGACAGCCCGCCGTTGACCGGGGGCGGAAGGGTCTGCCTCTGGATCGGACCGGTTCAAAACAGGAGGTTGGCAGTTGCGAAGATTGATTCCCTCTCTATTCGTGTTTGCGATGGCTGCGTTCGCCGCGGGCGAGCCTACTCCCATGCCTATCTGGCCCAGCGGCCCTCCGGGCGATACCAGCAACTTCGGCGCGCAAACAGACAACATCACACCGAGTACTCGTCTCATCGCGGGCCGTCCGTTTAATCAACTCACGAATATTATTAATCCCACTATCTCGATCTTTCGTCCGCCGAAGGAGAAAGACAGCGGCACCGCCGTGCTGGTTTTCCCCGGCGGCAGCTACCGCATTCTCGCGATCGATATGGAAGGTACAGAAATCTGCCAGTGGCTCAACTCCATCGGAATAACGGCAATTCTGCTCCGCTATCGAGTTCCGGCGCGCCCTGGTAAGCCCAACTACGCCGACCCCTTGCAGGATGCGCAGCGAGCTGTTGGCCTCGTTCGCTCTCACGCCGAAGAGTGGCACATCAATCCGAATCGCATTGGTGTTCTCGGATTCTCGGCGGGCGGGCATCTCGCCGCTGCCGTCAGCAATAATTATGAGAAACGGAGCTATCCCGCCCAGGATGCCGCGGACAGTGTGAGCTGCAGACCCGATTTTACGGTGCTGATTTATCCGGCCTATCTGGCTTCCCGAACCGAAGTCGGGAAACTGTCGCCGGAGATTGCGGTGACGGCGAACACGCCGCCAGCGTTTTTAATCCAGGCCGAAGACGATCCGGTTCGCGTGGAAAACTGCCTCTACTATTTTCTGGCTTTGAAGAACGCCAAAGTCCCGGCTGAGATGCACCTCTATGCCACGGGCGGCCACGGTTACGGGATGCGGCCCACGGGTGAGCCGATTGCCGCATGGCCAAGCCTTGCGGAGAAGTGGTTTCATACCAGAGGCCTGTTAGGGGCAAAGTAATCGCGGCTTCCGCAGCAGGGAACTATCCCAGCTTGGCGGCGTGCTTTTCAGAAATCTGACGTTTTGCACTGCGTAACGAGGAGCGATATCACCTGGGACGGAGCGTGGTTCGGCGTTCCCAGACCGGAGCGGTCGCTGGCGTCCGCAACACGCAGGAAATAAAGCTCCGTTCGGTAAATAGCCGTCTTACATTGGTATCACAGCGCGTAACGTCGGCTTCTGGCTGTGCGCCTCTTGCCATAAGGCGCGCATTGTGAGACCATTCGTTCCCGTAACGCAAAGTTTGAGTTCTGGCTGTTGGCATCCGGGTGCGGCGCAAGCCGGCTCAGAGAGCTGAAAGCGAACTTTTGAAACAGCGGGCTCCAAACGCGCGAGGTGATCCATCATGACACGATTTACGACTGCCTGTTTGCTTTTCTTTTCGCTCATTTTTGCAGCGTCCCGGCCGGCAAATGCGATGACCGAACAGGAGCGCCGCGAGTATCTTCAAAAGCTTCTGCAAATCCTCCCGGACGCTCCCACGTTCACGGCGTGGCTGCAGAAGACCGGCGAGATTCCTCCCGACTTTGACGCCTTGCCGAAGGTCAACCTGCTTCCTGATCCCTTGAAATTCCTCGACGGCAAGCCGGTTCGCAATGCCGAAGAGTGGAAGACCCGCCGTGCGGAGATCCGCCGGCTGGAGGAAAAATACGACCTCGGCACTTTCCCGCCGAAACCGAAGCTCGGCCATGTGACGGTCCTCGATGAAACACCGGGCAAGGGCTACATCGTGCGCAACGTGCGCCTGGAATTCGGCCCGGATAACAAGGGAACCATGCGCGTGCAAGTTGTGATCCCCGATGGTAAGGGCCCATTTCCGGTCCTGATGACCCCGAACCTGCAGGGATGGGCTACATCGGTAATCCGCCGCGGGTACATCTCCGCCGGATATGCCGGCAACGACGGCATGGATGACGCCGCCGCGCTCGCCGCACTCTATCCGCAGTACGATTTTGCGCTGCTTCCGCGCCGCGCCTGGGCGGCCAGCGTGGTGCTGGACTACCTCGAAACTTTGCCGCAAGTGGACATGAAGCACGTCGGCATCTTCGGCTATTCGCGGGACGGCAAGCAGGTCACGATAGCGGGCGCAATGGATGAGCGGATTTCGGCGGTGATCGCCGGCAGCACGGGCGTCGGTGGCGTCTTACCGTGGCGCTCGGCCGGTGAGCACGGCTTCGGCGAAGGCATCGAGAGCACGACCCGCCAATTCCCCACGTGGTTCGTTCCGCGGTTGCGCTTTTTCTCCGGCCGCGAAGACCGCCTGCCGGTTGACGCGAATCTGCTGGTGGCGATGCTGGCTCCCCGCTCCATCCTGCTCGAATGGGGCAACAACGATGAAGTTTCCAATACCTGGGGCGACGAGCAGTCCTACTACTCCGCGTTAAAGGTCTACAAGCTGCTGGGGCACCCCGAGCGCCTCGGCACGATGCGAGTGCCGGGTTTCCACGGCGCCAACGATGAGGAAGCCTGCCTGGACTGGCTCGACATTCAGTTCGGCCGCTCGACCCGCACCTGGACCAACAACCTGATCTTCCAGTGGGATTGGGATCACTGGCGGGTAAACAGCAAGGAATCGGTAAACCTCGCCCGCTACCCGAAGCGCGGCCTAAACGACATTCTCACCGCCGCCGATGGAAGCACCATTACGACCCGGGCCGGTTGGGAGGCAAAGGTGGCGGACATCCGCAAGTCTGTCGAATGGATGCTGGGTGACGAGCCCCCGCTCATGCCGCCAGTGCAGCGCCGCGCATTCCGGAGGCGCCCTGGGGCGGCCGGAGGCGCGGCTCGGCCCGCCGGAAATCCGGGTCAGGTTACGCCGGATCTGGTCAATTGGGTGATCCAGCGCGGCGGCAACGCTTTCGGCTGGCTGGAGCCGGAGAAGGACGAAGTGACTTCGCGCTCCATCAATTTCGGCTTCAATGTCCGCGGCGATCTCTACTACCGCAAGGATACGCCGCCGGGAACCAAGCTGCCCACTGTAATCTGGCTGCACGGCTTTAGCTATCCGCTTGGCTACATGTGGGTCTACCACAATGATTTGCATCCAATCCTGGCGCTGGCAAAAGCCGGGTACGCCGTGTTGGCCTATGACCAGAGCGGCTTCGGGAGCCGTCTGAGTGAGACAGGCCCATTCCCCGATCGCTATCCCCACTGGTCGCACTTTGGTCGCATGGTGGAAGACGTCAGCGCGGGAGTTGACGCACTCGAAAAGGATGCTCTGGTGGATCCGAACCGCATCTATCTGTTCGGCTTCTCCATGGGCGGCGATGTCGGGGTTTACGCTGCCGCGCTGGATCCGCGTGTAAAGGGCGTGGTTTCGATTTGCGGCTTCACCCCAATGCGCACAGACACGGCGGCCAAGGGCACGGGCGGTGTGGCGCGTTATGCCTTTCAACGCGACCTGCTGCCGCGGCTCGGCTTCTTCGTCGGTCACGAATCGCAGATTCCCTACGACTATCACGAACTGTTGGGGATGATCGCCCCGCGGCCGGCGATGGTGGTGCAGCCGCTTCTCGATCGCGAAGCCACTCCTGCCGACGTGAAGACCGCTGTGGACCAGGCGAAGAAGGTATACGACCTGTATGACGCCTCGAACAAGCTGATGTTGATGGAGCCCTGGGACTACGACCGGCTGCCGAATAACATCCAGGATCAGGTGATTCAGTGGATGGGACAGAACATGCGGTGACGAGAATGGCGAGCGCCTGATCCAGCCCGAACGCTGGATCAGGCCGATTTCCACTCGTCCGGACCGCAATAGCAGGAGGACAAGCGATGGGCAATCAGTGGATGCACGAAACGGAGGAGCCGTGCGTTCTCACGCGCCGGTCTTTACTGCGAAGAACGGCGCTTGGCGCGGCAGGCAGCGCATTCCTCATCACCGGGCACGCCGCGGAAGCCCCGGTCGCAACTACGGCCCTTGGGAAAGTTCGCGGCTACATGGACGATGGCATCAGCGCATTCAAGGGCATTCCCTACGGCGATGACACATCCAAACGCCGCTTCATGAAAGCGGTGCCAGCCAGGCCGTGGACCGGAGTCCGGGATGCCGTAAGCTGGGGACCGCATGCGCCGCAACCGCCTGGACGGATGGTCTCTAGCGCATCAGGACAGGCCAATCCGGCGAGCGAAGATTGCCTCAACCTGAATGTTTGGACGCCCGCCCTGCGCGACAACGGCAAGCGCCCGGTCATGGTCTGGTTCCACGGCGGCGGCTACAATGCCGGCACTGCCAATTCAGTGGGTTCCGATGGTGTGCGCCTGTGCAAGCGCGGCAATGTAGTGGTGGTGAGCGTCAACCATCGGCTCAATGCCTTCGGCTATCTTTATCTCGCGCAATTGGGCGGCGAAGAGTTCGCCGATTCCGGGAACGTAGGCCAACTCGATCTGATTCTCTCTCTTCAGTGGGTCCACGATAACATCGCCGAATTCGGAGGCGATCCCACGCGCGTATTGATCTTCGGCGAATCGGGTGGCGGCGCCAAGAATGCCTGCCTGATGGGAATGCCGGGCGCGAAAGGGCTGTTCCACCGCGCCTGTAGTTCCAGTGGCGAAACCGTCACCGCCTCCAGGCCGGAGACCGCGACGGAACGCGCCCGCGCCGTGCTGAAGGCTCTCGATATTACGCCGCAGCGCATCCGGGAGATCAAAACAATTCCGATGGAGAAGCTCATTCAGGCGAGCCGTGCCAGCGGTTACTACGGTCCCGTCGTTGATGGCGGCGCACTGCCGCGGCATCCGTTCGATCCCGATGCACCGAAAGTGTCCGCCCATGTTCCTTTTCTGGTGGGCACGAACCACGATGAGTCGCGCTTCCTCATCGGACGAGGCAATCCGGCGATGTTCGACCTGACATGGGACACGTTGAAGGTGAACTTGGCGAAGTACTCGGAGAAGATGGGAAAGTTGAATCTGGATGATGTGATCGCGTTGTACCGTCGCGTCTACCCCGACTATTCGGCTAGCGACGTCTTCTTCGGCGCGACCACGGATTCGCGTGACTGGCGGCCGGCGGTAGTCGAGATCGAGCGTCGCGCGGCACTGCCGAAAGGCTCCGCGCCTACTTATTCGTACGAACTCGATTGGGGTTCGCCGGTCAATCCCAAGATGAAGGCGCATCACGCGCTGGATCTGCCCTTCTTGTTCGATAACGTCAAGCTGTCTCATACCATGACGGGAGACGGCCCGGACGCCTATTGGATGGCCGAGCAGATCAGTGAAGCCTATATCGCTTTCGCCCACACGGGAAATCCCAACACGCCCAAGTTGCCGCATTGGCCGGCCTACGACCTTCAGCACCGCGCAACCATGGCGTTCAACAAAGTTTCCAAAATCATCGACGATCCCCGGTCCGAACCGCGAAAACTCTTCTCGCAAGTGCCATACGAGAACCCTGGCACTTAATCGCGCGTAACGAACGTGACGTAATTGTGTTTCGCACGTTGATATAAACCGGGCGGCCCTCATTGTGAGACACGGTTTCAGTTTGCCGCATCCCTTGCCGCCAACCTGATCAAAGGAAAGCCATAGCCGTTGCTTTGAAGAAATCGCGCGGTATCGAAGCGCGAAACCGACAGTATGAATCCTCACAGCACTTGCCAAACAGCCGCCTCTGTGACAATACTCGCCACAATGAAGTCCGCTTCACGCGCTTGCGTAGCGGGGATATCGCTGCGTTAAGAGCGGAACAGAAATAACCCAAAATCTGTGAGGGGTGTGCCATGAAGACGGAACGTATTTTTCGACCGCATCGCGGTCTGATCGGATTTTTCTTTGTCTGGCTGGCGACTGCGGGAGTCGCTTTCGGCCAGGTCGCCGGCGGAGGTTCCATTCAGGGGACTGTCACCGACCCATCCGGAGCGGTCGTGCCGCAGGTCACCGTAACCGCTACGAATTCCGCAACCGGCGTACAAACGGTACGCCAGACTACTGCGGCCGGACTTTACGTAATTACGCCGCTTCCCGCGGGAGACTATTCGCTCAAAGTAGTAGCGCCCGGCTTCCAGGTTCTGAATCAGCCGCATGTCGTTGTGGACGCACTGGCAACGGTGTCGTTGGATCTTCAACTGCACGTCGGCGCAGCCACCGAGGAAGTTACGGTTCAGGCTTCAGCCACCATGCTGCATACCGATGATGCGGTGCTGGGCGGCAATATGCAGAACAATGTCTATGAGACGCTGCCGCTGGCCATGAACGGCGTGCCCAGAGATCCGACGCAGTTTGTGGCATTGATTCCCGGAGTATCCGGCCTGTCTACTCAGGTGGCCGGACCTTCTACCGCGTCGTTCAACGGCTCCCCCAGGGGAGCTAACGAAATCTACGTCGAAGGATTGCCCCTCACATTTCCCAGCCAGCAGGCCGACACCCGTAACCTCGCTCTCGGCGTCTCCGTGGAAGCTGTGGACCAGTTTCAAGCGCAGACCAACGGCCAGAAAGCCATGTACCAGGGCAGCGGTTTCGAGAACTACGTGCTGAAATCCGGCACCGATCAGTTCCATGGCGGCGTCTTCGAATACTTCCGCAATACCGATCTCGACGCCCGCGGATTCTTTCCGGCCGTAACCCCGATCGAACATCAGAATGAGTTTGGTGGCACCATCGGAGGGCCGATCAAGAAGGACAAGATTTTCTTCTTCGCCTCCTATGACGGCTACTATTACAAGACCGGCCAGCCGCCGATGTTCCAATCCATTCCCACGCTGGCCGAACGAACCGGCGATTTCAGCGCCTTCCCGGCCGTGATTTACGACCCGAACACGCAGGTCTGCAATGGCGCAGTTTGCTCCAAAACGCCGTTTGCGAACAACATGATTCCGGCAAACCGCATCTCGTCGATTTCCAAGTCGTTCCAGTCCTACTTGCCGGATCCAACCAACGGAGGAATCCAGAGCAACTACCTGGCATCGTTGCCGGAAGGGCTGCACAACAACAGCACGACCGATAAGGTGGATTGGAATCTTACGTCCAAGAACCGAATGTACTTCGTCTACAGCCGTGGTAAGTATTCGACGGATTTCACCGGCAGTCTGGCTCCCGGCACGGATTCGCTTCCTTTGCCGTACACGCAGGGGCGCATCGTGGAGGAAATGCCCACCACAGCCCAGGTTCACGAAACTTACGTAATCACTCCCAACCTGCTCAACGATATCGCGTTTGGATATGCACGTATCTGGATACCGATCATCAGCGCGACGGCCGGCGGCGGCTATCCGACAAAGGCAGGCTTGACCGGACTGCCGGGCGGCGCGGCCAGCGATGTGTTCCCCACTGTCAACTTCGGTGGTACCAACGCGCCGATCGGTTGGGCGGGAACGAATGCCGTAGCCTTTGACCAGGCAGAGAACGCCTTCACGCTGCAGGACAACCTTCAGTGGGTTCGCGGAAAGCACGCGATCACGTTTGGTTTTCAGATGCAGCGCGGGCAGGACAACAATACGAATCCCGACACCGGTACGCGCGCCACGTTCAGCTTCAGCAACAACGAAACGGCAGGCTTCTCTCCCACCGGTACGCTGCTGACGACTACGGGCAACTCCTACGCGAGCTACCTTTTGGGAGCGCTGGATTCGGCCAGCATTACTCAGAACTACGTGGTGGAGCTTGGCTCGCGCTTCCACGATTACGCAGCGTGGATACAGGACGATTTCAAGGTCAGCCAGCGTCTGACGCTCAATCTGGGACTTCGTTACGATCTGATGGGTCCCTACCACGAAGCCTACAACCGGACTTCGTTCCTGAATCCGTTGATGCCGAATCCCGCCGCCAGTGGGCGTCTGGGCGCTCTGGAGTTTGCCGGTTATGGAGACGGACGCTGCAACTGCGGCAACATCCCCGTGAAGACGCACTATCTGAACTTTGAGCCGCGCGTCGGCTTGGCTTATCGCCTAACCGAGAAGACGGTGTTCCGCGGAAGCTTTGGCATGACGTCGTTCCGTGGAGGCGCCACGGGCAACAACGGCACGGGCGCTTCACCCGGGCAGTTGGGCTTCAACGCGTCCGGCAGTTTTTCGAGCGCCACCACCGGGCAGCCGGCGTTCTATTGGGACGGCGGCGTGCCTCCCTACCAACAGCCGCCCTTCATCAACCCAGGCTATGGCACCGGATTCACCACGACCAGCCCGACCGGAGCTTCCACGCTGAGCTATCTCAATCCGGCCATCGGAGCCAAACCGCCCTATTCCGAATACTGGAATATCGGTATCCAACAGACACTCACACCGAACATGACGGTGGGCGTGGCTTACGCGGGCAATGGCGGGCACTTCATTCTGGGCGGGGGCGGCACGGGCATCTGGAGCAACTCCATGCCGTTGCAGTATCTGGCGCTCGGTCCACTGCTGGGTGTGCAGGCGACCCCCGCGAACGTTGCCGCAGCGAAGGCTGTTTTTCCGGAGATCGCGTTGCCGTTCGCCAACTACCAGGGAACGATCAACCAGATGTTGAAGCCGTTTCCGCAATATAGCGGCATTAACTATCTCTGGGGGAATCGCGGCAATTCCAATTACAACTCTCTCCAACTCACCTTCGACCGCCGGCTATCCCAGGGGCTGACGCTCCACTTCGGATACGTGTGGAGCAAGGAAATCGACAACGCCACCGGCAGCCGGAATCCGTTTGACGGCTCTCTGGATAAGGGCTTGGGAAGCATTGATCGTACGCACGTGTTCACCTCAACTGCTTACTACGCTCTTCCCTTTGGCAAAGGTCACACAATGGGCAACGCGAACACGGTCGTCCGCGCGCTTGTCAGCAACTGGACGGTGGCGGGCCTGGTTACGTTCCAGTCCGGTACGCCGCTTTCCATCAGCGGGTCGGGCTGCAGTACGCCGGGCATCAGTTCTACCTGCCTGGTCAACTATAATCCGGCGTTCAACGGGCCGGTGCGCATCAACGGCGACTTAGGCAGCGGGAATGTGATTGGGTCCGGGTCAACCGTGTACCTCGATAAGACTGCCTTCCTCGACCCCGCGCCGTATACGTTCGGCAATACGCCTCGTTCCGCTCCGTTTGGCCTGCGCGGGCCATCGACGCTGGACGAAGACATCACTCTCCGGCGCGAGATCTTCATCAGGGAAAGGGTGAGGTTCTCCATTGAGGCGAATATGTTCAATATCACCAATTCGGTGGTCTTTAATTCGCCGGCAACGAATATCGACTCGGCAACCTTCGGGCAGGTTAGTTCCCAAACCAACCTTCCGCGCAAGGTTCAGTTCAACGCTCGCTTCAGCTTCTGATGACTGCTCAGCCAGGGTGCTCCGGCGCCCTGGCTGAGCGGTACCTTGGCCTGCCTGCGGCGCGTGAGGCAGGTGCGAGAAATCGAATAGTTGAAATGCTGCGTATTGCAGAGTGATACAGAGGTACAGCCCTCAGTTTCAAGGTGCAACGCTAAGCTTGGGGTTTCCCTTCAAGCGCAAGCGGATCAAAAGAAAGCTTTACTCTTTACCGGCTCTGTTGATCGCAGAGTATCATATAGCAAAACCAGCAGTATCTTTCGGTACACCCCTTGCCAACCCAAGTCGGTCTAGCGATACTCGCGACAAGAGTACAATCGGCTGACAGAAGGGACGGGCAAGAGGGCGTAGTTTGAGAGCCGTACGCTACCACGCCAGCCATGAATTAACGTATGGTTGTGAAATGAACGGATAAAGGCCACTTTCAGTTGATCGTGGTGGGTTTTGCCTTTGGAGGATTTTCCTGGCAATTGCAGGAGCAGCATTCGGCCAGGTAGCAGGAGGCTCGATTCAGGGGCCCGTTACCGATCCATCCGGAGCAGTAGTGCCGCAAGCGTCCATTACCGCTACCAATTCCGTAACTGGCGCACGAACCGTGCGACAGGCCGCGAAGTTCTCTGTCATCATGCCTCTGCCGGCCGCCGAGGCTCCCGGGTTTCACGTACTCAGCGAATCCCACGTGTTGGGAGATGCGTTCACCACCGGGTGGCTGTCGCTCGAAGAAAACATCTTCAATATTACGAATTCGGTGTACTTCAAAACGCCGGGCTCCAATATCGATTCTGCAACGTTTGGCCGCGTGACATCGCAGAGGAACTTGCCGCCTAAGGTTCAGTTTAATGCTCGCTTCAGCTTTTAAAACCGCTGCGCGATTTGCGATCGCAGGCGAGATGAGAAAGTTTCGCTAGTTGAATGATTCAAAGAGGAACGAATGCTATGGCAATCCGCACTTTATTATCTCGGCGCTATAGGAGCGCCCTCCGGGCGGCGATCCCGCTCGCCGCTATACCGCTCGTGATTTTCTCGGTCTGCGCCGTGATCGGCACGAGCGCTCCCGAGAACTCCTCGGGCGCCTCAGGAGTAACTCTCACTCAAGACGACCTGGCTTACACGCTCTCCAACGGAACGGTGGAAGCGCGAATCAACAAGAAATCCGGAGACCTCGTCTCGCTGCGCTATAACGGCACGGAGATGCTGGCCACCATCCTCAAGCCCGACGGCTTGCCGGACATCACAGCCGACCCTCCTGGCGCCAATTTGCGCGGCGGCGGGCATCGCTACACAGACCACCAGTTCGGTTTCTGGTCGCATGATACCGACGGGCCGCACACCAGCTCCTCCATCACGATTGACCCCAAGTCAAACGGTGGCGCCCGGGCCGAAGTCTCCGTCAAAGGGATCTCCGATGGCCGGCCGATGGGTGCCGGGCCTGGCGGCAGCTTCATTTCCGATATCGAGATCCGCTACGCGCTCGGCCGCAACGAACCGGGCGTGTACACTTACTCCATCTTCACGCATCAGCCGTCCTATCCCGCTTCCATACTGGGAGAGGCCCGCTTCTGCACGAAGCTGAACAGCTTTTTCGATTGGATGAGCATCTCCGCGACTCAGAATCATCTCTATCCGAAGGAAAACGGCGAGCACGAAGACAAGTACGATTTCACCGTCAATCAGTATGACAATCGCGCTTTCGGCTGGTCCAGCAGGGAGAAGAATCTGGGCTTCTGGTTCATCAATCCGTCGGTCGAATATCTGAGCGGCGGACCGACCAAGGTCGAGTTTGAAGGGCACCGCGACACCAATCAGGTTGCCGCACCTTGCGTGTTGAACTACTGGCGCAGCAGCCATTACGGCGGGGCCAATGTGGACGTAGCACAGGGCGAACAGTGGACCAAAGTGATCGGTCCTTTCTTCCTGTATTGCAACCGGGGCGCGAATCCGCAGGCGATGTACACCGATGCTAAAGCGGAAGCCGCCAAGGAAACACGCAAGTGGCCCTATGACTGGGTGTCAGGTATTGACTATCCTCATCGCGACGAACGCGCCACCGTCAAAGGCGAAATCGTGCTCAAAGATCCCCAGATGCCGCGCGGCGACAAAGTATCGCATATGATGGTCGGCTTGGCGTATCCGGCCTACGTTTCGCCCGTATCACGGCCCAACGGCCCTCCGCCCCGCCACATTGATTGGCAGACTGATGCGAAGCACTATGAATTCTGGGTACGCGCCGATGAGCATGGGCGCTTCAGCATCCCGGAGGTGCGCCCGGGCAACTACACCCTGCATGCCTTCGCGGATGGAGTACTGGGCGAGTATGCAAAGGCCGACGTCACTGTAGCTCCCGGCAAATCGATGGATCTCGGAAAACTGGAATGGACCCCGGTTCGCTATGGCAAGCAGTTGTGGGAGATCGGCATTCCCAACCGCACGGGTTCGGAGTTCCTGAAGGGCGACGCCTACAATCACGACGGCATGGGTTTGCTCTACGCGAAGCTGTTCCCGAACGACGTGAACTATGTCGTGGGCAAGAGCGACTTCCGCAAGGATTGGTACTTCGAGCAGGTTCCTCACTCCGAAAATCCTGACGTGAAGTTCAGCTCTTATAATCGTGGTCTCGGCAACGGGCGCGCGACTCCATGGTCAATCACCTTCAACCTGCCGCAAGCTCCGCACGGCAAAGCAACCCTGCGGCTCGCGCTCGCCGGCACCGGCACGCGGGTGATCGATGTATCGGTGAATGATCAACCGGCCGGTAAAGTCGACGGGCTGACGATGGATGGCGCGCTCGCCCGCAATGGCATCATGGGCGTCTGGAACGAGCGCGATTTCACTTTCGACGCTTCGCTGATGAAGCAGGGAACCAACGTCATGAAGTTGACGATTCCAGCAGGCTCAGTCACCGCCGGAATCATTTACGACTATCTGCGGTTGGAATTGGAGTAACGGCCGAGTTTGGACTGCCGTCCCGGGTAACCGCCGCTGTTTGGCTTCCGCCGGAATATACATGATCCACATGCGAGGGGCTGGCAAAGCCCCCTCGCATGACAGGAGCGTTACTTGTCCGTGTGTGGTGCGGCGGGCGGCGCTGGCGTTAAGATTGTCAGTTAGTCGCATTCCTGCGACAGGAGACAGGTGCATTCAGAATGAGAATCAGACTTCAAGGAATCTGCACGGCAGCCGCGGTTGCCGCGCTGCTCGGTTTCGCCGGCTGGGTGATGGCGCAGAGCGGGGCAGATCCCCTCGAACAAGGCTTTAAGAATCCTCCGGACTCCGCCAAGCCGCGAACCTGGTGGCATTGGACCAACGGCAATGTCACGAAGGAAGGCATCACTAAGGACCTGGAGTGGATGCACCGCGTGGGCATCGGCGGCTTTCAACTGGCTGACGTCGCTTCCGGCAATGGCCAGGTCGTCGAGAAAAAGATCTACTTCGGCACGCCGGAATGGCTCGATGCCGTACGCCACTCGGCCGCGGAAGCGAAGCGGCTGGGACTCGAGATGTCGATCTTCAGCTCTGACGGCTGGAGCGAAGCAGGCGGCCCCTGGGTGAAGCCGGCCGAAGCTATGAAGCGCCTGGTGTGGAGCGAGACCGATGTCGAAGGCCCGCGCCAGTTCAACGCCAAGCTGGAGGAACCGCCATCCAATAACGGCCCGGTTCGCGATCTGAAGGTCGGCGGCGGCAGGCGTTTCCCGGGTGCTCCGGAGCCTCCTCCTGACCCTACTTACTACGGCGACAGCGCCGTGATTGCGTATCGCACCCCCACCGACGAACATCCCATGGCTGACCTCCATCCGAAGGTGACCGCAAGCTCCGGCGCGGTGGATGCCGGCGCGCTCCTCGATGGCAGCTTGAACACGGCCACCGCGATCCACGCGCCGCAGGGAGGCGGTCCGGCATGGCTGCAATATGAATTCGCCGCACCTTTTACGGCGCGTGCTCTCTCGCTTGGCAGCCGTGGCGGCATCCCCGTGGGGCGCCTGCTGGCAAGCGATGATGGCACGAACTTTCGTACGCTGGTTTCTTTACCCGGTCCGCAGGGTTACCACGGCGCGCCGATCCGTACCTTTGCGTTTCCGGCGGTCAGCGCGAAGTTCTACCGAATCGAGCTGACCGGAGCGCCGCTCAGGCCCGCTGCCGTGATCAACGGCGGCCCGATTGTTCCGTCCGAAGAATACTCGCTCAGCGAAGCGATCCTCTACTCGGATGCGCGCGTGAATCGCTGGGAAGATAAAGGCGGCTTTGGCAGCCTGATGGATGTTTACCAGAAGGTGCCGACTCCCGCCGCGCCTGCTGCCGCCGAAATTCAACGGCCCAACGTGATTGACCTGACTTCCAAAATGGCAAAGGACGGCACTCTCAACTGGACCGTGCCCGCCGGTAAATGGACGATCCTGCGTATGGGTTATGCGCTCACGGGCGCGAAGAATCGCCCGGCGGTTCCCGCGGGCTTGGGATACGAGGTGGACAAGCTAAACGCGAAGTATGTGGAAGACTATTTCCACGGCTACACCGATCCCATCGCGAAGACTCTGGGACCGCTGTTCGGTTCGAGCCTGCATTACATGACGATGGATAGCTGGGAAGCCGGCATGCAGAACTGGACCGACGATATGATCGCCGAGTTCCACAAGCGCCGCGGCTATGATCCTACCCCATATCTGCCCGTACTGGCCGGCCGCGTGGTGCAGAATTCCGACGTGAGTGACCGCTTCCTTTGGGATTTCCGCCGTACGCTGGCGGACATGTACGCCGAAGAATTCTACGGCACCATGTCGAGAATGCTGAAGGAGCATGGCATGGGCGCGTACTCAGAAGCCTCCGGCGTGGCGCTGGAGATCCTGGAAGACAGCCTGCTGAACAAGAGCAAAGTCGAAATCCCGATGGCCGAGTTTTGGGTGCACGCTCTCCATCCGGAGCCGATGTACTACGTGGATGTTCGCGGCGCGGCCTCCACAGCCCACGTTTACGGCAAGCCCATCGTCGCGACCGAGTCGTTCACGGGCGGCGGTTATGAAGCTCCAGCCACGCTCAAGGACGTCGGCGACTATTGGTTCGCCCAGGGCGTGAACCGCTTGGTGTTTCACACCTCCGCTGAACAGCCGCTCGATACCAAGCCGGGCAACACCATGGTGGGTACGCACATCAACCGCAACATCACCTGGGCGGAACTTGCCAAGCCGTTCATGACCTATGTTGCACGGAATTCGTTCATGCTGCAGCAAGGCCGCTTTGTCGCCGACCTCGCTTACTTGCTGCCCGAAGGCGCGCCATCCACCATGCCGTTTTGGGGCCCTGGATTGCAGCCCGCGCTGCCCGACGGCTACGACTATGACTTCCTCAACACCGACATTCTGCTCAATAAGATGTCTGTCGGACAGGATGGCCGCCTGGTTCTGGCCGATGGCATGAGTTACCGCGTGCTGGTGCTGCCGCCCACGAATCGCATGACGCCGCAGGTGGCGCGCAAGATTCATGAGTTGGTGGCGCAAGGCGCGACTGTCGTGGGAGAGCGTCCGCTGACCTCGCCCAGCCTAGCCGGCTACCCTGATGCGGACCGGCAGGTGCAAGCACTGGCCTTTGATCTGTGGGGCGACACGGATGGAGTCACGAAAACCGAGTACGATTACCAGAAGGGTAAGGTGGTCTGGGGCAAGCCACTCGCGGACGTACTGGCTTCACTCAACGTCCCCAAAGACTTCGAGCCCAGCCATCCGCTGGATTCCGATCTCGTCTGGATTCATCGCCAAGCCGGCGATACCAACATCTATTACATCGCCAACCGGACGGACGCACCCGTGGATGTTGAGGCCCGCTTCCGCGTCAGCGGCCATGAAGCGGAATTGTGGCATCCCGATACGGGTGCGATTGAGCCCGCTGCCTACCGGATTGCCGATGGCCGCACCATCGTGCCGCTGCATCTCGACAAACGCGAAACCGTGTTTGTCGTCTTCCGGCATCCTTCGTCTTCGCCCTCGCGAGTGTCACCGAACTTAGTGACCAGGAACCTTACTACAGTAAGTGGTCCCTGGAACATCAGTTTTGAGCCCAATCTGGGCGCGCCTGCCAGTATTCAGCTCGCGAAGCTCGAATCCTGGACCGATAACTCGCAGGAAGGAGTGAAATACTTCTCCGGCACAGCGACTTACTCCAAGCAGCTACAGGCGCCTCAAGCGTGGTTCCATCCCGGTGCAAAGATACTGCTCGATTTAGGAACCGTCAAAGATATTGCGGAAGTCTCCATTAACGGCAAGGCCTTCGGAATCCTCTGGAAGCCGCCTTATAAGCTGGATATCAGCAGTGCCCTGAAGCCGGGCTCGAACCAATTGCAGGTGAAGGTCACCAACGAATGGACGAACCGCATCATCGGCGACCGGCTGGCTCCTCCGGGAAAGCAGGTGCTGGCCCCCCCCGGCGGCATTGCACGCGGCGGACCGGCTGCGGCCGGGCGGGGCAGGGCCGGAGCAGCTGGCGGCCGCGGCGGACAGCAGGCGCGCCGCGGCGGTGGTGGTGCCTTCGGCTTCGGGCCTCAGAAGCCGGTAGAGTCGGGACTGATTGGGCCGGTGAACGTCCTTTCTCTCTCCGCACGTTAGGCGATCCAGCAAGACAATAACGGCGGACGCCTCTCTGAAAAGAGCAGAAGGCGTCCGTCAGGACCTGCAATCTAGGCCGGCAGCTACTTCGGCGGGGGCATTCTCAATTCAACAGAATGTTCCTGCCGGTCGTCCTTCAGCGGAATAGTTCCGTCCGTGCGCACCTCTCCGTCGACCGTCAGCTTCCCTTCGCCCGGCTGCTGAAGAACCGTGATGTGATAAACCGTCTCTCGGAAGCGGTAATGCACTTTGAACGAAGGCCATTGGGCAGGCAGGCACGGCTTTAGCTGCAACTTGTCCACGTTCAGCGTCAGCCCCAGCAGCGATTCCACAATCAGACGGTACATCCATCCGGCCGAGCCCGTGTACCACGTCCACCCGCCGCGCCCGGTATGCGGGTTGAGCGCGTATACATCGGCCGCGGAAACATACGGCTCGACTTTGTAGACGGCGATGGCTTCCGCCGTGCCCCCGTGATTCACCGGGTTGATCAGATTGAACAATTCCCAGGCGCGCGTAGTGTCCCGCAATTTCGCGAAAGCCATCACCGCCCAGATTGCCGCATGAGTGTATTGCCCTCCGTTTTCCCTGACGCCGGGAACATAGCCCTGTATATAGCCGGGATTCAGACCGCCCTTGTCGAACGCCGGAGTCAGAAGCTCGATCAACCGGTCACGCCGCTGAACCAGCCGCTGATCCACCGCTTGCATCGCCTGTCGCGAGCGCTCTGCCGCGCCGGCCCCTGAGAGCACAGACCAGCTTTGCGCGATCGAATCGATCTGGCAGTCGGTGTTTGTCGCCGAACCAAGCGGTAAACCGTCATCGAAATAGGCGCGGCGATACCATTCGCCGTCCCACGCATCGCGTTCGATGTTCTCTTGTAGCTGAGCAGCCTCGCCCCTGCAGCGTTCGGCAAAGGCCGTATCACCGTGAGCGCCGGCGAGGCCGGCAAAGCGCAACAGCACATCGTAAAGGAAGAAGCCCAACCATACGCTCTCACCTTTGCCCTGATAGCCCACCAGGTTCATACCGTCGTTCCAATCCCCGGAGCCCATGAGCGGCAGCCCGTGCTGTCCGTAGCGGAAGCCGTGCAGGATGGCGCGCGTGCAGTGGGCGTAGAGAGTGTCCGTCTCTTCGGAAATCACCGGCAGATCGTAGTAGGAATCTTCCTCGTCGTTGACCGGCCGGCCTTCCAGAAAATGGACCTGCTCGTCGAGCACGCCGGTATCGCCGGTGCTGAACACGTACCGGCATGTGGCCAGCGGAAGCCAGAGATAGTCATCCGAGCAATGAGTGCGTACGCCGCGGCCGGAAGGCGGATGCCACCAGTGTTGCACGTCGCCTTCCCGGAACTGGCGTGAAGCACAGCGCAGAATCTGTTCACGAAGAAGCCGCGGCTCCGCGTGAATCAGCGCCATGGCGTCCTGCAACTGGTCGCGGAAGCCGAACGCGCCGCTCGACTGATAATATCCACTACGCCCCCAGAAGCGGCATGCCAGAGTCTGGTAGAAGAGCCAGCCGTTTGCAAGCACGTTTACGGAGAGATCCGGCGTTTCCACATGTACGGTCCCCAGCGTGTGTTTCCAGTATTGCCACACGGATTCCAGCGTTTGCCGTGCCGCCGAACCTCGCGAACGATACGCCAGATCGCGAGCTTCCTCCAGACTGCGGCCCGCGCCCAACGTGAATACGATCTCACGCTCCTGGCCGGGGGCCAGTTCGAACGGAACCTGGAGGGCGCTGCATGGGTCAAGTGCCGCGCCGAATCTGCCGGAAAGCCGCGGTCTGCCCATGGCGGCCGGAGTTCGCAGCGTGCCGTTGCGGCCCAGAAACTCCATGCGGTCGCCGGTCGCCGTGCGCGCCGCATCTTCCACGTCGAAAAATGCGACCCGGCCGGGGAACTCAGTGTTATAGGAATTGCGTGCGAGCATCGGGCCACCATCCGCATCCATCTCGGTGACCACATGCATGGCGCTTTTTGGACGCAGGTCGCCCAACGCCCATTCCACATATCCGGTGGCGGACAGGCGACGGTAGCGGTCGGATTGGTTCTTTACTTTCAGCACGCTGAACTTCACCGCGGCGTCCGCGGCGACATGGATCCAGAGTTCAGAGTGAATGCCGTCTTCGGTATGCTCAAAGACGCTGTATCCGAAACCATGGCGGCTCAGATACGGCGTTGCGCCCCGCTGCGGTAGCGGGGTGGGGGACCAGAAGCGGCCATTTTCTTCATCGCGAATATAGAATGCCTCACCGCTGCCGTCACTTACCGGATCGTTATACCAGGGAGTAAGCCGGTATTCGTGAGCATTCTCCGCCCAGGTATAAGTCGGGCCGCTTTCGGAAACAATTGTGCCGAAATTAGCATTCGCCAGCACGTTTACCCACGGAGCGGGAGTAACTTGGCGGGTAGATGTCGTGATGATGTACTCTCGTCCGTCCGCCGTGAATCCCCCAACCCCATTGAAGAAGACCAAGTCATGCCGCGGAGATATTGCCGGCAAGGCCCGCTCCGCCCGATACGCGCGGTTCAGCGTGACGGCGGGGAATAGCGGCTCCGCGCTGCTGATTGCGTCGACCTGGCTTGCCAGCGAACCGCGATTGTCATGCAGGATAGCGCGCGCCACCGATTGGAACAGGATACGGTCTTCATTTGAAATCTGGTCGGAAGGCCTTACAAACACACCGCCGGGCGTATCCTTCACGATGGTCTCAGCGCCCGCCGAAATCAGACCCATGATGTCGTCGTGCAGCGTCTGCCGGTAGCCCGAATGGTCTTCGTTCCAGATCACCAGGTCCGCCGCGAGCCCCTTGAGCCGCCAGTAGGCCTGTGCCTGGACAAGCTGCCGCACCAGTTCGATATTGTTCGGATCTTCGATTTCCACCAGCACGATCGGGAGGTCCCCCGAAATCGAGTATCCCCAGAGTCCCGATTGGCCGCGGCGATTCTTCACCAGCGTGCCGGCGTCGGCGCGAAGCGCCGCATTGGCATAGACCACCGAACTGGCCAACTGTCCGTAAAGCTGCGCATCCGCTTCGCTGGCATTGATCTGCCGCAGCAGCACTTCGCTATGGGTCCAGGCAAGATCGAATACACGGTCGGCCAATCGCCGGTCGCGGTACTTCTTCACCAGGCCCACGCAGGCTTCCCGCGTTTCAGCCACGCCTGAAACAATATCGATGATTGCTGTTTGTCCCGGATCGAGCGTTATCTCGTGGCGAATGGCGACGATCGGATCTAATACGGGTCCTTCGCTGCCAGAGAGCGAACCGACGTTGATCATCGCCTCGGGATCGACCAGCGTACGCCCGCGGCCGATAAATTTCATGCGGTCGGTTTCATACGAGGCTTCTCCGGAGGTGGTTCCGTGAACCGCCATCAGGTGGCACATCCATGGCGGGTGCTCTTCACGCGAACGCGGCCGCCGGGTGCAGAGAATCGCCTGGTCCTCGCGGAGGATCTCGGTTTGCACGAACAAATTGCTGAAGGCCGGGTGAAGGGCATCCGCCACCGATGCGGAAAGGACTACTTCCGCATAGCTGGTGAGCTCAATCGTGCGCGGCTTCCGCATGTTGTTCGTGATGTTGATGCGCCGCAGTTCAATATCGTCTTCCGGCGACACTGCGATCTCAGTGTGCGTGCTGAAGCCGTGGTCCGACCGGCGAAACTCGGCGCGCGCATCAGAGAAGATCGCTTCGTATTCATCGCATTCCTGCAAGGATGGTTGAAATCCCGCGGACCAGAAACGCCCGCTCGGCAGGCTGCGGATGTAGCAGAATGTGCCCCAATTATCGAGCGTAGTATCTTCGCGCCAGCGCGTGACCGCAAGGCCTTTCCAGCGGCTATAACCTCCGCCGGAGTTGGTGACCATCACGTGATAGCGGCCGTTTGAAAGAAGCTGCAACTGCGGAGCCGGAGTGTCCGCGCCGCGGATTGCCCGAACCGGCATTTGCAGGATTCCGGGCGCAGCGCGCAATTCGGCCAATTCGGAAATATGCGAATAGAGCGCTCGGGCCCGCGGCACTCGCTCCTGGAGCAGGAGCACAGTTGCCTGAAACAGCGGGTCGGATTCGAACCGCTTCTGCATCGGATGATCCAGCAGCAGGTGCCCCAGTGACAGGAGACTCATCCCCTGGTGATGAGCCATGAAGGAACGCACGATGACGTTCACCTGCCCGCGCGGCACACGCGAAGGAGTGTAGTCGATGGCCTCATATAGGCCGTACCGTCCTTCAAATCCAGCCCGCGCAAGCCGCTGGAGATTCAGGCATGCTTCCTCGGGCGCTACCATCAGGGCCAGGGCGGTGGCGTAGGGCGCAATTACCAGATCATCTGCCAGACCGCGTTTCAGGCCCATGCCCGGCACGCCGAACGCGCGGTATTGGTAGTTGAGATGAGCGTCCACGGAATTGTAGCCGGATTCCGAGATGCCCCACGGTATGCCGCGCTGTCTGCCGTACTCCATCTGCCGCACTACGGCCGCCTTGCACGTCTCATACAGTAGCGTGTTCTCATAAGACGGCATCACGATCAAAGGCATGAGGTATTCGAACATCGAGCCGCTCCAGGAAAGCAGCATCGGTGTTCCATCGATCGAGGTGAGCAGGCGGCCGAGAGCAAACCAGTTTTCCTGCGGCACTTCGCCCTGCGCGATTGCCACGAAGCTGGCCAACCTCGCTTCTGATGCGAGCAGATCGTAGTAACTCGGATCCTGCCGGTGCTCCGCCACGCTATAGCCGATTGCGAATAGGTCGCGAAAATGGTCGTACAAGAAGTCGTATTCCATCTCGGCGAAGTCGACGGCCTGGCGTGCCAGAGCCTCAATTATTTCGATTCGCTCAACGGCCTTTCGGGCGTGCGGCAAATCCGGGGCGAGCGCCGCCACGTCGCGAAGAGCTGGCATCTCCTCGAACGTGTCCGGAACGAGTAAGTTCAATTCATCCAGACCAGACCGGCACTGAGCCACTACGGCGGAACCCCACCACCACGCTTCCGTATCCTCGCCGGCAGCATCGATCGCGCTATTGATCGCGGGCGCCAGCTTCTCCAGAAGCGCGCGGATCTGCGCGGGCGCAGTAGGAACAGGCTCAGACGCGAACCGCTTCAGAAGAGGGCCTACCATGGCCGGCGTGAGTTTTCCGGCGACGTCCGAAAAAACCTCCAGCGTATCGCGCAGGCCTTCCACAAATCGCGGACCCAGCACGGGCTGGCCGGACATGGCGAGCAGCCCGGGGCGCAGCGTCAGCAGGTGACCGGCAAGGTTCCCGCTATCGACTGTGGAAACGTAAACAGGCAGAAGCGGCTTCAGTGTCTGTGTGTCATACCAGTTGAAGAAGTGGCCGCGGAAGCGTTCGAGCGATGTCATCGTGTGAAACGCGTTGGAGATTCGCTCGAGAAATTGCCCGGCCGAGAGATAACCGAAATCGTAAGCCGATAATGTTGCCAGCAATCCCAAGCCGATGTTGGTGGGCGACGTCCGGCGTCCCAGGCTGGCCGCTGGATGTTCCTGGTAATTGTCCGGAGGCAGCCAGTTGTCTTCGGGACCCACGAAGGTTTCGAAGTAGGACCACGTCTTGCGCGCAAGCTTTCGAAGGAACCGATACTGCCCCGCCGTCAAGTGCGGCGCGCGCCGCACCGCAGGGCGGCTCACGTACCAGGCGATGCCCGGTGAAGCCACCCACAGCGCCAGGATGGGCGCCGCTACCGCCAGAGCAGCCGGCCTGAGGAACGAAAGGGCTATGACGGCCGCAACCGCGACCGCCGGTGCGATCCACATTGCGCCCCACGTGGCGTACCACTCCGCTGTTCCATTCGTCGCCGGTTCCTTGGACACGTCCCATTCCAGAAGCCGCCGCCGCGTGAATAGCAAGCGTCCCAACGTGCGCCCGATCGCGTCCACGCTCACAAACGCTTCGTACGGAAGGCAGGCCAGCGTGAATGCCGACTGCGCCAGGTGCCGCGCCGCGAAGCTCACCGCCGGAATCATGTGGTGGCCCCATCGCACATCCTCCGGTTTCCGCAGCATGCCGGCGAGGCTCGAAATCAAAGGAGGAACCAGGATGACACCAATCACTACAAGCGTCCAGAATCCCGGCCGCATGAGCATCCAGCCGAGGAGCATCAGCAGCGTCAACGTCAAGGGCACCAGGCTGCGCCGAAGATTGTCAGTGAGCTTCCAGACGGCTAATGCGCTGATGGGATTCTTGCGGCGACGGCCTTCGGAATCCGGCACGCGCGGCAGCAGCCACCGCAAGAGCTGCCAATCTCCCCGAATCCACCGATGCCGCCGGCGGATGTCCGCGCTATAGCGCGAAGGGTACTGCTCGAATAGCGGCACGTCGGTAATCAATCCCGATCGCGCGTAGCATCCTTCCAGCAGATCGTGACTCAGAATCCGGTTTTCGGGAAACCGGCCCTTCAAGGCATGCTCGAAAGCGTCAACATCATAGATACCTTTGCCGATAAAAGAACCTTCTCCGAACAAATCCTGATAAACATCGGAAACCGCGCGGGTGTACTGGTCAATTCCCGGTTCACTCCCGAATAAACGGGCGTAGCGTGACTGGCTGGTTTCGGGCAGACTCACGCCTACCATGGGCTGAAGGATGCCATAGCCTTCAGTCACGCGTTCCTTAGCTTCGTCGTAGCGCGGGCGATTCAGGGGGTGAGCCATCGCTCCCACAAAGCGGCGCGCCGAATCGCGCGGCAATTGCGTATCGCTATCGAGGGTAATCACGTACTTCACGCCGGCAAGCGCCGCCGTATTCCCTGCTACTACGGAGAAGCAATCCCGGCAATCGCCGCGCAGAAACGAATTCAAATCCCCGAGCTTGCCGCGTTTACGCTCATAACCCATCCACAGCCGCTCCTGCGGGTTCCAACGGCGCGGTCGATGGAACAGAAAAAACGTGCCGCTCTCGGGACCTTTGTACTTCTCGTTCAGATCCTCGATTCCCTTGCGCGCCAACGCCAACAGCTCCGCATCTTCCGGCATCGTTTCCTGTGAGGCGTCGCGAAAATCAGTCAGCAGGCCGAAGTGCAGGTTGCGATCACGATTGGCGAGGTAGCGCACCTCCAGATCTTCGACAAGCTCTTCCACGTTTTTCGGGCTGATGAGCATCGCCGGGACAACTACCAGCGCGCGGCATTCGGGCGGAACGCCGCGAGAGAAATCCATACGGGGAAGCGGCTGCGGTGTCACCAGAATCGTAGCCATCCAGTTGACCAGGGCCACGGCGAACTGGCTGACGCCGGTCAGCGTCAGAAAGGCGACAAGACCGAGCACCCAGTCATTGAGGACAGTGCCGTGTCCTTGAATCAGCAGAATCGCGGTAAGCCCCAATGAGAGCACCGAAATCGGTCCCGCATAGGAAAGGAGAGGGAATTCATCTGCTACCTTTCGTGCCGCCTCAAACGGTTTGAGACGAAGCGCTGCGGCTCTTTCCAACAGACCCAATCCCTTTCCGATCAGGTACTGGCCAACGTGCGCTGTCGGGTCTGTGCTTCCGCTGCGTGCCGCGCTCTCGCGCGCCATGCGGATCGCCTGCCGCGCCACTTCCCATTCGGATTGTGGTGTGCGTTTGGCGATCTTTTCGACGACGTGGCGGTAGCGGTCGCGCGTAGCGAATTCCATGCCGGCGTAAACTCCGGCGGGGTCTTCGCGCAGAATCTGCTCCACAATGCTCATTGATTCCACGAACTCGCGCCAGTCCATGGAACCGAGAACGCGCAGGCTGCCAATGCTGTTGCTCATCGAAACCTGGTCGGCCGCCTGCTGTTGATTCTCGGCCTGCACCAGTTGTTGAATCGTCTGCCCCGATTCCGTCAGCCTCTGTTCAACCCAGGCTAGCGGCAGACCCGAGGCCGAACCTTTTCCTTGCAGCCGGCGAGTCAACTCTGCCACGAACGAGCTCGACATCGGCGGATTCGAACGCGCCAGATCCGCGACCACCAAAATTAGGTTTTTCGGATCGTTTTCAGCCGTTTCTGTAATCTGATCGGCCCAGTGGTCGGCGCGATTCCGGTCGAGCATGTTGGCCGCGATGCGCGCCGCGACGCGCCGCAGGTTCTCAATGAGCGCGAGCCGCAACATGATCGGTAGTGCCCACAACTCACCCAGGTGGAGCGGAGTCACCGTCTGGTACGCGCTCACGAAGCTGCTCAGGCTTTCAGGATCAACGCGTCCGTCGCCGTGCGAGATCGTTTCCAGTGCGATGTCGTACACTCGCGGCAGGCCAGCCGCTGTGCCGCTCGACAGGCGGGGAAGTTCCCGGCTATACGTCTTCGGCAAATGCTTTCGGGCGGTACGGATCTGTTCTTCGATGAGATAGAAATTGTCGACCAGCCACTCGCCAGCGGGCGTGATCCGGCGGTTTTCTTTCACTGCGGCGGTCAGCAGGCCGTAAACGCGCAGCAGAACGCTTTCATTTTCAGCCAGCCGCGGCAATAGCTGGTCCGGTCCACGGCCTCCACTGACTTCGTGCAAGCCGGCCAAAGACTTGCCGTACTGTTCCATTTGGTCCGCGCTGAAGAGCTCGGAGCGCAGTGGAGGTGCGTTTCCATAGGGTGGGGCCGCGCCGTTGCCCGAATGACGCAGGTGAAGCAGGTCGCCGACAATGGCCTTACCGCCCTCTTTTAACCTGATACTTCCCTTATTCAGCGGCACGCTTCGGTCCGGTCCCTTATGGAACTGCTAGCGGTCACCGTGAGCTGTTGGCCTTTTAGCGCCTTTCTGATGTCACGGTCGCGTTCCTTGCTGGGTTGGTTCGTCCGAAATAGCATCGGCTTCGGGTCTCCCGCCTGACGGCAATCGCTGAAACCAATATCAGTTACGGTCACGATTGACTTCAAATGGCCCATGTATGTTTTGCTACGACTGCTTTTGAATGCGGCGGATATCTGGCGGAAGTCCGATCATTTTCCGTGCGAACCGTCGCACTTTTCGTGTACCATCGCACCCGCCATATACTCGGTCAAGGCGACACCAAGGACCGTCTCGCACGTGCCGTGCCGTTCGGAATGTGAGGCTCCTTTTCTCCGCTGGCCGATTCGACTAAGATTTACGCTGGCCGGAAGTTCGCTTGCGGTTGCCCTTTTCCTGCTGTGGAAGTTCCTGATCGGCGCCGGGAAGCACCGGTCTGGGCAGGTTCGTGGAGGTGTAGCGAGCCAGGCTCAAGGAACTGCTTGTGCCTGGTAGTTCCGGCGGCCTGTCTCCGGGATGCTCGCCGAAACGGAACACCGCCGTAAGATTGCCAAACGTTCGCCGCCGCCACTCACTAATGTTCGGTTCCCGAATGCCGGTGAATGTTTCCAGGAATTGAAGCACCGAGGTGTGGTCGAAGGTTTCGCTCGATACCCACCCTCCCATCGTCAAGGGCGAAACGATGATGCAAGGAACGCGGAACCCCGCGCCAATTGGAACGCCGCCCACAAATTCCTGTGGGGTTCCTTTTGGTGGGACCGGCGGCGCCACGTGGTCAAAGATGCCATCATTCTCGTCGTAGTTCAGAATGAACACGGTCTTCGCCCACACATCCGGATTGGCTGCGATCGCATCGATTTTGCTAGCGACGAACGCCGCTCCATCCGCCGGCATGTAGTCGGGATGCTCCGATTGAAAGCTCGTCGGAATGATCCAGGAGACGGCAGGCAGCTTGTCATGCAACGCGTCGTATTCGAACTGGCCTTCCACGCCGCGAAGTGCTCCTTTGGTGTATAGCGCCGAGCCCGGCTGGGCCGTCTGAAAAGCCGCGAAATTCTCCAGCATGTTACAGCCGTAGTTATCCTTTTGCTGATAAACCTTCCAACTGACGCCCGCGTCCTCCAGCCGCTCGGCGTAAGTCTTCCACGTATATCCGCCAGGCGGAACTTTGTTGTTGGTAATCGGCCCGCGATGGAGCCCCTCCGGATCAATGGTGCCCGTCATCCAATACATGCGATTGGGATATGTCGGCCCCATCACCGAGCAATGATACGCATCGCAGATCGTGAACGCTTCGGCCAGCGCGAACTGGAACGGAATATCGTCGCGGTTGTAGTAACCCATCACGTATGGGCCATGTTCGCCATCCGCTTTCCGATGCGCCGCCAGCCACTGGTCCATCCGGCCCTCGTTCCAGGCTTCATGCTGCACGGCCCACGCGTGGCTGGTGGAAGGGATCTTCTGCGCGCTGCTTGCTCTGGTATCGAGGTGAAACGGCAGCAGGTATCCTTTGGGGTTCTCGCTATCGGGCTGATAGAACACGGAGCGCCCATTCCCTAGGCGAAGCGCCTCGGGATCTGCGAATCCGCGCACGCCGGCCAGCGTCCCGAAATAGTGATCGAAGGAGCGGTTCTCCTGCATCAGCAGCACGACATGCTTGATGTCCCTCAGTGAATTCACTCGCGGCGGTTCCTGCGCCAACGCGCGGCGGACGTTGGGAGGCATCCACGCGGAAGCGGCTGCCGCAATCGCGGCGCGCGACGCACCTCGCAGTATCCGGCGGCGCGTCAACTTCATCGCAAAAGGATCATTCGCATTCATGTGGACCTCTCGCAGACTTCTCTATTGAATATGGGATCTTATCACCTCAGCCATACAGGCGGATTACAGAACCAGCCCGTCCGCTGTGCTGTTTGCTTCCGATTCAAAAGGAGGCCTGCGGTCTTGACCGGAAATGTAAATTCGTGTATTCGTGGAAGGACACGTTCAGCGCCATGAAATGAAGTCTCATGATGTGGGACGATGTGCGGCTCAAAGCCCCGAAGGCAGGTTCCCTTTGGGCAGCCGGTTACGCAGTTCTGGACAACGTATACAATGTGAAAAGTCCAACAGTGCCTCGTAGGCCGGTTTGATTCGACAGACGCGGACAACGGACGGAGGTATGGCGGCAATGATGATGACACGACGCGAGGTAATGGGCGCAATGGGCGCTCTGGCCTGCACCTTGGGACGCGCGGCCGAGCGGCTGCCCGCCAACAAGAATGTGAAATGGGGATTGGGAACAAACCTTTGGAATTCCTTCAAGGGTTCGAAGTTCACCGACATCCTCGATGTCATGCACGACACGGGCTTCATCGGCATGAGGCTCACCCAGTTCCCGAGAATTCTCCAAACCTACGACATTACGCAGGCGGACATGGAAAAAGAAATCTCCAAGCGCGGCCTGCACGTAGTGACCATCTCGTTCAACGGTCCCTCTCAGGACCCCACGAAGCAGGCGGAAGTTCTGGATAGCGCCAGAAAGGCGATGACTTTTTTAAAGAGCTTCGGCGCGAACCACCTGGTGGTTTTTCCTCCCAGCCGCAGGGTCGGCGGCGCCGACGGCGCATTCAAGGCCATGTGCGATTGCTTCAACCGCATCGGCGAAGTGGCCGGCGAAATGGGATTCAAAGCGGGCCTGCACAACCACATGGGAGAAATGGTGCAGACCGAAGAGGAATTGACGCGCTGCATGGAGATGACCGATCCCAAGCTGTTCTGGCTCTCTCCCGACACCGCGCATCTTCACCTCGCCGGCATGGATGCAGCCAAGATTCTGGAAAAATACAAGCACCGCCTCATGCTCGCCGACTATAAAGATGCGAAGCGTGGCAGCGGCACTGGTAGCTTCCTGCAAAACATCTATGATCTCGGCGATGGCGACGTCGATTTCCCCGGCTGCCATCGGGCGCTGAAGTCCATTTCGTGGAAGGGCTACCTGATTGTAGACCTCGACATCGCGCGCCAGGGCCCGCGCGTCAGCTACGAACGCTGCGGCGCATACGTGGTAAAAACGCTCGAACCGATTTACGTCTAACGCGCGGAGCGGCTGCTCGCCGCTCCGTTCCACGCCGCCTCAAGGAAGGATGATGTTCTTCCTGACTGCGTAAAGCACAATCTCCGCCGTGTTGTGGAGGTTGAGTTTTTGCATGAGGTTTGTGCGGTGAGACTCAACCGTATATGGGCTCAGATCCAGCAGTGCTGCCACTTCTTTGTTCGATTTGCCTTCGGCTAGAAGCTGCAGCACTTCTTTTTCGCGGTCCGTCAACAGATCGTAGGAGTCCTCCACCTTGTGCTTCTTCATTGTCTGCAGATATTCTTCGAGCAGCGTGGCCGCAATCACGGGGCTAAAGTACGGGCGCCCCTGCGCGACCGCGCGTACCGCGGGCAGAATGTCGCCCTCGGCCGAATCTTTGAGTAAGTAGCCTTTCGCTCCCGCCGAGAGCGCCCGCAAAATGTAGCTTTCGTCCGAGTGCATGCTCAGGACAATCACTTTGATATCAGCGTTCCGGCTGATGATCTGCGAAGCGGCGTCGACGCCATTGAGCAGCGGCATCGCGATATCCATCACGATGATGTCTGGTTGCAGCTCTCCCGCGAGCCGCACTGCTTCACGGCCATCGGCTGCCTCTCCGACCACAGAAACTTCCGCCGACTTTTCCAAAAGCGCCCGCAAGCCCTGCCGAACAATGCCATGGTCATCCGCTATTAACACTCGAAAGCTCATTAACCCTCTCTGGGACGGGCAGGTGGATGAGAATCCGCGTGCCCGACCCTGGGTGAGATTTGATGTCGAACGTGCCGTTCAGTTCGCGCACCCGTTCTTCCATGCCGAGTAATCCCAGGCCGCGCTTTCCGGTCTTGTAGCGGTCGAACCCGACGCCGTCATCTTCGATCACCGCTGTTACCGTCTGCGCATGCCGTTCGATGCTCACGCGAATATGCCGGGCGCGAGCGTGGCGCGCGGCGTTGGTCAGCGCCTCCTGGACAACCCGGTAGATGCAGGTGCGCAAATCGTCCGAGACGGTGTCTACGTCCCCTTCGATCGAAAGCTCCACCGGAACCTCGCTGTGCTGGGTGAATTCCCGGGCTTGCCATCGCAGCGCCGGCGAAAGTCCCAGATCATCGAGCATGGAAGGCCGCAGCAACATCGCCATATTCCGCACCGTGCGCAGGCTGTGTTCGGCGATGCGTTTGGTTTCGAGCAGGCGCTGGTAAAAGGCCGGATCTTTCTGGGCATGTGGACCATCCAGATTGCCCAGTTCCATACGAAGACCGGTGAGCATTTGCCCCACCTCGTCGTGCAATTCGCGGGAGATCGTCTTCCGTTCCTGCTCCTGCACTTTTACTACTTGATGGGAGAGTTCTCTCAGTTCCGATTTGGCTTCCTCTGATATCCTTTCCAAACGGCGCATGTGCCACACCGTCAGGCCCGCAATCAGCACGCCGAGAAACAGCGAACTGAACGCCGTGATCGAAAGGAACCTTCGGAACTGCTCTTCGGAAATCCGCACCTTGTCCCGCTGAAGCGAAAGATCCCGCGCGTTGAGCTTCTCGATGTCTGCCGCCATTTGCAGGGCGGTGCTGCGCTGGCGCAACTGCAGCCGCAATAATTCCCACTGGATGGTACCGGAAGCAATCGGTTCCCAATCGGCCGCATATTCGAGCGGCTGCATGTAAGACTCCACTTCCGCGCGGAGGCGCGAAAGTGACGTCGCCTCGCCCGGAGTCAGCAGCGTTTCGAGCGTGTGCAGGTACTGGTCCGTCGAGGCCTTGATCTTCGCGAACTGGTCCCCATACTCCGGCGCGTGAGATGGCGCGGGGTCAAGCAGAAAGTCGCGCTTGAGAATGCCGGCCAGATACAAATCCGAACGGATCCGCATCAGCGCTTCGGCGATCCGGTCGTGCCGCAGGTACGCATCGGACAACTGCTGCCGGTTGCGAAACGTCTCGCGAAGCGCGCTGACCGTAGAAACGCAGATGAGTGCCAGCAGCAGCGCAAATCCAATGCCGAGCCTTACCCAAATCCCGCTCCACTTCACGTCGTTGACAGCCCCCAGTAGCCAGCATAAACCCCCGTCGCGCAGTCAACCCATAATGCAGGTTCTCTACTGCCTTTTCGGGAGACCCCTGGTGCCTCCACGGGATGCCCTCGACCGACGCCTCTTTCGTAGGGTGAAAGAGAGGGAACATCCTCAAGTTTGCAAGAGCAGCGAAGCAGTAATTGATTCTGGCGCACTCGCCGAATGTTGGGGGGGCAATTGTGCTCGAAGCTACCCTCGGGCGGCTTTCCCCGACCGAGCGGGATAAGTTGAGCTGACGCATGTATTCAAACTCACAACTGCAATCCGTGATCCAGGAGCGGCTGGGCCAGGCCGGGCGCCTCATCATCGTCTCCAACCGTGAACCCTTCGTTCACGAGCACCGCGACGGCAGCATCCGGTGCAGCCGGCCGGCCGGAGGTGTGACTTCCGCTTTAAACCGCCTGCTCGATGGCTCAAGCGGCGTCTGGGTTGCCCAAGGAAGCGGCAGCGCCGACCGGGATGTAGTGGACCGCTACTCTCACGTGATGGTTCCTCCCGAATGCCCGCGCTATACACTACGCCGCGTGTGGATCAGTGAGAAGTTGCGCCGCGAATTTTATAGCGGCCTTGCCAACCAGGCTTTGTGGCCGCTGTGTCACACGGTTTATCGCCGCCCGCGCTTTTCCTCCGCCGAATGGAAGAGCTACCGCGCCGTGAACCGCATCTTCGCCGACGCGGTGATTGAGGAAGCAGCCGGCGGTCCCGCCATCGTTTTCATCCAGGATTATCACTTCGGCCTGCTTCCTAGAATGCTCAAGGAGCGCAACCGGAATCTTTCGGTGGCGCACTTCTGGCACATTCCCTGGCCCACTCCCGATGTGTTTTCGGGCTTCCCCTGGAAAGAGGAATTACTCGAAGGTTTGCTCGGCAACGATCTACTCGGATTCCAATTGCGTGAGCATCACACCAACTTCCTTCATAGCGTTTCGCGCTTCAGTGAAGCCGTGGTTGACTCCGAAAGCGGCCGCGTATTGAGCCCTCGCAACACCACCACGCTCGGCCATTTCCCCATCGGCATCGACTTTGACCGTCATTGCGCGGCCGCCGACAGTGCCGAAACCGCTGCCGCCATGGAAACCTGGAAGCAGCGGATCGGCTCCGGTGTGAGGCTCGGCGTGGGCATCGACCGAATTGACTACACCAAAGGAATTCCTGAACGCATCCGCGCACTCGACATTTTTCTGGAGCGCCATCCGGAATGGCGCGGCAAGCTCGTCTTCGTGCAGGTGGGTGTGCCCAGCCGCATGGAGATCGCCGAGTACCGTTTGCTTGCGGACGAAATCGGCGCGCTCGTGGCGGCGGTAAATGCCCGCTGGGGCACGGGTTCCTGGCAGCCGATTCAATTCGTCCGCGAAAACCTGCCGGCCGAACAGATGATCGCTCTTCATCGCCTCGCCGCATTCTGTCTGGTAACGCCCCTGCACGACGGAATGAACCTGGTCGCCAAGGAATTCGTTGCCAGCCGCGACGATCTGCAGGGCGCGCTGATTCTTAGCCGCTTCGCTGGCGCGTCCGGGGAATTGAACTCGGCCATTCTTGTGAATCCGTTTTCGGAGGACGAAATTGCCGCTGCCATTTGGACAGCGCTCACCCTTTCGCCGTCCGATGCCCGAAGGCGAATGTCCCGCATGCGCGCATCGGTTCAGTCAAATAACATTTACCGTTGGGCTTCCGGCATCCTCTCAGCCCTGGTTCAAGTCGCCAGACCGGAACTGCCCGCGCGCACACGCGGCCAGGCCGCCGGCGTGAGTGGACTCGCGGAGGTATCGCTTATATGACTGCTCCTGTGCAAACGGCGCCCATCGAGGTCTGGCTGGATGCGGAAGCCATCCGGCAGCGAATCCTTCAGGCCCAGTGCGTCTTTCTGTTCATGGATTTCGATGGAACACTTGCGCCGATTGTCAGCGTTCCTTCCCTGGCCGCTTTACCGCAGGATTTGAAGACCGCTCTTCGGACGCTGATCGGCAGACGCGACGTGGTGCCGGCGATTATCAGCGGGCGGGAAGTGATTGACCTGCAGAACCGTGTGGCGCTGCCGCTGATTTATGCGGGCAATCACGGCCTGGAAATTCGCGGCGCCGGGCTGGAGCATACCGTTCACGAGGCGCAGCAAATGCGCGTACAACTTCTGGCAGCCTGCAACGTCTTGCGCGCCCGCCTGGAACCGTATGCAGGCACGTTGGTGGAATGTAAGCGCCTTACGGCGAGTGTGCACGTCCGGCAGGCGGACCGCGCGGTGGTGCCTGCCGTGATGGAGATAGTGCAATCGGTGATCGGGAGCTATCGCAATTTCCGGGTTTCCGGAGGAAAAGAAGTCTTCGAAATCCGGCCAAAGGTAGTCTGGAACAAAGGCTCTGCCGTCCGCTGGATACTGGAACAGATGGAGGGCAGGGAAGTTGACGCCATTTGCATCGGAGATGATGCCACCGATGAAGATATGTTCGCCGAACTGAAGGACGGTATTACTGTGCGTGTAGGCAGCGAAAGCGCTACCGCGGCGCAATACTGCATTCGGGAAAATGAGGTCTTACGGTTCTTACATTTTGTCGGCGATACCGTTGAACAAAGGCGCTGCGCCCGCCAAAGCGCTTACGAATCGAGTAACTGTGGGACGAGGTGATCCATGACGGAGGGTGTCAGTCGGGCCCCAGCCAGAAGCAACGAGTTATCGCCGGAGTTAGTAAGTGTGTTCTGGGAAACCTTTCGGCGAAGGCTTTGGACAATCATACACGAATATAACTGCGATGCCGGGGAAACCATCTGGAGCATTCATGAGCGATCCAGTGACTCTGACCGCATGGAGATTTGCGGCCAGCCGCCGCCCACACCCTGCCTGGCGATCTCGCTCGACCGGTCCGCGGCGCAGCTAGTCTGCGACTTCGGGCCGGACTCGCAAAGGGATCGCTGGATCTTCGAGGTGTTGCCGGGCGCCGCCACCGTACGCCGCTCCGGTACTGTGCATCGCGTGGAAGATGCCGCCGCTCTGATCCTGGGTCACCTGCTGCCGGTGTGAGCAGCCCTACCGTAGAACCGGAAGCTCACCCGGTCCCGCCGGGGCTCTGCCCGCGTACTTCGCCCAAGACTGTCCAATTCGGTTCGACGCTTTGAAAATCGTTCTCAGTGGAACTACACCACCCAGCCGGTAGGCTGCTACCGCTGCCAATCCCATCGACGCCATACAGCCGCAGGAGTTGCAGTCGGGCGCGCCTCCAAACTGGCACGGCGTGATCCTCGTTTTGAGATCGGCCGAAAGCGTCCGCGTCGTCATCGCAAACGTGCACTCCGCGGGGCTGTTCGGTGGGTTCGCGAATTGCCGGATCGTGCCATCCGTCATATCCAGCTTCGGGAAACCGGCACGCAGCTCGCTCATTTCGAGAATCGCCTGCTGCCGCTCCTGTGCGCTCAACATTTCCGGCAGAAGTTCTCCGACCTGCGGCGTGAACAGGCTAAACCACACCTTGCGGATCTCCTCGCGCGGAGTCCAAAATTCCAGGAATTCGCGCAAGTAGCCGGGCCTCTTCATCATCTGGCCCGTGATCGTGCAATGGATCGTGATTCCCTGGCCTGCGATGTTCTTGAGGATGCGCTCATACGTCGCTGGCGCCCGACGCGCGTCGTGTTCCGCCCGCAGGCCGTCAATCGATACCACCACAGATAGCATCGGCGCGAAGGAAGGCCACTCCTCTGGCAACGGGCGGAAAGCGCTGGTAACTACCTGAACGTGGACGCCCCGGTTCAGCAGCAGCGGTATCATCGTCTGGAGTTCCCGGTACCGCACCAGCGGATCTCCGCCTACCAGGGAAAGATGTAACGGACGCAGCCGGTCAACCGTTTCCAACACGCCGTCAATGAGTTCCTGCCCCTTACGATCATTTAGGTCCCGCAACGTAATACCGCCGCCCAGGTGCGCGTCTTCGTACGCATAACACCCCGGGCAGCGCAGCGGGCATTCGCGTGTAATTTCGATCGAGAGCGACGGTTGCTCGCCTTTCAGAATCTTTCCCCAAGCCTGTAGGATTTCGGAAGTTTTCAGCAATGTTTTCTTCCTCGCGGGATGGAAGCTGAGTTATCAGGGCATTCAGATCCCTTGCGGTTGCGGGGATCTACACTTACCGACGATAGTACGCTTGGCGTGGGTACAGCAAAGTCCAGGAAAAGAAGGTGTGCGTTTGTGTACGGCGACGCCATTCACCCGCAATGCCCAGTGCAAGTCCGCCTTCGATGTAATCTGGAATGACATGTCTCTACCGGGATTGGCAGCCATCGAAGTGCCCGCTGTGATTTTCATCGCTAGCGTGATCCGCTCCACATTCGGTTTTGGTGAAGCTCTGGTCGCCGTGCCCTTGCTTGCGCTGATCGTCCCGGTGAATGTAGCCGCTCCCGTCGCCGTGCTCGTCTCCATTACCATTGCGGCAATCGCTGTGGTGCAGGATTGGCGCGAAGTTCACCTGGGTAGCGCGGGCCGCCTTGTGCTTGCGAGCCTGGTGGGTATTCCGCTGGGGCTACTGCTTTTGAAGGAAGTGGCCGAGCCCATCGTCAAAGCCGTGTTGGCCATCGTGATCATTGCATTTTCTTTACACGCCTCGCTCGCTCGCAGACATCATGAGTTTACCAATGACAAGCTGGCTTGGCTTTTCGGCTTTACGGCGGGTGTCCTCGGCGGCGCCTACGGAATGAATGGACCGCCGCTCGTCATTTACGGCACTCTGCGAAAGTGGTCCCCCAGCCGCTTCCGCGCGACCTTGCAAGGCTACTTTCTTCCCGCCAGCATGATCGGCATGTTTGGTTACTGGCTGGCCGGCCTCTGGACGCCCGCGGTCAGCCGCTTCTATCTTTTGTCCGTGCCGGGTGTCGTGCTAGCGACGTTCCTCGGGCGTTCATTGAACCACCGCCTGAATGCGCGGCAGTTCGTCTTTTATATTCACGTCAGTCTGATCGTCGTGGGCGTGGTTCTGCTCTCGCAGGCCGCGGCCGGCTGAGCCGCTATTCGGGCGTTAGGCTCCTGACGGAGGTTCGAAGAGTTCAATCGGATTACCCGAAGGGTCATCCACCAGAATCTGTCTGCCGCCGATTCCCGTGACGATTTCATTCCGGAAGTGAGCGCCGGCTGTCCGGAGCTTGTCGATCATGCCTTCCAGATCTCGAACTTCCACCTGAAAGCGATTCCAGCCGCCCGGCTCGGGGAGCTTCCCGTCCGGTGTGGCACGGCCGCCGCCGCCCGCGCCCGGCGCGCTTAGCAGCAGACGGAGATCGCCTCGCCGCAGCATCGCAAAGACCGGCGCGGGATGCATCTCTATGGTGAAGCCCAGATGCTCCGTGTAAAACGCAATCGCCAGATCCACGTCATTTACGATATACCGCACACTTACAGTTGCCACTGTCATTTCTCCTGAGCTATCAGTTCCGCCGCTCACCGGGATTCGTCGAACACGGCGGCATCGGCAATCTTAACAGCATTCTTCGGCGGTGGAACAAACCGCATTGCTTAGTGCGATGACTGGTCCGGCTTTGAGACGCACCCTCGCTAAGCCGGCGGTATACGCCTTTCGGCTAAGCTGATAAACTCTCAAGCTATGAAATGCCGGAAAATGCTTCCGATCCTCTCCGCCTTGTTGTTGGCCGGCACTTGTTTTGGCGCGGCCAATCCGGAAGTGCTCTCGCTCTCCGGAGACCTCGAAGGCGTTCACGATCCGTCCATTATTAAGGATCACAATACCTACTACGTCTTCTGCACCGGCGGAGGACGGGGCGGCAATGGCGTAATTCCCATTCGAAGCTCTCCGGATCTGCACCACTGGACCTCCGCCGGCTATCTGTTTGACAAGTTGCCGGACTGGGCCACCAAGGAGATTCCCCGCGCCCGCGGCGCATGGGCTCCCGACATCTCTTTCTACAACGGCAGGTTCCACGTCTATTACGCCGTTTCCTCTTTTGGGAGCCGAAACTCGGCAATCGGTCTCGCCACCAATGCCACGCTGGACCCGAAGAGTCCCGACTATAAATGGGTGGATGAGGGGATGGTCCTGCGTTCCTACCAGGACAAGGACGATTGGAACGCCATTGATCCGAATCTCTTCATCGAGAGCAAGAAGGACGTCTGGCTCGATTGGGGGAGTTTTTGGGGAGGCATTAAAATGCGCCGCATCGATCCCGAAACCGGCAAATTCTCGACGACCGACACTACGATGTACTCGCTTGCCAGCCGTCCGCGCGTTCCACCCATCGATGGCTCAATCGAAGCGCCGTTTCTGGTGAAGCATGGCGGTTACTATTACTTGTTCGCTTCGTTCGATCGCTGCTGCCGCGGTGCACAGAGTACTTACAACGTCCGCGTAGGCCGATCCAAAAAAGTCACTGGACCCTATGTCGATGCGGATGGCAAACCCATGACCGAAGGCGGCGGCACTATGGTCATTCAAGCGACCACCCCAACCTGGCGCGGTCCCGGCCACGAAGCCGTGCTCCTGGAACACAACGCCAGCTACCTGATCTTCCACGCATACAGCGGCTCCAATGGCCGTTCCTCCTTACAGATCTCCACCATGGTCTGGGAAAACGGCTGGCCCAAAGTGGGCACGCTTCCCTGAGCAATCACGATCAACTCAGCGTTAAGTCTGTATGCGGATACAATGCACGATCCCTCGCTGAGAGAGAAGCCCTCACTAGCGCCTTGCGCCGTCGGCCAAACTCCAAAATAATCATAATAGTAAACGATTTTAATTGACAGTTTAGAGGCTTAGCCATATCATCGAACAAATACGAATAGACGTTTCGGACTCGGCATACACGAATCCGTCGCATAGGAGATTTCATTGCCAGAAAAGAATGCGTTTTCAATCACCGGGCACATTTTCTTCTCGCTTCTGCTCGTCGTTTTCGCTACTTCTGCCTGGTCTCAGGAAATGCTGGCTCCTACCCCGCCGATGGGCTGGAATAGTTGGGATTCCTTCGGCACCGGTGTCACCGAAGCCGAGGTTAAGGCCAATGCCGATTACATGGCCAAAAACATGGCCAAGGACGGTTGGCAATACGTCATTGTCGACATCCAGTGGTCTGAGCCCAATCCCAAGTCGCACGGCTACCGCCCTAACACCGAGCTGAACATGGATCAGTATGGCCGCCTGATTCCCGCGACCAATCGGTTTCCTTCCTCGGCCGGCGGCAAAGGGTTCAAACCTCTCGCCGACTATGTTCACTCCAAGGGTTTAAAGTTCGGCTTCCACATCATGCGCGGCATCCCGCGCCGCGCCGTAGACACGAATCTGCCCATCTATGGCAGCAAACTCAAAGCGGCTGACGTTGCCGACAAGCAGTCGATCTGTCGTTGGAATTCCGATATGTACGGCGTCGATGTTACTCGCGGCGGCCAGGATTACTATAAGTCCATCGCCGAACTCTATGCCTCCTGGGGAGCTGATTTCATCAAGGCGGACGATATGTTCGGGTCGAGCGGCCACGACAGCGAAATCGCCGCCTTGAGCAACGCGCTGAGAGCCACCAGCCGGCCCATCGTCCTCAGCCTTTCGCCCGGCAATCGCGATGTGTCGAAAGCGGCCTTCCTCAGCCAGCACGCCCAGATGTGGCGCATCTCCGGCGATTTTTGGGACCGCTGGGATTCACTCAAACGGCAGTTTCCCAACTTCACCAAATGGAATCCCTACGTGCAGCAGGGCCACTGGCCGGATGGCGACATGTTGCCTCTGGGTCACATCGGAATTCGCGCCGAGCGAGGTGATCCACGCATGTCTTTACTCACCCACGATGAACAGCAGACCTTGATGACCCTCTGGTCGATCGCGCGCTCTCCGCTGATGTTCGGAGGTAATCTGCCGGATAACGACGCTTTCACCGCCAAACTCATCACCAATGGCGAAGTGTTGGCCGTCGATCAGAAAGCCACTGCCAGCAAGGAACTCTTCACCCGCGGCAATCAGGTCGCCTGGGTCGCCGAAATGTCGGGCTCTCCTGCCAGGTACCTCGCTGTCTTCAACATCGGCGACACCACCCCCGAAGAGATTCGCGTCAACTGGAGTGACCTCGGCCTTCCTTCCGAGTGCGCCGTGCGTGATCTCTGGGCCAGGAAAAATGAAGGCACCGTCCGCGACGGCGAGACTTTTAAGATAGCTCCTCATGCCTCCGCGTTTTACAAGCTAACCCCCGCAAGGTCTAAGTGACCGGAGGGGTACCGTCATGAACAGAACAACCCGGCGAACCTTTCTCCAACTGGCACCGGCCGCCGCTGCGTTCTCCGCTCTCGGCGCGCCTGCTGAAAGCGCACCATCGCCCACTATGCTCTGGTATCAGGAGCCTGCGGCAAAGTGGGAGGAGGCGCTTGCTATCGGCAATGGTCGCTTGGGCGCCATGATCTTTGGCAAGATCGAAAAAGAACGGCTTCAGATCAACGAAATCAGCGTCTGGTCGGGGAAGCTCGAGCCCAATGCCGACCGGCCCGAAGCCTACCAAGCTTTGCCCGCGATCCGCGAACTCATCCACGCGGCCAACTACCCGGACGCCGATAAGGCGATGAATGAGCAGCGCACTTGTTTAAGCGGTGGACGCGCCGGCGTCGGCACCTATGGCTCGTATCAGACGCTGGGCGATTTGAGCCTCGATTTCTCTCCTGCGGCCGGCCCCGTCACCAACTATCGCCGCTGGCTCGATATCGGCAACGCCGTAGCTGGCGTCACTTACCGCGCGGGCGATGATGTCTGGACCCGCGAGATGTTCTCCTCTGCGGTGGACCAGGTCATCGCTATCCGCATCGCCTGTTCCCGCAAGGGCGCTGTTGCGTTTGACGCGCGCCTCTCCCGTATCCAGTGGGCGGCCACCAAGGCCAGTGGCCGCGCTACTTTGACCATGACCGGCACCAGCATGGGCCAGCCCGATGACCTCCGCTATGAAGCTCAACTCCGCATCCTCGTCAAAGGCGGCGCGGCTGATGCCACCGGCGATCACATCACCGTGCGCGATGCCGATGAGGCCGTGATTCTTCTGGCCGCCGGAACCGACTACGTCTTGGACTACACCAAAAGCTACAAGGGTCCGGACCCGCACGCCGCCGTGACGAAAACCTTGGATCGCGCTTCAGACCGCAATTACGACGCTCTGAAAAAGGATCACATCAAGGACTATCAGCGCTTCTTTCATCGTGTTTCCCTGAACCTCGGCCACACCGCCAACGTCTCGCTCCCCACCGGCGAGCGGCTGCGGCGCTTTTCCGCCGGTGAAGAAGACCCCGCTCTCGTCGCGCTTTTCTATCAGTTCGGGCGATACCTGCTCATCTCCTCCAGCCGTCCCGAAAACCCCGTGCCTTCCAATTCGCAAGGCATCTGGGGCGATGGCCTCCGCCTGCCCTGGGGCTGCGATTACAAATCCAACATCAATTTCGAAATGAACTACTGGCCCGCTGAAACCGCCAACCTCAGCGAGTGCCACACTCCGATGCTGCGGCTGATCGAGGGCCTCGTCGAGCCCGGCCGCAAAACAGCACAGGCCTATTTCAACGCCCCCGGTTGGGTGATGGCCTACACCACGAATGTCTGGGGATGGACGGCGCCCGGCGGCAGTGGGCCCTGGGGCCCATTCTTCTGCGGAGGCGCTTGGGTCTGCCAGCATCTTTGGGAGCATTACTCCTTCACGCGTGATACGCAATACCTGCGAAGCATTTATCCGGTGATGAAAGGCGCTGCCGAAGCCTGTCTGCACATGCTCGTTCCGGACGCGGACGGCAAGCTCATTACCAACCCTTCCACCTCTCCCGAAAATGGTTTTAAGACCGATCAGGGCGTCCGTGGCTGGACCTGTGCGGGTGCTGCCGTGGAGCGCGAGATCATTTGGGAGCTCTTCCACAACACGGAAATGGCAGCCCGCACGCTCGGGCTCGATGAGGCGTTTCGCAAGAGTCTGGAAACCGCCCGGGAGAAGATTCGTCCGCCGCAAGTCGGCCGCGCCGGGCAATTAATGGAATGGGGCCAGGATTGGGATCTCAACGCTCCCGACGTGCATCATCGCCATATCTCCCATCTGTTCGCCCTTCACCCCGGACGCCAGATCTCACCGTTGTACACGCCCGAATTGGCCGATGCCGCGCGCAAAAGCCTTGAACTGCGCGGCGACGAGAGCACCGGCTGGAGCAAAGCCTGGAAAATCAATTGCTGGGCCCGCCTCCACGATGGCGACCACGCCTTCCGCCTGGTGCGCGAGCAACTAACCGTCGTCGATAGCACAAGGACCAATTACCAGCGCGGCGGAGGCACTTACTTGAACCTGTTCGATGCGCACCCGCCATTCCAGATCGACGGTAATTTCGGAGCGCTCTCCGGAATCACCGAAATGCTGCTGCAAAGCCACCTTCTCTACGCCGATTCCGCTAATGAGAATCCGGACCACTACCTTCTGCAGTTACTACCGGCGCTCCCCTCGGCTTGGGCGGAGGGAGAAGTGAAAGGTCTGCGCGCTCGCGGCGGCATCGAGATCGATCTGGCCTGGAAAAACGGCAAAGCGTTATCTGTCAGTCTCCGTCCCACTGCTACATCCACTTGGCGCATTCTCCCTCCGCGAGGCCAGAAGATCGCCGCTATCCGCTCCGCGAAAACCAGTGTCCGCTTGAAACCGCAGCCGGATGGCTCCAGTGAAATCCGCCTGTCGAAAGGCGCCGTGTACCGCATAGCCTTCGCGTAATCGGAATCCGGTTTAGCTCAATCCAAAATCTCCTTGACATACGAAAACATTACTAGTAAAGTTTTCGTAGATGGCAACCGATCCACCCAGACCCACCGATGCCGAACTCGAAATCCTCACCGTGCTGTGGAGCATCGGCCCCGCTACCGTGCGAGATGTCCATACCGCAATTAGCCGCCGCCGCCCCGCGCAATACAGCACCATCTTGAAATTCATGCAGATCATGGCCGAAAAAGGCCTGGTCCGCCGGGATGAAAAGCAGCGCGCCCACATTTATCAGGCCGCTCGCCCGCGTGAGTGGACCCAGCGCCAACTCGCGGGAGACCTGTTGAACCGTGCCTTCAGCGGCTCGGCCAAAGCACTCCTCATGGGCGCGCTCTCCGCCCGCAAAGCTTCCAAAGAGGAACTCGCCGAGCTCCGTAAGCTGCTCGACGAGTATCACAAGGGGGAGAAATGAACTTTCTCGAAGCCTGGCTGCGCACTCCGCTTGCCGCCGCCGCTGGTTGGACGCTTCTTCATTCGCTCTGGGAAGGAGCGGTCGTCGCCGCCGCCCTTGCCGCCGTGCTGCTGGCACTCCGTTCGCCGCGCGCTCGCTATGCAGCAGCGTGTCTCTCCTTACTCGTTCTCCTCGGCGGAGTCGTTTTCACCTTAATCCGCCTGCTGCCCGCGAGCACGCCGCTTCCGCGAACGGTGATTCCGCCCGCATTTCCTGCATGGAGTGTCCCCGCCGGGCTCAGTGCCTCCAGTTCGTGGACTTCCGGCCTCGCCTTCCTCGTGCCATGGCTTGCCTCTTTCTGGGTCGCCGGCGTTGCCGTCTTCTTTGTCTGGCACATCGTCGCTTGGACTTCCGCGCGCCGCTTGCGCCACTGGGGTGTGTGTTGCGCGCCGGAGCCATGGAGCAATCAGCTCTCTTATTTGGCTGCCCGCATATCAGTCACGCGCCCCGTCCTTCTACTGGAATCGTGCTTTGCGGATGCGCCGATGGTCCTCGGCCACTTTCGACCGCTCATCCTCATGCCGGTGGGACTGCTTGCGGGACTGCCGCCCGGGCAGGTGGAAGCCATTCTGCTCCACGAACTGGCGCACATCCGCCGTTACGATTACCTCGTCAATATTTTGCAGCGCTCGGTGGAAGACCTGCTGTTTTATCACCCCGCAGTTTGGTGGATCTCACGCGTGATTCGCGCCGAACGCGAAAACTGTTGCGATGATGTCGTTGTCTCTACGCGTGGCAATGCGCAGGAGTATGCCACCGCGCTGGCTACCCTGGAATACAACCGCTGCTCGGCCCGTGAACCGGCCGTGGCCGCCACTGGAGGAAGTCTCGTGAACGAGTCCGTCGTTTGCTCTATCCGAAGGGGCCGGTCGGCCCATGGGCGCCGCTATTCGCCGCGACCATTCTTCTTACAACCGCGGCTGTGACTTTGTCTGCCTGGCAATCTGCGCCGCCCAAACAAACCGCCGCTCAGTCGCCCGTGACGCAGTCGGACAACTCCCGGCCGAGGTTGATTACACAGCTCGTGGAGAAAAGTCGCAGATTTCAAGATGCGGTCGAACGCCCCTTAACTACTCCTTATCGAAAATGGATAAACGAAGACGTGGTCTACATCATCTCGGATGACGAGCGGGCTGCGTTCCTCAAACTCACCACCGATGAAGAGCGCGAAAAGTTCATCGAGCAGTTCTGGGTACGCCGCGATCCCACTCCCGGCACGGTCGAAAACGAGTTCAAGCAGGAACACTATCGCCGAATCGCTTACGCCAACCAGCATTTTGCGTTGGCATCCGGCAGGCCCGGCTGGCAAACCGACCGCGGCCACATGTATATCGTCTACGGCCCACCCGATGAGATCGACGCTCACCAAAGTGGAACTGCGCAGACGCCCTATCCATACGAGGTCTGGATCTACCGTCACGTTCAGGGACTTGGCGACAACCTGTCCGTTACCTTCGTCGACACAACAGGCTCGCGCGACTATCACCTAGTTCCAGGACCTAGCAAGTAAAACGCAGAACCTCCAGCGGCGCGACATACCGGGGAATAAGCGTGCCGCGCCGTCAGTTATGGCCCGTTGCAACAAGAGCAACTAGCGCCGTGGGGCCGGCCTTTCCAGACCCCGGACCCGCTTTCCAGCGGGTCCAGTCGACCGGAAGGCCGACGCGGCGAAGGAATACCCGCCCCCATACACGCCAATAATTCAAACGGAGATCACTAGAAGCTGATGCGCAAACCCAGTCTTAGATACCGCTCATCCGTCAGCCGGCTGGGTGCACTTACTGCGGTGATCTGAGTAAATCCACCCAGGCTCTTAACTGTTCCATCACCATTCAAACTCAAGTTGGACACGTTGGAGCTCGGGTTCCGGAAGTGCGGCGTATTCGTCGCATTCAGAGCCTCTGCCCGGAACTGTGCCGACCACTTCTCGCCGATTTTGAACGTGCGGGATAAGCCCAGATCCAGGTCCACCACGCCCGGTCCCCGCAGCGTGTCGAATCCCGCCGTGCCGAATCGGGCCTGGGTCACGGGAGCGAACGCCAAAGGGTTGAACCAGGAATCGATGGAACCGCTGTAACTCACATTCGCCAGTACCTGGTCCGCTCGTTGAGTGCTGCCGGGTGCGTTCAAAGAATTGCCCGAAGCACTGACAGAAAACGGGGAACCCGAGTACGCGCTGAATGCCGCGTTGAGTTGCCAGCCGCCCAACAACTGCTCCCCCGCGCCATGATTCAGCAGCGTCTTCCCGTTACCGAAAGGCAGTTCATAAATACCGATCAGGCGCAGATTGTCGGGGCGGTCGCCGCCCATCAACGCACGGTTGAGCGCTGTGTATTGCGGAAGCGGGATGGCCGGCCCGCCATCGCCTGAATCGTCGCAGCAGGTTCCGATCCATTTTGACCGTGTATACGCGGCCTGGAATAAGAACCCGTTCGAAAATCGCCGCTGTAAGGAAGCCTGGAGCGAATTGTAATGCATGGTCTCATACGGCAAAATCTCGGCCATGTTGCCGGCGATGCCCAGTGGGAAGTACGGCTGGCTGACGGACCCTCCGCCAACCTGCCCGTAGTTGATGTTATATCGCGTATGTTGGTGCACCGTGTGCGTGCCTACATATCCAACTTGGCCGATCCAACTATGCCCCAGATCCCGCTGAATCGTGAAATTCCAGGATTCCGTGTAACCGCGAACGAAATTCTGCGGCAGCACCGCTCCCTGGAAGCCGAAGTTCAATCCCGGTGGAACCGGCAGCGTGCCGCTGCTCAAGTCCGGTTGGGGCGTTACCGGGATTCCTGTGGCCAGCGTCCCAACCGGCGTGTAAGTCGTCAAGCCATTGCCCGCGAAGTCGGTTCGAGCCGGGTAACTGTAGATGCCGTCACGATACATGTTGATCTGCTCCGGGCTGAGCGAGAAGCCCGTCCGGATTACCAGCTTCTCGGTTGGCCGGTAGGCGATCCCTAGTCGCGGCGAGAATAAACGCTTCGATACTGTAATGCCGCAATCCTTCGGATTCCCCGCTACTCCACACACCGTAATCGTTCCTGTTGCCAGGTTGAACGACTCGATTCCACGGTCGGCTCTGGTCGGAACCGGATAGTATTCCCACCGGGTTCCATAAGAGAGCGTTAGTTTGCGGTTGATCTGCCATTGGTCGCGAATGTAGAGACTGTATTGCCACGTCCGCAGTGTGATCCAGGGAGTATCCTGCTCGCTGTTTTGGTAACTCTGCGGCAGGCCCAGCAGAAAGTCGGCGTAGCCGTTAAACTGGTTCGAACCAAGCCCGCCCTTGAGCGATGTTGCACCGCCGTTGAATGTGAAGCTCGTCGGCTGCACTTCCTGATGGTTCATGTGTTGCTGGCTGATATCAATCCCGAACCGGATGTTATGAGACCCCTTGATCCAGCTTGCGTTACTGGTGTATTGGAAGATGGGATCGAGGTAGTGAAGATAGGGATAGGACTCTCCGTATCCAGTCCAGCCGCTTGGGTTGAAATTCGGCATGCCGCCCGCCAGAGGCAGCTGGCCAAGATTAACGCCCGGAATTCCTAAATAGTCTGCTCCGAGTTTTTGATCTACCGAAGGCGGAGAGAGTACTTGATTAGCCCTGGTGAACCCCCAGTTACCGTCCACCACGAAAGTCGGCGTAGCCACATAGGTCATCGCCGCCGCCGTGGCAATCACGTCCCCGTATTGGGATTTGCTGTTGCCGCCGCCCAATATATCGCCGAAAACTGTTGCCTGTTGGATATTGTACGGCTGAAAACCGAACCGGCCCGTGAATTTCAACTTGGAGCTCGTGTTCCAATCGAGCTTCGTATCCAGTTTATGTAAGCGGTTCGCGATAGGCGTGGTGATGTAATAATTGTTGGCCAAGGCGCCGGGAGCTCCGAGATTCGGCTGTGGCACTAGCGCGACAAGCTTCTGGGTTATGGGACTGATCCGGTTGGCCGGGATGGTGTTACCCGGGAATGGCGTCCTGCCGCTGCCGTCGGTTGCGGTCGTTGAGGCGGGGTCGTACATCGGCGTGCTGGATGCGCCCATGTTTCCCGACCGGATATCCGCGGTCGGTACGCTCACCGTGTTGGAACCGGCCTGGCTGATAAAGTCGCCTTCGTAGCTGCCGAAAAAGAACAGTTTGTCCTTGATGATCCGCCCGCCTAGGGAGCCGCCCAAGTCGTTTTCAATGAGTTTCGGAATGCCTTGGCTGGCAGGCAGGAAAAAGGGCCGTGCGGAAAATTCCTTGTTGATGTTGTATTCGAACAGCGCGCCGTGCAACTGATTCGTGCCGCTCTTGGTTTGCACATTGATCGCCGCGCCGTTTGTCAGACCCTGTTCGGCATCGGGACTGGTCGTAACCACGTTCACCACTTGAATCGCTTCGTTCGAAGGCACATAAGTCGAGTAGAATTGCACCCACGCGTTCGTGTCGGTGACGCCATCGATGCGAACGTTCGTACCGCTTCGGCTCGTGCCGTTGGCCGTGATCTGAAATGATTTACCGGGGTTGTTGTTTCCTCCGCCATTAGCCGTCGGGGGCGCGATACCCGGCATGTTCTGCAGCAGGCCCTCGTACGTGCGCGTAGGCTGCGGTATTTCGGCGATCTGCTGGGGCGTGAATTCCCCATGGACGTCGGCGCGATCCGTTTGTAGCGGCGCGCTCGCTGCCGTCACGGTGACGGTCTCCGTCTGCGCACCTAACTGCAGCACCGCATCCACCCGCACCACAGTGTTTACGTTCAACGGAGTTTCTTCCGCGTTAAACGTACGAAAGCCGGTCTTTGTCACTGACACCCGGTACGTTCCTGCGGGCAGCGTGGAAAGCACGTATCCGCCCGCGTCGTTTGTGGTGACTTCGCGGGTCTCATTGGTTTGCTGCGAACTGACTCTGACTGTTGCTCCTGGGACAGCAGCACCCGTCGCGTCCGTCACGTTCCCAACAATCGAGCCGAACAGAACTTGCGCTTTGGCCGGCCCAATTATCACGGTCAACGACGACGCCAGCAACAGCAGAGCGGAACAAAGAACTCCCGCTCGGACGATGGCGTACTTCCATTGCTCGTAAGGCAGTCGATGTGTCACAAGAGTTCTCCCCTACCAAAGTGATTTGAAAGCGATCAGCAGAACTTTATGCCAACTTTCAGCCCAAGTCAAGGAAAAATCGTTACAGTCAACGTTATTATTAAGCGCAATAATTATCAGAAATTGCCCAGATCTTGCTGATTAAAGGATTTTTAAGTGCGAAGCTTATGATTTGGGTGGAATCCAGCAGAGAGCGCTTACGTTATCCGAAGTTCTATCTCCGAAAGGCCGCTTGTTTTGTCTTCCCAAATACAGCATTGCGGCCTCCTTGAAAAAGACGCGGTGCCCGCATGGTTCGCCCCGCTCCCGTGCTAACATCTGCTGAGTGGCCGCTCCCTCCGGCACCCCCCGCGAATCGCCCGTCTTTATCTTCGGTTCCGGCCGGTGTGGTTCCACGCTTCTGCAATCGGTAGTGAATTCGAATCCGGCATTTTTGATCTGGGGAGAGCACAACGGTTTCCTGCGCTTCCTCGCGGATGCCTACTTCAAGACCGCGAATACGGCCAGCCATCGCAACATCCGTGTGCCTGGTGAATCGCCCGCAGCGCAAGTCGAGCGTCTGCGCAACCCCGCCTACTGGGGTGGATGGGACAATCCGCTCAATTCCGAAGGCTTCGAAGAACACTTCCGCCGGTTTCTCCGCGGCATCTTCGTTCCTGAACAGTTGACTGCCACGCGGTGGGGTTTTAAGGAAATTCGCTACGGCATTCACTCACGCGATCGCACGCCGGAATTCCTGCAGGCCTGCTTTCCCGAAGCGCGCTTCCTTGTCATCGTGCGGCATCCGGTCGATACCGTTTTCAGTGTGCTTGCCGCCTGGCATCGCGATTCGGCAGTGACTCCGGTTCTCCTCGATCGCGCGTTATTCGAATCCACCCGCCGCTGGGCGCGCCAGTACGAGCGTCTCTTTCTGTTTCACCATTCCGCGCAGGGTCGCTCTCTCATCATTAAATACGAGGACCTCATTGCCGCACGTTGTCTTGACGAACTCTGGACGTTCCTCGAAGCGCCTCAGCCGGCATCATGCCGCCGGGTGCTCGAGTCCGTCAAAGATGCCTGTCCAAAGAATGATGAATTCGCACACTTGATCCGCGCCCGCATGGGCACGTATTGGAAGGACCTGAACGCCATTACGCATCAGGCTCGCCGTCTCTACGGCTATTCCGAAGGCTGGCAAGCCGACGGGCACCGCGCTCTCAAATAGCGGCGCAATGCCAAGTCTCGACTGAGTTTTTATGCGGGAAACGCCGGGTCTTCGCGCACGTGCCGCGCCTGCGCCAGGTGACGCCGTTCGTGCGCCGCGATCTGCGCAAACGTAAATCCCAAGCCGAACTTCATGAAGCGCAAAATGGGCGTCGCCACTTTCACCCGTGCCAAATCCAGGCCATTGGCCCGCTCCGCCTGCTGCGCCAATTGTCTCTGCAAGTGGCGAAACGTCGGAATCACCGCCGTCAGCGGCTGCCCGTGTAGCGGCAGAAAACGCCGTGGTGATTTATACTGGTGCCCCAGCGGCGGCTCGGTCTTGTTCAGAATCGTGCGCTCCAGAAATCCGTAGGAAAACGGTCCGCTACCCGTCAGTCCCTTCTCAATGGCGTCGTCCACAGCTCTTTCGATTTCTTTCAATTCGCGCTGGCCCACGATGATCAGGTGTGCCAGACATTCTTCGATCGACCACCGATCTTCGGCCGGCCGCCAGTTAAACTGCGCTTCGGTCAAGCCTGAAGAGATCTGCAGAGCTTCATCGGCAATAGCCTGGAATTGCTTCCGGCATTCGTCCAATTCCGGCACACGCGCACTACGGTTTGAGACCTCGGATGACATAAATTTTCGTTTTGAGTCCCATTATATCCGAGGACCTCAGAGTTCAGCACTCCGCATCAGCTTTGAGGCCGAAGAGTGCTTTCGAAGCGGTCACTGAAATCTGAGGGCTAAGCGCTGGCGCCGGCAACGCTTCGCTCCTCCAATCCGTCAAACAAAACGTGAGGAAATGCCTGTTTTGGATGCCTTGCGCGATCGCGCCACTGTTGTGCGCCGCCTCGGCTGCGTATCTGTCCGCACAGCGCAAAATCGATTTGATTACGAACGACCGGCTGAAGCCCGGCACGCGCGTGGAATTCACCCCGCTCGAATTGAACGCTTACGCCGCCGAAGAAGCTCCCAGAGTCGCTCCCGGCGTTCGCAATCCACGCATCACGCTCGGCGCTGGTCAAGCTACAGCCACGGCTCTGGTCGATTTTGGAAAGCTGCGCCGCGCACAGGGCGAGGAGCCAAGTTGGCTGGTGTCGAAACTCATCGACGGCGAACGTCCCGTCAGCGTCACCGCGCGCATTCAATCCGGCGGCGGCCGAGCCACCGTCACCGTTGAGCGCGTCGAAATCTCAGGCGTGGAAATTCAGGGCTCCACGCTCGATTTCCTGATTCGCAATTTTCTTCTGCCGCTTTATCCCGATGCCGCCGTAGGCCGCCCCTTCGAACTCGGACATCATATCCAGCAGATTGAAGTGCGGCCCTCCGCCGTCGGTGTGCTCATCAGCCATTAGTCGAACAGGCTTATTCGAGGCGCAGCGGCGCTGCCAATGAGAAGGTCATCGTCGATTCAGCAGGCACCTCTACATCCTTCTTGCCGGTAGCGGCCGCGCCCGCCGTGCCCGCCGCCGCGCCTGCTCCCGCGCCAATCAGTGCGCCCTTGCCCCCGCCCGCAATTGCGCCGAGTGCCGCACCCAGCCCGCCTCCTCCCCCGATCAATCCGAGATTGCGCTTCTTGTGAGAGCTGCTTACACGAGCTACGCTATGCGTCTCCACGCGATGCTGCCGCCCATTCAGCCGGAACGAATCGAGCCGCAGCGAGAGCACGGCGCGCCCTTTCAGATGTCCGGAAGCTTGCGATTCCGTCACGTGCCCCGTGAACACCGTGCCTCGGGGCAGCACCGTATTTCCGTGCAGCACCACCGGCTGCGCCAGCGTCGCGCTAAAGGAATCGCCCGCATGGTTCCGGCGTGTGTCCAAAGTCTGATCCACTCGTACCCGCAACGCCGTGCCGCGTGGAATCACCATTGCGGGGCGTCGTGCCGCCGCTGGACCATCGGCTGCGGCCGCATTCCCCGGAGATTCCAGCGCCGCGTTGCGCGCCATCAAAGGATTTGCGTTTTCCCGCGCCGATGCCAGTTGCGCGGGTACGCTCCCCGGTTGTTGTTGTTCCGTTGCCTGCTGCTGCGCCGCAGTCGTGGGCTGCTGGGCCGCTGTATTGGTCGGGTTTGTCTTGGAGCACCCGGTCAGCAGCACTACCGGTGCGATCCAAATCATCCATTTCTTCCAGTCCATATGAATATCCACCCAGCGTTGAAGTGCAAGATGAATGCCAAAATGTAACTTCCCGCTCTTTCCGCATGCTACGCAGTAACTCGTTGATTTCGGGTGCTACCGTACTGATTTCTTTTCTTCCCAATCGCTACAAGAATTACACTCCTCCGGCCTCGCTGACATTCCGGGTAAGATAAAAGCATGGAGTGCACGCCCTCGTCCTCCCGCCCGGCTTTGTTCGGTTCTGACTAACACCGGCCCTCGGCATCGTGGACCGGCACCGGCCGCGCTGGCATCTCCCATCGGCCCGTGCCGTGGAATTCAAACCCAGGAGACAAATATGGAAAAGACGATGGTTCGTCCGGATCTGCCCCATGTTTCGCAGCCGCTGCCCGGGCCGCGCGCAAAAGAAATCATCGAGCGCGATGAGCGCGTCGTATCGCCCTCCTACACGCGCTCCTATCCGTTAGTCGCGCGTAGCGGCGCGGGCGCGATGGTGGATGATGTGGATGGCAACCGCTTTCTCGATTTCAACGCCGGTATTGCCGTTGTTTCCACCGGCCATTGTCATCCGCGCGTCGTCGAAGCGATCCAGCAGCAGGCCGCCCGCCTGATCCACATGTCCGGCACCGATTTCTTCTACGAGGAAATGGTGGCGCTCGCTGAAAAACTCGCCGCGATCTCACCGGGCGTCGCCACGCGCCGCGTCTCGTTTGGCAACTCGGGCGCGGAAGCCATCGAAGGCGCCATCAAGCTTGCGCGCTACGCCACGGGCCGCGACAAGATCATCGCCTTTCTCGGCGGCTTCCACGGCCGCACCATGGGCGCGCTTTCGCTTACCGCGCGCAAGGCCGTGCAGCGCCGCGGTTTCGGACCACTGGTTCCCGGCGTCGTGCACGCGCCCTATCCTTATTGCTATCGCTGCCCGTTTGGCAAGCAATCCGAAAACTGCGCCGTCGAGTGTGTCCGCTTCATCGAAGACACGTTGCTGCGCACCATCGCGCCCGCCGATGAAGTCGCCGCCATCGTCGTCGAGCCTGTTCAGGGCGAAGGCGGCTACGTCGTGCCGCCGAAGAAGTTCTTCGATGAATTGGCCCGCGTGGCCGATGAGCATGGTATCCTGCTCGTCTTCGACGAAGTACAATCCGGAGCGGGGCGTACAGGAAAGATGTGGGCGGCGGAACATTTCGATGCGGTGCCTGATATCTTCGCGGTCGCGAAAGGCATCGCCAGCGGCATGCCTCTAGGCGCCACGGTGGCCCGCGCCGACCTGATGACATGGCCTCCGGGCGCGCATGCCTCCACGTTCGGCGGCAACCCCGTGGCCTGTTCCGCGGCGCTCGTGACGATTGCGCTGCTCGAAGAGAGCCTGCTTGAAAACGCCGCGCGGCAGGGCGCCTATCTGATGGAACGCCTGCGCGGCTGGCCGGCTCGCTTCCCCACCGTCGGCGAAGTCCGCGGCCTCGGGCTCATGATCGGCATTGAATTGGTGCGCGATCAGCAGACCCGCGAAAAGGCGCCGGATCTGCGCGACCTCGTGGTGCGCCGCGCCTTCGAACGCGGCCTGCTCGTGTTGGGCGCGGGAGACAATACCATCCGCCTCAGCCCGCCTCTGATCGTGACCCGCGATCAATGCGATTTCGCAGTGGAGACGCTCGAAGAATGCCTCAAAATGGGAATGGGATGAAACGGCTCGATGTCGGTTGCGGCATTCACAAACAACCGGGTTCCATTGGAATCGACCGCAACCCCGCCAGCCGTGCGGATGTGCTGGCGGACCTCGACCGTTTCCCCTATCCCTTCGCCGATAATGCCTTCGACCGCCTCACCGCGATCCACGTCATAGAGCACGTCGACAATGTTCTGCAGACCATGGAGGAATTCCACCGTTTGGTGCGCGCGGGCGGCACGGTGCGCATCGAGACGCCGCATTACACCGATTTCAGCTCGTTCTGCGACCCCACACACCGCCATCATTTGAACAGCTTCAGCTTCCGTTACTTCGGCGAAAACCACGGCGGCTTCGGCTACTATTCCAACGTCAAATTCCGCGAGCTCACTGTTCGTGTCAAGCTGCTGTCTCTCTGGCGCTACCTGGGTTTCGAATTCCTGGTGAACCGCTTCCCACGCTATCGCCGTTTCTGGGAGCACTATCTCTGCTATATTGTGCGCGGCAAAGCCATGGAATTCGAATTCGAAGTAATCAAATGAACCGGCCGCGCCCGCCTGGCTTCAGCCGGCCCTGGAGTTTGCACGGCCACTCGCTCGCGAAGCCCGCTCCTACTGCGCGCCGGTAGTAGACTCCACAATCTTCCGCACCGCGCCGGCCTCTGCCGAATCCTCAAAATCGGCGCTACCCTGGCACCCCGGTGACGCCTTGGTCATCACCTGATAGTGAGTCGTCACTTTCCCGGCCGCCGACTTGATTTCCGTTTGAATCAGCACTCGCTTTGCATTCTCGTCCAGCACCTTCGCGTTGAGGTTTGCGAGCTTGCCTTGCTTGATCATGTCGACCGTCATCTTGTACTGATCCGGATCGATGGGCCGCACCGTCGCGGTGAACAAACTCGCGCCGGGGGCTTGCGCGGAATGCGGCCCCAACGGCTTCCAATCCGCCGGAACTGTTACATGACAAGCTTGATTGTCGATCGTCTTCGTCTGCGCGAACAGGGATGCGGCGCCTACCGCACAAAAGAGTGCACCCATGAGAATTCGATACAAAGTAGAACCTCCAGGGAACCCATTGTAATGCCTCTCGATTCCGCTCTACAGCAAAACAGACTCGCGTCTCCACTCGTATGCCGAAGGGATCCTCTTACCAAATCGGGATGGGAAGGCTGTCGAGGTCATGGTACATACGGTAGGGAGTGACCTCGCCGACGGCGTAGAACGGCCGGAACTTCGCCTGCACGCGAGTGCCATCCGGCGGGACGAGCCGGAAGACGCCGGCCGTGTCGTCGGCCACCAGCCACTTGTCCACGTCGGCCGGCTCGGGCAGCCGCGGCTTCGCCTCGAACACCCAGTCATCCAATACCAACACTACCGGGCCGCGTACGACTGCAACTCTCCTCGGGTGCTGTTTGTCCACAGGCTGCATGCTGAGGGGCAGAGGAATGCGGATGTCTACCTGGTCACCGGATTTCCAGGTGCGCTCGATTTCAGCCCATGTGCCCGGCTTTGCGTCAGTGTTAAAAGAGGCGCCGTTCAGCTTCACCGAGCCATTGCGGGTCCACGCCGGCACGCGGAATTTCAGCGGGAACCGTGTGTCTTGTTTCATGCTCAGGCGAAGGGTCGTTGTGTCCGTGTCGGGATAAGTGGTTTCCTGTGTAAGCGTAACATCGTTCCAAGTAACCTCGGACGGCACATATAAGTTTACGTAGAGACTGGAGGCACTCTTGTAATAAATGAGGTTGTGGTAATCGGCCACGCACTGCATATACGATCCGGAGCAGCAGGAGTAGCGGGACACCTTATAGACCTTCATGCCGCCGCCGACACGGTAGTCAGAGTAGTAGAAATGCTTGCCGCCGGTGGTGATAGGCAACGCCGCGCCAACGCCGTTGTAGAGCAGCCGCTCCGTCCAGTCGCCGTAGCGAGCCTCTCCGGTGAACTCCATCAGGTAGCGCGACATCTTAAATCCCGCCCAGGACCCGCACACGGTCTCGAAGCTGGCATTGCCCACTTCCAAAGTTCTGCCCAGAGTCCCGTCGGCCCGCACAAACCGTTCCATAGCGCCATAGCCTCCAGTCGCGTAGCATTGCGTATTCTGGAGATAGTCGTACGCGTTCCTGATCACATTGAGGTATTTGGAATCGCCCGAGACTGCGTAAGCCATGGCCGCGCTGCTGAAGGTGTTGACGTGGCTGTAGGCATGGACACCATAGGCGTCCGGCGGCGCAGCGGTATCGGCGAACTCATTCCAGAAGGAGTGGTAGAGGTAAGTGTCCGCAAAATCTCGAATCTTAGCGTCACCAGTCAGTTGGTAGGCGCGATAGAGGTTCTCGGCAAAGGTATACCATTCGCCCGGGCGGCCATTCAGGAGCGGCTCTCTCGCGGCCGTGCGCTCCTTACTATAGTTGCGCATGGTCCAATCCAAGGTCCTGGCTAGGATCTGGACGACCTCTTTGTGACCGGCGTACCGCTCCATATCGACCAGCCCGCATACGGTCTTGTCGTAGGCGTAAAGGCCCATGTTGCAGTTGCCGTCGGGTTTGATAGTCTTGGCCCACTCAGCCAGCAGGTATGCGGCTTTGTCGCGCATGGCGGTGTCGCCGGTCGCGCAATACATGCGCGACATCCCGCTCAGCCATTGCCCGAAGACGGTGTCACTGTTGCGGGCACACCAGCCTCCCAGCGGCTTGCCGGGAGCCGGCAGGCCCGCCGCCGCGCGCCAGCCATGCAGGATATCGTCGTTGGAGACTTCGAGGTAGTAGTCCCGCGCGGATTGATACTGGTCGAGCCACCGGCTCTTGCCAAGGCGGACGCCGCGGTAATCGAACGGCTCCAGGACAGCCCGCGGCGGGACTTCGGCTCGAGATGCCTGGGCGGAGAGCGCGCCGGCGGCGGCCGTCCGAAAAAAATCGCGACGTGAAGTTTCGGCGTTCATTTCCAAACCTCGCTGGAATCTAACTCGCACGGTTCCTGCATGACCCCTCGGCTGATCAACCAGAATATCGAGACGACGATTCTGCGCACAAATCCTCCAACTCGGACTGGCGAAGCAACCATTACCGATAGCAGTAGCAGACATTCGCAGGGAAGGCGATGGCGAAAGGGAGACCCGATTCTGATTCCGGATTGTGGAACATAGCTCGTGTCCGGCTACTGCAGCCGGGGCGAGAAAGACGAGAAAATTGGAACGAGAGATTCCACTCTCCGGAATATGGCATCCCGCACATCGTAAATTCGTCAAGGTCGTGCGGTTTCAAGTGGAAAGAACGGATAGAGCCCGGACCCACGTGGAAGGCGTACAATGCTGTGCGATTTATCCAACGTCCGCTCAGTTCGCCAGCGGCTTTTCAGCGTGGTCGATTACCAGGACTGGAACGGGCCCGCGCTCAGGTTTCAATTCAAGGCCAAACTCTTCGCGCAGCAAGGCGGGCAGCGAGGGGAGTGATGAACTAACGCTTTCGTCTCCTGCCCACTTCAGGACGCCGAAAAAGTAGGAGCCGGTTAAGCCGGTCTTGTCGATTACCGGCCGCCCAAGTGCATGGGTGAGCGTTCCCGCTAGGATGATAGTCGTCGTTGATCCGCAGCAGAAGCCAATATGGCAATGCGGGTCATCGGCTGGACAGCCTATGGAACCCGGCCGATTTGGGGGATCCTTGTCGGGATCGGACGGCTTGAGTTTAGACTTGCCACCGGCAATCCTCAGTGCGTACACGGGCAATTTTCTGGTTTCCCAATGAGCGGCAAGCTTGAACCGCTCGGCCAGCAGACTTTGCATCATCTCTCTCGACTGGGCAATGGTTGTGTTGGCTGGCATGGTCGCCTCAATCGCGAAAGTCCCGGCCGAATCAGGATAGCCACAAGAGGCATTGCCCCATTTAGGGAGCCCTTCGAGCCGCTCCGAGCCTGTGAGCCCGTACGCATAAAAGATCAGGGCCTGCAGACTGGCACACCGTGAACGAACACGGCCGGTTGAGAATTCGACACCGGCGGCATACCGCCCAGTCGGTCCCTGTCCCGGCCCCCATTCGTGAATCGAAGCCACGTCAAAGGTCAGCTTAGAAGGATACTGCGGAGTTTGTCCATAGACACGTCCCAAAATGACGGGAGTCACGACGGCCGCAACTGCAAGCGCCGCTAGACCTACCCGTATTTGAGAACTGTAACGTCTGGGGCCGAATTTCATGATCGCGGCGATGCGTTGCTTGAGATCTGCGCTCGCGACCCCGGCAAGAGAGGCTCGCGGAGCGCACGCATAGTAACGGCACACCGCTAGGATACTTGCAGCATAGTCCTCTGCGTCTGCGCCCTGTGCCAGCACCGCTTCATCACAGGCTTGTTCGCGCTCGGCAACGAGTCGTCTTCCCAGCCACCAGACCAAAGGATGAAACCAGAAAACCGCCTGCACGATTGCGTGCAGAGCGGCCCACAAATTATCACGCCGCCGTACGTGGACGAGTTCGTGGGCTACCACGGCTTGCAACTGAACCGCATTAAGCCGCTCAGCGACATCCGTAGGCAGAAACAGCACGGGGTTGAATATTCCAAAAACACCTGGCTCTAAGCTGGAATCGGTCAACAGTACGGGGAGCGGTAACTGCCCGAGGACACCGCCCGCTGGCCGCGCTGCTCCGCGAATCCCGGCAAGTCGCAGTGATTGTAAGAGCCAATACCCAAACGTCGAACCGAAGCCGACCAGCCACAGCGCGAATAGTCCTTGTATCCAAGTCGCGGAAGATGGTATCGGGGACTGTTCGCTCAAAGGAGAGAGTTGCATGGCCGAGACGTCCCCCGAAGCGAACGGCAGTGCCAGTTTGGTGAGCGTTCGCGTAGGCGGTTCGGTGGCACTCGGTCCTGCGCGCTGGGGTAGATAGCTGCCGAGAACAGTGAGAAATGCGAAGGGAACCAGAAATTTGAGTGAGGCGAACGTCCAAAGCCAAAAGCGAGCACGCGCGGAATGTTTGCGTAGCGCGAACGCCACCACAGCAACGACGGCGGCAAAAACGGTGGATTGCCAGATATGGTTGAGGGCGAAAGGAATCACGTTTTCTTCCCCTTCCGGTTAGCTTTCCCTGATCTGGACGCCGCGAGGTGCCGCAGTAGTCGCTCGGCATCTTCCACATCCTGCTCGGTGATGTTGCCCGATTCGGCCCAGTGCGCCATCACCGGTTGGATTCGACCTCCGAAAAGTCCCAGCACGTAATCCAACAGCCGGCGGTGGGCAGCGTTCCGATTTACCGCCGCTTCAAAGATGTGGGCATTTCCGATCTTACGCACTCGGCGCACCGCATTCTTCGCCTCAAGACGGTAGATCGTAGTTTGAACGGAAGTATAGGCGGGCCGCGGCGAAGGTAGTGCCTCCTGCACCTCCCGGATAGAGATGCTGCCATAACGCCAAAACACCTCCATGATTTGCAGCTCAAGCCTCGAAAAGCCAGGTAATCGCATACAATGATGTTGTTTTACTACTACAGTCTGTATGTGTCAAGAGAAAGCTCAGAATCTTTGGAAAACCGTGCCAAGCTGAATGTTCTTCCGGTGAAGTCTATCGATTCATCGATAGTCATTTCGGCTCACTCCGAAAGGTATCTTCTACTGGCTTCGATCGACGCATGTCCAATCACCACCCGCCCCGACCCCTTGTTCGCCCCACCACGCCCGTATGCCTTCGATACCTCTTCTCAAGGCGGTCTTTACTTTGACACACGCCAGATCTGGGCTTACCTTCAAAATAGTCCGGTGCTCCAGGGCGTAATGCAGAAGATTCCGTGGTGGATGCCGGGATTTGACGGGCAGGCGGAACCCCGGCCTCCCTTCTCCATGACGCTCCAGCGGCTCGATCAAGCCCGCAACGCTGGCGGTTCCTGGATTCCGGATAAGTCGTCCGACGGCTACTTCATCATGACCGGTGTGGAATTTCCCAGCGAGGGTTGTTGGCAGGTCACCGCGCGCTATAGCGGGGCAGAGCTCAGCTTCATATACTTCGTGCGTAATCACGAGCGCGCCCGCTTCAGCTAAACTCCGGCTCGCATCCCAGCCCGATTCCTCTACGGCAATACAATTATTCCCCCAGCGTTACCCGGTATTTTCCTCCCTCCGAGTTGGTCCCATTTGTTATAAACTCCAAAAGCAATCTATTTTTATTATGGGAGGAAATAATGGCGGTCAAAGTCTTTCAG